>NZ_CP060719.1:840000-2148319 GCF_014396975.1 Thermomonas carbonis
GCGCTTGAGGATTTCGTCGCTGCAGCGGGCGATCAGGTCGAGGGCATGCTGGTGGTCGGACACAGGAAGGCTCGCTGGCGGTCGTTTCGTGACCGCGTTCGGGGAATGAGGTTAAGGTAACGTTAAACCGAATGGTCGAAAAACATTCGGAGATTCAACGAGTTGACGCATGTTGTTCGCATGATTATGGTACCGCGTCGACGCATTCGTCACACGCGGGGAGAGCCATATGACGGATTCGCACCACGACGCAGTGCGTCGCGAGAATCTGCAGCGGGCGCAAGCCAACGGCGCACAAAGTGCCTCGCCACTCGCACTCGCGCATCCTTTCAATGGCCGCTGGACCCGCCGCCACTGGGCGCATGCCAGCCTCTTCGCGACCATCGGTGCCTTGCTGGCAGCGATCGTGCCGGGCTTCTCCACCGCACTGGAAGCCGCGCCGAATACCCAGCGCACCACCCTGTCGCTGGCCTTGCCGCAGCTGCGCCTCGCCCGCGCCGACAAGGATCACTGGCAATCCGTCAGCCTGAAACCCGGGCAGACCCTGAGCGGTGTGTTCGATGAGCTGGGCATTCCCTACAGCCAGCTCGAAAAAGTCATGCAGCATCCGAAGATCAAGCCCGCGCTGCGCAAGCTGCGCCCGGGCACCGAGCTGAGCTTCAACCTGCCCAGCGATGGCAGCGTGCGGGCGATGCGCATCGAGGCGGCACCGGGCATCGGCGACGAGCCGGTGGAGCTGGAATTCGACGGCGACGCCCTGCGCGAGCGCGCCATTCCACAGGAAGTCACTACCCGCACGGTGGTGTTGAGCGGCGAAGTCGGCAAGTCGTTGTTCGCCTCCGCACGCAAGCTCGGCCTGGGCAGCTCGCAGCTGAACCAGCTGACCGACGAGATGTTCAAGTACGACATCGACTTCGACTCCGACCTGGACGAAGACGATCGCTTCAGCGTGGTGGTGGATCAGACCTGGAAGAACGGCCAGTTGGCGAGCACCGGCCCGGTGCTGGCGGCCACGTTCACCATGGATGGCAAGCTCAAGAGCGCATTCCGCCACCTGCGCAATGGCAAGCCGGAATACTTCACCCCGGACGGGCGCTCGCTGAAGCGCGCTTTCATCCGCATGCCGATCCCGTACGCGCGCCTGAGCTCCGGCTTCGGCGGTCGCAAACACCCGGTACTTGGGCGCTTCCGCATGCACAAGGGCGTGGACTACGCGGCCGGCACCGGCACCCCGATCCAGGCCGCCGGCGACGCGCGCGTGGAACTGGTGGGCTGGAAGGGCGGCTACGGCCGCACGGTGATCCTCAATCACGGTGGTGGCCGCACTACCCTGTACGGGCACATGTCGCGCTTCGCCGGGATCAAGCCGGGCCAGCGCGTGTCGCAGGGCACGGTGATCGGCTACGTCGGCAGCACCGGTCTGGCCACCGGTCCGCACCTGCACTACGAATTCCGCGTCAACGGCGTGCACATGAATCCGTTGAAGATGACCCTGCCGCCACCGCAACCGCTCAGCGGTGCTGCCCTGATCGCATTCAAGAGCGAGACTAGCCGCGCCTTGGACAAGATCCGCGAGGTCGAGGACGTGGTCTTCCAGCTCGACGATGGCAGCCGCGTCGCCAGCACCCGGAAGCCCACAGGCATTCGTAAGAAAGGTTGATCGGCTGCGCGGTGCGGCGATACTGCAGCACATGCCCAACCTGCAACCAGCGCGACTCTTCCTTGGCTTGATCTCCGGCACCAGCGCCGACGGCATCGATGCCGCGCTGGTGCGTTTCGCCGACGACACCCCGCATGCGCGGCCCGAGCTGGTGTTCGGCCGCACCTATGCCTGGGATCCCGCGCTGCGGGCGAGGCTGGTGGCGCTGGGCCAGCAATCCGCGCAACTCACCCTGGACGAGGTCGGCGAGCTCGACGTGCGCATCGGTCGCGCATTCGCGAATGCGGCGAAGGCGGCGATCGCCGACAGCGGCATCGACCGTGGCGAACTGGCGGCGATCGGCTCGCATGGTCAGACCCTGCGCCATCGCGCGCATGGCGACGTGCCCTACACCCTGCAGCTTGGCGACCCGTCCAGCATCGCCGAACGCTGCAAGGTGACCGTGGTGGCCGACTTCCGTCGTCGCGACGTGGCCGCTGGCGGGCATGGCGCGCCGCTGGTGCCGGCCTTCCACGCGGCGACCTTGCACGATGCCGGCGAGGATCGCGCCGTGCTCAACCTGGGCGGCATCGCCAATTTCACCCTGTTACCCGCGCAAGGTGCAGTGCGTGGCTTCGACACCGGCCCGGCGAACGGCCTGATGGATGCGTGGTGCCTGCACTACACCGGCCACGGCTTCGATGCAGGCGGCACGTTCGCCGCTTCAGGACAGGTCGACGCCGCGTTGCTGGCCGGGCTGCTGGACGAACCGTGGTTCGCGTTGCAGCCACCGAAATCGACCGGCCGCGACCAGTTCCACCTCGACTGGGTCGCCTCGAAGCTGACGGGCGATGAATCCGCGGCGGATGTACAGGCGACGCTACTGGCGTTGACCGTCCGCACCGTCGCTGATGCCTTGCGTGCCAGCCAACCCGGCACGCGACGACTGATCGCCTGCGGTGGCGGCGTGCACAACCGGGTGCTGATGGCGGCGCTGGCCGACGCGATGCCTGACCTCCGCGTTGAATCCAGCGCCGCGCACGGGTTGGATCCGGACAGCGTGGAAGCGATGGCCTTTGCCTGGCTGGCAAGGGAAACCCTGGCGAACCGGCCAGGCAACCTGCCGGCAGTGACCGGGGCTGCCGGGCCGCGCGTGCTGGGCGGAATCTACCCGCCCTGACTCAGTCGCGCCGGACGACGCGGCCGATCATGCCAAAGGCCGAGTCCGGCACTTTCTCGATCTGGGTGATCGCTTCCGACAGCGCGACCTGCTCGCGGGTGTTGAGCAAATGCTTGCGCACCCGATCCTCGATCGCATCCACACCGATCGCCAGCGCTTCGGCGGCCACGGTATCGAGGGAAAGACCCTGCAACTCGGCGAGACGACGCAGCCGTTCGTCGAGCTTGGGGCGGAGGTTGTGCACGGTGAGATCGGTCATGACAGGGAAATCCTTGCTTGCGCGGGGGAACGCACCGCTTTTCTAACCCGTGGGGCCGCGCCCGGCAAGCGGGGTGTCGTTGGGTGCGCGGATCCGTCGCGCCAGCAACAGGCATAACAGCAGCGCCGGAATGCCGGTCAATGCCGTGCCCAGGAAGAACAGCGCATAGCCGCCAATCTCACCGTGGCTGGCCTGCAAATATTCAACCGCGACGCCCGAAAAGCCCTTCAACACCTTGCCGAGCAGCGCGTAGAACGAGCTCAGCAGGGCATACTGGGTGGCGGTGTAGCCGATGCTGGTCAGGCTGGACATGTAGGCGACCAGGGCGGTGCCGGCGAAACCGGTGGAAAATCCGTCGATGAACATCGCCGCGGCGAACACGGTCGGGTCGCCATTCGCGTAGGCCACCCAGGTGAACGCCGCATTCGAGCCCGGCCCGAGGATCGCACCGGCCAACAGGGTCGGCACGAAGCCGAAGCGCACCGCACTGATCCCGGCCGCAGCGATGCCGAGCACCGAGGCGACCAACCCGATCGAGGCACGCACCTCGCCGACGAATTCCTTGCCGATCCCGATGTCCGCGTAGAACGGGTTGTTCATCGGACCCATCACGAAATCCGGCAGCCGGTACAGACTGATCGCCGCCAGCATCAGCAGCGCCCATTTGCCGTGGGTGCGGACGAACGCCAGCAGTGGACCCACCATCGCGTCGAAGAACCGCAGCAACGGCATGACCAGCGGACGCGACCAGGTTGCCTCCAGAATCGGTGCCGAAGTACCGCGGGGCCTGCGGATCAGCAGCCAGACCGCAAGCGGCACGCCGGCCAGGAATGCAAGGTCGTCTACAGTCCAGCCCATGTCCCAGACGGCATGCGCCATGACCAGCCAGGCCAGCCCATACAAGCCGATCGCTAGCGCGGCGAGCCAGCGCACGACCATCGCGTCGGACACGCCCGATTGCTTGTTGACGTTGATGACCGGCTCGGGCAAGCGGACCGTGTTCGGTTCCTTGGCCAGGAACAGCGCGGCCAGAACACCCACGCCCATCAGCGCCGCCATTACCCAGTACGACGGCGCCCAACCGATATAGGTGGCCAGAATGAGGATCAACGCATCCGTCACCAGCAGCGCGCCGCGATAACCGATCTGGGTACCCGAGGTCAGCAGGCTCTGTTCTTCGGTGTTGTCGGCGATCTCGATGCGCCAGGCATCGATCACGATGTCCTGCGTCGCCGAGGCGAACGCGGCCATCAGCGCCAGCGCCCCGAACACCATCAGGCCGCCCTCCGGTTGCACGATGGCCATGCCGGCCAGGCCGGCCGCGACGATGAACTGCGACAGCAACATCCAGCCGCGGCGACGACCGAGCCTGCCCAGCACCGGCACATCGGTCTTGTCGATGATCGGTGCCCACAGGAACTTCAGCGTGTAGGCCAGCCCGACCCACGACAGGAAGCCGATCGCGGAGAGCTCGCTGCCGCCCTCGCGCATCCAGTAGCCCATGGTGTTGCCGACCAGGTACAGCGGCAGCCCGGACGAGAAGCCGAGCAGCAACATCGCCAGCACCTTGGGCCGGCGCAGTGCGCGAAGGACGTCGCCGGCGGTGGTCTTGCGCGGCGTGGCGCTGGCGGTCACCCGGCGTACTCCACCAGGCAGGGCGCGTGGTCGGAGAACCTCGGTTCAGGGAAGATCTCGGCGGCGATCACCTTGGCCGCGATCCCGGGCGTGGCGATCTGGTAGTCGATCCGCCAGCCGACGTTGTTGGCGCGCGCCGCGCCACGCTGCGACCACCACGAATACTCGACGGCGTCCGGCTTGGCGACGCGGAAGGCGTCCTTCCAGCCGTGTTCGGGGCGGGCAATCAGGCCGTCATGGCAATCGTCGGCGATCAGCCCACTGAGCCACGCGCGTTCATGCGGCAGGCAGCCGGAATTCTTCTGGTTGCCGGTCCAGTTCTTGATGTCATTGCGCGCGCGGACGATGTTCCAGTCCCCGCACAGCACGTAATCGCGGCCGCTGGCGAGCCACTGATCCATGATCGGCTTCAGCCAGGCCATGACCTCTTCCTTGAAGCCCTGACGCAACTCGCCGGAACTGCCCGACGGGATATAGAACGAGACCACGCTGAGGTTGTCGAAGCGCGCCTCGATGTAGCGGCCTTCGTCATCGAACGGCGCCCAGCCCAGTGATGTGCGCACCTCGTCCGGTTCGCGCCGGCTGTAGATGGCCACGCCGCTGTAGCCCTTCTTGGTCGATGCGTCCTTGAACCACGCCTTGTAGCCGGCCGGCCGGAACACGGCATCGGACAGCTGGTGCTCCTGCGCCTTGGTTTCCTGCAGGCAGAGCACATCGATGTCCTGCGCGACGAACCAGTCGAAGAAGCCCTTGCTGGCCGCCGAGCGCAGGCCGTTGGCATTGAAACTGAGGATGCGCATGCGGCGGTCCGGCGTGAGCGATGGCCGAGGGTAGCCGATGCGCCGTGCCGCGCAAGCCCCCGCGACGGCACGCCGCACGCATGGGAGAATCGGTGCATGGATCCTGCACAGAACGACCACCGCACCCGCTTCCTGCACCTCGCGTTGCGCGCCGACGCGCTGCGTTTCGGCGAGTTCACCCTGAAGTCGGGGCGCACCAGTCCGTATTTCTTCAATGCCGGGCGTTTCGATTCCGGCGCATCGCTTGCGGAACTGGCCGGCTGCTATGCCGATGCCGTGGACGATGCCGGGCTGGGCTTCGACCTGCTGTTCGGCCCCGCCTACAAGGGCATCCCGCTGGCCACCGCGCTGGCCTGCGAATACGCCCGCCGTGGCCGCGACCTGCCGCTGGCGTTCAACCGCAAGGAAGCCAAGGCGCATGGCGAGGGCGGCACCCTGATCGGCGCACCGCTGGCCGGCCGCAAGGTGCTGATCGTCGATGACGTGATCACCGCCGGTACCGCGATCCGCGAGGCGCTGGACACCATCGCGGTGGCGGGCGGGATCGCGGCCGGTATCGTCATCGCGCTGGATCGCCAGGAGCGCGTGCGTGAAGACGTGGCGCAATCCGCGGCGCAGGCGGTCGCGGTGGAGCACGGGATCCCGGTGGTCGCCGTGGCCGGCCTGGCCGACCTGCTTGAATTCGCCGGCGAAAGCGCCGACCTTGTACGCCAACGCGATGCCCTGCTCGCCTACCGCGCGCGCTACGGCATCGCATGACCCGCCACGCTTCAGGACTGCCACAGGGGGCTGTCATGACGCATTTCCGCCACATTGCGACCGCTGCGCTGACCATGACCGTGCTGGGCACGAGCATCGCATTCGCGCAGACCAAGCCATCCACAGAAAAGAAGATCTACTGCTGGAACGAAGGCGGCCGCAAGGTCTGCGGCGACGCGCTGCCGGCCTCTGCCGCCAACAGCGCGCGCACCGAAATCAGCACCCGCAGCGGCATGACCACTGGCCGCGTGGATCGCGCGCTGACCGGCAGCGAACGCAGCGCCGCGGATCAGGCCGCCGAACTGGCCCGCAAGCAAGCCGAGGCGCTGGCATTGCAGCAGCGCCGCGATCTGGCGATGGTCGAGTCGTACATGACCGAGGCCGACCTGCGCCGCGCCTATGGCGAACGCACTGCGCTACTCGATGAAACCCTCAAGGCCAGCAAGCTCGGCTTGTCCAACCTGCGTCTGAGCCTGTTGGCGCTGCTGCGCCAGGCCGGCGACCAGGAACTGGCCGGGCCGGTCACCAAAGGCCTGACGACTTCGATTCGCGAACAACACGGCGAACTGCTGCGTCAGCAGCAGATCCTGATTACCCAGCAGCAGGATCGCGGCATGCTCGAAGACGACCTGCAGGATTCGCTGCGCCGCTACCGCGAGTTGAAGCGCGACGAAGCCCCCGCGGCGACCGCACCCGCCGCGCCTGCAGCGGGCTGAGACCGCTGCTGCCGCTCAGAACGGCAGCTTGAGGTCCGGCTGCACCAGGTGCAGCTGCTCGCGGAAGACCTGCTGGATGCGCGCCATCGCCGCGTTGGTGTCCGCGTCGAAGCGCATGACCAGCACCGGCGTGGTGTTGGACGCACGCACCAAGCCCCAACCATCCGGCCAGTCCACGCGCAGGCCGTCCATGGTCGACAGCCGCGCACCCTCGAACTTCGCCACAAGCTTGAATCGGTCGACGAAGGCATGCGGGTCGCCGCCGTCCGGGGCATCGATCTTGATCTCCGGGGTGGAAATACCATCGGGCAACGTGGCGAAGAGTTCTTCCGGCGTCATCCCGCTGCCGTCCAGGATTTCCAGCAGGCGCGCGGCAGCATAGATGCCGTCGTCGAAACCGAACCAGCGCTCCGCGAAGAAGAAGTGACCGCTCATCTCGCCGGCCAGTTCGGCCTCGGTTTCGCGCATCTTCGCCTTGATCAGCGAATGCCCGGTCTTCCACATCAGCGGGCTGCCGCCGTGGCGCAGGATATGCGTGGGCAGGCGGCCGGTGCACTTCACGTCGTACACGATCACCGCGCCCGGGTTGCGCTCCAGCACGTCGGCCGCGAACAGCATCAGCAGGCGATCTGGGAAGATGTACTTGCCGGACCTGGTGACCACGCCCAGGCGGTCGCCGTCGCCGTCGAAGGCGATGCCGAGGTCGGCGTCCAGGCGCTGGACCATCTGCACCAGCGCTTCCAGGTTGTGCAGCTCGCTGGGGTCCGGATGGTGGTTGGGGAAGGTGCCGTCGATGTCGCAGAACAGCGGGGTGACATCGGCACCGATCGCTTCCAGCACGCGCGGACCGAGCACCCCGGCCACGCCGTTGCCGGCATCGACCACCACCTTCAGACGCTGGCCGACCTGGATGTCGCCGGCGATCCGGTGCACGTAGTCCTCGCCGATGTCGCGCTCGCTGAGCGAACCCGGCACCTTGGTCTCCAGCAGGCGGTCCTCGGCGATGCGCGCGTGCAGGTCGAGGATGGCGTCGCCGGAGAGGGTCTCGCCGCCGACCACGATCTTGAAGCCGTTGTAGTCGGGCGGATTGTGGCTGCCGGTGATCGACACCCCGCAACCGGTGCGCAAGTGATAGCAGCCGAAGTACACCACCGGTGTCGGCACCATGCCCAGGTCGATGACGTTGCGGCCGGCCTTGCGCAGACCCGCGATCAGACCTTCGGCCAGTTCCGGGCCGGAAAGGCGACCATCGCGACCGATCACGATCTCATCCAGGCCTTGGTCGAACATCAGCGAACCAACCGCCTGGCCGATCAGCTCGGCCACGCTGGCATCCAGGGTTTTGCCCATCACGCCGCGGATGTCGTACGCGCGGAAGATGCTGCGGTCGATCGCCACCGGCACGGCATCGGCCTTGCTGTCTGCGGACACTTTCTCGCGCACTACCGGCTCGGGGGCGGGCTGGTCGCGCTGGATGTCGGCCAGCGTCGGTTCGGCATCCGCGGCGTCGCTGACGCGCAGGCCCAGCAGGCGCGGGCGCACGATCACCCACAACCATGCCGACAACAGCACCAGGATCGCGCCCAGCCCCACCGCCGGCATGCCACCCAGTTCGAACGGGGTAGCCGCGGCGGCGGGTGCCGATGCGGCAATGCGCAGGTCGCTGTCCGGCACCTTGGCGGCCAGTGCTTCAGCGGCATTACCCAGGCTCAGGTCGCCGCGCTCCAGCACGTTGCGACTGCCTTGGCGCAGGGCGAGATAGGTGTTGGACGGCACCGTGGGAGCCTTGACGCCGTTGGTCAGCTTCTCCAGCGGCAGTTCCACGTAGACGATCATCGGGCCGCGCCCGCCGGCCACCGGCGCTGCCAACGCCAGGCGCTGGACCCCGGCGGATTTCACCACCCGCGCCACCGGCTTGCCTTCGGCCAGAGCGGCTTCGCAGGTCGCCAGCGCGCCGAACCCGGTGCGCGGCAGGCCAGCGTACGCCTGGGTCAGATCGGCCGGCCACAGTTCGGCGCGTTGCAGTTCCGGCCAGCCCTGGCGCAGCAGGCGCAGAGCCGCGACACTGTCGCCGGTCGCCAGCGCGGCCTTGACCCCGTCGGCCGCCAGCCGCTGCACCAGCCGCCCGCGTTCGTCGTTGAGGGTGCGCCGCGCCGCCATCACCGCATCGTCGCGGGCCACCTGCAGACCTGCATGGCGGGCGTCGTCACGAATATGCAGGGCACCGCTGACCAGGCACCAGATGCCCAGCGCCGCCAGCAGGACGACCAGCAGCGGCAGCGTCTTCGCCGCCTGCGCCGGATCCAGCTTCAGCCTGCTCTTTTCTTCGCCGTCGTCCTTGCCACGACCGCCGATTCCGAACACACCCATCGTCATCCCCCGTCAACGCACGCCGGTGTGGCCGAATCCGCCCTGGCCGCGCGCGCTCTCCTCGAAAGTATCCACCACCTGCAGCGCCGCGCGCACGATCGGCAACAGGACCAGCTGGGCGATGCGATCGCCGGGGGAGATCGTGTACCCCGCATCGCCACGGTTCCAGGTGCTGATCATCAGCGGCCCCTGGTAGTCGGCATCGATCAACCCGGTGCCATTGCCCAGCACGATGCCATGTTTGTGGCCCAGCCCGGAGCGCGGCAGGATCACGGCGCACAGGCCCGGGTCGCCGATGTGGATGGCCAGTCCGGACGGAATCAGTGCCGTCTCGCCCGGCGCCAACAACAACGGCGCATCGATTGCCGCACGCAGATCCAGCCCCGCGCTGTGCTCGGTCGCGTAGGCCGGCAGCGGCCATTCGCCGCCGAAACGCGGGTCCAGCAACTTCACCTGCAGGGCCTGCGCCATCAGCCTGCGCTCCGTGCCGACAGGCGACCGGCCACGATGTCGAGCAGTTCACCGGCCAGCGCAGTCTTGGAAGCCGGGCCCAGCGCGCGTTCGCCGTCGCGGTCGATCACCAGCAGCGCGTTGTCGTCGCTCTCGAAGCCGCCGCCGGCCACGCCGACCCGGTTCGCGCAGATCAGGTCCACGCCCTTGCGTTCCAGCTTGCCGCGCGCATAGCCGGCGACGTTGTCGGTCTCGGCGGCGAAGCCGACCACCAGTCGCGGGCGCGCGGCGTGCGCGGCGACCTCGGCCAGGATGTCGCGGGTCTTCACCAGTTCCAGCAGCAGCGTGTCCTGGCCAGGCTGCTTCTTCAGCTTGTTCGCCGATGCCGCCCGCGGGGTGAAATCGGCTACCGCAGCCGCGCCGATGTAGACGTCGCAGGGCAGCGCGCCGATCACCGCGTCGTGCATCTGCGCGGCACTGCGCACATCGATGCGCATCACCGCGGCCGGCGTGGCCATGTGCACGGGGCCGGCCACCAACACGACCTCCGCACCAAGTTCGGCCGCCACCGCGGCAATCGCGAAGCCCATCTTGCCGCTGCTGCGATTGCCCAGGAATCGCACCGGATCGATGTCTTCATAGGTCGGGCCGGCGCTGACCAGCAAGCGCACACCCGCCAGCGACGCGCTCATCGCATGGCTCCGAGTGCCGCGACGATCGCCGCGGGTTCGGCCATCCGGCCCGGGCCGGATTCGCCTTCGGCCAACGGGCCGTCGTCCGGGCCGATCACCAACACGCCACGCGCATGCAGGGTGGCCACGTTCGCCTCGGTCGCGGGATGCCGCCACATCCGGTGGTTCATCGCCGGGGCTATCGCCAGTGGCGCTTCGGTGGCCAGGCACAGCGTGCTGACCAAATCGTCGGCCATGCCGTGGGCGAGCTTGGCGATGGTGTTGGCGGTGGCCGGTGCCACGATCACCTGCTGTGCCCAACCGGCCAGTTCCAGATGCCCCATCGCAGCCTCGGCGCTTTCGTCCCACAAGCTCGTGCGCACCGGCCGATGCGACAAGGCCTGGAAGGTCTGCGCGGTGACGAAGCGCTGTGCATTGTCGGTCATCGCCACCTGCACCTCGGCACCGGCATCGCGCAACCGGCGCAGCAGCTCGGCGGACTTGTAGGCGGCGATGCCACCGCAGACGCAGAGCAGCACGCGACGCGCAGCGTTTGTGGAAGGCGGAGCCTGCATCCGGCCGGTTTCCTGACCACGTGACGGGCAACCAGCTTACCCGATGGTCGATGCCGCACCGATGCCGCGTCGCCATGCCGCGCTGCACGCTGGCCGCATGCATATCCGTGACTGGCCCGAAGGCGAGCGCCCCCGCGAAAGACTGCTGGCCCACGGTGCCGGCAGCCTCTCCGACGCCGAATTGCTGGCGATCTTCCTCGGCTCCGGCACCGCCGGTCGCGATGCGGTGGCAGGCGCGCGCGACCTGCTCGCCGCGGAAGGCGGCCTGCGCCCGTTGCTCGACCGCGAGCCGAAGGCGCTGACCCGGCTGCGCGGGATCGGCCCGGCGCGTGCCTGTTCACTCGCCGCTGCGCTGGAACTGGGGCACCGACACCTCGCCGCGCAACTGGAGCGCGGCGAAATGCTGGGCGATCCGGGCGCAGCCGGTCGCTATTTCGCCCAGCGCCTGCGCGGGCTGGCCCACGAGGTCTTCGCCGCGCTGTTCCTCGACACCCGCCATCGCGCCCTCGGTTTCGAGGAGCTGTTCCGCGGCAGCATCGACGGCGCCGAAGTCCATCCGCGCGCGCTGGTCGAACGCGCGCTGGCACGCGGCGCGGCGGCGGTGATCATCGGCCACAACCATCCCAGCGGGAATCCTGAACCGAGTGCCGCAGATCGGGCGGTCACTGCGCGCATCAAGCAGGCGCTGGGGCTGGTCGACATCCGCCTGCTCGATCACTTCGTCATCGGCGACGGCCCACCGCTGTCGATGGCGGCGCGGGGGCTGGTGTGATACCGGCCACTGGCAGATCCGGGCGGCGGGTCGGGGCTGTCGCAACCAAGCGAGTATCGGGGAGCGACTTTCGATAGCCCCGCCGCCCGGATTCCGTGCAGCCAAGGGTTCATGGAGCGCTCGCGTACAATGCGCAGCCATTGAAACGGCTGCCTGATCCTTCGTGAAAACCCAGCTCCGCGCCCTCATCGAACAGGGCCTGACCGCCCTGCGTGCCGTCGGCACCCTGCCCGCCGACCTTGCCTCGCCCGAGTTCGTGATCGAGCGACCGAAGGAGCGTGCGCATGGCGATTTCTCGACCAATGCGGCGATGCTGCTGGCCCGTGAGCTTGGCAAGAGCGGGGCCAAGACCAATCCGCGTGCGCTGGCACAGCAGCTGGTCGATGTGCTGCCGGCCTCGGATGCGGTGGCGAAGATCGAGCTCGCCGGCCCGGGCTTCATCAATTTCCACCTGACGCCCGCCGCCTGGCAAGACCAGGTGCGCGAAATCCTCGTCACCGGCAGCGAATTCGGCCGCAACAGCAGCGGCGCAGGCAAGACCGTGGGCGTCGAGTACGTCTCGGCCAATCCGACCGGCCCGCTGCATGTCGGCCACGGTCGCGCCGGGGTGATCGGCGACTGCATCGCGCGGGTGATGGCCGCCAGCGGCTGGAACGTGAAGCGCGAGTTCTACTACAACGATGCCGGCGTGCAGATCGAGAACCTCGCGCGCTCGACGCAGGCGCGTGCGCAGGGCCTGAAGCCGGGCGACGAGGCCTGGCCTGCCGATGCCTACAACGGCGACTACATCGGCGATGTCGCTGACGCTTACCTCCGCGGCGACAGCGTCGAGGTCGACGGCCACATCGTCACCGGCAAGGACGACGCGAGCGACATCGACGCCATCCGCAAGTTCGCCGTCGCCTGGCTGCGCCGCGAGCAGAACGCCGACCTCGCCGCGTTCGGCGTGTCGTTCGACCGCTATTTCCTGGAATCGTCGCTGTACGCCGACGGCAAGGTCGAGGAGACCGTGCGCGAGCTGATCGCGCACGGCCACACCTACGAGGAAGGCGGCGCGCTGTGGCTGCGCACCACCGACTTCGGCGACGACAAGGACCGCGTGATGCGCAAGTCCGACGGCACCTACACGTACTTCGTGCCGGACGTGGCCTACCACCTCAGCAAGTGGCAGCGCGGCTACGCGCGCGCGGTCACCGAACTCGGTGCAGACCATCATGGCTCGCTCGCTCGCGTGAAGGCCGGCCTGCAGGCGCTGGATTGCGGCATCCCGGCGGGCTATCCGGACTACGTGCTGCACCAGATGGTCACGGTGATGCGCGGCGGCGAAGAAGTGAAGCTCTCCAAGCGCGCCGGCAGCTACCTGACCCTGCGCGACCTGATCGAGGAAACCAGCGCGGATGCCGTGCGCTGGTTCCTGGTCGCGCGCAAGCCGGATTCGCAGCTCACCTTCGACATCGACCTCGCGCGTTCGCAATCGAACGACAACCCGGTCTATTACGTGCAGTACGCGCATGCCCGCGTGTGCAGCCTGCTGCGCCAGGCCGGCGAGAAGGGCTACAACTACGATGCGGCGAACGGACACGCGTCGCTGCACCTGCTCGACGACGCGCCGGCGCAGGACCTGATGCGCGAACTGTCGCGCTTCCCGGAAGTGGTCGAGACCGCCGGCACCACGCTGGAGCCGCACCTCATCGCGCAATACCTGCGCGAACTGGCCAATGCCTTCCACGGCTGGTATCACGCCAGCCCGGTCTTGGTCGAAGGCGCTGCGCTGCGCGACGCGCGGCTGGCATTGGCCCTGGCGACACGGCAGGTGCTGGCCAACGGCCTGGATCTGCTCGGCGTCAGCGCCCCGGAGAAGATGTAAATGAGGATCGGGTAAATGGCAGCACGACGCGGCAAGTCGCAGGCGCGACGCAACGGTTCCAACGGATTGCCCGGCTGGGCCTGGCTGGTGATCGGCGTGCTGATCACGCTGGCGATTGTGCTGGCCGCACCACGCCTGCTGAAATCCGAAGGTGGCACCGACGGCTTCTTCCGCCCGAAACCCAATCCCGATGCGCAGCCGGCAGCGACCAACGAAGACGGCGAAGCGATCGCCCCGGACACTGCGATCGATGCCGCCAAGCCCGAGGCCGACAAGCCGAAGCAGACCCAGTACGACTTCTACACATTGCTGCCCGGCGAAGGCGTGCAGATGAGCGATGCCGAGCTGGCCGCCAGCGCCAAGGCGGAAGCCGAAGCGCAGGCCAAGGCCGTGCAGCAACCCGACACGACCACGACCACCACCACGGCCGATGGCAGCCTGCCCGCACCCATCGCCGAAACGCCCGCCGCAACATCGACCACGTCCCCGACCACGGAAGTTGCGACGAATGCATCGATCACGCCCGCGACCGGAAGCGACGACACCCGCTACCTGCTGCAGGCCGGCGCGTTCGGTGCCTCCGGTGATGCGGAGACTGTCAAGGCGAAGATCGCGATGCTCGGGCTGAACGCCCGCGTGGAATCGGCGCAGATCGGCGGCAAGACCGTCTATCGCGTGCGCATGGGTCCGTACGGCAGCGCGTCGGAACTGGCCGACGCCAAGGCCAGGCTGTCCGGTGGCGGCTTGCCGGCGATGGCGGTCAAGACCAACTGATGCGGCTCGTCGTGCTCGCCTGCGTTGCGCTGCTGGCGGGCTGCGTCGGCATGACCGGCGAGACCCTCGTGCGCGGCACACCGCCGCTGGATCGCAGCCTGGCGGCGGGAATTTCCGCGGATGATTTCGAGGCAGGCACCTTCACCGCGAGCGACGGCACCACACTGCCCTATCGCCTGCTTGCGCCCGCGAGGATCGAACCCGGCCGCCGCTATCCAGTGGTGGTGCAATTCCACGGATCCGGTGCCATCGGCAGCGACAACCGCGCACAGGTCGAGCGCGATTTCGCTGCGCGCGCCTGGGCGATTCCCGCAATCCGCGCCCGGCATCCCGCCTTCGTGCTGGTCCCGCAGTTCCCGGTCCGCAGCGCGAACTACGACGATCCGTCGACGCCGCGCGTCGCCAACGCCACACCCGCGTTGTCGGCGGCGCTTGAACTGGTCGATGCGATCGTCGCCAAGCAACCGGTGGATCCCGCGCGCATCTATGCCAGCGGCTTCTCGATGGGCGGATCGGCCACGTGGCTGTCGCTGCTGGCGAGGCCGAAGCTGTTCGCCGCCGCGATGCCGATCAGCGGCATCGCACCCGACCGCGACCGGGCGAAGGAACTGAAGCACATTCCGATACTCGTCCTGCATGGCGATGCCGACACCGAAAATCCCATCGACGCGGATCGCGAGATGGTCGCCGCCATTCGCGCTGCCGGCGGCAGGCAAGTGCGCATGCGCACCCATGTCGGCCTCGCGCACATGCCACCGGGCGATCTCGTGCCCGGCGACGCATGGCGCGACTGGCTGTTCGCGCAGCATCGCGATCCCTGAGACACTCCGGCCGCAAGGTGCCTGACCGAAAGGACGCATGCCATGGCCATCGAAACCGCCCTGATCAAACCCGTCGTCGATGCGCTGATGGCCTTGCTCCAGCGCGGCGAGAAAGCCACCCTGAAGCGCAACGCCGAAGCCGCCCTGCGCGATGCGATCCGCGAACTGCTGCTGGCCAATCCCGACGAGAACAAGGCGCAGGCGCGGATCGCGGTGGCCAAGGCGGCCGGCATCCTGTCCGAAGACGTGCTGCTGGCCGAGGACATGCTGCAGAAGACCCGTGCGGCCAAGGCGAAGACCGCCGGCAAGTCGACCACCGGACGCGCGCGCAAGACGCCCGCCATCAAAGCCGACGACAAGCAGGCGAAAAGACCGGCGACCACGCCGCGCAAGCCCGCGAAGAAGCCCTGAGTGCACCTGCCGCCTTAGAATCGGCGGCATGACAGCACACTCCCCACGCACCGCCCTCATCACCGGTGCCACCGCCGGCTTCGGACGCGCCGCCGCGCGCCGCTTCGTCGACGCCGGCTGGCAGGTCGTCGCCACCGGCCGCCGCGCCGATCGCCTCGACGCACTGCGCGCCGAACTCGGCGACGCCGTGCACGCGGCCTGCTTCGACATCCGCGACGAAGTGGCGATGCGCGCCGCGCTGGATGCCTTGCCGGAGCGCTTCCGCGGCATCGACCTGCTGGTCAACAACGCCGGCCTGGCCCAGGGCACCAAGCCTGCGCAGGCCGCGCTGCTGTCCGATTGGAAGACCATGATCGACACCAACATCACCGCGCTGGTGACGCTGACCCACGCGCTGCTGCCGCAACTGGTCGCGCGCAAGGGCGCGATCATCAACATCAGTTCGGTGGCCGGCGTGTATCCGTATCCCGGCGGCAACACCTATGGCGGCAGCAAGGCCTTCGTCAGCCACTTTTCGTTGGGCCTGCGCTCCGACCTGCACGGCACCGGCGTGCGGGTGACCACGATCGAACCCGGCATGGCAGAAACAGAATTCACCGTGGTCCGCACCCATGGCGATCAGGCGGCGTCGGACACGCTGTACACCGGCGCCAACCCGATGACCGCCGAGGACATCGCCGAGTCGATTTTCTGGGTCGCCACGCTGCCGCAGCACCTCAACATCAACCGGCTCGAGATCATGCCGACCTCGCAGTCGGTGGCCGGCTTCCAGGTCCATCGCGAAGGGCAGCCGTGAACGTCTTCGCCGCGATGGTGGTGGCGGTGCTGATCGGTGCCGTGCTGCCGCTGCAGGGCCTGATCAACGCGCGCCTGGGCACGCACATCGGCGGACCGATCGTTGCGGCGTTCGTGTCGTTCCTGGTCGGCACCGCGATGCTCGGCGCGTACCTGCTCGCCACGCGCACGCCGATCCTCCTGCAAGGCAGCATGAAGCTGCCGGCGTGGGTCTGGGCCGGCGGCGTATTCGGCGCGATCTACGTCGCCTGTTTCACCCTGCTGGTGCCGCGCATCGGCGCGGCCGGGATGATCTGCCTGGCAGTGCTCGGCCAGGTCACCGCGTCGTTGCTGCTGGACCAGTTCGGGATCCTGCAAGCGCCCAAGCCAGTCGACGCGGTGCGCATCGTCGGCGCGCTGTTGGTGCTGGCCGGTGTGGTGCTCGTCGTCGCGCCGTGGCGCACGCCGCCAGTGCAGCCAAACGCGCCGCAAGCGACATTGCCGGGCGATTGAGCCTGCTGCGAACGCATTCAGGCGAAAACGGACGAAATGGGTATAAAGTCCAATTTATCCAAATTGGAGCCCCCCCATGACGCCCGCTCTCGCCCTCAAGTCACTGGAAAGCCTGCCGCGCACGCCGGCCTCCGACGTGAAGAAGCTGGGCTGGCGCGGAGTGATGAAGGCCATGGCCAAGAACGGTCAGGTCCTGATCACCAATCACGAGACGCCGGAAGCGGTGATCCTGCCGGTGGAGGAATACACCGCGATCATGAATCTGCTGCGTGATGCCGCCGCCCGCGACGAGGCCGCGCTCGACGCGCTGCGCCGCAAGTACGACGAGCGCCTGCAATGGCTCGATGCACCGGGCGCAGGCGATGTACTCGACGGTTTGTTCGACAAACCGCTGGACTTGAACGGAAAGATTTTCACCGGAACCGAGTTCTGAGCCGTGCCCAAGCCAAGGATGTTCGTATTGGCCGGCGTCAACGGGGCCGGCAAGAGTTCCGTGGGCGGCGATCCCCTGCGCCGCGCAGGCAGGACGTGGTTCAACCCCGATGACTATGCGCGCGACCTGGTTGCCGCTTCCGGCTGTTCACCCATGGAAGCCAACGCCGAAGCATGGCAAGAGGGGATGCGCCGGCTTGAAACTGCCATCAGGGAAAGGCGCCCCCATGCGTTCGAAACCACGCTGGGCGGCAATTCCATTCCGGCAAGACTGCGCGAGGCATCCGCGACCCACGACGTGCTGATGTGGTTTTGCGGACTGGATTCGCCGGAGCATCACATTGCCCGCGTGCAGCAGCGCGTGGCTCGTGGCGGCCACGACATTCCCCCAGCGAAAATCCGCGAGCGCTACGTCACCGCCATCATCAACCTGATCGCCCTGCTGCCGCAGCTCGCACGCTTGCAGGTGTACGACAACAGCATCGACGCCATTCCCGGCCAGCCCATGCCGAATCCGCGCCTGCTGTTGCAGCTCGATCACGAACGAATCACCTGCCCGCGCGACGTGCAGGCCCTGCGGCAAATCCCGGACTGGGCAAAACCCATCGTCGAAGCAGCACTCTCGGGTGCCTGACTGCGGGCCTCAACCGCGCGACAGCACCCGCGTCCGCAAGCGCAGGCCCGGCCGCTCCACCGCGTAATACAGCAGCGCCGCCGCCAGCAGCGAGGCAGCGCCGTACGCCGCATACGCCACGATGCCGCGGCCTTCCAGCCAGTCTCCCCACTGCGACTGCACCACGCCGTACATCGGCTTGTGCACCAGGTACAGGCTGAACGAGATCGCCGCGAACCATGCCGCACCCGGTAGCGCGCGCCTGCCGAGCAGGCCATGCGGTTGCGCGCCGGCGAACACCAGCAATGCCAGCGCGAATGAAAGCACCGGCCAGCCGACGCTGTTGCCGAGCAGGCCGGTGCGCTCGCGGAATAGCCAGAACGCCAACGCGAGCACCGCCACGCCGAGCAAGGCGGCGACATTCGCGTGCTTCGCCATCCGCGCCCACGCGTCGGGGCGATACGCCTGCCATGTCGCCAGCATCACCCCCATCAGCAGGCCGTCGAGGCGGTTCCACGTCGGGTAGTAGATGTCCTCGACGAACCACGCGCGCTGCGGTTGCAGCGCGTCGAAGTGCAGCCAGACGCCGGTGCGCAACGCGATGCCGCCGAGCAGGATGGCGATGCACACCGCCCAGAATTTCATCGCCGACGGTTTGCGCGCCAGCAGCAGCGCGAGCGCCGGGAACAGCAGGTAGAAATGCTCCTCCACGCACAGCGACCACGCATGCGAGAACGCCGCATTCGTCGCGTAGTCGATGTCGAGGTTCACGAAGAAGAGCGCGAACTTCCACCATGGCTCCATGCCGGGCGCCTCGCGAAAGCCTGGCCACAGCAGGTAGACCGCCAGCACCACCCAGAACGCGGGCAGGATGCGGAACACGCGCTTGACGTAGAACGCGCGCAGCGATGGTGACTCGCCGCGCGCCAGTGGCCGCAGCAACTGACCGCCGATCAGGAACCCGCTGAGCACGAAGAACAGGTCGACGCCCATCCAGCCGTAGCGCTCCAGCCAGCGCCAATCCGCGCCCAACCCACCGACGATGAAGCCGTGGAACTGCATCGTCCACAGCACCGCGATCGCGCGCAGCAGGTCCAGCCCCGGCAAGCGGGCCGGCGCTGCATGCGCGTCGTTCACTGCGGGGTGTCGTCGAGGTAGGTGTACGCGGTCAGGCCGGCTTCCAGCGCGGCCTTTAGCATCTCGCTTTCGGCGGCGGGCAGGTTGGCGGCGTCGACCTTGCCGTTGTACGCGTCGCGCAGGTCCTGCAGCTTGTAGCCCACGTAATCCAGCATCACGTCGGTGGTGTCGCCGCGACGCTGCTGGACGATGCGATGACCGTCGCCCTCGCAGCGCACTTCGATCGCGTCGGTGTCGCCGAACAGGTTGTGGATGTCGCCGAGGATTTCCTGGTACGCGCCGACCAGGAAGAAGCCGAGCCGGTAGCTCTCGCCCTTGCGCAGTTCGTGCAGCGGCAGCGAGGAATCGAGGTCCTCGTTCTCGACGTAGGTGTCGATCTTGCCGTCGGAGTCGCAGGTCAGGTCGGCAATGATCCCGCGCCGCGTCGGCTCTTCGTCCAGCCGCTCGATCGGGGTGATCGGGAACACCTGGTCGATCGCCCAGACGTCCGGCATCGATTCGAACACGCTGAAGTTGACGAAATACTTGTCGACCAGCCGCTCGCTGAGTTCGTCCAGCAAATCGCGGTGACTTTTTTCGTCATAAGTCAGGCGCGCCTTCACCGCGTGGGCGATGGCGTAGAACAAATCATCGATGCGCGCGCGCTGGATCAGGTCGATCTGGCCGAGCGTGTACAGCGACAAGCCTTCGGCATGCGCCTGCGACGCCTCGTGGAAGACTTCCACCGCGGGACGCCCGGCCATTTCCTCATGCAGTTCGCGCAGGCGGCGTACCGGCTGCGATTCATCGTCGTGCGGTTCCGGTACGCGACCTTCGGGTGCTTGTTCGACTTCGGAGACGTTGGCCACCAGCACCGCGTGGTGCGCGGTCATCGCGCGGCCACATTCGGTGACGATGCGCGGCGGCGTGAGCCCTTCGGCCTGGCAGGCCTCGGCCAGCGGCTGGACGATGCTCGACGCGTAATGGTGGATGCCGTAGTTGACCGAGTTATAGCTGCGGCTGCGGGTGCCTTCGTAATCGACGCCGAGGCCGCCGCCGACATCGACATGGGTGATGTTGGCGCCGAGCCGCGACAGCTCGACGAAGTAACGCGTCGCCTCGCGCATGCCGGCGGCGATGTCGCGCACGTTGGAAATCTGGCTGCCCATGTGGAAGTGCAGCAGTTGCAGGCAATCGCCCATGCCGGCGTCGCGCAGCGACTTCCACAGGGTGAGCAACTGACGCGGGTCGAGACCGAACTTGGCCTTGTCGCCGCCGCTGTTCTGCCACTTGCCGGAGCCCAGCGAGGCCAGCCGCATGCGCACGCCCAGCCCCGGTTTCACGCCCAGCGCGGCCGCTTCTTCCAGCGCGATCTCGAGCTCCGACGGCTTCTCGATGACGATGAAGGTCTGCAGGCCCAGCTTGCGGCCGATCAGCGCCAGGCGGATGTACTCGCGGTCCTTGTAGCCGTTGCAGACGACCAGCCCGCCCGGCCGCGACAGCGCCAGCACCGCCATCAACTCCGGCTTGCTGCCGGCTTCAAGCCCGAAGCCTTCGCCATGGTGCGATGCCAGGGTGCCGGCCACGGCCTGGTGCTGGTTGACCTTGATCGGATACACCGCGGTGTAGCCGCCGGCATAGTCCCAGTCCTTGCGCGCCTGCGCGAACGCGCCCTGCAGCTTGCCGAGACGGTCCCCGAGGATATCCGGGAAGCGCACCAGCACCGGCAGGTTGCCACCCTGTGCCAGCGAGGCGTCGATCACGTCGGGCAAGGGAATGGCCGGGCCGTTGGCACCCTTCGGCCGCACCACGATGCGGCCCCGGTCGTCGACATCGAAATAGCCGTCCGACCAGTGCGGGATCGAATAGGTCTTGCGGGCCAGGTCGGGCGACCAGTCGGTCATGTCGGCGATGCCAGCGTCGGGGGGACGCGCATTCTACGGGCTACCACCAACCCTTGCGATAAACCGGCACGCCTGCCGCTTTGCGCAACTTGCGGGCGATGCCGCGGCGGTTGCTGGCGACGAACACCATGCAGCTGCCCGGCAGCTCCAGCGCATCGACGATCTTCTGCAGCTTGCTGTCTTCGCTGAATACGATGCCGCGCCACTTGACCAGCATCACGTAGTGCGGCAGCCCGCCATCCGCGCCGGGCAAGCGCTTGCGCGCCAGCCATGCTCCTCCCACGTTGCCGCTGCGTTCGAGCGCCGCATGCACCGATGCCAGCGCGCCGTCGTCCAGCCCGTGCGGCAGGAATTCGTCGCGCGTGGTCAGTTCGTTGCGCGCATGGTGGACCTTGATCTGCGCCGCCTGCAGGCGCTTCCATTCCTCGGCAACGCCATCACGCCCCGCGGCATCGCCGGTTTCGCGATAGAAATTGTCCAGGCAATGCAGTGCCGCTTCGGTGCTGTCGGCATCCAGCGCGATCGCCTTGCGCAGCAGCCCGACCCCCGCCGCGTCGCCGCGTTCCAGCAACATGGCACCCAGCCGCAAGTGCGCGAAGCCATCGTCCGGCGCGTATGCCAGTGCGTCCCGGTAGAGCGCGATTGCATCCACGTCTGCAAGCAACGCTTCCATCAGCCGCGCGCGCTCGACGACCTGGCCCGGATCGCGCACCTCCATCGCATCGAGTTCGGCGAGGCGCTCGCGATCCTGCGCATGCTGGCGGAAATTCTGTTCCCACCCGGCCTGCACGCGATCGCGCCAGTCTTCACTGAACCTGCGTTCCAGTTCGGGCAGCAGGTCGCCGAGCAAGCCGGCGGCGGATTCGCCCTGCGCCGGCAAGCCCTCGGCATCCACGCCCAGCGCGGCGAGGCGCTGCGCCAATGTCGGATGGGTGTCATCGAACCCCGGGGGATGCGCAAGCGCGCGCGCCAGCCGTTCGCCATCGGTCGCGGCCGGCGTGAGCAGGCTCGCACGCATGTCGCCATACAGCAGCGCGGGCGGTGCCGCCTGCGCCTGGCTGGCGCGCTGCACGCCAGGCCAGAAATCCTGTTCAAGGCGCTCCGCGCCGAGGTTGACCCGTACCAGCGCCTGCGCGGCCGCGCGCGGGCCGACCACCCGCGCCGCAGTGGCATCCGCCTGGTATTCCTGCGCACGTGCCAGCACGAAGGTGTAGGCATTGAAGTAGGGCGCGTACCAGTCGAAGAAGCGCACGAACACCGCATTGGCCCACGAACGCTGCGCCTGCAACGCCTCCAGCAGCCGATACCAGCTCATTCTCACGTAGTAGATCCGGCCGGAGAACCGGCCATGGCCGCCTCCGAAATGGCCGAACTCGTGGGCGACCACCGACGCGAACTGCGCGCGGTCCAGCAAGTGCATCAGCGGCATGCCCAGCACGAGGTAATGGCGCTGGCCCAGCAGGCCCATGGCACGCGGCACGCTCGCGGCGGCGGCGTTGAGGTCGGCGTCGATGACGATGCCGTCCAGCCTGGGCGCCCCGGTGGCGGCCCGCAGGCGCTCCACTTCCTCCCGCAACGCGGGCGCTTCGTCCTTGCCCAGCTGATACCCGTCCGGTGGCGAGAACTTGATCCACAGGCTGCGCAACAGCACCCAGCCGAAGGCGATCGGGATCCAGATCAACTTGGCCAGCTTCAACAGCAGCAAAGGGCTGATCGCCAGCAGCACGACCACCAGCCCAATCGACAGGCCGAACGCAAGCACCACCGCGCCGCCCAGCACCACGAACCCGAGGGCCGCCAGCAGCGCCACCTTGACCTTGTAGCGGCCGGGCGAGCGCTCCGCCTCGCGCTCCAGTCGTTCGATCAGTTGCCGCCGCGCGTCCGCCGTCGCCATCCGTATCCCTGATTTCCCATCGGAGCGACATCCTAGACCGACCGCGCGCCACCGACGCCTCGGCGTCATCGGTCATCCGCTACAATCCGCGCCCCGTCACGTTTCCAAGGCTCCGCCGCCATGACCGAACCGACCTGGTTGCACGAGAACTTCGACAAGGCCGGCTCGTCGATCGGCTTCCGCGTGACCCGCAAGCTGGACGAGGTGCAGTCGCCGTTCCAGCACATCGAGATCTACGAGAGCACCGACTGGGGCAACGTCATGCTGATCGACGGCGCGATGATGCTGACCACCCGCGACAACTTCCTCTACCACGAGATGATGTCGCACCCGGCGCTGTTCACCCACGCCGATCCGAAGCGCGTGGTGATCATCGGCGGCGGCGACTGCGGCACCCTGCGCGAGGTGCTGCGCCACCCGGGCGTGGTGAGCGCGACGCAGTGCGACATCGATGAACAGGTCACCCGCATGGCGGAACAGTATTTCCCCGAGCTGTGCGAGTCCAACAATGATCCGCGCGCCGAGCTGCTGTTCGACGACGGCCTGGCCTACATGGCCAATTGCGAGCCCGGCAGCTTGGACATCGTGATCGTGGATTCCACCGATCCGGTCGGCCCGGCCGAGGGCCTGTTCAACAAGGCGTTCTTCGCCGACTGCCACCGCGCGTTGAAGGACGACGGCATCCTGGTCCAGCAGAGCGAATCGCCGCTGGTCCTGCTCGACCTGATCAAGGCGATGCGCGCGGAAATGGGCAAGGCCGGTTTCGCCAGCTTCCAGACCCTGCCATTCCCGCAGCCCTGCTACCCCACCGGCTGGTGGAGCTGCACGATGGCGAAGAAGGCCGCGGGTGCCGATTTCGGCTTCCGCGAGGCCGATGCCCGCGCCAAGGATTTCGCGACCGATTACTACAGCGCCGGCATTCACAAGGGAGCGCAGTCCCTGCCGCCGTTCGTCGCGAAGGCGCTGGCCGGCTGACAGACTGCGAACCCCGGCACGTACATTTAGAGCCTCCGGCGCTACTCTGCCGGGTCGTGGCGAGGACGGGGACAGGCGTGGCCAGTTGGCGGCATCGCTGGTGGATCGGGTGGATCGCCTTGCTGGCGATGCCGGGGCTTCTGCTTGCCCAGCCGAACACCGCTCCAGCCGTCGAAACCGGACAGGCAGCCGACTTCGACCAGATCCTGCAACGGGTGATCGGCCCGGCGTCGCTGGAGGCCAGCAGCACCGAATACGATGCCGACCTGCAGCGTCTGCGCGTCGCCTTGCCGGCGGGCGACCCGGCACGCGACGCGCGGTTCCGTTCGGTCTATTGCGGCAGCTCGACCTGGCGCGACCCGGTCGAGGGCCTGGCCTATGCCGATGGCGCGCTGGCACTGGCCCGCGATCTCAACGACAGCGCATCGCAGGCACGCGCCCTGCTCTGCCGCGCCGAATACGTGATGCTCACCAGCGGTACCCAGCGCGGCCTGGCGGACGTGGACCAAGCCGTGGACATGCTCCGCAACGGCCACGAACCACAACTGCTGGCGGAAGCGCTGGAAACCCGTGGCGACATCCTGTCCCTGCTCGGCGAGCAGGCCAAGGCGATGCTCGACTTCCAGCGCGCCCGCGCCGCCTACCAGCAGGCCGGGATCGCGGGGGAGGCGGAATCGCTGGTCCTGAGCATCGCCGTGGCTTACCGACGGATGGGCGATGTCGAACAGGCACGCCGCTATTTCACCCAGGCCCTGCAGCGCATGCAGGCGCGTGCGGACTGGGAGGGCGTGGCCACCAACCTGATCCAGCTGGGCTTCCTGCAGGAGGAAGCCGGCGCACCGGAACGCGCGGTGCGGCCGTTCCAGCAGGCCCTCGACGTCGCCATCGCGCACCGACTGCCAAACACCGCCAACTCGGCGCTGCTGGGCCTGGCCGAAGCGCAGATCAACCTGGGCCAGGGCGAGACCGGCCTGCGCACACTGGAACGCGCACGCGCCGGATTCGCTGCCCGCCAGGACGCCTCGTCGGAGGACAGCCTGCAACTGCTCACTGGACAGGCGCTGGCCCGCCAGGGGCGGCACGCCGAAGCCTTGGCGCATTACCGGCAGGCGCTGCCGCTGATCAAGCGCAACGGCAACGATCGCTATCTCGCCCTGCTGTACAAGGCGCAGGCGACCAGTCTGGAGGCGATGGGACACCCGGCGGCCGCGCTGTCCGACTACAAGACCTACACCGATCTGCAACTGCGGCTGCAGGGCAAGATGCGCCTGGAACAGGGCCGCCTGCTGGAATACGAATACGAGATCCGCCGCGGCGAATTCGAGAACCGGCGGCTGCGCAGCGAGGCCGCGAGCAAGCAGGAGCAGGTGCAGGCGCTCGAACGCGTGCGCCACTGGCAATGGCTGACCATCCTGCTGGGCGCGCTATTGCTGGCCCTGCTCACCTCGTTGGCCTGGCGACACGGGCGGACCTCGCGTCGGCTCAGTCGGGAAAGCCTGATCGACCCGCTCACCGGCATTTCCAACCGCGCCGCGATCGAAGCCGAGGCGATGCGCGCGCTCGAGGGCGCCACGCGACCGGGCGCGGCGGTGTCGCTGCTGATCCTCGACCTCGACAATTTCAAGGCGATCAACGATCGCCATGGTCACGCCGCAGGGGATCAGGTATTGCGCGGCGCAACCGACGCCTGGCATACGGTGCTGCGCGGCCGCGACCCGCTGGGCCGGATCGGCGGCGAAGAATTCGTGGTGGTCTGCGCAGACACCAGCCTGGAACAGGCCATGGCGGTGGCCGAACGGCTGCGCGAGGCCACCACGGCACTGCGTTTCGACGACATCGACCCGGCCTTGCGGGTGACGGTCAGCATCGGCGTGGCCCAGTCGCAACACAGCGACGACACCCACGAAGACGTGCTGGCGCGCGCCGATGCCGCGCTCTACCGGGCCAAGCAGCGCGGCCGCGACCGCGTCGAACACTGACGCGGGCGCAGCGGTCAGCGCCTAGATCGCGTCGGCATCCAGCTCGCCGGTGCGGATCCGCACTACCTTGCCCAAGTCCCAGACGAAGATCTTGCCGTCGCCGATCTTGCCGGTGCCGGCGGCACGCATGATCGCCTCGACCACGGCATCGACCTGCTCGTCCGGCACCGCGACTTCCAGCTTGATCTTGGGCAGGAAGTCGACCAGGTACTCGGCCCCGCGATACAGCTCGGTGTGGCCTTTCTGGCGGCCGAAGCCCTTGACCTCGGTCGCGGTGATGCCGGCCACGCCGGCGTCCGCCAGCGCCTCGCGCACGTCGTCCAGCTTGAACGGCTTGATCACCGCCATCACCATTTTCATCACGACGCCTCCCAGTTGTCGCCGCGAGCATACCGCGCAGCGCCGATGCATACTGCCGATCCGGCCGCGGGGTTTACTGACCGCGCCCCGCACCCTGCACCGACGGCCCTGGCGCACCGCGATGCGCATGCTGGCGACACCCGCAGGAGAACCCAGATGACACCCGAGCGCATGATCGACCTGGCCCAACTCGACGAACTCGCCCGCCGCCTCAGCAGCCTGGTCCCACCGGGCCTGCGCGAGAGCCGCGAAGAACTGCAGCAGAATTTCAAGTCGGTGCTGCAGGCCGGACTGGGCAAACTGGACCTGGTCACCCGCGAGGAATTCGACGTGCAGCGCGCGGTGCTGCTGCGCACCCGCGAGAAGCTCGACGCGCTGGAGCAGCGGCTGGCCGAACTGGCCAACCTCCCGCAACCGCCCCGCCACTGAGGGCCGCCACCATGGGTCTTGCGATCGTGCACAGCCGTGCGCGGGTGGGCGTGCGTGCACCCGAAGTCCGCGTGGAAGTCCATCTGGCCGGTGGGTTGCCCGCGATGTCGATTGTCGGGTTGCCGGAAGCGGCGGTGCGCGAAGCCAAGGATCGCGTGCGTGCGGCAATCCAGTGCGCGCAATTCGAATTCCCGTCGCGGCGGATCACCATCAACCTCGCCCCCGCCGACCTGCCGAAGGACGGCGGCCGCTTCGACCTGGCCATCGCCCTCGGGATCCTGGCCGCCAGCGGCCAGTTGTCCAACGACACCTTGCAGGAATGGGAGTTCCTCGGCGAGCTGGCCTTGACCGGGGAAATCCGCAGCGTCGATGGCGTGCTGGGTGCCGCGATTGCCGCGGGCGAGGCGGGACGACGCCTGCTGGTCGCACCGGGCAACGGCCCCGAGGCCGCGCTGGCCTCGACCGTCGACGTGCGCACCGCACGCACTTTGCTGGAAGTCTGCGCCGCACTGGATGCCGGCAAGGTGCTGCCGCGTGCAGAGCCGCTGCCCTGCCGCGACCGGCCACCACCGGATCTGGCCGATGTGCGCGGACAGGCGCAGGCCCGGCGCGCACTCGAGATCGCCGCGGCGGGTTCGCACCATCTGTTTTTTGTCGGGCCTCCCGGCAGCGGCAAGACCCTGCTGGCCTCGCGCCTGTGCGGGATCCTGCCTCCGCCGAGCGAAGCCGAGGCGCTGGAAACGGCATCGATCGCCTCGGCGCGCGGCTTCGGCGAAGGCGGACGCGGACTGGATCCCACCCGTTGGCGGCAACGCCCGTTCCGCGCGCCGCATCACACCGCCAGTGCGGTCGCGCTGGTCGGTGGCGGTGCCGATCCGCGCCCCGGCGAAATCTCGCTGGCCCACCATGGCGTGCTGTTCCTCGACGAGCTGCCGGAATGGAGCCGGCATGCGCTGGAAGTGCTGCGCGAGCCGCTGGAATCCGGCAGCGTGCACATCTCGCGCGCCGCCCGTCATTGCGAATTCCCGGCACGCTTCCAGCTGGTGGCGGCGATGAATCCCTGCCCCTGCGGCTGGGCCGGCGATCCCTCCGGCCGCTGCCTGTGCAACGACGAAATGATCCGCCGCTACCGTGCGCGCATCTCCGGGCCGCTGCTCGAACGCATCGACCTGCACGTGGAAGTACCACGGCTGCCGCCGAGCGCTTTGCGCACCGATGGCCCGCCGGGCGAATCGAGCGCATCCGTCGGCGAGCGGGTGTTGCGTGCCCGTGCCGTGCAAGAGGCGCGATGCGGGCAGGTCAATGCGCGCTTCGACCAGTCGCAGACCGATGCGCACTGCCGGCTCGCCCCGCGCGACACCGTCCTGCTCGAACGTGCGGTGGACAGCCTGCAACTGTCGGCGCGCTCGCTGCACCGGATCCTGCGCGTCGCCCGCACCATCGCCGACCTTGCCGACAGCCCCGACATCCAGACCCCGCACCTCACCGAGGCGATCGGTTATCGCAAGCTGGAGCGCGGGCGGGAGCGCGCCGCGGCCTGACCTTCGGCATGTCCGTGCCGCATGGGCGTTTCCGTATGCTTCAGCTTCGGACCACACGGAGAGACGCCATGTCGCTGCACCGCACGCTCATCGCCAGTTCGATCGCCGCCTGCCTGCTCTCTGCCTGCGATCGCGCGCCGAGCGAGCCCACTGCCCAGGCCGCCGCACCTGCTGCCGCGCCGGCGTCGATCAACGATGTCGAGCTGATCCCGCGCGAGGCGCTGTTCGGGAATCCGGAGCGCGCCGCGGTGCAGATCAGCCCGGACGGCAAATACCTGAGCTGGATCGCCGCCGTCGACGGGGTGATGAACGTCTGGGTCGCCCCGGCCAACGACACCGCCAAGGCACGCTCCGTCACTGCCGACAAGGCACGCGGCATCCGCCAGTACTTCTGGAGCCACCATCCGGACACGCTGCTGTACATGCGCGACACCGGCGGCGACGAGGATTTCCATCTGTTCTCGGTGGACCTGGCCAGCGGAACAACGCGCGACCTCAGCGATTTCCCGAAGACGCGCGCGCAAGTGGTCGGCGTCAGCCATCTGCACCCGGGCGCGGTACTGGTCGGCATGAACGATCGCGACCCGAAGTGGCACGACCTCTACAGCGTCGACCTCGCCACCGGCCAACGCACGCTGGTGCAGAAGAACACCCTGGAATTCGCCGAATACATCGCCGACCCGGACTTCAAGGTCAGGATGGCGACCAAGGCGCGCACGGATGGCGGCAGCGACCTGCTGGAACCGGACGGCAAGGGCGGCTGGAAGATCGTGGGCGAGATCCCGTTCGCCGATTCGCTGACCAGCTTCCCCGGTGGCTACACCACCGACGGCAAGACCCTGTATTTCATCGACTCGCGTGGCCGCGATACCGCCGCGCTGTTCGCCGTCGACACCACAACCGGCGCCAAGACGCTGGTCGCCGACAACCCGCGCGCGGATGTCAGCGATTCGCTGCGCGCCCCCACCACCAACAAGGTGCAGGCGGTTGCGATCAATCACCTGAAGGAAGAATGGAAATCGGTCGATCCCGCCATCGCCGCCGACCTGGACACACTGAAGGCAATCGGCCCCGGCGAAACGTGGGTCGCGTCGCGCACGCAGGACGACAAGACCTGGATCGTCGGCTACGCCGCCGCCGAATCGCCAGCGGTGTTCTATCGCTATACGCGCGGCGGCAAACCGGAGGAATTGTTCTCCGTGCGCCCCGCGCTCGACGGCAAGCCGCTGGTGCCGATGTGGCCGCAGGAAATCACGTCGCGCGATGGCCTGAACCTGGTCAGTTACCTCACCCTGCCCAAGACCGCGGACGCCAACAACGACGGCAAGGCCGACACACCGGTTCCGATGGTGCTGCTGGTCCATGGCGGCCCGTGGGGACGCGACGTCTATGGCTACAACGGCACGACCCAGTGGCTGGCCAACCGCGGCTATGCGGTACTCAACGTCAACTTCCGCGGCTCCACCGGCTTCGGCAAGCAGTTCACCAACGCCGGCGACGGCGAATGGGCCGGCAAGATGCACGACGACCTGATCGACGCGGTGGACTGGGCGGTCGAGGGCGGCGTCACCCGCAAGGATTCGGTCGCGATCATGGGCGGCAGCTACGGCGGCTACGCCACCCTCGCCGGGCTGACCTTCACCCCGGACACGTTCAAGTGCGGCGTCGACATCGTCGGCCCCTCCAACCTCAACACCTTGTTGAGCACGATCCCGCCCTACTGGGCCGCGTTCTTCGAGCAGTTCGCCAAGCGCGTCGGCGATCCGCGCACGGAGGCCGGCAAGCAATTGCTGGAGGAACGCTCCCCGCTGACCCACGTCGCCAAGATCACCAAGCCGCTGCTGATCGGCCAGGGCGCCAACGACCCGCGGGTGAAGCAGCCCGAGAGCGACCAGATCGTCAAGGCGATGCAGGAGAAGAAGATCCCGGTGACCTACGTGCTGTTCCCGGACGAAGGCCACGGCTTCGCGCGACCGGAGAACAACAAGGCGTTCAATGCGGTGACCGAAGGCTTCCTGGCGCAATGCCTGGGCGGTCGCGCGCAACCGATCGGCAACGACTTTGCCGGCTCCAGCATCAGCGTGCCAGCCGGCGCGGACGGCGTGTCCGGCCTGGCGGAGGCGCTGAAGTCGCACACGGCGGCGGTCAAGAACTGACGTGACCGCAGCTGGCCGCGCGGCTCAGTCGCGCGGCCAGACCTTGCGGTTGGGATCGAACTCGGACTCGGTCAACGTGTCCGTGCGCGCGCCGAACCCGCAGACCACCAACGGGCTTTGCCTATAGCCGGTGAACCCGAACGCACGCTCCAGGTCGACCTCGTTGATCGCGCCGGTGACGAAGGGCCCAAGCCCGGCCTGGGTAGCGCACAACTGCAGGGTTTGCGACAGGTGGCCGGCGTCCAGCACGCACACGCGATATGCCTTGGCGTGGTTGCGGTACTTCCAGAAATTGCGATGGAAGCGCGGCGCCAGCACGCACAACACTGCGGCATCGGCAAAGAAGTCCTGGCCGGCGACCGCGATGCGCGCGAACGCATGCAGCTCATCGTCGCTCCAAACCCGCTGCGCGGCATCGCCCAAGGGCCGGGTGCATGCGTCGCCGAGCTGCGGCGGGGCGATCGCAGGCGCCACCGGTTCCAGCGCATGTGACTCGATGCGATACCGGTACAGGCCGGGCGCGATGCCCTCCACCCGCTGCACGATCAGCAGGCAGTCGGTGGGATGCAGCGAACCACCGGACGGGCTGGTGCGCTTGTAGACGTCGAAGCCAGGCGCGGGATGGCCGATGCCGCGCGCGCCGAACACCCGTGCCATCAGCTGCGAGAACGCCGCCAGCGGCACCTGCGCTTCTGGATCGTAGTTGCGGCAGGTCGTGCGGGTATCGAGCAAGGCGTCGAAGTCGTCGCGTTCGATGCGCGGCAAGGCGAGTTGCGATTCCGGCGACAGGCACGGCTCCACAGGGGATGGCGGCAGGCCGTGCTGGCGCAACAGGCCTTCGTTGGTATCGACGTCGGCCTCGGCCATGCCTTTCGGTCCGTCGACGCCTTCCCAGCGCGCGGCCATGTGCGCCACCGCAGCGGGCGGATGCCAGCCTAGTTCGCGGAAGTTCGTATCGGCGGGTGCGACCTCTTCATCTTCTACGTTCGTCAGCAGCAGCCCTGCGCCGAGCAGCGCATCCACCGCATCGCCACCGAAACCGGCATCCAGTTCATCGCGTTCGATCCAGTCCACCGGGCTTAGCGCGCCCAGCACGAGCGCATGCGCGGCGTCGACCTCGATCGCCGCACCCAGGTGTGGCGCATGCGCAAACCACGCCAGCCGACTCACCACGCCGGTACCGCCTGACAACAAGTCGTCCAACTGGAAGCTGGCCACCTCGCGCGGCTCCAGCCACACCACCGCGCATCGCCTGATCAACATGTCGACTCCGCACTGTTCCGATTGCTATTGTCGGCGTTCCAATCAACAGGGGGAAACACCATGACTCAGGACGGTCCGCCCGGCTTGCCGCCGCGCATCGCAAAGCTGTTGCTCGACAAGCTGGAAACCGACGACGCCTTCCGCGAAGCCTTCGCCAAGGCACCGGGACAGGCGCTGCGCTCGATCGGCCACGCCGATGCCGCGCCGTGCATGGCGTTGAAGGCAGGTCAGACGCTGGCGTCGCCGGCGCAGATCAAGGCGCAGCGCAGCAAGCTGGAGGAAGTGATGACAGGCATCCAGGGGATGGACTGCGCCTTGGCGTCACAAGAGAACTAATGCGGCTTGCCCGCTGACTGCGTCGCCCCTCTGGCAGCAGGTGCTGCCAGAGGGTTGGCGGTTGGTTCGGCATTCGACAGCAAGGCCTCCCGCGACACCGCGACGTTGAAGAAGCGCAACACTTCCGTGGTTGTGGCTTCCGTGAACACACGTCCCCGACGCGTCGCCAACCACTTCCCATGCACCTGCATGCCTTCTGCATTACCAGTCGCCTGCTCTGCACGCATCAACCCCCAATGGGCCGCGACGAGCGCATCGTCGCGCTTGGCGATGGGACGCAGACGCATCACGGCCGCCTGCGGCTTGCCGGCAAGCCGCTCTTGCTCGGCCATCACGACCTGCTGAAGCTGGCCGACGGTCGGATAGTCGCGAGGCACGCTGCTTGACTGCGTGACACGCAAGGCGTCCTCCACACCAACGGCATCGTCAAGCTGCGCCGACAGCAGGCCGGCATACAGGCGCATCTCGGTCGATGTCGGCGGATAGATCGCATCGGCCGCAGCCGCATCGGCATCGACCGCCTCCAGTAGCCGCCAAATCAGACGGCGTGCTTCGGGGTTGTTGGTCACGACCGCAACACTCGCGATGGCGGCGCGCGCGCGCAGCGCTTCGAGCACATCGTTCGCGCCAATCGCATCCTTCAGCCACGCATCGGCGGCATCGGCCGATTTCTGCCATTGCCCGCGATCGATCCAGGTCACCACGGCGGCATCGTGTTTCCAGCCGTCCCTTCCGTTGGTGCCACTCATGTAGACATTGTCGGATTGCGCATGCTCGCCGCGCGCGTCGTAAGCGCGCGCATACATCACACCGAATCCGCTGAACCCGCCAGCCCGCGAACGCCGGAATTCCGCAAGCGCTTCTTCGTAGCGTTCCTGGCCGAGCAATGCAGTCGCCAAAGCGTAGCGACGGGCTTCGAGATTTTCCGCCTGCGGTTTCATGGCGCCGCGTATCGTAGCCTCCATGCGCTTGAAGTCGTTGAGCTGGTGCCATTGGTTGGTACCCAGACGTCCCCGCAACCGGTAATCATCCGGATACAGCGCGAGGTACTGCTCTGCTTCGCGCAGGTACGCCATTGGCGATGAATGCTGGGTCAGAAGCAGGTCGATCCTCGCCCGCTCCTGCAGGGAAAGCCGCTGCGGGATCGTTAGTGCCTTGCGTCTAGCCTCGGTTGCCTTCGCAACGTTGTCCAGGCTCGAATACAAGTCGGCCATGTCGGCATAGGCCAGCGCAAACTGCGGATCCAGTTGCAGCGCGCGCCGATACAGGCCAAGCGCCTGCTCGCGATCGCGGGTGGTCGCCACCACATTACGCGCCACCGCAAACGCCTTCAACGCGTCCAGGCTCGGCGTGGCCACGTTCGGCAGCGGTACCGAGGTCTTCTCCACGTTCTGCATCGCCTCGCCGAGCTGCTCGCGCAACTGGTCGGTGACGTCGTCGATCGAACCCAGCGCGGATTCGATGCCCTTGCCGTCGGCGGACACCGCGTACACGGTGGTCTGGGTGCGGGGGTCGACCACTTCCGCGCTCACCCGCAGGCGGCCTCCGACTTCGGCCACGGTGGGCAGCAGCAGCGCGCGCGCGCCGTCGCGCAGGGCGATCTCGGAGCCGCTGGCGCGATCGACCTTGGCGTCGTCGGGCCGCTGCATGCGCTGCATGGTCTCGCGCATCTTCAGGTCGCTGAGCACGTTGACGTAGCGCGACTGTTCCAGGCTGATCCGGAACGCCTGCTCCAGCGAGTCGTCCAGTCGCGGGTCGCCGGTGAGGTTGCGCAGGTCGCCGACCACCACCCAGTCGCGTTCGCCGAATGCGATCGCGGGTTGCGGCCGAGTGATGAACCAGCCGCCGACCAGCAGGCAGCCCAGCAGCATGGTCTCCGCGGCCAGCGCCACCGGCCGCCGCCATAGCGGCAGGTCGCGCCAGGCCTTGGGCGTGTGCGATGGCATGCGCAGAGGCGCAAGCCCGGGCTCGCCGACCTCGTAGATTTCCTGTGCTTCCGGCACGCCCTTGAAGCGCCAGCGACCGTAAGACTTCCATACCAGCAGTTCGCCGCGTTCGCCGAGTTCACGCGCGGCGCGATGCGCGAGCGGTTCGGCGGTAGCGGACAGCAGGATCTGCCCGGGCCGGGCCAGTGCCATCAAGCGCCCGGCCAGCGGCTTGGCCAGGCCCTCGACCTCCAGCGACTTGGCGCCAAGCTGCACCGCGTCCACGCTGTTTTCCCAGAGCAGCACTTCGCCGACGTGCAAGCCGGCGCGCGCCTGCAACGGCTGATTGTGCTCGCGGCCCAATTCGCGCAGGCCGCGCACGTAGTCCAGGGCGAAACCGAGGCCATCGATCGGCCGCTCGAAGATCAGCAACAGGCCGTCGCTGCGGTCGATCAGGCGGCCGCGCCAGCGTTGCTGCAGGTCCAGCACGATGCGGTCGTGGGCACGGAACAGGTCCGCCGCGGCGGTGTCACCGATGCGCTCCACCAGCCCGGTCGAATCGACCAGGTCGGTGAGCAGCAGGGTGCGCACCTGCGGCGTGGTGGGGACCTGCGACTCCGCCATGGCTAGTCCTGCCACTCCACGCGGTCGCCGCCCAGGCGTTTCGCGCGATACAGCGCGGTGTCGGCCTGCCCGTACCAGTGTTCCCAGTCGTGCGCGGCGTCGGCGATCACGCAGGCGCCGATGCTCAGGGTGGTGATCTGCGGCGGCACGCTCTGCATCTGCCGCAGGGTGCGCGCGCTGGCGGCGATGTAGTTGGCCATCCGCGCCACGTCCTGCGACTGTCGGCCGGCCACCAGCAGGCAGAATTCATCGCCGCCCAGCCGGCAGGCGATGTCGTCCGGCCCGGACACCGCCCGCAGCAGGTTGGCCACGCTCTGCAGCACGCGATCCCCGGCCAGGTGGCCATGGGCGTCGTTGATCGCCTTGAAGCGGTCGCAGTCGATCAGCACCAGACTCTGTCCGCCCAGTCCCTGGCTGCGCCGGCGCTGGTCGACGTGCAGGGCAAAGCCGCGGCGGTTGGTCAGTCCGGTGAGTTCGTCGGTGCGGGTCAGCACCTCGGTCTGGTTCAATCTGTGCGCGGTGGCGCGCAGCGTATCCAGCGCCATCTGCAGTTCCTGATTGCGCCGGCGCAGGCGTGCGATCAAGCCCTGTTCGTTGTAGACCACGCGCATGATCGCGCGGCGCAGGAAATGCGAGAGCAGTTGCGGGTCGCGCTGGGCGAGCAGGTCGAATTCGTGGCGGCCCAGTTCCAGCAACACCCCGTCCTCGACCATGGTCGCGTCGGCGCTGCGCGCGTGGTCGCCGATCAGCAGGCCGAGTTCGCCGAAGAATTCGCGCGGTCCGAGCCGCTTGGCCACCAGGTCTTCGCCGAAGTCGAGTTCGATCGCACCACTGGCGATCACGAACATGCTGGTGCCGAGGTCGCCGCGGCGGAAGAGCGGCGTGCCGGCATCGATCCGGCGGGCACGCCCGACCTGCGCGAACAGCGCGTACTCGCTGGCGATCAGCACCGAGGCCGTGGGATCGTCCACGTCCCGCCGGCTGTCGTCGTCGTGCACCTGCGCTGCCACACTTTCCGCCACCCACGTCCCCCGACACGCTGGAGGCCACGAGAATACACCGGCCTCTCCATCTCGGTTGAACGCAGGCCGGCGCCACGGCCGGCCCTGCGCCGCGAACGTAAAAATCCCACACGGCCGACCCAGGGCGCGAACGCCCACCGGCATGCAAGCCGCCGGGCCACCACTGCCTCAGGCGGCTTTGCTTTCGCCGTGGAACTGCTCCTCTTCGGTGCTGCCCTTCAGCGCCACCGTCGAGCTCTTGCCGCCCTGGATGGTCTGGGTGATCGCATCGAAGTAGCCGGTGCCGACCTCGCGCTGGTGCTTGACCGCGGTGAAGCCGCGATCCGCTGCCGCGAACTCCTTCTCCTGCAGCTCGACGAAGGCGCTCATCTGCCGGCGCGCGTAGCCATGCGCCAGGTCGAACATGCCGTAGTTCAGCGCGTGGAAGCCGGCCAGCGTGATGAACTGGAACTTGTAGCCATAGGTCGCGATTTCCTTCTGGAAGCGGGCGATGGTGGCGTCGTCCAGGTTCTTCTTCCAGTTGAAGCTCGGCGAGCAGTTGTAGGCCAGCAGCTTGCCGGGGAATTTCGCGTGGATCGCCTCGGCGAACTTGCGGGCGAACTCCAGGTCCGGCTTGCCGGTTTCGCACCAGACCAGGTCGGCGTACGGCGCATACGCCAGGCCGCGGCTGATCGCCTGGTCCAGGCCGTTGTCGGTCTTGAAGAAGCCTTCCATGGTGCGCTCGCCGGTGCAGAACGGCTTGTCGTTGTCGTCGATGTCGGAGGTCACCAGGTCGGCGGCTTCGGCATCGGTGCGGGCGACGATCAGCGTCGGCACGCCCATCACGTCGGCGGCCAGGCGCGCGGCGGTCAACTTCTCGATGGCCTCGCGTGTCGGCACCAGCACCTTGCCGCCCATGTGGCCGCACTTCTTCACCGAGGCCAGTTGGTCCTCGAAGTGCACGCCGGCGGCGCCAGCCTCGATCATCGCCTTCATCAGCTCGTAGGCATTCAGCACGCCGCCGAAGCCGGCTTCGGCATCGGCCACGATCGGCTGCAGGAAGTCGATGGAATGGTCGCCCTCGGCGTGGTGCAACTGGTCGGCGCGCAGCAGGGTGTTGTTGATGCGCTTGACCACCTGCGGCACCGAGTTGGCCGGGTACAGCGACTGGTCGGGATACATCTCGCCGGCCAGGTTGGCGTCGGCGGCGACCTGCCAGCCGCTCAGGTAGATCGCCTTCAGGCCGGCCTTGACCTGCTGCATCGCCTGGTTGCCGGTCATCGCGCCCAGCGCATTGACGAAGTCCTCGGTGTGCAGCGACTTCCACAGCTTCTCCGCACCAAGCCGGGCGATGGAATGCTCGACGTGCACGGTGCCGCGCAGGCGCACCACGTCCTCGGCCGAGTAGGCCCGGGTGATCCCGGCCCAGCGCGGATTGTTGGCCCAGTCCAGCTTCAGTTGTTCGGCGCTCGGCAGGTGGTTCTTCATGGCAGGTCCTCGGTGGGGTGCAGCAAGAGTGGGTTGGCGATGCGGTCGGATCGATGCGATGTCAGTCGATGCGTTCGTAGGCGGGAAGCGTCAGGAAGTCGGCGAGCTCGTCGGCATGGGTGAGCCGATCGAGCATCCCGATCGCTTCGTTGATGCGACTGGCACCGGGCATCCGCAGTTGGTCGTTGAACTTGCTGGGCAGGCCGATGAAGGCGCGCTCGAGCAGGGCGAAGTCGACCGGCGTGCCGTCGTCCAGATGCAGCGGCTCATGGCCGTCGTCGGCGAAGTGCAGCCACTGCCACAGCTGGGTGCGGGCGATCTCGGCGGTCGCGGCGTCTTCCATCAGCCAGTGGATCGGCACGCAGCCGTTGCCGTCGAGCCACGCCGCCAGGTAGCGCACGCAGACCTCGACGTTGCCCTCGAAGCCGGCCTTGCTGATCGTGCCCAGCGAGGGCCGCAACAAGTCGTCGCGCTCCGCATGCACGTCATCGCGGGCGATATGGACCTGGTTGGCCTCCGGCATGTGCGCGTCGAACACCTCGCGGGCCAACGGGATCAACGCGGGATGTGCGACCCAGGTACCGTCGTGGCCGGCAGTGACTTCGCGCAGCTTGTCGGCGCGGACGCGGGCCAGCGCGGCACCATTGGCAGCGTCATCGCCACTGATCGGGATCTGCGCGGCCATGCCACCCATCGCATGCGCGCCGCGGCGATGGCAGGTCTTGACCAGCAACTCCGAATACGCGCGCAGGAACGGCTGCACCATCGTCACCTGGCCGCGCTCTGGCAGCACCCGGTCGCGATGCCGGCGCAGGGTCTTGATGTAGGAAAAGATGTAGTCCCAGCGACCGCAGTTGAGGCCGACGATGCGGTCCTTCAGCGCGTGCAGGATCTCGTCCATCTCGAACGCGGCCGGCAGCGTCTCGATCAGCACGGTGACCTTGACCTGGCCGTGCGACAGGCCCAGGGTGGCCTCGATGTCGCCGAGCACCGCGTTCCACAGCGCCGCCTCTTCCATCGACTGCAGCTTGGGGATGTAGAAGTAGGGGCCGCGATCCTTGGCCGCCAGCGCCACCGCGTTGTGGAAGCAGAACAGACCCAGGTCGAACAGGCTGGCCGAAAGCCGCTGGCCGTCGACCAGCACGTGCTTCTCGTCCAGGTGCCAGCCGCGCGGGCGCACGATCAGGACGGCCTGCTCGGCCTCGGGTCGGAGCGCGTAGGCCTTGCCGTTGTCACCGGTGAATTCCAGGGTGCCTTTGATCGCCTCGCGCAGCGCCTCCTGGCCGGCCAGCAGGTTCGCCCAGGTCGGCGCGGTGCTGTCCTCGAAGTCGGCCATGTAGCAGTTGGCACCGGAGTTCAGCGCATTGATCACCATCTTCGGGTCGACCGGACCGGTGATCTCGACGCGGCGGTCCTGCAGCGCGGCCGGGATCGGCGCGACGCGCCAGTCGCCGTTGCGGATCGGGGCGGTGTCGGGGCGGAAATCCGGCAGGGCGCCGGCATCGAAGGCGGCCTGGCGGGTGCGGCGGGCGGCCAGGCGGGCCTGGCGCTCACCCTCGAAGCGGACATGCAGGCCGGCGAGGAAGGCTTGCGCCGCGGGGGTCAGCAGCGCCTCCTGGCCCGGCAGGCTCCGGGTCAGATCCACGGTGCCCGGCTCGGGGCGGTCTTGCAGCACAGCGGACATCGACAACTCCAGCGTTCGATCAGTGGGGAACCGAACCATCCGCCTGCGTCTGGTATTTGACAAACCAGATTTGTCAATGATTACTATTAGAAAATCTAATACAGATATCGAAACCGTGGCGGATAGCCCTTCCAGCAACATCCGCTTCGCCTACAAGGGCTCGCGACTGAAGCCTTTGCGGGCGTTCTGCCAAGTGGCGCGGCTGGGATCGGTGAGCCGTGCCGCGGAAGCGCTGTACCTCAGCCAACCGGCAGTGACCCTGCAGTTGCAGGCGCTGGAGCGCGAACTGGGCGTGCGCCTGCTGGAGCGCAGCGGACGCCGGCTGACCCCCACCCGCGAAGGCGAACTCCTCTACGAACTGGCCAAGCCGCTGGTGGAAGGGCTGGACGGGCTGGCGGCCAGCTTCCGCGAGCAGGTGCGCGGGCTGGATGCCGGCGAGCTAAACGTGGCCGCCGGCAGCTCGACCATCCTGTACCTGCTGCCCGGGATCGTGGACGCGTTCCGCCAGCGCCATGCCGACGTACGCCTGAGCCTGCACAACGTCACCGGTGCCGGCGGCCTGGACCTGCTGCGCAACGATGCGGTGGATCTGGCCGTGGGTTCGATGCTGGATGTGCCCGCGGACCTGACCTACGCCCCGGTCTACAGCTTCGAGCCGATGCTGATCATGCCGCCCGACCACCCGCTGGCCTCCAAGCGCGACCTGAGCCTGCAGGACCTGTCGCCGTACGGCCTGATCCTGCCGCCCAAGCGCCTGACCACGTATCGGCTGGTCGACCTGGTGTTCCAGCAAAACCGCGTGCCGTATACGGTGGCACTCGAAGTCGGCGGCTGGGAGGTGATCAAGCAGTACGTGGCGATGGGGCTGGGGATCAGCATCGTCACCGCGATCTGCCTGACCGAGGCCGACCGCCAGCGGCTGGCGGCGCGCTCGCTTGCGCGCTGGTTTCCCTCGCGCAGCTACGGCATCGTGATGCGCAAGGGCAAGTTCCTGTCATCGCAGGCGCGCGCCTTCGTCGAGCTGATCAAGCCGGAGCTGCTGTCCCCGCGCGAGCAGGATCGTGGCGGGCACTCCGAGCGCTGAGCGCCCCGTTCCGCCACATCGTAGGAAAGGCGGGTCATAGGAAAGGCGGGTCAGAGTCGAGTTTCGCCCGCGAAACTCGACTCTGACCCGCCTTTCCCTTTCGCCGTCCGTTACTTGCCCGGCGTGGCCAATGCGTCGGTCTTGTAGATCGCCACGTGCGGCACGCCGTCGCTGCCGATCCAGCCGCGGTACATGCCGCCGGTGTTGAACGGGAACGCCACGCTGCCATCCGCGCCCAGCGCGATCGCGCCGCCGTCGCCGCCGGCCTTGGGGATGTCGCGGTTGATGACGCGGTCGGCGGCGCGGGCGATGGGATCGCCGGCCAGCCGCACCCGCGCGCAGATCTCGTGGGCGGCGGCGGCGCGGATGTAGAACTCGCCCCAGCCGGTGCTGGACACCGCGCAGCGGTCGTCGGCCCAGGTGCCGGCGCCGATGATCGGCGCATCGCCGACGCGGCCGTAGCGCTTGTTGGTCATGCCGCCGGTCGAGGTCCCGCCGGCGAGCCGTCCCTGCGCGTCCAGTGCCAGCGCGCCGACGGTGCCGAAGTAGGCCTTGCCGGGCAGCACCAGCGGCGTGTTGCTGGCCTGCGCCTTCTTTTCCTCGTCGAGCGCCTTCTGCAACTGCTGCCAGCGCTTCTCGACGCGGAAGTACGCCGGGTCGACCAGGGTGACGCCCTGCTCCTTCGCGAACGCCTCGGCACCATCGCCGACCATCATCACGTGCCTGGACTTGTCCATGATCGTGCGCGCCAGCAGGATCGGGTTCTTCACCCGGCGCAGGCCCGCGGCCGCGCCGGCCTTGCCGCTGGCGCCGTCCATCAGCGATGTGTCCAGCTCGTTGCGTCCGTCGTGGGTGAACACCGCGCCACGCCCGGCGTTGAACTGCGGCGCATCCTCCAGCACGGTGATCGCGGCGGTCACCGCATCCACCGACGGCGCACCGGCCTGCAACTTCGCGTAGCCGGCCTTGAGCGCCTCGCGCAGGGCGGCGCGCGCCGCCTCTTCCTCGGCCGGCGTGAGGTCACCAGGCTCCACGCCCGCACCGCCATGGATCACCAGCAAGGGCGCATCCAGCGCGACCAGCACGCCATTGCGCACGGCGTAGTGGCGCTGGGCCAGCGGTTTTTCGACGCGGCCCTCGGGCAGGTGCAGCACGGAGTCCACGCCGGCGACCACGGTGTCGACGCGATCGAGCGTCATCGCGGTGTCTTCTGCCTGCTTCTGCCTGAAACCACCCTTGACCACGATCGCGCCGGCACCCGGTGCGGTGGCGTAGACGCGGGCACGGCCATCGCCTTCGACCGCGACCGCGGCGTCTTCGTCCACGCCGAGCCCGATCAGCGGCTTGCCGGCGAGGTGCTCGCCCTTGGCGACAAAGGCAATGAGACGACCAAGGCGGCCGCGCTCGCTGAAGTGGGTATCGGTGATCACGCCCTTGAGCTGGGCGATGTGCAGGAAGTCGGTTTCGATGGTGTTGCCGTCGCCGAGCGGGTCGGCCAGCGCCGCCGGGCTGACCTGGCTGCCGCCATCCATCGCGCCGTAAAGATATTCGCCGAGCATCGCCAGGCCGGCGCTGGTGCCGCCCAGCGGCTTGCCGGCGCGCACGTGCGCATCCAGCGCCTCGGCGACCGGGGTCCCGCGCCAGTAGCGCACGTAGCGCGACTGGTCGCCGCCGGCGATGAAGATGCCGTCCGCACGCTTCAGCGTGGCCAGGATCTTCGGATCGGTCGATGCCTCGCGATCCTTGAACACGAAGGTCTCGACCGACTTGATGCCGCCGACCTCGTTGAAGAATTCCTCGCCGATCTCGCCGGCCTGCGAGGCGCGCAACACCACGATGTGGCCATTGCCGGCCTGCTTCATGAACCAGCGCATCGCATCGAAGTTGCGGTCGCCGCCGCCCATCAGCAGCAGGCCAGGCTGGATCGTGCCGGGCGTCTTCGCGGCGACATCACCGATCACGTAATGGCCGACATCGGCCGCCAGCGCGCCGCCTGCAAGCAGCAGCCCCAGTGTTGCCGCAAGGAATTTCGAAACGCCGGCACGTCGCATCATCGGGTGTCCTCATTCGCCGTCATCGGCAGCCACGTTGGAAGACGAACGGCGGCGCGGTTTCCCCCGTTCGGCTATGGTGCGGCGATGCAGGCCGCGCTCGACCGCTGGTTCATCGACGAGATCCTCGTCCACGAGGGCGCGCTCGTGCGCTACCTGCAGCGCTGCTGGTCGCGCCGCGACGAGATCCACGACCTCCGCCAGGAAGTCTACGCGCGGGTCTACGAGGCCGCGGCCAAGTCGCTGCCGACCCAGCCCAAGTCGTTCCTGTTCGCCAGCGCGCGTCATCTCATGACCGATCGCCTGCGCCGCAGCCGGGTGGTCTCGATCGAACCGATGGGTGATTTCGAGCCTTCGCACGTCTTGGTGGATGACGTGTCGCCGGAGCGCTGGTGCGGCGGCAGGCAGGGATTGCTGCGGCTGGCCGAGGCCTTCGACCGCCTGCCCGACCGCTGTCGCGAGGTGGTCTGGCTGCGCCGCGTCGAGGATCTGTCGCAGAAGGAGGTGGCCGTGCGCCTGGGAATCAGCGAGAAAACCGTGGAAAAGCACATCGCCAAGGGCATGCGCCTGCTCGCCGATCATCTGCACGGCAGCGATGACGTGCGCACACCAAAGGCCGCCACCGTGGATCGTCGTGATGGACAGCAGCGCGCCGATTGACCACCCGCCCGGCGACAGCCGGAGCATCGAGCAATGCGCAGCCGAATGGCTGGCGCGCCGCGAGTTCGGCGCGTGGGCGGACGACGAGGAACAGGCGTTGCAGGCCTGGCTTGGCGCGAATACCGCGCACCGGGTCGCGTTCCTGCGCTTGCAGGCGGCGTGGTCGGAAAGCGACCGGCTGCAGGCGCTGGCCGCGGGCTGGAAGCAGCCGGGGCCGCCGCCACGCGGCTACTGGACCACGCCTGCCGGCGAACGCATCGAACTGGCACCACGCGAATCCACTCGCAGCGCACGGCTACCAAAGCTCGCTGCCGCCGCGGTGCTGGTGATCGCGTGCACGCTGGCGACCGGCCTGGGCTGGCGCAGCTACAACCGCGTCGACAGCGCACATTTGCAGACCGCGCTGGGCGCGACCGGGACGTTGCCGCTGGCCGACGGTTCGCAGGCGATCCTGGCCAGCGACAGCCGCATCGACGTGCGCCTCTCGCGCAAGCAGCGGCACATCGCGCTGGCGCAGGGCGAGGCGTTTTTCAGCGTGGCCAAGGATCCGGACCGCCCATTCGTGGTCGCCGCCGGCGGCCATGACGTGGTCGCGGTCGGCACCCGCTTCTCGGTGCGCCGCGATGGCCCCGACCTGCGGGTGGTGGTGACCGAGGGCACGGTGCGCCTGGAATCGCAGGCCGGCGGGAGCACGCGGCCGGCGTCGCTGTTGCCCGCCGGCAGCGTCGCACTGGTGCGTGGCGATGACGTACTGGTGCGCAGCGTGGCGCTGGACGATGCCGAACGCCTGCTGGATTGGCGGCAAGGCCTGCTGGCCTTCCGCGACACCACGCTGGCCGAGGCCGCCGCCGAGTTCAACCGCTACAACGCGCGCAAGCTGGTGATCGGCGATGCCGAGGCCGGCGCACTGCGGATCGGCGGCAGCTTCCGCGCCGACAACGCCACCGCCTTCGTGCGCCTGCTCGAGCAGGGCTTCCCGGTGCGCGCCGACGCATCCGGCGACCGCATCGTCCTGCACAGCCGCTGACCTCGCGCTGCGCCGGCGGGGGATTTCGCCGGTTCGTTCGTCCTGATCACTTGAAGCGCCGAACACAAGGCGCATGGGGAACCGTCTTGAAGCCATCTCGCCCGTTGCGCGCCCTGCTGCTGTCCCTGGCCTGTACCGCCGCGCTTGCCGCGCAGGCGCAGACCGCCCCCCGCATCGACATTCCCGCGGGCGACCTCGCCGCCGCGCTGGATGTCTACGCCCGTCAGTCCGGTACCCAGCTGGTCTATCGCGCCGACCAGCTGAAAGGCGCGCGCACACCGGGCGTGAAAGGCCAGGCAGCCTCGCCGCAAGCGCTGGATGCCCTGCTCAAGGGCAGCGGCTACCGCGCCCAGCGCGATGCCTCCGGCGCGGTGGTGATCGTGCCGCAGGCGGCCGCGAAGCCGGCAGCGGCCGCACCTCCCCGCCGCGCGCCGCGCAGGCCGCGCCGACACCGACCGTGGCCGATGACACCCCGGTCACCGATCTGCAGACCGTGCAAGTCACCGGATCGCGGATCCCGCGCGCTCAGGTGGAAGGGCCTGCGCCGATCACCCTGATCACCGCCGAGCAGATCCAGGCCGCGGGCCTGACCTCCGTGCCCGATGTGCTGCGCTCGCTCAGCCAGAACAGCGGCAGCGTGCAGGGCCAGCAGAACACCACCAGCGCGCAGTCCACGCCGGGTGCGCAGGCGGTCGACCTGCGCGGCCTCGGCCCGAACCACACCCTAGTGCTGATCAACGGCCGCCGCATCGCCGACTTTCCGCTGCCGCTCAACAGCCGCAGCAACTTCACCGACATCGGCAACATCCCGCTGGGCATGATCGACCGCGTCGAGGTGCTGACCGGCAGCGCTTCGGCGGTGTACGGCTCGGACGCGATGGCCGGCGTGATCAACTTCATCCTGAAGAAATCGACCGACGGCACGACGATCGACTATCGCTACGGCGACACCCAGCGCGGCGGCGGTGAATCGCACCGGCTGTCGCTGACCACCGGTTTCGAGCGCGGCAACTTCAGCGGCATCGTCGGCATCGAATTGCTCGACAAGCGCCCGCTGTGGGGCTTCGATCGCGATATCCAGGACTCCACGCTTGATGCGCCGACATCGCGTCGCCGCCTGCCGCGACTCGTCGCCCAACTCTACGACTGGGACGACGACGTCAACATCGGCCCGGCCGACGACTGCGCGGCGATGTCCGGCCTCAACGACGGCACCACCGTGCTGGCCGAAGACCGCTGGGGCGAGCCGCTGTGCGGCAGCGAGCGCGCCATCGCGTATCGCACCATCCAGAACCAGCGCAAGGGCGCGAATGTCTACGGCGCGCTGGAATACCGCTTCTCCAGCGACCTGTCCTGGTTCGCGGATTTCCAGCTGGGCCGGCAGACGGTCAAGCTGCTGACCGGCACCAACGGCAACGACGTGGCCAGCGACCACATGGGCTGGGAATTCCACGACCCGGACTCGACCGACAACAACGACAAGATCTTCTTCAATGCCGGCACCGGCCACTACGAAATCTGGTCGCGCCAGTTCGCGCCGGAAGAAGTCGGCGGCCTGCAGAACCGCATGAACAGCACCACCCAGAAAACCTTCGCGATCACCACCGGTTTCAACGGCACGCTGGGCGAGGACTGGACCTGGGAAGCGGCCTACAACCATTCCGAATACAAGGCCGTGGTGAAGATGCCGCGCATCGATGCCGCGGCCGCCAATCGTTTTTTCCTGGGCGAACGGCTCGGCTATGACGATGACGGCTACGCCATCTACAACCCCGACCCGACGCGCCTGTTCACCCCGCTGACGCCGGCCGAATTCGCCGCCATCGGGGTGATGTCGACCTGGCATCCGGTGGCCAAGAACGACAACGTCAGTTTCACCGCCAACACGCCGTCGCTGTTCACGATGCCGGCCGGCGACGTGGGCTTTGCCGGCGCGATCGAATACGGCAGCCAGTCCTACAAGATCAATCCCGATCCGCTGGCGCTGACCGACGACGCCTACTACGGTCCGCGCTACGGCGACGGCCGCGGCAGCCGCGACCACTGGAGCGCTGCGGGCGAGTTGCGCGTGCCGCTGCTGGCATCCCTGCAGGCCAGCGTGGCCGGCCGCTACGACCTGTACAGCTACGGCGACAAGAACCCGGGCAAGTTCACCTACAGCATGGGCCTGGAATGGCGGCCGCTGGATACCGTGCTGGTGCGCGGCTCCTACGGCACCGGCTTCCGCGCGCCGGACATGCACTACCTGTTCGCCGACAACGACTACTACCGCACCGTCTCCACCGATTACTACCAGTGCCGCAGCGAAGAACCCGGCTACAGCGATGCCGACTGCTACGACGACGGCAGCTGGGACGTGAACACGTTCGATGTCTACAAGGGCAACATGCAGCTGGACGTGGAAACCAGCAAGTCGTTCACTGCGGGCTTCGTCTGGTCGCCGTCCGCGAACTTCGATCTGGCCGTGGACTACTACCAGATCCGCATCGCCAACCAGGTGCAGACGCAGAGCCGCGAACTGCTGCGGGCCACCGAAGCGAACTGCCTGCTCGGCGTGACCGATGCCGGCGTGTCCGTCGACATCAATTCACCGACCTGCGTGGATGCGCTGGCCCGCGTGCTTCGCGAGGATCCCGCCGATCCGTTCAGCACCATCACCAGCGTCCTGTTCGCGCCGATCAACATCGCCAACGAGGAAACGTCGGGCATCGACGTGACCGCCAACTACCGCCTGCAGACCGCCAGCGCCGGCGATTTCCGCTTCACCGGCAACTACACCTGGGCGCACCGCCACAACCGCATGCTGTACCCGGGCGATCCGGAAGAAGACATGCTGGACCTGAGCTTCAGCGCCACCACCCTGCCGCGGACCAAGGGCAACGTGGGCGTGGACTGGGACCGCAACGCATGGGGTGCCGGCCTGTTCGGCAACTACGTGGGCCGCGTGGCCAACTACAACAACGATGCGTGGACCGGCGCGACCTGGCGTTTCAATGGCAGCGCGCGCTACGACATCAGCGATCACCTGCGGGTCTCGCTGTCGGTCAACAACCTGCTCGACAAGATGCCGCCCAAGGATGCGACCTGGGCCAATTATCCGTACTACGACACCTCGTGGTTCGACAGCATGGGCCGCAGCTACTACCTGCAGCTCACCTGGAAGCTCGGCGGCTCGCCGTTGTAATCCATTACCCCGCGTGGCGACACTTGCAGCCCCGGCATGCCGGGGCTTTTTTTCGTTCAGTCGGCCGGCTGCTGCACGTCGTGATTGCGACCCTTGTAGGGTTTGTACCAGCGCTGGATGCGGGCGATGTCGGCGTGCATGTCATCGGTCAACTCGAACACCGGGCCGATGCCGACCACCTTGTTGGCGTAATCGAAATACGCCAACACCACCGGCACCCCGGCGGCACGGGCGATGTGCCAGAACCCCGGCTTCCAGCGGTCGACCAGTTTCCGCGTGCCTTCCGGGGCGATGGTGAACCACATGCGGTCGGCGTTGCGGATCGCCATGACGGCTTGTTCCACCACGCCATGCGCGGCGCTGCGATCGACCCCGATCACGCCCTGCCAGACCGCCAGCGGCCCGAACAGCGGTGCTTTCACCAATGCTTGCTTGCCGAGGATCGACAGTTTCACGCCCATGCCCAGCTTCACAGCCGCCCCCCACACGCCGTCCCAGTTGGACGAATGCGGCGCAGCGATCAGCACGAATTTCGGCAGGTCGGGAAACGCGCCGACCATGCGCCAGCCGCCCAGCCGCAACACCGCACGACCCAGCCCTTCCATGAAACGATTGCGCGGCATCCGCGGCGCGCTGGGCGGCAATGCCAGCACCACGTCGTCGTTTTTTTGCGCGTTCAATCCCAATCCCGCCCCGTGCGTCCCTGCTTGATCGTCGCACGCCCGCGTTTCTCGCCCAACCGGCGTTCCTTGGCCCCGCGCGACGGCTTGGTCGCGATCCGCGGCTTGGGCGCATGCAGGCCGCCTTCGATGAAATGCGCCAGCCGCTCGCGTGCGTCCTGTCGATTGCGCTCCTGGGTGCGGAAGCGCTGCGCGGCGAGCACCAGCACGCCCTCGTTGGTCATCCGCCGGTCGCGCTTCGCCAGCAGGCGCTCGCGCACCGGCTCCGGCAGCGATGGCGACTGCGCCACGTCGAAGCGCAGTTCCACCGCGGTCGACACCTTGTTGACGTTCTGCCCACCCGGCCCCGACGCCCGCACGAAGCGTTCGATCAGTTCGTCGTCATCGATGGAAAGGTGGCCGACCTGCATGGCGCAATTCTAGGGCGGTTGCCATTCGCGGGCCGGGTTGGGACGATGCCGCACCCATCCCCCACGGAACCTGCCATGCGCCGTCTCGGCCTTGTCCTCGCCCTTGCCCTGTCCACCGCGTTCGCCAGTCCGGCATTCGCCGCCGATCCGCCGCCCGCGCCGCAACAGGCGTCCGCCGCCGACATCGACCGCCTGCTCCAAGTCATGGACATGCAAAAGATGATGAGCGGGATCATGGAGCAGATGTCCACCGTGCAAGGGCAGATGGTGGACGAAGCCTTCGGCAAGGACCTGTCCGATGCCGATCGCGAACGCATGCGCTCGGTGACGGCACGCAGCCAGGCAATGGTGGAGAAGCGCATGTCCTGGCCGGCGATCGAACCGATCATCCGCAAGGTCTACCTGCAACTGTTCAGCAAGCCGGAAGTGGACGCGATGATCGCGTTCTACGGCAGCCCCGAAGGCAGCTCGATCCTGCGCAAGGCACCGCAGGCGATGACGCTGACCATGCAGGAAATGCAGCCGCTGATGGAAGGCCTGATGGAAGACATCAAGGCCGACATCGACAGCGAAGCGAAGGCCCGCAAGGACTGACGCGGGCTCAGCGCGGCGCGGCGTCGAACAAGGCCAGCGCCTTCGCGAATTCCGCATCCACTGGCGCGCGCGTCTCGATGCGCTCGCCGGTGTGCGGATGCATGAAGGCCAGCCGCTGCGCATGCAGCAGCATGCGGTGGATGCCGAGCATGCGGAAGTTGCGGTTGTGGCGGCCATCGCCGTGGCTGCTGTCGCCGATCAGGTGATGGAAGTGGTGCTTGAGGTGGCGACGGATCTGGCGGAAACGACCGGTGCGCGGCGAGGCGCGCAACCACGCATAACGCGAGGTCGGAAAGCCGGCGGACGGCATCGACAACTCGCAGGTCGCCAATACCTCGTAATCGGTGATGGCCGGCTTCTTCTGCGGTTTGCCGGGCCCGCCGTCGAGCGGATGATCGATGGTGAAGATGGCTTCCGCCGGCCAGCCGCGGCAGATCGCCCAGTAGTCCTTTTCGACTTCGTGCGACATCAGGGTCTTGCCGAGTGCGGACGCGGTCTCGCGGTCGAAGGCCAGCAGCAGGCAGCCGCTGGTGGCGCGGTCGAGGCGATGGACGAGGAAGATCGGCTTGCCGAACTGCTCGCGCAACCGATCCGCGGCGAAGTCGGTTTCGCCACGCGCCAGCGCGCTGTCGTGGACCATCAGGCCAGCGGGCTTGCACACCACCGCCAACGACTCGTCGCGGAACAGCACGGGCAGGTCGAGCTTGATGTCGATGTCGATGTCGATGTCGACGTGCAGGGCATCGGGCGCGAGGTCGGTCATGCGCCATTGTCCCGCATCGCGTCAGCGCCGATGGGTTCTCGACGATGCGCGCGCTCAGGCGTGCAGGTCGCCTCCGCAGTGCCGGCGCTCCACTTGCAGGGTCGCGTGGTCGATGTCGAAGCGCTCGTGCAGCATCGCGGCCATCGCGTGGCGCACCGCGTCGGCATCGACGGTTTCGTTCGCCAGCAGGACGTGCGCGGTGAGGATCGGCTCCTTCGACCCCAGCGCCCAGACATGCAGGTCGTGCACGGTCGCCACGTCGGGCTGCGATCCCATTGCATCGCGGACCTCGTCCAGGTCCAGGCCGGAAGGCACGCCCTGCATCAGCACGTGGCCGGCGGCGCGCAGCAGGGTCCAGGTGCGTGGCAGCACCCACAGGCCGATCAGCACCGCGATGATCGGATCGACCACGGTCCAGCCGGTGAAGCGGATCAATAGCGCGCCGGCGATCACGCCCAGCGAGCCGAGCATGTCGCTCCACACTTCCAGGTATGCGCCCTTCATGTTCAGGCTTTCGCCGGCACCGGCCTGCAGCAACTTCATCGAGATCAGATTGACGACCAGGCCGAGCACGGCGACCAGCAGCATGCCGCTGGATTCGACATGCGGTGGTTGGCTGAAGCGACCGATCGCTTCCCACAGGATGTAGCCGGCGACCAGGAACAGCAGGCCGCCGTTGACCAGCGCACCGATCGCTTCCATCCGCGCATAGCCGTAGGTGCGCTTCGCGTCCGCTGGCCTGCGCGCCATCCGCACCGCAAACAGCGAAATGCCCAGCGCGAGCACGTCGGTCATCATGTGCGCGGCATCGGACAGCAAGGCCAGGCTGTTGGTCAGCAGGCCGCCGACCACTTCCACGATCAGGAACGCCAGGGTCAGGCCGAACGCGATCCACAACGGTCGTTCGAACTTGATCGTGCTGGGCACATGACTGTGCCCGGCGCTACCGTGGTCATGCCGGTGGTGATCGTGCCTGTGGTCGTGGCCTGCGCCCATTGCCCGACGTCCGTTTCGCGATGACGCCACCCTAGCGAGCGCCGCGCGGGTTACACAATTTCACTGCGACCACTGCGCGGCATCTGCTTCGCACCGTGCAGCCACGCGTACAGCGCGGGCAGCACCAGCAACGTGAGCAGCGTGGAAGAAACGATCCCGCCGATTACCACCGTCGCCAGCGGTCGCTGCACTTCCGAACCCGCACCGACATTGAGCGCCATCGGCACGAAGCCGAGCGAGGCCACCAGCGCGGTCATCAGCACCGGACGCAAACGGCCGAGCGCGCCATCGACGATCGCATCGCCGAGTGCAATGCCCTGCTCGCGCAGCGTGCGGATGAAACTGATCATCACCAAGCCGTTGAGCACGGCGATGCCGGACAGCGCGATGAAGCCCACGCCCGCCGAGATCGACAGCGGGATATCGCGCAGCCACAACGCCAGCACGCCCCCGGTCAGCGCCAGCGGCACGCCGCTGAACACGATGGCGGCGTCCTTGGCCGAGCCGAAGGCCATGAACAGCAGGCCGAAGATCAGCAGCAACGTCACCGGCACCACGATGGACAGGCGCCGGCTGGCCGAGATCAGTTGCTCGAAGGTGCCGCCGTAGTCGATCCAGTAGCCTTCCGGCAGGGTCACCTCACGCGCGACGGCGGATTGCACATCGGCCACGAATCCGCCAAGGTCGCGCTCGCGCACGTTGGCGCTGACCACGATGCGGCGCTTGCCGTCCTCGCGATTGATCTGGTTCGGCCCGAGTCGAGATTCGATGTTCGCCACGTCGCGTAGCGGCACCGTGCGCGGCTCGCCGGTCTGCCAGCGCGCGATTCCGCTGGATTCGTCCGCCTGCCCGCCTTCTCCCAGTGCGATCGGCAGTTCGGCAAGCGCGCGCGGATCCTCGCGCAAGTGATCGGGCAAGCGCACCACGATGTCGAAGCGGCGGTCGCCCTCGAACAGCTGCCCGGCGTCGCGACCGCCCACGGCAATCGCCACGGTCTCCTGCAACTGGCCCGGATTGAGTCCGTAATTCGCCAGCGCGACGCGATCCGGTTCCACCGTCAGCAGCGGCAGGCCGGTGACCTGCTCCCCCTTGACGTCGGCTGCGCCGGGCACGCGCTTGATCGCCGCTTCGATCTGCCTGGCGACGCGCACCAGCTGGTCGAGGTCGTCGCCGTAGACCTTCACCGCCACATCCGCGCGCACGCCGGAAATCAGTTCATTGGTGCGCATCTGGATCGGTTGGGTCACTTCGTAGTTGTTGCCGGGCACGGCGGCGATCACCGCTTCGATATCCTCCAGCAATTGCAGTTTCGGCTTGCCGGGATCCGGCCAGTCCTTGCGGTCCTCGAGCATCACGAAGGTGTCGGCGATCGAAGGCGGCATCGGATCGTTGGCGACCTCGGCGGTACCGATGCGACCGAACACCCGCTGCACTTCCGGCAGCTTCGCCAGCGCGGCTTCCAGCGTCTTCTGCATCTCCACCGACTGGCTCAGGCTGGTGCCCGGGATGCGCAGCGCCTGGACCACGACATCGCCTTCGTCGAGATTGGGGATGAACTCGCTGCCCAGTCGCGTCGCCAGCAGGCCACACAGCACGGTGAGCACGGCAGCACCGGCCACCACGCCGACTCGCAGCCGCAGCGCCGCCCGCAGCACGGGCGCGTAGCGGCGCTTGCACCAGCCGATCAAACGATTTTCGCGCTCATCCACCTTGCCGCCCAGGAATGCGGCGACGGCCGCCGGCACGAAGGTCAGCGACAGCAGCATCGCGCCGGTCAGCGCCAGCACCACGGTCACGGCCAACGGGTGGAACATCTTTCCCTCGATGCCATCGAAGGCAAAGATCGGCAGATAGACCGCGGCGATGATGCCGAGGCCGAACAGGCTCGGCCGGATCACTTCCGCCGTTGCCGAGGCCGTGGCGTCGAGTCGTTCCTGATGGTTCAGCGCGCGGCCAAGCCGATGCTGCAGCTCGCCGAAGCGACGCAGGCAGTTCTCGATGATGATGACGGCGCCATCCACGATCAGGCCGAAATCCAGCGCACCCAGGCTCATCAGATTGCCTGACACGCCACCGCGCACCATGCCGATCAGGGTGAACAGCATCGCCAGTGGAATCACCGCCGCGGTGATCAGCGCCGCGCGGATGTTCCCGAGCAACAGGAACAGCACCACGATCACCAGCAACGCACCTTCCACCAGGTTCTTCGCCACCGTGGCGATGGTGCGATCGACCAGTGCGGTGCGGTCGTACACCGCCGTCGCGGTCACGCCTTCCGGCAGGCTGGCATTGGCGTCGCGCAATTTTGCCGCGGCGGCGCGCGAAACCTCGCGGCTGTTGGCACCGACCAGCATCACCACGGTGCCGACCACCGCCTCGTGGCCGTTCTGGGTCGCCGCACCGCTGCGCAGTTCGCGGCCTTCGCCGACCTGAGCCACGTCGCGGACGCGGATCGGCACGCCCTCGCGACGATCCAGCACGATCAGCGCGAGCTGCTGCGCATCGCCGACCTGGCCGGGCACGCGCACCAGCAACTGCTCGCCGTTGCGCTCGATGTAACCGGCCCCGACGTTGCGGTTGTTGCTGGCCACCGCCGCGACCACGTCCTGCAAGGTGAAGCCGAGTGCGCGCAGCTTCACCGGATCCGGTGTGACGTGGATCTGCCGCTCGTAACCGCCGATGGTATTGACCTCGGTGACGCCGGGCACGTTACGCAACTGCGGGCGGATCACCCAGTCCTGCAGGGTGCGCAGGTCGGTGGGCGTGTACGCGCTGCCATCCGGCTTGCGTGCGCCGGGTTTGGCATCGACCGTGTACATGAAGATCTCGCCCATGCCGGTGGCGATCGGACCCATCGTGGGTTCGAGCCCTTCGGGCAATTGCGCACGTGCCTGCTGCAGGCGTTCGGCCACCTGCTGGCGGGCGAAGTAGATGTCGGTGCCGTCCTTGAACGCCACCGTCACTTGCGACAGCCCGTAGCGCGAGATCGAGCGCGTGTAGTCCAGCCCTGGCAGACCGGCCAGCACGGTCTCGATCGGGAACGTCACCCGCTGCTCGGATTCCAGCGGCGAATAGCCGGGCGTCTCGGTGTTGACCTGCACCTGGATGTTGGTGATGTCGGGCGTGGCATCGATCGGGAGTTTCGTGAAGCTCCAGCCGCCCAGCGCGATGAGCGCCAGCGTGAGCGCCAGCATCATCCAGCGATGGCGGACGGAAAAAGCGATCAGTGATTCGAGCATGGCGCGCCTCAGTGCTCGTGCGTCGCAGCGGACTTGCCGATGTCCGCCTTGACCAGGAAGCTCTGCGCGACGACGACCTGTTCGCCGGGCTTCAGTCCCGCGGTGATTTCGACGCTCTTCGCATCGCGACGACCGAGCGTCACCACGCGTTCCTCGTAGCGTTCACCCTCGCGCACATAGACCACGTCGCGACCGCCTTCGTCGGTCTGCAACGCGGTGAGCGGCACCACCTGCGCGGCATCGGCGCGATCCACCACGATCCGCGCGCGCACTGCGGAACCGGGACGCCACAGGCCATCGATGTTGCCGATCGTCGCGCGCGCCACCGTGCTCTGGCTGGCCGTGGCGGTGCCGGGCAGGATGCGTTCCAGCGTGGTCTCGGCGCCGACGCCGTCGCTCATTCGCGTCACCGTCACCGGAATCCCCGCGGTGATATGGCCGGCATCGTTGCCGAAGATGTGCAGGTCGACCCACAACGTGGACAGGTCGGCGACCTCGAACAACGGCATGCCTTCGCCCGCCACTGCGCCGACCGAGGCAGAGCGCTGCAGGATCACGCCGGAGATCGGCGAAGCCACCGTGTACGTGGTCAGGCTGAGGTTGCTTTCGATGCTTGCCAGCGGCTGGCCGGCGCGCACGCGGTCGCCGATGTTGGCGCGCAATGCGCGGATCGGGCCGGGGAAGCGCGCCATCACCTGGGCGACGTGGCCCTCGACCGGCGTCAGCAGGCCCTGCACCTCGTGTTCGTCGGCGATGCTGCCGGGAGCAACGGCGGCCACGCGGATGCCGGAGGTCTCGGCGATCGCGGCGGGAATGGTGGTGGCGGCCGCGCCTTCCTCGTGACCGGCTTCACCCTCGCCTTCTTCATGACCGCCTTCTTCGTGGCCATGTTCATCGTGACCGGCGTCTTCGGCATGCGTGTCGCTTTCGGCGTGTGCGGCGTCGGACTTGTCGCCGCAGGCGGTGATTGCCGCTGCCAGCACAAGCAACATGAGGAGGCGGGGAATGCGGTTCGTCGATGTCATGGCGTGTTTCCCCGTGCGGACGACGCGGCGTCCACGACCAGCGATTGACCGGTCAGGCGTTGCAGTTCGATCAGCGCGCGCTGGGCATCCAGCGCGACCTCGAGTTGTTGTTTGCGAGCCGCGGTGCGCTCGGATTGCAGCTGCGCCCATTCGAGGTAGCTGATCGCGCCGGCGCGATAGGCGCGCTCGGCGGCGGCTTCGGCACGCGCCAACTTGGGCAGCACGTCATCGCGCAGACGCGCCACTTCAAGCTGTGCCACGCGGTAGCGGCCATGTGCCTCGACCAATGTGGAATAGAGGGCCATGTCCTTCGCTTCGCGTTCGATTTCCAGCGAGGCGAGTTCGGCCTCGGCGGCGCGGATCGCCGGTTGCGCACGGCTGCGTGCACCCAGCGGCATCGACACCCCGGCGACCAGGCCGAAGTCGCCGCGGGCCTGCAACCGGCGCACGCCGAACGACCAGTCCAGGTCGGCAACGGACTCGCTGCGCACCAGTTGCAGACGTGCTTCACGCACCCGCGCATCGCTGGCGAAGGCGTGCAATTCCGGCGTGCGTTCCAGCAGCGCCGCCAGTGCGCCCATGTCGCTCATCTTCGGCAACGTCAACGGATCGCCCGCCTCGACATCGAAGCTCGGCGCTCGCTCGCCCCATAGCGCGGCCAGATGCTGGCGCGCGGCGATGACACGCTGCGCGGCGCGATCGCGATCCAGTTCCGCGCGCGCTAGTGCGGCCTGCGCAGTGAGGACCACCGATTCCGGCGAAGCCCCGGCCTGCAGACGCTGGCGTGCGCCGGCCACGGTGCGCGTGCGCTGGGCGATGTCGAGCAGCGCGATCTCGCGCTGTTCGCGCGCACCGGTCATCGCCAAGTAACGCCGCGCGGTCTCGGCCAGCAGGTCGAGCCGTCGGGTTTCGCGTTCGACGGCAAATGCGTCGATGCGGCGGTCGGCCAGTGTGCGCCGCGCGTCGAGTTTACCGCCGCGTTCGAACACCGACGACAGGTTCAAGGTGAGTTCGGTGCCTTGCAGGCCGCGTGCATCGCCGCTGCCAAGCGCGTTCTCCAGCTCCGCACCAATCCGCAAGGGCGCACGCAACATGGACCGGTCGCGTTCGGCCAGCAGCACGTGCTGGCGCGGGCCAAGCAGGCGCAGATCGGGATGACTGTCGGCGACGCGGGCGAAGGCATCGTCGAGGCTGAGGATCGTCGATGAATCAGGCATCGCTTGCGCGCGTGCGGGCAGGCACGGCACAAGCGACAGGACGGCCAATGCCGCCAATCGCAACCACATGGGACTTCTCCGAAAGATGAACGACGTCGGCCGGCTCGGCCGGCGAATGCGTCAGTTCGTGATCGGAGGTCGTTGATCCACGGACTCATCACTCGACGCGAAGTCGAGGCAAGTCGGCGTGCTGCAGTTGCCGGGGCGGAGCCCGGTCATCAGCAGTTGCGTCGCCGGCAACTGCGCGGTGGCATGCAGGCAGCAATCCCCGCAGGCCGGGTTGGCGCAGCAATCGCCGGCGTCATCAGCGGTCGATGCCGCATCGGCGTCGTGATCGAACACGATGCGCACATCCTCGACATCGCATGCCGCGGCCAACACCGGCTGCAGGCAAGTGCCCAGCATCAACATGGCCAACAGGACCATGCGCAGGCAAGCCAGCAGGGAGGTGCGACGCGACATGGCGCGCACCTTACCCGCTGCCCATGCGGTTACACAATCACTTCGCCGGCACGGCCTTGGCATCGCCTAGCAACGGCAACACCTGCTGCAACAGCTTTGCGGTGATCTGGTGCGGCTGGCGCTCGTTGTAGTTGGTGGTGGTCACCACCACCACGACGCGCTGTCCGGGGAACACTTGCACGCTGTTGCCGCCGCTGCCGTTCATCGAATACGACCGCCACGTCGACTGCCCCACCGGCCAGCGCATCAGCCACCACAGGTAGCCGTAGTCCATGTCGTCGTTGGCCTTCGCGTGCGCCACCACCGAGGCCGCCACCCACGCCGCCGGCACGATCCGCTTGCCGTCGTGCACGCCGCCGTCCAGGTAGAGCTGGCCCAGCGCGAGCAAGTCGCGGCTGCGCAGGCCCAGGCCGCCGCCGGTCTGGGCGATGCCCACCGGCGAGAACTGCCATTCCGGTGCCTCGATCCCGAGCGGCGCGAACAGCTTGCGCTGCGCGTAGTCCTGCAGCGGCTCGCCGACGGCCGACTGGATCACCGCACCGAGCGTGGTCGAGCCGGCGGTGCAATAGCGGAAGTTGCGCCCATGCGGTGAATCCTTCGGCTTCGGCATCCATGCCGGGAAGCCCTGGATCGGCAGGTCGAGATAGAACTGCACCCAATCCTCGACCAGGTACATGCGCTCCTCGTTGCCGCGCGAGAACTGGTTCTCGTCGTCGCATTCCAGCAGCGAGGACATCGTCATCAGGTCCTCGACGGTGATCGCGTCCTTGCGCGGATCGGGATTCTGCAGCGGCAGCTTGTCGCGCAGCAGCGGCATGATCGGTGCCTGCGCCCCGCTCAACTTGCCATCGGCGATGGCGATGCCGGCGAGCATGCCGGCCACGGTCTTGGTCGCCGAGCGCGTGTTGCGACGCGCCTGCGCGCCGCCTTCGTCGAAATAGGCCTCGTACACCAGCTTGCCATCGCGCGCGACCAGCACGCTGGTGACCTGCTTGTACTCGCCGGCGCGGATGGATTTGTCGACCGGATCGAAGCGCGGGTCGTTGGCGGCGAGTGCCGGAGCGACGGCGAGTGCGATGGCGACGAACAGCAGGCGACGGATCATGCGGGAGATTCTCGTTGAGCGAAGACGACAGCCTGCGCGCGACGGCGACGCCGTTCTTGCAGATTCGCAACCTGCAGCCGACTCAAGCGCCGCAATTGCAACGGACTGAGGCCAACCGCACGTTGCAGCGCATGGCTCATGTGGCTCTGGTCGGCGAAACCGCACGCGCCGGCCACCTCGGCCAACGGTTGCGTGCCGCCACACAGCCCCGCAATGGCCAGCTCCACGCGGCGTTGTCGCAGGTAATCGCCGGGAGAGCAGCCATGCGCGCGGCGGAACGCACGGGCGAAATACACCGGGTGCAGGCCGGCCTCGCGGGCCAGTTCCGCCACGCCCGGCACGTTGCCCACATCGTCCTCCAAGCGCGCACGCGCACGCACCAGCCACGCGCTGCCGGATGCCTCGGCTGCCGCGTCGCTGATGCCGGCGCTGCGCGCCAGCAACGCCTGCACTTCCGCTTCGATCGCGAGTACCGAGGTGTCGTCGAAGTCGATCAGCTGCCGCCACAGGCGATACGCCTCCGGCAATGCCAGCGCCGGCAATCGCGTTGCATGCGATGGCACGGCGGCACCGGCGGTCGCCTGTGTCCACAACGCACTGTCCAGTGACACGGTCAGGAAGCGCGCGTCATCGAGCGAATGAAAACAATCGCGATGATGCGTGCCCGGCGGATTCAGGAGTACGACCGGTTCAACGCAAACCTCGGGCATTGCGCGTGCGCTGCTCAGGTAGGCACCGCGATGCAGCACCAGCAGGTGCGCTTCGTCATGCGTGTGCGTGTGCACGTCTTGGCGCGGCACGGTCGGGCGCATGTCGGCCAGCTCGATGCCGGAGAACCGGCGACGCGTCTGCCGATCCCCCAGGAACTGGCCCGCCGCGAAACGCATCGATCAGCGCCGTGGCCACGCCGCCAGCAAGGCCCATGCACCGCCCACACCGGCAACCCAGGTCGCCACCGGCACGCCAATCAGCTGCGGGCCACCGGCCTCCAGCGCGTACAGCACTGCAGCGACGATCAGCAGGCCAACGCCCAGGATCGCCGCGACCACGCGCTTCTGCAGCGCGCCCAGCGTCTGCGTGATGTCGCGAATATCCTGCGAGCGCATCGCCAATTCATGCTTGCCCTCGACCTGCTGCTGCAGCCAGGCGTGCAAGAGCCGCGGCACATCCGGCGCGCGGGTGATCATTTCCGGCAGGCGCTTGCGGAATTCGCCGGCAAGCCGCTGCGGGCTGTAGCGCTCGACCAGGATTTTTTCCAGCACCGGCTTCGCCACCGCCCAGATGTCGATCTCCGGATCCAGCTGGCGGCCCACGCCCTCGATGTTGAGCAGGGTCTTCTGCAGCAGGATCAATTGCGGTTGCAGGGTCAGTTCGTAGCGCTGCGCGGTGCGGAACAATTTGACCAGCACTTCCGCCAGCGAAATCTCGCTGAGCGGGCGAGTGAAATACGGTTCGCAGACCGCACGCGCGGCGGCTTCCAGTTCGTCGATCCGGATGTAGGACGGCATCCAGCCGGCCTGCACATGCAGCTCGGCGATGCGGCGGTAATCGCGGTTGAAGATCGCCATGAAGTTCTCGGCGAGGTAGTACTGATCTTCACTGGACAGCTGGCCCATGATCCCGAAATCCAGGGCGATGAAGCGCGGGTTCTGCTTGCGCGTGGCATCCACCCAGATGTTGCCGGCGTGCGCATCGGCATGGAAGAAATTGTCGCGGAACACCTGCTGGTAGAAGACGCGCACACCCTTCGCCGCCAGCGCCTTGCGATCGATGCCGGCGGCGTCGAGCGCGGCGATGTCGTCGGACGGGATGCCGCGCACGCGCTCCATCGTCATCGCACGCTCGGCGGTGTGGGACCAGATCACCTCGGGCACGTACAGGTCGGGCGAATCGGTCCAGTTGCGGCGCAGCAGGCTGGCGTTGCCGGCCTCGCGCTGCAGGTCGAGCTCGGCGGCGAGGGTGGTTTCGATCTCGGCGACGATCTCGCGCGGGCGGATCTTGTCGGCGCGCGGATGGGTGCGGTCGACGATCGCGGCCACGCTGTTGAGCAAGGCGATGTCGCCGGCGATCTGCCTGCGGATCCCGGGGCGCAACACCTTCACCACGACCTCGCGGCCGCCATGCAGGGTCGCCGCGTGCACCTGCGCAATGCTGGCCGAGGCCAGCGGCGTGGTGTCGAAGGTCTCGTAGGCCTCGGCGATGCCGCGACCGAGTTCCGTTTCCACCAACGTGCGCGCCACGTCGCCATCGAAGGACGCAACGCGATCCTGCAACTGGGTCAGTTCCTCGGCGATGTCCGGCGGCACCAGGTCGCGCCGGGTCGACAGGATCTGCCCGAACTTGACGAAGATCGGACCGAGCTCCTGCAGCGCCAGGCGCAGGCGTTCGCCGCGCGACAACAAGGCGACCCGGGGCGATGCCCGTGGCACGAACGGCCGCGCCAGTTTCAGCCAGCGCTCGGCCGGGGTGTCGTCCAGCAGATCGTCCAGCCGATAGCGCAGCAGCACCCGGCCGATTCGCACTGCGCGCAGGGCGGACTTCATGCGTCCAGCCCGCGTTCGCGGCGCACGCGCGCGATTTTCGCGGCGATGCGTTCGACGTCGTCGCGCAGCGCGTCGACATCGTCGTGGAAGGCATCGAGCTCGGCGCGCGGCACCACGTCGCGGCTTTCCTCGGTGACGAATTCGGCGGCGGTCTCCGCCAGGTTCTTGCCCACCACTTGTGCCTGCTTCAACCCGGCCGACACCGCTTTCGCAATCTGCACGCCCAGCACGTCGCCGAACACGCGGGTGAACGGCAGCGCCCAGTCGGGATCGAAGCGTTGCGCCAGTTGCTGCAGGCGACGCGCAAGTTCGGCATCGCCCTCGATGCGCAACTTGCCGACCGGCGGTGCGTCGTCGCGACGGAACATCGGAATCTGGCCAAGCAAGCCGGCCAGCGTGGTTCGCACGCCGAGGTCGGGTTCCTGCCCGGCATCGACGGGGCCGACGCGGAGCGCCTCGCCTTCCACCCGCACCTGCAAGGCCATCGGCGGCGAGGTCAGCTGCAGCGCAACGCGCTGGCCGTCGAGCCCGCGCAGCGCGGCCTGGGTTTCAGCGTCCAGGGACAGCGCGCGGTTCAGCGCCACTTCCAGCGCCTTGCCCGCAGGTTGCTTCCAGTTGAAGGGCGTTTCGGTCATGCGGGCATTGTAGCTTTGCCCCGCCCTCTGGCCGGCCGGTATGCGCAGCCGCTCCGTCCAGTCATCCACGACTGAGTCGCGGCCGCGGGCCCTCCATGGCCCGCTCTGCACATACCGGCCGGCCAGAGGGCTACCTGTGTGGCGATGTGAACGACGCCGAACTCAAGAGCGAAACGAAGCCTTCAAGCGTTCCAGCCCTTCCGCCATCGTCACCTTCGGCACGTAACCAAAATCGCGGGTGGCCGGCGCCATCGAATACCAGTGCGATGTCGACAGCTGTTCGGCAAGGAACCGCGTCATCGGCGGCTCACCCTTCAGCGGCAGGACCGTCCACAAGCCTTCGCAGGCAATGCCGACCGCGTACGCCACGCCGAATGGCAGGTGCTTGTGGACTTCGGGCGCACCGGCCGCGCGCAGCAGGCCATTGAGCACGTCGCGCATCGGCCATGGCTCGCCGTTGCTGATGAAGTAGGCCTTGCCCGCACAAGCCGCGCCCGGGGCGAGGTGCTCGAGCGCATCGAAATGCGCCTGCGCGGCGTTGTCGATGAAGGTGGTGTCGACCTTGTTGTCGCCACTGCCGACGATGCGCAGCCGCCCGGCGTTCGCACGCTCCACCAATCGCGGCAGGATCTGGTTGTCGCCCGGCCCCAGATCAGTCGCGGGCGCAACGCGATGGTCGCCAGGCTCGCATTATTCGCCCCGAGCACGGTTTTCTCGGCGATGGTCTTGGTGGTGGCGTAATGCGCCTGGAAATGTTCGCCGTATGGCACGGTCTCGGCGGTGCCGCCTTCGACTGGATGGGTGGCGCGATGGGTGACGCTGGGCGTGGAGGTGTAGATCAGCTTGCCGATGCCGTGCGCGCGACAGGCATCGAGTACGTTCTGGGTGCCGACCACGTTGGCCCGGTGGTAGCTGTCGTAGCTGCCCCAGGCACCGGCTTTCGCGGCGTTGTGGAACACCGCACCGAACCCGCCCGCGAATGCGGCCAGCACTGCTTCGCGATCGGCGAGATCACCGGCGACCTGCCTCACACCGATTGTGTCCAGTGCGGGGTAGTGACCGCGATTGAAACTGGTGAGCTCATGCCCACGGCCGACCAGGCCGCGGCACAAGGCTTGCCCGAGGAAACCGCCACCGCCGGTCACGAGGATCTTCATTCGCTGTCCTTCAATGGCTGCTTCGCCGCCCAGACCGCCAGCTTCTCCCGCCCGATCTTGGCGTTGTGGCGGATATCGACGGGGAATGCTTTCGGGTAACGCAGGAACGCCTTCACTTTCGCGGTGTGCACGAAGCCTTCGCCGATGTGGCGCAGTTCGTCGTTGATCTCCGCGATATCGACGGACACGCCGGGTTTGAGTTCGTATACCAGCACCGGCGTCTGATTGCCCTTCGGCCCGATCCCGACCAGTGCACTGCGCAACACCGACGGATGCGTGTTGAACACCGGCTCGACCTGTTCGGTGCACAGTGTGGTGAGGTCGTCGACGACGACGCGCTGCGACTTGCGTCCGCAGAACCACAGCCGGCCTTCGCCATCGCACCAGCCCAGGTCGCCCATGCGGTGGACGATGCGCTCGCAGCCGTCGGGCAAGCGCTCGCGGATCTTCGCCAGCGCAGTCTGCGCGTCGCGGTTGAAGTAGCTGTCGGTCGCGCTGGGGCCGGCCACGGTGATCTCGCCGACCTGCCCCGCACCGACCAGCAAGGCGTCGTCCCATCCTGCAATCGCGTCATCGCTGATGCGGATGATGCGCACCGTATTACCTGCGACGGGACGGCCCACGCACGTGCCGGCACCGGTTTCGGTGCGTGCGCGCAGCGTCAGCAGTTCGCGACCTTCGATGACCGCGACCGGCAGGCATTCGGTGGCGCCATACGGCGTCCACAACTGCGCATCGGCCGGCAGAAGTTCGAACATGCGCTGCACGACCGCAGGCGGCACCGGTGCGCCGGCGCTGGTGACGCGCTTCACCGTGGGCAGCTTTTCGCCATGCGTGGCCAGCACCTGCATCAATGCAGGGGAACCGAACAACTGGGTGATGCCGAAACGCGCGATGGCCGCATGCAATTTGCGCGGATCGGCAAGCGCGGGCTTGGTCGGATCCATGTCGGGAATGATCGAGGTCAGTCCCAGCGCGGGATCGAACAAGGCGAACGGCGGGAACGTGGGCAGGTCGATGCCGCCGGGCGCGATCCCGAACGCCGTGCGCAACATCTCGATCTGCGCAACGAAATGCCGGTGCCGATAGACCACGCCCTTGGGCACGCCGGTACTGCCGCTGGTGAACAGGATGCCGGCCACGTCGTCCGGCTGGGTGCCCGCCAGTTGCGGTGGCGCGTTGGCACCGTCGCGCTCGACATCGGCCAGCGTGGCATCGGCCAGCCATGCGCGTGTGCCGGTGGTGATGCGCACGCGCGCGGATCGTGCCCATCCCAGCAGGGCCCTCGCCATCATCGCCAGCGGGATGCCGATGAAGGCCTCGGGTTTTGCTTCGTCCAGGCATTGCTTCAGCGCGCGCTTGTCGATGCCGGGATCGACCAGCACCGGCACCGCGCCGGCCTTGAACAACGCGAACATCAACAGGAAGAACTCCGGCGTGGGCCGCACCATCACCACCGTGCGCGTGCCGCGGACGATGCCGCGCTTCGCCAGCCCGGCGGCGATGGCGTCGCTGCGCGCGTCCAGCTGCGCATAGGTCAGGGCAACGTCGTATCGGCCATTGCGACCGGGGCAACGCATCGCGACCTGTTCGGGGCGCTCGCGGGCGAGCCGCGGCAGCGCGGCGGCGATGTTGCAGGTCTCGGATTGCGTCTCGCTCATGCGCGCATTGTCGCCGACAATGGCGCATGCCCGCCGAACATCCCTGCCTCACCTGCGGTGCCTGCTGCGCGTTCTTCCGGGTCAGTTTCCACTGGTCGGAAGCCGATCCCGCACTGGGCGGCCAGGTCCCTTTCGAACTGACGGATCCGCTGCGCACGCATGAGCGGGTGATGCGCGGCACCTCGCAGAAAAACCCGCGCTGCATCGCGCTGGATGCCGACATCGGCCGCTACAGCCGTTGCACCATCCACGACCGCCGGCCCTCGGCATGCGCACTGGTGCCGGCGAGCTGGGAATTCGGCGCGGCCAGTGCGCAATGCGACAAGTCGCGGCTGGCGCATGGCTTGCCCATGCTCACGCCGGCGGATTGGATCGATGTGGACGAGAGCGAGAAGAATCCCTTGCCCGCCGCCTGAGCGGCCTCAGCCGAACTGCTGCCAGAGTTTCTCGAACTGCAGGCCGAACACGCGCACCAGGTTGGCGTCGTCGGTGACCACCAGGTTCTCGTCGTTCTTGTCGGTCGCGCTGCGGGTCCAGTTGAAACTGCCGTTGGCCAGCAGGCGTCCATCGACCAAGGCGAACTTGTGGTGCATGTGGTACGGCGCGCCATCCAGCCGCACCGGCACGCCATGGTCGCGCAGGCGGGCGATGTCGCTGCCGCTGTCGTGCTGCTTGTCGTTGTCGCTGACCACGCGCACCTGCACGCCGCGCGCATGGCATTCCAGGATCGCGTCGGTCAGGCGATCGTCGGCGATGGTGAACACGCAGATGTCCAGCATCTGCTTGCAGCCGCGCATCAGGTCGCGCAGCCGGCGCAGGCAGGTGTCGCCCGGCGAGAAATACGAGCTCGATACCACCGGCGCAGCCGCGTTCGCGGCATCCAGTGTCTTCACCACCTGTTCCAGCCAGCGCAACACGTCCAGTGTTTCCGCGGGCGTGGCCAGCATGACCTCGCGGGCGATGTCGAACGCGCGGTTGCGCAGGAAGCGCACCCGCCCCGCATCCAGCTGCACGCCGAGTTCGCGCAGTTGCAGCTTTTCGTCCGCGTCCAGGGTGAAGTCCTGCGCGGATTCGCGCAGGCTGCGATCCAGCGCTTCGAAATCCATCACGCATCACCCGCCAGCGGATGCGCATCCAGCGGGTGCCTGTCGAGAAACCGGCGAATCGCCGGTACCAGCACCTCATGCTTGTCTTCCAGCACGTAGTGCCCGGCATCCTCGAACTCGCTCACCATCGCACGCGGCAAGGCCTTGCGGAAGCCGGCCAGGAAATGTTTGTCGAACACGAAATCGCGCAGGCCCCAGCCGATGAAGGCCGGACGATCCGCGTAGCCCGGCAAGGCCCTGGCGGCCGCCTGAACGATCGGCATCGCCCGGTCGCCGGCATCCAGCGGGATGTCCTGCATGAAGCGCAGGGTGCTGATCGCCTGGTTCCAGCCGTCGTAGATGCCGGCATACGCGGCACGCACGTCCTTCGGCAGCGACCGGGTGGTGCCGAACCACGCCGCGCCGCGCGCAAACAGGTTGAAGCGGCGGATCAGCCAGCCGCCCGGGCGCGAATCGCGACCCATCGCCAGCCGCCTCGGGAAACGCTTGCTGGCGGGCAACGGGAACGACGCGGTGTTGGTGATCACCAGCCGCTTCACCCGCGACGGATCGCGCAGCGCCCAGCCGAAGCCGATCATCCCGCCCCAGTCGTGCACTGCCAGCGTCACCGGCCCGCTCACGCCCACGTGCTTGAGCAATCCATCGAAGTCGTCGATCCGCGATTGCAGGGTGTAATCGTAATTCGGCGATGCCGAAGCCGCATCGTCCGGCCGATCCGACAGGCCCATGCCGACATGGTCGGGCACGATGCAGCGGTAGCGATCACGCAAGCCGTTGACCAGGTGCCGCCAGTAGAAACTCCACGACGGATTGCCGTGGAGCATGACGATCACCTCACCGTCGCGCGGACCTTCGTCGAGGTACGACATGGCGATGCCGGGTCGCACTTCGAAGCGTTGCGGGGCGAAGGGGTAGTCGGGGAAATGCATGCGCGGCTGGATCCTGCGCGGGGCGGGCCGCGTGGCCGCACAGGATACCGGCGCGGGCCATCTCGACCAATTGCCGATGGCAAGCCACCGCTGGCACGGCGAGAATCCCCGCATGGCCTTCGACGCATTCGCCCTGATCCTGACCATGCTCGGCATCGGCATGCTGTTCGCGCGCCTGCGCGTGCTGCCGGACAACGCCGGCGAAGTCCTCAACCGCATCGTCCTGCTGGTTTGCCTGCCGGCGGCGGTGCTGACCTACGTGCCGCGGCTGCACATGGACGCGTCCCTGCTGGGCATCGCCGCCACGCCCTGGCTGCTGGCCGCGGCCACCGTCGGCCTGGTCACCCTGGCCAGCCGCTGCCTGCATTTCCGCCGCGACGAACATGCGGTCCTGCTGCTGTGCGTGGCGCTGGGCAACAGCAGCTTCATCGGCTATCCGATGGTCCACGCGCTGCTGGGCGAACACGCGCTGCCGTACGCCGTGGTCTACGACCAGTTCGGCATCTTCGTGCTGCTCTCGACCTTCGGCCTGTACGTGCTCGCCCGCTACGGCGGCGACGCTCCGCCGACCCTGCGCACGGTACTCATGCGCATGCTCCGCTTCCCGCCGCTGTGGGCACTGCTGCTGGGCTTGACCGTGATGCCGGCCGAACCGCCCACGTGGATCGCCGGCGGCCTGCAACGGCTGGCCGATGCGCTGCTGCCGCTGGTGATGCTGGCGGTCGGCCTGACCATCCAGCTCAAGCTGCCGCGCGACGAAGTGAAGCCGCTCGCGGTGGGGCTGGTGTTGCGCCTGATCGTATTGCCGGCGCTCGCCTTGCCGCTGTCGCTGGCCTTCGGCCTGCAGGGCGCGATGCTGCAGGCGAACGTGCTGGAGTCCGCGATGCCGAGCATGATCACCGCCGCTGCGCTGGCGATCTCGCATCAGCTCGCTCCACGGCTGGCGGCAGCGCTGGTGGGTTACGGGATCTTGCTGTCGCTGGTGACGCTGCCGGCGTGGGCATGGGTATTGCAGCGCTGGGGCTGATCATATTCAGCAGCGGCAGCCGCCCACCCGTTTCCGGTTGTCGGCCTCATCCGCGACAGCCCGCCAGCAGGTCACGTGTCGGCATGCGCGCGGTGGTATGCACGTCGAACACGCCAAGCACGGTGGAAAACAGGTCGTCGTGGCTGGCGGGACGGCCGGCACGCGTTCGCAGGCACTTCAGGTCCAGCCCGGTGTCTGCAGCGAATCCGGGCGAGAACCACATCAGCATCGGCACCCGCAACTGCTCCTTCGGCGCGATGGGATACGGCATGCCGTGCAGATACAGGCCGTTTTCGCCGAGCGATTCACCGTGATCGGAGACGTATAGCAGCGCGGTGTCGTAGCCATCGATCCGGTGCAGACGCTCGATGGCCGTCGCCAGCACATGGTCGGTGTAGAGGATGGCGTTGTCGTAGGCGTTGGTGACCTCCTCGCGCTTGCAGTCACCCAGCTCGGCGGTGTCGCAGGTCGGCACGAACTGGCGGAAGCGCGCGGGGTAACGCTGGAAATAGCTTGGGCCGTGATTGCCCAGCATGTGCAGGACGAGGATCCGGTCGCCACCTTGCGCCTGGCCTGCAGGCAGATCCTTGAGCAGGACTTCATCCAGGCAGCGCAGGCCGTCGCACAGCGCGGGATCCCCGGCGTCGGCGACCGACTCGAAGGGCAGGCCACGGCACACGCCCTTGCAGCCGCTCTGGTTGTCGCGCCACAGGACATCCACGCCGACGCGGTCGAGGACATGCAGCAAGGACTCGTGACTGCGGATTTTCCCCTCGTCGTACAGGCTGCGCCCGAACGGCGAGAACATGCAGGGCAGCGACACTTCGGTGCTGCTGCCGCAGGCCTGGACGCTGCGGAAGTTGACCGCATCGAGGCGCTGCAGCTGGGGTGTGGTCTGGCGTGCATAGCCGTTCAGGCCCCAGTTTTGCGCCCGCACGGTTTCCCCCACCACCAGCACCAGCAGGCGCGGTTTGCGGGTGGCTGCCGACGGCAGCTGGCGGGCGTCTTCGGCCACTGGCAGCAACGGCGCATCGCTGGCGGCAGGATTGGCGAAGGCAAGATGGGCAAGGCCGTACAGATAGTTCGCAGGCGTGACCAGATAGCGCACTTCACGCTGGTTGCGCATGAGCGCCGAAAGATCCTTGAAGGCCACCGCCGCCCCCACCATCATCAGCACCCACATCACCAGCAGAAAGCCGGCGCGCACCATCGCGCCCTGCAGCAGCGGCCGGCGCAGCAGTTGCAGTCGCCAGACCAGAAGACTCGGCAAGCCGGCAAGCAACAGCATGTGCTGGCCAAGCCTCCAGGTCAGCAACTCGCGCGATTCGGCCCAGTCCGTATGCAGCACGTTGCGCAGCATGTCCGCATCCAGATAGACGCCATACGACTGCATGTAGTACGTGGTGCCGGCTGTCACGGACAGCAGCATCACCAGCGCGGGCTTGGCCCAGCGCCCGTGCAGCAGCAGCCCCAGCAGCAGGCCATGCGCGCCGAGCAGCAGGGGCAGCAGCGCCAGCGCCAACCGCCACTGACCCATGCCGCGAGGAAGCGCGGCTGACCAGAACGACAGGTTGGCCGTGAGCGCAAAAAAGACACTGGCCAGCAACACCAGCATTTCGACGGTCATCCGTGGCCAGCGTGATCCGGATTGCCGAACCGCAGGGATGACGCCCGGGAGACGCCACGGCACGCTGCTCATGCCATGTCCTGCGCAAGCATCCGCTGGTACAGACCCTGCGCCACGCACCAGCAGATCGCAGCAGCGAACAAGTCATGCGAAAGGAAGTGCGCTCCGCGCAGCTGTTGAGCAAGGCCGAAGACCAGCCCGGCACCCAACCCGATCAACAACCCGGCATGACGCCGGGCCGGCCTGACAGTGGAGAAGAAAAAGAACAGCGCCAGCCATGCATAGCCGGCACTGGCATGGCCGGCCGGAAAACAATGCCCCGGCATGCCGACGCCGGGGCTCAGCAGGTCGTGCCACGCATGGGTGCCGCCATAGCGTGCCAGGTCCCAGGGGCAGTCCAGCGGGCTGATCGATTTCAACAACGACACCAGACTTGTGGCCAGCAGCACCGCCAATGCCAGATAGCCCAGTGGCAGGCGCCAAGCTCGCCACGCCGGCCGGACCAGTGACACCAGCCAAGCCAGCAGCACCGCGAGCCAGGCCAGCGCCGATACCCGCCGCGCGCCGACATGCAGGACCGATTCGACCAGCCAGTGCGATTGCAGCGACCAGCGCCCGCCTTCCCATGCATACAACCGGTCGGTCCACCACAGATCGCCGCGCAGGCCGATCAACAGCACCGACGCCAGCAGCAGCGCGACGAGCGGCCATTGCGACTCGGAGAAGCGCTGCACACCGATGGAAACGCGGACATGACTGGACATGCCGCACAGATTCCGCGCCGGCGCGTCGGAAGCCGGTCGCCTGGAGGTCGGAAGGCCGTCGCGAACATGTCGGAACGCCATCGGAACCCCGCAAGAATCCGGTTAACCTGCGGGCAACGAAACTCCGACATTCTCCGCCGCACAATCTGCGATTCGGCGGTTCTCCGGGGTACTGCATGCGCTTGCTGGTCATCGAAGACAACCGCAACCTGGTCGCCAACCTGTTTGCCTATTTCGAACCCCGTGGCCACGTGCTGGATGCCGCCCCGGACGGCATCACCGGCCTGCATCTTGCGCTGACGCAGTCCTACGATGCGCTGATCCTGGACTGGATGCTGCCGCGGATGAGCGGCCCCGAGGTGCTGCGCAAGCTTCGCGAAGATCTCCACAGCGAGCTGCCGGTCATCATGCTGACCGCGCGCGACGAGCTGTCCGACAAGGTCACCGGCTTCCGCGCCGGTACCGACGACTACCTGACCAAACCGTTCGAGTTTCAGGAACTGGAGTTGCGACTGGAAGCCCTGCAGGCACGCCGGCAAGGGCGCGGGCACAGCCGCCTGCTGCAGGTGGAAGACCTGCAGCTCGACCTGTCCATCCTGGAGGCCCGGCGCGGTGGCAAACCGGTTCGCCTGTTTCCCGCCGGTCGCAAATTGCTGGAGGTGCTGATGCGCGCCAGCCCCGCGGTGGTGCCCCGCGAGCGGCTCGAACAGGCGCTGTGGGGTGAGCAGCCACCGGACGGCGACATGCTCCGTTCGCACATCTACGAACTGCGCCGCGAAGTGGATGGCCCCTTCGATGTGAAGCTGATCCAGACCGTCCCGCGCGTGGGCTATCGCCTGGCCCGCACCACCACCCCGGACGGCCACTGATGCCACTGCGCCAGCCGCACAGCCTGCACCATCGCATCGTGCTGTGGCTGCTGGCGTTCGCGCTTGCGCTGACCGTCGCGGTGATAGCGCAGGGCACGGTGGTCATCGAGTATGTCGAGCGCATCGTCTGGCGTTCGATGCTGATGGCGGAACTGGACCATTTCATCCAACGCAGCAGAAACAACCCCGGCTACCACTGGGACGAAACCGCAGGCTTCGTCATCCATGTCGGTGCGGACGATCCCGACCTGCCCGTCGAGTTGCGCGGGCTGAAGCCGGGGCTGCACGACGACATTCTCGTCGCTGGCACCAACCATGTGGCGATGGTTCACGACGACGCCGGTATCCGCTACGCCCTGGTGATGGATATCGAGCAGTTCGAGATCGAGGAATCAGGCTTCGAACTGCTGACCCTGCTGGCCGCTGTCCTGTTGCTGCTGGCGGTCAGCGTGGCGGCGGTGTTCGGTGTCCGCCGCCTGTTGGGCCCCTTGCAACAACTGGCCGAGCGGATCGGCGGCATTCGTCCGGAAGATGGCCTGGAACGGATCGAGCTGGAGCCGAATGCCGGTTCCGAGCTGCAGGTGATCGCCGATGCGTTCAACGATTACCTGCAACGCAATGCGCAATTCGTCGAGCGCGAGCGCACCTTCGTCAATACCGCCAGCCACGAGTTGCGCACGCCCGTGGCGGTGATCAACGGCGCTGCCCAATTGGCCTTGCAGGCGGATGCCGACCCGACCATGAGCCGGCTCCAGTTGCAGCGGATCCAGCGCAGCGCGCGGGAGATGGAGCAACTGATCGAACTGCTGCTGGCGTTGGCCAAGGATCCCGAACGGCTGACCAGGAACAGCCAGGCGTTGTCGATGGACACGCTGTTGGCGCAGATCGTCGAAGACCATCAGTACCTCACCGCAGGCAAGTCGCTGCAACTGCAGCTGACGACATCGCCACACTGCGAGATCCACGCACCCGCAGGGATCGTTCGCGCAGCCGTGGGCAATCTGCTGCGCAACGCCATCGAGAACAGCGACACAGGCGTGATCGACATTCGGTTGCAGGACGCCACCGTGGTCATCCGCGACCCCGGCCATGGCATGAGTCCCGAACAGATCAGCGCGCTATACACACGCATGGCGCGCGACAGCGGGCGTCTTGCCGACTCGGGCATCGGACTGGAGTTGATCGCGCGCCTGTGCGAACACGTCGGCTGGCACCTGGAACTGCGCCCGGACTCGCCCCGCGGCACCATCGCCACGCTGCAATTCAAGCGCTAGCGAGCCAGCCGCTACGCGCAGCGGAAGAACCGCGAATACCTCCCCGTCGTTACCTTGCGGATACTGCGGATTGGCAGCTGTTTTTTCCTTAGGCGGCGTGTTGACCACCGCAAGGAAGATAAACAGCACTTGTTTTCTTAAGTGCCCGGAAGCCCGGCGGTAACGAAAGAAATTTGCAGAAACTATCTGTATCGAGCGGCCGCTCTTACCAGACCACTTCCGCCATCGAGCAATTCAGCCCCGAACCAATCCCCAGCAGGGCAACCCGATCACCCTTCTTCAGGCGACCCATCTCGCGCAGCTTCGACAGCACGATCGGCACCGATGCCGGCCCGATGTTGCCATGTTCGCCGAAGATGGTCAGCACCTTGCGCGGATCGATGCCGATCGCCTTGGTGAAAGCGGCGGTGTGGACCTTGCTGACCTGGTGGATGACGAACTGGTCGAGCTCCTCGGAAACCCAACCCAGCGCATGCTTGGCGGCGATGAAGGTCTTCTGCGCCAGCTTGACGCCTTCGATCAGCAGCAGGCGGGTATCGGTGACCATGCCGTCCAGGTTGCCGCGGCACAGCTTGTTCCACTCGGTCGCGGCGCGGGTGACGCCTCCCTTGTAACGCGGCGCGCCCGGGACCAGCTCGGCGCGGGCCAGCACCATCGCGGCGGCGCCGGAGCCCAGGGTCAGGGTGGCCAGTTCGTTGCGGAACTGCTCTTCGGTGGCGTCGTCGCGGCCCAGGCGCTCGAGGGTCTTCTCGTAGGCGAGGTTGGCGGTTTCGCCATCGACGATCAGCGCGTATTCGATCTCGCCGCGCTCGATCATCCGGCTGGCGATGTCCATGCCGTTGATGAAGGCGAGGCAGGCGTTGGCCACGTCGAAGTTCTGGCAGAGATCCGACAGCCCCAGGTTGCCGCTGACGATGGACGCCGTGGACGGCTCCAGGTAATCGCGACTGACCGAGGTATTCACCAGCAGGCCGACCTTGTCCGGGTCGATGCCGGCATCGGCCAGCGCCTTGATCCCGGCCAGCGTGGCCACGTCGGAGGCCAGCACGTTGTCTTCCCACAGGAAGCGCGAATGGATGCCGGCGATCTCGCCGAGCACGTCGGTCTTGATGCCGAGGCGGTCCATGGTGGGGCGAAGGCGTGCGTTGATCTCAACCGAGGTCAGGCGGCGCGGAGCATCGATATGGGCCAGGCCGGCGATGGCAACGTGTTGGAACAGCATGGGCGCGGACTTCAGGGACGCGGAGACGCGGGAACCTGACAGGATAACGGGTTAGCCCGGCGCTTGCGCGAACAGCGTTTGCGGTTCCGCAGCGTGGAACATGCGCCTCAGCGCGCGCAGCGCCACAGGGCCCAGCGCTGGGAGCCGTCCATCGGCTGCCCAAGCGGGCTGATGCTGTCCGCGCCCACGCCGGGGGCTTCGTTGCGGGCCAGGGTTTCAAGTTCGTCGCGGACCTGCGCCTCGCTGCGCTCGTAGAAGCCGACCTTGTGCCGGACCGAGACCTCGGCCTCGCCGCGTTTCTCGCAGGACGGTGCGCTGGCCAGCACCTTCACCTTGGTCGCGCTGGGAGCCATGTGCACGAAGGTGCAGGCGGACAGGGACAGCACGCAGCCCAGCATCAGGATCGAACGCATCGTCGGTACCTCGTCAAAAAGAAAGCCCGCCGAGTGTGGCGGGCTTCCTCGATCACTTGCTGAACGGCTCGCTTACTTCTTCGCCACCGGCTTGCCGTCGGCGTCGAGGATGGTGACCTCGCCCAGGTTCAGCGCGCGCACGACCTGCTCGGTCTTGCTCAGGTCGCCCACGACCACCCAAGTCAGCGCGTTCGGATCAAGCGCCTTGGCGGCCGCATCGACCTGTGCCGGAGTCATCGCCTCGATCTCGGCCTTGCGCTTGAACACGTAGTCGTCCGGGCGGCCGTACAGCAGGTTGCTGCCGATCGTGCCCATCACCGACGCCGCGGTCTCGTACGCGCCGGGCAGGCTCAGGGTCAGGATCTTCTGCATGCCGCTGACTTCCTCGGCGCTCGCTCCCTGCTTGCCGCTGGCGAAGTCGGCGATCTCGCGCTTGATCTCGGCGACCGACTCGGCGGTCTTGTCGATCTGCACCGGCGCGGACGCCGTCCACATCCGCGGGCCGACCGAATTGCCGGCACCGCTGCGCGCACCGTACGACCAGTGCTTGTCCTCGCGCAGGTTCATGTTGAGGCGGGCGGTGAAGTCGCCGCCGATCACCATGTTGGCCATGTCGAAGGCGACCGCGGCCGGATCCATGCTGGACGGTGCCAGCTGGGCGGCCACGATGTTCGCCTGCACCGCACCAGGCTGGTCGATCAGGAACACGCGCGGCTTGGTCTGGGCGGCAACCGCCGGGACCTTCGATACCGCCGCGGCATTGCCGGTCGCCTTCCAGTCGCCGAAGTGCTTTTCCAGCACCGGCACGATCTCGCCGAGGGTGGTGTCGCCCACCACGACCAGGGTGGCGTCCTGCGGGCGCAGCGCACCGCCGTGGTAAGCGACCAGGTCGGCGCGGGTCAGGCCGGCGATGGATGCCTCGGTGCCGCTGCCGGTGCGCGGTGCGCCGTACGGATGATCAGCCCCGTAGACCAGGCCCGGCACCACGCGCTGGATGATCCCGCCCGGGTTCGCCTTCTCCTGCTTGATGCCGGCAATCCACTGGCCCTTCACGCGGTCGATCTCGGCCTGATCGAAGCGCGGCTTGCGCAGCATGTCGGCGTACAGCGCAACCGACGGCTCCAGGTTCTGCTTCAACGAGGACAGATAGGCGCTGCTGCTGTCCAGGCTGGCGCTGGCACCCAGGTTGGCACCCAGCGATTCGGCACGGTCGGCGAACGCCAGCGCGTCGAGGTCGCCCGCACCTTCGTCCAGCAGGCCCATCGCGAAGCTGGCGGTGCCGAGCTTCGCCGCCGGGTCGGCCGCCTGGCCACCACGGAACTCGTAGCTCATCTGCACCACCGGGATGTCGTGGCGCTCGGCCAGGACGACCTTGGTGCCGTTCTTCAGGGTGGCGCGCTGCAAGCTGGGGAACTTCAGGTCGGGGAAGCTGGCGGTGACCGGCACGCCGGCCTTGCGGTCGACCGTACTGGCGGTGGTCTTGTACTTGGCATCCACCGCCGGCAACTTGAACGGTGCCGGGGTGACCGCCGGTTCTTCGGGAATGTCGACGCGCTTGCCCGGATTGACCACCAGGGTGTAGCTGCCCTTGCCGGCACCGAGCCAGGTGTTGCCGGTGCCGCGCACCGAGGCCGCGGTGGCATCGCCCAGGGTCTTGAGGCTGTCGCGGAAACAGCCCGGATCACCGGTGTAAACGGCGCACTCGGCCAGCGCGTCGGCCTTGCCGCCGAAGCCGCCGATGCGTTCCACGCCACGGATCCAGCCGGCCTGGATGCTGGTGCGTGCGCGCGCCAGTTCATCCGCGGTCGGGCCGTCCTTGAGCAGCTTCTGCAGCTCCTCGTCGATCGCCGCCTCGACCTTGGCCACGTCCACGCCTTGCTTGACCGCGGCGGTGATCATGAAATTGCTGCCCAGCTGCGAGCCGAACGCCGATGCGCCGACGTTGTCGACCAACTTGTCCTGGTGCACCAGGCGACGGTCCAGGCGCGACGACTTGCCGCCGCCCAGCACCTGCGCGAACACCTGCAGACGGTCGAGGTCCGGCTGGCCGTATTCGGCCACGTTCCACATCCGGTAGATCCGCGACTGCGGGACGTTGTCGGTCATCTCGCCGCGGCTGTCGCTGGTGTGCGCGGCCACGTCCACCTTCGGCTGGGCCATGGTCGGACCGGCCGGGATGTCGCCGAAGTACTGGGTGACCTTCGCCTTCGCGGTGGCCAGGTCGATGTCGCCGGCCAGCACCAGCACCGCGTTGTTCGGGCCGTACCAGGTCTTGAACCAGGTCTTCACGTCCTCCAGCGAGGCCGCGTTGAGGTCGTTCATCGAACCGATGGTGCTGTGGTTGTACGGGTGGCCCTTGGGATACATGGCCTTGCCCAGCACGTCCCAGACCTGGCCGTAAGGCTGGTTCTGGCCCTGGCGCTTCTCGTTCTGGACCACGCCGCGCTGCTCGTCCAGGGTCTTCTGGTCGATCGCGCCGAGCAGATGGCCCATGCGGTCGGATTCCATCCACAACGCCATGTCCAGCGCGGTGGTCGGCACGTTCTCGAAGTAGTTGGTGCGGTCGGAATTGGTCGTGCCGTTCTGGTTGGTGGCACCGACCTGCTTGAACGGGCCGAAAAATTCGCCCGGGTTGTTCTCCGAGCCATTGAACATCAGGTGCTCGAACAGGTGGGCGAAGCCGCTGCGGCCGGCCGGCTCGTCCTTGCTGCCCACGTGGTACCAGACGTTGACCGCCACGATCGGCGCCTTGCGGTCGGTGTGCACGATCACCCGCAGGCCATTCGGCAGGGTGAAGCTCTCGTAGGCGATGTCGACCACCGGGGCAGTGGCGGCCTGCGCCTGCGGCGCATAGGCACCGGCGGACATGGCGGTGGCGAGGGCAACGGCGAGCACGGCGGGACGGAACACGGACATGGGCAACTCCTGGGACGGACACGGGACAGCGAACCGTCGATGTTAGCCCCCGCGGCCGGCCGATACACTAGGCCGGAAGCCACCCGAGGAGCAGCACATGGCCCGTACCGCCCTGGTCACAGGCGCCAACCGCGGCATCGGCCTGGAATTCGTCCGCCAGTTGCTGGCGCGTGGCGATCACGTGGTCGCCGCCTGCCGGCATCCGGGAAAGGCCAGCGCCCTCAACACGCTCGCCGGCGACTATCCCGGCCGCCTGCACGTGCTGCCGCTCGACGTGGCCGATGCGAAATCGCGCGCCAGCCTGCTGCACGACCTGCCGTTGGTGCTGGGCGACGACGGCCGCATCGACCTGCTGCTGAACAACGCAGGAGTACTGCATTCCGGCGAGCGCTTCGGCCATGTCGAGCAGGCCGTGCTCGACGACAGCCTGCGGATCAATGCGATCGGTCCGTTCCTGCTGGCGCAGGCGTTGGCTCCTTTGCTTCGCGATGTCACCGACGCGGCCGGGGGTGCGGTCAATTCGCTCCCCGATACTCGCTCGGTTGACCGCACCCCCGGCCACGCCGACGACACCAAGCTGCCCAGCACCGTCATCGCCAACATCAGCTCGCAGCTGGGATCGATCACGAATACGACCCGCTTCGGCACGCCCAGCTACGCCATCAGCAAGGCCGCGCAGAACATGGCCAGCGCCTTGCTCGCCCAAGCGCTGGCCGAGCGCGGCATCGTCGTCCTCGCCCTGCATCCGGGCTGGGTGCAGACCGAGATGGGCGGCGCTCAAGCGCAGGTTACACCGGCCCATGCGGTGGCCGGGCTGCTGCGGGTGATCGACGCCGCCACGCCGGCGCAGTCCGGCAGCTTCCTCGACTGGCGCGGCGAGTCGTTGCCGTGGTGAGCGTGGGTCACTGATGTTCCACGTCATCCTGCATCGTCCCGAAATCCCGCCCAACACCGGCAACGTGATCCGCCTGTGCGCCAACACCGGCGCGCAGTTGCACCTGGTGCGCCCGCTGGGGTTCGACATCGACGACAAGCAGTTGCGCCGCGCCGGACTGGACTACCACGAGTACGCGCGCATGCAGGTCCACGACGACCTCGATGCGGCGCTGACCGCAGTCGCCCAGGCGAACGCCGAGCCGCCCCGCGTGTTCGCGCTGTCCACCCGCGGCAGGATTCGTTTCGATGCTCCGGCCTACCGGCCGGGCGACGCGTTCCTGTTCGGTAGCGAAACGGCCGGGCTGCCGCAGGCCACCCTCGACGCTATCCCAGAGGCACAACGCCTGCGCCTGCCGATGCGCCCGGGCAACCGCAGCCTCAACCTGTCCAACAGTGTGGCCGTGGTGGTGTTCGAGGCCTGGCGGCAGGCCGGCTTCGATGGTGGTGCCTGAGCGGCGCGACCCTGACCAGAACGAACCGGAATAGTTCCTGTACCGATGAGTTTTGTATTCATGCCGGGTTGTGATCCGCTGCCCAGAATGCGCCCACGTCCTGCCTCCTGGCCGGGCGCAATAACAACAACTCAATGAGGTTTCCCCCATGAAGCGTTCACTGCTTGCGCTGACCCTGCTGGCCGCCCTCCCCTTTGCCGCCTCTGCGGCCGACGGCCTGTCCTACAACTACGTCCAGGGCGGCTACACCCACATCAATTCCGACATCAACGCCAAGGGCTGGGCACTGGAAGGTTCCGCCGCGATCGCCCCGAACTTCCATGTGTTCGGCGGCTACAACGCAGTAAAGGCGGATACCGCCATCCTGATCCCGGGCGGCGGCACCCAGAAGCCGAAGCTCGACCAGTGGAAGCTGGGCGTGGGCTACAACCACTCGATCTCGGCCAACACCGATTTCGTCGGCACCGTGGCCTACCAGAAAGCCGAGGCCAAGCTGGCCGGCGTGAGCACCAACCTGGACGGCTATGCCGCCGAGGCCGGCGTGCGCAGCGCCTTCGGTTCGCGCTTCGAGGGTTACGCCTTGGCCGGTTACGAAGACGGCGACGATTACGACGGTGACGCCTACGGCCGCCTTGGTGGCCAGGTCAAGATCAACGCCAATTGGGGCGTGGCCGCGGACGTGAAGTTCGCCGATGGCGACACCCAGTACTTCGTCGGCCCGCGCATTACCTGGTAAGCGATCAACGCAAGACCGGCCGGTTCTCGAGGGAATCGCCACGAAAACGCCCGGCGCATGCCGGGCGTTTTTCGTTGGTGGCCACCGGGATCAGGCGATCCTTGCCACTGACATCATGATGTCATCCCATCACGATGCGATGATGCGAACGACACTTGACCTGCCAGATGACCTGCACTGCATCGCCACCAGCCTGGCACGCCACAACAAGCGCAGTCTGGGGCAGATCGTGGCCGAACTGTTGCGGTTGGGGCTGGAAGCGCGGGCGGCACTGACCAACCGCATGGCCGAGCCGCAGACGTTCTACCGCATCGACGCACTGACGGGCTTGCCTGTGGTGCGTTCACCAAGGTCCATCACCGATGAAGACGTGAAGGCACTGGAAGACGAACCGTGAGTCCATCCGCCGAGCCGGTCTGGCTACTGGATGGCAACCGTGCTGATTGCGCTGGCGGACGAAGCGCATCTGCACCACACCGCCGCCAGAACCTGGTTTGCCGCACGTGCGCGCCTCTTTGCCACCTGCCCGATCACTCAAGGCACGCTGCTTCGCATGCTTCTGAACGCAAACGGCAAGCACAGCGTTGCGGGCGTCGTGGCAACCATGCGCGGCTTCATCGAACACCCGCGCCACCGCTTCTGGCCGGACGCCATCGACTACCTGCAGGCGGACTGGAAAGGCGTGCTTGCCCACCGACAGGTGACCGCCATCTGGCGTCGCTGGCGCGCAGCAACGGCGGTCGTTTGGCAACCTTCGACCAGGGCCTGGCCGCGCTGCATCCGGACGTGACCGAGCTGATTCCGCCGGTCTGACCCTGCAGGATCAGTCGAACAGCGACTGCGGGTATTCCGCCTTGCGCTCGCGCGCCATCAGCCTCCTGAGGCCTTCGGCGGGAGTGATGTCGCCATGCAGGACATCGCGCACGTTTTCGGCGATGGGCAGTTCGATGCCGTGGCGCTGCGCCAGCCGCATCACTTCGTCCGCGGTCTGGATCGATTCCACGACTTGCCCGATCGCGCGGACGGCATCCTCGATCGACTGGCCACGTCCGAGCGCCAAGCCCAGGCGACGATTGCGCGAGAGGTCGCCGGTGCAAGTCAGCACCAGGTCGCCCAGCCCGGCCAAGCCCATCAAGGTTTCCGGGCGGCCGCCGATGCCGATGTTGAGCCGCAGCATCTCGTTGAGGCCGCGGGTGATCAGGCCTGCGCGCGCATTGAGGCCCAGGCCCATGCCATCGGCCACGCCGGTGGCGACGGCCAGCACGTTCTTCATTGCGCCGCCCAGTTCGGCACCGCACATGTCGTCGCCGGTGTAGGCGCGGAACGCGGGGCCATGCAGCGCATCGGCGACCTGCTGGCAGAACACCGCATCCTCGGAATGCACGGTCAAGGCGGTCGGCAGTCCTTCGGCCACTTCCTTGGCGAACGACGGGCCGGTGACGACCGCCAGTGGCACGTCATCACCCAGAACTTCGCCCGCGACCTCGTGCAGGAAGCGCCCGCTGCCGGGCTCGAAGCCCTTGGTCGCCCACGCCACGCCCGCACCCGGCTCGCGCCATGGCGCCAGCGCGCGCAAGGTTTCGGCAAAGGCATGCGAGGGGACGACGACCAGGACCAAGTCGGCATCGGCCATCGCCTCGGGCAATGCGGTGGTCGCGCGCAAGGTGCCCGGCAGCGGAATGCCGGGCAGGTAGCGGGGGTTCTCGCCGTTCGCTTCGATCGCGGAGATCGTGCCAGCATCGCGACCCCACAGCACGGTCGAATGACCGTGCCGTGCGATCAGGGCGGCCAGCGCTGTGCCCCAGGAGCCCGCGCCAAGCACCGCAACCGATGGGCGAGTGGTCGCGTCCAGCTGATGCCCTATCGGCATCAGCTGCGACCTCGAGCGCCCGGCCGTGGACGGCCGGGCCGCTCGCTCCGCCAGCCCTGATGGCTGCGCCATGGAAGGCCGCGGATCATATCGACGTTACGCGTTGCCGGCGGTTTCGGTGTTGGCCAGCTCGCCGCCGGCCTGCTGCGCGGCACGCTGGCGCAGGGTTTCGCCGTACAGCGCATCGAAGTTGATCGGCTGCATCGGGAACGGCGGGAAGCCGCCTGAGACGATCAGCTGACCGACTGCCGCGGAGGCATACGGGTACAGGATGTTCGGGCACTGGGTGCCGAGCATCGCGTCGAGGATGTGATCTTCGAACCCGCCCAGGCCGAACACGCCGGCCTGCTCGACTTCTGCCAGGTACGCAGTGCGGCCATTGATGGTGCAGGTCAGGGTGATGCCCAGGCTGACTTCGAAGGCGTTGTCGGCCAGGCGCTGGACCTTCTGGTTGAGCTTCATCTGCAGGTCCGGCTGGCCCTGTTCGTTGAACACCTGCGGCGCGTTCGGCGCTTCGAAGGACAGGTCCTTCACGTACAGCTTCTCGACGGTGAAGGTCGCGCCTTGCGGCTGGGCGTCGGCGACCGGGGCAGCGCCGTTCAGGATTTCGTCGGACATGGTGGCTCCAGGAATTGCACATGGATGCGCGGTGGGGCGCGCGGAAAATGAAGACAGCGATTATCGCACCGCGAGGCGCTTGCTGCCTGAGTTGGGGCGGCCGGGCGGTTTCGCAAGCGCCGGACGCTGCCGACGCGCCGGATCAGCGGCCCTTGACCAGCGGCAGGTCTGCGCCCTGCCAGGCCTGGACGCCGCCCTCGAGCACGTTGATGTTGGCGAAACCGGCCTTGCGCAGGCGCTTCGCCGCACCGCTGGCGGTCTCGCCGGACTTGCAGACCAGCACCACCGGCAGCGCTTTTGCGGGCGCCAGGTGCTTGTTCTCGGGATCGAACTGGGCCATCTGCACGTTCTTCGCGCCGGCGATGTGGCCCTTCTCGAAGTCCGCGGCGGGACGCAGGTCGATCACCAGGGCGTCGTCGCGATTGATCATCCCGGTCAGCTGCGCGGGTCCGACCCGGCGGAAACCGCTGAAACGGCCGGCGATCTCGTTGTAGAGGATGGCCAGGGTGATGCCGGCCAGCGCCAGCGAGAGGATCGGGTGGCGGCCGGCAAAGGCGACCAGTTCGGCAAACGTCACGGCAATGACCGGGTGGTGCGGGGCGTGGATTGTACCCGTGCCGCGCTCAATCGCCCTGCCACAGATCCGGCAGGCCGCTGAGCAGCCACCAGGTCTTGGCCGGCTCGTCGTAGCGCCAGCGCTCGCGGTAACGGACCGTGCGCTCGGTCAGGGTATTGCGATTGATCACCCCGATCTCGACATCGCGGACCATTACGCCATCGGGTTCGACGGTGCCGCCCATGTCGCGATAGGTGGAAATCTGCACCTGCTTGTAACGGGAGAAGTCGATGTCGGTGAGCGGCTTTTCCTTGCGCAACTTCGGATCGACCAGGGTCCACGCACCCTCGAAATCGCCCCAGCGGATCGCCGCGGAATAGGCGTACTGCACTTCGTCCAGCGCGCTGCCCTTGCTGGCGTGCGTTTTCGGACAGCCCGCGAGCAGGGCCAGGCAGCACAGCAGCAGGCAGCGCAGCAGCAGTCGTGGCATCGCGGTTCCTCCGTTGGGTGCCCGCATCCTAACCGCTCGACGTAGGCAGGCGGACTCAGTCGCGGGCGATGGCGACGTAGCGGCCGACCAGCACCGCAGCCGCGCCGCCATCGGCCAACACGGTACGCGCCTCCATGCGCACGCTGGCGCGGCCCTTGCTGCGCAGTGCGCCGGGCAGGTCGATGGCGTCGGCACCTTCGCCGGCGGTATCCAGACGCACTTCCACCAGCAGGTCGTCGTACACCGGCTTGAGATAGCGCACGCGACTGTCTGCGATGTAGATGTCCGCTTCCTGACCGGCTTGTGCCAGGGTCAGGAAGGCCAGCCCCCAACCGGCGATGGTCATCAGCGAGCTCAGGCTGCCGCCGAACGCGCAGCCCTTGTCGTTGACGTTGGCGGCCAGCGGCGCGTGCATGCGCAGGCAACCGTCCTCCCAGTCGAGCACGCGGGGTTGCATCGCGGCGACCGGCGGCATCGCCATGTAGTGGGCCGCGAGCGCGGCGAGCAAGGCATCGGGGGACGACGAAGAAGGGATCTGCATCGCGCAAGCCTGACGCAAGCAACAGCACCATGCCAAGCTGTATTGATGACCCGACGCACCACCACCGCGATGGCATTGACCGGCTGGACCGTGGTTTCGCTGCGGCCGCAAGGGCAGCACGCGAGCCTGCGCGCTGCCGCCGCGCGCGTTGGCGCAGGCGTGCTCGCGCTGTCGCCGCTGGCGGTCGAAACCCGCATCGATACCGCCAGCCGCAAGGCGCTGCGCGAAACACTCGCCACCGACATCGTGCTGTTCACCAGCCCCAACGCGGTGCTGGCGGCATCGAGAGTGCGCGGCTTGCGCATCGCGCGTCGTCAAACGGTGCTGGCGGTCGGCGATGGCACCCGACGCGCACTGCAACGGCTCGGCATCGAGGCCATCGCACCCGCACGCATGGACAGCGAGGGCCTGCTGGCGGTGCCGGCACTGCGCGACATCGCTGGCCGCTCCATCGGCCTGGTCACCGCGCCGGGCGGACGCAATCGCATCGCGCCGACGTTGCAGGCGCGCGGTGCCGATCTGATACGCGCCGATATCTACGAACGCACGCCCATCACGATCACCGTGGCGCGCTGGCAAGCATTGGCCACTGTGCTGGCGAAGCCGCAGCATGTCGTGCTGGCACTGAGCAGCGCTGAAGCACTGGACGCGATGCTTCGCCAGCATCCCGCCGACCTCGCAAAACCGCTGCGAAGGATCGCGGTGACCGCGGCCAGCGAGCGTCTGGCCCAAGCTGCGCGCGACGCCGGTTTCCGACGCATCGTGTTGGCCGGCGATGCGCGGCCGGCCTCGCTGCTGCGCGCCGTCGTCGATGCCTTCGTTTAGCATCGCCGGGTGAGCATGCCGAAGCCTCCCGCGCCCATCGCCCCCGCGCGCCGTTCGCGCGCCGGCGCCTTGCTGCTGTCGGTATTGCTGATCCTTGTGATCGCCGCCGCAGCCGTCTTTGCCTGGCGGCACTGGCAGGCACTCGAGCAGCAACGGCAATCGCGTGCCGAACAACAGCGCACGGCACTGGATGCGCGCGTGGAAAGCCTTCGCCAGATACAACGCGCGCAGACGCAACGCCTGCAACAGGCCGAAGCCACCAACCGCGTGCTGCGCGACGAACTGCTCGGCATCGGCCAGCGTGCGGCCCTGCTCGAAGACAGCGTGTCGAAACTGGCCGATCCCGACCGCCACGGCGCGCAGGCGCTGCGCCTGGACGAGATCGAACTGTTGCTCGGCATCGGCCAGCAGCGCCTGCGCCTGGACGACGACATCGATGGCGCGCGACGCGCACTGGCACTGGCCGCGCCGCTGCTCGACGGCCTGGACGATCCGGGCTATCTCAACCTGCGCCAGACGCTGGCGCAGGAGCAGGCCGCGCTGCAGGCACTCGGCGCGGATCCGCGCATCCAGGCCAATGCGCTGCTGGAACGGATCGCCGACGGCATCGACGCCAGCACGCCGATTCAACCTGCGCCATCACTGCGCGCGCCGTGGTACCAGCGCCTGTTCGGCCGCTTCGTCCATCGTCAGCCGACCGCATCGGCCGGCCTGCAACAACGCCCCGATCGCGATGCCGCATTCGCCGCGCTGCAGATCGAATTCAGCCTGGCCCGCGCCGCGGTGGAACGCCGCGATACCACGGGTTTGCGCCATGCGCTGGCGCGCATCGATGGCTGGCTGCAGCGGTTGCTGGCGGGCTCGCCCGGCCTGCAGCAGAAGCGCCGGCTGCTGGCCGAACTGCAGGCGCTGCCGTTGCGCATGGAATCGCCGCTGGCCGGCACCACCCTGCAACAATTGCGCGCCTTGCGCGGCCAGTGACGCAGCGCGCTCACGCAACGCTTGCAGCAGGCCTGCGATGCTCGCATCGACCCTGATCCATCCGTATCGCAAGGAGGCACGATGACCCTGTTCCGCAGCGTGTTGTTCTGGCTGATCCTCGCCGTGCTGGGGGCGTTGCTCGCGCAGGTGCTGCTGCAGGATCCCGGCTACGTGCTGGTGCGCTTCCGCGGCACCGACTACAGCACCACCGTGGCGGTCGCGACGGGCTTGCTGTTCGCACTCATGCTGGGCCTGGCATTGTTGTGGACCTTGTTGCGGCTGCCGTTTCGCGCCTGGCGGCGACATCGCGCACGGCAGGCGCGGGCCAAGCTGACCGATGGATTCGCGGCCTATCGCCGTGGCGACTATGTCCGTGCCGAGCAACTGTTGGCGCAAGCCGCCGACAGCGGCGACGCCGAGGCCATCGCGCGCACCCAGGCGGCACGCGCGGCGCTGGCGCGTGGCGACGAAGCGGCGGCCAAGGCGCATCTGGATGCGTTCGGCGACCGGCATCCCGCAGCAAGCGCGATGGAGCGAGCGCGCCAGGAACTCTCGCTGGGTCGTTCGGCGGAGGCATTGCTTGCATTGGATTTGTCCGCCGCACAACCGTTGCCACCACGCGGGCTGCGCCTGCGCGCGGAAGCCCTGGCGGCCAGCGGACGCAGCATCGAAGCTTATGGCCTGCTCGGCGCGTTGCGCCAGCAGCAGGCCTTGCCGGCATCGACACTGGATGCGTTGCAAGCCGAATGGGCTGCGCAATCCCTGCAACAGGCCGGCGATGCCAATGCGCTCGCGGATCGCTGGGATGCGCTGCCCGAACCCCTGCGGACCAGTGCACCGGTGGTCAGCGCCTATGCCTCCCGCGCGGCGGCCATGAGCTGGGACGAAGCCGCGACCCGCAGCATCGAACACGCGCTGGATGCGCAGTGGGACGAATCGCTGATCGACCTGTATGGCCGACTTCCGGTGACACGTTTCGATCACCGCCGGGCGCAAGTCGAACGCTGGTTGCCTGCCCACCCCTCCAGCCCCGCGCTGCTGCTGGCAGCCGCACGCATCGCCCATGCGCAAGGACAGGGACCGCAGGCGGACACGTGGCTGCCCCGCGCGATCGCGCAGGGCGCGGGCGCACCCGCGTGGGAACTGCTGGGCGATGCTGCCGTGCAGGCCGGCGACGAATCGCGCGCGCGCCTGGCCTATGCGAATGCATTGCGCAGCCAGCGTGGCGAAGCGGCACTCGACCTGCCCGGCCGCGGCCTGCGCCAGCAGATCGCCGATACCGCGGCCATCGAGGAACGCGACGATCACGGTGTCCCGCGCCTGCGCGGCTGACGCACGTCGCCAGGGCCATGCGGCGATAATGACCGCATGACCACGATCCCCGACATCGACCTCGTCCGCGATTACCTCACCGGATTGCAGGATCGTATCTGCGCCGCCATCGAACGTGCTGACGGTTCCGCACGCTTCGTCGAGGACGCATGGCAACGCGATCCGGATGATGCATCCACCCATCTTCGCGGTGGTGGACGCACCCGCATCCTCCGCGGTGGCGCGGTGTTCGAGCAGGCCGGTATTGGGTTTTCCGATGTCTCGGGCACGAAATTGCCGCCTTCGGCCACGGCGGCACGTCCAGAACTTGAAGGCGCGTCTTGGCGCGCCGTCGGCGTGTCGCTGGTGTTCCACCCGCGCAATCCCTACCTGCCGACGACGCATGCCAACGTCCGCCACTTCCGTGCCGAGCGCGATGGCGAAACCGTGGCCTGGTGGTTCGGTGGCGGCTTCGACCTGACCCCGTTCTATCCGTTCGACGAGGACGTGCGCCACTGGCATCGCACCGCCCGCGACCTGTGCGAACCGTTCGGCGGCAGCGAGCGTTACGCCGCGCACAAGCGCTGGTGCGACGAGTACTTCGTCCTCAAGCATCGCAACGAAACGCGCGGCGTCGGTGGCCTGTTCTTCGACGACCTGCACGGCGATTTCGACAGCGACTTTGGCTACATGCAGGCAGTCGGCAATGGCTTCCTCCACGCGTACCTGCCGATCGTGGAGCGCCGCAAGGACATGTCGTTCGGCGAGCGCGAGCGCCAGTTCCAGCTGTACCGGCGCGGCCGCTACGTCGAGTTCAACCTGGTATTCGATCGCGGCACCCTGTTCGGCCTGCAGAGCGGCGGCCGCACCGAATCGATCCTGATGAGCCTGCCGCCACTGGTGCGCTGGGAATACGGCTACACGCCCGAAGCCGCCAGCGACGAAGCGCGCCTGGCCGACTACCTGCGGCCGCGCGACTGGCTGGGCGAATCCGCCTGATCCTTCTGCGCACGCGCCGGATCAGTCGTCGCGCTTCTTCACCACGCTGATGCTGCCGTTGGTCTCGAGCAACGCGAGTTCCACCTCCGACACATCCTCGACGCCGTTCATCCGCAGCGCTTCGCGGAAATCCTCGCGGCTGACCAGCTCGCGGCGCAGCACGTGATCGAATATCTTGCCGTTGCGCGCCAGTACCACCGGCACACCTTCGACGAATTTTTCCACCTTGCGATTGCGGGAGGTCACGAAGGCCACGCCGTAGTTCAACGCGATCAGCGTGGTCGCCATGATCGCCGCGCCGGTCAGGGAGTTGTCGCCGCCATTGATGCCGTTCTGCACCGCGTTGCCGATCAGGATCAGCAGCACCAGGTCGAACGGGGTGAACTGCCCGACTGCGCGCTTGCCGGACACCCGCACCAGCACCATCACCAGCACGTAGATCGCGCACGCCCGCAGGACGAAGTGCCACCACGGCGCGGACAGCTGGAACAGGTCTTCCATGGGCGCGCTTCCTCGTCCTGCCGGGTGCGCGGAGCATCCCACAGACGGGTGATGGCGCGGTCATGCCATCGAACCACGGGATCGGCTCATACTCGACCGCACGTGCCCCCTGACGGAGTGACCTCATGCAAGGCAACCGCTTGTTCGCCGTGGCGCTGGCATTGGCCGGCTGGCTCCTTCCGGGCATCGGCAACGCGGCGACGCCTCCGGCATCGGCACCCTCGCTCCAGGTCCAGACTGCAGGCGGTGCCGTACAAGGCACCCGCGAAGGCGACCTCCTGGTGTTCAAGGGCCTCCCCTATGCAGCGCCGCCGGTCGGCTCGCTGCGCTGGCAAGCGCCGCAACCCGCAATGCCCTGGCAGGGCATGCGCAAGGCCGAAGCGTTCGGCAAGGCCTGCATGCAGGCACCGGGGGCCGCGCTGGCAGCCGGTGCGGGCGATATCGGGCCGATGAGCGAAGACTGCCTCACCCTCAACATCTGGACGCCGGGAACCGGCAACGCACGGCGACCGGTGATGGTCTGGATCCACGGCGGCGCACTGGTGTTCGGGGCCGGCAGCCAGTCGCTCTACGACGGGCAGGCGTTGGCCGCGCGCGGCGCGGTGGTGGTCAGCCTGAATTATCGGCTGGGGCCACTCGGGTTCTTCGACCACCCGGCGCTCGCCGGCACCTCCGGCGGCCACGTCAACTTCGGCCTGCTCGACCAGATCGCCGCGCTCAAGTGGGTGCGCGAGAACATCGGCGCCTTCGGTGGCGATCCCGGCAACGTGACGGTGTTCGGCGAATCGGCCGGCGGCCAGAGCGTGCTCGCCCTGTTCGCCTCGCCGAAGGCGCGCGGCCTGTTCCAGCGCGGCATCGTGCAGAGCGCCTACGGGATCCCCAGCAGCAACCGTGCGAAGGCGCGCACGGTGTCGATCAAGGTCGCATCGTCGCTGGGCGTGCAAGGTGCCGATGCCACTGCGGCCCGGCTCCGCGCGGTCCCGGCACAGCGCTTCGCGACCGCCTTCAGCGGCGAGGACATGAGCCTGGCACCCGGCTTCGTCGTTGGCGACAACGTCCTGCCGCAGCCGATCCTGGAAACTTTCCAGCAAGGCCGCCAGGCCAGATTTCCGCTGATCATCGGCAGCAACAGCGACGAGGCCACGGTAGCGACCGCGTTCGGGCTGGATCCAGCGGCCGTGGTCGACCGTCTGGGCGCCGGCAAGGTCATGCTGAAGCCGCTCTACCCGGGCGTGAAAGACGCCTCGGAACTCGGCCGGCAGGCGATCCGCGACCTGGTGTTCACCGCATACGCCAAACGCATCGCCTACCTGCACTCACGGCGAGCACCGACCTGGCGTTACTACTTCAGCCACGTGCAGACCGGAATGCGTCCGCAGCCACCGGGCGTCGGCCATGGCGGCGAGATCGCCTTCGTGATGGGCACCGGCGACTCCTGCCGCTGCCTGGGCGCGCCGTTCTCGGCCGCGGATCGCGCCGTGTCGCGCAACGTCGGCGACTACTGGGTCGCGTTCGCCCGCAACGGCGTGCCCACGGCCGCAGGTGCACCCGCGTGGCCGAAGGATTCCGCCAGGCGCGCACAGGTGCTCGAATTCGCCGAGCCCCCCATTCCACGCCCCAACTTCATGCAAGCGCGGCTCAACGTCATGATCGGCGCGCTCAAGGGCATCGGCGGTTACCTGGGCAAGAGGGAATAGCCGCAAAGGCGACCTAATTTTGTCCCCGCGACTCTCCGCCGCGAAATCCCGGATGGAGAACAGCCCCCTTCCCGAAGGGGCGGGATCGGAAGCACATAGCGGGGCCCAAAGTTTGCGCAGCAAATCTTGGGTTTTTATTGGCGCAGCCAAATAAAAAGCCCCGCAGCCAGGGGGGACTGCGGGGCCGGTGGAAGGCAGGTTGGGGAGAACCTGCATTTCCGTGATCACACCAGGGGAGGGGTAGTGATCGGCAACAGGCATTGCACCTGTTACGCGACATATGACCACTCCGCACATGGATGGTTCGTGAAGATTCGAGTTAAAAAACTGTTGGGTTCAGGAATTATTCATTCCGATTCTCAGGAACCGCTACACCCCGCATTCCAGAGCGGTTTCCAGCGATTCCGTGAACACCCCAGCGGGCCTCAAAGCGCACAAGTCAGTGCGCTTCATCCCAGTTGTTGCCGACGCCGGTATCGACCACCAGGGGCACCCGCAGCTCGGCCGCGCCTGCCATCAGCGCAGGCACCTGTTCCAGCAGGGTGGGCAGGAAGGCGTCGTCGACCTCGAACACCAGTTCATCGTGCACCTGCAGGACCATCAGGGCGCGGTCGCGATATCCCGCAAGCCAGGCGTCCACGCGCACCATCGCGCGCTTGATGATGTCGGCGGCGGTGCCCTGCATCGGTGCGTTGATCGCGGCGCGCTCGGCACCGGCGCGCTGCGCCGCGTTGCGCGAGTGGATGTAGTCCAGCGCGAGCCTGCGCCCAAACACGGTTTCCACGTAACCGGCATCGCGCGCCTGCTGGCGGGTGCGGTCCATGAAGTCGCGCACGCCCGGATAGCGGCTGAAGTACAGGCCGATGTAGTCCTGCGCCTCGCCGCGGGCGATGCCGAGCTGCTTGGCCAGGCCGAACGCGCTCATCCCGTACATCAGCCCGAAGTTGATCGCCTTGGCCGCGCGCCGCTCGTTGCTGCTCACGTCCTCCAGCGGCTTGCCGAACACTTCCGCCGCGGTCGCGCGGTGGATGTCGGCGCCGCTTTCGAACGCGCGCACCAGCGCAGGATCGCCGGACAGGTGCGCCATGATCCGCAGTTCGATCTGCGAATAGTCGCAGGCCACGATCTTGCGCCCGGGCGGCGCAACGAAGGCGGTGCGGATGCGGCGGCCGTCCTCGCTGCGGATCGGGATGTTCTGCAGGTTCGGATCCGACGACGACAGCCGTCCGGTCGCCGCGCCGGCCTGGTGGTAGCTGGTGTGCACGCGGCCGGTCTCCGGGTTGACCATCTCCGGCAGCTTGTCGGTGTAGGTACTGCGCAGCTTCGCCAGGCCGCGGTACTCGAGGATGATGCGCGGCAGTTCGTGCTGGTCGGCGATCGCTTCCAGCGCTTCCTCGTTGGTCGAGGGCGCGCCGCTCGGGGTCTTCACCAACGCCGGCAATTTGAGTTCGTCGAACAGCAACGCGCCGAGCTGCTTCGGCGAATCCAGGTTGAAGCTGCGCCCGGCCAATTCGGTCGCCTGTTGCTGCGCCGTCAGCATGCGCCGCGACAGATCGGCGGATTGCCGGCGCAGTTCATCGGCATCGATCATCACGCCGTTGGCCTCGACCCGCGCCAGCACCGGCACCAGTGGCATTTCGATGTCGCGGTACACCGACAGCAGCGCCGGCTCTGCCTGCAGCTTCGGCAGCATCGCGCGATGCAGGCGCAGGGTGATATCGGCATCTTCCGCCGCGTAACGGGTGGCATCGTCCAGCGCGACCTGGGCAAACCCGATCTGCTTCGCGCCCTTGCCGGCCACGTCCTCGTACTTCACGGTCTGGTAGCCGAGGTGGCGCTGCGCCAGCGAATCCATGTCGTGTCGAGCAATGCCGGCGTTCAGCACGAAACTTTCCAGCATGGTGTCGTCGGTGTAGCCCTGCACCTCGACACCGTGGCGGCGCAGCACGTGCAGATCGTACTTGCCGTGCTGGCCGAGCTTGCGCTTCGACGGATCGACAAGGCATGGCCGCAATGCATCAAGCACCGCTTCGCGCGGCAATTGCGCGGCCACGCCCGGCGCCTCATGCGCGATCGGGATGTAGCAGGCTTGGCCGGATTCCACGCACAGGCTGATGCCGACAAGGTTGGCGCGCATCGAATCGAGTGAATCGGTTTCGGTGTCGAAGGCGAATTCATCGGCAGCGTGCAACTTCGCGATCCATGCATCGAGTTGCGCCATCTCCAGCACGCAATCGTATTCGCCGGGCGCGGACAGGGCGGGATCGAGTTCCGTTTGCGATGCCGGCGCACTGGGCGCAACAAAACCGTTGCCGCGCGCGATACCCGGCTCCTTCTCCGTCGCTGCCGATGAGGCATTCGACGACGCGCTCCCGTCGAGTTCCTTCAACGCCTGGTTGAAGCCGTAACGCGCGTACAACGTGCGCAGTGCTTCGACATCGCGCTCGCGCAGGTGCAGCTCGTGCGGGTCCTGGTCCAGCGCCACGTCGGTCTTGATGGTGGTGAGCGTGCGGTTGAGCGGCAGCCGCGGCAGCGCCTCACGCAGGGCCTCCCCGATCTTGCCGCCGATCTTGTCGGCATTGGCGATCACGCCGTCGAGCGTGTCGTACTCGGCCAGCCATTTCGCCGCGGTCTTGGGGCCACACTTCGGGATGCCGGGGATGTTGTCGATCGCATCTCCCATCAGCGCCAGGTAGTCGACGATCTGGTCGGCGCGCACGCCGAACTTGGCCATCACCGCTTCGTCGGAATCGAGCTTGCCGCCGCTCATCGTATTGACCAGCGCCACGTGCGGACGCACCAGTTGCGCCATGTCCTTGTCGCCGGTCGAAACGACGACGTCGATGCCGGCCTCCGCACCGCGGATCGCCAGGGTGCCGATCACGTCGTCGGCCTCCACGCCTTCCACGCGCAGCACGGGCAGGCCGAGTGCGGCGACGATCGCCATCATCGGCTCGATCTGCGACCGCAACTCATCCGGCATCGGTGCGCGGTTGGCCTTGTACTCCGCGTACAGGTCGTCGCGGAAGGTCTTGCCGGGCGCATCCATCACGAAGGCGATGTAGTCCGGCTTTTCCTTCAGGTGCCCGCGCAGCATGTTGACGATGCCGAACAGCGCGCCGGTCGGTTCGCCCGCCGCATTGCTCAACGGCGGCAGCGCGTGGAAGGCGCGATAGAGGTAGTTGTATCCGTCGATCAGTACGAGCTTGGCCATGCATCGATTCTACGCGGCGATGCGCTGGCACAATGACCGCATATCGCACGAGCAAACATGATGCAGCGCTGGTTCGAATCCCGCCTCGACCCCTTCCCCGACGCGCCACCGGCGCAGCCGCCAGCGACGCTGTACGCGTTTTGCCGCCACTACACCCGTGGTGCCGAGCGCTGGTTGATTCTGCTCACCGTCAGCACCGGCCTGATCGCGCTGGCGGAAGTGGCGCTGTATGCCTACGTGGGCGCGCTGGTCGACCGGATGAATGCGGTCGGCCCAAGTGCATTCATGGCGCAGGAGGGCCCGCGACTGGCGTGGATGGCGGCGCTGGTTCTGGTCGTGTTGCCAGCACTGGTGCTGCTGAATTCGCTGGTGCAGCACCAGACCCTGCTGGGCAACTTCCCGATGCGGATCCGCTGGAACGTGCATCGCTACCTGCTGCGGCAGTCGATGGGCTATTTCCAGGACGAGTTCGCCGGGCGTATCGCCACCAAGCTGATGCAGACCTCGCTGGCGGTGCGCGAGACCGTGGTCAAGCTGCTGGACATCGGCAACTACGTGCTGGTGTATTTCGGCGGCACGTTGATCGTCGCGGCCAGCGCGGATTGGCGACTGATGCTGCCGTTCGTGGGCTGGCTCGGGTGCTACGCGCTGCTGATGCGCTGGTTCGTGCCGCAGATGGGCAAGGTGTCGCAGCAGCAGGCCGATGCGCGCTCCGACATGACCGGGCGCATCGTCGACAGCTACACCAACATCGCCACGGTCAAGCTGTTTTCGCATTCGCAGCGCGAACAGGCCTACGCACGCGAGGCGATGGGCGGGTTCCTGCAAAGCGTCTACGCGCAGATGCGGCTGGCGACCAATGTCTATAGCCTGCTGTACGCACTGAACATGGCCCTGCTGTTCGCAGTCGCCGCGCTGGGCCTGTGGCTGTGGCTGCATGGCCACGTCAGCGTGGGCGCGGTGGCGGTGGCCTCCGCGCTTGCGCTGCGCCTGCTCGGCATGTCGCACTGGATCATGTGGGAGCTGTCCGCGCTGTTCGAGAACATCGGCACCGTGCACGACGGCATCAGCTCGATCTCGCTGCCTCCGACCGTCGACGATGCGCCCGGCGCACCGGCATTGCCGCGCGTGTCCGGCGAGATCCGTTTCGAGGACGTGGCCTTCCACTACGGCAAGGGCAGCGGCGTCATCGAACACCTGGGCCTGCACATCCGCGCCGGCGAGAAGATTGGCGTGGTCGGCCGCTCCGGTGCCGGCAAGTCGACGCTGGTGAACCTGTTGCTGCGCTTCCACGACGTCGAAGCCGGGCGCATTACCGTGGACGGCGTCGACGTGGCCAGCGTGCAGCAGGACTCGCTGCGTGCGCAGATTGGCGTCGTCACCCAGGACACCTCGCTGCTTCATCGAAGCGTGCGCGAGAACATCCTCTACGGCCGCCCGGATGCGACCGAAGAAGAAATGATCGAAGCCGCGCGCCAGGCGAACGCCGAGGGCTTCATCCATGAGCTTGTCGACGCGAAGGGCCGTCGCGGTTACGACGCCCAGGTCGGCGAACGCGGGGTCAAGCTGTCCGGCGGCCAGCGCCAGCGCGTCGCGATCGCCCGGGTGCTGCTGAAGAACGCGCCGATCCTGGTGCTGGACGAAGCGACCTCGGCGCTCGATTCGGAAGTGGAAGCGGTGATCCAGGAGAACCTGTACCGGCTGATGCAGGGCAAGACGGTGATCGCGATCGCCCATCGGCTGTCGACCATCGCCGCGATGGACCGACTGGTGGTGATGGATGCCGGCCACATCGTCGAGGAAGGCAGCCACGAACAACTGCTGGCGCGCGGCGGCCTGTACGCGCAGCTGTGGCAGCGGCAGTCGGGCGGTTTCCTTACCCTCGAACCGGCCGCGGACGAGGGCTGATGGTTCGCGTTTCACGGCGCGTCGCGGCCACCATCGCGCATACTTCGATCACCCCACGCAGGAGCCCGACATGCGCAAGACCTTGCTGATCCTGTTCGCACTTGTGGTGTCAGCCTGCAGCACGGTGCCGCCGGAAGAGATGCTGGCCAACGCCGAACCGGTCACCCGCAAGGAAGCCAACGGCGACACCGTGACCGAGTACCGCGTGGCCGGTGCGCTGAAGATGGTGAAAGTGGTGCCGTTCCGCGGGCCGACGTACTACATCCACGACCGCGACGGCGACGGCAAGCTCGACTGGAACGAAGGCGAGGCGCCGATGACCTACTACAAGCTCTACAGCTGGTAATCGTCGCGGCGGATCGCGCGTGCCGGGCCTGTTCCCGCTGGGCGAACTGCATGGCATGGCCCTGCTGCATGTCGCCGCGGTCGCGGTCGGCCTGCTGCTGTATGTCGCACTGACCCACTCCGGCCGGCAACGGCGCGCACCATCTGCCGCCATCGGCTGGGTGGTGTCGCTGGTCGCCTTCCCCTACCTTGCGCTGCCCGTCTACCTGCTGCTCGGCACGCGCAAGCTCGCCCATCCATGCGAGGCCATCGCAAACGAGGCGGTCGCCGATGAGGGGCGGTGGCTGCAGGCGCTGGGCCATGGACTGGGCCTGCCGCCTGCACGGCATTGCCATCGCATTGACCTGCATGCCGATGGTGAAGGGGCATTGCAGGCGTTGCTGGTATTGCTCGATGGCGCGTCCTCACGCATCGACATCGAGATCTTCATCCTGCGCGATGACGCGGTGGGCAAGCAGGTCGCCGCGGCGTTGCAACGCGCGACGGTCCGTGGCGTGCGCGTACGGGTGTTGCTGGACGGCGTCGGCACCTTGGCCGGGCATCGCGCCAGCGCCGCGCTGTTGCGCGATGCCGGTGCCGAGCTGCGCTGGTTCGCACCAATGCGGCTGCGCCTGCATCCGCAGTTCGGGCGCGGCAACCTGCGCAACCATCGCAAGCTGGTGCTCGTCGACGGCCACGCAATGTGGACCGGCGGCCGCAACCTGGCCGAAGAATATTTCCTCGATGGTGCGACATCGATGGCCTGGCGCGACCTGAGCGTGGTGGTCGAAGGCGGCATCGTCGCGGATGCGCAGACGGTGTTCGAGCGCGACTGGGCATCGACGTTTTCGGGCACCTCAAAGACACCGTCGCCTGTTCCCGCAGCGCCCGATGCAGGCGCTCGCGCGCAGTTGCTGCCCAGTGGCCCCGACCGCCGCGACGACACGGCGTATTCGCTGTTCCTCAACGCGATCCACCGCGCCGACGCGCGGGTGCTGCTGGCGACGCCGTACTTCGTGCCGGATGCGCAGTTGCAGACGGCATTGCTGCTGGCCTGCCGGCGCGGCGTCGACGTGCAACTGCTGATGCCGGCGCGTTCCAACCACCGCATGGCCGACATCGCCCGTGAGCGCAGCCTGCGCGAACTGGCGGCGGCTGGCGCGCGCATCCATCTGCTGCCGGGGATGCTGCATGCGAAGGCGATCATCGTCGACGATGCGCTGGCGAGCTGCGGTTCGATCAACTTCGACGGACGCAGCCTGTTCCTCAACTACGAGCTCAACCTGCTGTTCCACGATGCCGGGCAGGTCGCCGACTTGGCCGCTTGGTTCACGGCGCAGCGCGCGCAGGCCGCCGGCTATGTGGCGCGTGCGCCAGGCTGGTGGCGCGACATCGGCGAAGGCTTGGTGCGCGCGGTGGGCTTCCAGTTGTAGCGGCCCACGCCAATGGCGCTCCGGCGTTACTGCTTCAGCGAATCGAGGTGTGCCCGCAGTCCGTCGGTGGCGATGGGCGCAACGTCGCGCGTCGACAGGCAGGCAAGATCGGGCTTGGCCGCCGGGTTGCGCAGGAACGCATGGGCGATGCCACGCGTGCAGTCGTCCTGGCCCATGCCGGCGTGCGAGGCACCACGCACCTGCACCAGGGTGCTGTTGCGCAGGTGGCGACTGGCCAGGACGGCATCGTCGTAGGGCGTGGCGGGATCGAATTCGCCGCCGTACAGCAGGCTGGGCACGTCGCTGTGCACCGGCGTGAAGAACGCCGGCGGCGCGCGTTCGGATTGCCAGGCCGCGCACTCGCGGGCATTTGCTTCGGCTATCGCATCTGTTCCTGCCAGCTCGGGATAGCGTTGCATCGCCGCGCGGACCGCGGGCGTGGTGTCGCCGACGCCGATCTCGAAACAGTTGATCGTCTGCGCCAGGCCAAAGCTGTAGTCGCCAAAGCTGTCGGTGCCGCCGTACAGCGCAACGATGCGGCGGATCATCGCTTCGTCGCCGTTGGCGGCGTGCTCGATCGCCAACGGCACCCAACGCACCAAGCTGGATTGCACCAGCATCGTCCAGATCGAGGACAGCAACCGACCGCCATTGATGCGCCCGCCATCGTCCTGCACCAGCGGCGCGGCATCTAGTCGTTTCCTCGCCACCTGCAAGCGACCCAGCATGTCGGGGAAGCGCGCATGGCAGGCGGCTTCGCGATCACAGCTGCGCTGCAGGGCCTGGAAGGCGAGCGCGGTGCTGGTGATCTGCTCCGCGCCATGCGGCGAGTTCGGCGGATATGGCGAATCGAGGATCGCCGCACGCACGCTGCCCGGATGTCGCCGCAGGTATACCAGACCAACCAGTGTGCCGTAGGAGATGCCGTAGAGGTTCCATTGCCGCACACCGAGCGCGCGACGCAGGTCCTCGGCATCCTCCACCGTCGCGCTGCTGCTGTAGGCGGCGAAGTCGAAGCCCTCCGCCAGCATTCTTGGTCGGCAGTCCGCATAGGCGGCGATCGTGCGCTGCATCGCTTCGCGGGGCGCGAGCGCCTGTGCGTTCACGGTCTCCAGCGTGCGCTTCAACTCCGGGCAGAACGCAGGTTGCGAGCGGCCGGTGCCGCGCTGGTCGAGGAACACCAGGTCGCGGGTCTTGCGCAGCGCTGGCCAGGTCTTGCTCTGCGGGAAGTACGGGAAGAAATAATCGACCGTGGCATAGCCGGGGCCGCCGTTGAGATACAGCAGGGGCGCGTCATCGCTTTCCGGAACATCGGCGCGGGCAATCGCGATCCACAGCTTGAGCGTGCGGTTGTCAGCCTTGCCGCGCGATTCGCGCACGTGCAACCAGCCGCAATCGATGCGCTGCTGCGAAGCCCAATCGGCGGCGACATCGAGGAACGCGCACGGCGCGGGCTCGAAACGTGGCGTGGTCGCGCGCACGGGGTCGGCCGCGGCGGCGACGGTGCCTGCAAACAGGCAACAACATGCAAGCAGGGCTTCGCGAAACCGCATCCTCATTCCCGTCGGCGGAATGCCGGCATCGAACACTTGCGCCAACGCCAAGGCATGCGCTGCGCGGCCAACAGGCTTGCGCTACGCCGGTTGCAGGTTCGCGTAAGCCAGCACCAGCCACTTGCTGCCCACGTCGTCGAAGTTCACCTGGATGCGCGCATGCGTACCGCTGCCTTCGACATCGGTGACGAAGCCGGTGCCGAAGGTCGGGTGGCGCACGTTGGCACCGAGCCGCACCGCCGGCACTTCGATCGCCGCATGGCCTCGGTCGCGCGGCGCGAAGCGGTTGGCCTGGTTGCCGTAGCCACCGCGCGCCGCGTACGCATTCGCCTGCGGCTTCGGGCGGATCTCGCGCAGCAGCGACTTGGGGATCTCGCGCAGGAAGCGCGAGGGCAGGCCGTACATGTCGCTGCCGTGGATGCGCCGGGTCTCCGCGTGGCTGAGCACCAGTTGCTGGCGCGCACGGGTGATGCCGACGTAGGCCAGCCGCCGCTCTTCCGCCATGCGCCCCGCTTCCTCGGCCGAGCGCGCATTCGGGAACAACCCCTCCTCCAGCCCCGCAAGGAACACCAGCGGGAATTCCAGGCCCTTGGCGCTGTGCAGGGTCATCAGCTGCACGCCATCGGCACCGGCTTCGGTCTGGCCTTCGCCGGCTTCGAGTGCGGCGTAGCTGAGGAAGGCGACCAGTTCGGTCAGGCCAGCGGCTTCGTCGTCGTCGCGGCGGGTGAAGCGCGACGCCACCGAGACCAGTTCGTCCAGGTTCTCGATCCGCGATTCGGAATCCAGCCCGCCGCGGCCTTCCTTCGCCCAGTGCTCGCGCAGGCCTGAGCGTGCCAGCACGTGGTCGATCTTCTCCGGCAACGGCATGTCGGCGGTTTCCGTCGCCAGCAGGTCGATCAACTGGGAGAAACCGGCCAGCGCGTTGCGCGCACGGCCCGCCAATGTCGATTGTTCGCACAGACGGCGCGACGCCCGCCACAGCGATTCGCGATGCTCGCGGGCGGTGCGCCGTACTTCGTCGAGGGTGCGCTCGCCGATGCCGCGGGTCGGCGTGTTGACCGCGCGCTCGAACGCCGCGTCGTCGTCGCGATTGGCGACCAGTCGCAGGTAGGCCAACGCGTCCTTGATTTCGGCGCGTTCGAAGAAGCGCATGCCGCCATACACGCGGTACGGCACCTGCGCGGCCAACAGCGCTTCTTCGAAGGCACGCGACTGCGCATTGCTGCGGTAGAGGATCGCGGCCTCGCCGTGGGCACCGCCATCGCGCACCCATTGCGAGATGCGCTCCACCACGTAGCGCGCCTCGTCGATCTCGTTCCAGGCGGCGTACAGGTCGATCTGCTCGCCCTCGCCGGCATCGGTCCACAACTGCTTGCCGAGGCGATCCTCGTTGTGTGCGATCACCGCGTTGGCGGCATTGAGGATGTTGGCGCTGGAACGGTAATTCTGTTCCAGCTTGAGCGTGACGGCACCCGGGTAGTCGCGCAGGAAGCGCTGCACGTTCTCGACCTTGGCGCCGCGCCATCCGTAGATCGCCTGGTCGTCGTCGCCGACCACGAAGACTTGTCCGGTCTCGCCGGCAAGCAAGCGCACGAAGCCGTACTGGATCGCATTGGTGTCCTGGAATTCGTCGACCAGCAGCTGGCCGAACCGGTGCCGGTAATGCGCCAGCAACGCCGGCGTGTCACGCAGCACTTCATGCGCGCGCAGCAGCAGCTCGGCGAAATCGACCAGGCCCGCGCGTTCGCAACGCGCCTGGTATTCGGTGTAGGCGCTGAGCATCGCCGAGGCCCATTCGTCCCCTTCCGGCTGGATGTGCTGCGGCCGGCGGCCCTCGTCCTTCTGCGCGTTGATCCACCACGCGATCTGCCGCGGCGGGAAGCGCGCCTCGTCCAGTTCCAGCGACTGCACCACGCGTTTGACCAGGCGTTGCTGGTCGTCGCTGTCCAGCACCTGGAAACTTTCCGGCAACTTCGCGTCCTGCCAGTGCAGGCGCAGCAGGCGGTGGGCGATACCGTGGAAAGTGCCGACCCACATGCCGCGCGGCTCGCCACCCAGCTGCGCGGCGATGCGCGCGCGCATCTCGCCGGCCGCCTTGTTGGTGAAGGTGACCGCGAGGATGCCGTGCATCGGCACGCCATACACCTCGTGCAGCCAGGCGATGCGATGGGTGAGCACGCGGGTCTTGCCGGAGCCGGCACCGGCGAGGACGAGGTAATGACCGGGCGCAGCGGAAACGGCCTCGCGCTGGGCCGGGTTCAGCCCGTCGAGGAGGTGGGAAACATCCATCCGGCAAGTTTACGCGGACGCGGCTGGCCCACCCAGCGAAAGCCGCGCGAGGATCTCGCTGAATGGCGCAGGACGCGCGAGCAGGTAGCCCTGCACCTCGTCGCAACCATTGGCCCGCAGCCATTGCAGCTGCGCGTCGGTCTCGACTCCCTCGCCCACCGTTTGCAGCTGGAGTGCATGCGCCATACCGATGATCGAGTGGCAGATCGAGGCGGCCTCACGGTCGTCGGGCAAGTCCTCGACGAACGATCGGTCGATCTTGAGGCGATCGATCGGTAGCCGCCGCAGATAGGCCAGGCTCGAGTAGCCGGTGCCGAAATCGTCGACGGCCAGGCAGACGCCCAGGGCGGCGATGTGCTGCATGGCCTCGATCGCACGTTCCGGGTTTTCCAGGATCACGCTTTCGGTGATCTCGAGCTCGAGGACGCCAGGCGGCAGCTGGTACTGGCGCACGATCGCGGCGACGTCGTCCTCGAACGCGTAGCCGAATTGCAGCGCGGACACGTTGACCGCGATCCTGACATTCGGGAAGCCGGCAGCGGCGAGATGGGCGTGGTGGCGTGCGGCCTGGTGCAGGACGCTGCGACCGAGCTCGATGATCAATCCGCTTTCCTCGCAAACACCGATGAATTCGGACGGGGGCAGCAGGCCGCGTTCCGGGTGGCGCCAACGCACCAGCCCCTCCAGCGCGACCGGCCGGCCTTGCGTATCGAACAGCGGCTGGAACATCAGTTCGAATTCGTCCCGTTCCAGGGCATCGCGCAATTGCGCGACCAGTTGCATGCGCTGGGAGACCTGCGCGTCGAAGCCGGGGTCGTAAGCGATCGCGCGGTTGCGGCCCTGTCGCTTGGCTTGGTACATCGCCATGTCGGCATGCTTCAGCAGCGAGTCGGCATCGGACCCGCCATCCGGGTAACGGCACCAGCCGATGCTCGGGGTGATGGTGTGGGACATGCCGGCGATCTCCATCGGCACGGACAGTGCCTTGGAAATCCTGGCAATGACCTGGTTCACGCCGGCCTGGTCGGTCTGCTCGGTCAACACGACCACGAATTCGTCGCCGCCGAAGCGTCCGACCGTGTCGGTGTCCCGCACCAGCGTGCGCAGCCTTGCGGCGACGATGCGCAGCGCCTCATCGCCGGCCGCGTGGTCCAGGTTGTCGTTGATCAGTTTGAAGTCGTCCAGGTCGATGAACAGCACGCAAGCATGGCGACCGTAGCGGTCGGCGTTGCGGATCGCCTGCTGCAGCCGGTCCATGATCAGCTGGCGATTGGGCAGCCCGGTGAGCTGGTCGTGGGTCGCGCGATGCGCCAGTTCCTGCTCGTAATGATGGCGGTGCGACACGTCGGTCAGGATGCCCACGAAGTGGGAGACGCTGCCGTCCTCGGCGTGCACCGGCGCCACGTGCAATTCGTTCCAGAACAGCGAGCCATCCTTGCGGTAGTTGCGCAACACGACGCGCGACTCGCGCCGCTCGGCGATCGCGAGTCGCAGTGTCTGCAGGGCGGCCTGATCCTGGTCGCTTCCCTGCAGGAAGCGGCAGTTGCGACCCATCACCTCGGCTGCCGCATAGCCCGTCATGTGCTCGAACGCCGGATTGGCATAGACCAGCGGCTGGTCCGGGTGTCGCACGTCGGCAATCAGGATGCCGTTGTCGGTCGATTCGACCGCGCGCCGCAGCAGGCGCAGATCGGCTTCATCCAGACGCTTCTGGGTGACATCGATCATCCCGCCGACCGCGCGGTAGGCGCGTCCATCCACGTCGCGCAGCAGGAAGCCGCGATCGACGACGTCGGCGTACGTCCCGTCCTTGCGCCGCAGGCGGTACTCGCACTCCCAGCCGTCCTCGTCGGACGCGATCGCCTCGCTCACGGCCGTTTGCACGACCAGGCGATCCTCGGGGTGCAGCAGGCCGGACCAGCCGGTCATCGATCCGACGATTTCGCCCGGCGCATAACCGAACAGCGGGTAGACGTTGTCGCTGCGCCAGGTCTCGTCGCGGGCGATGTCCCAGTCCCACACCGCGTCGCTGGTCGCGCGCGCCACCAGCTGGAAGCGCTCCTCGCTGCGCTGGCGCTCGCTCACGTCGGTGGACACGCTGACCATGTGGGTGATGGTGCCGGCCTCGTCCAGCACCGGCGCCATGTAGAAGTCGTTCCAGAACTCGCCACCGTCCTTGCGCCGCATCCGCACCAGGGTACGCAGCTCGGCGTGCCCCGCGATGGCCCGCCGGATCTGCCTGATCTTGTCCACGTCGCGCGGGTCGAAATCGAGCAACCGGCTGTCCTTGCCGAGGACTTCGTCGGCGCGATAACCGGTCATCGCCAGGAACCCCTGGTTCACGTAGACCGCCGGAATCCCGGGCGCACGCACGTCCGCGATGAGGACGCCGCTTTCGGTCGCCTCCACCGCCCGCCGCAGCAGCCGCAGGTCCGCGTCCTGCTTCCGTTTCTCGGTGACGTCGAGCACGCTGCCGACCATGCGCACCACCATGCCGTCCTCGCGCACGAAGAACCCGCGATCGACGACGAGGGCATAGGTGCCGTCACCGCGGCGCAGCCGGTATTCCATCTCCAGTTGATCGAGCCGGGGATTCTTGAGCGCGCCGTACAGGCTGGAACGTATCTGCGGGCGATCGTCTGGATGGATCATGTCCTCCCAGGCACCCACCGTTGGCGCGACCTCCTCGCGTGTGTAACCGAACACCGCATACATGGTGTCGCTCCACCACAGGGTGCCCGCAGGGATGTCGAGGTCGTAGATCGCGTCGCTGGTGGCACGCGCGACCAGTTGGAAGCGCTGCTCGCTGGCTTCGCGTTCGGTCACGTCCTGCGCGGCCACAAGACGCGCGGGGCGCTCGTCGAACAGGATGTCGTGCGTGTAGACCGCAGCCCGCAGGCGCGTCCCGTCCTTGCGCATATGCGTCCATACCCGTCCCTGCGGTCGATCGACGGATTGCAGGCGGGCCGCGGCCTCGACCGCATCCCGGTCTTGAGGCGGGCGGATGTCGAGCATGCTGCGACCCAGGATTTCCCCGCGTGTGTATCCGTAATGCCGCGCCATCGCGTCATTCACTGCAAGGAATGCCAGCGACTGGCGATCGAACACCCACATCGGTACCGGGTTGTGCTCGAACAGGAAGCGGTACTGCTCTTCGGTCTCCACCAGCCGATTCCGGGCCAGTGCCAGCTCGGTGACGTCCTGCTGGATGCTGCGGATGATGGTGCCGCCGCCGGGCGCGATCTCCCGCGATCCGATGCAGCGAAGGGTGCGGACTTCGCCATCCGGCCGGACGATCCTGAACTCCGTCTCGCAACGCTCGCCTGTTTCGGCCAGGTTGCTGGCGAAGGTGCGCAGGGCGTCGCGGTCATCGTGGTGGATGAGCCCGAAGACGTTGTCGGCATCGGGTTCATAGGTGGCCGGGTCAAGGCCGTAGATCGAGTACATGGTGTCGGACCAGCGGATGCGACCGCTGCCGACGTCCCACTCCCAGTCGCCGAGCCTGGCGATCTCCTGCGCCAGGCGCAGCCGCTCACGGTCGATGACCTGCGGGGTGATGTCCTGCTGGACCCCGACCAGGGTGCGGGCACCTTCGGGGTCATCCGCCTCGACCTTGCCCAAGACCCAGCGCACCGAACCATCGTCGCGAACCACCCGATATTCGACGGACAAACCAACGAGTTCACGCGGATCCGCCGATCGCGCCCGCTCCATCCAGCGCGCGACGAGTCCCACGTCGTCCGGATGCATGCGGCGCATGACCTCTTCGAGCGGAACCACGACAGTATCCACGGGAAAGCCGTAGATGCGCGCCGATTCACCGCCCCATTCGATCGTCGGCGAGTCCACGCGCCACCGCCAGGTGCCCAGTACCGCCAATTCCTGCGCTTGCTCGAGCCGCTGCAGCAGGCGAGCCTGCTCGCGTGCGCCGCGGGCGAATGCGCCAACCAGCCACGACACGGTGAGAACGCCCACGATCACCAGCAGTAGCGACCGCTCCCTGCCATCGAACAGCGCCAGTGCGACCACCAACAACGACAACCCGATCGCCAGCAGCAGTCGTTTGACCCATCTGGCTTGCCGGGATGATTCAGGGTTGTTGCCTGGTGCCATCCCTCGCACCGCGGTCATCGCTCCTTTCCTCGTGTCAGGGTCGCTCGCGGCCTATCGCCATGGGGTCACGCGTGGGTCAGTGCGCGTGCGCCTCGCGCTTGCTGCTGCTGCCGGTCATCACTTTGTCCGTCCATGCGATACCTAACGCGGACAGGATGAAGATGGTGTGGATGATGGTCTGCCACATCACACCGGTGGAGGTGACCTTGCTGCAGGTCACGCCGACATAGTTCGCGGCCAGCGCTTCCCTGGCCGCTGCGAACGCCTCCGAGGTGCCGCACAGGGGCACGCCGTCCAAGGTGCCGGCCTCGATGAAGGTCTTGAGCAGGTGGATCGACGAGATGCCGATGATCGCCATCGCCAGCTTGACCTTGAGCACGCTGGCGTTGACGTGGCTCAGCCATTCCGGCTGGTCGGGATGACGGTCCAGGCGCATGCGCGAGACGAAGGTCTCGTAACCGCCCACAATCACCATCATCAGCAGGTTGCTGATCATCACCACGTCGATCAAGCCCAGCACCAGCAGCATGATCTCCTGCTCGGTGAGGGTGGCCGCATCGGACACCAAGTGGGTCAGTTCCTTCAGGAACAGGAACACGTACACCCCCTGCGCGACGATCAGGCCCAGGTACAACGGCAGTTGCAGCCAGCGCGAAGAGAAGATCAGCGCAGCCAGCGGATTGAGGCGGGCATTCGGGTCGGGCATCGGGTGGGCATCGCGCGTCGGGATGCTGCATTGCAACGACTGTTCGACGCCCCGTCAACCTTTGATTGCCGGGCTCGCTTCGATCGACGCCCGCATTTGACAGCGTTGTCAGACGGCCTGTAAAAGCCATGCACGCCTGCACAATCGGCGACGGGGAGCGCGGGGGCGAGATCGCCTGCCACGCCGCAACGACAACCACACACGGCGGAATCACATGGCCCATCAGCAAACGCGTTGGTCGCAGTTCCTTGTCCTGATCACGGTGTTCTTTTTCTGGGGTTTCGTGGCCGCCAGCAACGACATCCTGATCCCGGTGTTCAAGAAGGCATTTGATCTTTCGCAGATGCAGAGCATGTTCGTCGCGTTTGCCTTCTACGTGGCCTACACGGTCGGCTCGCTGATCTACTTCTTCACCTCCAAGGCCATCGGTGCCGACGTGCTCAACCGCATCGGCTACAAGAACGGCATCTGCCTGGGCCTGCTGATCTCGGCGATGGGCTCGCTGCTGTTCTACCCGGCGGCGAACAGCGGTTCGTTCGGGCTGATGCTGTCGGGCCTGTTCATCGTCGGCCTGGGCTTCTCGCTGCAGCAGATCGCGGCCAATCCGCTGGCGATCGTGATGGGCAACCCGGCCACCGGTGCGCAGCGCCTGACCATGGCCGGCGGCGTCAACAACTTCGGCACCACCATCGGCCCGCTGCTGGTCAGCTTCGCGATCTTCGGCAGCGTCGCCGCCGGCGGCACCGAGGCCAGCATCGAGAGCGTCAAGATCCCGTACCTCGTGCTCGGCGCGGCCTTCGTGCTGGTGGCGGTGTTCCTGAAGTTCTCCTCGGTGCCCAACCACATCGACCTCGACGGCGTTGCCGCCGGCGAAGCCGCGGACGCCAGCAAGCTGGTCCACAAGTCGTCCGCGTTCGCATACCCGCAGCTGGTGCTGGGCATGATCGCGATCTTCGTCTACGTCGGCGTGGAAGTCTCGACCATCGCCAACCTGCCGGCCTACCTGGAACTTCCGGTGTCCGAAGGCGGGCTGGGCATCGAGACCGCGCTGATCGCGCCGTTCGTGTCGCTGTACTGGGCCAGCCTGATGATCGGCCGCTGGGCCGGCACGGCCGGTGCGTTCGACGTCGGCAAGAGCACCAGGTGGATGCTGACCATCCTGCTGCCCTACCTGGCGTTCGGGGTGTTCCTGGCGGTCAACGCCTTCGCCAGCCACGAAATCTCGCACTTCTTCATGTACGCCTTCGTCATCGTGCTGATGATCGCGGCGACCTTCGCCAGCCGCGGCAACCCGGCGCGCATGCTGCTGCTGTTTGCACTGTGCGGCACCATCGCCTTGCTGATCGGCATGTTCACCACCGGCATGACCAGCGTGGTCGCCTTCGTCAGCGTGGGCCTGTTCTGCAGCACGATGTGGCCGTGCATCTTCACCCTGGCGATCAGCGGACTGGGCAGGAACACCAACCAGGGCAGCAGCCTGCTGATCATGATGATCCTGGGCGGTGGCGTGGTCAGCCTGGCGCAGGGCGCACTCGCCGACGCCATCGGCATCCACTACAGCTTCGTGATCGGCGTGCTGTGCTTCGCCTACCTGGCTTTCTATGCGATCGCCGCAACGCGCGCACTGCAGAAGCAGGGCATCGACCTGGACCAGCTCGCTGCATCCGGCGGCCACTGAGCCTTCCCGCCTTGCGACAAACGAAAACCCCGGCGCGACCCGCCGGGGTTTTTCGTGGGCGACAGCCTGTCCAGCGACCTCGGCAATGCCCTCAGACGATGCGTCCGCTGTCCGCCACCGCATCGTTGCGCCGCGCATGGAACAGGCTGAGCAAGGGCGAGGCCATCAGCGTCGTCACCAGGGTCATCCCGAACAGCAGGGTGAACAGTTCCGGGCCGATCAGGCCGGCGTCCAGCCCGATCTTGATCACCACCAGTTCCATCAGGCCGCGTGCATTCATCAGCGAGCCGACGGTCAGGCTGTCGCGCCAGCTGTAGCCGCCCAGGCGCGCACCGATGGCGCATCCGGCAAGCTTGCCGACGATCGCCGCCAGCAGGACCAGTGCGAACGCACCGATGCCCGCACCGGCGAATACCGCCGGCGTGGCGTTCTGCCCCGCCAGCGCGAACAGCACCGGCATCAGCAGCACAATCGCCACCGGTTCGATGCGCCGCGCCAGTGCGTGCAGGAGGCGGTCGTTCCTTGGCAGCGCAACGCCGAACAGGAAGGCACCGAAGATCGCATGCAGGCCAATCCACTCGGCGAATCCCGCGCAGGCCAGCACGCCGATCATGATCCACGCGAACGCCGGTGCCGGCAGCTCATCGCTGTCCTCCCTGGACATAAGCAGGCGCGCGAACAGCGGCTTCAGCAGGACGAACACCACTGCAACCATCAGCGCGCCGCCGCCGACCGCGAGCAATGCGCCACCCTCCTGGCGGCCGACCATCGCCAGCACCATCGCCAGCAAGATCCACGCGCAAGCATCGTTGATCACCGCCGCGCCCAGCGCGAGCCGTCCCGGCGCAGTCTGGGCGAGACCCTGATCCTTGAGGATGCGGGCCAGCACCGGGACGGCCGTGACCGACATCGTGATCGCCAGGAACAATGCGAACGGCCAGAAACCGACGCCGGCAGGCGCGAATTCCGGATACAGGAACGGCGCGATCGAAAGGCCCAGCGCCATCGGGACGACCATGCCCAGCGAGCCCACCAGGCCGGCCGAGCGCAGCTGCGCGCGGGTGCCTTCCGGCGCGCGCAGTTCAGCGCCGACGATGAACATGAAGAGCGAGACGCCCAGCGTCGCCAGCCCGGACAGCACCGGCAATGTCGATGTTTCGAAGACTGTCGCGTGCAATTCCGGCAGCCATGCGCCGAACGCGATCGGCCCAAGCAGCAGGCCCGCGACCATCTCGCCGATCACCGGCGGCTGGCCGAAACGCAGGAGCACGGCGCCGCACAGACGCGCGGCAACCAGGATCACGACCAGCTGCAGCAGGACCTGCAGGGTGGGGTTCATCGAGGCGGCTGGCCCGGCATCGGGGGAACGGGGGCAGGACAGTACTGGCGCAGGTAGTCCATGTGCGCCGGCAATCCCTCGACGTTACGCAGGGTATGGGTGCGGATGTCGCCCAGGAAGCGCTCCAGTTCCGCCTTGCTCATCGCATCGGCGGTCGGGTGGTGGCGATGCGGCGTCACTCCCTGCCCCATCATCACCTGGATCCACGAGTTCTCCGCGAACAACTCGCCGGGCACGTGGAACACGTTGCCGGTGTCGCGGAACAGGTCGATCCGGTGCTGCAGCGATGCCGGCAGCGGCATGTTCGCCATGTACTCCCAGTACGGCGTGTCCCGGCGGTTGCTCAGCGCGTAATGCAGCACCACGAAGTCGCGCACGTGTTGCAGTTCCGCATCCAGCTGCGCGTTGTATTGCTCGATGCCGCTACGGGTGATCACCTGCGGGAAGTTCTGCAGCAGATGGGTGATGCCGCGCTGGATCAAATGGATGGTGGTCGATTCCAGCGGCTCGATGAAACTGCCGGCCAGGCCCAGCGCCACGCAGTTCTTTTCCCAGCAACGCTCGCGCCGGCCCGGCCGGAAACGCACCGGCCACGGCTGTTTGATGATCTCGCCCTCGATGGTGGCGAGGAAATGTTCGCGCGCTTCATCGTCTGTGGTGTAGCGGCTGGAATAGACGATGCCGTTGCCGACCCTGTGCTGCAGCGGGATGCGCCATTGCCAGCCCGCCGTCCAGGCGATCGCGCGGGTGTACGGCACCGCATCGCGCACGGCGGTGGTCTGGGCGGCCAGCGCGCTGTCGTTGACCAGCCAGTGGGACCAGTCCTCGAAGCCCACGCCCAATGCCTTGCCGATCAGCAGCGCGCGGAAGCCGGTGCAGTCGATGAAGAAGTCGCCTTCGATGAGCGCACCATCCTCCATCTTCAGCGCGTTGATGCATCCGGACTGCGCATCGGTCAGCACGTCGACGATCTTGCCTTCCACGCGCCGCGCGCCGTGTTGCTCGCTGAAGGTGCGCAGGAACCTGGCGTACAGGCTGGCATCCATGTGGTACGCATAGTTGATGCCACCCCGCGGCAGATGCGCGAAGCGGTCGACCAGTGCCGCCTTCAACTCGAAGCAGTAGTCCTCGTAGCCGCTGGCGATGCCTTCCTTGCGTCCGCGCAACCAGAAATGCTGGAAGCCGGCGGTCTTTTGATCCTTGCCGCTGGTGCCGAAGGAATGGATGTAGCGATGACCGATGTCCAGCCAGTTCTCGAACGAGATACCCAGCTTGATGGTGCCCTGCACCGCGGCCATGAACTCCTGCTCGTTGATGTCGAGCATCTGGTGGAAGCTCAGCAGCGTGGGGATGGTGGCCTCACCCACGCCGACGGTGCCGATTTCCTCCGACTCCACTAGGGTGATGTCCAGCACCTTGCCGAGCAATTTCGACACCGCCGCCGCCGCCATCCATCCGGCCGTGCCGCCACCGGCGATGACCACGCGCTTGATCTCGCGGCCCTGGATTTCGCTTGTTCGATCGTTCACGACGGACCTCTCAACGGTTGATGCGTTTCAGCAGGCGCGCGCGCAGGTCGCGGGCGCGATGTTCGTCCAGTGGCGACAGCACGCGGCGTGCCGGTTCCGGGATATGCGCGGCGGTGTCCGCATCCGCTTCGAACACGTAGTGGCGGAACACTTCCTGCCACTCGGCGCGCTCGTGCGCCGGCAGGTCGCGGAGGGTCATCAGTGCGTACATCAGCACGTTCATCGGCGTGTCCATCCACCCGGGCGCATCGCGCCACCAGTAGTTGACCAGCACATTGAACGCGTCCAACCCTTCCATGTGATGCCACCACAGGGAAGGAATGAACACCGCATCGCCCGGTTCCAGTTCGGCCACTTGCGCATGCCGCATCGCTTCGGCGAAACGCGGGAAGCGGTCGAGGTCGGGCGCAGCGAAGTCGACCAGGCTGATGGCCTGGCCGGCCGGATTGAAGTCGAGCGGACCGATGTACAGGTTCTGCAGTTGCGAGGGCGGAAACAGGGTCACCCGCCGACGGCCGGCGACCACGCAGGCGATGTTGTTCGGCACGTCCTGGTGCGCGGCAATGCGCGTGCGGTTGCCGATCCAGATGCTGGCCAGCGCATCGCGCCCGCCCAGGTCGAGGTCGTTGTGCGTGCGCAAGCCCGGCAGCCAGGTGTCGATGCTGGTGGAGGCGACATAGATCATCGGCGGCGCGGCGTGCGCGGCGTATTTCAGCAGGGTGTCCAGGACCACGCCCAACGGCACGTTTTCCTGGCGGAAATTGAAGCCGTCGAAGGTCTCGTTGTAGAACACGCGGCCACCAATCTCCGGGGCTCCGGTGGTGGCGACCACCGGCGGTGCGTCCGCGCGCGCATGCCGGCGCAGGCAGGCCACCGCCTCTTCCATGGAACCGCGCGCAGCCGACACCATCGGCCAGTGCGCGGCCACGCCGCGCAACACCACCGGCCTGTCCGCCCCCAGCACTGCATCGGACAGGGCGTCGGGCGAGTCGCCCCGACGCTCCGGGATTGGCTCAGCGCCCGCCAGCACGGCTCCGGTTCATCCTGTCGATGAGACCGCGGAAATTCGACACCGAGGCCACCGCCATGAACACCGGCTCAAGGTGGCCGGCTGCATGCAGCTCGCCGAGGGCCATTGCATCGAGCGCACGCAGGCGCTCTTCGTTGATCGTGTAATAGCCGGTCAGCCGGTTCACCGAACCGTCGTCCAGCTCCACGTCCAGCACGAACGATTCCAGCAGGTCGCGCGCCAGCAAGGCATCGACGAACGCCGGCACGCGCTGCAAGCCGTTGTGCAGGGTCAGCAGCACGGAAGCGACCCGGTCGAGGTAATCGGTATTGCCGCCATGCTCGCGGAACAGCGCTTCGCCGGCATCGCTGCGCACGCGCGGGCTGTCCAGGTCGACATGCACGGTGACGTCATCGCCACCGCGCCCGATCAGGAACGGATGGCGTTCGATCCCCAGCGGCAGGTAGGCCGCATCCCAGCATTCGCCGTCCAGGAACAGGTTGTGCCCTTCCTGGAAGCCGAGCAATGCCACCGGCGACAGCACGCCCTGCGCGTCCTTGCGGAACACGATGGGGTAATGCGCCTGCAGGTCGCGGAACTCCGCGGGGAAGGTGGCGACGAAGGCCACGTCATCCCCGAGCGCCGCGCCGCGCCGCGTGTCGATGCGCAGGTCGCGATGGTCGATGTTGTTGAGCTGGACGTGGCGTGCCATTCGATCGGTCCTAGATGCGCGGCATGCCGCGCGTGTTCACATGATCGAGCATCTCGCGATGCCCCGGCAACGCCGCCAGCATCCTGCGCGCCATCTCGGCCGATTCGCGGAAATAGCCTTCGGCGCGCGCCACGTCGTCCATGCGCCGCGTGGCCGGCCGCAGCTCGGGCTTGAAGCCCATGCCGTAGAGGATGAACTGGTAGCTGGCCGAGGGAAACACTTCCTCGACGCGGTTGAGGTCGTATCGGGACGGCGGCTGGTGGCGCCACAGTTCCATCCGCTCGCGCAGGCGTTCGGGGATCGTTTCCGGCCGGCGGTTGTCGCGCCAGTACGCACTGCCATCGCGCTTGCTGAGCACGTAGTGCAGCTTGAGGAAATCGACGATGCGATCCCAGCGATAGCTGAAGGTGTCGTTGTAGCGCTTCGCCACGATGTCGACCGCCGCGCGCGTGGATGGCATCTGGTCGGCGAGCATGCCGGCCGCCAGTTCCACCATCACCAGCGACGAGGCTTCCAGCGGTTCCATGAAGCCGCTCGCAAGGCCGATCGCCACGCAGTTGCGATGCCACCCGCCACGCCGGAAACCGGGCTTGATGGTGATCCTGGGCAAGGTGTGGATGTCGTCCTCGCGGCCGCCGGTCTCCACGATGTAGCGGCGCAGCGCGGCTTCGGCATCGTCGTCGCTGGTGTGGGTGCTGGAGTAGACGTGACCGATGCCGCGCCGGCTCTGCAGGCCGATGTCCCAGATCCAGCCGGCCTCCTGCGCGGTCGAGATGGTCTGGCAGGCGATCTCCACGCTCGGATCGACGTACGGCACCTGCACCGCGATCGCACGGTCGTTGAACAGCACGTCCTTCTGCGACTCGATTTCGACCCCGTAGTGCTGGCCGATCAGCAGCGCGCGCATGCCGCTGCAATCGACGAACAGGTCGCCTTCGATCGCGCCGTTCTCGCGCGTCTGCAGGGACGCGATGTCGCCGTTGTCGTGGGTATTGATGCCGATCATGTGATCGGAAACATGACGCACGCCGAGTTTCTCGACGCAGTGCGTGCGCAGGAACGCGCCCAGCTTGGCGGCATCGAGGTGATAGGAGTAATTGGCCACCGCCGCCCATTCCGGTGTGGCGAACTGCTTGGGCGACTTGCCTGCCTCGCACAGGTGCGACTGGAAGCAGGTGAGCATGCTGAAGGGCACGTCGCTGTGCGCCAGCCAGCCGGCCGCGAGATGCGTGTCCAGGAAGCCCGGCGGCAGCACGAAGGGATGGTGGTAGTAGTCGCCCTGGAGGTCTTCCCGCCAGTTGACGAACTTCGAGCCCTGCTTGAAGGCCGCATCGCACTGGCGGATGAAGTCGGTCTCGCTCACGCCGATCCGGCGCAGGGTGTCGCGCATGGTCGGCCAGGTGCCTTCGCCCACGCCGATCGTCGACACCTCCGGCGATTCGATCAGAGTGATCCGCAAGCCGGAGCCGGACGCGGTGTCGTGCTCGGCGGCTAGCACGGCGGCCGTCAACCAGCCGGCAGAGCCACCGCCCAGGATGACCACATGTCTGATGAATTGATCCACGCGTCTGCCTCTCCAAGTTGCATGAACGGATCACGATAGCGAACCCGTGAAATGACGAAGCCGCTGGCGACCAGCGGCTTCGTCACGCGATCATGGCCCGTTGCCGGTCCCTGCCGCCACTGCTTACTGGAAGTCGTAACGCAGGCCCAGCATGTAACGCGGACCGGTCTGGGTGCCGTAGAACAGGATGTTCCGGTTGCGCTCGCTCAGGCGTGCGGTTTCGTCGGTCAGGTTGATCCCCTCGAACTGCAACGTCAGGCGCTCGTTGAACTTGTAACCCACGCTCAGATCCCACTGACCGTAGCGCTCGACATACACCGGGTTGTTCTTGGCGACATCGCCAGGATCGCCGTCGTACTGTCCGCTCAGGAACTGGTCGCGCCAGTTGTAGGCCAGGCGCACCTGCCAGTCGCCCTTGTCGTAGAAGCCGACCAGGTTTGCGGAATCGCTCAGGCCCACCAGCACCTGCTGCGGACCCTTTGCCGCATTGTCGTATTGCAGGCTGGGGCTGCGGACGATGGTGTAGTTGGTCGCCAGGCCAAAGCCGCTGTCACCGAACATGTGTTGCAGGTTGATTTCGAAGCCGTTGAGGTTGTGCGAGCCGGCATTGGCAGGCGTGGTGATGCTGAACACCGTCAGCGGATCCCCGGCTTGCCCGGTGATGATCCCATTCGCCGCGTCCACCCCAGGCTGGCCATCGTAGTTGGCGAAGATGTAGTCGCGAATGCACTGCCCGTCCGCGACACCGCAACCTTCGGCAATCGCTTCGTTCCAGTAATCGCCGCCGATCGGCGTGGGCAGACTGAACAGGGTGTCCTGGAACGAGCCCGCGCCGTTGTCGATGTAGTTGGAGATGTTCTTGCGGTAATAGCTCAACGAGAAGTAGCTGGCGTTCCCGTAGTACCACTCGTATGACAGGTCGATGTTCTTGGACAGCAGGGGCTTCAGGTTCGGGTTGCCGGCCGAGCCGCTGCCGCCATTCACGCGCACATTCCCGCCAATCACCAATCCGCCCTGGATGTCTTTCCAGCCGGGCCGGCCGATGCTGTGGCCATAGCTGGCGCGCAACACCATGTCCTCGGTCAGCTCGAACTTGGCGTCCAGGCTCGGCAGCCAGTAGTTGTACTCGCCCTCCAGACTGGTGAACGACTTGCCGCCCATGATCGCCTGGAGCTCGTTGGGTGCGTTCCACTGAACGGCGACCGGGGTCACCACCTGTGCTGCGGAGAGCACCTTGGTTTTTTCGTAGCGCACGCCCACCGCCAGATCGACCGGCACGCGGGTCTCCCAGCGCGTGTTGAACTGCACATAGGCGCTGCGCGTCTTCTCGGTGGTATTCAGGTCGTTGTTGAGGTACTCGTCCGGGTAGGTCGTCATCTCGCCGCTGGCACCCACCGCGTCGCGCAGGCGCTCCAGATCCGTGGTCAGGAACAGCGAGGTGAAACGCGGGTCGTTGCCGTTGGAAAACGCGCCGAAATACTTGGCCATGTCGTCGATCTGCCAGATCGCGTCATCCCAATCGCCCGGCGTACCGAGCGGCGCGCCCCAATCGGGGTACTCGGTGATGCCCAGCGCCGTGCGGTTCCTGACCTCGGTGCTGGCCACGCCGAACTTGAAACTCGAGTAGTCGCCGAACTTGAAGTCGCCATCCAGGCGGCCCTGTTCGACTTCGGAACGCGAGTATCCATTCACGTAACGACGCCCGCTGGGGCGTGCCTGCGACGGATGCACGCCACCGACCGTGGGGTTCAACCCCATCTCGAGGATCGGCAGTTCGCCGTCGAACCAGACCGTGGTATTGCCGCGCATGTTGGCGGCAACGCCGATGCTGCCGTCGGTACCCCAGTCGCTGTCGGGGCCGATCTCGGCCGACGAGTTGTGGTAGTCGAACTCCAGGTCGAACGCGTCGGTGACCGCCCATTCCACGTTGAAGCCGACCGAATCGTTGACGGCGCGGGTCGCCCCCTTGCTGCCGCCCACGGCCAGGTCGGCGCAGCCCACGTAGACCCCGTTCGGGCCGAGCTGGTCGGTGCAGTTGATCAGTTCGCGGTAGAACACCGGACCCGCGGCCGGGCCATCGGTCCACGCGCTTTCGGACGGGCCGAAGTTGAACCAGACCGACATTTCGTTGCGCTGCTGCTGGATCTTGTTTTCGGAATAGGTGTAGTCGAGCGTCGCGGTCAGGCGATCGGTCGGCGCGAACTGCAGGGTCAGCTGGCCATTGGTGCGCTGACGTTGCACGCTGTTGACCGTGTAGCCGAACGACTGCGGGACCGAATACAGGTCGGTCGGGCCGGGCTGGTTCTCGACGCCAGGCGCACCCTGCGGAATCACGCCCCAGCCGCCTTCATTGCCGAAGTGCGTGCGCCAGCCACTGCCCACGCTGGCCTGATTGTAGCCGCTGTCGCGATCCTGGTAGCTGCCGCTCAGCGCGATGCCGAACTTGCCGTCGGCGAAGCTGCGGCTGAAGATGCCGGACACTTCGCCGGTGTAATCCTTGCCCTGCAGCGACGTGGGCAGATTGCCGTTGGATGTGTCGTGGACCGTCTTGATGCCGAGATTGGCCAGCGGGCCGCTTTCCAGCGGTCGCGCGGTCTTGATGTTGATGGTCGCGCCGATGCCGCCGGTGGGATTGTCGGCGCGACCGGTCTTGTAGACCTCCACGCCAGCCACCGCTTCCGATGCCAGGTTGGCGAAGTCGAACGCGCGCGAGTTGGAGGCATCGAAGCCGTTGAGCAGGGCACCCGGCATCTGCCGCCCATTGAGCAGGACCAGGTTGTGATCCGGGCCGATGCCGCGCACGGTGACCTTGGACCCTTCGCCGCTGGCGGTGCGATCGATCGAGACGCCGCTGATGCGTTGCAGCGATTCGGCCAGGTTGGTGTCCGGGAACTTGCCGATGTCCTCGGCGGCGATACCGTCGACCACACCCTGCGAATCGCGCTTGAGGTTCATCGCGGATTCGAGGGCCCCGCGAATGCCGACCACCACGACGGTGTCGAGATCCTTCGCCTCTTCGCTGGTGGCCGTGCCCGCGGGCTTGTCCTGGTCGGCGTTGGCATCCTGCGCCATCACTGGCGATGCCATCGCCAGCAGCAATGCGGTGACGAGCAATTGTTTCCTGGGTGCAGCGTGCTGTTGCTTCATGGGCATCCCCCTCTCCAAGGATTTGCACGAAAACTGTGGGTGTCTGAATTTTTTGTCACACGCGCCAAGGTGCTGGCGACTGGTGCGGCGGCATTAGGAAGGCAAATTGACAGCGTTGTCAAACTGCAGTGCAGCACCGCCTTCCTGCTTGTGCTGCAGCGTCTTTCCGCATGAAATCTTGTTGCGTTGCAGCATCAGACGATCGACCTTCCCAATTGGGAACGCGTGTGCCGCTCCGTCAATCGACGCTGGAAACGGGCCCGGTCGAACGCCGCAACTGCAGCGCATAAGGCACGTCGACGATGCCGCCACTGCCCAGTTCGCGCACTTCCTTGAGCAACTCGGTGGCGGCCAGGCGGCCCATCTCGCGGGTGGGCTGGCGCACCGTGGTCAGCGCCGGATAGATCTGGTGGGCGATCGGGGTGTCGTCGAAGCCGCAGACCGAGATATCCCCGGGCACCGACAGGCCTCGTTCGCAGATCGCACAGATCGCGCCGGCGGCCATGTCGTCGTTGGCGGCGAAAATCGCGGTCGGGCGATCGTCCAGGTCGAGCAGTGCATTGGTCGCGGCATAGCCGGACTCGTAGGAAAATTCGCCATCCACCACCAGCCTGGCGTCATAGCGCAGGCCGGCCCGGCGCAGGCCCTCGCGATACCCCGCCAGCCGCCACGCGCTGGCGCCGTGCGCGGCATGCCCGCGGACATGGGCGATGCGCCGATGACCGAGCGAGGCGAGGTGCGCCATCATCGAACAGACCGCGCCGTGCTCGTCCACCACCACGCCCACATGCCGGTTCTGCTCTTTCGCCGAGATGCTGGCGTACGGAATCCCCAGCTCCTCCAGGCGGCGCAGCAGGGCCACGTCGTCGGTGATCGGCGGGGTCAGGATCACCCCGTCCAGTTGCGCCTGCACCACCAGCGCCTCGACCTTGTCGATGATGTCGTCGGCGTTGTAGACCAGCGGTGCCAACATCAGGTTGTAGTGCTGCGCCTGGCAGGCATCCAGCACGCCCAGCTCGATCTCCATCAGGTAGTTGTTCGACGGGTTGTCGAACAGCATCGCCACCAGGTACGAGCGCCGCCCGGCGAGCACCCGCGCCGATGGCAACGGCCGGTAGCGCAGCTTCTCGACCGCGGCCTCGACCAGGCCGCGGGTGCGCGGGGAGACGTTGGGTTCGTTGTTGAGCACGCGCGACACCGTCTTCATCGAGACACCGGCCGCTTCCGCCACGTCCTCGATCCGCACGCGCCCGGCCTTCGCACGCACCTGTTCGCTCGCGGCCTCGTCTGCCGCAGGTTTCGTGTCGCCCATTGACTGTTCCCCGCACCGGCTCGCCGACCGCATCGAAAGTGTGCGGCCTTGCCACGCAGCGAAGGCTTGCCGCTTTGCAGCAAGCCTTCGCCGGTCGTACCCGCTATTGTGCGCTGGTGCTGACAACGCTGTCATTGCGCTCCGCACCAATTTAATCCTACCGCCCCGCCGTCGTCCAGGAAACGCAGACATGCCGTTGCATACCTCGAAGCCACGCCTCCCCGCCATGCTTTCCGCCGCAGCCTGCTGGCCATCGCGCTGCTGACCGCGACTGCCGCCTTCGCCGCGGATCAGCGTGCCGCGTCGCCGGCCGCCGCCATCGATCCCGCGCACTGGCCGCAACCGACCTGGCCGCTGCCGGCCGACGCCGCGCTGGAGCGGAAGATCGATGCCTTGATGGCGAAGATGACGATCGAGGAAAAAGTCGGGCAGACCATCCAGGGCGACATCTCCACGATCACCCCGGCCGACCTGCGCAATTACCGGCTTGGCTCGATCCTCGCCGGCGGCGGTTCCGATCCGGGCAACGTCTACAACGCCGCGCCCAAGGCCTGGCTGGATCTGGCCGATGCGTTCTGGGAGGAGTCGATGGACACCTCGCGCGGCGGCAAGGCGATCCCGGTGATCTGGGGCATCGACGCCGTGCATGGCCAGAGCAACATCGTCGGCGCCACGTTGTTCCCGCACAACATCGGCCTGGGCGCCACCCGCAACCCCGACCTGATCCGCGAGATCGGCCGCATCACCGCGGTGGAAACCCGCACCACCGGCATGGAATGGACCTTCGCGCCGACTGTCGCGGTGCCGCAGGATGACCGCTGGGGTCGCACCTACGAGGGCTATTCCGAAAATCCCGGGGTGGTCGCGATGCTCGCGCCGGCGATGGTCGAAGGCCTGCAGGGCAAGGCAGGCGCGAAGGACTTCCTCGACGACCACCACGTGATGACCACGGTCAAGCATTTCCTCGGCGATGGCGGCACCACCAACGGCAAGGACCAGGGCAATACCGAGGTCAGTGAAGCCGTGATGCGCGATGTGCATGCGGCCGGCTACGTGCCATCGATCGCCGCCGGTGCGCAGTCGGTGATGGCCTCGTACAACAGCTTCCACGGCGAGAAAATGCATGGCCACCAGGGCCTGCTCACCGGCGTGCTCAAGGAGCGGATGAACTTCGGCGGCTTCATCGTCGGCGACTGGAACGGCCACGGCCAGGTCAAGGGCTGCACCAACACCGATTGCGCGCAGACCTACATCGCCGGCCTGGACATGCCGATGGCCCCGGACAGCTGGAAGGGCCTGTACGAATCGACGCTGGCGCACGTGAAGTCCGGCGCGATCCCGATGGCGCGGCTGGATGACGCGGTGCGCCGGATCCTGCGCACGAAATTCCGCATGGGCCTGTTCGAGAAGCCCAAGCCCTCGCAGCGCGCGCTGGGCGGCAAGTTCGAATTGCTCGGCGCGCCGGCGCATCGCGCGGTCGCACGGCAGGCCGTGCGCGAATCGCTGGTGCTGCTGAAGAACCAGGGCGGCCTGCTGCCGCTGTCGCCGAACGCGAAGATCCTGCTCGCAGGCGACGGCGCGGACAACCTGACCAAGCAGACCGGTGGCTGGACGCTCACCTGGCAGGGCGATGGCACCAAGCGCGCGGACTTCCCGAATGCCGATTCGATCTGGGACGGTTTCCGCCAGCAGGTCTCGGCTGCCGGCGGCAAGAGTGAGTTGGCGAAGGACGGCAAGTACACGACGAAGCCCGATGTCGCCGTCGTCGTGTTCGGCGAGGATCCGTATGCCGAATTCCAGGGCGACCTGCCCAACCTGATGTTCAAGGCCGGCAAGTCCGGCGACCTCGAACTCATCAAGAAACTCAAGGCCGATGGCATCCCGGTGGTCGCGGTGTTCCTGAGCGGGCGACCGCTGTGGATGAACCGCGAACTCAACGCCGCCGATGCGTTCGTCGCCGCATGGCTGCCTGGCTCCGAAGGCGCGGGCGTCGCCGACGTGTTGTTGCGCGGCAAGGACGGCAAGACACAGCACGACTTCCACGGCAAGCTCAGCTACTCGTGGCCGAAACGCGCCGACCAGAACGACAACAATTTCGGGCAAAGGAACTACGACCCGCTGTTTCCGTTCGGCTTCGGCCTGCGCTATGCCGACAAGGGCGAGCTTGCAGCGTTGAGCGAGGATCCGGGCATCGATCCGGATGCCGCGCGCACCAACCTGTGGTTCGACAACGGCGTCGCCACCACCGGTTCGACCCTGCGCCTGGTCGGTGCCGACGGCAAGGCGATGGACATCGTGCATCCAATGGCGACCACCACCGACGGCTCGCTGGCGATGACCGCGATCAACACCACGATCCAGGAAGGCGCGCGCCAGTTCGTGTTCAAGGGCGACGGCGTGGTCGAGGTGCGCTCGAACACGCCGGTCGACCTGGGCCGCGAGACCAACGGCGATGTCTTCCTGGTCGCCACCGTGCGCGTCGATGCGCTGCCGGCCGGAGCCAAGGCCGCGATCGGCACCGGCTGCGGTGCGGCCTGCAAGGGCGAGGTGCAGATCGGCGACGCGCTGGCCAAGTTGCCGAAGGGCGAGTGGACGCGGCTTGGCGTGCAGCTGAAGTGCCTGCGCGTGGCCGGCGCGGACACCGGCAAGCTCGACATGCCGTTCTACCTGCGCGGCAGCAACGGCGTGCAGTTGGCGCTGTCGAAGGTCGTCGCCAGCACCGATTTCGACTACAAGGTCGAGTGCCCGATCCGCTGAGCATGCACGCCATCGCACTCACCTCGATGTTGTTGCTGGGCAACGATCCCGCCGCCGGTGCCATCGCGCCGGCGCGATGGGAACTTGCGTGGAAGGATGAGTTCGACGGCGACACCATCGACCTGGCCAACTGGGACATCGAGGAGAACTGCTGGGGTGGTGGCAATGCCGAACAGCAGTGCTACACCCGCCGCCAGGGAAAGTTCGCCAACGCCTTCGTCGCCGACGGCCTGCTTTACATCGTCGCCAAGCGCGAGGCGTTCACCGCCAGCAACCAGCCGGAGGGTGGCGGTCGCCTGAAAGCCACCCTGCCCTACACCTCGGCGCGGCTGCGCACGAAGCACAAGCAGGAATGGACCTTCGGGCGCTTCGAGATCCGCGCACGCCTGCCGCACGGGCAAGGTGCGTGGCCGGCGATCTGGATGCTGCCCACCGATTCGTCCTACGGTACGTGGGCGGCGTCCGGCGAGATCGACATCATGGAAGCGGTCAACATCGGCACGCCGACCGATGAACCCGGCGCGGCGTCAGGCACCAGGGAAACACGCGTGCACGGCACCCTGCATTACGGCCGGCCGTCGCCGGGCAATGTGCATACCGGCACCTGGTTTCGGTTGCCGAATGGCGCGAGCCCTTCCGACGGTTTCCATGTGTATGCGCTGGAGTGGGAGGAAGGCGAGATCCGCTGGTACGTGGACGGTGTGCACTACGCGACGCAGCGTGCGGACGGCTGGTTCTCGCAGGTGCGCAAGGGCGGCGATTGGGTCGACTCTCCGCCGGGCGCACCGTTCGACCGCGCTTCGAAGTACCACCTGCTGCTGAACCTCGCGGTGGGCGGCAACTGGGCCGGCAAGGTGAACGCGACCGGCATCGACGAAGCCGCGTTCCCGCAGGGCATGCTGGTCGATTACGTGCGGGTGTATCGCTGCAGCGCCGGCACGCCCGATGGCCACGGCTGCGCGACCGTCGGCTCCGATGCAAAGCTGGTGGTACCGGAAGCCGCGCAAAAGCGCCCCGCGCTGTAACGGGTTCGCTCTTGCTCGTCATTCCCGCGAAGGCGGGAATGACGGATCGGAGCGCAACACTGCGTTGCCGGCACCTGCATCACGCCGGGGCTAGAGTGGCGCTCCCACGTTGGCGGAGCTTCCACGATGATCGACCTCTACTACTGGCCCACCCCGAACGGGCACAAGGTCACGCTCTTTCTTGAAGAGCTTGCCGAGCAAGGGCACGGCCTCGATTACACGATCAAGCCGGTGAACATCGGCAAGGGCGCGCAGTTCGAACCCGACTTCCTGCGCATCTCGCCGAACAACAAGATGCCGGCGATCGTCGACCATGCACCTGCCGATGGCGGCGCGCCGATCAACGTGTTCGAGTCCGGCGCGATCCTGCTCTACCTGGCCAACAAGACCGGGCGTTTCCTCGGCATCCCCGATGGTGCCGACGCAGGTACCGCATTGCGCCAGCGCATCCTGGTCAACGAATGGCTGTTCTGGCAGATGGGCGGACTGGGTCCGATGACCGGACAGTACGGGCACTTCCACGTCTACGCGCCCGAGGACATCGCGTATGCGAAGGACCGCTACCGCAAGGAAGCCGAGCGCCTGCTGGGCGTGCTCGACACGCAGCTGGAGGGCCGCGCCTTCATCGCCGGCGCGGACTACAGCATTGCCGACATGGCCAGCTATCCGTGGATCAGCCCGTACGACAAGGCGCCGCTGGACCTCGCGCCTTTCGCCAACGTCCGACACTGGCAGGCGGCGATCCGCGAACGTCCTGCGACCCGTCGCGCGTATGCGCTGACGAAGCAGGTCAGCCCCGACGCCGGCAAGCCGATGAGCGACGAGCAGAAGAAGATCCTGTTCGGGCAGGGCGCGCGCTGACGCAAAAAAGGCGAGGCCGGGTGCATTCGCTACGCGACTCGAGATGTCGCTGCGCGAACGCCCCCGGCCTCGCCTCTGGCAGACCTCACATCTTCGGCTTCAGCTCGAATTCCTTCGGCGGCGTCGCGCCGAGCAGGTGTTCGACGAAATAGTCCCAGCGCCGACGCATGACGTAGTAGCTGTCCTTGCCGTAGCCGTGGCGCGCATTCGGCAGCAGCAGCAGGTCGAAATCCTTGTTCGCCTTCATCAACGCATCCACCACCAGCAGGGTGGATTGCGGCGGCACGTTGTCGTCCATCAGGCCATGCAACAGGAACAGCTTGCCCTTCAGGTTCTTCGCGTAGGCCGCATTGTCCTGGCCGGTGTAGTTGCTGGTGCCGTCGGCGTTGGTTTCCATCAGGCCGTGGTAACGCTCGCCCCAGTCGTCCTCGTAGCTGAGGTTGTCGTGGTTGCCGGATTCGGCGATGCCGACCTTGTAGACCTCCGGGTAGCGGAACATCGCGGTGGCGGTGGCATTGCCGCCGCCGGAATGGCCCCACATGCCGGCGCGGGTGGCGTCGATCCACGGATATTTCGCCGCGAGTTCCTTCAGCGCGGCGACCTGGTCCGGCAACGTGTTGTCGGCCATGTCGCCGTACCACGCGTCCTGGAACGCCTTGCTGCGCATCGGCGTGCCCATGCCATCAACGGCGATCACGATGAAGCCCAGTTCGGCCAACGCCTGGTGGTCGCCGTGCGCGGGCGTGAAGCTGCGCGAGCGCACCGAACCGACCTGCGGGCCGGGGTAGATGTAGGTGACGATCGGATACTTCTTCGATGCATCGAAGTTGGACGGCTTGAACATCTGGCCATAGAGATCGGTCTTGCCGTCGCGCGCCTTCACGGTGAACGACTCCGGGGCGACCCAACCCGCTGCCTTCAGCCGCGAAATATCCGTGCGCGCGAGTTCGGCGACCTGTTTGCCATCGGCATCGCGCACCAACGCGACCGGCGCGGTGTCGATCGTCGAATACACATCGACGAAGCGCTTGCCGTCTTCGGACACGGTAATCGCGTGGTTGGCGTTTTCCGGCGTGAGCAACTGCACGTCGCCGCCGTCCATGCCGACCTTGTAGTAGTGGACGAAATACGGATCTCGGTCGGCTTCGCGGCCGACGCCCTCGAACCAGAGCGTGCGCGACGCGGTGTCGAGGTGAGCAACCTTGGCCACGTTCCAGTCACCGCTGGTGAGTTGGCGCTTTTCCTTGCCGCTGGCCAGGTCGTGCAGGTACAGGTGGCCCCAGTCGGATTTCTGGCTGAACCACAGGAACTCGTTGCTCTCCGGCAGGTAGCGCCAGTTGACCGAGTCCAGCGCCGGTGCGCTCTGGTACTGGGTGGCCACGGTTTCCACGAACACGTCGCGGACCTTGCCGGTGGCGGCTTCGGCCACGCGCAGGGTCGCGGACTTGTGGCCGCGGTCGGTGCTGACGAAGGCCAGGGTCTTGCCGTCCTTCGCCCACTGCACGTCTTCCCAGCCTTCGCTGCAGACGATGTCGTCGCTGCAGGTCGAACGATGCTGGTCCGGCGGCATTTGCAGGCGGATGGTCTTCGGCTTGGCTCCGGACAGGTCGATGATGACCCGCTCGATCATGGTGACGTCCTTGTCGCCGACGAACGGGTACTTCCACTGCTCGACCTTCGGCACGCCGACATTGGTTGCGACCATGGTCATCGTGCTGGTCTTGCGCTGGTCCTGCTGGAACGTGGCGATCTGCTTGCCATCCGGCGACCACACCAGGATCGCGTTGTCGGTGTGCTTCCAGCCGGCGTTGTCGGTGGCGTAGCCATAGTCCGGCTTGCCGTCGAAGGTGAGCTGGGTTTCCTTGCCGCTGCCGAGGTCGCGCAGCCACAGGTTCCAGTCGCGGATGAAGGCCTCGCGGCTGCCGTCGGGCGATGGCGCGCCGGGCTCCTCACCCGAGGCAGGCTTGGACAACACGCCGCAGCCGTCGGCGTCGCAGCGGAACTCGCCCTGCATGCCGGCCAGGCGCAGGCTGCCATCGGCATTGCGGGAGACCTGAAGCGGCGGCAGTTTGCCGGCATCCACCGGCCGTCCCTTGCCGGCGGCGGCCAGGTTCATCGCATCGGCCAACGCCTGCGCATTGAACGCCGGCGTGGTCTTGCCGGTGGCCGGGTCGAAGCGCAGGACTCGCTCCACGCCAGCGGTGCGCTCGCGGTAGACCAGGGTGCCGTCGTCCAGCCAGCCGATGCCGCTGGTTGCGCGATCCATCAGCGGGCCGGTGCGGTCGCCCAGCATCGACGCGGCGCGCTCGTAATCGGCGGCGGTCAACGCCCGCGCCTGCGCCATCGCATCACCCATGCCGATACCGGTCACCAGCATCGCCCCCAGCCACGCCTGCTTCGCATTCATGCGCCCCATCTGTCCCGTCCCGTTTTCCGACTACTGCCTGAACGCGGATGCTAGCGCGCCGCGTTGGTCGCGGCCCGTGACGAATGGCATGGGAAACCGGCTGCCATAATTCCACGCATGAACGACCAGCCCCAGCCGCTGACCCCCGGGCGGATCGCCGTGGTCGTCCCGGCCCTCAACGAAGCACTGCGCATCCGGGGCGTGGTCCAAGGCGCGCTGCACCACTGCCCGAACGTGATCGTGGTCGACGACGGCTCCGATGACGGCACCGCGGACGCCATCGCCGACCTGCCGGTCGTGCTGTTGCGCCATGCAACCCGCATGGGCAAGGGCGCCGGCCTGCGCACGGGGTTCGCCGAGGCCTTGCGTCGCGGCCTGGACGCGGTGGTGACGATGGACGGCGACGGCCAGCACAGTGCCGACGACATCCCCCGCCTGCTCGCCGCGGCCAACCGCCGCCCGGGCTGGATCGTGATCGGCGCGCGCCTGCGCAAGCGTGCCAACCAGCCGCTGTACCGGCGACTGGCCAACGAATTCGGCGACTGGGGCATCGCCTGGGGCACCGGCTACCAGGTCGCCGACAGCCAGAGCGGGCAGCGCCTGTATCCGGCCGAGGTCTGCCGGCTGGCCTGCACCGGCGTGCCCGGCGAGGACTTCGTGTTCGAGGCGCAGGTGGTGATGTCGGCCGCGCAGGGACTCGGCACGCGATGCGTGTCGATCCCGATCGAAGCCCGCTACAACCTGGTTCACGCGGCACCGGATTTCCGCCCCAGTCACTTCCGCCCGCTCCGCGACCTGTGGCGGATCACCAGCCATATCGTCCTGCAGTGCGTGCGCCGCGGCGGCTTGTGGCAGGTCCACCGGCGCGTCCGCGCGCACCCGCCGGTGATCGACGATCCGGCAGGCGAGTTCGCCACCGACGCGCATGCGGCGCAGCCACGCTGACCGGCGGCGGCGGCCTGCGCGTTATGATCCGCGCCCCGATGCCATCACTTCCCGAGCCCCTGCCGCACGCTGCCGCCACGCTCGCCGTGGACTATCGGCACGATCCGCTGGAGGCCGTGCTGGCCGATCGGCGGCTGCTGGCGGTGTTCGGCTTCGGTGACCAGGCCCCGGCGACGCACGCGGATCCGCGCTATCTGCGGGTAAACCTGCCCGTGCATGGCGGCGCGCCATTCGAATGCTGGCGGGTGCAAGACGAGGTCCGCGATGGCCGCAGCGACGACATCGCCTGGAGCGAGGACGGTCACCTGCAGTTCGGCGCGCTGGACGTGGCCGATGCCGGCGACGGCGACATCGAACAGGCCGCCGAACAGGCCTACGCGCGCCTGCAGGCCTGGCTGGCCGCCGGCGACTATCCGCATCCACTGCGGATCTGGAATTACCTCGACGCGATCACCGCCGGCGAAGGCGACGAGGAACGCTATCGACGCTTCTGCGTGGGCCGCGCACGCGGCATCGGTCGCGTGCTGGGACCCGCGGAATTGCCGGCCGCCACCGCGATCGGCCATCCGCAGGCCACCGGACGGTTGCAGCTGTACTGGCTGGCGGCGAAAACACCCGGCAGCCCGCTGGAGAACCCGCGGCAGGTGCAGGCCTGGCGCTATCCGCGCCAATACGGCCCGCAAGCCCCCGGCTTCGCCCGCGCGATGCTGCCGGCGTCGGCGGCCATGCCGCTGCTGGTGTCCGGCACCGCGGCGGTGGTCGGCCATGCCTCGCTGCACGGCGACTCGCTCGAGGCGCAATTCGAGGAAGTGCTGGCCAATCTGGGCAGCCTGGTCGAGCGCGCGCGCGCAATCCGGCCCGACGTGCCGGATCGCCCCGGCAACGGCACTCGCCTGAAGGTCTACGTGCGCGACGCCGACGCCCTGCCGGCAGTCGATGCACTCTTGCGGCAACGCCTGCCCGGCGTACCCACGCTGTTGCTGCACGGCCACGTCTGCCGGCGCGAGCTGGCGGTCGAGATCGACGGCGTGCATGCTTGAGCCATCCGCCCTTGCAGGGCAACGCGACACAACCGGAGACGCATCGCGATGGGACTGATCAGCATCCTGTGGGGCATCGTGGCGATGGTATGGATGGTGCTGGCGCTGATCCCGCTGGTCGGCATCACCAACTGGCTGCTGATCCCGTTCGCCGCGATCGGCGCGATCGTTGCCGCCATCGGCATGGCCGTCACTTCGGCCGGCAAGCGTGGCCGCGCCAAGACCGGCTTGGTGCTCAATTGCGTGGTCATCGTGGTCGCGACCTGGCGACTGGGTCTGGGCGGCGGCTTGATCTGAAGCCGACGCACAATCTCGCGCTTGTGAATGTCCGATGCATTCGGATTTGGCGCGAACCCGATCGGTCGATGATGCAACATCCCGACCGGCGTCTTCGGGCGCCGGTTTTTTTTGGCCGGCGTAAACTGATGCGCATGACCACGACACCCGCCAGACACTTCCCGATCCGTCCGCGACGGATGCGCCACGACGAGTTCTCGCGCCGGCTGATGCGCGAGCACGTGCTCACGGCGAACGACCTGATCTATCCGGTATTCGTGCACGAGGGCCAGGGCCGCGTGCCGGTGGCCTCGATGCCGGGCGTGGATCGGCTGTCGATCGAGGAATTGCTGAAGGTCGGCGAACAGGCGCTGGAGCTCGGCGTGCCGGTGCTGGACTTGTTCGGGGTGCCGGAGGCATCGGCGAAGACCGCCGACGGGCGCATCGCCTGGGCCGAGGACGGCATCATCCAGCGCGCGATCCGCGCACTGAAGGCGCGCTTCCCCGAACTCGGGGTGATGAGCGACCAGGCGCTGGATCCGTACACCACGCACGGCCAGGACGGGCTGATCGACGAGAGCGGCTACATCCTCAACGACGAAACCATCGAAGCACTGGTGAAGCAGTCGCTGTCGCACGCTGCAGCCGGTGCCGACATTCTTTCGCCCAGCGACATGATGGACGGGCGCATCGGCGCGATCCGCGCCGCGCTGGAAGCCGCGGGCTTCATCCATACCCGGATCATGGCCTACAGCGCCAAGTACGCCAGCGCGTTCTACGGCCCGTTCCGCAGCGCGGTGGGCAGCGCCGCCAGCCTGGGCAAAGGCAACAAGTACAGCTACCAGATGGATCCCGCGAATTCAGACGAGGCCCTGCACGAAGTCGGGCTGGACCTGGCCGAGGGCGCGGACATGGTGATGGTGAAGCCGGGCCTGCCGTATCTGGACATCGTGTATCGGGTGAAGCAGCAGTTCCGCCGCCCGACCTACGTGTACCAGGTGAGTGGCGAGTACGCGATGATCAAGGCGGCCGCGCAGAACGGCTGGCTGGACGAACGAGCGGTGGCGATGGAGTCGCTGCTGGCGTTCAAGCGCGCCGGCGCGGACGGCATCCTCACCTACTTCGCGCTGGACGCCGCACGCTGGTTGCGGGAAACGCGTTGACGGCATTTCCGACCCGATGGAGTCTTCGATGAGCAGGCACTTCGCCGTCTTCGGCACGCCGATCGCGCACTCGCTGTCGCCGCGCATCCACGCAGCCTTCGCCAGGCAGACCGGGATCGCGCTGGATTACGTGGCGATCGAGGCTGGCCATGACGATTTCGCAATGCATCTGGCCGCGTTCGCCGACAACGGCGGCCACGGTGCCAATGTCACCCTGCCGCTGAAGGAATCCGCATTCGCCTTGTGCAGCAACACGAGCGAGCGGGCGCTTCGCGCCGGTGCAGTCAACACGCTGCTGCGCGATGGCGATGGCTGGCGCGGCGACAACACCGATGGCGCGGGCCTGCTGCGCGACCTCACGCAACGCAACGGACTGGATCTGCGCGGACGCCGGACGTTGATGCTCGGTGCGGGCGGCGCGGCGCGCGGGATCGCGCCGACCCTGCTGGATGCCGGCATCGATGCGCTGTACATCGTCAATCGCACGGCACAGAACGCCGACGCGCTGGCCGACCTGCTCGGCGATCCGAAGCGCGTGCATGCGCGCTATCTGGACGACCTGCCCGCGCTGGGCGAATTCGACCTGATCGTCAACGCGACATCGGCCACCCGCGGCGGCGAACTGCCGCATTTGCCGATGTCGATGGTCGGTCGTCGCACCGCCGCGGTCGACCTGAGCTACGGCGAGGCGGCGATCCCGTTCCTCGCCTGGGCGCGGGCGAACCGCTGCCATGACGCGATCGACGGGCTCGGCATGCTGGTCGAACAGGCCGCCGGGAGTTTCGAGGTCTGGCACGGCGTGCGCCCGGACACCGACCTCGTGTACGCCGACCTGCGCGCGCATACCGATTCGCTGGTCACCGCCGACTGAAAGCGGTCGAGCCGCCTGCTGCAGCATGTCGTCTTGCAAGAATCGTCTTACAGCAAGCCGTCGCGCTTGACCGCCAGGTAGCGCTCCACCAGCGCGCCGGGCAATTGCTCGCAGGTCACGTCGAGCACACCGACTCGATGCGAGCGCAGGGCATCGTGCACGGCGGTGCGCTGGGCGATGTAGCGGGCCGCCGCACTCGCGCGCAATGCGCCGCGCAGGTCGCGTACGTCCTCGTCCAGTACGGCGTCCAGGGCTTCCTCGCGCAGGCTGGCGACCACCACGTGGTGGCGCTGCTGGAGCACGCGCACCGCGCCCAGCAGATCGTCGCTGTCCTCGTCGCGCAGGTTGGTGACCAGCATCACCAGACTGCGCCGGCGATGCCGCTGCGACAGTTCGGTGGCGGCAGCGAGATAGTCGGTCGCCACTGGCCGTGGCTGCAGGTCATAAGTGCTGCGCAGGAACACGTCGATCGCGCCCATCCCGCGCTGCGGGGCGACCCAGCGACGCTCGCCGCCGCTGGCCAGCAGGCCCACCGCGTCGCCCTGGCGCAGGGCCAGGTAGGACACCACCAACGCGGCGTTGAGGACATGGTCGAAATGGCTGAGGTCGCCGTCGCGGGCGAGCATCCGGCGGCCGGTGTCGATCACCATCAGCAGGTGCTGGTTGCGTTCGTCCTGGTATTCGCGCGAGATCAGCCGGCGCATGCGCGCGGTGGCCTTCCAGTCGACCTGGCGCAGGCTGTCGCCGACCCGGTAGTCGCGCATCTGGTGGAAGTCGGTGCCTTCGCCGCGACGCCGCTTCACGTGCGCGCCGACCGCGCGCGAGGCGGTTTCCGCACCCAGCAAGGCCAGCCGCGCCAGCGGCGCGAAATCCGGATACACCCGCACCGTGCGTTCCGCACCGACCACGCGCGCGCGCGTCCACAAGCGCCACGGCGAATGCAGGCGCAGGTGCACGCCCTCGAAGCGCGCATCGCCGCGTTCGGTCGGCCGCAACCCGTAGTCGAAGCGCGTGCTGGCGTCGGCCGCCAGCTGCAACCGGCGCGGCAAGCCGGTGGCGATCCAGCCGACCGGATGCAGGTCGTGCACATCGACCCGCTGCGCACGCGCGCCGGCATCCAGCACCAGGGTCACGTTGCGCTCCACGCCCAGCGGCAACGCGTCCGGCAGGCTGCGCGTCATCTCCGGCATCGGCTGGCGGACGATGCGCGCGGCATCGACCAGGGCGACCAGCAACAGCGACGCGCCGGCCGCCCACCATGCCGCCACCGGCAGCACGCGGAAACTGGTCGCCAGACCCAGCAAGGCCCATCCCACGCAGCACAGCACCAGGGGCAGCGTCGGCCTCACTGACGCGGCGCGTCCACCTTGGCCAGCAACGCATGCAACACATCGTCGGTCGACTGGCCCTCGATCTGCAGTTCCGGTGCCAGCGACACGCGATGGCGCAGCACCGGCTTGGCGATCTCGCGCAGGTCGTCCGGGGTGACGAAGTCGCGCCCGCCCAGCACCGCCTGCGCACGCGCGGCACGCACCAGCCCGATGCTGCCGCGCGGGCCCGCACCCAGCGAAATACCTGGCCATTTGCGCGTGGCCGCGGCGATCCGCACCGCGTAGTCGAGCACCGCCGCATCCACCCGCACCAGCGCAGTGCCGAGCTGCATGCCCAGCACCTCGTCATGGCTGGCGACGCGCTGTACCTGGCCGAGGTCGAAGTCCGAGGCCATGCGACCCTCGCTGACCGCGGCGACCATCCGCGTCTCGTCCGCCAGACTGGGGTAACCGATCAATACCTTCAGCAGGAAGCGGTCGAGCTGCGCCTCCGGCAACGGATAGGTGCCTTCCAGCTCCAACGGATTCTGCGTCGCCAGACACAGGAACGGCGGCGGCAGCGGGAAGCTTTTGCCTTCGATGGTCACCTGGCCTTCCTGCATCGCTTCCAGCAACGCGGACTGGGTCTTGGCCGGCGCGCGATTGATCTCGTCGGCCAGCAGGATGTTGGTGAACACCGGGCCCCTGCGCACCTCGAAGCGTTCCAGCTTGGGGTCGAACACGGCATGGCCGCTGATGTCGCTGGGCATCAGGTCGGGAGTGAACTGCACGCGCGCGTGCGCGCAGCCCAGCGCCTGCGACAACGCGCGCACCAGCAGGGTCTTGCCCAGCCCGGGCACGCCTTCCAGCAACACATGGCCGCCGGCGAGCAGCGCCACCATCACCTGGTCGAGGGTGTCCTCCTGGCCGATGAAGGCCTTGCCGACTTCGGCGCGGATCGCGCTGGCGCGTTCGCCCAGCGCCTCGCCGACGAGCGGTGCGATGGACGGGGCGATGTCGATGCTCATAAGCGTTTCCTCAGGTCGATCAGGCGGGCAATGCGATGACGGAATTCATTGGTGTCCACCGGCGGACGCGTATCCAGGGTGGCGCGCACCTGCGCGGCAGGAAGCTCGATGCGCGCTGCCAGCAGGGACGCCTGGGTCTCGCCGTCCTGCGCGGCGGCGAGCGGGTCGCGGCGACGCAGATGGGCCAGCACGGCATCGCGCAGCGCGCGATGCAGCACGCCCAGCTTGCCGTAGCGCAGCAGTTGCTCGCCGCTGGCCTCGACATGCTCCAGCAGCGAGCGTCGCGGCGGCATCGGCGATGGCTGCAGCGGACCGAAGCGCTGCATGCGCATCCACAACCAGGCCAGCAATGCCAGCAGCAGCGGCAGCAGGAACGCCCACGCATGCGTCAGCAGCCAGCGCCACAGCGGCGGCATGTCCGCGGCATACACCAGATGGAAGCGGCCCTTGCCCCAGTTCGGTGCCAGCAACTGGCGGGCGAAGGCCAGGTGCGGGCCTTCGTCCAGGCTGCTGTTGTCGATCATGTCCATGTCGCCGAGCAGGTCGACGCTGCCGTCGCCATACGGGAAACGCGCGAACACGTGGTGGCCGTCGCGGGTACGCCAGGCCGCGGAGACCTCGGCGTCCTCGGCCAGTTCGAAACGCGGCGCGCGGCAGAACTCCACGTGGTCGTCCTGGCGGGGCACGAACAGATCCATGCAATGCGGATCGAGCAGTTCCGGTTCGATCGGCAGCCAGTCCGCCAGGTCGCCGGCAAAGGATTCTTCCGGTTGCCACGACGGCAGCCGCAGCACCAGATGCCCGCCGTCTTCAGCGAACCGGAACAGCGCTTCCAACTGGTCGTAACCGAGCAAACGCGGATCGCTGTAGACCAGCAGGGTGTCGCCGGCGGCCAGGGCCATCTCGTCCAGTTGCAGGCGCTGGCGCGATTCCACGCGTTGTCCCTCGGCGCGCAGGGCCAGCTTGAGCCCGTACAGCGGGTTGTAGCTGGCCTCGCCGCGTGGCGGCAGCGGGATGGTCGTCTCCACGCGGTGGTGGGTGACCAGGAACCAGGCCACGCCGGCGGCGATGATGGCGAGCGCCAGCAACCACGGCAACGCGGTGCGTGTGCGGCTCATGCGGCCCACCCGAAGCGCCCGCCCAGGCCCGCCAGCAGGCCCTCGAAATCACCGTCATCCGGCAAACGCTCGGCATAGGCCGCGTACTGCCACACGCGGACCATCCGGCCGAAGGCATCGCGGTCCTCCTGGTCGCGCAGGCCGCGCGCGGCGCGCAGGCATTCGGCCTCGGTGGCGCCCGGCACCAGCACCGCGCCGGTGCGCGCGACCATGCCGGCCACGCTGGCGCGATACAGCAGCGCCAATGCGCGACGCTTGCGGCCGTCCTGCCAGAGCTGGCGCGCGGCCCCTGCGATGTCGTCCGGCAATGCATCTGGCGAGAGATGCGGTTCGCTGGCCACCGGCGTGGCCGCACTGCGCGGCGGCGGCGCGATCCCGCGCAGCCACGGCCACCACTGCCGATGGCTGACCACGACCAGGCCGACCAGCAAGGCCGCCAGCAACCACAGCCCGTATTCGCCGATCGCCGCGATGATCTTGCCGAAGATGGCCGGGAACTTGCCCGGTTTGCGCGGCTCGCCGGGCTTCGCCGGCTTGCGTCGCTCCCAGTGCTTGTCGGTGCGCTTCGGCGACAGCAACGGATCGGCATACGCGCGTTCGACCGCCTTGTCGAAGCGGGCCGGATCCTGCACCTGCGGGAACACCATCGGCAGCGTGGGCGGCTGGGTGGCGCTGGACTTCTTGTTGTCGGTCTTGGCTGCTGGCTTGGGCGCGTGCTTTGGTGTGGGCGTGGGTGCGGCATCAGCCGGCGTGGTCGGCGCCTGCTGCGCCTGTGCGGCCTTCGGCATCGACAGGCCCAGCACGCAGGCCACCAGCAACAACGGCAGCAGCGCCTGCAGGCGACGACGCATCCGCCGGAACGCGATTTCGATATCCCAGCCTTCGATCTGGGTGCGCCGGTCCAGGTACAGGCCGAAACCTGCACCCACGTAGAACGGCTCGATCAGGCTGACCGCCAGCCACGCCACCGCATTGCCGGCCAGGTGCACCCACGGCGGCGGTTCCTCGGTCAGCAGCGCCCACATGGCCCGCGCCGATTCCGACATGAATTCGACCGGCACGAACACCATCACCAGTGCGTACGCGCCGAACAGCAGCGCGGCCTCGAACCCGATGCACACCAGAGTCGACAGGAAGGCGGTGCCGCGCACCGAACCGCCGATCACCCGTCGTCGCGGGCCGGGATTGGCGCCGCCTTCGAGCAGGTCGACCGGCAGGTACAGCGCGCGGGTCGGTCCCAGCCGCCGCCAGGTCAGGTAGGCCGGCATCGCCCGCCAGGCCCATGTGCGTTGCGCGGCCAGGGTCGCGCGCACGCCGGGGGCTTCGCCGAACAGCGACTGCGACAGTACGAACAGCGGGATCCGGTCGAACACCGGCTTCAGCCACCACATCGCCAGTCCCATCCACGGCAACAACCCGGTGAACCAGCCGATCGCGTTCACCACCGCGAACACCGGCAGGGTCACCAGCAGCCACGGCAACCAGATGGCCCGCGCATGCGTGCGCACCAGCGCGGTGCCCAGCTCCATCGCCTCCCAAGGCGAGCGCGGGCGCAATTCCACCCGCGGCTGGTCAAGGCGCATGCCGGTCCCTCCCGCCGAACCACAGCCACGCGATCACCAGCGCCCACAGCGCGCCGCCCACCGAATACTTGCCCCAGGCCGGGATCCAGCCGATCGACGACCAGAACGCCTCGATGAAAGCCGCGGCCAGCAGCATCGCGAACACGCCCAGGCACAGCCGCGCGCCGCGACGGCCGCCCTCGACCAGCGCATCCACGCGGCGACGGCGACCGGGCGCGATCAGGTCCAGGCCCAGCCGCAGGCCCGCGCCACCGGCGATCACGATCGCGCTGAGCTCGAACGCGGAATGCCCGGCGACGAAGCGCCAGAACGGATCGCCATGTCCGGTCGCCTGCAGGTGCCCGGCCACGCCGCCGATGAACACCCCGTTGAAGGACAGCGCCAGCGCCGGACCCACGCCGGCCAGCAGGCCGCTGGCAAAGGTGCGCAGGCCGATGCTGATGTTGTTGAAGATGTAGTAGCCGAACATCATCAGGTCGGACTCGGCGGCGCGCCCCAGCGTGGCCTTGGCCGGGTCGTACATCGCCTCCATCTCCGCTACCTGCTGCGCGCCCATCAGGGTGTGGATCAGTTCCGGCTTGACCTGCACGCCGATGAAGCTGGCCACCAGCGGGATCGCGAACAGCGCCAGCGCGGCCCACATCACCCCGGCTTCCGCACGCACCAGCCGCGGCATGTCGGCCGCGAAAAACTCGAACGCGCGCTGCCAACGCGGCAGCGGCGGCCGGTACATCAGCGCATGGCCACGCTGCATCAGTTCCTGCAGGCGCGCGACCAGTTGCGGGCTGTAGCCGCGGCGACGGGCCAGGCCCAGTTGCTGGCAGACGCGGCGATACGCCGCCGGCACGTCTTCGTCCGCCAGTCCACGCCAGCTGCGATCGGCGCGCGCACGCCGCGGCCGCGCGCCGCGTGCATCCAGCCATTGCTCGAAGGCCTGCCATTCGGCCTCGTGGCGGACGATGAAGTGTTCCTGCCGGATCATCGCCTCAGCGCTTCCCGAGCAGCCAATGGGCGATGCCGGCCAGCCGGTGCACGCCCTCGCCACCCTGCGCGCCGGTGGCGGGCGCGGCGATGTCGGCCAGCTCCTGCTGGCGCTCCGGTGTCAACCGCGGCGCGCGCTCGGCAAAGGCGACGATCGCCGCCTGTTCCTCCGGGCGCAACGGCAGCACCGGTGCCATCACGCCGTCGGCGGCCATGACCGACAACGGGCGGGACTTCGGCACGTGCACGACCATGGTGCCGGCAACCAGGTCGCCCAGCCGCCGTCCCCACGGATCGAACAGCCCGCTCACCAGGCCGCAGGCGTAACCGAACGGCAGCATGTCCACCGTGCGCATCAAATTGCGCACGCACGCGGCCAGCCAGCCCACCGGCGCGCCGTCGCTGGAGACCACCCGCAGGTCCAGCGCGCGCTTGCCCGGCGTCTGTCCGTCGAACAGGCCCTCGCACAGGATCGGATACAGCCAGAACAGGGCGAACAGGATCAGCAGGTAAACGCCCATGCCGGCCTTGTCGAACGCGCCCAGCACCATCGACGCCGCCAGCAGCAACCCCATGCGAATGCCGAAGTCGATCAGCCACGCCAGCGCGCGCGGCACCGGCCCCGCCGCCGGCAGCCGCAGCGCCACGCCTTCGGGCGTATGCACCTCGCGGACGGTATCCAGCATCAGGCGTGCGCGGTCAGGTAGTGGTCCTTCAGGCGCACGTAGTGCCCGGCGCTGTAGTACAGCGCTTCGATCTCGGCATCACTGAGCATGCGGACTTTCTTGCCCGGGTTGCCCAGCCAGAGTTCGCCCTCGCCGACCACTTTTCCGGGGGCGATGAGCGCGCCGGCACCGACGAAGCCATGCTTCTTCACCACCGCGCCATCCAGCACGATCGCGCCCATGCCGATCAGCACCGCGTCCTCGATCCGGCAGGCGTGGATGATCGCCTTGTGGCCGATGGTCACATCCTCGCCGATCACCGTGGCAAAGCCGCCGAGCTTGGCGTGCGGGCCGTCGTGGCTGACGTGGATCACGCTGCCGTCCTGCACATTGGTGCGCGCGCCGATGCGGATGAAATTCACATCGCCGCGGACGATCGTGCCGGGCCAGATCGACACGTCATCGCCCAGCACCACGTCGCCGATCACGGTCGCGGCGGGATCGACATAGGCGCGCTGGCCCACGGTCGGCAGGATGTCGCGATACGGGCGCAGCACGGGCGTGTTCGAGGTCATGGCCCATTCTAGCGGCCACGCCCGCGGTGCCGGTCTACACTCGCCGCATGAATACCGCCGCCACCATTGCCGCGAATGCGGCCATCACCGCCGCCAACGCCGCCATCGCGGGTGCAGCGCGCCAGCAGGGATCGGGCAGCGCGGGCAGCAGCACGCCGCACCGCGGCGCGGATACCGCCGCGACAGACCTCGCGCCCACGTTGCAACGCCTGCGCGATGCCTGGCAGGCGAACAAACCGGACCACGCCCAGCGGCACGCCGACCTGCAACGCCTTCGCGATGCGTTGAAGCGCAAGCTCGATGCGATGGCCACCACCATCGCCGCCGACTTCGGCCATCGCTCGCGCGAGGAGAGCGTGATCGCCGACGGCATGACCGTGCTGAACGACATCGACCATCTGATCAAGCATCTTCGCGGCTGGATGAAGCCCAAGCGCATCGGCGTGGGCTGGCGCTTCCTGCCGGCGCGCGCGCAGCTGCGGCCCTCGCCGGTCGGCGTGGTCGGGGTGATCGCGCCGTGGAACTACCCGGTCAACCTGTCGCTGATCCCGTTGGCCACCGCGATCGCCGCCGGCAACCACGTGTACCTGAAGCCGTCCGAGCACACGCCGAAGACCAGCCAGTTCCTGCGCGAACTGCTGGCCGAAGTCTTCCCGCCCGATCGCGTCGCGGTGGCGACCGGCGGGGCGGAGATCGGCGCGGCCTTCGCGGGATTGCCGTTCGACCATCTGGTCTTTACCGGCTCTACTGCGGTCGGTCGCAAGGTGATGGCCGCAGCCGCGCCGAACCTGACCCCGTTGACCCTGGAACTGGGCGGCAAGTCGCCGGCACTGATCGCCGACGACTACCCGATCGAACGCGCCGCCGCACGCATCGCCACCGGCAAGTGGTTCAACGGCGGGCAGACCTGCATCGCCCCGGATTACGTGCTGGTGCCGAAGGGCAAGCGCGACGCGCTGGTCAAGGCGCTGCGGGCCGAAGTGATCGCACGCTACGGCGAGCACTTCGAGAACGTCGGCGACTACACCCGCATCATCAACGACGGCCAGTACGCACGGCTCAAGGGCTACCTGGACGATGCCAAGCAGCGCGGCATCGAGAAGGTGACGCTCGCCGGCCATGCCGATCCCGCGCAACGGATCATGCCGCCTACATTGCTGCTGGATCCGGGCGACGATGCCACGGTGATGCAGGAGGAAATCTTCGGGCCGCTGCTGTCGATCAAGAGTTACCGCACGCTCGATGACGCAATCGCCTACATCAACGCGCACGACCGACCGCTGGCGCTGTATCCCTTCAGCCACGACAACGCCGTGGTCGAGAAGATCCTGCACCACACCCTGGCCGGCGGCGTCTCGGTCAACGACACCCTGTTCCATTTCGCGATCACCGACCTGCCGTTCGGCGGCGTGGGGCCGAGCGGGATGGGCGCGTACCACGGCCGCGCCGGCTTCGATGCCATGAGCAAGCAATTGCCGGTGTTGTGGCAGGCACGGCGCACCGGCGGCGACCTGCTCAAGCCGCCGTATTCGAAGGCGAAATGGTTGCTCGACCTGATCGTGCGCTGAGGCCCGGATGAAAATCGCCAGCTGGAACGTCAACTCCCTCAACGTGCGCCTGCCGCACCTGCAGCAGTGGTTGCAGGACTTCGCGCCGGACGTGGTGGGCCTGCAGGAAACCAAGCTCGAGGACCACAAGTTCCCCGAGGACGCCTTGCTGGCCGCCGGCTATCGCAGCGCCTTCATCGGCCAGAAGACCTACAACGGCGTGGCGATCCTGGCGCGGCATTCGATCGGCGACGTGCAACTGGGCATTCCCGGCTTCGACGACGTGCAGGCGCGGGCGATCGCCGCGACGGTCAACGGCGTGCGCATCGTCAACCTATACGTGGTCAACGGCCAGGACATCGGCACCGACAAGTACGCCTACAAGCTGCGCTGGCTCGATGCCGTGCACGCATGGGTGGCCGATGAACTGCAGCGGCATCCGAAACTGGTGGTGATGGGCGATTTCAACATCGCCCCGGACGACCGCGACGTGCACGATCCTGTTGTCTGGAACGACGACCACATCCTCACCTCCACCGCCGAGCGCGACGCGCTGCGCGGGCTGCTCGGCCTGGGCCTGCACGATGCGTTCCGCCTGCACCACGACGACGCCGGCATCTTCAGCTGGTGGGACTACCGGCAGGCGGCATTCCGCCGCAATCTGGGACTGCGCATCGACCTGACCCTGGTCTCCGATGCGCTGAAGGCCGATGCCGTGCAAGCCGGCATCGACCGCACGCCGCGCACCTGGGAACGCGCCAGCGACCACACGCCGGCGTGGGTGCAACTGGCGGCGGGTTGATCTGCAGCCGCCGGTTGAAGCGCAAAGAAAAAGCCCGGCAAGCCGGGCTTTTTCTCACACATCCATGTGTGGATCGGCGCTTAGCGCGCGCGACCGCGGGTGAACAGGTTGACGATCAGCAGCAGCACGACCGCGCCGATGAAGGCGGTGATCAGGAAGCCGACGGTGCCACCGAAGCTCAGGCCGACCATCGGCAGCAGGAAGCCGCCCAGGAAACCGCCGATGATGCCGACGATGACGTTGAGGATGATGCCCTGCGAGCCATCGCGCTTCATCATGATGCTGGCCAGCCAACCTGCGATACCGCCGACGATCAGGTAGATGAGGAAATTCATGGTATTGGGCTCCTGGAAAATGTGGACATGACGCGGAAAGGTCGTTGGACTTCACGGCGCCCCTCGACGTGGGGCGCTCGGGGTGGGCGTAGTCTCCGCGCGCTTGCGTGACGGCGATGTCTGCAATCGCCGGCCTTTCCGCCGACGGTGCACGAACGCCGTGCAGGCCCGCATACTCCGCGCATGAGCGATGACACCGCCGCGCTGCGGCCCGAACTCGAAGCCGGCCTGGGCGCGCTGGGGCTGGATCCGGCACTGGCCACGCCGCTGCTCGACTACGTGGCCCTGCTCGCGCTGTGGAACGCGACCTACAACCTGACCGCGGTCCGCGACCCGCGCGAGATGATCGCCAAACACTTGCTGGATTCGCTGGCGATGCAGCCATACGTGCGCGGGCTGGCCACGCTGGCCGACCTGGGTACCGGTCCCGGCCTGCCCGGCATTCCGCTGGCGATCGCCACGCCCTCGCTGCATGTGACCCTGGTCGAGAGCAACGGCAAGAAGGCGCGCTTCCTGCGCGAAGCGATTCGCCAGCTCAAGCTGGGCAATGCCACGGTGGCCGAATCGCGGATCGAGGCATTCAAGCCGGCCACCACCTTCGATGCCATCACCGCACGTGCGTTGGCCACCCTGCCGCTGATCCTGCAACTTGGCGGCCATCTGCCTGGACCTGACGGACGCCTGCTGGCGATGAAGGGTGTGCTGCCCGTCGACGAGATCGCCGCCCTGCCCGGGGGCTGGCGGCTGGCCGCGGTGCATCCGCTGCGGGTGCCCGGGCTGGTGGGCGAGCGCCACCTCGTCGAAGTCGTGCGGGCGGGCTCTGAGGCATAATCGACCGCCCGGCGTCTCCTGCGCCGGACTCGCGAAGGACACCCACGCCGCATGGCCCGCATCATCGCCATCGCCAACCAGAAGGGCGGCGTCGGCAAGACCACCACCGCCGTCAACCTGGCCGCCGCGCTGGCGCGCACACCCAAGCGCGTCCTGCTGGTCGACCTGGACCCGCAAGGCAACGCGACCATGGGCAGCGGCATCGAGAAACGCGAGCTCGAGACCTCGATCACCAACGTGATGCTGGGCGAAGCGCAGGCGCGCGAGGCGATCGTGCGTTGCGGCGACGGTTACGACCTGTTGCCCGGCAACATCGACCTGACCGCCGCCGAGATCCAGTTGATGGACATGGCCGGCCGCGAGCAGAAGCTCAAGCAGGCCCTGGACACCGTGCGCGACGGCTACGACTTCGTGATCGTCGACTGCCCGCCCTCGCTGTCCCTGCTGACCCTCAATGCGCTCACCGCCAGCGATGCGGTGCTGGTGCCGATGCAGTGCGAGTACTACGCGCTGGAAGGCTTGAGCGCGCTGCTCGACACCATCGATGCGCTGAAGGGCCGGCTCAATCCCGCGCTGGAAATCGAAGGCGTGCTGCGGACCATGTTCGACGTGCGCAACAACCTGGCCAACGCGGTGTCGGCCGAACTCACCAATCACTTCGGTGATCTCGTGTTCCGCACGATCATTCCTCGCAACGTGCGCCTGGCCGAAGCGCCCAGCCATGGCCAGAGCATCATCGGTTACGACAAGGCCAGCCGCGGCGGCGTGGCCTATCTCGGGCTTGCGGGCGAGCTCTTGCGCCGGCAGCGCGAGCGCATGCAGAAATCCAAGGAGAAGGCGGCATGACGGCCGGCACCCAGCCCGCGAAAAGCGCGGCGAAGAAGCGCGGCCTCGGGCGCGGACTGGAAGCGTTGCTCGGCCCCAAGGCCGCTGCGGAAGCCCCTCCGATGCAGGCGATGCCGGGCGACACCCTGCGCACCCTGCCGATCGACGCGATGGTGCCGGGCAAGTACCAGCCGCGGCGTTCGATGGACGAGGCCAAGCTGGAGGAACTCGCCTCGTCGATCCGCTCGCAGGGCGTGATCCAGCCGATCGTGGTGCGCGAACACGTCGGCGCCGACGGCAAGGGCGGCCGTACCTACGAAATCATCGCCGGCGAACGTCGCTGGCGCGCCTCGCAGCGTGCGGGCCTGACCGAAGTGCCGGTGGTGGTGCGGGTGGTCGACGACCGCACCGTGGTGGCGATGGCGCTGATCGAGAACATCCAGCGCGAAGACCTCAATCCGCTGGAAGAAGCGCAGGCGCTGCAGCGGCTGATCGACGAATTCGACCTGACCCACGCCGCCGCCGCCGAAGCCGTGGGCCGTTCGCGCGCGGCCGTCAGCAACCTGTTGCGCCTGCTCGAATTGCCGGACGAGATCCGCGCGCTGGTACAGGCCGGCTCCATCGAAATGGGCCATGCCCGCGCATTGCTGCCGCTGGCCGCACCGATGGCGATCTCGCTGGCGAAGCAGGCCGCCGAACACGGCTGGTCGGTTCGCGAAGTCGAGCATCGCGTGCAGCAACTGGCGTCCGGCAAGGTCACCAGCTCGCCGAAAAAGGCCGCACCGAAGGCCAGGCCGCAGGCCGACATCGTCACCCTGGAACGCGAACTGTCGGAAACCCTGGGCAGCCGCGTGGACGTGGTCCAGGGCCGCGGCAAGAAGGGCAAGCTGGTCATCCACTACGCCGACTTCGACGTGCTGGACGGCGTGCTGGAACGCCTGCGCAACAAGACTTGAGAACGCCCGACGCATGAGCGCGAGCATTCATGGTCAGAGCCCGCAACTGTCGGTCGTGGTGCCGGTCCACAACGAGGAAGACAACGTCGCGCCGCTGATCGGCGAGATCACCAAGGCGTTGCGCGGGCACATCGCATTCGAGATCGTCTACGTCGACGACACCTCGCGCGATGCCACGCTGCAACGCCTGCGGGAGCTGCAGGCGAGCGTGCCGGAACTGCGCGTCATCCGTCACCTGAGCAATGCCGGGCAGAGCACCGCCGTGCGAAACGGGGTCAAGGCCGCGCGCGCGTCGTGGATCGCCACCCTCGACGGCGACGGCCAGAACGATCCGGCCGACATCCCGAAACTGCTGGCGCAACGCGATGCCGCCGCAGCCGAGATCAAGCTGTTCGCCGGTTGGCGGGTGAATCGCCAGGACAGCGGCAGCAAGCGCTGGGCATCGAAGTGGGCGAACGCGATCCGCGCACGCATGTTGCGCGACGACACGCCCGACACCGGCTGCGGGATCAAGCTGTTCGAGCGCGATGCCTTCCTTGACCTGCCCTACTTCGACCACATGCACCGCTACCTGCCGGCGCTGATGCAACGCGCGGGATGGAAGACGGTGAGCGTGCCGGTCAACCATCGCCATCGCACCGCCGGTGTGTCCAAGTACAACAACCTCAACCGCGCGATCGTCGGCATCCGCGACCTGCGCGGCGTGGCCTGGCTGATCGTGCGCAGCCGCCGCACTGCCGTCGAAGAGATGGTTTTCGAGAGCAAGACGCCGTGATCGAGTCCGCGCCGGACGTGATGAACACCGCCATTCCGTGGCTGGAATGGACCGGCATCCACATGAGCCCGTGGAAGCTGATCGGCCTGGTCGGCGCGCTGATGTTCGGCGGTCGCTGGCTGGTCCAGTTCATCGCCAGCAAGCGCCAGGGCAAACCGGTGATCCCGCGTGCGTTCTGGTACATGAGCATCATCGGCAGCCTGATGACGCTCAGCTATTTCATCTTCGGCAAGAACGACGCCGTCGGCATCCTGCAGAACCTGTTCCCCAGCTTCACCGCCTGCTACAGCCTTTACCTGGACATCAAGCATCGCGGCTGGGATCGCGACCGTAACGCGCATTAGTCCTCGCTCGTCATCCCGGCGAATGCTGGAATGACGAACCAAAGCACGATGCTACGATCCGGCCACTTCGATGCCGGATGCCGCCACGTGAAATCGCCCGCCCTTCGATCTCTGGCGCTCGCCTGCTGCCTGTTGCTGCCCGCACTTGCGCACGCGCAGTCGCCGCCGAGCGCCACCGACAAGAGCTTCGAGACTATCTACAAAGCCGAGTGGGACTGGCGCACGCAACAGGCACCCAGCTGGGACGAGGACAGCGACAACAGCGGCCGCACGCCGTCGACCACGCTGGCCGATGTGAGTCCCGCGGCACAGGCGAAGCGGCTGGCCTATCTCGATGGCGTGCTGAAACAGCTCGACGCCATCGAGGCCGGCAAACTCTCCGCGGCCAACCAGGTCAACTTCGCGGTCTATCGCCCGCAGATCCAGCACTTGGCTGCGGAACTGCGTTTCCGCGACTACGAGATGCCGTTCAACGCCGACAGCTCGTTCTGGTCGGATCTCGGTTTCATGGCCCGCGCCACCCCGCGCGATGCGGATGGCTATCGCGCCTATGCCTCGCGCTTGCGCGACGTGCCGCGCTATTTCGAGCAGCAGACCACGAACATGCGCGCAGGACTTGCGCGCGGTTTCTCGGTGCCGCGCGCGGTGCTGGACGGCCGCGACGTGTCGATCGCGATGGTTGCGGACCTGAAGGACATCGAGTCTTCCAACTTCTACGATCCGTATCGCAAGATGCCGTCGAGCATCCCCGCCGCCGAACAGGAAACGCTTCGCGCTGAAGGCCGCGCCGCGATCCGCGATGCGGTCGTGCCCGCGTTCGCGAAACTGCTGGTGTTCTTCCGCAGCGACTACATGCCGAAGGCGCGCACCACGCTCGCCGCCGAAGCGATGCCGGATGGCGAGGCCTGGTATCGCGAACAGATCCGCAAATACACCACGCTCGACCTCACGGCCGACGATATCCACGCGATCGGCCTGAAGGAAGTCGCGTCGATCCGCGCGGAGATGGACACGATCATCCGCGACGTGAAGTTCACCGGAAGCTTCGCCGACTTCCTCGCCTTCCTGCGCAGCGATCCGCAGTTCTATTCGAAGACGCCGCAGCAGTTGCTGGATCGCGCCGCTTGGATTTCCAAGCGGGTGGACGGCGAGATCGGCAAGATCATCGGCACCCTGCCGCGCGGCCGCTTCACCATCGTGCCGGTGCCGCCGGACATCGCGCCGTTCTGGACCGCCGGCCGCGGCGGCGCGGAGACCTACTGGGTCAACACCTACAACCTGCCCAGCCGCCCGCTGTACAACCTGCCGGCGCTGACCCTGCACGAGTCCTCGCCGGGCCACGCGCTGCAGGGTTCGCTGGTGCGCGAGCAGGGCGACGTACCCGACTTCCGCAAGGATTACATCAGCGCCTATGGCGAGGGTTGGGGCCTGTATTCGGAATGGCTGGGCAAGGAAATGGGCATCTACGAAACCCCTTACGAGGATTTCGGGCGCCTGACCTATGCGATGTGGCGGGCTTGCCGGCTGGTCATCGACACCGGCGTCCATCACAAGGGCTGGAGCCGCGAACAGGCCCTGGCCTACCTGCGCGACAACACCGCGCTGTCCGAGCATGAGGTCACCACCGAGGTCGACCGCTACATCAGCTGGCCGGGCCAGGCGCTCAGCTACAAGCTCGGCGAGCTGACGATCATGCGCCTGCGCCGCGAGGCCGAAGCCGCGCTGGGCCCGAAGTTCGACGTCCGCGCCTTCCACGACGCCGTGCTGGCGCAGGGCTCGGTGCCGCTGCCGGTGCTGGAGTCGCAGATCCGGGCGTATATCGCCGAGGCGAAAGCCGCCAAGAGCCGCTGACCTCTGCTCGGCTGGCTTGGTGGGTGTTCGGTACGCGGCTCGAAATGCCGCTGCGCGAACACCCACCAAGCCCGCTCTTGATTTTCCGCCGGCCCGCCAATAAGCGTCAGAGCCTCTTCGGCCCCGACGGGGTAGGGGTCGAGCGCGCCATGGACGGCGCGCGCCCGCGCATCGGAGCCGGATGCGGAGCCTAAGCGGCGACCCCTACCCCGTCGGGGTCGAAGAGGCTGACGACAGACCCCAAGTGCTTGCCCACAAAGGACTTTGTCGGCATAATGCGCGGCTCGCTGCGTCCGGCACCTCCTTTTGGCAGGTCCCGGGCGGAACCGGAACACGAATCCGGCCCGCCATTGGCAGCGCGACAACCTACCCGTTTCGTGTGCCGCGAACCCCCTGGGGAACGTGGCGGGGCCGCCGTCTCCCGGGCTACGGGCGACAATCAAACACCATCGAGGTGCACAGTGTCCAAAGTCTGCCAAGTTACCGGCAAGCGCACGATCTCCGGCAACAACGTCTCGCACTCCAACCGCAAGACCCGTCGCCGTTTCATGCCCAACCTCCACGAGCGCCGCTTCTGGGTCGCTTCGGAAAACCGTTGGGTCAAGCTCCGCGTTTCGGCTGCGGCCCTGCGCACCATCGACAAGAACGGCATCGATGCCATCCTGGCCGACCTGCGCAAGCAGGGCGAGAAGGTCTGAGGAGAACTGAATCATGGCTACCAAGCGCGACAAGATCCGCCTCATCTCTTCGGCCGGCACCGGCCACTTCTACACCACCGACAAGAACAAGAAGAACACGCCGGCGAAGATGGAGGTCAGCAAGTACGACCCCGTCGTCCGCAAGCACGTGATGTACAAGGAAGGCAAGATCAAGTGATGTGACGGCGCATTCGCGTTCATGCGAATGCCTGTGCCGGAACATCATCCCCGCGCAGGCGGGGATCCAGCTTTCGACAAGAAACCCGCCTCTCGGCGGGTTTCTTTTTGGTCGGTCGAATGGAACAAACGCCCGCAGCGATACAGGCTTTTTGTCTGTCGTCCCGAGCGAAGCAACGGGCCTGCTTTGCTTCGATCTGCTGCTCAGCATCGTTGTGAAAGCGCTCCGAATGTTTCGCACCGCTCGGCTGATGAAATCAAACCGCTCGTCGCTGATGTAAAAAATTTGTTGCGAAACGAAAAAAGCGCGCGTAAGGTGCGCCACCTTCGCCACTGCGGCGATCACGAGCCAATCGAATTCCCATGAAACTCGCCTTCGACATCGCAATCCAGACTGCCGCGCCCAAGCGCGATGCGGGCCTGCGCGCGTGCGAACGGCGCGATGCGCTCCTGCCCGCAAGCGGCAAGCGGCATTACTTCGGCAACACCCACATCGACTGATCCTTCTGCATCGCGGAGATCGGTCACCCCGATCTCCCGAGGCCACGCGAACGCCCTCGGGTTCCAGGACCCGGGGGCGTTTTGTTTTTGGCGTTCGCAAAAGGAAATCCACACGATCAAAACGCGATTGCATCGCGCTCCCGAAGCATCCGGACAGTGCTGGTCCGAGGCAGGGAAACCCGCGAAGGCGCAAGGATGCGCTGTGCCTGGATGCTTCGGCACGGGCGGCAAGCGGATGCGATCGCACACGGATTGGCGCTTTCGACGAGGCGCCAATGCGGAGCATCGACGAACGATCCACAGCGGTACGGGCTTGCATGCCCGTCCGGTGCGCGCGGCTCTGCCGTGGCGTATGCCGGGGGTCGGGAGACGGTGTCCCGCGAAGCGACGTTAGCTCAGTTGGGTAGAGCAGCAGCGAAAGCTGTCGGTCGCCGGTTCGACTCCGGCACGTCACCACTGGATAGCTCAGTCGGGTAGAGCATCGGTCCCATAAACCGAGTGTCGCGGGTTCGATTCCCGCTCCAACAAACGACCTGTCACGTCGTTGCACACGGGCGCAAGCCCGCACCAGGAAACGCCTCGTGCGTGTCCAGCATCGTTGCAGTGCATCGCAACGCCCATGGCCACGCAGCGGTGGTGTCGCCGGGCCGCCGCCCTCGACGCGCGCGGGCCTGCACGAATCGGACTCGCGATGGATTGCGATACCGAGGATTGCATCGCCCCTGCACGAAGAGCGCATGGGTTCCGCGGCATCGGCGTCAGGGGCGTTTCCACCTTTTCCGCTGTTTGTGGGAGGAGTGCTTCGATCGCAAACAGCAACCCCCTCCCAACCTCCCCCTTGCGCTACGCACAAAGGGGAGGAGCCAAACGCAAACGCGACACCCGATCCATCGCGCAACAATCGGATCGGACCACCAGAGCCAACAAGGAGAGTTCCCAATGTTCTGGACCAAGAGGGTCGTGATCGGCGACGGCGAGCGCGGCCTGGTGTATCGGAACCGTCAATTCGAGCGCGTGTTGTTCCCGGGCGTGTACCGCATGTTCGATCCGCTGAAGCGCGTCGAGGTGCGCACGTTCAACATCGCCGCGCCGGAGTACGCCGGCCACGACGTGGATGCGCTGATCGCGCGTCTCGGCGAGCGGTTGCACGAGACGTTCGTGCTCGCCGACATCGGTGCGGAGGACGTCGGCCTGGTGTCGAAGAACGGCAAGCTCGAGGACGTGCTGGCACCGGGGTCGCGCAGGCTGTACTGGCGTGGCCTGGTGAAGGTCGAGGTGGAGCGCGTGTCGCTGGCCGATGGCCTGGCCGTGCGCAGCGATGTCGCCAACCGCCTGCGCCAGCTCGGCACGCTGGGCAAGCTCGCGGTCGTCGCCGAGGTGCCAGCGGAGTCCGCGGGCCTGGTGTTCATCGACGGCAGGCTGGTGCAGGTGCTGGAGGCGGGCAGCCACGCGTTCTGGAATTTCCGCAAGAACGTGGCGGTCGACGTGATCGAGTTGCGCGTGCAGTCGCTGGAGGTCTCGGGCCAGGAATTGCTGACCCGCGACAAGGTCAGCCTGCGCGTCAACCTGGCCGCAAGCATCCGCGTCACCGACCCGGTGGCCGCGCGTACCAAGGTCGCGAAGTTCGGCGACTACGTGTACCGCGAGCTGCAGTTCGGCCTGCGCAAGGCGATCGCCGCCAAGACGCTGGACGAGTTGCTCGGCGACAAGGCATCGCTCGACGCCGACATCTTCGGCTACGTGCGCGGCCGCGTCGGCGAACTCGGCATCGAGGTGCTCGGCGTGGGCGTGAAGGACGTGATCCTGCCGGGCGAGATGAAGGACATCCTCAACGGCGTGGTGCAGGCAGAGAAGTTGGCGCAGGCCAACGTGATCCGTCGGCGCGAGGAGGCGAACGCGACGCGTTCCCTGCTCAACACCGCCAGGCTGATCGAGGAGAGCCCGGTGCTGATGCGCCTCAAGGAACTGGAGGCGCTGGAGAAGGTGACCGAGAAGATCGGCAACCTGACCGTGTTCGGCGGCCTGGACGGCGTCATGAAGCAGTTGGTGAGCCTGAAGTAGCAACCCCGCGTGGCGGACGGATCCGTCGCGCGGGACTTTTTCAAAGGAGCGAGATGATGCGCAAGGACATGTTCAAGGTGATCGTGGAGCGGCCGAGGCATGGCGGGAGCTATGACCGCGAACGATTCACGCCGATCGACGATGACAGCCCTGCGCGCGAGAGCCTGCGCTGGCGGCACCACGACCGGAAAGGGTTGAACGAGAACCTGCGTCCGCTGGAACGCTACCTGGAGAAACAGGTCGGCCGTCCGTGGGGCAAGGTGTACTCCGAAATCTGCGATGGCATCGATCGCCGCAGCACGGCGCAGGAACACATCCATCAGCATGTCGGCGATTTCGTCGCGGTGACGGTGGTGGTGATCGATGGTGAGCCGCATTCGCCGTCGCGCTGGGGCGCGCCGCAGTCGCTGGTCTCGGGCTGGGCACCGCGCTTCTACGTGGAGCCGCGCACCGGACTGTTGCAGATCAACAAATGGCGCGAGCGAATTCGACGCGAACGGAACCGCAAGCCACTTGGCGGCATCGACCATCGCCGCGAACTCGGTCCGTTCCTGCAGCTGCATCGGCTGGATGGACTCTGGTACGAGGTCGATTTGGCAGCGATTCCGGTGGGCGCGGACGGCAGCGGCGTATTCGATGTGGTAGCACGCCAACGTGTTGTAGCCGCGGAGCGGCTTGTCAGAAGCAAGCAGCCCGATGGCAGTCGGGTCACCCGTTGCGACAAGGCCTGGTACGGCAAGGGCGATGTGTATGCATGGCGGAAACGCCAGTTGGGCGCGCCGGAACTCCGGCACCACGGACTGGCCAACGACACGCACTGAACAAGACCATGGAAAGGACAACGGATGCCCATGACACGGGCATCGAAGGAAGAAGGACATGAGCAACCAATTCGAACTGCTGCACGCCGAGGGCAGCGCCACCCCGATCAAGGGCTGGGTGCGCGGCGTGCCGCTGGAACCGCAGGCGCACGAGCAGTTGCGCAACATCGCATCGATCCCGTTCGTGGGACCGTGGGTCGCGGTGATGCCGGACGTGCACCTGGGCAAGGGCGCGACCGTGGGTTCGGTGATCCCGACCCGCGGCGCGATCATCCCGGCTGCGGTCGGCGTGGACATCGGCTGCGGCATGGCCGCGGTGCGCACCACCCTGCGCGCCAGCGACTTGCCCGACGACCTCGGCCCGTTGCGCAACTCCATCGAGCGCAGCGTGCCGGTCGGGAACGGCCGCGGCGGCGAGCACTGGAAGTTGCCGGACAGCATCCAGACCCGCGTCGCCGAATCGGGACTGGTCGCGCGGCTGGACGCGATCAAGCAGAAGCACCGAAAGATCCGCACCGACAAGCTCGACCGGCAGATCGGCACACTCGGCGGCGGCAACCACTTCATCGAGCTCTGCCTCGACGAAAGCGATGCGGTGTGGGTGATGCTGCACAGCGGGTCGCGTGGCACCGGCAACCTGATCGGCAGCTACTTCATCGAGCGTGCGCGCGAGGAGCTGGGCAAGCGCGTGCTCGGTTTCCACGTGCCGGACAAGGACCTGGCCTTCTTCATGCAGGGCGAGCCGTTGTTCGACGACTACGTGGAAGCGGTGTCGTGGGCGCAGGACTACGCGCGCGAGAACCGCGAGGCGATGATGGCGCGGGTGCTGCACGAGATGCGCCATCGCCTGCCGAAGTTCCAGTTGGAGAAGATGGCGGTGAACTGCCACCACAACTACGTGCAGCAGGAGACGCACGCTGGCGTCGAATTGCTGGTGACGCGAAAGGGTGCGGTGAGCGCGCGTGCGGGCGAGCTCGGGATCATCCCGGGCAGCATGGGCGCGAAGAGCTTCATCGTGCGCGGCCTCGGCAACCCGGACAGCTTCCACAGCTGCAGCCATGGTGCCGGCCGGGTGATGAGCCGCACAAGGGCACGCCAGCAGATCACCCTGGCGCAGCATCGAGAGGCCACCGCCCACGTCGAGTGCCGCAAGGATGCCGGGGTGATCGACGAGTCGCCGGCCGCGTACAAGGACATCGACGCGGTGATGGCGGCGCAGTCCGACCTGGTCGAGATCGTGCACACGCTGCGGCAGGTGGTTTGTATTAAAGGCTGAAGCCACACCGGCCAGGGATGGCCGCGAAACCCGCCGCAAGGCGGGTTTCCTTTTTCCTTACACTCGACGCTCCGCAACCCAGGACACACTCACGCGATGATGCCCGGCTGGCTCCTGCTGCTGGTGGCGCTGGCCTACGTGGGCCTGCTGTTCACCGTGGCCTGGCTGGGCGAACGCCATCCGGGACTCGCGCAGGGGCCGCGCCTGCGGCCGGCGGTGTATGCGCTGGCGCTCGCGGTGTATTGCTCGTCGTGGACGTTCTACGGTGCGGTCGGCACCGCCGCGCGCACCGGCCTGGGCTTCCTGCCGATCTACCTGGGACCGATCCTGTTGCTGCTGTTCGGTTGGCGGCTGCTGGAGCGATTGGTGCTGGCCTCGGGCAAGCATCGCATCGTTTCCATCGCCGATTTCCTGTCGTCGCGCTACGGTCGTGCACGCGGCCTCGCTGCGGTGGTGGCGGTCCTCGCGGTGATCGCTGCGATCCCGTATTTCGCGCTGCAGTTCAAGGCCGTGGGCATGAGCGTGGGCGTGCTCAGCGGGCGACCGCTCGCTGCCCAGTGGTACGCCGATCCGGCGCTGTACGTGGCGCTGATGCTGGCGGTGTTCGCGATCCTGTTCGGCACGCGCCGCATCGATGCCACCGAACATCATCGCGGCATGGTCCTGGCGATCGCGCTGGAGTCGCTGGTCAAGCTGGTGGCGTTCGTGGCGATCGGCGTGTTCGCGCTGTGGTACCTGCCCGGTGAGGGCAGCATCGCAGCGCGGGTGATGGGCAGCGCGCAAGCGTTCGCAAGCCCGCAACTGCCAGCGGGTTTCCTGGCGCAAACGCTGCTCGCATTCACCGCGATCATCTGCCTGCCGCGGCAATTCCACGTCGCGGTGGTCGAATGCCAGGATCCGGCCGACCTGCGACCGGCGCGCTGGATGTTCATCGGCTACCTCGCGTTGATCAGCGTGCTGGTGTTGCCGATCGCATTGGCGGGACAGGCGATGCCCGGTGCGGACCCGATGGCAGCCGACAGTTACGTGCTCGCATTGCCGCTCGCGCATGGCCACGAATGGTTGGCGCTGGCCGCCTACATCGGCGGCTTGTCGGCGGCCACCGGCATGGTGATCGTGGCCAGCGTGGCGCTGTCGACGATGGTCAGCAACGACCTCGTCGTGCCGCTGCTGCTGCGTCGCGGCTTCCTGCATCACGGCACCGATATCGAACAGCGGGTGCTGCTGATCCGCCGCATCGCGATCATCGTGCTCGCACTGCTGGCATTCGCGTATCACCGCCACGCACTCGGCCAGCAGGTGCTTGCGCAACACGGCCTGCTCGCTTTCGCCGCGGTCGTGCAATTCGCGCCGGCACTGATCGGCGGCCTGTACTGGCGCGGTGCCAGCCGCGCGGGCGCGTACGCCGGCGTGCTCACCGGCGCGGTGTTGTGGGTCTGGTGCCTGCTGCTGCCGGCGTTGCTGCAGACGGAGGGACCGCCACCCGCGTGGATGCTGGAAGGCCCGCTCGGCCAGCGCTGGTTGCGGCCGGAATCGCTGTTCGGATTGAGCGGCTGGGATCCGCTGACGCATGGCGTGTTCTGGTCGCTGCTCGGCAACGTCGCGGCGTTCGTGTTCATGTCGATGCGGCATCGGCCGCTACTGCAGGATCAGCTTGCCGCCGCCGATTATCTCGATCCATACGCACACCGACCGATGCTGGCGCCCGGCGGCTGGGCCGGCAAGGTGCGCAGCAGCGAACTGCTCACGCTGGCCGAACGCATCCTCGGCGAACAGCACGCGCGCCGTGCGTTCCAGGACTACACCTCGCAACAGCAACATCCCTGGGATCCGCAGCAACCTGCCGACCGCGCACTCGTGCAATTCAGCGAGCGCCTGTTGGCCTCGGCGCTCGGCGCCGCCTCGGCGCGCAGCGCATTGACCTCGGTGCTGCGCGGCTCCGGCATGGAGCTCGGCGAAGTGGTCAGCCTGCTCGACGAAACCAGCCACGCGCTGCGCTTCAACCGCGAGATCCTCACCACCACGCTGGAGAACATCCCGCATGGCGTCAGCGTGGTGGATAGCGACATGCGACTGGTCGCGTGGAATGGCCGTTACCAGCAGTTGTTCGATTATCCGGACGGCATGCTCTACGTCGGCCGCCCGGTCGCGGACCTGCTGCGCTGGAATGCCGAACGCGGCGAGATGGGCGCGGGCGACATCGATGCGCACGTCGATCGTCGCCTGGAGCATCTGCGTGCGGGCCTGCCGCATGTGTTCGAGCGCGTTCGCGCGAATGGCCAGGTGATCGAACTGTTGGGTCGCGCCCTGCCCGGCGGCGGCTACGTCACCAGCTACAGCGACATCACCGACTACAAGCGCGTCGAGCGCGAACTGCGCGAGATCAACGAGACGCTGGAGCAACGCGTCGAACTGCGCACCCGCGAGGCCGAGGCCGCGCAGCAGAGCAAGACGCGCTTCCTGGCCGCGATCAGCCATGACGTGCTGCAGCCGCTGCATGCGGCGCGCCTGTTCACTTCGGCGATGCACGAAGGCGGCGACGCGGAGGAACAAGCGCGGCTGGCCTCGCGCGTGGATGCGTCGCTGCGCGCCGCCGAGGAATTGCTGGACGGCTTGCTGGATGTGTCGCGGCTCGATGCCGGCGTGCTGCAGCCGCAATGGACGGACTTCGACGCCGCCGAACTGCTGCGCGAACTGCAGGCGCAATACGCGCCCACCGCTGCGCAACGCGGGCTGGCGTTGCGCATCCACGCACCCGATGTCATGCCGGTGCGCAGCGATCGCCGCCTGCTGCGACGTGCGTTGCAGAACTTCATCGGCAACGCGCTGCGCTACGCACAAAGCGGCGGCGTGCTGCTGGCGGCACGGCGGCGCGGCGATGGCATTTCTCTGGAAGTCTGGGACACCGGCCCCGGCATCCCCGCCAATCACCTGGAACAGATCTTCGAGGAGTTCCATCGCTACGACCAACCCGGAGAGCGCGGCGAACGCGGCCTGGGCCTGGGCCTGTCGATCTGCCAGCGCATCTCCGCCGTGCTGGACCATCCGTTGCACGTGCGCTCCACCGTGGGCCGCGGCAGCGTGTTCGGCATCCGCGTGCCGCGTGCCAGCGCACCGCTGCGACACGACACCTCACCGCGCGCGTCGATGGAAACGCACGACGCCGCCCTGCACGGCCTGCGCGTGCTGTGCGTGGACAACGATCCGGAAATCCTGGCGGGCATGCGCGCGCTGCTCGGTCGCTGGGGCGTGGAGGTCACCTGCGCGTCGACAGTCGACGATGCGCTGTTGCTCACCAGCGAGCGCCCCGACGTGCTGCTGGTCGATTACCACCTTCACGACCGCCTCGACGGACTCGACACGCTGGATGCGTTGCGTGCCGCCTGCGGCGAGGTGCGCGGTGCGTTGCTCACCGCGGATGGCAGCGATGCGCTCAAGCGCAACGCGCGCTTGCGTGGTTATCGCGTACTGACGAAGCCGATCAAGCCGGCGTCGCTGCGGGCGTTTTTGGCGTCGGTGCGGACCTGAAAGAGCGCCCTCCAAAACCACCCCAGATTTGTTAACGATTTGTGATTGCCCTATAGTCGGCCGGTCATGACCGATTCAGGTCAGGCATTGGGGCGTCTTGATTTTCACTTTTCTTAATGGGGACTCATCGCAATGGCTTCCAAATATTTCGCCAAAGGCTTGAAGCGGAGCGCGCTTACCGTCGCGCTCGGCATGTGCTTCGCCGGCGGCATCCATGCGCAAAGCACATCAGGTGCCATCTACGGCAAGGCCGAAGCCGGCCAGACCGTCACCATCGTCAGTGACACGGGCCTGACCCGCACCGTCACCGCGGACGCGAACGGCCGATACAGCGCGCCGTCCCTGCCCGCCGGTCGCTACAAGGTGACCGCCGGCAGCGACGCCCGCGACGTCACGGTATTGGTGTCATCAGGTGCCCAAGTCGACTTCGGCGACGCTACGACGACCTTGGGCACCGTGACCGTGAACGCCAGCCAGATCGCAACCATCGACGTCTCCCAGACGGATAGCCGGACGGTATTCACCGCCGAGCAACTCCAGGAACTCGCCGTTGCCCGCGATATCAATGCCGTGGCGCTGCTGGCACCGGGCGTGATCAATTCCACCGCCTACAACAGCCGCTCCTCCAGCGTCGGCAGTTTCGGTGGCGCGGCCGCCTCCGAGAACGCCTACTACATCAACGGCTTCCCGGTCACCAACCCGCTCACCAACATCGGTTCGACGACGCTGGGCTTCGACTCCATCGCGCAGCAACAGGTCCTGCTGGGTGGCTACGGCGCCGAGTTCGGCCGCAGCACGGGTGGCGTGATCAGCATCATCACCAAGCGCGGCACCAACGAGTGGAAGGGCGGCGTGTACGCCATCTACACCCCGGCGTCCCTGCGCAGCGACTACAAGGACATCTATTACCCGGAAACGGGTTTCTGGAACGCCACGACCCACTACAACACCACGGCCGGCAATAATCCGGCCAACTGGACTGACGGCAAGCTGTACGACCTCAACCGTTTCAACAAGTCCGGTACGCAGGTCTACGGTTTTTACGTGGGTGGCCCGATCATCAAGGATCGACTGTTCATCTATGCCAATGCCGAACAGAGCCAGACCGACCAGGAAATTTCCCGCTATTCGGCCAACCTGACGGGCAAGACCGCCGCGGGCGCTCCGGCACTCGCTGCGACGAGCCGTGCCCAAGCGTGGGGTGTCACCAAGTTCACCGATCCGCGCTGGACGGTGAAACTGGACTGGAACATCAATGACGACCACATCATCGAGCTGACCGGGATCCAGGACAACGGCAAGGTCGATTCCGAGTACTACGGTTACAACTACGAGACCAACGAGCGCGACAATGTCTTGTTCAACACCAACAAGACGGAATCGAACACACGCCTGTACATCGGCAGGTACACCGGCTACCTGACCGACAACCTGAGCGTTTCTGCCATGTTCGGCCAGCAGAAGATCGACACCTTGGCCAATCCGCTCGAGGGCTACGACTCAAGCAAGACCTACGTCAGCATCTCGCCAACGGTGGTGCCCACGGCGTTTGCGGGCATCAGCAACCCGCAGAAATTCGGACCGACGTACAACTACGACGGTTTGGACGAAACCAAGGCACGCCGTTTCGACATCAACTACACCATTGGTGACCACGAATTGCGTGCGGGCTACGACTACTTCGAGGCTTACTCCTACCGTGGCGACAACGTGGTCGGCCCGACCGGCTACTACTGGTCCTACGGCCTTGCCAGCAACCCGAACGCCGCGCTTGATGCCAGCCACTATGTCGGCTCGCCCGCTTCGGGTGGCGGCCTGGGCGCCAATGGCTACTACGTGACCAAGAACTATTCCGAGCATGGCGGTGGCACGACCGTGAAGCAGAAGGCCATGTTCATCGAAGACCGCTGGCACATCACCGAGAACTTCCTGTTGAGCCTGGGCCTGCGCAACGACGGATTCACGAATTACAACGGCAATGGCGAAGCCTATGTGGAGCAGAAGAACAACTGGGCGCCGCGCATCGGTTTCAGCTGGGACGTGAACGGCGATTCCACGTTCAAGGTCTTCGGCAACATGGGCCGGTACCACTTGGCCCTGCCGAACAACGTGTCGGTGCGTGGTTCCAACCCCTCGTTGAGTTCCGCGCAATACTTCACGTACACCGGCATCGCGGCCGACGGCACGCCGACCGGCCTGACCGCGATTCCGTATACCAACCCGAACAGCGTCTACACCTGCGACAACGGTGGCATGTCCTCGAACGTGGAATGCGGTTACGACAAGGATCCGCGCACGATCGCCCAGATCGACCTGAAGCCGCACTATCAGGACGAGTTCCTGATCGGCATGGAGCGCAACGAGACCGACGCGTTCTCGTGGGGCGTCAAGGCCACGTACCGCGACCTGAAGAGCGCCATCGACGATATCTGCCCCAGCGAATGCTTCATCTTCAACGCGGGCGCCAACGTGGCAACCTTCTGGGAAGACGACGGCACCGGCAACCTGGTCCAGGTGACGCACGACTTCTCCGTCGACTTCGGTACCGCGTTCCCGGCGCTGAAGCGCAAATACGTCGCATTGGACATGTACGCCCAGTACCGCAAGGGCAAGTTCTTCGGCAAGGTGGACTACACCCTGTCGCACAACTGGGGCAACGCGGAAGGCCAGTTGAACTCCTCCGTGGACACGGGCGCTGGCGGCCAGGGCGACGTCTCCGTCACCCAGGACTGGGACTTGCCGGAACTGATGTTCGGCGTGAACGGCTCACTGCCGAACAACCGCACGCACCAGATCAAGATGATCGGCACGTACCGCTTCACCGACGAATGGCGCATGGGTGGTTCGGCCATCGTGCAGAGCGGACGTCCGCGTAGCTGCTACAGCTACTGGCCGTACGCGAAGCCGGGCTTGTACAACAACGCCTACTACAGCTACTGCGGCGTGCCGGGTGCACAGACGGCGGTCAACAATCCGAACGTGACTCCGAACCCGGAGTACGTGTTCTCGCCGCGCGGCAGCCTGGGTGAAACACCGTGGACCGCAACGTTCAACGTCAACGTGGCCTACACGCCGAAATGGCTGGATGGCCTGACCCTGTCGATGGACGTGCTGAACCTGTTCAACACCCAGACCGCAACCGGCTATTACGAGCGTTCGGCCAGCAGCCGCACGACCGTCAATCCGCGCTTCGGCCAGGAGCTGTACTACTCCGCACCGCGCAGCTTCCGCTTCAGCGCTCGCTACGATTTCTGATCCGCTGATCCGCGCTTCGTGATGCAAGAAGACCGGCCCCGCGAGGGGCCGGTTTTTTTGCGAACGAGATATCAGCGAAGGAATCGCGGCAAGGCCGATGTCGATAAGCCAATCCGGCATGCGCGGGCTGCTCGGCCGCTGGGGCGTGCAGGGCAGTTGCGCCCTGATGGCCCATTACGTTTTCCCAACATCTTAGATAATTGATGCACCGTAGATGTAAGGTCGAAAGCATCTGCCTCCAAAGGATTTTCCGAACACGCGCGATTGCCCTCAATCGCCCTCCGGCGCCACCACCTTGTCCGGATCCACCGCCAGCTTGCCGGCGAGCAACACGGCCTGGGTGCGGTTGTTGGCGCCGAGCTTGCGCAGGATGGCGCTCATGTGCGCCTTGATGGTCGCTTCCGACACGCCGAGTTCGTAGCCGATCTGCTTGTTGAGCAGGCCGGTGCCGAGCATCTGCAGCACGCGGAACTGTTGCGGGGTGAGTTCGCGTACCCGCGCGGCGATGGCGCGTTCGTCGTCGGCGATGGGCGCCGCGTTGAGCGCCGCGTCGGGCACCCAACGTTCGCCGTCGAGCACCTGCTGCAACGCGGTGGCCAGCGTCGCGGCATCGGAAGATTTCGGGATGAAGCCCATCGCACCGTGGTCCAGCGCGCGACGCATCACCTCGGGTTCCTCGCGCGCGGAGACCATCGCCACCGGCAGTTGCGGATGCGCGGCGCGCAGGTGCACCAGCGCGGAGAAGCCCTGCGTGCCGGGCATGTTGAGGTCGAGTAGCAGCAGGTCGGCATCCGGTTCGGCATCGACCATCGCGTATAGCGCGTCGGCGTTCTCCGCCTCGCGGATCTGCGCGCCAGGCAGCAGGCGCAACGCCACGCCGCGCAGTGCCTCGCGGAACAGCGGGTGGTCGTCGGCGATGAGGATGGTGGTCATGGCGCGCGGGTCAGCCGCCCTTGCGGTTCCTGACCAGGGAGTCGACCACCGACGGATCCGCCAGCGTGCTGGTGTCGCCCAGTTGGTCCGGCGCGTCCTCGGCGATCTTGCGCAGGATGCGGCGCATGATCTTTCCGCTTCGCGTCTTCGGCAGGCCCGGCGCCCATTGCAGGTGGTCGGGCGAGGCGATCGGCCCGATCTCCTTGCGCACCCACGCCACCAGTTCCTTGCGCAGTTCTTCCGATTCGGTTTCGCCGGCCAGCAGGGTCACGTAGGCGTAGATGCCCTGGCCCTTGATGTCGTGCGGGAAGCCGACCACCGCTGCTTCCGCGACCCTGGGGTGCGAGACCAGCGCGCTCTCCACTTCCGCGGTGCCGATGCGGTGGCCGCTGACGTTGATCACGTCGTCGACGCGGCCGGTGATCCAGTAGTAACCGTCTTCGTCGCGGCGGCAACCGTCGCCGGTGAAGTACATGCCGGGATAGGTCTTGAAGTAGGTGTCGATGAAACGCTGGTGGTCGCCGTAGACGCTGCGCATCTGCCCGGGCCAGGAATCCAGCAGGACCAGGTTGCCTTCGGTCGCGCCGTCGAGGATGCCGCCGTTCGCATCGACCAGTGCAGGTATCACGCCGGGCAGCGGCTTGGTCGCGGAACCGGGCTTGAGGTCGATGGCGCCGGGCAGCGGCGAGATGAGGATGCCGCCGGTCTCGGTCTGCCACCAGGTATCGACCACCGGGCAGCGGCTGTCGCCGACGGTCTCGTAATACCAGCGCCATGCTTCCGGATTGATCGGTTCGCCGACGCTGCCGAGCAGGCGCAGCGACGCGCGCGAGGTGCGCTTCACCGGCGCGTCGCCTTCGCGCATCAGCGCGCGGATCGCGGTCGGCGCGGTGTAGAAGATCGTGACCTGGTGCTTGTCGATGACCTCCCAGAAGCGCGACACGTTCGGATAGTTCGGCACGCCCTCGAACATCACTTCGGTCGCGCCGTTCGCCAGCGGCCCATAGACGATGTAGCTGTGGCCGGTGACCCAACCCACGTCCGCGGTGCACCAGTAGACATCGCCCGGCCGCAGGTCGAACACCAGTTCATGCGTGTACGCGGCCCACAACAAGTAGCCGCCGGTGGTGTGCAGTACACCCTTCGGCTTGCCGGTGCTGCCGGAGGTGTAGAGGATGAACAGCGGATCTTCCGCGTTCATGCGTTCGGGCTCGCAGGTGTCGGGCTGGCCATCGACCACCGCATCGAACCAGCGGTCGCGCGGCATCTGCATGTCCACCGCGCCGCCGGTGTGGCGCACGACCAAAACGGTTTCAACGGTATTGGTGCCGGGCAGCTTCAACGCTTCATCGACATTCGCCTTCAGCGGGATCTTCTTGCCGCCGCGCAGGCCGTCATCGGCGGTGATTATCAATTTCGTTCCGCAGTCCTGCACGCGGTCGGCGATCGATTGCGGGGCGAAGCCGCCGAACACCACGGAATGCACCGCGCCGATGCGCGCGCAGGCGAGCATGGCGACGGCCGCGTCGGGGATCATCGGCAAATAGATCGTGACGCGGTCGCCCTTCTGCACGCCGAGGTTGCGCAGCGCGTTGGCCAGCTTGCAGGTGCGCGCATGCAGTTCGCGATAGGTGATGCGTTGCGACGGTGCGTCGGGGCTGTCCGGTTCGAAGATCAGCGCGACCTGGTCGCCGCGCGATGCCAGATGGCGATCCAGGCAATTGACGCTTGCGTTGAGCTCGCCATCGGCGAACCAGCGGATGTGGAAATCCTTGAGGTCGTAGCTGACGTCCTTGATCTGCGTCGGCGCGCGATACCAGTCGAGGCGCTTGGCGGCATCGCGCCAGAAGCTTTCGGGATCGGCGGCCGCATCGGCGCACATGCGCGCGTAGGCATCGCTGCCGATGGCGGCACCGAACGCGGGGTCCACCGGATATACATCGCCCATGTCGTCACTCCGTTGCATGTCTCGCGCGGCCTGTGCCGCCCTGCGTGCAAGTGTGCCGCATCCCTCCTGCTGCATTGCCGCAGGCGGCTTAGACGATGGTCGTAAGCGGGCCCGTTTGCGACCAAAGGCGAATGGTCGCGCCACCATGTGCACGCGCACCCTCCAGCTTCCGTGGACATCCACGGATGCCCTGGGAGGGGATCACGATGGCAACGAACGCACCGCGCAAACGGTTGGCGCTGGCGATGACGCTGGCCCTGCTGGCGCCCGGCATGGCGATGGCGCAGACCGCGAAAGAGAAAGAACTGGAAGCGCGCATCGCGCAACTGGAAGCGCAGGTGCAGGCACTGATCGGCGCGCAGCAACAGCAACAGGCCAGCATCGTCGATACCAAGGCGCTGTTGGACCAGGTCAAGGTCGCGCAGGCCGCGCCCGCTGCGGATCCGGCCAAGTCGATCCAGGGCACGCCCATTCTCACCGCCGGCAATCCGAATGGCCGCTTCAGCTTTGGTGGCTTCATCAAGGTCGATGCGATGGCGACCGACACCAACGCCGGCGAGATCGCCGACGGCAGCGCCGGGCGCATGTTCTACCTGCCCAGCGCGATCCCGGTCGGCGGTGCCGACGAATCGCACGTCGACACCGACACCCATGCGCAGTTCTCGCGCTTCTGGTTCGCCGCCGATGGCGAGATGCAGGGCCACAAGACCCGCGCCTACCTGGAGTTCGACCTGTTCGGCGGCGGCAGCAACCAGATCGGCAACGAGGCCGCGACCAACACCCACGCGCTCGCCCTGCGCCAGGCCTACGTGACCTGGGACAAGTGGCTGGCCGGCCAGGCCTGGTCGAACTTCCAGGACACCGCGGCGTTGCCGGATGCGGTGGACTTCGTCGGCCCGACCGAAGGCACCACCTTCGTGCGGCAGACACAGTTGCGCTACACCAGCGGCGCGTTCTCGGTGTCGCTGGAGAACCCGCAGACCGTGGTCACCGCGTACCGCAGCACCACCCGCAGCAACAGCGACGACGGGGTGATGCCGGACGTCACCGCGCGCTGGACCAGGAAGGGCGAGTGGGGCCACTTCAGCGTCGCCGGCCTGGCGCGCCAGCTGCGTTACGAAACCGCCACCACCAGCGCCGACGGCAGCGGCTTCGGCGTGAGCGTGTCGGGCAAATACAACATCGGCAAGAACGACGACATCCGCTACATGCTCACCGGCGGCCAGGGCATCGGCCGCTATGTCGGCTTCGCGCTGGGTGCGGATGGCGCGCTGGATGCGACCGGCTCCGACATCGAAGGCACCGGCGTGCTGGCCGGCTTCGTCGCGTGGCGACACGTGTTCGACCCGAAGCTGCGCGGCAACCTGATGTTCTCCCGCGCGCAGCTGGACAACGACACCGACTGGACCGGTTTTGGGGTCACCAGGTCCGCGCAATCGGTGCACGCCAACCTGATCTACAGTCCGTTCCCGAAACTCGACATCGGCGCGGAACTGATCTGGGGCAATCGCGAGGTGGAGAGCGGCGCCGATGGCGACCTGCGCCGCCTGCACACCTCCGTCAAGTACAGCTTCTAAGGGGAATCACATGAGTTCCACGACCGCGCAACCTGCACCCGCGGGCGACCTGACCAAGGGCCACAAGAAGGTCATCTTCGCCTCCAGCCTCGGCACCGTGTTCGAGTGGTACGACTTCTATCTCTACGGCTCGCTGGCGGTGATCATCGCCAAGCAGTTCTTCAGCGGCGTCAACGAAACCACCGGCATGATCTTCGCGCTGCTGGCCTTCGCCGCGGGCTTCTTCGTGCGGCCGTTCGGCGCGGCGTTCTTCGGCAGCCTGGGCGACCGCATCGGCCGCAAGTACACCTTCCTGGTCACCATCCTGATCATGGGCATCTCGACCTTCCTGGTCGGCGTGTTGCCCAACTACGCGAGCATCGGCATCGCCGCGCCGGTGATCCTGATCGTGCTGCGACTGGCCCAGGGCCTGGCGATGGGCGGCGAGTACGGCGGCGCGGCGACCTACGTGGCCGAACACGCACCGCCTGGCAAGCGCGGGTTGTACACCGCCTTCATCCAGACCACGGCGACGCTGGGCCTGTTCCTGTCGCTGGCGGTGATCCTGGCCTGCCGGTTGACCCTGGGCACGGAAGCGTTCGAGGACTGGGGCTGGCGCATCCCGTTCCTGGGCTCGATCGTGCTGCTCGGCGTGTCGGTGTGGATCCGCCTGCAACTGGCGGAGTCGCCGTTGTTCCAGCAGATGAAGGCCGAGGGCAAGGGCTCGAAGCAGCCGTTCCGCGATTCGCTCAAGGGCGGCAACCTGAAGCTGATGCTGCTGGTGCTGTTCGGCGCCACCGCGGGCCAGGCGGTGGTCTGGTACGGCGGCCAGTTCTACGCGCTGTTCTTCCTGCAGAGCATGATCAAGGTCGACCCGACCGTGTCCTACCTGCTGATCGCCGGCGCGCTGCTGCTGGCCACGCCGTTCTTCCTGTTCTTCGGCTGGCTGTCGGACAAGATCGGCCGCAAGAAGATCATCATGGCCGGCTGCCTGCTGGCGGCGATCACCTACTTCCCGATCTTCAAGGGCATCACCCACTACGCCAATCCGGCGATCGAGGAAGCGCGCACGTCGTCGCCGGCGGTGGTCATCGCCGATCCCGCGACCTGCAGCTTCCAGTTCGATCCGGTCGGCATCCGCAAGTTCACCAGCTCCTGCGACATGGCTACCGCCGCACTGACCAAGGCCGGCGTGCCGCATGACATCCAGCCGGGCCCGGCAGGTGCGCTGGCGCAGGTGCAGGTGGGCGGCAACACGGTGGTGTCGTACGAAGCCGCCGGCCTGGGCAAGGACGAAGTGAAGGCGAAGGCGGGCGAGTTCGGCGCTGCGTTGAAGGCGGCGCTGACCAGCGCCGGCTATCCGGAAAAGGCGGACACCGCGCGCATCAACATCCCGATGACGCTGTTCCTGCTGTGGGTGCTGGTGATCTACGTGACCATGGTCTACGGCCCGATCGCCGCGTTCCTGGTCGAGCTGTTCCCGACCCGCATCCGCTACACCTCGATGTCGCTGCCGTACCACATCGGCAACGGCTGGTTCGGTGGCTTCCTGCCGGCGATCTCGTTCGCGCTGGTCGCGGGTACCGGCAACCTCTACTACGGCCTGTGGTATCCGATCGGCATCGCGTTGATGACACTGGTCATCGGCACCCTGTTCCTGCGCGAAACCAGGAACGTGGACATCACCCAGTAACCACGCCCTCCCCCGTGGTTCGCAGGCGCCGGCAACCCGGCGCCTGTTTTTTTGTGCGGCTGCCGCGTCGCCGAATGACCTCCTGCACATGACCTCGCCGAGGGGCGCAACGACGACTGGGGCGTTGGGCGATGCTGGTGCTGGACGATTGCCGGATCATGGTGGATGAATCGATCAATCCGCCGCCCGACGCGGCGCGGACCTCGGTGGTCTACCTCTGCCTCGATGACATCTTCGCGTATCACCGCGAGGTGCGCAGGCGCGGGATCCATGCACCTTCGATTTCGCATACCTCCTGCGGCCAGCCACGGGCATCGTCCATCCATCGGTCCGTGCTCATGCCTTGCTCCTGACTCCGAACGCACGGCCAGCGGTCTCGTGGCTGTTGAGCGTCACGTCCACACGACCTTCCGAAGTTCCCTCGCGTCTCCCTCGGACCAGTGGACGGGCTCGACCGCGTCGTCCTTCGCATGGATCAGCAAGGTCTGCGCTATGCGCGTGGAAATGACGATGTCGGCATTCAGCTCCCGGTCCGCCGTTGCCCCTTGCGTTGTGTTCTTGTGTTCCCTGCTGGCAAGCGGAATCCTCACGGCTGCAGGGGGATTCCGGCGGCAGTCAATGTGTCCCTGAGGGATGAAAGCTGGTTCCAGTAGCGACGGGAGCTGTGAACTGAACGCAGATGGATGGGTTCACGCACTTGCGCTGCGCTGGCGGTGGCAAACACCTGACCGGCCTTCGGCAAATCCAGCGCCGCATCGTTCCACTCCAGCTGGCACCAGGCGTAGATGCGTCTTGCTTCGATTTCCGGCGTCGTCACCAGGTCTTCGTACTGCACGCTCAGGATTCGGTCTGGCATCGCCATGTGCCAATGACGCATGAATTGGTCATATGCAATGTAGTACCGGGCAAGATCCTCGAGGTCGCAGGCAAAATCGTACGCACCGAAGAACAAGGTCTTGAACAGCGCGTAGCAGTTGTCCAGGGGATCCCGCCAAAGGTGGATGATCTTGGCGCGGGGCAATGCCATTCGGATCGCGCCGCAGTAGAAAAAGTTCAGGGGCGCCTTGTCGATGAACACTCGATGCCCGCCAGCGGCTTCGCGCGCGCCGCGCATGTACTCGCGACCAAGGGCTGGAAAATCGATTCCCAGTGACGCTGCCGCGGGCGTCAGGTCGGCGCGGGTGTCGGCGATGTGCGCTACGGCTTCGGTCAGGAGGTTGGGGAAGTCAGGCAACTCACCCGCGGATCGTACCTGTCCGGACTGGGTCAGGAATCGCTCGACCAGCGTGGTTCCGCTGCGAGGCATCCCGAGGACGAAGATCGCACCTTCCCCGGCATCACCATCCGTTGCTTGTGTCTGAAACGCCTCAGCCGTGTATGCCGCCTGCATCGCACGCATCGCCGCGATGTCATGGCGCACGTCATATCGCAGGGTGCTTCGCTGCGCTGCTGCGCCGATGCGCAACGCGGAAAACGATTCATCGAACTCCCCGAGGTCCTCGAGTTCCTTCGCCAATGCGTAGTGCAGGGATGCCGTGTCCGCCTGGGTTCGGGTGCCTTGCCGGATCTTTTCGCGCAGATCCGCTACGTGGTTGCGCTGCGGTGTCTGCTTGCGCAGCGTCGCGCGCAGATACATCGCATACGCACTCTGGGGCGAGTTCGCTGGAATCCGGTCAAGATCGCGTTCAGCCTGCTCCGACGCACCGCTGAAGAAGCGCGCAAGCGCAAGCTCGTACACAAGGCCAGGCTCGTCGCCAATCAGTGTGCGCGCCGCATCGAAATAGCGGATGGCCTCGGATTGCATGTTGCAGCGATAGCAGAGGTTCCCGAGAAGCCAGAGAAGATTGCCATTGCTTGTCGCCTGGGTTGCCACGTCCTTGACGAGCGGTGGAATTTCCGCGCGTCTACGCATTTCCAGGAGCAGCCGACCCTTCTTGAGTTTGAGGATGGGGTTCCCGCCACTTGCAACGATGGCGCGCTCCATCAGCGCCAGGGCCTCGACTAGCTTCTCGTCCATCAGGTGCGCTTCGGCAGCAAGCACCAGCGCATGCGGATTCTCGGGCGAGGACCGAAGGATCTGGTCGCTCAACCGGAGTGCGTCCAATGGTCGCCCCTGGCGCAGCAGTTGATAGCCCAGCTTGACTTGCGCCGGCGATTCGGTCATCCCTCGAGCACCCCTGCCATTCGCGATATCTCCCGTCGCCGGCAAGATCAGGTAGCAGCGTCCTTGAGCTTCTCAAGCGGACGAACGCACAGCTTCATCGAGGCAGGCTTGGCTGCAAACGATAATTCTTCCATGGCGAACGGAGCCGGTTGCTTGGTTGCCATTCGTGTTCTTCCTCAGGATCTTTGACTGCGCGCGAGGCCCCGATTGGATCATCGTTGGGGTGGAATGTCACCTCACGATTCCTGCCAGGGGAAGTGGTCTCAGGCGTCCAGGATCGTCCTCCCGCGCGCGCCATGGCGATCCGATTCTCGCAGTTGCCTCCACATTCGATCTTCGCCGCATGAGGGGGTGACTGACTTCCTGCACATGTTCCTGCGCCGGATCGGCGCAGGATGCGCGAGTCATCCACGCGAGGCTTCGCCCATGTCGTCCATGTCCCTTCGCCGCGCCGTGCTCGCGCTGGCCATCCTTGCATCGCTCGCCGCCTGCGACCGCGGCACGACCTCGACGCAACCCACGCCTGCTGCCACCGCTGCAGCTGTGGCAGCGACGTCCGGCATCGACCTGGCCGGCATCGACAAGGCCGTGCAGCCGGGCGACGACTTCGACGCGTACGCCAACGGCGCGTGGAAGCAAGCGACAGAAATCCCGGAGGATCGGGCCAACGTGAGCACGTTCTTCTACATCGCCGAGCGCGGCGAGAAGCGCCTGGCCGACCTCATCCAGGGCCTGGACAAATCCGAAGCGGCGGCGGGCAGCAACGAGCGCAAGATCGCCGACTACTACGCCGCGTTCATGGACGAGGCCGGCATCGAGTCGCGCGGTTTGGCACCGCTGCAGCCGACGCTGGACAAGGTGTCCGCGATCAGCGACCGCACTTCGCTCTCGCGCTACCTGGGCGGGCAGGTGCGCGCGGACACCGATCCGCTCAACGACACGAATTTCCACACCGACAATCTGTTCGGCCTGTTCGTGGCGCAGGGACTGGAAGATCCGTCGAAGAACGTGGGCTACCTGATGCAGGGCGGCCTGGGCATGCCGGACCGCGAGTACTACCTGGCCAGCGGTCCCGGCATGGACGCCAACCGTGCCGCCTACCAGGCCTACATCGCGTCGCTCCTCACGCTCGCCGGCGATGCCGATGCGGACCGCAAGGCGAAGACGATCTTCGACCTGGAGATGAAGATCGCGAAGGCGCACGCCAACGTGATCGACAGCCAGGACGTGCACAAGGCCAACAATCCCTGGCCCACGGCGGATCTGGCGAAGCAGGCACCCGGCATCGACTGGAGCGCATTCCTCGATGGCGCCGGGCTGGCCAGCCAGCAGACGATCTTCGCGTGGCAACCGCAGGCGATCAGCAAGCTCTCCGCGCTGGTCGCCAGCGAGCCCTTGCAGACGTGGAAGGACTACCTGCAGTTCCGTGCGATCGACCACAGCGCAAGCCTGTTGCCGAAAGCCTACGCAGACCTCAAGTTCGCCTTCTACAACACGCAGTTGCAGGGCACCGTCCAGCAGCGCGACCGCTGGAAGCGCGCGATCGCCGACACCAACGGCGCACTGGGCGATGCCATCGGCCAGTTGTACGTGAAGCAGTATTTCCCGGCCTCGTCCAAGGCACGGGTCGAGGCGATGGTCAGCAACATCCTGGCTGCATTCCGCGACGGCGTGGACCAGCTGGCGTGGATGTCGCCGGAGACCAGGCAGATCGCCAAGACCAAGGCCGAGACGATGCTGGTCGGCGTGGGCTATCCGGACAGCTGGCGCGACTACTCGGCCTACGAAGTGAAGCGCGATGATCCGCTGGGCAATGCGCTGCGCGCGGAGCAGGCAGAGTATCGCCACCAGACCGCCAAGCTCGGCAAGGCACCGGATCGCAAAGAATGGTGGATGACGCCGCAGCGGGTCAATGCCGTGCAATTGCCGCTGCAGAACGCGATGAATTTCCCGGCCGCGATCCTGGAAGCACCGTTCTTCGATCCCAAGGCCGACGATGCCGCGAACTACGGCGCGATCGGCGCGGTGATCGGCCACGAGGTCAGCCACGGCTTCGACAACCTCGGATCCGCGTTCGATGCCGAAGGTCGCCTGCGCAACTGGTGGACGAAGGACGATGCCGCGCATTTCAAGGCCGCCACCGACAAGCTCGTCGCGCAATACAACAGCTACGAGGCATTGCCGGGCCTGACGCTCAATGGCGAACAGACGCTGGGCGAGAACATCGCCGATGTCGCCGGGCTGCAGGCGGCGTACACCGCGTACCGCGCGTCCTTGGGCGGCAAGCCGGCACCGGTGATCGACGGGCTCACGGGCGACGAACGTTTCTTCCTTGCCTTCGGCCAGGCATGGCGGGCGAAATTCCGCGACGAATCGCTGCGTGCGCAGGTGATCGGCGGTGGCCATTCGCCGGCACGCTGGCGCGCACTGACCGTGCGCAACATCGACGCCTGGTACGAGACCTTCAAGGTCAAGGACGGCCAGAAGCTGTATCTCAAGCCCGAGGATCGGGTGAAGATCTGGTAATCCGGGGCATCGCAACGGGAACTGAAACGCCGGCAGCTGCCGGCGTTTCCTTGTCGAGGCGTCGTGCCGGACGGAGGTGGCACGTCCCTGTGCCGTGTCGAATCAGAGGTCGAAGCCGAAACCGCCGCCGACGGCGGATTCGCCATTGCTGAAACTCGCGCCGAACGAGAACGATCCGCGGTCGCCGATGCGCTTGCCGTAGCCGATCGACACCGCGCCCTGCCCGCCCTGCGCGCCGACGCCAAGCGCGATGCGGCCCTTCGCGGAATCGCCGTTCGCCGCGTTCACCGCCATGTGGGTCATCGCGCTGCCCATCGCGCCGATCTGGTCGATGCGCCTGTCGGTCTGCGCGAAGCGGCGGTCCACTTGCTGCTGGTATTGGGTGAAGGTGTCGTTCCAGGCGGCGAACTTCACGTCTGTATGGGCTTTCGCCGAGTTCAGCGTCTGCGTGGCAGTGGTGTCGGTGTACGCCTTCGATGCGGTGAGCGTCGCCGCGTCACCTGCATTGGCATGCGCCTTCGCGGCGGCGAGGGTCGCGTCGTCGCCGATCTCCGCATGCTTTTGCGCGGCCGCCAGCACCTGCTGGTCGCGGCTTTCCATCTGCGCGACATTCACCGCATCGGAGGGGTCGGTGCCCGCGGCGACATTCTTGATCTGCTGGTTCTGCGCGTCATGGGCGATGGCCAGCGGTGGCAGCAAGAGGGCCAGCAGGAGGGTGGCGGCGAGCGGAACAGGACGGTGGCGAAGGCGCATCGGGGGATCTCCGGGAAAAGCGCCTGACTGGCGCGGTTCCGGGGATACGCGGCGATGCGGCAAAGGCTGACATCGATATGACCGATCCGCATGCGTCGCAAGCGCCTGTGCTGCTCGATCAGCTGCGCGAATGCGCGCGCGCGCATTCGCCGAGCCACCGCTGTCCGAGCCGCTGCTGCCAGGGCTCGGCCCGCCTGGAGTCCGTGAACTGCGCCACCTTGTCCTGCAATCCTGCATCGCAGGTGCTGCGCGCCATCGCAACCTGCTCCAGGTCACCCCGGACCTCGGGCGTATAGCCGGCGCCCCGCACGCTGCGTGCACGAGCCAGCGCAACGCGTGCCTGGTCCGGCTTGCCCAGCATCAGCAGGGCAACACCGCGAAGTCCGGCAAGGTCGGCATGGGTGCTGTGCCCGGCGCTGAAGGCATGCGCGGCCAACCGCTCCAGTTCGTCGATGCGGGCCAGTGCCTGTTCGGGGCGATCCTGGGCGAGGTCGAGCGCGGCCAGCTCCAGTTGCGCGAAAGCCAGGCGCGGATGACCCAGGCCATAATGCTGGCGCGCGCGCGCGACCATCGGTTCGAGGCGCGCGCGTGCTTCCGGCAGGCGGTCGAGCCGGCGCAGGGTGACGCCCAGTTGCGCGCCGACCATCAATTCGCTGTCGGTGTTGCGCGGTCGCAGTTGCATCGCGGTGGCTTCGGCTTCGGCCAGCCAGGCATAGGCACGCGCGTGCTCGCTGGCTTCGTTCGCGGCGGCAATGGCGTTCAGCAGGTTCTTGATGTGCGCGTCGGCCGCGTTCGGGCCCAGCTTGCGGCCCAGCGCGACTGACGCATCGAACTGCAGCCAGGCGCGATCGGGCTGGCCGTTGACGAAATACGCCAACCCCAGGGCCGATGACGTCTTCGCGAACGTCGGGCCATCGGCAAGTCCGGCGCTGACCAGGAGACGGTGCGATGCCTGCGCGTGCTCGAGGAAATGGCGCGGGTCGTCCTGGAAATAGTGCGCCCATGCCTGCACCCGCAGCGCTTCGGCCAGCGCCTGCGGATTGCCGTCGCGACGCAGCTGGGCGACGGCGCGCTGCTGCAGTTCCAGCGCGCGCGGGTATTCGCCGAGCTCGTTGTGCACCTGCGCCAACGCCTGCCAGATCGCGCCGACCGCAGGCGGCGATTGCGCGCCGGCGACGGCCTCCTCCAGTTGCGTCTCGCCCTTGCGCAAGAGCTCCCGTGCGCTGATCTCGCCGCCGCGGGTGGCGGCCGGGCTTGCGGCGCGGAACAGGGTGACCAGGTAGCCGCTGACCGCCTGCGCGGCGTCGCGCTCGCGTTCCGCCTGCGCGCGATCGACGGCGGCCTGTCGCTCCGCGGTCACGGCGCGCGCGCGCGCGCGTTCGGTATGCCCGAGTGCGTTGCTCAGGCTGTGGAAGTGGAAGCCGAGGAATGCCAGGCCGGCGACGCCTGCGGCGAGCGCCGGCCACCAGCGGCGCGCGGCGCGGCGCAAGCGGTAGCCGCGCTCGTCGCGACGTGCCTGCACGGGATTGCCGCGGAGCCAGCCTCGCAGGTCATCCGCCAGGGCGCGCGCACTGGGATAGCGTTCGTCCGGATCGCGCGCGGTCGCCAGGGCGACGATGCTGTCCAGGTCACCACGCAACTGCCGCTGCAGGCCTTCAGGCGTGGTACCGCGCACACGCGCACGGACATCGGCAATCGCGGGGGCCTCGCGGCGCACGCGCGCATGCTCGGCCGACATGCGCCCGGCGCTGCCGGCGCGCGGCAGGCCGGAGAGCAGCGCACGCGCCACCAGGCCGAGCTGGTAGACGTCGCTCGCGGTAGTGACCGGATCGCCCTGCTGCTGTTCCGGTGCCGCCCAGGCCGGGGTCATTGCATGGGTCTGCGTGCGCTCGCCGTCGTGCTCGTCCAGCAGGCGGGCGATGCCGAAATCGAGCAGCTTGGCGTGCCCTTCCCCGTCCACCAGGATGTTCGACGGCTTGATGTCGCGATGCACGATCAGTTGCCGATGCGCATGGTCCACGGCATCGCAGGCCTGTGCCATCAGCTCCACACGACGGGCCAGCGATGCGCCCTGGGCGTCGCACCAGGTGGCGATGTCGTCGCCTCGCACCAGCTCCATCGCCAGCCAGGGCTTGCCGGCATCGTCGATGCCGCCGTCTAGCAACTGCGCGATGTGCGGGTGCTGCAGTCGCGCCAGCAACTGCCGCTCGCGCACGAAGCGCGCGGCCAGCGATGCATGGCCAGCCCAGATGCGCTTGATCGCCACGTCCTTTTCGAACGCGCCGTCGACGCGGCGTGCGCGGAACACTTCGCCCATCCCGCCCTGGCCGATGCGTTCGAGCAACTGGTAGGGACCGACGCGCTGGTCGAGCGGCGCGTCGTGCAGGTCGTCGTCCGCCACCCGCGACAGCAAGGTTTCCACCCGCGCCCGCAGTTCCGGCTCGATGCCAGCCAACGCCGTGGCGCGTGCCGATGCATCAATGTCCAGCAGGTCGCGGACCAGGTGCAGGGCGCGTTGTTCGAAGGTGGCGTCGGTCGCGGTCATGCCAGGGTCTGTCGATGCTGCGAGGGATACGCAATGCGATGCCGTTGCATGACATCGCCCATGCGTCAATCGCCCAGCCGATCCTTCAGCCATGCACGCGCGGCCGCCCAGTCCCGATACACGGTGCGTTCCTCCAGTTCCAGCATCGCCGCCACTTCGGCCACGCTCAGGCCGATGAAGTAGCGCAGCTCCACCACCTGCGCCATGCGCGGCTCCAGCACCGCGAGTTCGGTCAGCGCCGCGTCCAGCTCCGGCAGGCGGGTCTGCTCGGGGATCGGCAGGTCCAGCGCCCGGGTGAAGTCGTCGCGCAGCCAGCCGCCGCCGTGCTTGTCGGCATTCGCGCTGCGGGCGCGGTCCACCAGCAGCTGGCGCATCATCCGAGCGGCGGTGTTGTAGAGGTGTTCGCGGCTCTGCAGTCGCTGCGGGACGTCGCGGTCGATCAGCTTCAGCAGCACGTCGTTGACCAGCGCGGTGGCCTGCAAGGTGTCATGTCCCTGTTGCCTGCTCAACTGGATGCGTGCGAGCCGTCGCAGTTCTGCGTAGACCTTCGGCAGCAATGCGTCCAGCGCGCCGCCATCGCCCGCGCTCCATCGCTGCATCAATTGCGTGATGTCGTCCGTGGCTGACATGGAGGGCGGCTTTCAGGGGATCCCGGATGATCCATTGCCGCTGGCACAGGGTCAATTCGTCACGGTTCGCCCTGCATGTCGTGCAAGGTGCAGGCACGCGCGCGGCGACGCTGCGTCGCAAGGGCGGTCACCATCAGCGGACCGCTGCTGCCACCCTCTGCCTGTTGGGCCAGGTCGCTTCGTGTTTCGGCCCTGTCCCATGCCAGCCAGGCGCGCTGCGCGTCGCGCAGCGTGATGGCGCGCACGCCATCGCCGAACTGTTGCATCACGTTGCGATAGAGGCGGTTGAGTTCGGCATCCCAACCGTCGAAAGCCACGCCTTGCGCATCGTGCATGTCGACGGTGACACCGCCGCTGGCCTCCATCGCCACCGCCATCGCGGCATCGAGTGGATGCGCACGCGGCAGGTCACACCAATGGTCGTCGGCGTGGGCGGCACCCGCGAGCAGCAGGAGCAGCGTCGTGAAGGACTTCATCCTGCCAGCACGCCAAGCAACACGCCTGTCGCCAGCGCCAGCATGAGCACTGCCGCGAGCATCGAAGCGCCGATGCCTGCGATGGCAGCGAGTGGATCCGGCATCTTCAGCTGCAACGCGCGGGTCATCCGCAACGCCGACCACGGTGCCGCGAGCAACGCCACCAGCAGACACCCGCCCACGCCGCCCACCAGCACGTTGCCCTGTTCGGTGTTCAAGCCATTGCCGCCCAGCAGGGCGAGCATCATCCATGCCGGCGCCAGCGCCAGCGTGCTTGCGAACGTGATGCCGGCGGCGATGCGCGGCGCGCTCATTTCGCCTGCACGTAGCTGAGCAGGTCGAGGGACTGCGTGTCCTTCGGGTTCCACGACAGCCCAGCCTCGCGCGCGATGAAGACGTAGCGCTTGCCGGCCTGCAACGCGCCGCCGGGCATCAGCGCTTCGGTGCGCGGATCCAGGTAGACCATCGCGGTGAGCCCCTCGTCGCTGCGCACGTGCACCGCCTTGCGACCGTCTGCGACCTGCGCCGCGTTTACCCACGCCACCTTGTTGCCCGCTTGGGGTGCCAGGTCCACGACCGTGCCGCCGAAGCGGACGATCTTGTGCCAGGTCCCGCTGTCCTGCGGGCGAACGGTGCCGTTCTCGGCGGCCACCTGCGCCTGGATGTCGCCGAGCGACTGATAGCGCAAGGTCCATTCCCAGTCGTCGGTGTCCCGACGGATGTGGTCGGCGGCCAACAACATGTTTTCGGTCCAGTTGCCGCAGGCGTTCTTGCGCTTGCACTGCGGCCACGCCGACTCGATCCAGCGTTTCAGCTGGGCGCTTTTGTCATGCGAACCCATCTCCAGCGCTACGCCCGGTCCCATGACCGCCGCGGCCTGGCCCTGGTCGGGCGCTAGCACCAGCACCGCGCCGTTGCCGACGTCCAGCTTGCCCACGCGCAACTGCCGCATCATCGCCCAGCCGTATTGCTCGGCGGTCATGCCATGCAGGTCTTTCACCAGCATGGTCACGATCTCCACGCCGTGCTGTTTGGCGTGGTCATACATCTGCCGTTCCGCATCGGCCACGATCTTCGGATCGAGGATGCCGTACTCGTCGTAGACGAATTGCATGCCCTTGCTCGGCAGCGCCTTCGGATCGGGCGTGGGCAGCACCACCGCGGTGGAGGATGCGGATGCCGCCACGGGCGCTTGCGAAGGCGTGGCGGTCGGCGCGGCGGGCGCATCGCCGATGTCGATGGCCGATTCTTGCGCCACCGGCGATTGCACGACGGAGCCCACGATGCCGGGTGCTGGCGCGCTGCCAGGCGCGCCACTGGCGCAATCGCCACGGCCGGTCTGCCGGCACGCGGAATCCCAGCCGTCACCGACTGCCGCCGCGCGCTGGCTGCGTCCCGGGTGGGTGCTGTCGCCGGGCACCGCTTCCGGCACCAGCGTGTTGATCGCCTTCAGCGTGTCGCTGCGGCTCGCCCCCATCTTGTACAGCACGAAGCCGCTGAACTTGTCGGCCTCCAGTTCGATCGGCGGCTGGCTGCCGCCGGGCTGGATGGTGTGTCCGGCAAGGTGGTGGCCGGCTTCGTGGGCCATGATGCTGACCGCCGACCAGGGATTGCCGCCGGTTTCCCGACGCACCAGTTCGATGAACTGCGGATTGAAAGCGATCACCCGGTGCGGGAGCTTCTGCTGGTCGAGCAGGATCGCCGCCGCCGCGTTCGGCACGTCGGCTTCGGTCACGTCGAAGTTCTGCGGCAGCCCGGTGAACGCCATCACCTGTTCGATCATGTCGCGGCAATCGCGTGGCGCCGCGCCGCCCATGCCGAACTGCACGGGCCGGCCATCGTAGGAACAGGCCTGCAGGGTGTCGGCGATCTGCGCGGCGACCAGGTTGGCATCGGCCGTCGTGCGCGCCGCTTGCGGCGGACTGCCCGCCGCTTCGACTGCAGGGGCCTTGCCGCAGCCCACGGCTGCCAGCACCGCGAGGGCCAGGGAGGAAACACGCATGCGAGAAAGGTTCATGGAGATGTCCGATGCAATGAAAGAGGGAAAAGGAGCGGATCAGCCGGCGTGCGCAAGCACGACCCGCTGGATGAAATGCCCGTAGGCGAACAGCAGCGCCTTCTTGGCGAGGAAGAACAACGCGAGCACGGCGGCGATGCGCCATGCGTCGCGCCGCCAGTCGAGTCGGAAGAACTGCACGCAGGCGATGCCCACCAGCGCGAGTTCGAGCGGGGTCATGTAGTGCGCGGACGCCTGCCGCCACGGTGGCGCCCAAGCGGCCGCATCGAGGAACAACAGCGGCAGGAGGTTCAGCAGGTTCGCCACGATCACCACGAACTGCACGTACAACGCCAGCACCAGGTGCTCGACGAGGTTGTAGTCCAGACGCCGACGCAGCACCACGCGCGTCGCGATGATGATGGCGAACAGGCCCAGGCTGAACGACCAGCGCGCCCAGTCCGACACGAGCTGCATCTGCGCGGACAGCGTGGTCTGGCCTGCGGTGAGATAGCCGGTTCTGTCCAGCACCACGACCAACAGCGCCACCGCGAACAGCAGCAGCTTCAGGGGGTGCACATGCCGCTTGCGCGCCCCCAGCACATATTCGCGTGCCACCAGCCCGGGCGCGCGCACCAGCCGCAACGCCGCGTGCACGATGGCCAGCTCGAACACCCGCCAGCTCTGCCAGGCCTCGTCCCACACGTCGCGCCGCGAGAACCTCGCTACCGCCTTCTGGCCACACGTGCCGCAATGCGGGGTGTGGCGTTCGATGCCGCAGTTGCGGCACAACGCCGCCTCGAAGTGCGCGTCGTCGAGCGGCGCATCGGTCTGCGCCAGCTGTATCGCACTCCCGCCCGGCACCAGGCCGCGCAGCATGTGACGCGTGGTGGCACGGATGCGCGCACGCAATGCGCGGCTCGAGTTCGGGATGTGGGCGGCATCGGCCATGCGGCCTCCGGGACTGGACACCGGGGATACGCGCCGACGTGGCCGTTCCTGACATGCGACGGCGATGAACACGCGTGCTGCAGCGGCCTTCCTTCCGCGTCAGGGAATCCCGCCGGTCCGCGTATCTCCCCTGCCACCATCACGGGAGAACCTCCATGCGCCTGCTTGCCGCCGTCTCGCTGACCTTGTTCTGCATTGCCGCGCATGCCGCCGATGCGCCCACGCCGCACCTGCTCGCCCCCGGCGTGCTGTCCACCGGCGACGACGAATGGGGATTCACGATGAGCCCGCAGGGCGATGCGCTGTGGTTCAACAAGGCCGACCGCGGGTATCGCGTGCAGGTGATCATGGAATCCACGAAGGACGCCGATGGCCGCTGGCAGGCACCGCAGGTGGCGGCGTTCTCCGGCCAGTACCGCGACATCGATCCGGCGATGAGTCCCGATGGCCGCACCCTGGTGTTCGCGTCCAACCGGCCCGTGCAGGCCGGTGGCGCGCGACGTCCGGATTTCGATTTGTGGCGGGTGGATCGCTTGCCGAGTGGCGGCTGGAGCGAGCCGCGCCACCTCGGCGATGCGGTCAACAGCAGCGGTTCGGAAACCAACAGTTCCATCGCGGCGGATGGCTCGCTCTACTTCGCGGCCTCCGGACGAGACGGCGTCCTCGGCCAGCGCGACCTGATGCGCGCGCGCGCCACGCCGGACGGCTATGCCCGCGCCGAACCCCTGCCCGCGCCGATCAACACCGACGCCGACGAATCCAACCACTGGATCGCGCCGGACCAAGGCTACCTGCTGTTCCTGTCGAACCGGCCCGGCGGCATCGGCGAAAACGACCTGTACATCAGCGTCCACGACGGCGACGGTTGGAGCGCGCCGCGCAATCTGGGTGCGCCGTTCAACCGACCCGGTGCCAGTGGCGTGTTCACGCCCTTCGTCGACGCGACCGGGGGCTGGCTGTACTTCGCGGAGCGCCGCAGCGCGATGGATCCGTTGCCGGACCGCCCGCTGTCGACCTCGGAACTCGACGCCTACCTGCGGAGCGCCGGCAACGGACAGGGCGATCTGTACGTGATGCCGTGGTCGGCGGAGGCGTATCGCTGAGCGTCACCCGCAAGGGCAACTCCGACGTACAGATTGACAACTGAGATTATCTGTATATATTCGCTATATACAGTTGCCCGGGCAGTGCATGCGCAGCGAATTGCTCCTCTCCCCGCATTCCAGCGTGCCGATGTACGCGCAGATCGTGGAGCAGATCATCGCCAAGGTGATGTCCGGTGCGTGGCAGGCCGGCAATCCGTTGCCGTCGATCCGCGAACTGGCCGCCAGCTGCCAGGTCAGCGTGATCACGGTGAAGCGCGCCTACCTGGAGCTGGAACGCTCGGGCGTGATCGTCACCCGCCACGGCAAGGGTTCGTTCGTCGCCGATGCGCTGGATGCCACCCGCGGTCTGGCCACCGCGGAATTCGACTCACAACTGCAGGGGCTGCTGGACGCGGCCGGAAAACTCGGACTGGGCCGCGACGATCTTCTCGACCGCGTCGGCGAAGCCTTCGACACATCGCAATCCATCACCACTTCGACCGACAAGGGAACACCGGCATGACTCCCGCCATCGCGCTGACCGGCGTGCGCAAACGCTACGACGACTTCGCCCTGCACGACATCGACCTCACGTTGCCGCGTGGCCAGGTGATGGGCCTGGTCGGCGTCAATGGCGCCGGCAAGTCCAGCTTGCTGCGCATGCTGATGGGACTTGTCCGTGCCGACGGCGGCGAGGTCGAGGTGCTCGGCCAACGCCTGCCCCAGGCGCAGGTCGCGGTGAAGCGGCAGATCGGCTACGCCTCCGACGACATGCGCCTGTACCGCGGGCAGACCCTGCGCTGGCACATGGATTTCATCCGCAGCGTGTATCCGGAGTGGGACGAGCCGTATGCACAGACCCTGCTCAAGCGCTTCGACCTGCGCCCGCAGCAGGCGCTGCGCGGGTTCTCGCACGGGCAACGGGTGAAAGCGCTGCTGCTGCTGATCTTCGCCCGTCACCCGCGGCTGTTGCTGCTCGATGAGCCGACCACCGGACTCGATCCGGTCGCGCGTGGCGAAGTGCTGGACGCCATCGCCGAGGTACTGCGCGACGAGGAACGCTCGATCCTGTTTTCCTCGCACAACACCGCCGACATCGAGCAGATCGCCGATTCGATCACCTTCCTGCACGCCGGCAAGGTCATCGCCTCGCGCGATAAGGAAACCTTCCTCGACAACTGGCGACGCATCGTCTGCCGCGGCGCGGTGACGGACGCGCTCCGCATGCTGCCCGGCATGGCATCGATCCGCGACAGCGCGCCGATGGTCGAACTCAAGACCGGCGCGTTCGACGATTCGACGTTGCCTGCCTTGCAGGCGCTGGGACTTTCGGTGGAATCGGAGGAACCGATGCCGCTGGAAGACATCTTCGTCACCACCGTGCGCGGGAGCCACAACGCATGAACGGGTTCGGTACAAACTGGTTTGCATCCGATGCCGCGATGGTCGGCAAGCTGATCGTCAAGGATTGGCAGGTCTACCAGAAGCAACTCGCCGGCTTCGTCGCCGGCCTGCTGCTCGCCCTGGGGCTGGTGGGCATGGGCACGCCGTTGCTGGCCGCTGCCGGTGCGCTGCTGTTGCTGGTGCTGCTGCTGGTGGTCGGTTCCTATGCCATCCAGTCCTCCGTGATGCTCGAACGCAAGGAGCAGACCCAGCCCTTCGTCATGAGCCTGCCGGTGACGCCGATGGACGTGTTCTGGGGCAAGCTGCTGGCCAACCTGGTGATCTTCCTGGTGCCGTTCCTGCTGGTCACCGGCGGTTTGTTGGCGCTGCTGCTGACCACGCCGCGGCCGGACGGTGCGGTGCCGTGGGTGGTCGTGGTGGCGCTGTTCATGCTGGCCCAATTCTGCGTCTCGCTGTGCGTGGTGATCGCGGTGGATTCCGAAGGCTGGAACGTGTTCGCGATGCTGGCGCTGATGACCCTGATCGGCCCCTTCCTGTATTGGGTCACCTGGATGCCGGGCATCCGCGAACACCTGCAGGGCGATGCCATCGTCTGGAGTCGGCAGGTGCTGGGCCTGATCGGCGGCGAACTGGCGGTAATCGCCATCGCGATCCTGATCGCCGGCGTGGTGCATGCACGCAAGACCTCGTTCCTCTGAGCGCAATGCGATGCAGACCGGCGACCGCATCCACCACATGGACAACCTGCGCGCGCTGGCGATGCTCGCCGGCGTGGTGTTCCATGCGGCGCTCGCCTACAGCCCGTTGATGCATCCGATCTGGCCGCTCGCCGATGCGGGCCACTCGATCCTGGTCGATGTCGTCGCGTGGTTCCTGCACCTGTTCCGGATGCCGCTGTTCTTCGTGGTCGCGGGCTTCTTCGCTGCCTTGCTGGTTGCACGTCGCGGGATGGCCGGCCTGTTCCGCAACCGCGGCGTGCGCGTATTGCTGCCGCTGCTGCTGTTCCTGCCGCTGGTGCTGATCAGCATGCATTGGCTGACGATGCAGGCCGTCGCCAACGTCGCCCATCCCTCGCCCGCCTTGGTGTGGATGCGTGATTGGATCGAACAACATGGTGCGCTCCCATCGCTGCCGGGTTGGGCGCATTTGTGGTTCCTGTTCTACCTGCTGCTGTTCACCGTGCTGGTGTGGGTTGCGTCCGCACTCGGACTGCGACGCCTCGGCGAACGCATCGCAACGCTTTCGCCGCTTGCATTGGTCCTGCTGTTTCCGTTGCCGCTGGGGGTCGCCTTGGCCGGCACCACCGCGCCATGGCCCGCGCCGGAATTCGTGCTGCCGTCGCTGTGGGCGATGGCGTTCTTCGGACTGTATTTCGCGCTGGGTTGCCAAATGTTCCAGCAACCGCGCATGCTCGATCACATGCGCCCGTTTTCTTGGCTTTTACTGATCGGCGCAGCGATGGCCTATGCCGTGTTGTTCCGGTTGACCGATGGTTTCGCGCTCACTCGCCCCACGACGTTTCGACACGCCATGCATGCCGCGCTGGAAGCGTATGCCGGCTTGTGGATGACGCTGTGGTGCATGCTCGCTGGCAAGCGCTGGTTGCAGCAACGCAACGCCACGATGCGTTGGCTCGCCGATGCTTCGTACTGGACCTACCTCGTCCACCTGCCGCTGCTGTTCGCGATCCAGTACCGGCTGCTGGATGTGCAACTGCATTGGGCTGCGAAGTTCGCGGTTGCGGTGCTGGTGACGTTTGCGGTGTCGTTGGCGAGTTATCAGTTGTTGGTCCGGCATACCGTGGCGGGAAGGTTGCTCAATGGGAATCCTGCCAAGATGCAGCAGCTGGATTGACGAAAACGAGGTCGCAGATGCCACTTCTCGTTCGCCCTTCGCAGATCCTTGTTTTCCTGACGATCACTGCGTCGGTGTTGCTCACGGCCTGCCGCGAACAACCAACAAACGTGGTCGACCGCCTATCGCATTCGCAACGCGTTCCCCGTGCGCCTTCGCACCCTGCAGTACCACGAGAAATTCCGTTGTGGCCGGAAGGCTCGCGCGTGTTGCAGGAAGGCATGCAGCGACTCACGGGCAAGGAACACGCGGTGACGCAACCGTCGCTGCTGCTTTATTCGCCTGGCGTCCGTTCTTCGGGAGCCGCCGTGCTGGTATTCCCGGGCGGCGGTTTCAAGGCACTGGCCATCGGCGAACACAGCACGCTAGGCCGCGATGGTGCCGATGCATGCAAATGGCTGACCGACGCGGGCGTCACCTGCATCCTCGTGAAGTATCGGGTGCCCAACACCGCCTGCAACTGGAATCGCGACACGCGCAGGCACGAGCAACCCGATGTGCCGATGGCCCTGCAGGATGCGCAACGGGCAATCTCCCTGGTTCGCCACCATGCGGCGGCATACGGCGTCGATCCCGGCAGGATCGGCGTCATGGGCTTCTCCGCCGGCGGCAACCTGGCGGTGCTGACCAGCACACGATTCGGCATCCGGGCCTACGCACCGATCGACGAGATCGACCAAGCGAGCAGCCGCCCCGACTTCGCGATCCCCGTCTACCCCGGGCACATGACGATGGAACACAAGAACAAGACGCCAAAGGACGTTGCCGCACGGGAATTGAATACCGACATCGTCATCTCGGCGCGGATACCGCCCACCCTGCTCATCCATGCCAAGGACGACACCGTCGATCCCGTGCATTACTCCGAGGTCTACGCGAGGGAGCTGAAGAAGGCCGGCGTGGACGTGACGCTCTACCTCTACGAAACCGGCGGCCACGCATTCGGCGTCAGCAAACAGGGCAAGGACACCGATCGCTGGATGGACGATGCTCTGGGTTGGATGAAGGGAAACAAGATCCTCTGATGCGCTCGCGCGCCCGAGGAATATTCCCTGCTACTGCGGCGGTGCTGCCAACTCCCGCGCACTGAGATAGCCATCGCGATTCGCGTCCTGCTTGCGGAAGCGTTCCGCAAGGCGCGTGCGGTGTTGTTCGCGGGTAAGGGGCTGGCCCTTGCCGCCGGGTTGCTCGGACGGTGAGAGCACGCCGTCGCGATCACGGTCCATGCCGTCGAAGGCGTAGGTCAGCCAGTCCTGGTATTCGACCAGCGAGACCTTGCCGTCGCCGTTCGCATCCATCTTCGACAGGTAGTCGCCGGTGCGTTGCACCTGCGCGTTGGCCAGCATCGGCAACGCGCAAGACAGCAAAAGAAAGGCAACGCGCGTCATCACGCAGGCAGCAACGCGTAGCCCTTCAGCCGCGCGGAATACTCCTGCAGCGCGCGCACGCCGCTGGCTTCGGCATCGGCGCACCAGGCCTGCAGGCGCTTGAGGCGTTCGCTGGCGTCGTGGCCGCGGCTTTCCAGCACGTCGGCCAGGCGCTTGCGGTGTTCGATCAGCGACTGGATGCGCGGGCGCTCGGCGACCCAGCGATCCAGCTGCTCGCGCGATTCCGGCGACAGCCAGCGGCCGTCGTCGACGATGCCCTTGCGCAGTTGCCGCGGCAGCATCGCGCGCAGTTTGGCGCCGCGGATCGCGGCTTCCTCGCGCAATGCCGGCATCAGTACCTTGCGCTGGTAGTCGGTCATTGCCTGGAAGCGGCAGGCCAGCAGCGCCCGGACGGTTTCGGTGTCCGGCATCGCGATGTTCGGGCGAATGTCCAGGCTCGGCGCGACACGCAGCACCTTGGCCAGGCGCACCGATTCCAGCAGCTTGATCGCAGCCCAACCGATGTCGAACTCCCACTTCCGCAGGGCGAACTTGGCCGACGACGGGAATGCATGGTGGTTGTTGTGCAGCTCCTCGCCGCCCACCCAGAACGCCCACGGAGTGAGGTTGGTCGCGGTGTCGGTGGTCTCGAAGTTGCGGTAGCCCACCAGTGGCCCAGGCCGTTGATCACACCGGCGGCCCAGAACGGGATCCACGCCATCTGGATCGCCCACGCGGCCACGCCCTTGGCACCGAACAGCACGAAGCTCGCCACCAGCAACAGGACCACGCCGAGCGTCGCGTGGCGGGTGTAGAGATTGCGCTCGATCCAGTCGTCCGGGCAGCCCTTGCCGTACTGCTCGATGCTGGCGCGGTCCAGGCGCGACTCGCGGTACATGTCCGCGCCCTTCCACAGCACGTTGCCGATGCCCTTGTGCATCGGGCTATGGGGATCCTCTTCGGTCTCGCACTTGGCGTGGTGCTTGCGATGGATCGCCGCCCACTCGCGGGTGATCATCGACGTGGTCAGCCAGCTCCAGAACCGGAAGAAGTGGGCGATGACCGGATGGAAATCGACACCGCGGTGCGCCTGGCTGCGATGCAGGTACAGGGTGACCGTGAAGATGGTGATCTGGGTGACCACAAGCAGGTAGGCGAGCATGGCCCACCAACCGAACTGCAACAGGCCACCGGAGAGGAATTCGAGGACGGACGCGGGCATCGCTGGCTCAGGGAATGTGCCGGAAGGACACGTGTGCATCATGCCATGCGATGGCTGACTCGCAGCCTCAGCCAGCAATGGCGGACGGTGCCAGCGCGGCCTGCTCGCGCAGCACCCGGTTGATGTCGTCGATGATCCGCTCCAGCGAGTCCTCGCCGTAGCCGCGGTGGTTGGCGGCGATCTTGCCGTCCAGGCCGATGATCCACAGATTGGGATAGGCACGGATGTCGTAACCCGCGGCGATCTTGCCGTCGCGGTCGCGGGTCATGGTGATGGTGAAGCCCTTCATCTGCCGCATCATCATCCGGTAGTCGTCGTTGCTGTCTTCGACATTGACCGCGATGACTTTCAACAGCTTGTCGCCGGCATGTTTCTGCAGCAAGTCGAGCTGCGGCAGTTCCTTGAGGCAGGGTCCGCACCACGAGGCCCAGAACGACACCACCACCACCTTGCCACGGTATTGCGCCAGGTCGACCAGGTCGCCCTTGCGGTCCTTGCCGAGCAAGGCGGGCGGCACGTCGCCCTTCTTCGGCCCGGCGCTGGCGGCCTTGGCAGGTTCGGCTGCTGGCAACGGCATCGCGCACATGGCGATGCTCAATCCGAGTGCGACGATCAGGTTGCGAAGGGTCAGGGACATGCAGGCGGCATCCGGGGGCGTGGCGCATAGTCTATGCACATCGCCCCGCTGGCCGATCCATGCCTGAACTACCCGAAGTCGAGACCACCCGCCGCGGCCTGCTGCCGCATGTCGCCGGCCGCTCCGTGGAGCATGTGCTGCTGCGCCGGCCCGACCTGCGCTGGCCGATCCCGCACGCGGTCGAAGACCTGCTGCCCGGGCAACGCATCGACGCGATCCGTCGTCGCGCCAAATACCTGTTGCTCGATACCGATGCCGGCAGCGCGCTGCTGCACTTGGGCATGTCCGGCAGCTTGCGGGTGTTGCCGTCGGACACGCCGGTGCGTGCGCACGATCATGTCGATATCGTCCTGGACTACGACCGCGTGCTGCGCTTCAACGACCCCCGCCGATTCGGTTGCCTGCTCTGGCAGTCGCCGGGCGAGCTGCATCCGTTGCTGGCGGGGCTCGGCCCGGAGCCGTTGTCGGACGACTTCGATGGCGACTTGCTGTTCGCATTGAGCCGCGGCCGCAGCGCGCCGGTGAAGGTATTTCTCATGGATCAGGCGGTGGTGGTCGGGGTGGGCAACATCTACGCGGCGGAAGCCTTGTTCATGGCCGGCATCTCGCCGCTGCGCGCCGCCGGCAAGGTTTCGCGCGAGCGCTATGCGGCACTCGCCGACGCCGTGAAGGCGATCCTGGCGCATGCCATCGCCCGCGGCGGCACCACCCTGCGCGACTTCATCAGCCCGGACGGCGCACCCGGTTATTTCGAGCAGGAGCTGTCCGTGTACGGACGTGGAGGTGAGCCGTGCCGACGCTGCGGGCGGCCGCTCAAGCAGGCGATGATCGGCCAGCGCGCCTCGGTCTGGTGCGGGCACTGCCAGCGCTGAGCGCCCCGGCCATGCCCGCGCATCATCGTCCTTTGGTTATAGTGCCGGCTCCCCCGAGTGCCCCTGTTGCCGCAATGACCGAAGCCGGTGAGATCACCGTCCTGCTCGATGCCGCGCGCGATGGCGACCGCGGCGCGCTGGATCGCGTGCTCGCTACCCTGTACCAGGAACTGCACACGATGGCGCGCCGGCAACTGGCCGGCCAGCAGGGCCACACCCTGGATGCCACGTCGCTGGTGCACGAGGCCTACCTGAAGCTGATCGGCCGCGGCACCGGCGCAGCGCAGTTCGACGACCGCGCGCATTTCTTCGCTTATGCGGCATCGGCGATGCGCTCGGTGGTGGTCGATTACGCGCGCCAGCGGCTGGCACAGAAGCGTGGTGGCGACCTGCACCGGGTCACCGACCTGCCCGAGGACATCGAGGGGGGACTGCGCCTTGACGATGACATGCTGGCGCTGGACACCGCGTTGACCCGGCTGACCTCGGTCGATCCGCGGCTGACCCACGTGGTCGAACTGCGCTATTTCGCCGGCCTGTCCGAACTGGAAATCGCCGCGCTGCTGAAGCGTTCCGAGCGCAGCGTGCGCCGCGACTGGCAGAAGGCGCGGATGTTCCTGCTTGCCTCCCTGCGGGACATGCCCGCCGCCTGAGGGCGGGACCGGGCATCGGTGCTGCGCGATGGACGCCGAACGCTGGCAACGCCTTTCGCCGCTGCTCGATGCCCTGCTCGAGTTGACGCCGGAACAACGCAGCGAACACCTGGCCGCCCTGCGCCGCGAGGATGCCGCGCTGGCCGACGAACTGGCGGGCTTGCTCGCCATGGAAGCGGACGACGAAGACTTCCTCAGCGAGCCGGTGGTAGAGCTGCCCACCGGCGCGCGTCCCGGCGCACGCATCGGCCCGTACCGGCTGGACCGGCTGATCGGCGAGGGCGGCATGGGCCAGGTCTGGCTGTCCGCGCGCGCCGACGGCCTGTACGAACGCAAGGTCGCGCTGAAGCTGCTGCGCCCCGGCTTGGCCGACCCCCGGCTGCGCCAGCGCTTCGATCGCGAGCGCGAAATCCTCGCCCGTTTCGCCCACCCGCACATCGCGCGGCTGCTGGATGCCGGCATCGACAAGGACGGGCAACCGTACCTGGCGCTGGAGTACGTGGAGGGCGAACCGCTCACCGACTACTGCCGCACCCGCCAGCTGGATATCGCCGCGCGGCTGGATCTTTTCCGCCAGGTCTGCGAAGCAGTCAGCCACGCGCACGCGAACCTGATCGTGCATCGCGACCTCAAGCCGTCGAACATCCTGGTCACCCCCGCGGGTCACGTACGCCTGCTCGATTTCGGTATCGCCAAATTGCTCGATGTCGATCCGCTGCCGGTCGAGCAGACTCGCACCGGCGTGCGCACCTTCACCCTGCACTACGCCGCGCCCGAACAGATCCGCGGCGAGCCGGTCACCACCATGACCGATGTGTATTCGCTCGGGGTGGTGTTGTACGAGCTGCTGACCGGCAGCAAGCCGTATCGGCTGAAGCGGCAGACCGACGCCGAGTGGGAAGAGGCGATCCTGGATGGCGAGCCGCTGAAGCCGTCGCAGGTGGCCGCGCGGGCGAGCGAAGCCTGCATCCGCCCGTACACGCCGCCACGGCTGGCGCGCGCGCTGTCCGGCGACCTCGACAACATCGTGCTGAAGGCGCTGCGCAAGCGTCCGGAGCAGCGATACGTCTCCGCCGAAGCGTTGTCGCAGGACCTGCTGAGTTACCTGCGCGGCCGGCCGGTGTCGGCGCGCGGCGAAGGCATGGCGTATCGCAGCCGCAAATATCTGCATCGGCATCGCTGGACGATCGGTGCGGCGACTGCCGTGCTGGCGGTGCTGTTCACCGCGCTGGGCGTGGTCGGCTGGCAGGCCCAGCGGGCGATGCGCGAGGCCGGCCGCGCGCAGGCGATGCAGGGCTTCGTAGCCGACCTGTTCGAGAGCGCCGGCACGTCTTCCGCGAGCGAACCGATCGACCTGCGCAAGCTGCTGGACATGGGCATCGTCCGTGGCGAGCGCAGCCTGGTCCGGCAACCGCAGGCACGCGCGGAACTTTACGGCGTGGTCGCGCGGCTGCGGCTTGGGCTGGGCGATTACCGCGAGGCCAACACCCTGCTCGACAAGCAGGAGATATTGCTGGCCAACCTGCCGGACGCGCCGGTGAGCCTGCGCCTGGAAGCGGCCACCCTGCGCGGCAATGCCTATCGCCAGCTGGGCAATCTGCCCGGTTGCCTGCAGGCGATGCAGCGCATGGAAGACGCGGCCCGGCGCGAGGAAGAGCGCCTGCCCCCGCAGGTCGCCGCGTTCTATTCGCAGCAGGGGCGCTGCCATCAGGAACTCGACCAGAGCACGCTGGCCAATCGCCTGTACATGCGCTCGCTGCAACTGCGCCGCAAGGAAGGCGACAACGTGGGGGTGGCCGAGAACCTGCTCGACATCGCCAAGATGCACGCAGCCGATGGCGCACCGGAAGCCGCAGTGCCGATCCTGGCCGATGCACTGGCGGACCTGCGACGCAAGGTCGGCGACCGCCACCCGCTGGTGATCGACATGCTGCGCAGCCTGTGCGCGCTCGATCGCGCGACCGACCAGCTGGACGATGCCGTGCGTCACTGCCGCGAGTCGCAGGCGCTGGCCGAAGACCTGCACGGCCGCGACCATCGCGCCAGCGTGGACGCCAACCGCCAGCTGGCCGCGCTGTACGTGGACCTGGGTCGCTTCAGCCAGGCCGAGTCGATCTTCCTGCAGACCTTCGGCTGGATGCGCACGCGCCTGGACCGCAACCATCCGGATCTGGCGCGCGCCTACAACAGCCTGGCGATCGTGGCCTGGGAACGCGGCGACATCGACCGCGCACTGGACCTCCAGCGACAGGCGGTAGCGGGCTGGAAGACCGGACGCAACGAGGGCATGACCTCCTACGGCGTGTTCAACCTGGCGATGATCCTGCACAGCGCCGGGCGCGACAGCGAGGCCTTGCCGGCGGTGCGCGAAGCGCGCGCGCTGCGGGCGAAACAGTTCGGCGACAGCCACGAACTGGTAGGCGACAGCGACCACTTGCTGGGCGAGATCCTGGCCGCGCTGGGCGAAAAAGAGGCCGCGCGCACGCGCTTGCAGCAGGCGGTGCGACTGACCCTGGCCGGCTACGGACCCGACCATTCGCACACCCGCCGCGCAGAAATCTCGCTGGCCCGGCTGCGCGCCAACGAAGGTGCGCCCGACGCACTGCTGCAACTCACCGCCTACGGCCAGGCCGGCAGCGGCGACATCGAACAGCGCAAGGCCGCGTGGCTGGCCCGCGCGTATGCCGCGGAGGTCGAGTGCAAAACCCAACCGATCGCGGCACGCGCCAGTCTGGATGCCGTACTCACCGAGATGCAGCTGGTCCTGCCCGAAGGCGGCGCCATCCCGCGCGAGATCGCCGCGATCCGCAAGGCATGCACCCTGTAGGAGCCACTGTCTGGATGGCCAGGGGAGGCTTGTGTGGGAGGGGCTTCAGCCCCGACAGAGCAAGGCATCGGGGCTGAAGCCCCTCCCACAAGAGCGGGTTCCGGCCGCGCCTACAGCGGCAGCGGCGTCTGCAGCGGCTCGATCGTGCCCTCGCCGCGCATCACCTTCTTGAACTCGGCGCGACTCACGGAGATGTAGCGCTCGTTGCCGCCGATCTCCACCTGCGGACCGTCCTGCAGCGCGCGACCCTGCGCATCGATGCGCACGTTCATCGTCGCCTTCTTGCCGCTGTGGCAGATCGTCTTGATCTCCTGCAGTTCGTCGGCCCAGGCCAGCAGGTACTGGCTGCCTTCGAACAACTCGCCACGGAAGTCGGTGCGCAGGCCATAGCAGAGCACCGGGATGCGCAACGCATCCACCATTTCGCTCAGCTGCCAGACCTGCGGCTTGGACAGGAACTGCGCCTCATCGACCAGCACGCAGTGCAACGGCCCGTGCGCGGCGATGTCGGCCTTGATGATGTGTTGCAGGTCGTCATTCCGCTCGAACGCGACGCCCTCCGCCTGCAACCCGATCCGCGACGCCACCGTTCCCGACCCGGCGCGGAAATCCAGCTTCGGCGTGAGGATCGCCACCCGCATCCCGCGCTCGCGGTAGTTGTGCGCGGACTGCAGCAGGGTGGTGGTCTTGCCGGCGTTCATCGCCGAAAAATAGAAATAGAGCTTGGCCATGACACGGATTTTACCCGCGCACAAGGCTGGCGAGGGCAGCGGGTGCGCCCGAGAATGGCGCCATGCAGCATCCCGCGTTACATGGCCTGAACCCCCCGCAGCGACAAGCCGTTTTGCACACCGAAGGCCCGTTGCTGGTACTCGCCGGCGCCGGCAGCGGCAAGACCCGGGTGATCATCGAGAAGATCGCGCACCTGATCCACAGCGGACGCTATCCGGCGAAACGCATCGCCGCGATCACCTTCACCAACAAGTCGGCGCGCGAGATGCGCGAGCGCGTGGCCAAGCGCATCCGTGGCGATGCCGCGCAGGAACTGACCGTCAGCACCTTCCATGCGCTCGGCCTGCGGATCCTGCAGATCGACCACGCCAAGCTGGGATTGCGTCGCGGCTTCTCGATCTTCGATGCCGACGATTCCGCTGGCCAGGTGAAGGACCTGCTCGGGCCCGGGACCAAGCCCGATGCGATCGAGGCGATGAAGCAATTGATCAGCCGCGCCAAGAACGCGGGCTTGTCGCCGGAACAGGCCGCCCAGGCCGCGCGCAGCGGTCGCGAACGCGAGGCCGCCGCGCTCTACGCGCGCTACCAGCAACGCCTGTCCGCGTTCAACGCGGTCGACTTCGACGACCTGATCCGGCTGCCGGTGCAGTTGCTGGAAACCGATGCCGATGCGGTCGCCGGCTGGCGCGAGCGCATCGGTTATCTCCTCGTCGACGAATGCCAGGACACCAACGACGCGCAGTACCGATTGCTGAAGGCGATCGCGGGCGATGCCGGCCAGTTCACCTGCGTGGGCGATGACGACCAGAGCATCTATGCGTGGCGTGGCGCGAATCCCGACAACCTGCTGGCGCTCGGCACCGACTATCCGGCATTGAAGATCGTCAAGCTGGAACAGAACTACCGTTGCAGCAATCGCGTATTGCGCGCGGCGAATGCGGTGATCGCCAACAACCCGCACGAACACCCGAAGACGCTGTGGAGCGATGCCGCCGACGGCGAGCGCATCCGCGTCTGGGAATGCCGCGACGCCGCCCACGAGGCCGACAAGGTCGCCGGCGAAATCCAGTTCGTTGCACAGAAGCACACCCCGCCGAACGGCGTGCCGCCGTGGAGCGAGTTCTGCATCCTGTTCCGCGGCAATTTCCAGAGCCGTGCGCTGGAAAAATCGCTGCAGCTGCTGCGCATTCCGTATCACCTCAGCGGCGGCACCGCCTTCCTCGACCGCGGCGAAGTGAAGGACGCGCTGGCGTGGTTGCGCCTGCTCGCCAATCCCGACGATGACGCCGCGTTCCTGCGCGCGGTGCAGTCGCCGAATCGCGGCGTCGGTGCGACCTCGCTGCAGCGTCTGGGCGAACTGGCCAACCACGCGCACCTGCCGCTGTCGCGCGCGGCGGATTCGATCACGTTGTCCAAGCAGTTGCCGGCGCGTGCGGCGAATGCGCTGCAGGGCTTTTCCGACATCCTCCGCGGCCTGCGCATCGACGCGCGCACGCTGCCGCCTGCCGAACTCGTCCGCAAGCTCAACGAACGCTCCGGCCTGCTCAACGCGCTGCGCGTACTGTGCAAGGACGAAGCGCAATTCCAGGCGCGCCGTCGCAACCTGGACGAACTGGCCGACTGGTTCGATGGCCCGAAGACCAGCGGCCCCGGTGAACTCGCCGCCGCGCTCGCCTTGCTCTCGCATGCCGACAAGGGCGATGCCGGCAACCAGGTGCGGCTGATGTCGATGCACGCGGCGAAGGGGCTGGAATTCCGCTTCGTCTTCATCATCGGCGTTGAAGACGGCAACCTGCCGCACGAGGCCAGCATCGAGGAAGGCCGCATCGACGAGGAACGCCGGCTGTTCTACGTCGGCATCACCCGCGCCAAGGACCAGCTGTGGCTGTCGCATGCGAAGGAAGCGCAGCGCTGGGGCGACAAGTTGCGGCTCAAGCCCAGCCGCTTCATCGACGAACTGCCGGCCGCGGAACTGCAGCGTGACGGTGCCGATCCGGTCGCCGACGCCGCGCACAAGGCGGAACGGCGCAGCGCCGGCTTCGCCAACATCCGCGCCCTGCTGGGCGAGTGAAGCCTGTCATCGGCCGCGGGTAAACTCGGCGCCTGCCGCAACCCCGGAGTTCGCCATGCGCCGCCTGATGCCGTTGGTCCTCGTCGCCGTCCTCGCCGCATGCGCGGGGCACGGGGTGCGTCCGCAAGCCGGGGTGGAATCGGATGTGCGCACAAGCCGCGATCTGTCGGACATCGCGCCCGTGCTGGCGGAAAACGGCAGGCGCCGTACCCTGCTGGTGCTGGACATCGACGACACGCTGCTGACCTCGACCCGGTTCTTCGGCAGCGACGCCTGGTACGACTGGCAGGACAAGGGGCTGGCGAAAGACGACCCGGCCAAGCTGCCCTGCCTGTTCGACATCATCTCGCTCAACTACGAAACAGGAAGCCAGCGCCCGACCCAGCCGGATGGTCCCGCCCTGGTGAATGCCCTGCAAGGGGACCGGATGCTGCTGACCTCGCGCAATCCGCTGTCCCGCGGCGGCACCCTGCGGACGCTGGACGATGCCGGCTACGCGCTGCCGCCCGCGCTGCCGAATGCGGCCAATGGCATCAGCTGGGATTTCCGCAAGGCGGACGGCGCCAGGATGTCCCGCGTGGTCTACGACCAGGGGCTGTTCATGACCACTGGCCAGGACAAGGGCCTGGTGCTGCTGGACCTGCTGCGCCGGCTTGGCCTGCGCTACGACCGCGTGGTGCTGGTGGACGACGGCCGCAAGAACATCGACAACATGCAGGCCGCGCTGCGCGATGCCGGCATCGACTATGTGGGCCTGCACTACCTCCGCGTGGACAAGACCGTGGACGAAGCGGATGCCAAGGCGGGATGGCAGGCGTGGCGACAGCTGCTCGCCACCACTTACCCGCAGCGCCTCGAAGCATTCGACAACAAGAAATGTGCTTATTGATCAATAATTTGTAGCAGTTCAATTAATCTATTGCATTAACTGTCGGGCAGCGGTAGCCTGCATCCATCCGGTCTCGACCGGAGCCATGCCACAACTGTTGTCCTCGGCAGGATGCCGAATTTGAAGGAGGCCCCCGGGCCTCCTTTTTTCTTGCCTGCACGATGGCCAGGCGCATTCCCGATCATCGGCCGCTCGCTTGCGCACGGCCGCCGCTGCCGCCGACACTCCGTCCACGCCATCCGCGGCCATCCCATGACGCAACCTTTCTTCGGTCGGCCTCTGTTTGTGCTTGGCATCAGCCTTGGCCTGGTGCTGTTGCCCGCGTGCGAGCGCACGAAGGACACCACCGGCCAGGCCATCGGCGTGGCCAAGGCGACCAGGATCGAAGCCGCCACACGCCCGGTCGATGCCGCCAACCTGCTGCGCGACCGGCTGCTGGCCCATGACGGTGCGGGCTTCGCCCGGCTGGCGGTCCCTGCCGAGCTACATGCGCGACTGGCCGCCGGCTGGAAGGACGGGCGCAGCCGCTGGCCGCTGGACGAGCTGCCGCTGGACGCCAAACTGCCGGGGATGCTGGCGAGCCTGCAGGCACCCGGCGCGGACAAGGCCTGGATGGCGACGTTCCGCCGCCAGTTCGCCGGCGCCGACCGCGACATCGACCAGGCGATCCGCACCCTGGCGGTGTTCGGCGGCGAGTACGTGCAGAACGACGGCGACTACACCCAGGAGGAACGCGCCCACATCGCCCAAACCATTGCTGCGCTGAGTGGATGGGGCCTGCAGGCACCCTTCGCGGAGAAGGCGCGGGCACAACACTTCTTCACTGCGCTGACCGCTGCCGCGCGGCGCAGCGGGATCGACGGCAAAGCCGGCCCGGCCGCGTTCTCCACGCTGGGCATGGAGCCCAGCCTGAAGCGGTTGTCGCCGTTCCTGGCCACCCTGCTCGCGCAACTGCGCCAGCAATACGGGCTGGACATCGACGCCAGCCTGCGTGCGCTGAAGGTGACCCTGCTGCAGCAGACCGGCGACACCGCCCGCCTGCGCCTGCAATACCCGCTGGCTGGCCGCGAGATCGACGCGGTGGTGCCGGCGGTGCGCATCGACGGTCGCTGGTACCTGGCCGATTTCGTCCAGCGCGCGGAGGCCAGCCTGACCGCCGAACCGGCCGAAGCGGGCGGTAAAAAACCCACTCCGCCATAATGGGCGCGATGGAAAGCCGCCCACCCCAGCCCAGCCAGGCCAGCCTGTTCGACGCACCGCCCGCCCCGGAGACCCCGTCGGAGGGTGCTGCACCGGCCATCGACAGCGGCGATACCGAGCCCACCGTCGAGGCCGATCCGCTGCCGTCGCTGCCGCTTCCCGGCTTCCTGGCCGAATCCGAGACCGAACCCGCGCCGGTCGCCGACGAAGCGCCCGCCGGCATCGGGGCAGACATCGAACCCGGCACTGCCAGCCTCGACATCGACCCCACGCCGCCAGCCGATGCCGCCGAACACGCCCAGCCCGACGCCGCGCCCACGCCTCCGCCACTGCGCCCGGCCAAGACCAAGCGGCCGCTGTGGGCGCGGATCCTCGGCCGCATCGTCGATCCCTGGCTGAAGCTGGACATCGAGCCCGGTGATCCCGAGCAGTTCCGGCAGTTCGATGACGGCCGCCCGGTCTGCTACGTGCTGGAGGACTACGGCCTGTCCAACGCGCTGATCCTCGAGCGTTCCTGCCGCGAGGCCGGCCTGCCCTCGCCGCTGCAGCCGATCCCCGGCGATCCGCTGGGCCGCAAGCGGTCCTACGTGGCACTGTCGCGGCGGCATGCGAATGCCCTGCTGTCGCTGGGGCTGGTGCCGGGGCCGGAACACAAGACCCATTCCGGTTCGCTGGCACGGCTGCTGGAGGCGCATCGCGCCAATCCAGCGCTGGACGTGCAGCTGGTGCCGGTGTCGATCTTCGTCGGCCAGGCACCGAACCGCAGCAGCGGCTGGTTCAGCGTGCTGTTCTCGGAGAACTGGGCGATCGTCGGCCGCTTCCGCCGCCTGCTGGCGATCCTGCTCAACGGTCGCGACACCCTGGTGCAGTTCGCGCCGCCGGTGTCGCTGCGCGGCATCGTCGCCGAGGACCTGCCGCCCGAACGCACCGTGCGCAAGCTGTCGCGGGTGCTGCGCACGCATTTCCGCCGCCTGCGCGAGGTCGTGGTCGGTCCCGACCTGTCGACCCGGCGCATGCTGGTCGACAAGGTGCTGGCCGCCGAACCGGTGCGCGAGGCGATCGCCGACCAGGCCCGGCGCGACAAGATCACGCCCGACGCCGCCTGGCAGAAAGCGCACGCCTATGCCTACGAGATCGCCGCCGACTATTCGCACACGGTGGTGCGCTCGGCCAGCTTCCTGCTGACCGGGGTCTGGAACCGGATTTACCGCGGCGTGCTGGTGCAGCACCTGGACGAACTCAAGGCCGCAGCGCCGGGCCACGAAATCGTCTACGTGCCATCGCACCGCAGCCACATGGACTACCTGCTGCTGAGCTACCTGCTCTACACGCACGGGGTGGTGCCGCCGCACATCTTCGCCGGCATCAACCTCAACCTGCCGGTGGTCGGCACCCTGTTGCGCAAGGGTGGCGCGTTCTTCGCACGCCGCAGCTTCCGCGGCAATGCGCTGTACGCGGCGGTGTTCCGCGAATACATGGCGCAGCTGATCGCCGGCGGTTACTCGATCGAGTACTTCATCGAAGGCGGGCGCTCGCGCACCGGCCGCCTGCTGCCGCCGAAGGGCGGGTCGCTGGCGATGACGGTGCGCGCCTACCTGCGCCAGCCGAGCCGGCCGGTGCTGTTCCAGCCGGTCTACATCGGCTACGAAAAATTGATGGAAGGCCGCAGCTACCTGGACGAGCTGACCGGCAAGCCGAAGGAAAAGGAATCGATCTGGCAGTTGCTGGGCGGCATTCCCAAGGTGCTGCGGACCAACTACGGCCAGGTGGTGGTGAACTTCGGCGAGCGCATCCGCCTGGACGAGTTGCTGGCCGAGCAGGCGCCTGACTGGAACGGCAAGCCGGTCGAGGAAGACGAGAAGCCGGGCTGGCTGGCCGACGCCGTCGACGCGCTGGCGCAGCGCATCCAGGTCAACGTCAACCGCGCCGCCGACGTCAATCCGATCAACCTGCTGGCGCTGGCGCTGCTGTCCACGCCCAAGCACGCGATGGGCGAAGCCGACCTGCTCGCCCAGATCGCGCTGTCGCAGACCCTGCTGCGCGAGGTGCCGTACGCGCCGCACGTCACCGTGACCCCGCACACGCCAACCCAGATCGTCGCCCACGGCGAGGAAATCGGCACCCTGATCCGCACCGCGCATCCGCTCGGCGACGTGCTCAGCGTGGACGACGAGAACGCGGTGCTGCTGAGCTACTTCCGCAACAACGTGCTGCACCTGTTCACCGCGCCGGCGTGGATCGCGGTGTGCTTCCTCAACAACCGGCGGATGTCGCGCGCGCAGCTGCAGCGGCTGGGCCGCACGCTATATCCGTTCCTGCAGGCGGAGCTGTTCCTGCCGTGGACCGAGGACGGCTTCGCCGAGCGCATCGACCGCACCATCGACATCCTGGTGCGCGAAGGCCTGCTGCAGCAGGTCAGCGACGAGGACGGCGGCATCCTTGCCCGCAACGTCGGCCAGACCGATGAGGTGTTCCGCCTGCGCGCGATCGGGCATGCGATGCAGCAGGCGTTCGAGCGTTACTACATCGCCATTTCGGTGCTGGTGAAGAACGGCCCCGGCACCCTCGGCGCCGGCGAACTGGAAAGCCTCTGCCAACTCGCGGCGCAACGGCTGTCGCTGCTGTACGCGCCGGCCGCGCCGGAGTTCTTCGACAAGGGCCTGTTCCGCGGCTTCATCCAGAAGCTGCGCGAACTGAAGCTGGTGTGGGCCGACGAGAACAGCAAGCTGGTCTTCGACGATCGCCTCAAGGCCTGGGCGAAAGACGCGCGAGTGGTGCTGGGTCGCGAACTGCGCCACACCATCGAACGGGTCAGCCCGAACAGCGGGCGCAGCACCGGAGAAATGCCGGCGTTGCCGGTGGGATAGACCATCGCTAAGCCGCGGGTGTCGCGAAGCGCTCGTCGGCCGCCGTACAAACGCGGTTGCGACCGCCGCGCTTTGCCTCGTACAGCATGCGGTCGGCCTGCATCAGCGTCTGCTGCAAGCCTGCGCCCTCGCGCGGAGAGGCACTGGCCACGCCGATGCTGACCGTCACCGACAGGCGACGCTCCCCGGAAGCGGCCTCCAGCGCTTGCACCGCCTCCCGCATGCGTTCGGCCAGGCGCGTGGCCGCGTCCGCATCGGCCCCCGTCAGCAGGACCGCGAATTCTTCGCCGCCTATCCTCGCCACCGCGCCCGGCGGGCCGTCGACGGCATCGGTCAGGGTACGCGCCACCCGTCGCAGGCACTCGTCCCCGGCGGTATGACCCAAGCGGTCATTGAGCGCCTTGAAGTGGTCGATGTCGACCATCATCAGCGCCACCGGCCCGCCATCGCGCGCCGCTTGCGCCCAGGCCAGCGTGGACATCTCCTCGAAACTGCGCCGGTTGGCGATGCCGGTCAGGTCGTCGAGCCGGGCAAGCTCGTGCAGGCGCCGCACCGCCGCCTCGGTGCGCACCAGCAGCAACGTGCTGCGGAAGCCGTAGCCGAACACGCCCAGCACGATGCCTGGCATGCCCACGCCCACAGCGCCCCTGGCCACCACCAGGGCCGACATCAGCAGCAGCATCACGGTCACCGCGAGCGGGCTGATGGCACGCGCGAATGGCGCCATCCGTGGCGCGCCGGGCCACATGGCCGGCAACCGCGGCGACAGCACCAGCAGGGTGAACAGCAGGAACGGCAAGCCGGGCAGCAACGGCGCCCACGCCATGACCGGAGCGGGCAGGTCGGATTCCAGGATGCGGTTGTAGGCGGCGGTGGTGGCGAGGCGCAGCAGCAGGAACGGGAACAGCACGCCGAAGAAGCGCCGCTCGCGGTCGTTCTCGGCGGCGGCCCGGCGCATCAGCGCCAGCAGTACCAGGAATCCGTTCTGCATGTCCGCCAGCAATACCGGGTCGACGTCGCCGAATTCCTCGCCAAAGGCGCGCAGCCGGATACCGCAGTACAGCGCGCCCAACGCCGCCACCAGCACCAGGTCGATGCTGCCCAGCACGGGATCGCGCCGTTCCAGGCCCACCAGACTGATCGCCAGCAGCAGCGGCAGGATCCCGAGCAGGTAGAGCACGCCGGCGATCGCCGGGAAAGGCACGTCCACGCCGGATAGCCGCTGCTGCAGGCCCATGGTGGCACCCAGCGCCCACAGACCCCAGGCTGCCACCAGCAGCCCCCAGCCGTGGCCTGGGGCCCAACCGTGCCGGCGCCCGCAGGCCACGGCGGCGACCACCGCCAGCAACGAAGCGGCGATATTCACCAAACTGGGAGCCCACCCGGTACCGGCCAGCACGGCGCCGGCTTGCAGCAGCAGGAGCGCGAGCGCGGCGATGCGCAGCGCTGCGTCCCGGCGTGAGCCCCTGTGCGCATGGATATCCATTTGGCCGCACCATACTGCGTCCTGCGCCGCGCTCACAGCCGTCGCCCGGGTCGCCGCGCAGGCCCGGTCACACCGCGCCCCTGCTGCGGCAGAAACTGCCGCAAGGTGCCAGCGCGGGCGACCGGCAGGGCTGTGGCTCCGCCGATCGCGATTCGCTCATCCCGTATCGCTCAGAGGGTTCCCCAGCACAGGCGCGCGCCGTTCTCGCGGATCGCGCAGCTGTGCTTGTCGCCGGCGGTGACCCGCACGAAGCGGCCGCCCGGCGCATTTGCCTGGCCGCTGGCGTTGCTGCCCCAGCAGGCCAGCTCGCCGCTGTCGCGGATCGCGCAGGCGTGCGAAGTGCCCGACGCCAGCGCCTTGAACGTACCGGTCGGCGGCAGCGTGCTCGCCATGCCGCCACCCCAGCAGGCCAGCTGGCCGTTCGATTTCAGGCCACAGCTGTGCTGCTCGCCGGCGCTGATCGCCAGCCAGCTGCCGGCGGGGACGCTGGTCGCGCTGGTCCCGGCGTAGCCCCAGCAGCTGGCGCTGCCGTTGTCGAAGATGCCGCAGCCGTGGAACGCACCCAGGTTGAGCTGGCGATACGTGCGCAGGAACGGTGGCAGCGCCGGCGTGGCCTGGCCATTGCCGTTGTTGCCCCAGCAGACCGGCACCCCGGTCGCCGCCAGCGCGCAGCCGCCGGCAGAACCGACGTCCATCGAAGCGAACGGCCCGGTCGGCGGCGTGGCGCGGTTGAGATCGTTGAACCCCCAGCACGACAGGCTGCCGGTCACGGCGCGCGCACAGCTGAAGGCGGCCCCCGCGCCGACATCGGCAAAGCTTCCGCCTGGCGGCGTGGATTCACCGCTGCCATTGCTGCCCGCGCAGACCAGCGTGCCATCGCCATCCAGGTCGCAATTGTGGGAGTACCCGGAGGCAACCGCGCCCATGCCGAAGGGGCCGCGCGGCGCATTGGTCTGGCCGTGGGTGTTGTCGCCCCAGCAGACGACGTTGCCGTTCTGGTTGAGTGCGCAGGTGTGGTTGAAGCCGCTCGCCATTGCGATGTAACGGTTCCCTTTCACCAGCGGCGGACTTGCCTGCCCGTAGGTGTTCACGCCGCCGCAGACCGCGGTTCCGTACTGGCTGATCGTGCAGGTATGCACGCCGCCAGCGGCCAGCGCGGTGGACACCTGGCTACCGGCGATGCTGGCGACCTGGCCATTGCCCCAGCACACGCCCACGCCGTTGGCGCGCAAGCCGCAGGTGTGCATGTAAACCGAAGAAATCGCAGTGAACGTCTCGCCGGCGGGTACGGACGATTCGCCCGCGAGGTTGCTTCCCCAGCACACGGCCACACCATCGGCGCGCAAGCCGCAGGCATGCGTATCGCCAGCCACCAGCGCAACGAAACGCACCTTGAGCGGCGGGGTGGCCTGCCCGTAATTGTTGCTACCCCAGCACATGGTCACGCCATCCGCTCGCAGACCGCACGTATGCTGACCGCCCGCCGCGATTGCAGCGAAGATTTCTCCTTGGGGAACCGCAGTCTGCCCTGCGCCGTTGCCACCCCAGCACACCGCCGCACCGTTGGATTGCAGTGCGCAGCTATGGCCATATCCCGTCGTCACGGCAGTGAAGTAGCCCCGCTTGGGTGCAGTCGTCTGGCCGGCCCAGTTGGCGCCCCAACACGCCACCGAGCCGTTGGTGCGCAAGGCGCACGAGTGGTAACCACCCGCCGCAAGCGCCACCACCCGCCCGTCCCCGTCCGGAATCGCCCCGGCGCTGGTCTGCGCCATCGCCCCGCCCGACCAGCTGCCGGCAATGCCCAGCAGAAGCCACAACAGGCCGGTGCCGGCCCACCCGATCGTCTTCGTCGCCATTGCCCCACCCCTTGCCGATGCCGACGCGATGCCGGCCACTCCACCTCTATCGAGATTCGGGAGCGAATGTGGTCACGGGGTCGGGACTTCGCGACGAGCCATCCGCGATCGCACCTGCGACGCTGCGCGTCAGGCGGGCTCGTCCGGGATCAGCGCGTTCTCGATCCAGGCAATCTGGTCCTTCAGCTGCAACTTGCGCTTCTTCAGGCGCTTGAGCGCCAGCTCGTCGGCCTGGATGTCGGCGGCCAGGCGTTCGATGGCGGTGTCCAGGTCGCGATGTTCCTGGCGCATCTCGACCACGCGTCGTGCCATGCGGGACAGTTCGGCGGGATCGCGCGGCTGGTTCATGCGCCGAGCATACCCCGACGCGATGCAGGCGGCAGCGGCATCCCCGCGCCGGTTAAAATGCCTGCCTGATGAATGCCGCCATCCCACTCCCGCTGGCCGAACCGCAACCGCTCGCGCGCACGTGCAAGCAGGATGCCGACAAGCTGGCCAGGCAGCTGCGCCGCCAGGTGGGCAAGGCGATCGCCGACTTCGGGATGATCGAGGACGGCGACAAGCTGATGGTCTGCCTGTCCGGCGGCAAGGACAGTTACGCGATGCTGGATGTGCTGCTGCAATTGCAGAAGAAGGCACCGATCGCATTCAGCATCACCGCGGTGAACCTCGACCAGAAACAACCCGGCTTCCCCGACCACGTGCTGCCGGACTACCTGCGTTCGATCGGCGTGGATTTCCACATCATCGAGCAGGACACCTATTCCGTCGTCAGCCGCGTCATTCCGGCAGGCAAGACCATGTGTTCGCTGTGCTCGCGATTGCGCCGCGGTGCGTTGTACGCGCATGCCGACCGGCACGGCTTCAGCAAGATCGCGCTGGGCCATCATCGCGATGACATCGTCAACACGTTCTTCCTCAACCTGTTTTTCCACGCGAAGTCGGGCGGCATGCCGCCGAAGCTGCTGTCCGACGACGGCAGACACGTGGTCATCCGCCCGCTGGCCTACGTGCGCGAAAGCGACATCGAGGCCTATGCCGAGGTGAAGCAGTTCCCGATCATTCCCTGCAACCTGTGCGGCTCGCAGGAAAACCTGCAGCGCGCGCAGGTGAAGAAGATGCTCGCGCAATGGGAACGCGATACCCCGGGCCGCATCGAAAACATCTCGCGCGCGCTGGGCAATGTATGTCCGTCGCAATTGAGCGACCCGAATTTGTTCGACTTCCCCTCGCTCGGCAAGCGCTGCGATGCCGCGCTGCCGGATGCGCATGCGTGGCTCGCGGGCGATGAGATGAAAATCGATTAACACTCGTCATCCCGGCGAAAGCCGGGATCCAGCCCGGTTCTTGTCTTCCTGGATGAAGGAAAGAACTGGATTCCGGCTTTCGCCGGAATGACGAGCAAAGCAACCCCACCCCAACCCTCCCCTGCTTTGCAAGGGAGGTGGCACAACCAGGATCCTTGATGTTCTTCCGCAATCTCACGCTGTTCCGTTTCCCGACGTCGCTCGACCTGTCCGACCTCGAACAACAACTGGCCGAATGCGCGCTCAAGCCGGTCGGTCCGCTGGAACTTTCATCGCGCGGCTTCGTGCCACCGTTCGGCCACCACGGCGATGCGCTGAGCCATGGCCTGCACGATGCGCTGTGGCTCACCGTGGGCGGTGAGGACAAACTGCTGCCCGGCGCGGTGGTCAACGACCTGCTGCAGAAGAAGCTGGCGGCGATCGAGGAACAGGAAGGCCGCAAGCCCGGCGGGCGCACGCGCAAGCGCCTGAAGGACGACCTGATCACCGAACTGCTGCCGCGCGCGTTCGTGCGGCCGGTGCGCAGCGATGCGCTGTTGGACACGTCGCTGGGCGTGATCGCGGTGGATACGTCATCGCGCAAGAACGCGGAATCGGTGGTCAGCGAAATCCGTCGCGCGCTGGGCAGTTTCCCGGCCTTGCCGGTGAATGCCGAAGTCGCGCCGCGCGCCATCCTGACCGGCTGGATCGCCGGCGACACCTTGCCGGAAGGATTGACGCTAGGCGACGAATGCGAACTGCGCGATCCCACCGACACCGGCGCGGTGGTCAAGGTGCAGCGCATGGATCTGTCGGGAGACGAGATCGCCAGGCACCTGGAATCCGGCAAGCAGGCGACGCGCCTGGCGCTGGTGCTGGACGACCACGTCAGCTTCGTGATCGGCGAAGACCTGGTGGTGCGCAAGTTCAAGTTGCTGGATGGCGCGGTGGATCAACTGGAATCCACCGAGCGCGACGACGTCACCGCAGAACTCGAGGCGCGCTTCGCATTGATGGCCGGCGAGTTCAAGCGCCTGTTCAACGTGCTGGAAAAAGCCTTCAAGCTCAGCAAGGCCGATGCCTGATTCCGCCGCTGGGATCGAGTCGTGCGGACGTACACTGGCGCGGCTTCGACCCTCAACCTGATCGGGACAACGACATGGGCAAGACACTGCTGGTAATCCTGCTTGGCGTGCTGGCCTGCGCCGGCGCGATGGCGCAGTCGCGCGGCGACTGGGTCCTCGGGCAATGGCAGGGCGGCGCTTACTGGTTCCCGGGCGTGGTGCAGGAACGCAACGGCGACAAGGTCACCATCCAATACGACGACGGCACCACCGAAACCGTGTCCTTGAAGCGCATCAAGTCCTACAACTGGGCGCTCGGCACGCGCGTGGAATGCCAGTGGTCGGGCGGCAGCGAGTGGTACTCCGGCAAGATCGCCGGGATGGCCAAGGACGGCAGCGAGATCGACGTCCTCTACGACGACGGCGATCGCGAACGCATCGCGACCGGCGGCTGCCGCTCCCGCTAGGACCTGCATGCAGTCTCTGTTGCGCCTGTTGCAGGCACACCGCACCGTTTCCAAGGCCTCTTCCGTCCAGCGCGACAGCATCGGCTTCGTGCTGGACGACGGCCGCCACGTCGATGTCCTGCGCGTGCGCGATCCGCGTGCGCGCAGGATCAAATTGTCGGTCGATGAACGCGGCGCGCGCCTGAGCTTGCCGCTGCGTGCCAGCCTGGTCGCCGGCGAACGCTTCCTGCACGAACATCGCGACTGGCTGGCCCTGCAGCTGGCCGCGCAGGGCGAACACGCCGGCGAAGGATTGCTGCGCGGCGTCACCGATGCGCTGCCGTTACGCGGCCAGGACGTGCCGCTGCGCTGGACCGGCGGACGGGCGCTGCGAATCGACATCGATGCCGACGCCGGCCTGTCGTTCGCCGCGCCGGTGACGGCCGGCGATGCCGGCATGCGCCGCGCACTGCGCGATTTCTACGAAGCACAGGGCCGCGCCGATGTCGGCCGCTGGTTGCCGGGTTATCTCGAAGACTTGCCGCGCGCGCCGCGGCGCATCGTGTTCAAGCGCACCTCGACCCAATGGGGTTCGCTGGCACCGGACGGCACGCTGTCGCTGGACTTGGCGCTGGTGCTGGCGCGGCCGTCCGCGTTCGAATACGTGCTGGTCCACGAGCTCTGCCACTTGCTGCATGCCGACCATTCGCGACGATTCTGGCGCGAGGTGGAAGCGCGATTCCCGGCATGGCGCGACGAACGCCACTATTTCCACGCCGAAGGCCGGCGATTGAAGGCGCGCCTGCGCGGCCTGCTGGCCGGTTGAGCCGCCCGCCTGCGTTGCCTCGGCAGGACAATCAAGGAAATCCGCCATGACCCACCCTGCCATCCGCCTGTCGATCACCGTCGCACTCACCGCCCTGCTCGTCGCGCCGGGCTGCAAGAAGGCGCAAGACGCCGCCGTGGAGACCGCGATCGAGCGCGCGACCGGTGCCAAGGTGGAAAAGGACGGCGACACGATGACCATCAAGACCGAGCAGGGCGAGGTCAAGGTCGCCACCGCCGAGGACGGAGGCACCGTGGCAATGCCCGCCGATTTCCCGAAGGATGTCTACCTGCCGGCCGACAACAAACTGGCCAGCGCGATGGACATGGCCGGCATGCAGATGCTCAACATGACCACCCCGCAGGAACTGGCCAGGGTCTCCGCCGACATCGAGAAGTCGATGCAGGGCCAGGGCTGGAAGCGCGAGATGGCGATGCAGGCCGGCGACGGCAGCACCCTGATGTACAGCAAGGACAATCGCCAGGTCGTCTACCAGATGCTCAAGGCCGACGAGGGCGGCACCCAGCTGGCCGTCCGCACCGGCACCAACAGTTGATCGCGCCCGCCAACCGCACTCCCTGACGCCGGTCGCAAGAGCGGCGTTTCAGTTCAGCAGGAAGAAATCGCCGATCGCCGCCGCCACTTCAGTCGGTTGCTGCATGTGCAGGTGGTGGCCACCGGCGATGACCTTCAACTCGCCGTTCGGCAACAAGCCGACGCGGCGGCGACGCAGGTCGTCCGGCAAATAGGGCTGCGCGGGATCGGCGAAAATCGCCAGGGTCGGGCATGCGATCCCGGCCACCAGGTCTTCCACCTGCGCTTCGGTCATCCGCACCATCGTCGGCAAGGTCAGCCGCGGATCGCTGCTCCACTCGTGGCCAACGGATTCGCCTTCCACGCGGACCTCGCGCAGGCCGCGTTCCACCAGCAGGCGCACCGATGTTTCATCCAGTCCGCTGCCCGGCACCAGACTGGCGTACTGGCGGGTGCGCACCGCGCTGTCGATGTCGGCGAACACGCGCAGACGCTTGTCCTTGAGCTTGCGATGCGCGACCACCGCATCGCGCATGCGCGCCACCGTGCGTTCGGGAGTCTCGGCCAGTGCGCCCAGTGCCTCGATGGCGACCAGCCGCTCGATCCGTTGCGGACAGGCGGCGGCGAGCATGCTGGCGATGCCGGCGCCCATCGAATGGCCGAGCAGGGCGAAACGTTCCCAGCCCAGCGCGTCGGCGACATCCAGTACCGCGTTCATCGCGCCGACGAACGAGTAGTCGGTGCCCGGCGGCAGGTGCGCGCTGCGCCCATGGCCCGGCTGGTCGATCGCGACCAGGTCGATGCCATGCAGGTGTTCCGCGAGCGGGACGAAACTGGCCGCGTTATCCAGCCAGCCGTGCAGGGCCAGCACCTTCGGCGCATCGAACTCGCCGGTGCGCAAGCCGCCGATGCGACCGAGCGGAATCTCGATGTCGAAGTCGCGCATCACGACCAACCTGCGTCGCCTTGCACCAATGTCGCCAACGCATCCGCATGTGCATCGCCGGCATTCAGGCACGGGATGTAGCGGAGCGTCTCGCCGCCGGCCGAGCGGAACGCATGCGCGTTCTCCACCGCAATTTCCTCCAGCGTCTCCAGGCAATCCACCGCGAAGCCCGGGCAAGCCACGTCGATCGTGCGCACGCCCTCGCGCCCAAGAGCTTCCAGCGTCTGCTGCGTGTACGGCTGCAACCAGCGTTCCTTGCCGAAGCGCGACTGGAAAGTCAGCAGGATGTCGCTGCGCGGGATGCCCAGCGCTTCGGCGATGGCAAGGGTACTGGCTTCGCACTGGGCCGCGTAGGGATCGCCGCCATCGACCAGCCGCTGCGGGATGCCGTGGAACGACAGCAGCAGGCGCCCGCCGCGACCATTCGCATCCCAGTGCGCACGGATCGAATCGGCCACCGCCGCGGCCCAACCGGCATCGCGGTGGTAGTCCTGCAGCATCGAAATCTGCAAGCCTTTTCCGTGTTTGGCGATGGCATCGGCGACGCTGGCGGTGGTCGTCGTCGAATATTGCGGATACAACGGCAACACGCGGACCGAGCGCACGCCTTCCGCACGCAGCGCATCCAGCGCGGCAGCGATCGACGGCTCGCCGTAGCGCATCGCATGCAGCACGCGCCAACCCGGCAAGCGCCTGCGCACGACGTCGGCCAGCGCCGCGGTATGCACCGCCAGCGGCGAGCCGCCGGGCAACCAGACCGACGCATATTTCAACGCGACCTTCGGGCTGCGCAGCGGCAGGATCACGAAGTGCAGCAGCGGGCACCACAGCCAGCGGGTGAGCTGGACCACGCGATGGTCGTGCAGGAATTCGGCCAGGTAGCGGCGCACCGCGGTGGCCGTCGGTGCATCCGGCGTGCCCAGGTTGACCAGCAGCAGCGCGGACGGCGATTCGGGAGCTTGATTCATCGCAACAGGATGACATGCGGATGCGACAAACTCCGCTGGCGACGGCCTCTCGCCAGGGGCACGCTGGTGGTCGGGTTCGGGAGCAGAGTGAGGCGCTGGACATGAGCGAACTTGTACTGGAACACCTGCGTGGCCTCAGGGCTGTCATCGACAGCATCAACGGCAAGGTCGATCAGCTGACGGTGCGCGTCGGTGGCATTGAGCAAGGCATCGCCGTCCTCCACCAGGACGTGTCCAACCTGCGCAGCATCGTCGCCGAACAGGGCATGCGGCTCGACCGCCTGACCGATCGCTTCGGGCGCATCGAACAACGGCTCGAACTGGCCGGCTGAGCCGATTTCTCCCGGCACGGTTCCTTGTCGGTTCATCGCGGCACGCCTAGCCTGAACGCCCCGCCACCGGAAGCCGCCCCATGCCGCGCACGCCCCGTCGCCTTGCCCTCGCCTTTGCGCTGACCATCGCCACCACGGGTGCCTTCGCCGGCGAACGCGAGGACGTCCGCGCCGGCGAGGCTGTGCGCGTGGTCGAGCAGATCCAGGCGATCCCGGAATCCGCCATTCCCGATCGCCTGCTCGATGAAGCAAAAGCGATCGTCGTCGTTCCCGACACCATCAAGGCCGGCTTCGTGTTCGGCGGCCGCCGCGGCCTGGGCCTGATGTCGGTGAAGACCGCCGACGGCACCTGGTCGAACCCGGTGTTCGTGAAACTGGCCGGCGCCAGCTTCGGCCTGCAGGCCGGCGTGCAGTCGGCCGACGTGATCCTGGTGTTCCGCAGCGAGCGCGGGCTGGACTCGATCGTCAACGGCAAGGTCACCCTGGGCGCCGATGCCGGCGTGGCCGCGGGGCCGGTGGGCCGCAACGCCGCCGCCGCCACCGATGGCCAGCTGAAGGCCGAGATCTGGTCGTGGTCGCGCGCACGCGGGCTGTTCGCCGGCATCGCTTTGGACGGCGCGGTGCTGTCGATCGACAACGGGGCCAACCGCAGCACCTACGGCGACGGCACCACCCCGCGCGCTGTATTCGAAGGTCGTGCGCCGCAGGCACCGTCCACCGCGATCGTGGCCTTCCGCGATGCACTGGAGGAAGCCACGGCCTCGGCCCGCCTGGCGCGCGGTGGCACGCCGGCACCGGTCGCCGCACCGGCGGAACCGGGCGCGGCCAGCGTGCAGCCGCTGTACAACGAAAACCCGGCCACCACCACGCCGCTGGATGCCGCACCCGCACCGCCGCCGGTCAAGCCCTGAGGCGATCGGCGTTAGAATCGCAATCCCCTCTTCCCGCAAAGGCACACCATGGGCAGTTTCAGCATCTGGCACTGGCTGATCGTGTTGGTGATCGTGCTGCTGGTGTTCGGCACCAAGCGCCTGACCTCCGGCGCGCGCGATGTCGGCAAGGCGGTGGACGAGTTCAAGAAAGGCATGCGCGGCGATGACGACAAGCCGGCTGCTCGGCTTGGGGGCGACAAGGCGTCGTCCGACAGCGAACAACGCGATCGCGACCGCGACGACGTCGCCCGCTAAGCCGCGTCGCGGCATCCGATGTTCGATTTCTCCTTCGGCGAGCTGATGGTCGTCGCCCTGGTGGCGCTGATCGTGCTGGGTCCCGAGCGCCTGCCCAAGGCCGCGCGCTTCACCGGCCTGTGGGTGCGGCGCGCGCGCGCGCAGTGGTATTCGGTGAAGTCCGAACTGGAGCAGGAACTGGCCAGCGACGAACTCAAGCGCAGCCTGCACGCCGGCCGCGAGGCGATGCGCGAGACCGAAAGCCACCTGCGCGATGTTGCCGGCGACATCGAGCGCAGCGCCTCGCCGACATCGACATCGACATCGACATCGACATCGACGACCGACGATCAAGCCCGCACCCCGGAACCACGCCGCGATGACTGATGCCGGCGACGACAGCGAACGCCCACTGATCGCGCACCTGCTGGAGCTGCGCACGCGCCTGCTGCGTGGCGTGGTCGGCTTGGTCGTGGTGTTGCTGTGCCTGCTGCCGTTCGCCAACAAGCTGTATGCGCTGCTGGCGCAGCCGCTGCTGGACAAGCTACCCAAGGGCGGCCAGCTGATCGCGACGCAAGTCGCCAGTCCGTTCTTCGCGCCGATGAAGCTGGCGTTCTTCGTGGCCCTGGTCGTGGCGATGCCGTGGCTGCTGTACCAGGCATGGGCCTTCGTGGCACCGGGCCTGTACCGTCGCGAAAAAAAGCTGGCGCTGCCGCTGCTGAGTTCCGCGTTGCTGCTGTTCTATTCCGGCTGCGCGTTCGCGTATTTCCTGGTGCTGCCGACGGTGTTCGGCTTCCTCGCCAGCGTGACCCCGGACGGGGTGGCGATGATGACCGATATCAGCAGTTATCTGGATTTCGTGCTGGTGCTGTTCCTCGCCTTCGGGCTGGCCTTCGAGCTGCCGGTGGCGCTGGTGATCCTGGTCCTGCTGGGCTGGGTCACGCCCGCGCAATTGCGCGAGGGCCGCGGTTACGCGGTGGTGGGGATCTTCGTCATCGCCGCGATCGTGACCCCGCCGGACGTGATTTCCCAGCTGATGCTGGCGATCCCGATGTGCCTGCTGTACGAGGCGGGGATCCTGGCGGCGCTGATGGTGGTGCCACGAGCGAATGCCGATGGCGCGCGCACCGACTGAGCGGCCGCTGGCGGGCCTGATGCCGCGCACCGTGGCATGGACGCTCGACGCCGCCTGCCTGCTGCCCCTGGTCGCCTTGCTGGGCAGCGCGCGGATGGCCGACGCCTTCGTCCGGGCACGGGTGGCGATGGACGCGCTATCGGCCGCCTTGCCGCGATTGCTGGAGCAGGCGATCGGCGGTGTACCCGATCCGATGACGCTGGCGCGTGTCTGGCTGACCGACCCTGCGTTGGCTGCCGCCAGCGCCACGCTGCACTCGGCGCTGTGGGATCTGCTGCTGACGCCGCTGCTGCTGTACATGCTGCTGGCCTGCGTGTGGACGGTCGGCTTCGAAGCCTCGTCCTGGCAGGCCACGCCGGGCAAGCGCGCGCTGGGCCTGACCGTGGTCGACCGCGACGGTCGCCGGCTGCGCAGCGGTGGCGCGCTGCTGCGTTTCCTTGCCGCCGGGCTGTCGTGGCTGACCCTCAACATCGGCCATGCGCTGGCCGGGTTCAAGCCTCACCTGGCCCTGCATGATCATGCGAGCGGCAGCCGCGTGCTGGCCGCGCGCGACCGGCCGCCCATGCCGGCATGGGCATGGGCTTGGCTGACGATACTGGGCGTGGCGTTCGTGATTGCGGCGACGTGGGGCTTCGTGTGGATGCAGGCCACCATGCAGGCGGCAATGCAGCACGTCCTCGGCGTGTGACTCAGGCCTCGAAGCCGTGCACCACCGGCGGGGCCGGTGGCAGCGACGACGCATCGCCGAAGGTGTCGCGCCAGGCCAAGTAAGCGGCACCTACCACCAGCACCAGCACCAGTGCAGCGAAGCCAAGCATCACCAGCATGCTCAGCGCACCGCCGACCGCAGCGTGGATCGCACTGCCCAGCATCCCCAACAGGGCGGCGACCAGGGCCACCACGACCGCCGCGACCACCAGCGCACCGACGAACATCACGCCGGCGAGCAGATTGGCACCGACGTTGCGCACCGCCGCGCGCAGGCTGTTGCGCAGCGCCTCACCGAGCTTGTTGCCGGAGAACAGCATCAGCGGGATCGAGAACAGCATCAGCGCGTAGCTGAAATAGTTGAAGGCCAGCTGCACCAGGAACAGCAGCCCCGCATTGGCCGGCTGCGGCATGGTCGGCTGGGTGCCACTCATCGCCTGCTGCATCGCCTGCAGGTAATCGCGCCAGTAATCGCTGCCGGCGATGCCGACCATCAGCACGCCACCGACCACGGTCATCGCGATCTGCACCAGTCCGAGCAGGGCCAGGCTGCGGCCCTGGGCGGTGCGCAGCGGCGCGAACACGTCGCGGGCGCGTACCGGCCGGCCGGCTTCGGCCTCGCGGACCACGTGCATCAGGCCGCCCAGCAGGATCGGCACCAGGAACATCACCAGCAGGGTCAGCGGGATCGCCACCGCCATCACCAGGCGCAGATCCGGTGCCTGACCCGCGGTCGCGCTGCCCGCGCCGACCATCACCGCCAGCACCAGCGCCATCAGCATCGCCGCCGTGTACAGCGCCAGGATCATCAGCATCGCGGCTCCGAACACCGCGCGCGGGTTCCTCCCGCCCAGGTCGATGGCCTGCTTGAACCAGGCAAGGCCCTGGCCGACCGGCAACGCGCGAATGTCCATGAGGATCCTCGGGAAGAGGCGCTCAGGATACCGGAGCGTGGTCCCGGCTCCGCGCGAATGCGACGAAACGACGCAGGATCCGGCGTGCCTGCGGTGCCGCATGCACCTCGCCGGCCAACTGTTTGCCGCAGCGGTTTTCGCGCGCCAACGCGTCATGCCGGGCGCGGATGTAGCCGCGCATGTGCCCGGCGCTGAACTCGGGATGGAATTGCACGCCCCATGCGGCCCGGCCCCAGCGAAAGGCGTGGCAGGCATCGTGGTCGTTGTGGGCCAGCACGATGGCGTCCGCTGGCGGTCGCAGCACGCTCTGCAGATGCGTGGCCTGCGCAGCGAACGGATCCGCCAGGCCGGCGAACAACGGATCCTCCTGCGCCGCCGGATGCAGGTGGATGCGCACCGTGCCCATCTCGCGCCCGGCCTCGTTGGCCCCGACCTCGCCACCCAGCGCATGTGCGATCAGCTGGTGGCCGTAGCAGATGCCCAGCAGCGGCAGGCCGGCATGGGCGGCATCGCGCAACCATTCCGCCGTGCGTTCGCTCCATGGATGGCGGTCGGGGACCATCGCCGCCGAGCCGGTGACGATCACCCCGGCAAACCCCTCGCGCGACGGCAGTTCATGCTCGTGCTCGACATCGACCACCACGGCGTCATCGCGATCCAGCCCGGCGGCGACGCGGATCCAGTGGGCAAAGCTGCCATGCCGACGCATCGAGGCGACGGGCTGGCCGGTTTCGATGATGAGAAAGGGCGTCGTGGTCATCGGCGGTCGGGTTGATGAAACCCTGCGATCAGAACGCCGCCGAGCGTGAGCGTCAACAGGCGCGGCGATCATTCGCGCGGCGGCAACACGGCGCGCACTTCCTCGATCGTGGTCAGCCCTTCGGCCACTTTTTCCAGGGCCGCCCGACGCAACGTGCGCATGCCCTCGGCACGTGCCCCGGCGCTGAAGCTGCCCAGGTTCATGTCGGCATGGAACAGGCGACGCAACGCGGGCGTGATCGGCAGCAACTCGTACAAACCGACGCGCCCCAGGTAGCCAGTGCGCCGGCATTCCAGACAGCCGACCGGCTCCTGCGGCTGCATGACCGCCGGCAACGCCTCGCCGGGTTCCAGCACGGCCGCCCAGTCGGCATCCTCGAGCGGCGGCGCGGGGCGCTTGCAATGCGCACACAGGGTGCGCACCAGGCGCTGCGCCAGCACGCCATTGAGCGTCGACGCCAGCAGGTAGTGCGGAACCCCGAGGTCCAGCAGGCGGGTGACCGCCGACGCCGCATCGTTGGTATGCAGGGTGGACAGCACCAGGTGGCCGGTGAGCGAGGCCTGCACCGCCATCTGCGCGGTGGCCAGGTCGCGGATCTCGCCGATCATGATGATGTCGGGATCCTGGCGCAGCAGGGTGCGCACGCCGGTGGCGAAGTCCAGGTCGATGTTGTGCTGCACCTGCATCTGGTTGAACTCCGGCGAGATCATCTCGATCGGATCCTCGACCGTGCAGACGTTCACGTCGGTGGTCGCCAGCCGCTTCAGCGTGGAATACAGGGTGGTGGTCTTGCCGGAGCCGGTCGGGCCGGTCACCAGCACGATCCCGTGCGGACGCTCGACCAGTTCCTTCCAGCCGGCGGCTTCGTCGTGACTGAAGCCCAGTTGTTCGATGCTGCGGAAGGCGACGTCGGGATCGAAGATGCGCATCACGCACTTCTCGCCGAACGCGGTCGGCATGGTGGACACGCGCATCTCGACCTCGCGCCCGCCCGGCGAGCGCGTCTTGACGCGCCCGTCCTGCGGACGCCGGCGTTCGCCCAGGTCCATCCGCGACAGCACCTTGATCCGGCTGGTCGCCGCGGTCATCACCGGCGGCGGCATCTCGAACACCTTGTGCAGCATGCCGTCGATGCGGAAGCGCACCCGCCCGACATCGCGGCGCGGTTCCATGTGGATGTCGCTGGCGCGCTGCTCGTGCGCGTACTGCAGCAGCCAGTCGACGATGTGGACGATGTGCTGGTCATCGGCGTTCACGTCGCCGGTGCGACCCAGTTCCACCAGTTGCTCGAAGCTGGGCAGGCTGCTGCCGACCCGCACGTTGCGCGCATCGTTGCGCGCGCCATGCACCGACTGGATCACGCCGAAGAACTGCATCGTGTAACGGTGCAGGTCGAGCGGACTGACCAGCACCACCTCGACCTCGCGGCGCGCCATGTGGCGGACGTCGCCGACCCACTCCAGCGCCAGCGGTTCGCTGGTCGCCACCAGCAGGCGCTGCGGTTCGACCGCCAGCGGCAGGATCCGATGGCGGCGCGCATACGCATGCGTCACCAGACTGGCCACCGATGACACATCGACACGCGTCGGGTCCACGTGCAGGTAGCGCATGCCCAGGCGGTCCGCCAGCCATTCGGTCAGCCGCTCCAGGCCGAGTTCGCCCGCGGGTGCCTTGCCCGCCTTCAGCTTGAGGTTGGCCAGCAACACCAGCGGATGGATGTTGCCGTCGTGGCGCAGCGTCTCTGCGGAAAAACGCAGGCGCTCGCTGTCGACGGGATCGACCATGCCATCGGCCAGCAGGGCCAGCGCCACCTGCTCGAACGCCAGGCGGCCGACCGGCAGCTCCGTCCTGACCACCTGGGAACCAGCATCGGCGCGGCTTTCCATCGGGATCCCCACAGGCAACGCGGTCAATCGCGGTGAGCGATACTTTAGACTGGCATGCCTGAACACGTTCGGCCCTCGGCGCATGCCCTCTCCCGTCGCGATCACGTTCCAGCAACTCATCCAGCGCCTCAACCTCTACTGGGCGGAACAGGGCTGCGTGCTGATCCAGCCGCTGGACCTGGAAGTCGGTGCGGGCACCTTCCATCCGGCCACCTTCCTGCGCGCGCTCGGCCCGGAGCCGTGGAACGCGGCCTACGTGCAGCCCTCGCGCCGGCCGACTGATGGTCGTTACGGCGAGAACCCCAACCGCCTGCAGCGCTACTACCAGTACCAGGTGGCGATGAAGCCGTCGCCGGACAACATCGTCGAGTTGTATTTCGATTCGCTGAAGGCGCTCGGCATCGACCCGCTGGTGCACGACCTGCGGCTGGTCGAGGACAACTGGGAATCGCCGACCCTCGGCGCCTGGGGTCTCGGCTGGGAGGTGTGGTTGAACGGGATGGAAGTCACCCAGTTCACCTACTTCCAGCAGGCCGGCGGTCTCGAATGCCGGCCGGTGCTCGGCGAGATCACCTACGGGCTCGAGCGCCTGTGCATGTACCTGCAGAACTGCGACAACGTGTATGACCTGGTCTGGACCTACGGGCCGGATGGCGCGCCGGTCACCTATGGCGATGTCTACCACCAGAACGAAGTCGAGCAGAGCGCGTACAACTTCGAGCACGCGAACGTCGCCGAGTTGTTCCATCGCTTCGATGCCTGCGAAGCCGAGGCGATGGTGCTGGTCGAAGCCGGCCTGCCGCTGCCGGCCTACGAACAGGTGACCAAGGCCAGCCACAGCTTCAACCTGCTCGATGCACGCCGCGCGATCAGCGTCACCGAGCGCCAGCGCTACATCCTGCGCGTGCGCAAGCTGTCGCAGGCGGTGGCGGAAAGTTATTTCGCCCAGCGCGAGAAGCTCGGTTTCCCGGGCCTGAAGAAGCACGCCGAAGCCGCATGATCCGGGTCGGCATATACGACTCCTCGTCCACGCGCCGGGTGGCGACCGCGATGGCGCCGATCGCCCGACGGGCATAGGATCGACCTGCGGAGTCGAGGGAGCAGCCCCCCGGGCTTGCCGGCTCCAGCGGGAGGCGAAGATGACAACAGTCGCAATGCGTGTCGCGGTGCTTGCCGCGATGCTCGGATCATGCTTGGGTGCCGCGCAGGCGCAGGACAAGGCACCGCGTTCGACCAGCACGCTGGTGGAGCGACTGGATCGCAACGGCAATGGTTGCGTCGACCTGGAAGAAGGCCGCAACTACGCCAGCCGGCGCTTCCATCGATTGGACAAGAACGCCGACGGCAAGCTCGATGCCGCCGAAATCCCTGCAGGCCAGCGCGACGGTGGCGACGACGGCGTGATTCCCCTGGAGGAATGGCAGGACGCCTACAGCCAGCGCTTCGCCCATCTCGACAGCAACGGCAACGGCTGCATGGAACAGACGGAAGTCGATGCCGGCCGCGCCGCGCACGCCAACGGAGGCCAATGACATGACCACCCATCGCGTCCATTTTCTCGCCGCGCTCGCCGGCTTGCTGCTGCTCGGTGCCGGCGGCACCGCCTCCGCGCAGAGCACGATCACCTGCGAATCGCGCAACGGCCAGTACCAGTCGTGTTCGGCCAATACCTCCGGCGGGGTCACCCTGTCGCGCCAGCTCAGCAGCCAGGGCTGCTGGCAGGGCGACACCTGGGGCTATGACCGCAACCGGGTCTGGGTCACCCGCGGCTGCCGCGCCGAGTTCCGGGTCGGCGGCACGTCATCCTCCGGCAACAACACCGGGGCCAAGGTTGCCGGCGCGCTGGTGCTGGGCGCGATCGTGGCCGCCGCCATCGCCAACAAGAACGACGATCGCGACGACCACTACGACAACGGCTACAACGATGGCTGGGGCAACGGCCGCGAGATCCGCTGCGAATCCAACGACGGTCGCTACACCCGCTGCGCCACGGTGGACCGCCGCCAGCACGTGGAGATCCGCCGCCAGCTCAGCAACCAGCAGTGCATCTACGGCCGCAACTGGGGCGTGGACGATCGCCAGTTGTGGGTCGACGACGGCTGCCGCGCGATCTTCGTGGCGTATTGAGCGCCGGCATCGGCGGTTCGGCGGGGTCGGTTAAAATGACCGACCTTGCCTCAACGCAGGGCAGCGCGCCGCAAGGCCGCTGCCTTTTTCGTTCCATCCCTGCCTGGATACCCGCGTGACTGCCTTGTCCCCGCTCCTGATCGAACTCGGCACCGAAGAACTTCCGGTCAAGGCCCTGCCCGGGCTGGCGCAATCCTTGTTCGATGGCGTGCTGGCCGCGCTGGAAAAACGCGGCGTCACCGTCGAGCGCGGCGACGCGAAGCCGCTGTATTCGCCGCGCCGGCTGGCGGTGTTGCTGCCGGGCGTGGCCAGCGAACAACCCGAGCAGACCTCGGAAGTGCTGGGCCCGTATCTCAACATTGCGCTGGATGCCGACGGCAGTCCGACCAAGGCCCTGCAGGGCTTCGCCGCCAAGGCCGGCGTTGAATGGACGCAGCTGCAGAAAACGTCCGATGCCAAGGGCGAACGCTTCGTGCATCGCGCAACCACACCGGGCGCACGCACGCTGGACTTGCTGCAGGCGGTGCTGGACGAAGCGATGGCCGGCATGCCGATCCCCAAGCCGATGCGCTGGGGCGCGCATGCCTACGGCTTCGCGCGGCCGCTGCACTGGCTGGTGGTGCTGCTCGGCGACGAGGTCGCGAATGTCGAGACGCTCGGCATTCGTGCCGGTCGCGAGACCCGTGGGCACCGTTTCCATCACCACGGCGATGTCGTGGTCGCGCAGCCGCTGGACTATGTCGAAACGTTGCGTGCGACCAAGGTGCTGGTCGACCCCCATGAACGCCGCGCGCGCATCATCGACGAAGTCGAAACCGCCGCGCGCGCGCTCGACGGCAATGCCCGCATCGATGCCGACAACCTGGCCCAGGTGAACTGCCTCAACGAGTGGCCGGTCGCGGTGACCTGCGCCTTCGAGCGCGACTTCCTGCAGGTGCCGCAGGAAGCCCTGGTGGAAACCATGCAGGCCAACCAGAAATTCTTCCCGGTGCTGGACGACAGCGGCCGCTTGACCGAGCACTTCATCGGCATCGCCAACATCGAATCGAAGGACGCGTCGGAAATCCGCAAGGGCTACGAACGCGTGATCCGGCCGCGCTTCGCCGATGCCAAGTTCTTCTTCGACGAGGACCTCAAGCAGGGCCTGGCGTCGATGGGCGAAGGCCTCAAGACCGTCACCTACCAGGCGAAGCTGGGCAGCGTGGCCGACAAGGTCCCGCGCGTGGCCGCGCTGGCGGAGGCAATTGCGCCGCAGGTCGGCGTGGATGCCGCACTGGCGCGCCGCGCCGCCGAACTCGCGAAGAACGACCTGCAGAGCCGCATGGTCAACGAGTTCCCGGAGCTGCAGGGCATCGCCGGCCGCTACTACGCGCAGCGCGCGGGCGAGCCGTCCGAGGTGTCGCTGGCCATCGACGAGGCCTACCAGCCGCGCTTCGCCGGCGACGATATCGCACTGTCCGGCGTCGGCAAGGTGCTCGCGATCGCCGAGCGCCTGGACACGCTGGCGGGCGGTTTCGCCGCGGGGCTGAAGCCAACCGGCAACAAGGATCCGTTTGCGTTGCGGCGCAATGCGCTGGGGTTGGCGCGGACGATCATCGAGAGTGGTTTCGACATCGATCTCAAGGCGCTTTTGGCCATGGCGAACGAATCGCTGACTGCAAAGAACGTGCAGGCCGATGCCGGCGAACTCTACGACTTCATCCTCGACCGTCTCCGCGGCTATTACACCGACAAGGGCGTGCCGACTTCGCACTTCAACGCCGTCGCCGAACTCAAGCCGACCTCGCTGTACGACTTCGACCGCCGCATCGACGCCATCGGCCTCTTCGCGCAACTGCCGGAGGCGGTCGCGCTGGCCGCCGCCAACAAGCGCATCGGCAATATCCTGAAGAAGGTCGAGGGCCAGATCCCCAACATCGAAGACCACACCCTGCTGTCCGAGCCCGCCGAACTCGCATTGGCCGAGGCGGTGGAAGCGGTCTACGGCGAAACCGGCCACGCGCTGTCGCATGGCGACTACGCGGATGTGCTGGTGCACCTGGCGCGGCTGCGCCCGCAGGTCGACGCCTTCTTCGACAACGTGATGGTCAACGTGGACGACGCGGCGATCCGCAACAACCGCCTGGCCCTGCTGAAGCGCCTGGCGGATCGCCTGGGCAGCGTGGCCGCGATCGAGCATCTGTCGGTCTGACGCCTGTCTCCCTCTCCCGCTGGCGGGAGAGGGCTGGGGTGAGGGTTAATCCCCCTTTGACGCCGCATCGGTATCCTGCCCCGATGACGCCCTCCCCCACGCGCCTGCTGTTCGCCCTTGCCTGTTGCCTGGCCACCGCGCCGGCGATGGCCGCCAAAGTCACCAAGGTCGAGGTCAAGGGCCTGGCCGACGCGGCGATGCAGGACAACGTACGCAGCGCGTTGTCGCTCAGCGACGAACTGGACAAGGACATCAGCGCGCGCCGGCTCAATTACCTGCTGCGCCAGGCCGAGGCCGAGACCCGCGAGGCGCTGGAACCGTTCGGCTACTACTCGCCGACCATCGTGATCCGCCGCAGCGACCGCGACCGCCCCGTCGGTGCCGGCAACGCGAACCGCGATGCGGCGAATGCCGATGCCAGCGACATCGCGACCAGTCCCGCGGTATCGGCCGATGCACCAGCGAGCACGGCGACGGACACCGCCACCGACACGCCATCGACTACGTCTGTTGTCGATGACAACGACGACGACCGCGACGCAACCACCACACCACGCAACCCCGCGCGCAATGGCAACGGCCGCAACAACGGACGCACGCTGGATGTCGTCATCGAGATCGACCTGGGCCAGCCGGTGCGGGTGCGCCGGCAGCAGGTCGGCGTGGAAGGCGCGGCGCAGGGCGACAAGACCGTGACCGAAGCGGTGGCCGCGTTCTTGCCGCGCCAGGGCGAGGTGCTCGACCATCAGCGCTACGAAGCCAGCAAGCGCACGATCGCCGCGTCGCTGCTGCGGCACGGCTATTTCGATGCCGCGTTCGCCGCGCACCGGGTCGAAGTCACCCGCGCCGACTTCGCCGCCGACATCGACCTGCGCTGGACCAGCGGCGAGCGTTTCCTGCTGGGTGCGGCGAGCTTCAAGCAGGAACCCAAGGCGGTCATCCGCGACTCGCTGCTGGCCAAGCTGGTCAACTGGGACGAGGGCGAACCCTATGACGAAGCCAAGGTGGAACGCCTGCGCCGCTCGCTGATCGCGCTGGATTATTTCGGCCTGGTCGAGGTCAGCCCCAAGCCGGAGGATGCGCAGGACAAGACCGTCCCGATCGAGGTCAACCTGACCCCGGCGCCACGCAGCATCTACACCATGGGCCTGAGCTACGGCACCCTCAGCGGTGCCGGCATCAGCGGCGGGGTGGAACGCCGCTACATCAACAGCCGCGGGCACAAGGTGCTGGCGCAGGTGGACTACGCCGACAAGCGCAAGTTCGCGACCCTGCAATACCGGGTGCCCGCGTTCGCCTGGCTGGACGGCTGGTACACGGTCAGCCTGCAGGCCGCCGACGAGCTCACCGACTACGTCAACAGCCGTCGCCTGGAACTGGTCGGCAGCCGCAGCGGCCAGTTCAACGACCACCTCACCCTGGTCGCCTCGCTGCACGTGCTGCGCGAACGCTGGGCCTACAACATCGCCGACGACGGCGGCGGCGCGCTGGCCCCGATCTCGGTGCGCTACGGCAGCTTCGTGTTCCCGCAGCTGCGCGCCGAATACGTGGATGTCGATGATCGCCTGGATCCGCGTCGCGGTGCCGGCGGCACGCTGACCCTGCGCGGCGGCAGCGGCGGCTCCGACGGCAAGGCGACGTTCTTGCAGCTGCATGCCAGCGCGCAGTGGTTCCACGGCTTCGATGCCGACAGCAAGCTGATCGTGCGTGGCGAAGCCGGCCATACCTTCACCGACGAACTGCTCGACCTGCCGACCAGCCTGCGCTTCTTCGCCGGCGGCGATCGCAGCGTGCGCGGTTACGGCTGGCACGAGATCGGCCCGAAGGTGGAGACCGACAACGGCTTCTACTACACCGGCGCGGCCAACGTGGTCACCGCCAGCGTGGAATACGAGCGCTACTTCAAGGGCCCGTGGGGTGCGGCGGTGTTCATCGACAGCGGCAGCGCCTTCGATGGCAGGAAACCCGACATGCATACCGGCGTCGGCATCGGCCTGCGCTGGCGTTCGCCGGTGGGACCGGTGCGCATCGACATCGCCCGCGGGCTGAAATCGCCGGACTCGCCGTTCACCCTGCACCTCAACATCGGGGCCAGCCTGTGAGCCTGCGCACGCGCTACCAGCGCTACCGCGCGTATGGACTGGATCCGTTGCCGGCCGATGCCAGCAAGGAACAACGCGAGGCACGCATCGCCGAACTGCGCACGCTGCGGCGCAAGCGCCAACGCAAGGTCGCGACCCGCAGCGGCATCGGCACCTTGCTGATCGTGGTGGCCGTCGCCGCGCTGGCGTACTGGCTGCTGATGACCATCGGCGGGCGCGACGTGCTGCTCCAGCAGATCGTGGCGCGCCTGCCTGCAGGCAGCGAACTCACCTGGAAGCAGGCGGAAGGCCCGGCATCGGGTCCGATGACATTGCGCGGCGTGCATTTCTCGATGCCGCGCCAGCGCGATCCCGATTGCGTGCCCACGCCGCAAGCGAGTTGCGCGATGGGCCGGATCGTGTTGGATGCCGACGTGGTCACCCTGGATCCGGCATTGCGTCCATTGCTCGGGCGCACCCTGCGGCTGGACGCACTGGACGTGCGCGGGGCAACGCTGGACCTGCCGCGCAGCGACACGCCGTTCGAGTTGCCGACCTGGCCGGACGTGCTGCCGCAGATCGAACCGCCGCTTGCGTTGCAGGCTGGCACGATCCGCATCGACGACTTCAACGTGATGCAGGAAGGCGAACCGCTGATCGCCATCCGCAGTGCACGCACCGGCCTGCATGCGGCATCCGGCCGGCTGCACGTGGAACGCTTGCGCATGGACAGCGACCGCGGCCAGTTCACCCTGCACGGCGATTACCTGCCGCGCGAGAACTACCGCAGCGACCTCATCGGCACCGCGGTCTTGCCCGCGCCCGCCGGACGTACTGCGCCGCGACTGGGGCTGGTGGCGAAGGGCGACCTCTCGCGCATGAGCGTGGCGGTGGCCGGCCGGCTGCCGGCACCCACGCAGGCCACGCTGACCTTGCGCGGCGACAAGGACGCGCCGCGGTGGCACGTCCGCGCGAAAAGCGATGCGCTCGACATCGGCCTGCTCACCGGCGCGGAACCCGGCACGCCGATGGCCTTGAATGTCGATGCAAACGGAACCGGCGGCAACGCCAACCTGCACGGCACCTTCAAGCAGGGCGATTTCAGCGCGACGATCCAGCCGTCGAAATTGAGCCTGGTCGAACGCAAGCTGCAGTTGCAACCGCTGGTCGTTGACCTGTTCGAGGGCCGCGTCACCGCGAATGGCATCGCCGACCTGCAGGATCCGAACGATGCCTCGCTGAAGTTCGGGGTCAACGCGCGCGGCCTGCAATGGACGAGCGCGGACGGCAAGACCGCGATCGGTGGTGACGCCGATTTCGGGGTTGCCGGCAAACCGCAGGCGTGGGAGTTGAAAGGCCAGGCGCGGCTGCAACGCGGCAACGAGCGCGCGATCGTGGACGTGACCGGCACCGGCAATCGCGACGGCATGCGCGTGGATGCGTTGCGCGCCAGCATGCCGCAGGGCCGGCTCGATGCCACCGGCAACATCGCGTGGACTCCCTCGGTGAAGTGGACCGCCAACGCCACCCTGGCCGGCTTCGATCCGGGCTACTTCGCCCCGGACTGGCCCGGTGCGATCAACGGCACGCTTGTCAGCACCGGCGAGTTGCGTGAAGGCAGCAAGGGCCTGCTCGCGCATGTCGATGCCGGCAAGCTCGGTGGCCAGTTGCGCAAGCGCGCGCTGTCCGGCCGCGCCACCGTCGACATCGATGGTGATGCCTATCGCGGCGACGTGGCGATCGGGCTGGGCAACAGCCGCATCGACGCCAAGGGCAGGATCGCCAACACCATCCAGGTCGATGCGAACCTGGCACCGCTGCATCTCGACGATCTGTTGCCCGACGGCAATGGCGTGCTGCGCGGCACGCTGAAACTGCGTGGCGCGCGCAATGCGCCCGACATCGACATCGACCTGGCCGGCGACAACATCGTGTTCGGCGACTATCGCGCCGAGCGTCTGCTCGCCAAGGGCAAGCTGCCCTGGAGTAGTGGCAATGGCCTGCTGCTGGTCGATGCGCAAGGCTTGCAGGCCGGCGTACCGCTCAGCAGCCTCCGCGCGAGTCTTCGCGGTGCGGTGGAACGCCTGCAGTTCGATGCCAACGCGCAAGGCGACATCGGCACGCTGGCGGTGCAGGGCAATGCGAACAAGCAGGGCGCACGCTGGCAAGGCACGCTCGCATCGCTGCAGTTCGCGCCACAACTCGGCGCGCGCTGGACGCTGCAGCAACCCACGCGATGGTCGTGGGATGGCCGCAACGGCACCTTGTCGCAGGCCTGCCTGCGTTCGGCCGATGGTGGCGACCTCTGCGCCAATGCGGACTGGCCGCGCCGCGGACTGGACCTGCAGGGCGAGCAACTGCCACTGGCGCTGGCCGTGCCCTATCTGCCGGAACGCAGCGACGGTCGCCCGTGGGCGCTCCACGGCAACGTTGACCTCACTGCGCAACTGCGTCCGCTCGGCAATGCCTGGCGCGGCACCGCGAAGGTGACCTCGGCGGCCGGTGGCGTGCGCAACCGCGCGCGCGCGCGCCGCGATCTGCTCAGCTATCGCGACCTGGTGCTGGATGCACAATTCGATCGGCAACGCATCAACGCCACCCTGGGCGCGGTGTTCGATGACGACGGCCGCATCGAGGCGCGCATCGCCACCGGTTGGGACGAATACGCGCCGCTGGATGGCGCGCTGAAAATCAACACCGACGAACTGACCTGGATGGAATTGCTGTCGCCGGACATCGTCGAGCCGACCGGCAAGCTGGATGCCGACCTGCGCCTGTCCGGCACCCGCGCCGCGCCGCTGATCGGCGGCAATGGACGCCTGCAGCAATTCGCCACCGAGCTGCCATCGCTCGGCATCGCCCTGCAGGACGGCGACATCCGCATGGACGCGCAGGCCGACGGCAGCGCGCGCATCGCCGGCAGCGTGCGCTCCGGCGAAGGCACGCTGACGGTGGACGGCGAGCTCGACTGGCGCAGCCAGGACACCCCGTTGCTGCTCAACATCCGCGGCAAGGACGTCCTGCTGGCCGACACCCGCCAGGTTCGCGCGATCGCCGCACCCGACCTGGTCGTGCGCTACCGCGCCGGCCAGCCGTTGCAGGTCACCGGCACCATCACCGTGCCGGAAGCCGACATCCACCTGGAGCGCTTGGACATGGGCGTGAGTCCGTCGCCGGACGTGGTGGTGCTGGACCCAGTGGATCCGAAGACCGCCTCGGCACCGCTGTCGTTGCAGCTCGACCTCACCCTGGCGATGGGCGATGCAGTGAAGATCGACGGCTACGGCATGCAGGGCACGCTGGGCGGCAGCCTGCGCGTGCTGCAGCAACCCGGCCGCGACATGCGCGCCACCGGTACCCTGGAAGTCGCGGGTCGTTACCGCGCCTACGGCCAGAACCTGACGATCACCCGCGGCACCCTGCTGTGGGCGAATTCGGAGGTCGCCAACCCGCGTTTGATCGTGCGTGCGGAACGCGAGATCGGCAGCGTCACCGCCGGCATCAAGGTCGATGGCGATGCCTCCGCGCCGCAAGTCGCGGTGTACTCCAACCCGGCGATGAGCGAGTCCGAAGCGCTCGCCTATCTCACCCTGGGCCGGCCGCTCAACAACCTGACCGGTGCCGAGGCCAACCAGCTCAGCGCCAGCAAGGCCGCGCTCAACGCCGGTACCGGCCTGCTCGCCGCGGAATTCGGCGCGCGCATCGGCCTGGACGATGCCGGCGTGACCGAATCGCGCGCGCTCGGTGCCGACGTGCTGACCGTCGGCAAGTACCTGTCGCCGAAGTTGTACGTCGGCTACGGCGTGTCCCTGCTCGGCACCGGCCAGGTGCTGATGCTGAAATATCTGCTGCGCAAGGGCTTCGACATCCAGATCGAGTCGAGCACGCTGGAGAACCGCGCGTCGGTGAATTGGCGCAAGGAAAAATAGCACCGCGCGGATGCGCCATTCCGGCCAATCCCGCCTGTGCGAAACTCCGACGCAACGCCAGCATGCCGCGGAAGCTTCGATGGATCCCGCCTCGCACGACGCACCGGTCACCCAGTTGCTCGCCCGGGCGCGCGCCGGCGATGCGCAGGCGCTGGGCGAGGCATATTCCGCGGTGTACGACGAACTCAAGCGCGCCGCCCGGTCGCAGCTGCGACGCATGCGCGATGCCTTCGAGACCACCGCCCTGGTCCACGAGGCTTACCTGAAGCTCGCCGGGGGCGCGCAGCTCGCCGCGGTCGATCGCAGCCATCTGCTGGCGCTGTCCGCTCGCGCGATGCGCCAGGTGCTGGTCGACGATGCGCGTGCGCGCAAGGCCGACAAGCGCGGCGGTGGCCAGGATGCGCTGACCCTGACCGCGCGGATCGACGCCGGAGAACGCGCGATGGTCGACGTGCTGGCACTGGACGAATTGCTGGGCTCGCTGCATGCGCTGGACGAGCGCGCCGCGCAGATCGTCGAACTGCGTTACTTCGGCGGCTATTCGGAAGTGGAGATCGCGGAGATGCTCGGCATCAGCGACCGCACCCTGCGCCGCGACTGGCGCAAGGCGCGCGCCTTCCTGCTGGCGGAGATGTCGCCGTGAGCGAGCTGGAGCAGGGGCGGCGCGCGCTGGCGATCTTCGACGCGGTCGCCGAACTCGATCCGGCGCAACGCGCGAACGCGCTCGACGCGATGTGCGCAGGCGACGACGCACTGCGCGCACGGGTGCAGGCCCTGCTCGATGCCGATGCCCACGCGACCGAGCCCTTCGCCGGCGATGCGTCCGCATGGAGTAGCGCGCTCGCCAACGAACATGCCGATGCCGACCATGCGATCGGTCGTTCGATCGGCGCCTGGAAGGTCGTCGGCACCATCGGCCGCGGCGGCATGGGCGCGGTGCATGCGGTCGAACGCAGCGACGGCGCGTACACGCAACAGGCCGCGCTCAAGCTGATCCGCGCCGGCGCCGATTCGCCCGCCGCGCGCGAGCGCTTCCTGCGCGAACGGCAGATCCTGGCCGGCCTGCAGCACCCCAACATCGCCACCCTGCTCGATGGCGGCATCAGCGCGGATCGCGAGCCGTATTTCGTGATGGAACGCGTCGATGGCGAACCCATCGACCGCTGGTGCGACGCGCGCGGCCTTGGCCTGCGCGAACGCGTGGTGCTGTTCCTGCAGGTGCTGGACGCCGTGCGTTATGCGCATCGCAACCTGGTGGTGCATCGCGACCTCAAGCCGTCGAACCTGCTGGTCGATGGCGACGGCCGGGTCAAGCTGCTCGACTTCGGCATCGCCAAGCAACTCGAGAATACCGACGTCACCGCGACCCATGATCGCGCGTTGACCTTCGAATACGCCTCGCCGGAACAGCTGCACGATGCGCCGATCACCACTGCCACCGATCTCTGGCAACTCGGCGTGGTCCTGCATCGGCTGCTCTCGGGTTCGCATCCGTTCGGGCTGACCCGCGACACACCGGTGGCGAAGCAATTGCAGCAACTGGAGCGCGAACCGGAGCCGCTGACCCGCTCCGCCGCGCAGGCCAGCGCCGAACAGGCCGCGCTGCGCGGCGGCATGAGCCCGGCCTCGTTGTCGCGCGCGTTGCGCGGCAACCTGGCGGAGATCGTGCAGGCCTGCCTTCGCCGCGATCCGGACGATCGCTATGCATCGGCCGATGCGTTGGTGAACGATCTCAAGGCCTGGCTGGACGATCGCCCGATCAGTGCGGTGCCGCTGTCGCGTGGCGCTCGCGGAGCGTTGTGGCTGCGTCGCAATCGCGTGCTCGCCGCGTCCATCGCCGCCGTCGCGATTGCATTGCTTGCAGGCACCGGCATTGCGCTGTGGCAGGCAAGCGAGGCACGCGATCAGGCGCGGATTGCGCAGCGCGAGAGCGCGAATTCGCGTGCTTCGCTTTCGTTCCTGGCCGATACCCTGGCCGGTGCCGCGCCCGACCAGACCCTGGACAGCAAATTCAGCCTGCGTCATCTGCTGGTGCATGCGCGCAAGCAACTGGATGCGCGCGATGCCACCATGGAACCGGCCGTGCGTCGCCCCATCCAGCGCGTTCTGGGAACGCTGTACGGCATGATGGGAGACGCGGAAGCGTCCAGAATCCTGCTGGAGGCGGGCCTCAAGGACGCGCAACCACGCAGCCGCGACGAAGCCATCGCACTGGCGGATGACTACGCCAATTATTCCGCCGTACTGGGCGCTCTCGAACAGGGAACGCAGAGCCTTGCCGCCGCAGAGCGTGCCGCCGGATTGCGCAAGCGATTCGCAGCGGACGACCCGAAGCAGCAAGTCATCGCTTATTCGGAACTGGCGTATGCGTATTTCCGCACCGGCGACCTGGCAAAGGCCGAGGCGACCTGGATGCAGGGCATTGCCCTTGCCAAGACCTTGCGCGACCCGCCCGTGGACGAGGTCCTGGTGCTCTACAACCAGCTCAGCATCAAGCTCAGCCTGGGCGGCGAAGGCCCGCGCGGGTTGCAGCTCGCCAAGGAAGGCCTGGCGTTTGCCGATCGACATGGCGTGCCTGCGATTTCTCCGCAGCGCATGCCGCTGCTGCGCGCACTGTCCGATGCGCAAGCCATTACCGGCGACGCGACGGCTGCAGAAAAAAGCATTCGCCAGGCCATCGCGATCCACGAAAAAACCATCGACGAGGACAACGCCAGCCTGGGCACCGCCTACAACAGCCTGGGACTGGTGTTGATCGATCTCGGCAACTACCGTCAGGCCACCGAGGCGATGCTGCGCGCCAATGCGCTGCAGGACCAGAAGGGCATGATGGAAATCGCCATCCTGACCAACAATCTCGCCGATGCGTATGCCAATTCCGGCGACTACGCGCGTGCCGCGAGCTTGTTCCAGCAAGCCATCGACGGCATCGGCAAGGCCGACATCGGCGGGATGGACTCGCTGCGCAGGAAAATCCAGGTGCGCCAGGCGCGAACCGCGGGTCTTGCCGGCGCGCACGCGCAGGCCTGGAACCGCCTGCTTGCGTTGCGCGAACAGACCGGCGATGCCGATGGGCGGGAATCCCTGGAATACGCCTATGTGTCCCTGCAACTCGCCCAGATGGCGCGACTCAGGCGCGATCCGGGGGGCGGCGCGCCCGTCGTGCAGGAAGCCAGGACACTGTTCACCAAACTGCTCCCGGACACGCATCCGTTCTTCGCCCATCTCCTGCGCTACGACGCCAGCTTTGCGCAGATGCGCGGCGACCTGCCCATTGCCGAACGCAACCAGCGCGCCGCGATCGCACGGTTGATGAAGTCACCCAACCAGTCATCGCTCGCCATCGCCAATGCGGAGTTGGCGGCCATCCGCGTGGCGCGCGGCGACAAGGACGAGGCGCGCGCCTTGTTGGCGAAGGCGCTGCCTGTCTTGCGTGAGTCGGTCCTGCCCCAGGAGATCAATCGCGTCGATGCCGAGGCGCTGGCAACGACGCTGCTCTGATCGGCACGGTCATTCCGGGCATCGCGCCTGATCCCGCACGGCTGACGAAAAAGGCGATGCCGGCGCGCGGCCTCAGCGGGCGATGCGCGCGCCCTGCAGGTCGGCAGCGCCGTCCACGACATCGGTCCACGCCAGCCACGCGCCACCGGCATCCACCGCCAGCCGCGGCGTGCCGCTGGCATGGCCGCGCGCACTCAGCTTCGCCACTTCGATCAACTGCAAGCGCTTCGACAGATCCGGCGTGTAGCGCGCCAGCATCAGCGACTGGCCCTTCGCGTCCTCGCGCAACCACGCCACCCACGCCTGCTGTTCGTCGATGGCGACATCGACCTGTCCGCGCACCGCAGCACCCGTGTCGACCGCCAGCGGTGCCGCGAATGCATCGCCTGCGTTGGTGCTGCGGGCGATGCGCACCACCGGCGTGCCGCCCGCCTCGGTGTACCACGCGACCACGGCGTCATTGCCGCGCGCAGCGATGGCCGGGCCGTTGACCGGGCAGGCCTCGATCTTCCAGCCATCTGCATGCACCGGGATCGGTTTGCTCCATGCGCCGTCGTCCTGCAGGCGCGCGACCACGATGTCGCGCACCTCGTCATCGCCGCGGTCGCGCCACGCGAGCAATGGACCACGGTCGGTCATTGCGACATCGGTCTGGCAGCAATCGCAGGCGCGTGCATCGACCAAGGCGTCGGCACCGCGCGCCAGGTCCATGTCGAAGCCGTTCGCACGCAGCTGCATGGCACCGGTGCCGTGATGCGCGGCGTCTTTCTGTTCTCCGTCCGCCGGCATGTGCTGTTCACGGCCATCCAGCCAGGCGATGCCGATGGCATCCGCCCCACGCGGCCACAGCGCGGCGAAACCGTGCTCGCTGTCGGTGGTGTCGTCGTTGACCCGGGTGATCTGGTTCCAGGTCATGCCGCCGTCACGCGAGCGCGCCAGCGCCACGTCATAGGCAGACGGACTGGCGGCACTCGCCTGCAGCCACTGCACCCACAACGCGCCGTCCGCGGTCGCCAGCATGTGCGGCGTGTCCGCCCAGTTGGCCACCAGCGACTGGCCGACCGCGATCGTGCGCGGCTGGCTTTGCCAACCACCGGCCACGGTGTACGAGGCGAACTGCAACACGTTGCGGCGCCCTTGCTGGCGGTTGAGCCAGCTGATCAGCACGCGGCCATCCGGCGCGACGCGCAGGTCCGGCGCCATCGACCCGGGCTGCGCCGGCAGCACCCAGTCCTGCACAGAGTAATCGCCGTTGCCGGGCCTCGCGACGGATGGCGCGTCATCGCCCTTGCAGGCGGCGAGCGTGGCGATGCTGAAGAAGAGAGCGAGTGCGATGCGCGTTTTGATCGGTGTTTTCATGGACGAAGGATACGCCGGTGTCCTGGTCGAAGAGGTCGGGGTGCCGGGCATTCGCTTTGCGGCTCGAAATGCCGCTGCGCGAACACCCGGCACCCCGACCTCTTCGACTTGCTCGCGTTGATCAGGCCGCGCGCTCGCGACGCTGACGTTCCAGGTGCACCAGCAACAGCGAAATCGCCGCCGGCGTCATCCCGGGAATGCGCTGCGCCTGGCCCACGGTCTGCGGACGCACGCGCTGCAGTTTCTGCGATGCTTCCGCCGACAGGCCATGCACCTGCGCGTAATCGAACGCGTCAGGGATCGCGGTGGTTTCGTTGCGTTGCTGGCGTGCGATCTCGTCGCGCTGGCGGTTGAGGTAACCGGCGTACTTGGTTTCGATCTCGACCTGCTCGGCCACTTTCGGATCGTCCACTCCCGGTCCGAGCAGCGGGACCCGCATCAGCGTGGGGTAATCCAGTTCCGGGCGACGCAGCAAGTCGAGCGCACTGCTCTCGCGGCTGACCTCGATGCCGATGCTGCTGGCCAGCGACGCACCCAATGCATTGTTCGGTGCGGCCCAGAGTGCACCGAGGCGCACCGTTTCGGCGATCACCGCCTCCCGCTTGCGCGAGAAGTTTTCCCAGCGCGCATCATCGACCAGGCCCAGCTCGCGTCCGGTCGGCGTGAGCCGCACGTCGGCATTGTCCTCGCGCAGCTGCAGCCGGTATTCGGCGCGGCTGGTGAACATGCGATACGGCTCGGTGGTGCCCTGGGTGATCAGGTCGTCGACCAGCACGCCGAGGTAGGCCTCGTCGCGACGTGGCGACCACGCATCCTTCTGCTGCACGAAACGGGCCGCGTTGACGCCTGCCAGCAGGCCCTGCGCGGCGGCTTCCTCGTAGCCGGTGGTGCCGTTGATCTGGCCGGCGAAGAACAGCCCGGCGACCGCCTTGGTTTCCAGCGAACCCTTCAATCCACGCGGATCGAAGTAGTCGTATTCGATCGCGTAACCGGGCCGGGTGATGTGCGCCTGCTCGAAGCCGGTGATCGAACGCACCAGGTCCAGTTGCACGTCGAACGGCAGCGAGGTGCTGATCCCGTTCGGGTAGATCTCGGTGACGGTCAGGCCTTCCGGCTCGACGAAGATCTGATGGCTGGCCTTGTCGGCGAAGCGCACCACCTTGTCCTCGATGCTCGGGCAATAACGCGGGCCCACGCCCTCGATCTGCCCGGAATACAGCGGGCTGCGATGCAGCGCATCGCGGATCAGCTGGTGCGTGTGTTCGCTGGTGTGGGTGATCCAGCAACTCAGCTGGCGCGGATGGTCGGCGATGCTGCCCATGAACGACATCACCGGACGCGGATCGTCACCCGGCTGCTCGACCATCTTCGAATAGTCCAGCGTGCGCCCGTCGATGCGTGGCGGTGTACCGGTCTTCAGCCGGTCGATGACGAAGGGGCGCTCGCGCAGCTTCGCCGCCAGCGTGGTCGCCGGCGGATCGCCCATGCGGCCCGCGGCGTACTGGGTTTCGCCGATGTGGATCTTGCCGGCCAGGAACGTACCGGCGGTCAGCACCACCGCGGGCGCGTCGAAACGCAGGCCGGTGTTGGTGATCGCGCCGCGCACGGCATCGTTGTCGATCACCAGATCGTCAACGGCGGCCTGGAACACGGTGAGGTTCTGCTGGTGCTCCACCGCGGTGCGGATGAAGCTGCGATACAGCGCGCGATCGGCCTGGCAACGCGTCGCCCGCACCGCCGGGCCTTTCGAAGCATTCAATGTTCGCCACTGGATGCCGGCGGCATCCGCGGCTTTCGCCATGACGCCGCCGAGCGCATCGATTTCCTTGACCAGGTGGCCCTTGCCGATGCCGCCGATCGCCGGGTTGCAGCTCATCGCGCCCACGGTGTCGATGTTGTGGCTGAGCAGCAACGTGCGCGCGCCGGCGCGTGCGGATGCCAGCGCGGCCTCGGTGCCGGCATGGCCGCCGCCGATCACGATGACATCGAAGGTGTGGAAGGGATTATTCATTGCGACGGGATTCTAGGCGTGCGCCTGCCGATTCGCTGTGTTGGCGTGCATGACCGACTTGGCACGGTTCCTGCATTTACCCTTTCAGCACCCGGCGTGGCACGCCGAAACGCGATGAACCGGACTGAACAGGGGCCGGTTCCTGCGCACGACGGGGACGCTACGGGGGCCGGATGTCGGGGGACATCCGGCCCTCACTTTTTTCCGTCGGGGATCAGGCGCAACACAGCCTGCGGAAGAAGTGCCGGCGCCTGCAAGACAGACGGAACAGGGGGGATCCGGGTGGTCCCACAGGTCGCCGGCGGTGGCTAGAGTAGCGTGATCGGGTCGCAGAGTGACGCGGTTCGTCAACCTTACGACCAATTGCGGTTCAGGCTGTGCGCGGTGTCACGCTTTGACATCGCTCACTCGCGAGCCGACGGATGGACACTCCGAGTCCGCGCCCGCTCGCCCGCTCCACCACCACCACGCACCATCCCCGCCGGGCGCGATTCGCTGCGCTCGCGCATCACCGGTGCCGCTGGACGCGCGGGCGGCGGCGAGCGCTGCACCATCGGCCGCGCATCGGGCGGACCAAGGCGGCGCGGTCGCGAGGGCTCGTCATCGCCACGCTCATGGATGCGGCCGATGTCGCGCCAAGGCGGCCGCTTGCCGGGACGTTGCCCGCCATGCGCCGGCGGTGGACCCTGGTGATCGCCGTCATGGTCGCCGTCATGTCCGCCGTGACCCGGGCCATGCGGGGGACGCGGACGCGGAACATGCCCATGCGGATAACCGGAATACGGCCTGCCGTAATACCCGTAGGGATAGCCGTACAGCGGGCGACCGAAGATGTCGAGGTAAAAGCCCCGGCCGAAGCCATAGCTGCCAATGCCGCCGTAGCCGTAACTGCCGTAGTAGCGATAGTCGACGCTTGGCTGGCCGTAGTAATAGTCGCCGTTGCCGCCGCGGTAGCTGTAACCGGTCGCGCAACCGGCCAGCGTCGCGATGGCCAATGCGGGAAGCAGGAATTTGCGGATCATGGTGGTTCCCCTTGGATGCTTTTGCAGCTTCCCGCCGTCGCTTTGAATCCGTGCTTAATTTCGCCGCCTGCCTGCATCGAACGCTGAACCGTTCAGCGACAAGCGCCTGCGCTAGCATCCTCGCATGAACCCGCACGCCCCCACTCCCTGTTTCGATGATGTGCTCGCCGCCGCCGCGCGCATCGCTCCGCATGCGCATGTCACCCCCGTGCTGCGCTCGCGCGCGCTGGATGCGCTCAGCGGCGCTGGACTCACCTTCAAGGCCGAACACCTGCAGCGCATCGGCGCGTTCAAGTTCCGCGGCGCCTGCAATGCGGTGTGGTCGCTGGCCGACGACATCGCCGCGCGGGGCGTGGTGACGCACTCGTCCGGCAATCACGGTGCCGCGCTCGCACGGGCGGCGCGCGGTCGCGGCATCCCCTGTCACGTGGTGGTACCGGACGGCGCAGTGCGCGCCAAGCTGGCCGCGATCGAACATTACGGCGCGATGCTTCACCATTGCGCGCCGACCATCGCCGCGCGCGAGGCGCTCTGCGCGCAATTGCAAGCCGCCACCAGCGCAACATCGGTGCATCCCTACACCGACCCGCGCGTGATCGCCGGCCAAGGCACTGCTGCACTGGAGCTGCTGACCACGCATGCGGATCTGGATGCATTGGTGGTGCCACTCGGTGGTGGCGGCTTGGCCGCAGGCACAGCACTGGCGATGCGCGCGCTCGCACCACGCTGCCGGCTCTACCTGGCCGAACCCATCGGTGCCGCAGATGGCGCGCGTTCGTTCGCGAAGGGCGAACTCGACCACGATTTCGTTCCGGACACGATCTGCGATGGCCTGCGCGGCACCTTGGGCGCAATCAATTTCGACATCCTGCGCACTGCCAATGCGCAGGTGTTGACCGTCGACGATGTGCAGGTCGTGGCGGCGATGCGCCTGCTGTGGACGCGCACGAAACAGCTGGTCGAACCTTCGTCCGCGACGGCGCTGGCCGCGGTCTTGGCGAACCGTGCATTGTTCGAAGGGCGACGCGTCGGCATCATTCTTTCCGGCGGCAACGTCGACCTCGATGCACTGCCCGCCTTGTTCGCAACCGCCACGGAAGCGCAGCCATGAAAATCGACGGCACCCGCGCGCACGATCGCGCCACCGAAATCGTCCTCGCCTACTACGCCGCGTTCAATCGCGGCGACTGGGCCGGCATGCAGGCGTTGCTGGCCGAGGATGTCGCCCACGACCTCAACCAGGGCCCGCGCGAAACCGGCAAGCCGGCATTCGCCGCGTTCCAGCAGCGGATGGCGCGTTGTTACCGCGAGCAGCTGCGCGACGTGATCGTGATGGCATCACCGGACGGTGCGCGCGCCGCCGCCGAGTACGTGGTGCATGGCGAATTCCTGGTCGCCGATGACGGACTGCCGCCTGCGAACGGGCAGGCGTACGTGCTGCCCGGTGGCGCGTTCTTCGAGATCCGCGATGGACTGATCGCGCGCGTCACCAATTACTACAATCTGGAAGATTGGCTCGTTCAAGTGCGCTGAGATTCAAGCCAAAGACACTGAATCCCTGCCTTCGCAGGGATGACGAGCGTAAAAGCAGAGCTGCATGAGACTTCTCTAGCTGCCACGATCCGTCTGCAGCGCATCCGCCTCGCGCGCGCTGCGTCGCGCATCGTGCGCCACGATCCACGCGAACAGGACGATGCCGGCGACCACCAACGCCGCGCCCGCCAGCGCCTGCCCGCGTGGCCAGGCTTCGCCGAGGAATGCCACGCCCAACAGCATCGCGAAGATCACTTCCGCGGCCTGCATCGCTTCCGCCGCACCGAGTGCAGTCGCGTTGTCGCGGACCATGCCGGTGGCCTGGAAGAACAGGATGGTCGCGATCACGCCGGCACTGATCGCCACGCCCAGCGCCAGCCACAACTGCGATGAAGACGGTGGTCCCGCCTGCAGCCACGCCCACGCCGCCAGCGCCAGCCACGCCGGCTGGCTGGCCAGGGTCAGGCCGAATACGCGCTGGGTCGCGTTGAGTTCCACGCCCGTGCGCTCCAGGTGCAGCAGCAATCCGCGATTGCCCAAGGGATACGCGAACGCGCTGGCGACCACGCACAGCAATGCGATCCAACCCTTGGCGTCGAGCGCACCTTGTGCGTGGCCAAACTGCATCAGCAGCACGCCGGCGATGATCAGCACGCCGACACCCAACGCCGCGCGCGGGATGCGTGCGCGCACGTCGTCGTAGAGCAGTGGCGCGCACAACATGCCGGCCACCACCGTCGTCTGGAAACTCGCGGCGATCAGCCACGACGGCCCGCTGGCTGCCGCATAGCTCAGCAACATGTAGAACAGCACGAACCCGATCCCGCTCCACAGCACCCATGCCCCGGCGCGGCACGCATCGACTTGGCGACCGGCGGGATGCCGCCCTGCCACGGCATCAGCGGCAACAGCAGCGGCAGCACGAACAGGTAGCGCAGCGACGCAGTCCACGCCCAATGCCCGCCATCGACGGCGGCGGCGCGATTCAACACATAGGTTGCGGTGAAGAACAGCGCCGACAGCAGGGACAGCGCGATCGCCAGCAGCGCGCGCCGTTGCGCGGTCATCCGCGCCGCCGGATCGGGATCCGCGACAGCGGGATCGAGGCCACGTCGACATCGCCCTCGCGCAGCGGCGTGCCGGCCTCCGGCGCCCAGGCCATCGCGCTGATGGTTTCCCAGGTGGCCGGCAATCCCTGCGCATCGCGATGCATTTCGTAGGCATTCGCCGCTGCCGCGAAGCGCGAACGCCCGGTCAGCGTGTGCCGGCGCGAGGCCAACGCATTCGTCGCACCGATCGCACGCAATTCGCGCATCAACGATGCCAGTTCCGGGTAATGCGTGGTCTCTTCCTCGCGATCCAGCACCGGCTGGCGAAAGCCGGCACGCACCAGCGCATCGCCGAAACCGGCGATGTCGGCGAACGGACTGACATGCGGCGGCGGCGCCTGTCCTGAGCCTGGCGAAGGATCGGCATGGGCGAAGGCATCGCGCAGTTCCCACAAGGTTTCCGGGCCGAAGGTGGACACCAGCAGCAAGCCATTGGGCTTCAGCGCCCGACGGAAGCCGGCGAACAGCGCATCGAGATCCTCGACCCATTGCACGCACAGGTTGGAGAACAGCACGTCCACCGACGCCTCCGCCAACGGCAGCGCGCGTGCATCCGCGCAGACCTGCGCCGGCACCCGCGCGAACGGGTTGGAGAGGCGTTTGGCGCTCAGCAGCGGCGCACGCCTGGATGTCGCACGCGCCTGCTGCAGCATCGGCAGCGCGAGGTCGAGCGACACGACCTGCGCCTTCGGCCAGCGTTTCTGCATCGCGATGCTGGCGCGGCCGGTGCCGCAGCCGAGATCGAGTACGCGCTGCGGCGGCTCGCGATTCAACGCGGGATCGTCAAGGTAATCGAGCGATTCCAGCAGTCGCGCTTCAACCGCATGCTGCAGCTGCGCCGCAGCGTCATAGCTGGCGGCCGAGCGCGAGAACGCGCGCCGGACTTGCCTGGCATCGAACAAGGGAGTGCTCATGGATGCTCATGCTCGTCATCCCGACGAACGCCGGTATCCAGCTCTGGATTCTTCGATGAAAAACAAACAGCCGGATCCCGGCGTTCGTCGGGATGACGAGCAAGGAACTCCAGCAGCGCAGCCGCGACCTCATCCGCATGCGTCAGGAACGGCGCATGCCCGGCATGCTCGACCTGCACGTAGCGCGCATTCGGCGTAATGCTCGCGGCTTCACGCATCGCCCGCGGATTCACCAGTTTGTCGCGCCGCCCGCCGACCCACAGGCTCGGCACGCGCAATCCCGGCAATGCGTCGCGCAGATCGCTGGTTTCCAGCAACTGCAAACCTTCCGCCAGCACACGTGGCGAAGGCTCGCCATGAGCCAGCACGGCGTCGCGCAGCATGCGCAATTCCTCGCGCATGTGATCGGAACCGAACGCCTCCAGTGCGATGAAACGATCCACCGTGGCGCGCCAGTCGCCGCGCAGTCCCTCGGCGAATCCGCGGAACACTTCGACCGGCATGCCATGTGGCCAATCGTCGGCGACCACGAATTTCGGCGTGGCACAGAGCATCGCCAATGCAGGAATCCGCTCGGGACATTTCGACGACGCCCGCAGCGCGATCAATCCACCCAGGGACCAGCCGCACCATGGCGCGTCGGGCACAGCATCGAGCACGGCATTCGTGCAGGCGTCGAGGGTCAACGGCACCCCGCAGTCGCGATTGTGGCCATGGCCGGGCAGGTCGACGACATGCAGAGTATGTTGTTCGCGCAACGCCTCCACCAACGGCGCGAACAGACCGCCATGCATCGCCCAGCCATGCAGCAACACCAGCGGCGGGCGCGCCTGCCCTGAGCCTGTCGAACGGCCGAAGATGTCGACATGCAGGCTCATGCGGTCACCGCGTCGCATGCGCGCGAGAGCGCATCCAGCAGGCCGTCGACCTGTCGTGCGTCGTGCGCGGCGCTCAAGGTGATCCGCAAACGCGCGCTGCCTTCCGGCACGGTGGGCGGTCGGATCGCGGCCACCCAGTAGCCTTGTGCTTCCAGTGCTTCTGACATCGCCAGCGCATCGGCATCGCGACCGACCAGCAACGGCTGGATCGGCGTATCGGAGGCCAGCAATGCAAGTCCGCGTGCCTGCGCACCTGTTTTCAATCGTTCGATGTTGATGCGCAGGCACTCGCGCAAGTCGTCGCCTGCCTGCGCGATGCGCACCGCTGCGCGCGTGGCCGCGGCCTGCGCAGGCGGCAGCGCGGTGGTGTAGAGATAGGGTCGCGCGGCCTCGGCGAGATGCGCGATGAGGTCGGCATCGCCGACGACTGCCGCGCCCGCGCTGCCCAGCGCCTTGCCGAACGTGACCAGACGCAAGGGCACGTCATCCGCGTCGAGACCCGCGGCATCGATGCTGCCGCGACCGACGTTGCCGAGCACGCCAACGGCATGTGCATCGTCGATGTACAACGTCGCCTGTCGGTCGCGCGCGATGGCGGCGAGTGCACGCAGCGGTGCGACATCGCCATCCATCGAGAACACGCCGTCGCTGGCGAGCAGCGCGGCACCGTCGGGATGCGCGGCAAGCTGGCGTTCGGCGGCGTCGGCATCGTTGTGTGGATAGCGCTTCAACGTGCAGCCGGCGAGCCGAGCGGCATCGATCAGCGATGCATGGTTGAGCTTGTCCTGCACGCAGACGTCGCCCGCGCCCAGCAACGCCTGCACCACCGCGAGATTGGCCATGTAGCCGCTGCCGAACAGCAATGCACGCGGGGCTTGCAACCAGTCGGCGAGTTCCGCTTCCAGCGCGGAATGCTGCGCGCCATGCCCGCACACGAGATGCGAGCCCGTACTGCCCGCGCCTTCGTCGGCCGCATCGCGCATGGCGGCGATCATGTGCGGATGCTGCGACAGGCAGAGGTAGTCGTTGCTGCAGAAATTCAGCAGTTCGCGACCATCGACGACGCAACGCACGCCGTCGCGTCGCGTGACCATGCGGATGCGACGACGCCGATGCGCGGCCTCGCGCTGCGCGCGCAGTGCCAGCACGCGCTCGCTCAACGACTCCCGCGACATCGCTCAGGCTGCTTCGGTGATGCCGGCGTGCACCGTGGTCGTGCACGCGTCGATGCTGTCGTCCTTCGCGTTCTCCACCTGCATCGGTCGCAAGCCGAGCCGCGCGAACAACGCCATGTCGCGCTCGGTGTCGGGGTTGCCGGTGGTCAGCAGTTTCTCGCCGTAGAAGATCGAGTTGGCGCCGGCGGCGAAGCACAGCGCCTGCAATTCGTCGCTCATGCTTTCGCGGCCGGCGGACAGCCGCACCATCGAGGCCGGCATCAGGATGCGGGCGACCGCGATGCTGCGCACGAACTCGAGCGGATCGAGCTCGGTGGTGCCATGCAGGGGCGTGCCTTCGACCTGCACCAGCCGGTTGATCGGCACCGAATCCGGATGCGCGGGCAGGTTCGTCAGCGTCTGCAGCAGGCCAGCACGCTGGCGGCGCGATTCGCCCATGCCGACGATGCCGCCGCAGCAGGTCTTCATGCCGGCGTCGCGCACGTGCGCCAGGGTGTCGAAGCGATCCTGCATCTCGCGGGTGTGGATGATGTCGCCGTAGAACTCGGGGGCGGTATCGATATTGTGGTTGTAGTAGTCGAGGCCAGCGCTCTTCAACGCCTGCGCCTGTTCGCCGGAGAGCATGCCCAGCGTCGCGCAGGTTTCCAGGCCGAGCGCCTTCACCTCGCGGATCATCGCCGCGACCTTCGGCACATCGCGATCCTTCGGCGAACGCCAGGCCGCGCCCATGCAGAAGCGCGAGGCGCCGGCGGCCTTCGCCTGCTTCGCCTTCGCCACCACGTCCTCGGTGGCCATCAGTTTCGTGGCGTCGACGCCGGTGTGGTAACGCGCCGCCTGCGGGCAATAACCGCAGTCCTCGGGGCAGCCGCCGGTCTTCACCGAGAGCAAGGTGCTGACCTGCACCTCGGCCGGATCGAAATGCTGCCGATGCGCGCTGCCGGCGCGATGCAGCAGTTCGGTGAACGGCAGGTCGAACAGGGCTTCGACCTCGTTGCGCGACCAGTCGTGGCGGACGGGAAATTTGCCGATGGGAGCAACACTGATGGCAGGCATGGGGATTCCCTGACAGACACGCTTGGACAAGGCCGGCAGTCTGGAATGCATGGCCGGCACCGTCAACCAATCATTCCCCGGAAAAGTTGACGGCTGCCTGGCCGCCCCCGCGCCCTGGCTGTTCGCCCTGCGCTGCATGGTCTGCGGCGAACCCGCCGCGCGCGGCCGCGATCTCTGCATTCCCTGCCACATCGCGCTGCCGTGGCAAGGCCCGGCCTGCCGACGCTGCGCCTTGCCGCTTCCGCAACCGGGCGAGTGCGGACACTGCCTGCAATCGCCGCCACCGCTGGGCGAAGTGCATGCAGTGTTCGATTACGCCTTCCCGGTCGACCGCCTGCTACCGCGGCTCAAGTTCCATCGTGATTTCGCCGCGGGGCGGGTGTTGACGCAGTGCATGGCGGATCGAATGGCGGCCTTGCCACTCCCCGATGCCGTCATCCCGATCCCGCTGCATCGCGCCCGCCTGCGTGGTCGGGGTTACGACCAGGCGCTGGAACTGGCCCGTCCGCTGGCGCGTGCGCTGGGCATCCCGTTGCTCGAACACGCGCTGGCCCGGCGCAAGACCACGCGTGCGCAATCGCGGCTGGACGCGAACGCCCGCCAGCGCAACCTGCGCGATGCGTTCCATGTCGATGCCAAGAGACCGCTGCCGGCGCATGTCGTGCTGGTCGATGACGTGATGACTACCGGCGCGACCCTGCATGCGGCGGCACGCGTCCTGCACCAGGCCGGCGTGCAGCGTATCGATGGATGGGTCTGTGCGCGGGTGGCGTGACCCGTTTTCAGGCGACAACAGCGGTGCTGCGCATGGCGAAATCCGTGGCAATGCCGGCGAACACCGCCATCCCCACCCAGTGGTTGTGCAGGAACGCACGGAAGCAGGCCTCGCGTTCGCGACCGCGGGCGATGCCGAACTGGTACGCGACCAGCAGCATGGCAACGCCCAAGCCTCCCCAGTAATACGTGCCCATGCCGTCGTCGCGTCCGACCAGGGCCAGGGCGGCGAACATGCAGACATACAGCACGCCCTGCGCGACCAGGTCCATGTCGCCGAACAGGATCGCGGTCGACTTCGCGCCCATGCGCAGGTCGTCGTCGCGATCGACCATCGCATACCAGGTGTCGTAGGCGGTGGCCCAGAAGATATTGGCCACGTACAGCACCCACGCGATCGGTGGCACGTCGCCGGTGAGCGCGGCAAACGCCATCGGAATGCCCCAGCCGAAGGCCATGCCCAGGTAGACCTGCGGCAGGTAGGTGTAGCGCTTCAGGTACGGATAACTGGCGGCCAGCAACACGCCGACCACGCTCATGTAGACGGTCAACCGGTTCAACGTGAGCACCAGCGCGAAAGCGACCAGCATCAGCACGGCGAACACCGCCAGCGCTTCGCGGCCGGATACCGCCCCGGTCGCCAGCGGGCGTTGCCTGGTGCGCTCGACATTCGGGTCGAGCCAGCGATCGGCGTAGTCGTTGATCACGCAACCTGCGGATCGGGTCAGCCAGACCCCCAGCGAGAACACCAGCAGCGGCCAGAGTGGCGGCATGCCCTTGGCCGCGATCCAGAGTCCCCACCACGTCGGCCACAGCAGCAGCAGCCAGCCGATCGGGCGATCGCCACGCACCAGCGCCCAGTACTGGCGCAAGCGCTCACGCCATTCTGGCTCGGCACCGGGACGCTGGGCGAAGTCGCGCTCGTCTGGCATGGGCACTGCGGGAAATTGGCGCGCCCGGAGGGGTGAACCGTCGCGCTTGCAAGCCACTGGCTTGCGCGACGGCGAACGCCCGAGCGCTCAGCGCGAGGGCAGGGGAATCCCGACCTCGTTGCAACATGATCTATGGCGCGCCCGGAGGGATTCGAACCCCCGACCAATGGCTTCGGAAGCCACTACTCTATCCGGCTGAGCTACGGGCGCATGGCGTGCGGTGATCGCCGCGGACGCGCATTCTCGCACGGTTGCACCGGAGCGTCATCGGCAAACGAATCGGCCCGCTTGCGCGGGCCGTCCGTTCACGCGATGGCGCTGCGCGCGATCAGTTGACGCTGACTGCGCTCCACGCCGCAGCGACCGCGTTGTACTGGGTGGAACCGGCACCGTACAGGTCGGTCGCGGCACTCAAGGTCGCCGCGCGGGCTTGGGCGTAGTTGGTGCTGGTCGTCATGTACACGGTCAGCGCGCGATACCAGATCTTGCCGGCCGCCGAACGACCAATCCCGACCAGGCTGGTATTGCCGTTGCAGACAATGGAAGACGCACTGAGGTTGGCCCAGCTACCAGCGCCGAACCCGGCCGGAACCACCGCACCTTCTGCCAACAGATAGAAGAAGTGGTTGCCGATGCCGGAACCACCGTGCACCTCGAACGTCGGCGTGGTCGCCGGGTCGTAGCAATCCTGCGAGTAGCCGTTGTCCAGGCTGGGCTTGAACATGTAGCGAATGGCCTGCGACATGTTGGCATTGTTGAGGAACAGTTCCTCGCCGATCACGTAGTCGCCCGGGTCGTTGGCATTGTTCGCGTAATACTCGACCAAGGTGCCGAAGATGTCCGAGGTGGCCTCGTTCAGCGAACCGGACTCGCCGCTGTAGATCAGGTCGGCGGAACGGCTGGTAACGCCGTGCGACATTTCATGGCCGGCGATGTCCAGGGCGACCAGCGGCAGGATGGTGGCACCATTGTCGCCGTCACCGAAGGTCATGCAGAAGCAGCCGTCGCTCCAGCTGGCATTGGCGTAGTTGCGGCCGTAATGCACGCGGCTGATCGCGCCCACGCCGTCGTTGCCGATGCCGTTGCGACCATGGATGTTCTTGAAGTAATCCCAGGTGGTGGCCACGCCGTAATGGGCGTCGGCGGCAGCGGTCTGCGCATTGCCGACCAGGAAGTTGCCCCAGACGTTGGTGGTACCGGTGAACACCGCACCCATGCCGGCGGTCTTCATCGACATGTTGTGGGTCTTGCCGCCACCGCGGGTCGAATCCACCAACTGGAAGCTGGTGCCGCACTTGGTGGTGTTCAGCACCACGGTGCCGGAGGTGAGGCTCTTGCCGCTGCCGACGGCGGCGGTCGCTCCGCTGCAGCTGCTGCCGCCCGGACCGGGCTTGGCGGTGTGGACCTCGTCCCACTGGTCGAGGATGCGGCCACTGCGCGCGTCGACGAAGTAGTGCATCTCGGTTTCGGTCTGGTCGGCCTTGATGCCCTTGAACACGACTTCATGGGCCAGCACGGGGCTGGTGCCGCGGGCAAAGACCACCAGGCGCGAGGTCGGCGCACCGAAGAACTTGCTGCCAAAGCGTGCACCCGCCTCGACAATCGCTTCGTCGCTGCTGACGAGTGCGGTCAGGCTCGGACGCGAGGCGCTCTTCAGGCTCTGGCTGACATTGCGGAGCTGGCCGTTGCGCGAATGCATCACGAAGTCGCCGCCGATCACCGGCAGGCCACGGAAGCTGCGCTGGAAGCGCACGTGCTCGGTGCCGTCGGCATCGACGACCGCGTCGCGCGCGGCGAACACGTCGCCATTCGCAGCACGGATGGCGCTGGCGCCGTTCGCGCCCAGCAGCACGTTCGCACGGCTGATGGCGGCGGACTTCAGGTTGCCGGCAGCCTCGGCGGGGATCGCCGCAAGGGCGAGGCCGGAAGCGATGGCGAGGCTCAACAAACTCATCTGGGCTTTCATGGCGCGTTCTCCGTGGTGATCAGGTCCGGCCGTTTCCGTGCCGGGGAATGGATGGTGCAGGCCGGGTGCCGGCGGTACGGCGTGTCCCGGAAACGGCGGCAGGCGCGCGCAATGGCGTTGGCGCCTGCAGCATCGCGTCTTCGAAATAGGACACGCGCAGCTGCAGGCCACGCGGCGAATAGCCGATGAAGGTGGCATCGAATGCCGGCTCATGCGCCTTGGTATACGCCGCGACGAGCTTGGAGTTCTCCAGTTCGAGCAGGATGCCAAGGCTTTCCGGCTGCGACTGCTGTGTGGTGTAGTCCTGCAGGGCGCGCTTGGAGGCGGCAAAGAACGGCTGCACCTGATGCTTGCCGCGCATGGATTCGGCGAAGTACTGCCTGTAGTAGTACATCGGTTGTCGCAGGCGCGGCAGCACCTTGATCACCGCCGTGGACACGCCGCAGATCGCCCCGGCTTCGTCACGCCCAAGGCAAACCGCCTGTTCAGCGCGGGCCTTGGCCATGGCCGGGTTGGCGATGGCCTTGTTCTGCTGCCAGAACACCGCGAGCTCCTCAAGCAGCTCGGGAGTCATCTGCTGCCAGACCGGGACTATCTCGATCTTCACTTGGTTGCGGCCTTGGCGGCATCCGGCGCAAGCGTCTGCACCAGTTTCACGTATTCGCCGAACGCCAGCTTGCCGTCGCGGTCGAGATCGAACACCGACATTTGTGGCGCGTTCTTGCCGGCCTGCCTGACCAGCATCAGGCTGCCGTACTCGGCCGGGTCAATCGCATTGTTCTTGTTGGCGTCCACCGTGGCGAACTGCTGGCGCAGGCGCGCCTGGGTCTCGGTGACGCGCTGCACCTGCTGCCAACCCATGCGGAACTCGACCAGCGACAGGTTGCCGTTGCCATCCTTGTCCCAGGCCTTGAACGCCTCCGCAGCCGGGTCTTGTGCCTGGCGCGCCTGGGCCGGCTGCGCGGGTTTCGCCGGTGCCGACTGCGCAGCGGCCTGCTGCGCGCCGAGCAGCAGGATGCCGCCGGCGAGCACCATCATCGTGCCGCGGATCATCTTCATGCGGCGCTCGCCTCCGCGGCAGGCAGGTCGGACTCGAAGGTGATCAGGTCGCGAATCTCGGCGGTACGCAGGCCGATCATCATCGGGTTCTTCACGTTCGGCAGGAACGCGATGTCGAAGATCTCGCTGATGTCGCCTTCGAAGCGGATCCAGTTCAGCACGTCGCCATTCGTCAGCGAGATGATCTGCACGCCACACCATGGCTCGGCGTCGCGCTTCTTCAGTTCATCGTCCAGTTGCAGGCCTTCGAAGCGCTGGTTGCGCGGCTTCGACAGGCCCACTGCGGCGACGTTTCCGATGATCGACAGCCCGCGCGCGAAGCCCGGCACCGAGGCATGCGGCACGAAGGCCTTCTTCTCGAAATCGACCCAGCCCAGATGGCCGGTGCCGGCATTCAGCACCCACAGCTTGCCGTTGTGCCAGCGCGGCGAGTGCGGCATCGACAGGCCTTCGCAGACGATCTCGTCGGTCTGCACGTCGATCACCACGCCACCGTCCTGCCGACGATCACGCCAGCCATCGACGCTGTCGCTCTTGCAGACGGCGGTGACGTACTTCGGCTCGCCATCGACCATCGCCAGGCCGTTCAGGTGGCACCTGTCTTCGGGCGCCAGCTTGCTGATGAACGCCGGCTTCCAGATCGCCTTGAAGCTGTGGGTCTGGCTGAGTTCGGACAGGCAGGAGTACTTCGTGTTGACGAAGACGACCTTGCCGTTCTTGCGGATGCCGAGTTCGTGGATGTCCAGGTCGCCGATGGTCTGGGCGTTGCGCGGGACATAGCACTTGTCGAATTGGCCGTGGATCATCTCGTTCGGGCGCAACACGTTCTCGAAGCGCCAGAGCTGGTACAGGCCGCCCAGGTAGATGCGCTGGGCATTGCCGACCACGCCCATGGCGCGCTCGAAGATACGCTCGAAGAACGACACGCGGCCCTTCTGGTCGCTGCCGACCAGGTAGATCCGGCCGGTCTGGTAGGAGGTGATCGCCAGCGACAGCTTGTGCTGCGACAGCCAGCCCGCCAACCCGCGCGAGCAGGACTTCTCGACCTTGAGCTTGGTGATGTCGAGCGGCTTCTTCTGCTCGCCGGTGGCCGGCGCCGGCGCATCGGCCGATACCGTATCCAGACCAGTTTCCAGCTCCGGCTTGTCCTGGTGTCCCTGGACCTGTGGCTCTTCCTGCTTGTTCTCGTTCGTCACGTGCATCCCGACTGCTGACCTGCAAAACGACGGGCCCGAATCCGGGCCCGTCCCATCAAACCATTACCAGGCGAAGCGGATGTTGGCCTGCCCGCTGACCGCGCTCTTGAAGGCACCGCCATCGGTCCAGTTGGCACCGAGGGTGAAGCCCCAGCCACCGGCCTGCAGGCCCAAGCCGAGTTCCGCCATGGAGCTCGTGCCCTTGGTGCTGGTGGCACCGAAGAAGTTTGTGCCCACGGTGTAGTTCATCTCGCCATCGAACTCGCGGATCGCGTTGATCGAGCCGTACGGCGTCCAGCGCAGGTTGCCGGAGGTGAAGGTCTTGTTGAGCTCCACGCCTACCCGGCCACGCTCCGAGACGCCGCCGTGGCCCTCGAAGGTCGCGCGGTCGAACGCAATTGCCCGGATGTCTTCCACTTCGGTCCGCGTGTACTGCACCTGCGGGACGATGTTGAAGCCGCCCACAGCCCACTCGTAACCCGCTTCCAGGCTCTTCGACGAGGTGTGCGCACGGGTTTGCAGCAGGCCGGCGATCGAGGTCGATTCCACGTCCACCGCCATCTGGCGATGGGTCAGGTCGACATAGAAGCCCTGCGGCACGTACCAGGTCGCGTACGCACCCCAGGTCATGCCGTCCATGCGGTTCTGGCCGACGCCCCCACCGGTCAGGCGCTGGCGGCTGTCCGCCGTGCCCAGCACCACACCCGCGTGGAAGTTGCCGAACAGATTGGCGTTGACGCCGACCTCGCGACCCCAACTCGCCTGGTCATAGGCGAAATTGCCGCCCTGACCGAAGTTGGCTGCCACATGCGCCTGGTTGACATCGCCTTCGCTGGTGTAGACGCGGACGAAGGCGCTCATCACCTTGCCGGCATCGCCATAGGGGTTCACGCCCAGGCGCTGGCGGAAAGTGCCGACCTGATCGTTGAGGAAGCCGGCCGCACCCGAGGCCACCGAGGCCGCCAGCGAACCGCTGTCGCTCAGGCCGGCCACGTCGACGTTGATTGAGAACACGTCGGCTGCGGTGTTGGCGGCATTGATCTGGCTGCTGATAGTGAGGTCGAGGTCCAGGAAGTTCGCCGGGCTGTAGCCGACTACCTGCCCAGCGACGAAGTTGGACGCTGCGGAGGTGCCGCTCACGCGCGCGAACACCGCGGAGCTTTGCGCCGTGGTCGGCAAGCCCGGGAACAGCACGTTGACTGTCTGCACTGCATTGGCGGCAACATTGCCGGTGACCACCAACTGGTCGGCGGTACTGGTCAGCAGATTGACGTCGATGTTCAACGCACCATTGCCTGCCAGCGTGCCGGTCAGGTTCAGGGTGTCATTGGCCGCGTTATCGATCAGGTCGATCGCGTTGACGTTGGTCAGAGTGCCGCCGGCACCGACGTCTACCGCGCTGTTGCCCAACGCCTTGAGAATGCCCGCGTTGGTGAAGGCATTGGTGCCCGCCCCCATCGTCACCGTGCCGCCGGTCAGGCGGAAGGTACCGAAGTTGGTGATGGTGTCGTTGCCCTCTTCCGTCGCGATGGTGCCGCCGACCACGTCGATGAGGCCGGTGCTGGCGTTGGCCAGGGTGTCATTGCCGTCACCGAAGCTGATCGTGCCGCCGGTGCCGGTCCGCACGGTGCCGGCATTGGCCAAGGTGTCGTCACCGGCACCGAAGGTAATCGCGCCACTCAGGATGTCGACCAGACCACCGCTCAGGTTGTTGAGGGTGTCGTTGCCGTCTCCGAAATCGGTGCTCATGGTGCCGCCGGAGCTCCACACGCCACCGCTGCGGTTGTTGAACACGTCGTTGCCGCCGTACAGGGCCAGCGCGCCGGTAATGCGGCCGCTGTTGTTGATGGTGTCGACGGCATCGCTGCCCATCACCGCGAACGCATAGCCTTCGTCGCCACTTGCACCAATCACGCCGGACGCCGCGTTATTGAGGGTGGAAGTGCCATACAGCGACTGCATCAGGACGCCTGCGGCCAGCCCACCCGGCGCGGCGCTGGCTCCGACTGTGCCCCCGTTGTTGACGATCACATCGCCGTAGGCACCTGCATAAATACCGTAGGCGCCGATGTAGCCATTCGCCTGGATCGATCCGCTGTTGGACACCGTGGTGTCGCCCATCGCGGCGTACCCGCTGACGCCGATCGCGATGCCGTATTCGGAATCGGCGGTCACGTGGCCGGCGTTGGCGACGACGACATCACCGAACACGAGCTCATCATCGACAATGATCCCAGGGCCGCTATAGGCCTGGATGCCGACGGCGCCGCCGAGGAGGCCTTCCACCGCGATGTCGCCGGCATTCGTCACCGTGACGTTGCCGTACTCGGAGCGGCCTTCGATGCCGATCGTGACATACAGCGAGTACGCCTCGATCTCGCTGCTTGCAGTAGTGCTGACCGTGGTGCCGTAGAGCGAGCGCGCCGCGATGCCGGTGGCGGTGTAGTAGCCGAGCGCATTGATGCTGCCTGAATTGCTGACTTGCGCGTACTCGCCATTCGCCAACACACCGTAGGCGTAGTCGCCGATGTAACCGTTCACGCCCTCGACGCTGGCGTCGATGTCGCCGCCGTTGTTGACCGCCGCGGTGCCGTAGTCGGCGCGGGCGAACACGCCCACGGCCACATTGCCCCCGAGATCACTTCGATGGAGCCGGTGTTGGTGACGTTGACGTCGCCCAGGCCCGCGCGGCCGAAGATACCGGCGGACTGGCCGTAGGCATAACCGCTGATGGTGCCGTCGTTGGTGACGTTCACGTCGCCGTTGTTGGCGTAGCCGAATACGCCCCAGCCACGGCCGCTGTACGAGTAGAACCCGATCTCGCCGCCATCCGCATTGGTGACCGACACGTCGCCGGTGCCGGCGGTGGCGTAGATGCCGAACGCGTACTTGGCACCGTTCGCGTACATGGAGCCGCTGTTGTCGACGGTCGTGTCGCCGAAGCTGCGCGCATCGATGCCAGTCGCCCAGTAGCCGCTGACGGCATTGATGTCGCCGCTGTTGTCTGCCATCGCGTCGCCATTGCCGGCGAACGCCACGATGCCGCTGGCCGCGTAGTACTTCTGCGCCGAGTTCTCGACATTGATGTCGCCGCTGTTGGTCACGCTGGCGTTGCCGGCGAAGGACAGCGCGGTAGCGCCGTTGGCGATACCGCCAGAGTAGACCTCGATCGAGCCGCTATTGTCGGCCGCGCCGTCGTCATCGGCCGACACCACGATGCCATAGGCACCGTAGCCGTACTTCTGGTTCTGCAAGACGCTGATATTGCCGCTGTTGTCGACGCTGGCGGTGCCGCCGTAGCCGCCCGAGGTCGCCGCGATGCCGCTGGCACCGAAGATGCCGTCCGCGGTGATGTCGCCGCTGTTGGTCACCGCAACGTGCGCGCCCTCACCATTGCCGGAGGCATTGATGCCGGTCGCGACCTGGGTGCCATAGAAGTAGTAGTAGCCCGTGTCCGCGTTGTAGCTGGTGTTGTAGCCCGAACCGGCGACGATATCGCCACTGTTGGTGACGTTGATGTCCCCGCTCGACTGCACCTCGATGCCGGTGACATAACCTGCGTCGACCGTGATGTTGCCGCTGTTGGTGAGGTCGACCCCGCCTTCGCCGCCGGTCGCATAGATGCCAAACGCCTGTACGCCAGGCGCGTAGCCGATGGGACCGTAGTAATCCTGGACCTGCAGGAAGCCCGGGGCAGCGACGGTGATGTCGCCAGAGTTGCTGACGGTCGCGCTGTCCGCGCCCTGCGCCTCGATGCCGGCCGCCCAAGTGTAGCCATAGACCTCGATCGCGCCGGAGTTGGTCACGTCGACGTTGGCGCCGGAGGCGAAGATGCCATCGGCCAGACCGTAATACGAAACTGCTTCAATGGCACCGCTGTTGTCGATGCTGACGTCGCCGGCGATCGAATAGCCGTAGATGCCGATCGCATCGCCGCCCAGCGAGCCGGCATAGATGTCGCCGCTGTTGTCGATGGCCACATCGCCGTAGGCATAGGTGTTGATGCCCTTGGCGCCGAGGTAAAAACCGGCGGCATCGATGTCGCTGGCGTTGCCCACCGTCACGTCGCCATACGAGGATCGCGCGTCGATGCCGTACGCCGTGCCCATCGCGAAGACGTCGATGCTGCCGCCTGTATTGTTCACCGTCGTGCCGTAATACGAGTTCGCCACGATGCCGGCCACGGCGTAATAGCCGGTCGCCTCGATGTTGCCGGAGTTGCTCACTTCGGCGTAGTTGCCGCGGGCGATGATGCCGTAGGCCACATCGCCGTAGAAACCGTTCACGCCAATCACGCTGGCGTAGATGTCGCCACTGTTGTCGACGGTCGCGGTGCCATAGTCGGCACGCGCGAAGATGCCCACTGCCGCGTCGCCGCCGGTGATCACCGAGATCGCACCGCTGCTGGTGACAGTCACGTCACCTTCCTGCGCAAGGCCGAATACACCCGCCGACTGCCCGTAGGCATAGCCTTCGATCACGCCATCGTTGGCAATGTTCACATCGCCAGTGGCGGCGATGGCCAGCACGCCGAAGCCGGTGCCCGAGTAGGAGTAGAAGCCAATCTCGCCGCCATCGGCATTGGTCACCGCCACGTCGCCGCCCGACGACTGCGCGTACACGCCGTAGGCGTACTTGCCGTTCGCGTACAGCGAGCCACTGTTGGTGACCGTCGCGCCCTGCTGGCCCTGCGCGTCCACCGCGCGGGTCGAGGAATAGAGAATGCCGGCCGAGTAGGCGGACACGTCGCCGCTGTTGTCCACGCTGGCGCTGCCGTTGCCGGCGAAAACCGTGATGCCGGTCGCGTTGTAGTACTTGCTGCCGGTCGTGGTGACATCGATGTCGCCCGAGTTGGTCACGCTGGCGTCGCCGGCGAACGACAACACGATCTCGCCGTAGGCCGCGCCGCCGGACACCACCTGGATGTTGCCGCTGTTGTCGATCGAGCCGTCGCCATCCGCCGACACCGCGATGCCATAGGCACCATAGCCGGCATTGTTGTATTGCGAGACCGCGATGTCGCCGCTGTTCTCCACGCTGGCGGTGCCGCCATAGCCGCCCGAGGTCGCCGCGATGCCGGTGGCACCGAAGATCGCATCGGCAGTGATGTCGCCGCTGTTGCTCACCGCAACGTGTGCGCCTTCGCCATTGCTGGTCGCATTGATGCCGGTCGCGACCTGGGTGCCGTTGTAGTAGACGTAGACCGCCTGGATCGGGTCGTAGTAATAGACCTGATCGATGGTCAGGCCACTTCCCGCCACGATGTCGCCGCTGTTGGTCACCGCGATGTCGCCGCCGGACTGCACCTCGATGCCGGTGACGTAGCCGCCCTGCACCTCGATGTTGCCGCTGTTGTCGACCGTCGCACCGCCCTCACCAGCCGTCGCATAGATGCCGAAGGCGTCACCGCCCGGCGTGTAAGCGAACACGCCGCCGGCCTGGTACAGGTATGAGTAGACATACCCCTGATAGAAGCCGGATGCCGTCGCCGTAATGTCGCCACTATTGGTCACGGAGACCGAATCGGCACCCTGTGCCTCGATGCCCGCCGACCACGTGTAGCCGTAAGTCTCGATCGCCCCGGAATTGGCCACGTCGACGTTCGCACCCGACGCGAAGATGCCATCGGCCAAGCCGTAGGCGGAGTACGCGAAGATGTCGGCACCATTGTCGATGGAGACGTCGCCTTCGAGCGCATATCCGTAAATGCCGATGCCGTTGCCGGAGTAGGTGGCGGCGGTCAGGTCGGCACCCGGCTGGTTGGTGATGTCGACGTTGCCGTACACGCTGTAGCCGCTGATGGCGGTGGCGCCGTAGAAGCCGTACTCGGCGATCGGGTCGGCGTTGTCGATCACCACGTCACCGTCCTCGGCCACGCTGATCATGGTCGGGACCACTGCGGTCGACACAGCGGCGGACATGCCCGAAGCAACCGTGGTCAGGTCGAACACCGGGGCAAAATCGAGCGCGGCGCGCTCGACCTGCAGGACCTGTGCTTGCACCGGCGGCAACTTGTGCCCGGCTGCGAAGGCACCGCCACTGGCGCCAAGCGCCAGGGCCATCGCCGAAACGGCCAGCGCCGAGCGCACGGCACGAGTCATGGGAGCCAGCTTGATGGTGCGGCTGCGCTTCGTCTTCGCCGACTCGCTCACGTTCCGGATATTGCTCATTTGACCCCCAAGGTCGATAGCTGAATTTGTATGCCGCGGCTGCCCGGCAGAAGGGAAAGCGCGCCATGCCGCCATGGATCGCGGCACCTACTTACCTGCGCTGGATTCCCACCGGAAGAGAGCCCCACGCACGCCCATTTCCCGGCACACAAAGGACTCTTTCAGCTCCTAGTTATCGCCACCACGCCATTTCGTGTCAATAGAAACTTTGACATCGGACACGCTTGGCCTTGGCTGAATGCGGGGACTGCCATCCTGGCCAAGCCTCAGTGAAGAAGGGGCTCGATCCCGCTCGCCAAAGACCGCAACTCGACCGCGCCGGCAGTCCTCGGAGGCCGGGAGACGGGCAATCTCGCGCTGCACGGGCTGTTCTGGGATAATCCGCGGTTTGGCGGCTTCGGCCGGACTCCGGACCCAGGTGGATCGTGCGCAACTACGACCTTGAATTCCTCAAGCGCTTCTCGTTGGTCCTCGCCTTTCTGGCGCTGGTCACCTTGGGCCTGATCCTGTTCGCCTACTACCTGAACACCAAGGTGGTGCATACGCAGGATCCGGCGATCCAGCAACGCCTGCTGGCACGGATCGCCCCGGTGGGCGACGTCTATGCCGGCGCGACCGGTGCTGCCGCGCAGGCCGCGGCCGCGGCCGCCGCGCAGGCATCGTTGCTCGCCAACATCCCGTTCGATGGCCGCACCGACGGTGCCGAGATCTTCAACAACAGCACCTGCACCGGCTGCCATACCGCCGGCATCGGCGGCGCGCCGAAGCTGGATGCGGCCGGGATCGGCGCGCGTCTGGCCGAACAGGGCATCGATACCCTGGTCACCCAGGCCATCAACGGTTTCACCGGCAGCGCCGGGGTGATGCCGGCCAAGGGCGGCAACCCGGCCCTGACTGACGAGCAGATCAAGGCCACCGTGGAATGGATGGTGGCGCAGAGCAAGTAAGCGCCGAGCCGAGCCGCGCGAACGCCGCCTGCGGGCGGCGTTCGCGTTTCCGGGGCACGGGTTTCGCGGGCTGTCTTCGGCGTTTCACCGTTCCTCCGGCATCATGGCTGCATGAGCGAATCCCCTGCCGCCCCGGCCAGCGCCGACGAGGCCTTGCTGATCACCGGACCCGCCGGCCGCATCGAAGCCGCTTTCGACCTGCCCGAGACCGACACCACGCCACAGCCGGTGCTGGCGATCGTCTGCCACCCGCTGCCCACCGAGGGCGGCAGCATGCACAACAAGGTGGTGACGATGGCCGCGCGCGCATTGCGCGAATCCGGCATCGCCACCCTGCGCTTCAACTTCCGCGGTGTGGGCCAGTCCGAAGGCAGCTTCGACGATGGCCGCGGCGAACTGGACGACCTGCGCGCGGTCGCCGCGTGGGCGCGCGCCGCGCATCCGGACAAGACGCTGTGGCTGGCCGGCTTCAGCTTCGGTGCGTGGGTGGCGCTGCGCGGCGCGGTCGAACTGGGCGCGGGCGCACTGATCTTGATCGCCCCGCCGGTCGGGCGCGGCTGGTCGTTCGACGACGTCGCCATCCCCGCCATCCCGTGGCTGGTCATCCAGGGCGAGGCCGACGAAATCGTGGACGCCGGCGCGGTGTTCGACTGGGTCGCCAGGCTGCCGCGCCCGCCCGTGCTGGTGAAGATGCCGGACACCAGCCATTTCTTCCACCGCAAGCTGATCGACCTGCGCGGCGCGGTGAAGCACGGCGTGCGCGAATGGCTGCCGGTGCCGCCTGCCGCATGAGCGATGCCACGCTTCCCTCGCGCCGCTATGCCGATGGCGTGGCCCGCGGCGACTGGCAGCACGACCCGGCGCAGCAACCGGCCTTGCTTGCGCTGGATCGCATCCACGCCGCGCTGCAGGTGCCGGTGCCGACCCGCGGCGTGTTCCAGCGGCTGTTCGGCAATGCCCCTCCGCCCGCACCGCAGGGCCTGTACCTGTGGGGCGGCGTGGGCCGCGGCAAGACCTTCCTGATCGACCTGTTCTTCGCCGGCCTGCCGTTCCCGGAGAAGCGCCGTACCCATTTCCACCGTTTCATGCGCGACGTCCACCAGCGCCTGCGCGACCACGCCGGCGAGCGCGACCCGCTGGTGGCGATCGCCCGCGAATGGCGGCGCTCGGTGCGGGTGCTGGTACTGGACGAATTCTTCGTCAGCGACATCGGCGACGCGATGTTGCTGGGGCGCCTGCTGGATCGGATGTTCGCCGAGGGGATCGTGCTGGTGACCAGCTCCAATGCTGCGCCGACCGACCTCTACAAGGACGGCCTGCAGCGCGCGCGCTTCCTGCCGGCGATCGCGCTGATCGAGCAGCACTGCAATGTGGTCGAACTGGTCAGCGACACCGACTACCGGCTGCGCGCGCTGACCCGCTCGCCGGTGTACCGCACGCCGCTGGACGCGGGCTCGGATACTTGGCTGCAGCAGCGCTGGCGCGAACTCGGCGGCGACGACGGCCATGTGGATGCCGGCATCGTCATCGACGGCCGGCGCATCCCGGTCCGCGCGCGCAGCAAGGGCCTGTGCTGGTTCGACTTCGCAGCACTGTGCGAAGGCCCGCGCGGGAATGCCGACTACATCGAGGTCGCCCGCGAATTCCATACCGTGCTGATCGCCGGCATCCCGCGCATGGACGCCAGCCGCGACGATGCAGCGCGCCGCTTCGTCCACCTGGTCGACGAACTGTACGACCGCCACGTCAACCTGGTCTGCACCGCCGAAGCCGCGCCGATGGACCTGTACGCCGGCGAGCGCCTGATTGCGGCGTTCGAGCGCACCGCGTCACGGCTGGTGGAGATGCAGTCCACGGCTTATCTCGCCCATGAACATGGCACCTGAACCGGCCATGCCGGCGCCGGAACTCCCCTAGAATCCCACCCCTTGCTCCGATCCAGAGGCCTTCCATGACGTCCACGCTCCGCATCGCCGGATCCGCCCTGCTCCTGCTGGCCCTGGTCGCCTGCAACCGCCAGGGGCCCGAAGTCCCCAAGGCCGTCGACGACAACAAGACGGTGCAGGACCAAGGCGACGGCGTCCAGTCGGTCATGGTCTCCCCGGACGCGGCCAAGGTCGGGGCCGAGGTGGACGGAAGAGGCGAGATCATCACCGAAGTGCGCACGTTCGAGGTCGGGCAAAAGGTCTATATCTCCGTACCTGCGAAGTTCGGTCGCAAGAGCGGCGACAAGCTGGAGATTTTCTGGTTCCACGATGGGCGTTCACGCCATGAAGAGCTGAAACCGATGTCAGGTGCCTTCGCCGTCTTCGAACACATTCCGGCAGAGGCGGGTACCTACAATGTCGAAGTCGACGCCAATGGCCAGCCGATCGCGCTGGTTCAGTTCGAAGTGAAGTAAGCGCGGTCGCTGCGTCGTGGGCGACATCGACCACTCCCCGCTCGGCCGCGAGGTCGCCTACCCGCGGCACTACGACGCCAGCCTGCTCTACCCGATCCCGCGCCGGCTCGGCCGCGAGGCGATCGGGGTGGCCGCGCCACTGCCGTTCATCGGCCACGATCGCTGGAATGCCTACGAGTTGTCGTGGCTCGATGCGGGCGGCAAGCCGCGCGTCGCCACCGCGACCCTGCAGGTGCCGGCGGACTCGCCGCACCTGGTCGAATCCAAGTCGCTCAAGCTCTACCTGAATTCATTCAACGCCAGCCGCTTCACCGATGCGGAGGCGGTACGCGCGCGGATCGAGGCGGATCTCACCGAGGCCGCGGGCGCGCCGGTGGCGATGATCTTCGGCCTGCCGCCGTTTGAAGACGCGATCGATGGCGAAAGCATCGACGGGCTCGACATCGCCATCGATGCATACGACGCGCCTGATGCCGCCTTGCTGGTCGCCGATGCTGCAGAGGTGGTCGAGGAAACCCTCGCCAGCGCCTTGCTGAAGTCGAATTGCCCGGTCACCGGGCAACCGGACTGGGCCGATGTGACCTTGCGTTACCGCGGCCCGCGGATCGACCGCGCCGGCCTGCTGCGTTACCTGGTCGGGTTCCGCGACCATGCCGAGTTCCACGAGCAATGCGTCGAGCGCATCTTCGTGGACGTGCTGGCGCGTTGCGCACCGCAATGGCTGTCGGTGGAGGCGCGCTACACCCGCCGCGGCGGATTGGACATCAATCCCTGGCGGGCGAGCGCGGGCATCGCCGCACCGGTCGCGCTGCGCACCCTGCGCCAGTAGCTGCAGCGCGCGACAGCGCGGGCATCGCGATATTTCCTTAACGGCTGGCGTGTCAGCGTGCCCTGCCCGAATCCGGGAAGGAGCCACGCATGAGCAACGACAAGAAACCCGATTTTTCCAATGTGCAGGGCGGCGTGCAGAGCACCGAACAGGTCAAGCCCGATTTTTCCAATGTCGAATCGAAGGTGGCTTCGACCGAGGACATCACCGGCGGCGAAGGCGGTGGCGGCAGTACCGGCCAACAGACCTACACCGTCGAGAAGGGCGACAACCTGTCCACCATCGCCAAGCAGTTCTACGGCCGGCAGGACTGGAAGCGCATCTATGACGCCAACCGCGACCAGCTGGACAACCCGGACCGGATCAAGCCGGGCCAGGTGTTGAAGATCCCGCAGGACGACGCGCAGGACTGATCGCCACGCGCGGCCAGTCGCACCCTCTTTCCACACGCTACCAAAGGAATTCCCATGAAGCCCAATCGCCTCCAGATGGCCATGCTCGCCGCGATGATCGGCAGTGCCGCCCTCGTCGGCTGCAAGAAGAAGGAAGAACCGGCCGCGTTGCCGCCGGTCGCGACCGAACCCGCACCGACCGCCCCGGCACCCGCACCGATGGCTGCCACCGCATCGGTCAGCGCGGTCGACTTGGGCAACGCGGTCGGCGCCGACATGCGCGTCACCGCGCCGATGTCCAGCTTTGCGCCCAAGGACACCATCTACGCCGCGGTCAGCACCGCCACCAGCGACCCGGCCGCCACCGTGCCCGGCAAGCTGGGCGTGAAGTGGACCCACGTGGACAGCAGCCAGACCGTGCACGAGGAAAGCCGCGACATCGCCTTTGCCGGCAGCGGCGTGACCGACTTCCAGATCAGCAAGCCGGACGGCTGGCCGACCGGCAAGTACAAGGTCGAAGTCTCGCTGGACGGCAGCGTGGTGCAGACCCGCGAGTTCGACGTCAAGTGACGCAAGCGCGCCCACGCGCAACGCGCGTGGGCCTTGGCGCGCATGTCATCCCCGCGCAGGCGGGGTGCAGCACTTGACGTTGGCGAAGGGCCCGGGCGACCGGGCCCTTTCGTTTCTGTCGCGGCTGGACTGTCCCGGACAGGATCGGTGGACAAGGCGGATGCTTTGCCCGTTGCGACGCGAAGCCCGACAATGGCGGCTTCGCCGTGACCGCCGAGCCGCCATGACCGCCCAGATCCTGTACACGCTCACCGACGAGGCTCCCTACCTCGCCACCGCTTCGTTCCTGCCGATCGTGCAGGCCTACGCGCGCACCGCCGGCGTGGACGTGGAGACCCGCGACATTTCGCTGGCCGCGCGCATCGTCGCCCAGTTCAACGACCTGCTGCCGGAAGCCCAGCGCAACAGCGACGACCTGCGCGAACTCGGCGAACTGGCGAAGACGCCCGAAGCTAACATCATCAAGCTGCCGAACATCAGCGCCTCGGTGCCGCAGCTCAAGGCCGCGATCACCGAGCTTCAGGCGCACGGCTACGCGCTGCCGGATTACCCGGACGAGCCGCAGGGCGAGCGCGAGAAGGACATCAAGGCGCGCTACGCCAAGGCGATGGGCAGCGCGGTCAACCCGGTCCTGCGCGAGGGCAATTCCGACCGCCGCGCGCCGAAGGCGGTGAAGGCCTACGCACGGAAGCATCCGCACCGCATGGGCAAGTGGACGCGGGCCTCGAAGTCGCACGTCGCGCACATGGAGGACGGCGACTTCTACGGCAGCGAACAGTCCTACACGATGGTCAATGCCGGCAGCCTGCGCATCGAGTTCACCAGCGCCACCGGCAGCGTGTTCCCGCTGCGCGGCCCGTTGGCGGTGCGCGCCGGCGAGATGATCGACGCGTCGGTGATGAGCGCCGCGGCGCTGGCGGCCTTCATCGACGCACAGATCGACGATGCGAAGGCGAAGGGCGTGCTGTTCTCGCTGCACCTCAAGGCGACCATGATGAAGGTCAGCGATCCGATCATCTTCGGCATCGCGGTCTCGCGCTTCTACGCACCGGTGCTGGAAAAGCACCCGCGGACGATGGCGGAGATCGGCTTCGACCCCAACAACGGCATCGGCGACCTCTACGCCAAGCTGGGCCAGCTGCCGGAGGCGCAACGCGCCGGGATCGAGGCCGACCTCGCCGCGCTGTACGCGCAGCGTCCGGGCCTGGCGATGGTGAATTCCGACAAGGGCATCACCAACCTGCACGTGCCCAGCGACGTGATCGTGGATGCCTCGATGCCGGCGATGATCCGCGACAGCGGCGGCATGTGGAACGCGGCCGGCGAGCTGCAGGACGCCAAGGCGGTGATCCCCGACCGCAACTATGCAGGCATCTACCAGGCGGTGATCGACGACTGCCGCGAGCACGGCGCGCTCGACCCGGCGACGATGGGCAGCGTGCCCAACGTTGGCCTGATGGCGCAGGCCGCCGAGGAATACGGCAGCCACGACAAGACCTTCAAGATCAGCGGCGACGGCACCGTGCGGGTGATCGACGAACACGGCACCGTGCTGCTGCAGCATCCGGTCAAGGCCGGCGACATCTGGCGCATGTGCCAGACCAAGGACGCGCCGATCCGCGACTGGGTGAAGCTCGCCGTGACCCGCGCGCGCCTCTCCGGCACACCGGTGGTGTTCTGGCTGGATCCGCGCCGCGACCACGACCGCGGCCTGACCGCCAAGGTCGCCATGTACCTCAACGAGCACGACACCAGCGGCCTGGACATCAGCATCATGAGCCCGATCCGGGCGATGCGGCATTCGCTCAAGCGCATCCGTGCCGGCCAGGACACCATCGCCGCCACCGGCAACGTGCTGCGCGACTACCTCACCGACCTGTTCCCGATCATGGAGCTGGGCACCAGCGCGAAGATGCTGTCGATCGTGCCGCTGATGAACGGCGGCGGCCTGTTCGAGACCGGCGCCGGCGGCAGCGCGCCCAAGCACGTGCAGCAGTACGTCGAAGAGGATTACCTGCGCTGGGATTCGCTGGGCGAATTCCTGGCGCTGGCGGCCTCGTTCGAGCACCTCGCCAACACCACCGGCAATGCGCGCGCGCAGGTGCTGGCCGATGCGCTGGACGTGGCGAACGGCAAGTTCCTGGACAACGACAAGTCGCCGGGCCGCAAGCTGGGCACGATCGACAACCGCGGCAGCCATTTCTACATCGCGCTGTACTGGGCGCAGGCGCTGGCCGAGCAGACCACCGACCCCGAGCTTGCGGCGAAGTTCGCGTCGCTGGCGCAGGCACTGACCGATGGCGAAGCGAAGATCGTCGAGGAACTGATCGCCGTGCAGGGCAAGCCGGTCGACATCGGCGGCTACTACCAGCCGGACTTCGCCAAGCTGTCCGCGGCGATGCGTCCCAGCGCGACGCTCAATGCCGCACTGGCCACGCTGGCTGGCTGAGTCCGCCTGCCATGCGGTTCCCGCGAAGCCCGGCAGATGCCGGGCTTCGCGTTTCACGGCCGTCGACGACCCTGCCGCGCTACCCTTGCCGTCTTCGCCAACGGGAACTCCGCCATGACTCGCACCCACGTCGCCCTGCTCGCCAGCGGCCTCGCACTCGCCCTTGCAGGCTGCGCATCGACCACCGCGGCTTCCACGGACAGCACTGCGGCCTCGACCGCGCAGGCCGATGCCGCACTCGCTGCCGCGATCGCCGACAGCGCGCGCGACCCGAAGAACATGGCCCGCGATGCGTACCGGCATCCGCGCGAGACCCTGGCGTTCTTCCAGGTGCGACCGGACGCCACGATCATCGAAATCAGCCCGAGCGCCGGCTGGTACAGCGAGATCCTGGCCCCGTACCTGCGCAACGGTGGGCGCTACGTCGCGGCCACGGGCGCGGCACCCGCCGACAGCGGCGGCGGCAAGCGCAATGCCGCGCTGCAGGCGAAGTTCGGGGCAGCGCCGACGCGCTACGACCGCGTGCAATGGCTGGAGTACGACGGCAAGGCACCGGTGCTCGGTGCCGCGGGTTCGGCCGATGTCGTGTTGACCTTCCGCAACGTGCACAACTGGGTCGCGGGCGGCAGCGCCGATGCCTACTTCCAGGCATTCTTCGCGGCGCTCAAGCCGGGCGGCGTGCTCGGTGTGGTCGAGCATCGGGCCAAGCCCGGCACCGACCTCGACACGATGAAGAAGTCCGGCTACCTCACCGAAGCCCTGGTGATCGACCACGCCACTCGCGCCGGCTTCGTGCTGGACGCGCGCAGCGAGGTCAATGCCAATCCGAAGGACAGCGCCGACCATCCGAACGGCGTGTGGACGCTGCCACCGACCAACCGCCACGACGCCGGCGATGCGGCGAAGTACGCGGCCATCGGCGAAAGCGACCGGATGACGCTGCGGTTCCGCAAGCCCGCCCGCTAGCAAACACGCGCACCGCGCATTCCAAGCCGCGCGCGCGGCCGACAGCGGCGAATGACGATGCTTTTTCAACCCGCTTGCCAGCCGTGCTGATCGCGTTCAACAAACCATACGGCGTGCTCTGCCAGTTCACTGACGATGCCCATGGACGGGCGAGTGCCGCGCGCGCAGGACGCGCAGAAGCGGCCCGTAGCACGCCACCGCGGCCCACGCTGGCCGGCTTCGGCCTGCCGGCCGGGGTGTATCCGGCGGGCCGGCTGGATTTCGATTCCGAAGGCCTGCTCCTGCTGACCGACGACGGCCGGCTCGCCCACCGGCTGACCGATCCCCGGCACAAACAACCCAAGACCTATCGGGTGCAGGTCGAGGGCGATCCGGGCGAATCGCAGTTGCAGGCGCTGCGCGACGGCGTGCAGCTCAACGACGGCCTGACCCTGCCTGCGCAGGCGCGCCGCATCGACACCCCGACGCTGTGGCCGCGCGACCCGCCGGTGCGTTTTCGCAAAACCGTGCCCGATGCCTGGCTGGAACTCGTCATTCACGAAGGCCGCAATCGGCAGGTGCGGCGGATGACTGCGGCGGTAGGCCTGCCGACCCTGCGGCTGGTCCGGGTGGCCGCAGGCGGGCATCTGCTTGGCGAACTCGCACCCGGACATTGGCGGGAAATCCCTGCCCGCAGACGCGAAGACTGAATGCTTCAGCTTTGTCCGATCGTCGGGCTATGCCGATGTGAAGGGGTTTGTTAACGTCGCGCTCCGCCACGTCGGCGTGAAGGAAATTCCTTTCGGATGCCGCATCAGATTCCAAGGACAGGCCGGATCCTGGTCGTTGACGACCAGTCCGCCAACGTGCGCGTGGTCAGTGCACTGCTCGCACGCCATGGCTATGCCGTCACCGCCGCCAGCAGTGGCAAGGACGCGCTGCAGGCCGCTACCGGCGAGATCCCGGACCTGTTGCTGCTGGACATGATGATGCCGGGCATGGACGGCTTCGAACTGCTGGCCGCCCTGCGCGAGCTGCCCGGTTTCCGCCAAGTGCCCACGGTGTTCCTGACCGCCGCGCAGGATCGCGACCTGTTGCTGCGCGCGTTCGAGGCCGGCGCGGTCGACTACGTCACCAAGCCCTTCATGCCGGAGGAACTGCTGGCGCGGGTCAACGCACACATCGGCCTCAAGCTCACCCGCGACCGCCTGGAGCGGGTCGCGCATGAGCGCCAGGAACTGGTGAACCTGGTCGCGCACGACCTCAAGAACCCGCTCAGCAGTGTGTTGTTCGCCACCGAGATGCTGTTGCTGCCGGACTGCAAGCCGGAACGCGTGTCGCGCTACATCGAGATCATCGATGGCAGCAGCCGCGATGCGCTGGGCTACATCCGCACTTATCTGGAAGGCCAGGAACGCGCCGCCGGTGCCATGGCCACGGCTGCCCAGCCGCCGAGCAGCTGGTTGCGCGACACGCTTGATTGGCTGGCCACGCGCTACGAACTGCAACTCGATGCGAAGGGCCTGCGCCTGCGCATCAGCCCGCTGGAAAGAGACGCCTGCGTGGCGATCGACGGGCTGGTGCTGCGGCAGGTCGCGGAAAACCTGGTGACCAACGCACTGAAATACGCGCGCGATGGTGGCGAGCTGGAACTGCTTGCGCGACCCGGTGCCCCCGGTTTCTGGCAACTGGTGGCGCAGGATCGCGGACCCGGGATTCCGACCTCTCGCCAGCGCGAACTGTTCAAGCCATTTCAGCGATTGACCGAAGTGGATCCGGCCGATGGCATGTCCAGCGGCCTCGGCCTGTCGCTGGCCAAGCAGATCATCATCAATGCCGGTGGCCAGCTCTGGTACGAGGACCGCGAAGGCGGCGGTGCGCGCTTCGTGATCGAACTGCCCGAAGCGAACTGCACCACCGCCACGACCGCCGGCTGATCAGTCGGCGGCTGCAGTCGACTCGGCGCGCTTGCGGCGGGTACGCGTCGAACCGTTGCCACGCTTGGCCTCGACCCGGGTCGCACTGCCTTCGATCGGCTCGCCGGCGGCCTGCTTCTTCGCACGCTGGCGAGCGGCCAGCCACAACAAGCCAGCGCCGGCAATCGCGGCACCCGCCAGCACCGGGTTGCGACGCACGAACTTGCCGGCGATCCGGGTGCCGGTACGGACTGCGCCCAGCGCTGCGCCGGTTTCGACCCATTGCATCGCCTTGCCCGGCACGGCTTTGCGGATGCCCGTGCCCAGTTCGCCGATCAGTTCCAGCGCGCGATCCTGCGCATTGCCCAGCTTGCTCATGGTGGTGCCTCGGGTGGAATGGAGTGGGGATGCAAAGTCTCTTCAGCGCGGTGTTCATGGCGCGTGAGCGGCGATGCGGGCGATTCAGCTGATTGCGCAATCCCGGCGACTGTTGCTCGTCATCCCGGCGTTCGCCGGAATGACGGCAAAGGAACAAAACTGGTCACGTACCGCGCGGCTTCGCCCGATGCGTCGCAGCGGCATTCCACGGATCGTTCGGCCACGGATGCCGCGGATAGCGGCCCTTCATTTCTTTCCTGACCTCGGGATAGGTGCGTTCCCAGAACCCGGCCAGGTCCTGGGTCACCTGCAACGGTCGCCCACCGGGCGAGAGCAGATGGATCGTCAGCGGCACTCGCCCATCGACGATGCGCGGGGTCTGCGCCAGGCCGAACAGTTCCTGCAGCTTCACCGCCAGCACCGGCGAGGCCGGCTCGCCGTGGTCGTCGAGCGCGTACGCGATCGCGCGCTGCATGCCGGACGGCACATCGATCCGCGTCGGTGCGAGTTGGTCGATGCGCTGGCGCAGGCTCCAGTCGACGGCGGATTTCAACGCATCGGCGAGCGCTGATTCGTCGAGCGCATCCAGCCGGGTCTTGCCGGCGAAGGCCGGCATCAACCACGTGTCGAGCGAGGCCAATAGCGCGGCATCCGACAGGTCCGGCAATCCCAGTTCCGGCATCCACGCGCGCAGGCACTGCACGCGCACCCGCCATTGCGACAACGACTCGCTCCACGGCAGCGCCGACAGGCCGAGGTCGCGCACGGCGTCGGTCAGGGCGCGCGCCGCCCGCGCCGGATCCACGCGCCCGGCCGGTTTGCTGGACAGCACGATGCCGTCGAAACGGGCGATGCGTTCGCTGGCCAGGGCGCGACGGGTTGCATCCCAGCGCACTTCGTCGCCTTCGCGGAAATGCGCGGCGAAGGCCTGTCGCAGATGACGTTCGTCGACCGGTGCCGCACGCAGCAGCAACGCGTCTTTCGCCTCGAAACGCAGTTCGCTGGCGACCAGCCACGGCTCGCCGTAAACGGCGGAATCGTCGAACAGTTTCGCCATCCGTCCGTTCGCCAGCAGGTAGCGCTTCGGATCCTGCGGATGCTGTTTCGCGATGCGGTCGGGGAAGGCATGCGCGAGCAAGTCGCCGAGGTCATGCGCCGGCACATTCGCGGGTGGCTGCGCGTTGCAACGCAGGCGGCGACGCCATTGTTTCGATGCCGCATCGATCGCGGCCAGCGCCGAACGATTCGCATCGGCACCGACGCGGCCGTTGCGGAACGCGGCCAGTGCCTGCCAGCGGTCGGCCAATGCATCGCTGCGGCTGCGCAACGGATCGCGCGCTTCGATCAATGCGGCGAGGTCGCAAGCCAGTGCGATGCGGGATGGCTCGTTCGAGGCCAGCAACATCGCCGCCAGTCGCGGATGCGTGCCCAGCGCGAGCATGCGGCGACCGCGTGGGGTGATCGCATTGCCGGCATCGAGCGCATCCAGCCGTTGCAGCAGGTCGCGCGCCGCGGCCACCGCGCCTTGCGGAGGTGCGTCGACGAAGCGCAGGGCATCGCTGCCCCAGGCCGCGAGTTCCAGCGCGAGCGAAGCCAACTCGACCTGCGCGATTTCCGGGCGTCGCTGCGGCTCCAGCCGTTGCGACTGCGGCCACAGCCGATATGCGAAGCCGTCGGCAACGCGACCGGCACGACCAACGCGCTGGTCGGCGGACGCCTGCGAAATCGACACGACATCCAAGCGCGCGAAGCCGCTGTTGGGATCGAAGCGCGGCTCGCGTGCGAGGCCGCTGTCGATCACCACGCGCACGCCCGGCAGAGTCACGCTGGACTCGGCGACATTGGTCGCCAGCACCACGCGGCGGCGGCCATCGGCGGCGGGTTGCAGCACGCGGGTCTGTTGTTCGATCGGCAGCTCGCCGTGCAGCGCGAGGACTTCGATCGCATCCACCGCCGCTGCCCGGTGCGGGGGAATTGTTTTCCCCTCAGTCGGGGCATCCTGCCCCGATTCGGGCGCGCGCCCTCCATGGCGCGCTTGTCGCAACTCCCCCGGGGCAGACATCGGCTGCATGCCGGCCAACGCGGCATCGACGCGCGCGATCTCGCGTTGCCCCGGCAGGAATACCAGCAGGTCACCGGGATGAGTCGCCAGCGCGTGCTCGATCGCGCGCTTCGCCTGGTGCTCGATGGCTTCCTCACGACGCGCGGGAAAGTGCGCGACTTCGACCGGATAGCTGCGGCCGGCGCTGCTCAGGCGTGGCGCATCGAGGAACTGCGCGAGGCGCTCGCCATCCAGCGTCGCCGACATCACCACGATGCGCAGGTCTTCGCGCAGGCCGAATTGCACGTCGAGCGCGAGCGCAAGGCCGAGGTCGCCGGCGAGGTGGCGCTCGTGGAATTCGTCGAACAGGATCGCACCGACGCCTTCGAGCATCGGATCGTCCTGCAGCATGCGGGTGAGGATGCCTTCGGTGACCACGATGATCCGCGTGTCCGCACCGACCTTGTTCTCGAAACGGATCCGGTAGCCAACGGTCTCGCCGACCACCTCTCCGAGTTGTTTCGCCATGAAACCGGCTGCGGCGCGCGCGGCGACGCGGCGCGGTTCCAGCATCACGATCTTGCGGCCGCCGAGCCAATTGGCATCGAGCAAGGCCAATGGCACCTGGGTGGTCTTGCCCGCACCCGGCGGCGCTTCCAGCACCAGCCGCGGATGGATCTGCAGCGATGCACGGATCTCCGGCAGCAAGGATTGGATCGGGAAACCGATTTCAGGCATGCCACTAGGCTACCCGCCCGCGACCACGGTGCACTGCGGTATGACTTTCGTCACATTTCCGGGGCAAGATCGCGCCACTTTTGACGAGAGTGCCCGCCGTGCAGCCACGCCTTTCCCGCTTCCGCGCCGTCCTGCCCTGCCTGACAGTGGCTCTTGCGCTCGTCGCCGCGCCTGCCTCGGCCGATGTCTTCATCAACGAGATCCACTACGACGATGCGACCTCGTCCGGCGACACCGGCGAACGCATCGAGATCGTGGCTACTGCCGGCGAGACCCTGAGCGCGTATCGGATCTACCTCTACAACGGCTCCACGCCGTCGGCCGCTGTGACCTACGACAACGACCTGGTGCCCGCCGGCAGCCTGGCGTCCTGCGGCGCGCAGGTGCGCATCGCGACCGTCAGCTATCCGAGCAACGGCATCCAGAACGGATCGAACGACGGCATCGCCCTGGTCAATCCGGCCGGCCAGGTGGTGCAGTTCATCAGCTACGAGGGTGTGATCAAGGCCAGCAACGGGCCGGCCGCGGGGCGCACCAGCGTGAACCTGCCGGTGTCCGAATCCGGCTCCGATCCGGCCGGGCGTTCGCTGCGGCTTGCGGGCACCGGCACGACCTACGCCAACTTCAGCTGGCAGGCTGCGGCCACGGCGAGCTTTGGCGGCTGCAACGCCGGCCAGACCTTCGCCGCACCGAATCCGCCGCCGGTGGTGACCTCGACCACGCCGGTATCCGGTGCCACCGATTTCCCCGCCGCGGGCAATCTGGCGGTCGGTTTCAGCGAATCCGTGAGCCTGGCCAGCGGTGCCTTCACCTTGGCCTGCGCGACTTCCGGCAACGTCGCGCTCACCCACGCCAGCAGTGGCTCCAGCTTCGCCATCAGCACCAACACCGCGCTGCACGGCGGCGAGACCTGCACGCTGGGCGTGGTCGCGAGCAAGGTCACCGATGCAGGCGGTGCCAAGCCCGTCGCCAACACCACGGTGTCGTTCACCGTCGCCGCCGCCGGCCCGACCGGCTACTACGGCCAGGTCAACACCAGCAGCCCGTCGCAATTGCGCTGCTCGCTGCACGCGACCATCAAGGGTCATACCGCCTATCCCTACAGCGGCGGCACCACCAACACCTGGACGATCCTGGAGATCGCCGACGAAGACCCGAACAACAGCGGACGCATCCTCGACGCCTACCGCAATCGCAGCTACGCCAAGGTCACCGACCGCGCCGGCAGCGGCACCGGCTTGCGCTACAACCGCGAGCACACCTGGCCGAACTCGCTGGGCTTCGGCTCCGCCAGCGGCAACCTCGGCCTGCCGTACGCGCCGTACACCGACACCCACATGCTCTACCTGACCGACGCGACCTGGAACGCGGACCGCGGCAACAAGCCGTATGCGGATTGCACCACTGGCTGCGGCGAGCGCATCACCGAGGCCAACAACGGCAGCGGTGGCGGCAGCGGCGTTTATCCGGGCAACTCCAACTGGGTGAAGACGCCGGACGGCAATGCCGGCTCGTTCCAGGTCTGGGGCAAGCGCAAGGGCGACATGGCCCGCGCGATCCTGTACATGGCGATCCGCTACGAAGGCGGCGTGGATCCGAACACCGGGCAGTCCGAGCCCGACCTCGAGCTGACCAACGACCGCAGCAAGATCGTGATCACCTCGGCATCGCCGGCCTACATGGGCCTGCTGTCCACGCTGCTGGCCTGGCACAGCGCGGATCCGCCGGACGCCGCCGAGCGCGAGCGCAACGAAGTGATCTTCAGCTTCCAGGGCAACCGCAACCCATTCATCGACCACCCGGAATGGGCGACGAACGCGCTGTTCACCTCGACCAAGCCGGCGACCTGCCAGTTGAACTAAACCCGTCGCGGCAACAACACCGACCGCGAGACCGCCATGTATTCGCGTAGCCGCATGTAGCGGCGCAGCTGTCCGGCCAGTCGGCTTGCATGCCGACTGGCGTTCGTGGGCTCGCAGCGGTGCTGCTCGAATTCCCCACTCACCCCGCCGGTAGGCGCGGGCGGGAGTCGCAAGCCGTCCGCTAAAATCGCCGCATGCATCTGATCGACATCGGCGCCAACCTCACCCACGACAGTTTCGACCGCGACCGCGACACGGTGCTGCAGCGCGCCCGCGATGCCGGCGTGACCCGGATGATCATCACCGGTGCTTCGCGCGAGCATTCGCCGAAGGCGCTTGCACTGGCGCAGACGCATCCCGGCACGCTGTTCGCCACCGCCGGCGTGCATCCGCACCACGCGGTCGAATACACCGAAGAATGCGATGCCGAGATGCGCGCGCTGCATGCGCATCCGGAAGTCGTCGCGGTCGGCGAATGCGGGCTGGATTTCTTCCGCGATTTCTCGCCGCGCCCGGCGCAGCGCAAGGCCTTCGAGCGGCAATTGCAGATCGCCGTGGAGACGCAGAAGCCGCTGTTCCTGCACCAGCGCGACGCCCATGCCGACTTCATGGCGATGATGAAGAACTTCGACGGCAAGCTCGGACCGGCGGTGGTGCACTGCTTCACCGGCACCCGCGAGGAACTGTTCGACTGCCTCGACAACGACTGGCACATCGGCATCACCGGCTGGTTGTGCGACGAACGCCGTGGCCAGCACCTGCGCGAGATCGTCGGCAACATCCCGGCGCATCGGCTGATGGTGGAAACCGACGCGCCCTACCTGCTGCCGCGCACGTTGAAACCGATGCCGAAGGACCGCCGCAACGAGCCGGCGTTCCTGCCGCACATCGTCGAGGAACTGGCGCGCGATCGCGGCGAAGACGTGGCGACGACTGCAGCGGCGACCACATTGGCCGCCGCCGCGTTTTTCCGATTACCCGAAGCCTGAGCCGGATACGCAAACCCCCGGCCAGGACCGGGCGTTTGCCGTCTGCAGGCAGCTGCGCTTATTTCGCAGGTGGTGGCAGCGGACCTTCCGCGACCATGATGCCGCCGTCATCGTTGCGGGCATGGACCACCACCCAGATCGCCTTGTCGGCGTGGCGGATCACGTAGGTATCGGCGTCCGCGTCGTACCAGTACGCATCGCGGATGCGATCGAACTCCTGGCGGAAATCGCTCAGCGCCTTTTCGTTCGCTTCGTACACGGTTTCGTCGTAACTGCGCTCGCTTATGCGGACGCCACCCAGTGCTTCGATCGCCTGCTGCAGGTTCTTGCGCACCTCGAACTTGGAGAACGTCTTGCCGTCGTCGCTGCGGATCGAATCGCTGAAGGTCTTGCCCTCGAGCCAGAGCAATTGCCCGCCGGTCCACAGCGGCACGCGAGCCAGGTCCTTGCTCTGGGCGGCCAGATCCTTGTTGCCGAAGTGGTAACCGGCCGGCAGCGCGACGTACGGCCACGCCGGCTGCGGCTTGTCGCTGACCGGGATGCGGTTGATGTCGAAGACGGTGACGGCGGGTGCCACGGGTGTGGCCTCGGGAGCCGGCGTGGGTGTCGCGGGCGCTTCAGCCGGTGCCTGTGCCGCATCCGCTGCGGGCGGTGTCTCGACGGCAGGCGTTTCCCCTGGCTTGCATCCAACCAGCAGGACCATCGCCACGCATGACGCCAATACAGTCTTGGTCACCATCACTGTTTCGTACTCCAGATTCGGGGGAGCGCGGAGTTTAGCCAATGGATGTTCCATGCCACGTCCACGGCCAAGGCGCGCCGAGGCGTTCGTCCCGGTGCACCCGCAGTTAATGAACTGAGCGGTTCACATACAGGCTAGACTGCGCGCCTCCCCCGTTGCCGGATCGCGCATGCGCCGCATCGCCCGCCCGCTTGTCCTCGGTCTCGCCCTTGGCGTCGCCGTCATCGCCACCGCCTGCAGCAAGAAAGAGGAAGCAACCGCCAAGCCGGTCGCAGCCTTCGCGGTCAGCGTGGCGCGCGTGCAGGCGCAGGACATTCCGCGCAGCGTGCTGGTGTCCGGACCGGTCTCCGCGTGGGAAGAGATGCAGCTCGGCGTCGAAGTCAGTGGCCTGCGCGTCACCAGCCTGCTGGTCGATGTCGGCCAGGCCGTGCGCAAGGGCGAACTGCTGCTGCAACTCGATCACCGCAGCCTGGACGCCGAACTTGCACAAGCCGACGCCGCCTTGCGCGAAGCCGAAGCCGGTGCCTCGCTGGCGCGCTCGCAACTCGCGCGCGGCGAACTGCTGGTGAAGGACAAGTACATCAGCGCGACGCAGCTGGACGAGTTGCGCGCCGGCCGCGTAAAGGGTGATGCGCGCGTCGGCACCGCGCGGGCGATGCGCGATACCGCCGCCCTGCGCCGCAGCTTCGCCGACCTGCGCGCACCCGATGCCGGCGTCATCTCCAAGCGGCTGGTGCAACCGGGGCAAGTGGTGGCATCGGGCAGCGAACTGCTGCGGCTGATCCGCCAGGGTCGCCTGGAATGGCGCGCCGAACTCGCCGAAGCCGAACTCGGTCGGGTCAAGCCCGGCGACCGCATCCAGCTGACGACGCGCGACGGCAAGGCGGTCGTCGGCCAGGTGCGCGCGGTCAGTCCCGGCGTCGATGCAAGCACCCGCACCGGCACCGTCTACGCTGACCTGCCCGACCCACAAGGCCTGCAGCCCGGTACCTACCTGCAAGGGCGCATCGACACCGGCATCGGCCAGGGCCTGACCGTGCCCGCCGCCACCGTGGTCCAGCGCGACGGCCATCCGAACGTGTTCACCGTCGACGCCAAGGGCATCGCCCATCGCGTGCGCATCCGCACCGGCGGCATCGCCAACGGCCAGGTCGAAGTGCTCGAGGGCCTGAAGGCCGGCGATGCGGTGGTCGAACAGGGCGCCGGATTCCTCGGCGACGGCGACAGCGTGCGCATCGTCGAGGCCACCCCGGCCACCACGCCATGAGCGGCGGCGGCAGCCTGTCCACTTGGGGGATCCGCAACCCGGTCCCCGCGATGATGCTGTTCTTCGTGCTGTGCGTGGCCGGCCTGTGGGGTTTCCACCAGTTGCCGGTCGCGCGCTTCCCGGACATCGCGTTCCCGATGACCACGGTCACCATCACCCAGCCCGGCGCGTCGCCGTCGCAGCTGGAAACCGAGGTCACCCGCAAGGTCGAGGACTCGGTGGCGACGCTGGACAACGTCAAGCGCGTCACCTCCACCGTGGTCGAAGGCAGCTCGACCACCGCCATCGAGTTCAACCTCGAGGCGGACATCATGACCGCGCTGAACGACACCAAGGACGCGGTGACGCGGATCCGGATGAACCTGCCGCAGGACATCCAGGAACCGATCATCGCCAAGGTCGAGATCGGCGGGTCGCTGCTGACCTATGCGGTGAGTGCGCCGGGCATGGCGCCGGACGAACTGTCGTGGTTCGTCGATCGCCACGTGATGCGCGCGCTGTACGGCGTGGAAGGCGTGGCCGCGATCAATCGCATCGGCGGCGTCGAGCGGCAGGTGCGGGTGGACCTGGATCCGCAGGCGCTGCAGGCGCAGGGCGTGACCGCCGGCGAGATCAGCCAGCAACTGGCCGCGACCCAGGTCGAGCGCCCGGGCGGCAAGGCCGAACTGGATGGTGGCCAGCAGACCGTGCGCACGATCGGCACCATCGCCGATGCGCAGGCGCTGCGCGACTACAGCATCGCCCTCGGCAATGGCCGGGACGTGCGGCTGTCCGCGCTCGCCACGATCACCGACGGCGCCGCCGATCCGACCCAGCTCGCCTTGCTGGATGGCAAGCCGGTGGTCGGCTTCTCGCTGGCGCGCAGCCGCGGCGCCGACGAACTCAAGGTCCGCGACGGCATCAAGGCCGCGCTCGACGCGCTGGAGAAGCAGCATCCCGGAACGAGCTACCGGCTGGTCACCGACATGTCGGAAGAAACCCAGCGTTCCTACTCGTCGTCGATGACGATGCTGGTCGAAGGCGCGCTGCTGGCGCTGGCCGTGGTGTTCTGGTTCCTGCGCGACTGGCGCGCGACTTGGGTCAGCGCGATCGCGTTGCCGCTGTCGATCATCCCCACCTTCGCGGTGATGCAGTGGTTCGGCTTCAGCCTCAACATCATCACGTTGCTGGCGTTGAGCGTGGTGGTCGGCATCCTGGTCGATGATGCGATCGTCGAGATCGAGAACATCGTCCGCCACCTCGGCATGGGCAAGAAACCGCTGGATGCCGCGCGCGATGCCGCCGACGAAATCGGCACCGCGGTGATCGCGACCTCGGTGACATTGGCGGCGGTGTTCGTGCCGGTCGCGTTCATGCCCGGTATTCCCGGCAAGTTCTTCCGCGAGTTCGGCTGGACCGCCGCGACCGCGGTGATGTTCTCGCTGCTGGTGGCGCGCCTGCTCACGCCGATGATGGCCGCCCGCCTGCTCAAGCCGCAGCCCGAGCATCCCGCCGACAGCAAGTTCATGACCCGCTACCTGGGCTGGGTCGATACCGCCTTGCACAATCGCTGGAAGACGCTCGGCGTCGCCACCCTGCTGTTCTTCGGCTCGCTGGCACTGATCCCGTTCATCCCGACGACCTTCATCCCGGTCTCCGACCAGGGCCGCAGCATGTTGTCGATCGAACTGCCGCCGGGCACGCCGATCGAGGACACCGCGCGCGTCTCCGAACAGGCGCGCACGCTGCTTGGGAAAATCCCGGAGCTCAAGCAGGTATTCACCCAGATCGGCAGCGTTCCCGACCTCGGCGATCCCGGCAAGAGCGGCGGCGCCGATGCGCGCAAGGCGGTGATGACGCTGGACTGGGGTCCGGAGCACGACCGCGACCGCAGCCAGAAGCAGCTGGAACAGGTGGTGCGCGATGCACTGGCCGACCTGCCCGGCGTGCGCACCAGCTTCCTCAGCAGCGAGCCCGGCGAGCAACTCGCACTGGTCCTGGCCGGCGACGATCCGGCGACGCTGGATGCCGCCGCCAGTGCGCTGGAACGCGACCTGCGCAAGATCAGCGGACTCGGCAGCGTGTCGTCGTCGGCATCGTTGTTGCGTCCGGAGCTGCAGATCCTGCCGGACCCGGCGCGCGCCGCCGATCTCGGCGTCTCCACCGCCGCGATCGCCGAGGCCGCGCGCGTCGCCACCGCCGGTGATTACACCCAGCGCCTCGCCAAGCTCAACCTGCCCGACCGGCAGATCCCGATCCGCGTCGGCTTCGACCGCGAGACCCTGCGCGACCCGGCCACGCTCGGCCAGCTGCGCGTGCAGGGCCGCAGCGCGCCGGTGCCGCTGGACGCGGTCGCCGACATCGTCGAGGGCAGCGGACCATCGGTGATCAGCCGCTACAAGCGCCAGCGCAACATCACCCTGAGCGCCGAACTCAACGGTCGCCCGCTCGGTGACGTGATGCAGGAAATCGAGGCGCTGCCGTCGGTGAAGAACGTGCCGCCCGGGGTGTCTTTCATCAACACCGGCGACGCCGAGATCTTCGTCGAGCTCTTCGTCGGCTTCGTGCTGGCGATGATCGCCGGCATCCTCTGCATCTACATGGTGCTGTTGTTGCTGTTCAAGCACCCGATGCAGCCGCTGACCATCCTCACCGCGATCCCGCTGTGCGCGGGTGGCGCGTTCGGCGCGTTGCTGGTGACCCAGAACGCGTTGTCGCTGCCGGCATTGATCGGCCTGCTGATGCTGATCGGCATCGCCACCAAGAACTCGATCCTGCTGGTCGATTACGCAGTGATGGCGGAGGACGTGCACGGCATGAGCCAGCACGATGCGCTGGTCGATGCCTGCCACAAGCGCGCGCGGCCGGTGGTGATGACCACGATCGCGATGGGCGCCGGCATGTTGCCGCTCGCGCTCGGGTTCTCCGGCGACGCCAGCTTCCGCGCACCGATGGCGTGGGCAGTGATCGGCGGCCTGATCACCTCCACCGCGCTCAGCCTGATCGTGATCCCGGCGGCCTACACGGTGCTGCACGACATCGGCGACTGGTTCGTGCTCAGGTTCTCGCGCAAGCGCGCCCCGGGCGACGTAGCCAGCGTGCACTGAGCTCGCCGAAGACCAGGAAACTCCCTAGGCGTCTGGCCAGACCAGCGAGCGATGCAGGTTGGCGCCGGCCCACGCGCCATCGCCCACGGCCAGCGACAGCGAATGCGGGATGCGCGCGGTGTCGCCGCAGGCGAATACGCCGGGCACGCTGGTTTCCTTCGCGTCGTTGGTCTGCACCTGCGTGCCCATCGGCGTTTCCATCAGCAGGCATCCCATCGCTTCGGCCAGCGGGGTCGCCGGCGCGTTCTTCGGCGCGGTGAACAAGCCGGCGAACGCCAGTCGCCTGCCGTCGGCCAGCACCACGTCCGCGTGCCCGTCGATGGCGGCGATGGGCGTGCGCTCGATGGCGACGCCGCGCGCCTGCAAGTCCCGCGATGCGACATCGTCCAGCTCGATCGCTTCGTTGAGGAAGAACGTGACCGTGCCCCACTCCGGCAGCAGTTGCGCCTGGTGCACCGACATCGGGTACGCGGCGATGACCCCGATGCGTCCCTGGTCCAGCTCGTAGCCGTGGCAGTACGGGCAATGGAACACGCTGCGTCCCCAGCGTTCCTGCAAGCCGGGAATCGCGGGTAGCGCGTCCAGCACGCCGGTCGCCAGCAACAGGCGACGCGCGGCGAACGCACCGGAGTCCGCGGTGCGCACGACGAACGCATCGCGGGTTCCGGAGGCGGCGATCACCACGTCGTCCCGCCACGCCAGCGTGGGATAGGCCTGCAGTTGCGCTCGCGATTTGCTGGCGATCACCGCGGGATCGACGCCGTCCTGCGACAGGAAGCCATGCGCGAGGGTTGCGTTGCGGTTGCGTCGGCGTCCTGCATCGATGATGAGCACGCTACGCCGCGCGCGCACCAGTTGCAGGGCGGCCGCCATCCCGGCGTAACTGCCGCCGATCACGATCACGTCGTGGGTCATTTCGGTTTTCTCTTGCGATGGCGCGCGTGGCGTTGCGCGAAGTCGGCCGCAAGCTGGCCCAGGGTCACCGTCTCGAACCGGCGCATGAGCAGGGCCTCGGCGTCGGCGAAGGCACTGTCCAATGCTGCGTTGACGGCTTGCTCGACCAGGCAATCCGGGTGCTCGCTGCGGTTGCCGACCGCGAACAGCGCCGGTTCGCCCAGCGCCTCATGCAATTGCCGCAGGGTGACCTTGGACAGGTCGGTGGCGATGCGCCAGCCGCCGCCAGGTCCGCGATCGGCGGCCACCAGGCCGGCATCGCGCAGCAGGCCCATCGTCCGCCTCACCACGACCGGATGGGTGGTCATGCACTGCGCCAGGGTGTCGGAGGTCATCGGGCCGTCCGCCTCCGCCATGTGCAGAAGGGCGTGCAGGACCGAAGAGAGTTTGCCGTCGCGTTTCATGTAACAAACGATGTTACGTTATGGCCACGATGTCAATCCCCGGAGATGCCGTGTCCTCGTTTTCCGATCCCAACGCGGTGGCGCGCTACGCCGAGAATCTCGTCCGCCAGGTCCCCGCCGTGCATACGCTGCATCAGCTCGCGGGCCTGCTCCTGCGCGAACGCGTTCCCGCGGATGGTCGCGTGCTGGCGCTCGGCGCAGGTGGCGGCATGGAGCTCAAGGCATTCGCCGATGCCAACCCGGGCTGGCGCCTGCTCGGCGTGGATCCGTCACCGGAGATGCTGGATCTTGCGGTGCGTACGCTGGGGGCCCTGGCACCACGTGTCGAACTGATCCGCGGCTATGTCGACGACGCCCCGGACACGCTGTTCGATGGCGCCACCTGCCTGCTCACCCTGCACTTCCTGTCGCGCGACGAGCGCCTGCACACATTGCGCGAACTGAAGCGCCGGTTGAAACCGGGCGCGCCGCTGGTCATCGCCCATCACAGCGTCCCGGACGACATCGACGAAAAACTCGCGTGGTTCCGCAGGCACGCGGCATTCGTCGCGTCGAACGGCGTGCCGGCCGCGGATGCACAGGCGAATGCATTGGCTATCGCCAACCGCCTGCCCACCCTGTCGCCGGAGGCAGAAGTGGAATTGCTGCTGCAGGCCGGCTTCACCCGGCCGAGCCTGTTCTATGCCGCGTTCACGTTCCGGGGATGGGTCGCCTTCGCCTGAAAACGCGGCGCCGTTTCCAGGCAGAAGCGGCCTCGCCACCCACCGACGACGACGCAGCTCATTTGGCGCAGAGGCGATACTCGAAGGGAATCTTCATATCCTTGCCATCGCGGCCCGGCCCGGCGATGTAGGCGCGGAGTCCGTCGCCGTCGCGTCGGTATTCGATCCGGTTGGGAAAATCGTGGGCGCTGTTCTCGAAGCGGATCCAGCCATCGCCGCGCGCGGCCTGCGTGAACACCGTGGCCGGCACGCCATTCGGCTGCACATGGAACTGCGCGATGCCGGCATCGGACACGATGCGCATGTACTCGAACGACTCCACGGCAGTGCCGCTCACCGTGCGCGACATGCCCAGCAAGGCACCGCCGGCTTCCGGCAACCACACCTCGTCGACTTGCCGGCCCGCATCGCCGCCGCACCAGTGCCCGGCCAGCCAGTCCAGTGTTGGCTCGGCGCTCATGGCCTGACCGGACCCCAGCGCCAGACACGCGCCCAATACCGCCGTTGCATGTCGCATGACCGTCTCCCGTATGAGTGACGCGCAACGTACGGCGCGCATCGCGGCGGTTCTTGTAAAAACACGCAGCGCCCTGTCTGATGCGGCGCATGGACTATGTGGAACATGCGCCACCCGCGGACCTGCAGCGACACCTGCAGTGCCTGTGGATCCTGCGCGACGACGCACCCGGCGATGCCATCCAGGTCATCTACCCGGATGGTCGTTGCGAACTGCTGGCCGAGCTCGGCGTGCCCTTGCGATTCCACGGCGAAAACGGCGAGATCCGCGCCGATCAGGCATTGGCGTTCGCCGGCCAGCAACTCGGGCCGATCCGCCTGCAGGCGACCGGCGCGGTGCACTGCATCGGCGTGCGACTCACTGCCACCAGCAGCGGATTGATCGCAGGCGCGCAGTTGCCGGCCCTGCGCGACCGAGCGCCGGACCTGCGCACGCTGGACGAAGCGTTCGCGATGCAATTCCACGCAGCCGCGAAAGCTTGCGTCGATGTCAATTCCGCAGAGCCGCTATGGACGTTGATGCGCCTGCGTTGCGCCGCATTCGCAGCGGATCCGCTGGTCGAACGCGCGGTCGAAACACTCGATGCAACGGACGGCGACCTGCGCATCGCCGCGCTGGCAAATGAGCTTGGCTGCAGCCTGCGCACCTTGCAGGCGCGCTTCCTGGCCGCGGTCGGGATGACGCCGAAGGAATACGCACGCGTGCGTCGCCTGCAGGCCTTGCTGCGCACGCTGGACAGCGAACGCAGCGCCATCGCCGATGCGGCAGCACGCCATGGCTTCAACGACCAGGCGCACGCCACCCACGACCTGCTGCGCTGGACCGGCACCACGCCTGCACGGCTGGTGCGCGCGCTGCGGGCCGATCCCGATGGTGGCGATGCGCTGCGCCTCGCCGCCGCCTTCGTGCGCGGTCGCCATTCGACGCAGTAACGATCGCCCGGACGAAGTCCCTGCGCTCAGTGGTGCCCGTGCCCGCCTTCGCCTTGCTCGGCCATGCCGCGCACCTTGAACGCCACCGGCAAACGACCAGCATCGCGGAACACCAGCGTGGCCTGCAGCTGTTCGCCAGCGACGGCGTGGCGCACGGGCTCGATGAACATTGCATGGTCGGCACCCGGCTTCAGCACCACGGTCTGGCCCGCGGGAATCGGCACGCCATCGACGCGCTGGCGCATGCGCATCACCCCGTTGTCGTGACGCATCTCGTGGAGTTCGACGCGCTTGGCGCTCGCGCTCTCGATGCGGAGCAACTGGTCGTCGCGATCGCCCTTGTTCTGGATGGTCACGAAACCGGCCGCGACCGACGCCGTAGGCGGCGTTTCCCGCGACCAGGGCACCGACACGACGAGGTTGCCGATGCGCTGGTGGTCCTGCTGCGCACAAGCGGCGAGCAGGAAAAAGGACAGGCAAAGCAGGATCGATTTCATCGTTCGGACTCCGGGAATGCAGTTCATGCGGGTTTCCTCGTGTGTTGTGCGAATCGCGCCCATGCGGTTTCCGCGAGCCACAGCAACGCCGCGGACAAGGCGAGCAACGGAAGCAGCAGGAATCCGGCCAGCGCGAGCACGCGCAACCACCATGGCCAGAACCGCCGCGCGACAGGTGGCACGCCCAGCGAATGCACGGGCTTGCGTCGCCACCATGCCATCGTGCCGGTGACGCACAGCCACCCGAGCGCCAGGGCGAATGCCGTATTGACCCAGCGACCGGAGCGCCCGAAGTAGTCGGCTTCGTGCAGCTTCACCCCGGTGGCCACCGTCTTCGCCATCAACGGGAAATTCGACCAGCCGGCATCGTCGATCACTCTGGCATCGGCGCGATCGAGCAACAGGTAACGCTCGTCGGAGGCGTTCGCCGCCACGCTGCGCAGCGACACCGCCGAGCCGGGCGGACCGTCGACCATATAGAACATCAGGTCGCCGGCCATGCCGCGCGCGCGGGCCTGTTCCAGCATCTGCTGCAGGCTGCCCGCCTCGGTGGCGGCCCCACCGGCGAACACCGGCGCGAAACCCGCCGCGCGTGGGCCCTGCTGGCCCAGCGCCTGTTGCACCGGCACCAGCACCTGGTTGCCCCAGAAGCTGGTCCATGGCAACGCGGTGAACAGGAACAGCACGATCAGCAGCGAACACCACACCGCCACGCAGGCATGCAGGTCGCGCCAGAAAGTCCAACGCCCGCTGCGCAGGCGCGGCAGCAATGCCCGCCAGCCGCGCCCATCGCGCGGCCACCAGAGGTAAAGGCCGCTCAGCACCATCACGATGGTCCAGCACGCGCCCAGTTCCAGCAGCCAGCTGCCGGCATCGCCCAGCGGCCAGCCGCCGTGCAGGCTGCGCGTCCAGCCCACCGGCCACGCCGCACCTTCCAGGCTGCCCAGCACGACCCCGCGATGGGGATCCACGAACACCGCCAGCGGCAAGCCATTCGCTGCGGAGAATGTGACCTGGGTGCTGCGCGCCGGATCCGCCGGCAGCAACACGTTCGCCACCTTCGCGCCGGGCTGGAAATCGCGCGCGGCCCGGACCAGCATATCGAGGGACACCTGTTGCGGTGCCGGCTCGACAAAGCGCAGGTCCGGATGGCGCTGGTCGACCCAGGCTTCCGACCACAGGTACAGGGTGCCGGTGGCCGACTGCCAGAGCACGAACGGAATCACCAGCAGCGCGGCGAGGAAGTGCCAGCGCCAGGCCCGGCGGCGCATGTCACCCGAAATACCCGCGGTCACCAGCGCCACCGCAGCCCGGCGTAGACCGAGCGCGGTTCGCCGGCCTGCAGGATGGCCGAGCCCGCGGACGCGCGATCCAGCACGCTGAAGACGCCGACGTATTCCTCGTCGAGCAGGTTGCGGACCTCACCGAACACTTCCCAACGCTCGCGCTCGAAGCCGACGCGCAACCCGAGGAGTTGGTAGGAACCGACGCGGTAGGTATTGCTGAAATCCGCGTAACGCGCACCGACCACGTCGAAGGTCGGGCCGGCGAAGAAACCCTTGTCGTTGCGATACATGACTTCACCGCGGATGGCGTGGCGCGGCGCCGCCGGCAGGCGGTTGTTGGCGTACGCCGCGTCGTCGTCGAACGAGAAGGCGTTGTAGGTCGCGCTCACCAGCGGCTCGATGCGATGGCCGCCGCCCAGCGGGATGCTCGCGCCCAGCAATGCCTCGATGCCGGCATGCACGGTGCGGTCGACGTTGGTGGACAGGCTGGTGCCGGGCGCTGCGATGTTGTCGATCGACAGGATCTCGTCGTGGATCCGCGCGTAGTACAGAGATGCATCCCACTGCCAGCGGATCGCATCGGTCGGCCCGATGGTGTTGCCGCGCACGCCGATCTCGGCCGCGCTGCCGTGCATCGCATCGAGGGTGGCATCGCCGCCGCGCACGTCGTCCTGCAGCTCGAACGTGGTCGGCGCTTCATGCAGGCGGCTGACGCTGGCGAAGGCTTCGCTGGCCGGGGTCAGCGCGCGGATCACGCCGATGCGCGGATTGAACGCGGCATAGTCGGCCTTCGGATTGCGCAGCACGCCGCTGGCGACATCGGTGTTGCGGACATCGCGGCCGGTGATCACGCCCTGCGCGCCGTACACCAATGTCCACGCGGGCGCGATCTTCCAGCGGTCGACCAGGAACACCTCCACACTGTCCGAGCGGTTGTCGACGATCGTGCGCAGGCCGTTGCGCTGGCCGCCATCGTTGCGATGCAGGCCGCCGGTTTCATGCGTGTTGGCAATGTTGAGGCCGGCCAGCACATCGTGGTCGCCGAACTTCGCGTTGTAGCGGAACATGCCGCCCAGGTGCGCTGCTGGGTGTTCTTCAGCAGGCTGAAGACTTCCACCGGCGGCATCGGGCCGGGGCCGTCGAAGTCGACCATGATCTTGTCGACGATCGGGTGATAGAGGTCCTGTCGCTCATGCGACAGGCCGAACTCGACGCGGTTGCCCGACGCCAGGTTCCACGTGCCCTTCGCCGCCAACCGATCGGTCTTCACGTTCAACTGGAAATTGCCGCTGATCGCGGAGGCCTGCGCCTGGTACGGATCCTGCTCGAACTGCGCGCGGGTCAACGGACCGGCGAGTTCCTCGTCGCTGTCCACGTGGGTGGCAAACAGGCGCAACTCGAACGCATCGCTGACCTGCCAGCCGCCGTTCGCGTACAGCCCCGCGCGTTCCTGCCGGCTGTGGTCGCGATAGCCGTCGCGACGCAGGTGATCCAACGTCACCTGGCCATCCAGCGTGCCGGACACGCCGCCAACGGTGGCGCGTGCGTTGCGCTGGCCATGGCTGCCGACACCGAAAAACAGCTGCATCGGCGCGCTGTTGCGCGCAGTCGGCGAGACAAAATCGATCGCGCCGCCAAGATTGCTTGCGCCATAGGTGAGCGCATTCGCGCCGCGGGCGACGATCGCATGACGCGCCGCCAGCGGATCGAGGAAGCGGTTGTGGTTGTTGCCGTCGGCGGTGGTCACCGGCAGGCCGTCCTGGAACAGCTTGATGCCGTTGCTGTCGTAGTTGGTGGCATCCAGGTTGGATCCGCGGCTGGAGATGAAGATGGCATCGCCGCCGGTGCCGCTCTGGGTGAAGACGCCGGGCACATAGCGCAGCGCATCGGCCATGTTGCTGACCGCGCGCTGCTGGAAAGTTTCGCCATCGATGACGGTGACGCCGCCGGGGGTCAGCGCGCGCTCGGCCTGGACGGCGTCCTTGTCCGCGCGCACTTCGACCTTGCCGAGCGTCGTGACTTGGGGATCGGCTTCATTGGACGGTGGATCACCAGCGAATGCGGTGAGTGGGGAAGACAGCGCGGCGAGTACGGCAACGGACAGGCACGACGAACGCATCGCCGTGCGGGAAGGAATGGACATGTTGGCTCCAAAGCACAAGAACGCGACACGACGGTCGCGTGGGAAGGCGTGGCTTGTGGTTCAGAGCGGGAGCGGGGGTCCCTGTGCGCCGAGTCCGCGCAGGTTGCGCAGCGTGCGCCGTGCAACGATTCGATGCCGGAACAGCGGCGCGACCGGCGCCAGCGCCAGCAGCCCGCAAAGCAGCAACAGCAGCAACGGCAGTGGGGTGACCAGGCTGCAGTAGCCGCAGGCATCGCCGGGTTCGTGCGGATGCGGGGCGGGATGTTCATCGCCAGCGAATCCAGTCGCGTCATCGCCCAGGAAAGAGGCGAGGGACTGGACCTGCAGGCCCGCCGTGGTGCACATCTGCAGCAGGCGCAGCACCGGGCCATTCGGATCCGCGCCGCTGGCAAGAGTCCGGCTGATGGTCGGCGCAAGCGCCATCAGCAACATGGCCGCAAGGGCCAGTCGCACCATCAGTGGTCCAAAGGCACGGGAGCGCATCACCGACGGCATTCTACGGGAGCACCCGGCAGCACACGCAGGCCGCCGCGAACCAACGCCGTCAGCTGCGCATCCCGGTGCCGCGCTTGAGCAGCCACAGCGCCAGCGCGCCGAGCCCGCCGACGAAGCCCAACATCAGCGCATACGCCGTCCACATCGACACGTCGCTGACCCCGAGCAGGCCGTAGCGGAACGCGTTGACCATGTAGAAGATCGGGTTGGCGTGGGTCGCGGCCTCGGCCCAGTCGGGCAGCAGCTTCACCGAATAGAACACGCCGCCCAGATACGTCAGCGGGGTGAGGATGAAGGTCGGGACGATGGCGACGTCGTCGAACTTCTTCGCGTACACCGCATTGATGAAGCCGGCCAGCGAGAAGATCACCGCGCCCAGCAGCACCGAACTCACCATCACCAGCGGATGCGGCACGCGCACCTTGGTGAACAGCATCGCGATGCCCAGCACGATCGCGCCGACCATCACCCCGCGCAGCACTGCGCCGCCCACGTAACCGAGCAGGATCACCCAGTTCGGCATCGGGCTGACCAGCAGTTCCTCGATGTGGCGGCCGAACTTGGCACCGAAGAAACTCGAACTGATGTTGCCGTAGCTGTTCTGGATCACGCTCATCATCACCAGGCCGGGGACGATGAAGTCCATGTACTTGAGCCCATCCATTTCCCTGATCTGCGAGCCGATCAGCTTGCCGAAGATCAGGAAGTACAGGGTCATGGTGATCGCCGGCGGCATCAGGGTCTGGCCCCAGATGCGCAGGATGCGCATGACCTCGCGGCGAACTACGGTGCCCAGCGCGACCAGGTTCTTGCGCGCGTTGGTCTGGGTCATCCCGGCGCTCATGCCGGCCGCTCCTGCGCATCCTGCGCGTGCGGCGTCAGGGCATCCGTGTCCGTCACTTCCGGCTTTCCGGTGAGCCGCACGAACAGTTCCTCCAGCCGGTTCGACTTGGTGCGCATCGAGCGCACGCGGATGCCGGCGGCGGCGAACGCGGCGAACACGCGGTTGAGGTCCATCGCGCGCGGCATGTCCATGTCCAGGGTGTGGCCGTCGCTGGCGACCAGCGCGGTGCCCTCGATCACCGGCAATTGCGCCGGCAGTTCGCCGTCGATGTCGAAGATGAAACCTTCGACGTCGAGCTTGGCCAGCAGGCTGCGCATCGGGCCCTCGGTGACGATCCGCCCGTGGTCGATGATCGCGAGGTTGCGGCAGAGGTTCTCCGCTTCCTCCAGGTAATGCGTGGTCAGGATGATCGTGGTGCCGGCGGCGTTGATCGCCTTGAGCGTCTGCCACATGCCGCGGCGGATCTCGATGTCCACGCCGGCGGTGGGCTCGTCCAGGATCAGCAGGCGTGGCCGGGTCATCATCGCGCGGGCGATCATCAGCCGCCGCTTCATGCCGCCGGACAGCGTGCGGCTCATCTTGTCGGCCTTGTCCCACAGCTGCGCGTTTTTCAGCTCCTCTTCGGCGCGCAGCAGCGCCTGCGCGCGCGGGATCCCGTAGAAACCCGCGTAGTTCACGCAGATGTCCAGCGGCTTCTCGAACATGTTGAAGTTGAGTTCCTGCGGGACCAGGCCGATCAGGCGCATCGCGCCATCACGATCCTTGTCGATGCTGGTGCCGAAGATCTCGACCGTGCCGCTGCTCTTGTTGACCAGCGAACTGACGATGCCGATCAGGCTGGACTTGCCGGCGCCGTTGGGGCCGAGCAAGGCGTAGAAATCGCCGGGCGCGACGTCCAGCGAGACGCCCTTCAGGGCTTCCACGCCGTTGTCGTAGGTCTTGCGCAGGTCGCTGACGCGCAGCGCCGGCACGGTGTCTGTCTGCATCAATGGCTCCGCCGCCTGCAAGCCGCAGTGCGGTGCAGGGAATGCAAGGTTTTGGGTGCGGTTAGTATAGGCGGCCCGATGCAACCACGGCCGCCACGCTGTGTTGCATCCACTGCCCAGGACGTCGCTTGGCCATCACGCATTTCCCGTTGAAGCTGGTGTCGCGGCGTATGGTCGCCCCGACCGTCGCCCACCTGTCGTTCCTGCGCGATGACGGCCTGCCGCTGGACTACATCCCCGGCCAGTTCATCCAGGTCCACTTCGCCTATGCCGATGGCAGCGCGGCGCGCCGCAGCTATTCGCTGGCGACGATCCACGACCATGCGCTGGGACCGGGCGACCTGGTCGACATCGCGGTCAGCTACGTGGCTGGGGGGCCGCCACTGCGTTGTTCGAGGGCCTGCCGATCGGTGGGACGGTCGACGCCAGCGGCCCGTTCGGCCGCTTCTGCCTGCTGCCGAACGACGCCAACCGCCGCTACCTGCTGATCGGCACCGGCACCGGGATCACCCCGTATCGCGCGATGTTGCCGCTGCTGGCGTCGCTGATCGAATCGCGCGGCATCGAGGTGGTGCTCTTGCAAGGCGCGCGCACGCCGGAGGAGTTGCTGTACGGGGACGAGTTCCGCGCTTTCGCCAACGCGCATCCGGCGTTCCGTTTCATCCCCTGCTTTTCGCGGGAACTGCCCGCGTCGGATTCGCCGCAGGCGCACGCGGACGTGCGCCACGGCTATGTGCAGAACATCCTGGCGGAGATCGCGCCGGACCCGGCCAGCGACATCGCCTACCTGTGCGGCAATCCGAACATGGTCGATGCCTGCTTCGAGGCGCTGAAGGAACACGGCCTGCCAATCCCGCAGATCCGCCGCGAGAAGTACGTCAGCAACAAGTGACCGCAGGATGCGGTCATCCCGTGCAGGCCATGGATGGCCGATGGCACGGCATCCAGCGCGATCACATGTTCAAAGGCTGGATATTCGGCTGTCGCCGAAATAGAGCACTGCCGGCGTACACCGGGATGACGAGCCGATCGCTGTAAAGGACGCTTGACAAGCGCTTCATCGCCGCCGTATCGTTGTGTCAAGCGTCCTTGACACAACGGAGTACGACGATGGACCAACCGCAGAACCTGAAGCGCGCAGGCATGGCATTCCTCGGCGCGGGGATCGCCTGCTTCGTCACCACACTGGTCGCCGGCCAGTACGCCTTCCTGGGCGTGGGTTCGGCCTTCATCGGGGTGGGCGTCGTCTTCCTTGGCAAGTCCCGCCAGGCTGGCTGACCCGATGACCATGCGTCGCTTCATGTGGATCTTCGCGGCGATCGGGCTGGGCGCGCTCGCCCTGGCCGGCGCCGGCCACTTCCTGCTGGCCTGGCCGGACGGCGTGGTCGGCATGTGGACGGGGATCGGTGCCGGCTACCTGCTGGGCGCCGCGATGTTCCTGCTGATGCCGCGATGGTGGCGCTCGCATTGCGACGACATGTATGCGCAGGCGGCGGGGCGCCGCTACCTGGCCGCGCTGTGGCCGGCGATGGTGGTCTATTCGCTGACCCTGTTCGCCTCGATCTACCTGATCCGGCGGGGCATCGAATCGGTGCCGCTGCGCGCGGTCGTCGCCGTGCTGCCGGTGCTGCCGATCGGCTGGGTGATGCTCGCCGCGCTGCGCTACCTGCGCGAGGTCGACGAACTCCAGCGCAGGATCGAGACCGAGGCGATCGGCGCCGCCAGCCTGCTGGTCTCCCTCCTCTACTTCGCCGGCGGCATGCTGCAGAAGGCGGCGATCTTCGACGTGGATGCCGGCATCGCCATGATCTGGGTGTTCCCGTTGCTGTGCGGCACCTACGGGATCGCCAAGATGATCCTCACCCGGCGCTACCTGTGAGCGGCGTGCTTGCCCGCTACTGCCAGAGCCTGAGCCCGGCGCTGCGGCGTTACTACCGCGCCTCGTTGCTGCCGTGCCTGGTGTTCCTGGCCTTGGCCGCGTGGCACGAGTGGGCCGCGCGATATGGCGCGCTCGCACTGCCTTGGCGCTTCTCGTTCGCGCTGGCACCCGTGCTGGCCATGGCCTGGATGTTCGCCGCCTACCTGCGCTTCCTGCGCGACTGCGACGAGCTGGAACGGCGCATCGAGCTGGGCGCGCTGGCCTGGTCCGCCGGCATCACCTTGCAGGCGTCGATGGCGGCCCTGTTCCTGCTCGATGCCGGCCTGGTCGCGTGGTCCGGCCGGCACGTGGCCGCGTCGCTTGGCCTGCTGCTGGTCGTCAGCTATGCCCTCATCCGCGGCTGGCTGCACCGCAGGTACGCATGAACAACCGCATGCGCGAACTGCGCGAGGCGCAGGGCTGGTCACAGGGCGAGCTGGCCGAACGGCTGGAGGTCTCGCGGCAGACCATCAACGCGCTGGAAACCGGCAAGTACGACCCGTCGCTGCCGCTGGCCTTCCGCATCGCGCGGTTGTTCGGCCACTCGATCGAATCCCTCTTCATCCCCGAGGACTGATGCATGCATCCCGCAGGAGATTCACCATGACCACCCGTCCCCTCATGCTGGCGCTGGCGATCGCCGCTTCGCTGGCCGCTGGCTGCTCGCAACAGGCTGCGCCCAAACCCGCCGAAGAGGGCACCCTGCGCACGCTGGGCAGCCTGCAGTTCAAACCGTGCTCGCTGGCCTCGCCCTCGCCGCACGGGCAACCGCTGGAAGCGCAGTGCACCACCCTTGCCGTACCGGAGGACCGCAGCACGCCCGGCGGACGCACGATCGCGCTCAACATCGCCTGGATCCCGCCCCGCAACACCAGCGATCCAGCGGGCGATCCGGTGTTCTTCCTGGCCGGCGGCCCCGGCCAGGCTGCGGTGGCCACGTTCCCGATGCTGGCACCGGCGTTCAAGGACGTGATGAAGGATCGCGGCATCGTGCTGGTCGACCAGCGCGGCACCGGCAAGTCCAATCCGCTCAACTGCAAGTCCGAAGACGGTGAGGGATCCTCCACCGATCCGGCGGCGGCGCGCGCCTGGATCGAGGGCTGCATCGCCGAGCTCTCCGGCAAGGCGGACCTGCGCCGCTACACCACCACCGACGCGGTGGCCGACCTGGACGCAGTGCGCAAGGCGATCGGTGCCGACGCCATCAACCTGGTCGGGGTCAGCTACGGCACCCGCATGGCGCAGCAGTACGCGCTGCGGCATCCGCAGCACGTGCGCACGATCACCCTGGATTCGCCGGTACCGAACACCCTGGGCCTGGGCAACATCTTCGCCGGCAATCTGGACAGCGCGCTGCAGGCGCAATTCACCCTGTGCAAGGAAAACCCGGCCTGCAAGCAGCGCATGGGCGATCCGCGCGCCGAGCTGCAGGCCGTGCTGACCCGCCTGCGCGCCAACCCGGTGCCGGTCACCTATCGCGATGGCAGCACTGGCGAGGAACTCACCGAGACCTTGACCGCCGACCACGTGGCCGGGCTGGTGCGCATGTATGCCTACATGCCGGCGGTGGGCGCACTGCTGCCGCAGCTGATCCGCGAGGCCAGCCAGGGCCGCTACGCCAATCTGATGGCGCTGGCCAAGATGATGCAGAGCGACATGCAGGAATCGATGGCGATGGGCATGCAGATGTCGGTGATCTGCACCGAGGACGCCGCCAGCATGGTGGTGCGCGACGAAGACGCCGACACCGTGCTCGGCAACCGCATGGTCGAGGCGATGGCCGCGATGTGCGAGGCCTGGCCCAAGGGCGACAAGCCGGCCGACTTCAACACCGCGCTCAAGGGCGACCTGCCGGTGCTGGTGCTGACCGGCGAATTCGACCCGGTGACCCCGCCGAAGTACGGCGAGGAAGTGGCCAAGGGCTTGCCGAAGTCGCGCTGGCTGGACCTGAAGGGCCAGGGCCACAACGTGATCGGGGCCGGCTGCATGCCCAAGCTGTTCGCCCAGTTCATCGAACAGGCCGATGCCAAGGCGCTGGACGCCAAGTGCCTGGACAAGCTGGCCTACGTGCCGCCGTTCACCTCGTACAACGGCTGGGAGCCGTGATGCGCGCGGCACTCCAGATGACCGCGCCCCTCCAGAGCGCGCCCCCGCAGACAAGGACCCACCCATGATCGTTGCAGAACACCTGCGCAAGACCTTCCCCGGCAAGGGCAAGAAGGCCGCGCCCGTCATCGCCGTGGATGACGTCAGCTTCACCGCCCACGACGGCCAGATCACCGGCCTGCTTGGCCCCAACGGCGCCGGCAAGACCACCACCATGCGCATGCTCTACACGCTGATGCAGCCGGAGGCCGGCCGCGTGCTGGTGGACGGCATCGACGTCGGCCGCGACGCCAATGCGGTGCGCCGCAGCCTGGGCGTGCTGCCCGACGCGCGCGGCGTCTACAAGCGCCTGACCGCACGCGAGAACATCGCCTACTTCGGCGAGCTGCATGGCCTGAGCGCGGCGCAGGTTGCCGAGCGCACGCGCACCCTGGCCGAAGCGCTGCAGATGGAAGACGTGCTGGATCGCCAGTGCGAGGGGTTCAGCCAAGGCCAGCGCACCAAGACCGCGATCGCGCGCGCGCTGGTGCACGACCCCAGGAACGTGATCCTGGACGAGCCCACCAACGGCCTGGACGTGATGACCACCCGCGGCCTGCGCGACTTCCTCAAGCAGCTGCGCGCGGAGGGACGCTGCGTGATCTTCTCCAGCCACATCATGCAGGAGGTCGCCGCGCTCTGCGACCGCATCGTGATCATCGCCAATGGCCGGGTGATGGCCGAAGGCACGCCGGAGGAACTGCGCGCCAAGGCCGGCATCGACAATCTCGAGGACGCCTTCGTGCGCCTCATCGGCAGCGAAGAGGGCCTGCACGCATGAACATCGATTTCCGCAGCACGCTGGTGGTGATGCGCAAGGAATTGCGCGACTTCTACCGCGACCGCCGCACCTTCCTGATGACCCTGCTGCTGTCGCCCATCCTGTTCCCGGCGATCATGCTGGGCATGTTCAAGCTGATGGAGAACCGCGCCAGCACCCAGCTGGAGAAGGACATGACGATCCCGGTTGCGGGCAGCGAACATGCCCCCAACCTGATCGCGCACCTGGCCAGCCACGGCATCGCCGCGCGCAGGGCCAGCGAGGCGCAGGTGGAACAGGCGGTGCGCAGCCAGCAGGATGATGTCGGCCTAGTGATCGACCCGGACTTCGGCAAGGATTGGCACGCCGGCATCCCGGCCAAGGTCGAGCTGGTCACCGACACCACCCGCCGCAACGCCGACGTCCCGGTCAAGCGGGTGGAGGCCACCCTGCAGCAGTACAGCCAGACCCTGGGCGCATTGCGCATGCTGGCGCGCGGGATCAATCCGGTCGTGGCCGCACCGGTCGGGGTGGGCACCCGTGACCTGGCCACCCCGAAGCCAAGCGCGGGATCATGCTGTCGGCGATGCTGCCGATCCTGCTGCTGATCTCGGCGTTCCTGGGCGGCATCCACCTGGCGATGGACACCACCGCCGGCGAGCGCGAACGGCAGTCTCTGGAACCGTTGCTGGCCACCCCGGCGGCACGCGGTGCCATCGTCAGCGGCAAGATGCTGGCGGCGGTGGTGATCGGCTTCGCCTCGCTGTTGCTGATCCTGCTGGCGTTGAAAGGCAGCGCATCGCTGGCGACCGGGATGGGAAGGATGCTGGACGTGAGCCTGCCGGCGATCGCCAAGCTGCTGTTCATCCTGCTGCCGCTGGTGGTCATCGGCACCGGCCTTATCACCTTCGTGGCAGCCGGCGCCAAGAGCATGAAGGAAGCGCAGAGCCACGTGATGTGGATGATGATGCTGCCGATGATCCCGACCTATGCGCTGATGGCCTCGCCGCTGAAGGACACCGACCTGTGGCAGTACGCGGTGCCGTTCCTGTCGCAGAACCAGCTGGTGCAGAAGGTCACCCGCGGCGAGTCCCCGGATGCGCAGCAATGGGCGGTGTACCTGGGTTGCGCGCTGGCACTGGCCGCCGTGCTGTGGCTGGCGGCGGTGTGGCGCTACCGGCAGGAGAAGCTGGCCATCTCGGCCTGATCGAAGCATGACGGGGGTCGACGCGCACAGCGTCGATCCCGATCGGCCCGCCATGAAAAAGCCCGGCAAACGCCGGGCTTTTTCGTTGCGCGATGACAGTTCCGGTTACTGCTGGAACGAGATCGTGCGGCGGGTGGTGGTGGCTTCGGCCACCGGCTGGAAGCGCCAGCGCTTCACGGCGGCGGTCGCCTCGCGCTCGAACTCGCGCTGGTACTGGCGCGGCGCATCCGAACCGACCACGCGCACATTGCCCACGCTGCCGTCGCTGGCCACGGTGAACTCCACCTGCACCGTGCCGGTAGCACCGGCGCGTTGCGCGGCCTGCGGATAGCGCGGGCCCGGCTGGGCGATCGCGCGCAGTTCCGAAGACGCCGCAGGCCGTGCCGGTTGCGCAGCCGGTTGCGCCGCCGCCGCGGCCTGTCGCTGCTGTTCGGCGGCCGCCGCTCGCTGGCGCTCGGCTTCGGCAACGCGTTGGCGCTCGGCTTCGGCGGCGGCGGCTGCAGACTGCGCAGCCGGTTGCGTCGCCGCCGGTTGCGTTGCTGCCGACGCTGCCTGCTGGCGTGCCTGTTCCTGCTGCTTGCGCTGATCTTCCTCGCGCTGCTTGAGCAGATCCGCCTGCCGCTTGGCTTCTTCCTCGGCGGTCAGCTTCTGGTTTTCCGCACGCTGCAGGGCTGCGGTCTCGCTGCTGGTGATTGCGGTCTTCAGGCGGGCCAGCGCCGGATGCTGGGCATCGGCCTTCTCGATCAACGCCGACAGGCGCTTGGCCTCGGCATAGTCCTCGCGGGCGATGCCCTGCTCGGTGGCGATCACGGTCATCGGCAGCAGGTCGGTCAGCGCGCTGGACGCCCCCGCGTCCGCCGGTGCCTTGTCGCGCAGGGCCAGGTAGTACTCCATCGCGTTATTGCCGGCCGGCGCATACAGCCGGTTCTCGCCATAGGCTTTGGAGGCTTCGCTGCGGAGCTGGTCCGGATCCATCGCATTGACCGAGGCCGACACCACCGAGGCCGCCGTCGGTGCCGGTGCGACCTGGCCCGCGGCCGGGGCCGCGGCATCGGCATCGGTCGCCGCATCCTTCTTGCATGCGCCCAGCGCACACGTGATCGCCACGGCCAGCGCCAGCGGCGCAAGACCGCGACGCAAATTCTTCATTGCAGACATCGTGTTACTCCCCTTGTGATGCACGACGCACCTGACGATAGCACGCGGCAGCAAGGGTCATTTGTCAAGGGGATTCAAGCGTTTGCCGTCATTTCCCGATGCAGAATGCTGCAAAAATGTGACCAAGTAGCGCATCCGCGCCCACCCGCCCGCCGATCCCGCCCAAGCTGTCGTGCGCCTGCGCCAGCGCCTCGGCTGCCAGTTCCAGTCGTTCCTGGCCCAACTCCGCTGCGGCTGCGTCCAGCTGCCCGGCCGCTGCGGCCAGCGCCTGGACGTGGCGGGCACGTGCGCTGAAGGTGCCCTCGCTGACCTTGCCCGCCCCGGACAGGGCCAGCAGGCGCTGGTGCAGCGCCTCCAATCCCAGCCCACTGCGCGCCGACACCGCCAGCGCGTCGTCGCCCAGCTTCGGCAGCATCGGCAAAAGGTCGGCCTTGTTGTGCAGCCACAAGCACCGCGGTACCCCGGCGACCTCGTCCGCCACCGCGATGCGGCCGGCCTCGGGGTCGCGCGCATCCAGCACCACCAGGGCCAGGTCGGCGCGCTGCAGTTCGGCGCGGGCGCGGCGGATGCCTTCGGCCTCGATCGGGTCGAAGGCCTCGCGCAGGCCGGCGGTGTCGACCAGGGTCAACTCGACCCCGTCGATGCGGATCGCCTCCTGCAGCAGGTCGCGGGTGGTACCGGGGAGTTCGGTGACGATCGCCCGGTCGTTGCCGGCCAGCGCATTGAGCAGCGAACTCTTGCCGGCATTCGGCGGACCGACCAGGACCACGTGCAGGCCATCGCGCAGGCTGCGGCCCCGGTCGGCCTCGTGGCGCAGCTGCGCCAGCGATTGGATCGCGGCTTGCAGGCCATCGCGCAATTCGGGGCCACCGAGGGTGTCCAGCGATTCATCGGCGAAGTCGATCGCCGCCTCCACGTGGACGCGGATCGCCAGCACCTGCGCCATCAGCATCTCGACCCGACGCGAGAACACGCCATCCAGCGAACGGCGGGCCGCGCGCGCCGCACGTTCGTCGCCGGCGGCGATCAGGTCGGCAATCGCCTCGGCCTGGGACAGGTCGAGCTTGCCGTTGAGGAAGGCGCGCTGGCTGAACTCGCCGGCCGCGGCCTGGCGCGCACCCAGGGCGATGCAGCGCGCGACCAGCTGGCGCAGCAGCACCGGGCTGCCATGCCCCTGCAGTTCGACCACATCCTCGCCGGTGAAACTCGAGGGCGCACGAAAATGCAGGGCGATGCCGTCATCGATCACCTCGCCGTCGGCATCGGTGAAGCGCGCATAGGCGGCGACGCGTGGCTTCAACACGCGTCCGCTGATGGCGTGTGCGATGTCCCGCGCCTGCGGCCCCGACAACCGCACGATGCCGACCCCACCGGCACCCGCGGCGGTGGCGATCGCGACGATGGTGTCGGTGTTCGCATTCATTGCACGACCCTCGCAACCCGCCAGGTGGCATGCGGCGGGTCGGTACGCAGGACCATCGGCGACACGGATGTCGCCGATGAGCCTACATGGATGTATTCACGGCGTGTCCTGCGAACCGACCCGCTGCGTGCCGCCGTCGGCCGAGCAGCCTGCTGCGTCAGGCCTTCGCCGGTTCCTCGGCATAACGCTTGGTATTCCACCACTGCTGGGCCATGCCCAGCGCGCCGTTGGTCACCCAGTACAGGACCAGGCCGGCCGGGAAGAACGCAAACATCACCGCCATCACCAGCGGCATCATCTGCATCATCTTCTTCTGCATCGGGTCCATGCCGACCATCGGCGTCATCTTCTGGGTCAGCCACATGACCGCGCCGTTGACGATCGGCAGGATGAAGAACGGGTCGCGCGCGGTGAGATCGTTGACCCAGCCCATGATCCACGGTGCCTGGCGCAGTTCCACGCCTTCCAGCAACACGTAGTAGAGCGCCAGGAATACCGGCATCTGGATCAGGATCGGCAGGCAGCCGCCGGCCGGGTTGATCTTCTCCTTCTTGTACAGCTCCAGCATCGCCATCTGGAACTTCTGCTTGTCGTCGCCGTAGCGCTCCTTGAGCTGCTCGATGCGCGGCTGGAACTTGCGCATCTTGGCCATCGACTTGTATTGCGCGGCGGACAGCGGGTACAGCAACAACTTGATGACGACCACCAGCAGCACGATCGCCCAGCCCCAGTTATGGGTGAGCTTGTGCAGCTGGGTGAGCAGCCAGTGGATCGGCTTGGACAGCACGGTGAAGATGCCGTAGTCCATCGCCAGTTCCAGGCCCGGGGCGACCACCTTCAGCTGATCGGCCAGCTTCGGACCGACCCAGAGGGTGGCATCGCTGCTGAAGCGCTGGCCGGGTGCGAGGGTGATCTGCGGGCCGCGGGCGGCAATGCTGTAGAGGTTGCCGCGGGTGGAAAGCGAGTAAATCGCGCCCTGGTCCTTCTGCGGCACCCACGCACCGAGGAAATAGTGCTGGGACAGACCGACCCAGCCACCGGTGACCTGGCGGTCCAGCGGACCGTCATCGGCGTAGTCCGGGTATTTGCGCTTCTCGTACTTCTCTTCCGGACTCCACCAGGCCGCGCCGTTGAGGCTGAACGCCTCCGGGTTGGTCATGCCGCTCTTGACCAGCGGTGGCACCCGCTCCAGCTTGCGCTCGATGTCGCCGGTCCAGGTGCCGGTGCCGGCGTTCACCAGCTCGTCGCGCACGCGCAAGGCATAGCCGCCGCGCGGCAGGGTGAAAATACGACGCAATTGCACGCCCGCAGGCGAGGTCGCGACGAAGCGCGCCTCCACCGCCTGCGCGCCGTCGGCCAGCACGATGTCGCGAGCGGTCCCGTCCGGCTGCAGCAACAGTTCGTGGCCATCGTTGCCGCGCCATGTGCTGTGCGCAGCGAAATGGCGGGCCGGGTCGGCATCGAACAGCACCACCGGCGGGCTGCCGGCCGCGCGGGTCTGCGGATAGTCCAGCAATTCGGCGCGGGTCAGGTCGCGGCCGTTGAGTTCCAGCGCCAGCACGTCGTTGCGCAAGCGCACGATCGGCAGCGCGGGCGCAGCCACCGGTGATGGTGCGGGTGCGGCACCAGGCAGGCTGGCGACCGGAATGCCTGGCGTGGCGCTACCGGCGACCTGGGTTGCGGTCGGAATTGCCGGGGCCGGCGCGGCGGCCGCATCGCGTTCCTTGCCCCATTCCATCCACAACAGGGTGGCCACCATCAGCCAGGCAAGGATCAGGAAGGTACGGGTCTGGGTCATCGGACAGGCTGGCTCACGCCACGCTCAACGCGGGGCTTGGTCGGAGGAAGGAGCGGGGATCGCGGGCGGCATTGTGCCGGCCGGGGACGGGGGCGGCAACGCGCCGGCACGCTGCAGCAGGCGTGCGAAGGCCTCGCGCAGCGCAACGCCATCGGCTTGCGCGGCACCGCCGCGGGCGACCACCACGTACGCGCCGCCGGGCAGGCGACCGCGCAGATGGCGGAAAGCCTCGCGCAGGTTGCGCTTGATGCGGTTGCGGCCGACCGCGTGCGGATCGACCCTGCGCGAGACCGCCAGGCCAAGCCGGGCAGGCGCGTCGTCGGCCAGCCAATGCAAAGCCATGCGCGGTTCGGCAGTGCGCCGCCCGCGCTCGAACACGGCAGTGAACTCGGCCTTGGCCCGCACCCGCGCCGCCCGCGGAAAGCGGGGCGCGGACACGACAACGCCGGCATCCTGTGTGGACACCGGCGTGGGGGGCATCGCGGGAACTGTCATGGCGATCCGGCCGCTGGCCGGATACGCGACCCAGCGGGTCAGACAGTCAGGCGACGACGGCCCTTGGCGCGGCGACGCGCCAGGATCTTGCGGCCGTCGGCAGTCGCCATGCGGGCGCGGAAGCCGTGGTCGCGCTTGCGCTTGAGGTTGCTGGGTTGGTAGGTGCGCTTGGTCGCCATGGCGGGCCTGCTTGCTGTTATTCGGCGGAAAAGATTCGGGACTCTAGCTGGAATACCGAGGCAAGTCAACGAGTTCCTGCATCAAGCGCGACGGCCCGTGCCGGTTTGGTGCCCCGCGACACGGATGCTACGCTGCCGGCCTCCCGATTTATCCACAGGCGCCGAGACCGCGGCGTCGTCGTCGTCGTCGCCGTTCCCCGAGATCGTTCCTGCCATGGATGTCTGGCCTGCCTGCCTGCGTTACCTCGAAGCCGAATTGCCGCCCGAGGATGTCCTGACCTGGCTGAAGCCGCTGCAGGCCGACCGCCGCGACGACGCGCTGGTGCTGTACGCCCCCAATGCGTTCGTCCGCGACGAAGTGCACCGCCGCTACCTGCCGCGGATCCGCGAACTCGCCGCGCATTTCGGCGGTGCCGACGTCGCCCTGGACATCGGTGCGATGCGGCGCCCGGAGGCTGCCATCGGTGCCCCCGCAACGACGCGGTCGAGCATCGTCGCCGCCACGCCCGCCGAACCCTTCCGCGGCAACCTCGACAGTCACTACACCTTCGACAACTTCGTCGAGGGCCGCAGTAACCAGCTGGCCCGCGCCGCCGCCTGGCATGCCGCGCAGAAGCCGGGCGAACGCGCGCACAACCCACTGCTGCTGTACGGCGGCACTGGCCTCGGCAAGACCCATCTGATGTTCGCCGCCGGCAACGAGATGCGCCGGATCAATCCGGCCGCGCGGATCCTCTACCTGCGCTCCAACGAGTTCTACAACGCCTTCTTCCGCGCCCTGCAGGAGAAGACCGCCGACCAGTTCAAGCGCCAGTTCCAGCAGATCGATGCGCTGCTGATCGACGACATCCAGTTCTTCGCCGGCAAGGACCGCACCCAGGAGGAGTTCTTCCACACCTTCAACGCGCTGTTCGACGGCCGCCAGCAGATCATCCTGACCTGCGACCGCTACCCGCGCGAGGTCGACGGGCTGGAACCGCGGCTGAAGTCACGGCTGGGCTGGGGCCTGTCGGTCGCGATCGACCCGCCGGACTTCGAGACCCGCGCGCAGATCGTGCTGAGCAAGGCCCGCGAGCGCGGCGCGCTGGTGCCGGACGACGTCGCCCAGCTGATCGCCAAGAAGATGCGCAGCAATGTGCGCGAGCTGGAAGGCGCGATCAACAAGCTGACCGCCCAGGCCGGCCTGCTCGGCCGCCCGGTGACCATGGAATTCGCCCAGGAAACCCTGCGCGACCTGTGGCGCGCGCAGCAGCAGGCAATCAGCATCGCCAACATCCAGAAGGCCGTGGCAGACTACTACGGCTTGCAATTGAGGGAGATGCTCGGGAAAAAGCGGACCCGTTCGCTGGCACGTCCCAGGCAGGTCGCGATGGCGCTGGCCAAGGAACTGACCGAACACAGCCTGCCGGAAATCGGCGTGGCCTTCGACGGTCGCGACCACACCACCGTGCTGCACGCTTGCCGGCAAATCCGCCACCTGATGGAAAGCGACGGCAAGCTGCACGAGGACTGGGACAAATTGATCCGCAAATTGAGTGAGTAAGCCGTTGTCGGCAAACCCGGTGGGTGATCACGGGACAAGGTGTGGATAACCTCATCGCGTCCTCGATCCGGCAAGCTTATCCACAGCTTTTCCCGGACTTCCGGATTGTTTTTCCCGCCAGTTAATTTTGAATAATTCCGATATTATTCAATAGCTTGAAACTGTTACCCACCGATTTTCGCTCTACCAGCACCACCTGCTTTTAAGTTTTATCCATAGATCTTCAAGAGCGGTTCCGACCCATCGGGCCGTCCCCGAACGAACAAAGGGCAAGGGGTTCACATGCGGTTTTCCCTGCAACGCGAAGTCCTGCTCAAGCCGTTGGCGCAGGTGGTGAATGTGGTCGAACGCCGGCAAACGCTGCCGGTGCTCGCGAATCTGCTGGTCAAGGTGCGCGAAGGCCAGCTGGCGCTGACCGGTACCGACCTCGAGGTCGAAATGGTTTCGCGCACGGCCGTCGACGACGCCCAGGATGGCGAGATCACCATTCCTGCACGCAAGCTGTTCGAGATCGTGCGTGCGCTTCCGGATGGCAGCAAGGTGACTGTCAGCCAGAACGGCGACAAGGTGACCGTGCAAGCCGGCCGCAGCCGCTTTAGCCTGGCCAGCCTGCCGGCCAACGATTTCCCCTCGATCGACGAGTTCGAAGCCACCGAGCGGGTCAGCGTGCCCGAGGCCGGCCTGAAGGAACTGATCGAACGCACCGCCTTTGCGATGGCCCAGCAAGACGTCCGCTACTACCTCAACGGCCTGCTGTTCGACCTCCGCGATGCCACCCTCCGCTGCGTCGCCACCGATGGCCACCGCCTGGCCCTGTGCGAAACCGCATTGGATGGCGGCAGTGGCAGCAAGCGCCAGATCATCGTTCCCCGCAAAGGCGTGCAGGAACTGCAGCGCTTGCTGGAAGGCGGCGATCGCATGCTCGATCTGGAACTCGGCAAGGGTCACATCCGGGTCAAGCGCGACGATGTGACCTTCACCAGCAAGCTGATCGACGGCAAATTCCCGGATTACGAAGCGGTGATTCCGATCGGTGCCGACCGTGAGGTCAAGGTCGATCGCGAAGCCCTGCGTGCCGCCCTGCAACGTGCCTCGATCCTGTCCAACGAGAAATACCGTGGCGTGCGGGTCGAAGTCTCGCCAGGTCTGCTCAAGATCAGCGCGCATAATCCCGAGCAGGAAGAAGCGCAGGAAGAACTCGAAGCGGATACCCGCGTCGATGGCCTGGCGATCGGCTTCAACGTCAACTACCTGCTGGACGCGTTGGGTGCCTTGCGCGACGAACACATCTTGCTGCTGCTGCGCGATGCCAACTCTTCAGCGCTTGTCCGTGGCGCGGAACACCAGCACGCTCGCCACGTGGTGATGCCGCTACGGCTCTGACCGGATGCCGGATAGCCCGACGCAACCGCTCGTGTTCCACGTGGAACACCGCAGACGACGCCCGGCTCAGTCCGGGCGTCGTCGTTTGTGCGCGTGCCGGGTCTTTACGTGCTGATCCGGCAGCTGCAGGTGCAAGGCTTGCGGCGTCTGGTCGATGTCGATCTGTGCCCGGGGCCCGGGTTCAATCTGATCACGGGCGACAACGGCAGCGGCAAGACCAGCCTGCTCGAGGCCATGCACCTGATGGCACATGGGCGCAGTTTTCGTGCACGGATCCGCGACGGGCTGGTCCGCACCGGCGAATCCGCGCTGCAGGTATTTCTGGAATGGGAACAGCCCGGGCAACCCGGTCGGCGTGCAGGTTTGCGGCATTCCGGCAGTGCCTGGGAAGCGCGGCTGGATGGAAGTCCGGTCGGCCAACTCGGTGAGCTGTTCGAGGCGCTGGCGGTGATTACCTTCGAGCCCGGCAGCCATGCCTTGATAGATGGCAGCAGCGAGATACGTCGGCGCTACCTCGATTGGGGATTGTTCCACGTGGAACGCAGCGATGCCGGCGGTGATTTTCTGTCGTTGTGGCGTCGCCATGCCCGTGCCCACAAACAGCGCAACGCCCTGCTTCGGAAAGGACGCGCGGAAGGCCAGCTGGACGCCTGGGAGCACGAATTGGCCTTGGCGGGCGAGGCGATCACCTTGCAGCGCGAGGCTTACGTGACCCGGTTGCAGCCGCATGTCGACGCCTTGCTTGCAGACATCCTGCCGGCTGCCGGTGCCGCCAACCTGTCCCTGCAGCCAGGGTGGCGCCGGCAGGACTTTGGCCTCGCCGATGCCTTGTTGCTGGCCCGCGAGCGCGACCTCGCGCAGGGACACACCACCGTCGGGCCGCATCGTGCCGACCTCAAGCTGGAATTCCGGGACTTGCCGGGTCGCGATGGGCTTTCGCGAGGGCAAACCAAGCTGGCGGCACTGGTTCTGTTGCTCGCACAGGCATCGCATCTGGCGACGCATGCGGGGCATTGGCCGGTACTGCAGCTGGATGACCTGGCCTCGGAGTTGGATCGACACCATCAGCGGCGCGTGTTGCAGGTGTTGGCGGCCAGTAATGCCCAGGTATTCGTGACGGGGACGGATCCCATTCCCGCGATGGATTCGCTGGCTGGGTTGCACGCGATGTTTCACGTGGAACATGGTGTGATCCGACCCTTGGCGGGATAGTCCCGGCAAGGCGGCCAAAGGTCGCGATTGCTATACTCCACGCTCCTATAGCTAATGTGTCTCGGCGTGCCGCCAGGCATGCCGCTGGAGCAGAACGCGTCGATGTCGCAGAACGAAGAAACCCCGGGCCAGACGCCCGAAACCGTCGCCCCGAAGGCACCCGTCAATCCGGGGAGCTACGACGCCAACAGCATCACCGCGCTGGAAGGGCTCGAAGCCGTCCGCAAACGTCCGGGGATGTACATCGGCAACGTCAACGACGGCTCCGGCCTGCACCACATGGTGTTCGAAGTCGTCGACAACGGGGTGGACGAGGCGCTGGCCGGCCATGCCGATGCGGTGCTGGTGACCATCCATGACGACGGCTCGGTCTCGGTCTGGGACAACGGCCGCGGCATCCCGGTCGGCAGGCACGCCAAGGAAAGCGAAAAGCAGGGTCGCGACGTCTCCGCCGCCGAAGTGGTGATGACCGTCCTGCACGCCGGCGGCAAGTTCGACGACAACAGCTACAAGGTCTCAGGCGGCCTGCACGGCGTGGGCGTAAGCGTGGTCAATGCGTTGTCGGAGAAGCTTCTGCTCGACATCTGGCGCGATGGGCACCATTTCCAGCAGGAATACCGCCACGGTGCCGCGATGTATCCGCTGAAGCAGCTGGAACCGTCCGACAAACGCGGCACCGAAGTACGCTTCTGGCCCTCGGTGACGGCGTTCAACGATAACGTCGAATTCCATTACGACATCCTGGCGCGTCGCCTGCGCGAGCTGAGCTTCCTCAATTCCGGCGTCAAGATCGAACTGGTCGACGAGCGCCTGGACGGCAAGCACGATGTCTTCCAGTACGAAGGCGGGATCCGCAGCTTCGTCGAGCACCTGGCCCAGCTGAAAAACCCGTTGCACCCAAAAGTGATCTCGATCAGCGGCGAACAGGACGACATCGTCGTCGATTGTGCTGTCCAATGGAGCGATTCGTACCAGGAAACGATGTACTGCTTCACCAACAACATTCCGCAGAAGGATGGCGGCACCCATCTCACCGGCTTCCGCTCGGCGTTGACCCGCACCCTGACCCGCTACATCGAGCAGAGCGGCATCGCCAAGCAGGCCAAGGTGGCCCTGTCCGGCGACGACATGCGCGAGGGCATGATCGCGGTGCTGTCGGTGAAGGTGCCGGATCCCGGGTTTTCCTCGCAGACCAAGGAAAAGCTGGTGACCGAGCCGGTGCGCGCGGTGGTCGATGCCGTGTTCGCCGCGAAGCTCGAGGAATTCCTGCAGGAAAACCCGAACGAGGCGAAGGCCATCGCCGGCAAGATCGTGGATGCTGCGCGTGCCCGCGAGGCCGCCCGCAAGGCCCGCGACCTGACCCGCCGTAAAGGTGCGCTGGATATCGCCGGCCTGCCCGGCAAGCTGGCCGACTGCCAGGAGAAGGATCCGGCGCTGTCCGAGCTGTTCATCGTCGAGGGCGACTCCGCAGGCGGCTCGGCCAAGCAGGGCCGCAACCGCAAGACCCAGGCGATCCTGCCGCTGAAGGGCAAGATCCTCAATGTCGAACGCGCGCGCTTCGACCGCATGCTGGCGTCCGCGGAAGTCGGCACCCTGATCACCGCGCTCGGCACCGGCATCGGCAAGGACGAGTACAACCCGGACAAGCTGCGCTACCACCGCATCATCCTGATGACCGACGCCGACGTCGACGGCAGCCACATCCGCACGTTGCTGCTGACGTTTTTCTACCGGCAGATGCCGGAGTTGATCGAGCGCGGCCACATCTACATCGGCCTGCCGCCGCTGTACAAGATCAAGCAGGGCAAGAACGAGCTGTACCTGAAGGACGACTCGGCACTGGACGCCTACCTGGCCGGCAATGCGGTGGAGGGCGCGCACCTGGTGCCTGCTGCCGGCGAACCGGCGATTGAAGGTGCCGCGCTGGAATCGTTGTTGCTGGTGTTCGCCAACGCGCGCGCGGCGATCGCCCGCAACGCGCACCGTTTCGATCCGATCGTGCTGGAGTCGCTGATCGACTTCACTCCGTTGGATGCGGCCTCGCTGGCCGCGCATACCGACGACGCGCGCGAGCTCGAAGCGCTGGCGGCGAAGTTGAACCGCACCGGCCTGGGCAAGCCGCGTTACACGCTGAAGCTGCAGCCCGCCAATGAAGCGCGCGCCGCGGCGTTGCTGATTACCCGCTTGCACATGGGCGAAGAACTGACCCAGGTGCTGCCGCTGTCGATCTTCGAGCACGGCGAATTGAAACCGCTGCGCGAGGCTGCGGCGTTGCTGCACGGCCTGGTCCGCGACGGCGCACAGATCGTCCGCGGCAGCCGCGCGCAGGCCATCGTCAGTTTTGCCGAGGCGCAGGCCTGGCTGCTCGACGAAGCCAAGAAAGGCCGTCAGATCCAGCGCTTCAAGGGTCTCGGCGAAATGAACCCCGAGCAGCTCTGGGACACCACGGTGAACCCGGACACCCGCCGCCTGCTGCAGGTCAGGATCGAGGACGCGGTCGCTGCGGACGCGATCTTCAGTACCCTCATGGGCGACGTGGTCGAACCCCGGCGCGAGTTCATCGAGGACAACGCGCTCAAGGTCTCCAACCTCGACGTCTGACCCGGATCGAGCGGTGTCTTGACGCGATTTTCAGGTGCGCCTGCCTACAACAGGCATATCTCACGGGGATCGATGGCAATGAAAACGAAGACCTTCCTGGCCGGATTGCTGGCGACTGCCTTGGTGGCCGCGTGCGCGACCGCCACCTCGCCGACCGGCCGCACCCAGTATGTCGGCGGTGTGTCTCAGCAGCAGTTGAACCAGCTGGGCGAGCAGGCCTTCGCCGAAGCGAAGCAGAAAACACCGCAATCGCGGGATGCCCGCCAAGTCGCTTACGTCGGCTGCGTGGTCAATGCCGTCACCCGCCAACTTCCTGCTCCTTGGAACCAGCAGCGCTGGGAACACGCCCTGTTCGAGAACGCGGATGCCAACGCCTGGGCATTGCCGGGTGGCAAGGTTGGCTTGTACACCGGCATCTTCAAGGTGGCGGAGAATCAGGATCAGTTGGCGGCGGTGGTCGCCCACGAGATCGGCCACGTGATTGCGCGCCACCACGACGAGCGGATCACCCGTCAGCTGGGCGCGGCCGGGGCGGTGCAGTTGCTTGGTGCGTTGGCGGGCGACTATGGTCAGTTGGCCGCGCAAAGCGGCAGCGTGCTTGCCCAGGCAGGCTTCCTGCTCCCCAATTCGCGCGCACAGGAAACCGAGGCCGACGTGGTCGGCCAGGACATCATGGCCCGGGCCGGTTTCGACCCGCGCGGCGCAGTGGAACTGTGGCGCAACATGGCCGCGGTGGGTGGCGCTCGCTCGCCGGAATGGCTATCCACCCACCCGGATCCGGCCTCGCGCCTGCGCGAGCTGGAATCGCGCGCCGACGCGCTGTTGCCGACCATGCAGGCGGCACGCCGGGCCGGCCAGACCCCGCGTTGCCAATGATTCAACGCATGGCGGGGCGCATCGTTCCGGCACGGTTCAAGCGCCGGGCTTTCTGCTACGGTGCGATCCCTGCCGCCATCCCGCACCCTTTTTCCAGTTCGAGGTTTGCCATGAAGCCGACGTTCCGCCGCCCCCTTGTCACCTCCATTGCCGCCGTTCTTGGACTCGCTCTGCTGGCACCCGTTGCTGCGCAGGATCCCGCTAGCGGCAGCCGGACCAAGAGCATGCGCGAACAGCGGGCCGAACGCATGGCCGAACTCGGAAAAGGGAAGGAAGATGCGAAGCAGGCTGAGCAGAAGCCGGCGCTCTACCCGAACGCGACCAGAACCGCACCCGATGCAAAGTCGAGCGGCAAGATGATCAAGAATCTGCAAGCGCTGCAAAAGCAGTTCGAGGAACAGGACATGCCCGGAGTCATCGCCAAGGCCGAAGAAATCGCGGCGATGCCAGCAGCAAATGCTTACGACAAGTCGTTCGCATATTCGATGGCGGCCAATGCTGCGGCCGATCAGGACGACCAGGCGAAGGCAGCCGAATACTTCCGCAAGGCGGTGGAAGCGAATGGCCTGGACAACGACAACCACTACACCACCATGTACAACCAGGCAGTGATCCAGTTCGGCCTGGAGAAATATCCCGAAGCGTTGGCGACCATGGACCGCTTCCTGGCCGAAACCAAATCGGAGAAGCCCGAGCATCAAGCATTTCGTGCCGGCATCCTCGCCAACATGGGGCGCCACGATGAGGCGGCAGGCATCTACAAGGATCTCATCGGGAAGAATCCTACCGACAAGCGGATCCTGATGAATGCCGTCGCTGCCCTGCAAAATGCCGACAAACTGGATGAGGCGAATGTACTGCTTGAAGATGCGTACAAGCGCGGCATGCTGACGGAGAGCCGCGAATTGCGCGCCTTGTACATCGGTTACATGAATGCCTCGCGCTGGGAGGACACCCAGAAGGTGATCGATGCCGGCGTGAGCAGCGGTGTGCTGCAACCGGGGCCGGATCTCGCTCGCGACTATCAGATTCTTGCCCAGAACGCCTATGCCGACGACAAGATTCCGCTTGCGATCGGTCTGTACGAGAAAGCTGCACCCATGGCGGCGGATGGCGAGGCGTATCTCAACCTGGCCAAGGTGCTCGAGTACAGTGGAAAGAAGGCCGAAGCCAAGGCAGCGGCGCAGAAAGCACTGGACAAGGGTGTCAAGAAGCCCGAGGAAGCAAAGGGCATCCTCTCGCGCTGAGACGCGCTGCGCAAAAATCAGGCCTGCACATCGCCGGGGCTTGGAACAAGTGCAGCCGATTGGTATAGACTAGATGGTTCATGCGGCCCGGGTGCCGCACGTTGTCGCCCCGGCCCACCAGGCCGGGGTTTCCCACATCCAGAGCCGTGCGCATGACGCAAGATCTCGCCAACACCGAGAAGAAAGAAGACCGCCAAGGCGGTTTGAGCTGGCCGCGCATCGCCGGTATCAGCTTCGCGATCGCCCTGCACGCGGCAGCCTTGTTGCTGTTGCTGGCACCGATTTCTCCGCCGGCGCAGGATGTCGAGGAGGAAGACGTGGTGGCCGTGACATTCATCGAACCGCCGCCGCCGCCGGAGGATCCGCCGGTCGTGTTCAACGATCCGAGTCCGATGGACGTGCAGGCACCGCCGCCTTCACCGCCGGCACCGCCCAGTTCGGTTCCTGACATCGGCTCAAGCGTGGATGCTTCCTCGCGCGCAATGAATCCGCCAGTTTATCCTCGCGAAGAGCAGCGCCGCGGTATTCAGGGTACGACGGTCCTGATCGTCAGCATCGATGCCAACGGTGGCGTGCTCGACGTGGAAGTGGAGCGTTCGAGCGGCAATCGCAACCTCGACCGCGAAGCGGTGAAAGCCGCGCGTCGATGGCGCTTCAATCCGGAAGTGCGCGATGGCAGGAAGATCTCCAGCCGCGTGCGTGTACCGGTTGAATTCAAGTTCAACTGATTTCCAGGCTTCACCCGTTCCAGCGTTGACGTTGTTCCTTTCGCAAAACCCCATCCACGACATCCAAAGGTAAGCGTATGTTGCAAGAATCGACTGCTGCCGCACCTGCCGCCGCCGGAGGCAACAACGCCGCCGCGCTGCAGCAGATGGGCTTCGACCATCTCATCCAGCAACTCGACTTCGTCGGTTGGGCCGTCCTCATCACCTTGACGGTGATGTCGTTGATGTCCTGGTACTGGATCATCATCAACTTCCTCAAGAACATGCGCCTGCGCGGCCGTGGCGATAACGTGGTCGGCACGTTCTGGGAAACCCCGAACGCGCAGGACGCGATCCGCTTCATGGAAGAGCAGCCGAAGTCCGAGCCGTTCTCCAAGATCGCTCTCGATGCCGCCCAGGCCGCCGCGCACCATCAGCGCCACGATGGTTCGCGTCTCGCCGAGTCGCTCAATCGCTCCGAGTTCGTGGATCGCGCCCTGCGCCAGGCCGTGACCCGCGAGTCTTCGGGTCTCGAGAATGGCTTGACCGTGCTCGCCACCGTCGGTTCGACCTCGCCCTTCGTCGGCCTGCTCGGTACCGTGTGGGGCATCTACCGCGCGCTCATCAAGATCGGTGCCTCGGGCGACGCCTCGATCTCCGCAGTGGCTGGTCCGGTGGGTGAAGCCCTGATCATGACTGCGCTTGGTCTTGGTGTGGCCATCCCGGCGGTGCTTGCGTACAACTTCTTCGTGCGCCTGAACCGTGTGACCAACAGCCAGTTCGATACCTTCGCGCACGACCTGCACGACTTCTTCGCCACCGGCTCGCGCGTCGGCGAAATTGCCGGCAAGCGTTGATCGCCTGCGCGTCCTGACGGAGCACCACGATGGCCTTCAGTTCCGGTAACGACAGCGGCGGCCCGATGGCCGAAATCAACGTCACGCCCCTCGTGGACGTGATGTTGGTGCTGCTGATCATCTTCATGGTCACCACTCCGCTGATGAACCACAAGGTCAAGGTGAAGCTGCCGGAGGCCACGCTCGATAAGAAGGTCGAGCCCGGCAAGGACAAGGTGCCGCCGGTCACGATCGCGGTCACCGAGCGTGGTGAGCTGTTCTGGAATGACGAACCGTCCACCCGCCAGTTGATCGAGAGCAAGCTCTCGGTCGAGGCGCAGAAGGATCCGCAGCCAGTGATCAACATCCGCGCCGACAAGACCACCAAGTACCGGCTGGTCAACGATGTGGTGAAGGTCGCCCAGGCCCAGGGCATGCGCAAGGTCGGTTTCGTCACCACCCCGCCGAAGAAAAGCCAGTAAGGAGAACCCGCCATGGCATTTGCGAATAGTTCCGGCGGCGGCGGCGCGATGGCCGACATCAACGTCACGCCCCTGGTGGACGTGTTGTTGGTGCTGCTGATCATCTTCATGGTGACCATGCCGATCCAGTCGGTACCGGTCGATGTGGATCTTCCACAGAAAACGCTCAACCCGCCGCCGCAGCCGAAGGAGCCACCGGATCCGATCCGGCTGCGCATCGATGCCGCGGGCCAGGTGTTCTGGAACGACACTCCGACGCCGGTCAATGCCCTGCAGACGATGATGAGGACCGAGGTTGAGCGCGACCCCGCGAACCAGCCTACCCTTGAGATCGACACCAGCGACGACGCCGACTATGGCGTGCTGGCCAAGGTTCTGGCGTCGGCCAAGAACGCGGAAATGATCAAGATCGGCTTCGTCCAGAACTGAGTTCCGAACAATTCCCTGCTCCGGTTTCCGGAGCACGTCGTGGATGACGACGCCGCCTCGCAAGGGCGGCGTTTTTTTATGCCTGTGATCTGGCCGACCCAGATCCGGCGTTCGACGCAGCCAATGATTGCCACGAGGGACTTGACGGCACCCGAATCTGGGCGCAGCGTGGAGTCGGGCATCAGGCCCGCTGGAGGTGTCGCATGACCGCTTCCGTGTTTGTTCGACCGCAGCCGCAAGCCGCTGCGATGGCCGGTATCAACATCACTCCGCTGGTCGATGTGCTGCTGGTCTTGCTGGTGATCTTCATGGTGACCATGCCGATCCGAAGCGAATCGATCGACTTGACCTTGCCCGGATTCACCCCACCGAAGCCGATGCCACCACCCGAACCGGTGCAACTTCAGGTACAGGCCGATGGCAGCGCGTTGCTCGATGGTGTGCGTGTCGAACTGTCGGCATTGACCGCGGAACTGCGCGCCCAGCATGCGCAGGCGCCGAAAGCCGCGTTGTCGCTGGATGGCAGCGGCGAAGCGGAGTACCGGGCGTTCGCGTTTGCTCTGGCCGCGGCCCGCAATGCGGGTTACCGCGACATCGCAATCAGGCGTTGATCCGGCCGGCTGCCGCCGCATCGAGGATGCGGCGGTAGGCGCGGACGGTTGCCTCCAGTCCGGCATACAAGGCTTCGCCGATCAGGGCGTGGCCGATCGAGACTTCCAGCACGTGAGGGACTTGGCCCAGGAACTCGGCCAAGTTGACTTGGTTGAGGTCGTGTCCGGCATTCACGCCCAATCCGGCGGCTTGCGCGCGTCGCGCCGCCGCCGCCGCCATGCGCAAGGCGGCACCGGCATCGCCATTGGCGAAGGCCTCGGCGAACGGTCCGGTATAGAGCTCGATGCGGTCGGCCCCGGCCGCCGCCGCACGGGCGACCAGCGGATCGCCGACATCGACGAACACGCTGACCCTGCATCCCAGCGCTTTGTACGCAGGGATCAACTGGCGCAGCCGGCCGCCATCGCGGCTGAAATCGAAGCCATGGTCGGAGGTCAGCTGGCCGTCGCCATCCGGCACCAGAGTGACCTGGGCCGGGCGGACCGCGTCGCACAGCGCCAGCAGACCGGGATAGCCGGGTCGCGGCGGGGCGAACGGATTGCCCTCCACATTGAACTCGACGCCGCGCGAATGGCAGAGCGCGCCCAGTGCATGCACGTCGTCCTCGCGGATATGGCGGGCGTCGGGGCGTGGATGCACGGTCAGGCCGTGTGCGCCGGCATCCAGGCAGGCAATCCCCGCGCGCAGCACGTCGGGTTCAACGCCGCCGCGCGAATTGCGCAGCACCGCAATCTTGTTGAGGTTGACGCTGAGCGCGGTCATGCGGACGGGATGGCGGCGACGCGCACGCCTGCGATCAATCCGGCGTGTCCTGGCTGGCGGCCGCGGCCTTGCGGGCTTCGGCCTGTTCGCGGAATCGGCGCAGTTCGGCGGGGTCGATCATCATCGAGACATCGCGTTCCTGGCTGCTCACCCGTGCGGAATACATCGCGGCCAGCCACAGTCCGAACAGCACCAGCGCCACCAGCCAGCACAGCACCATCACCACGGTGTTGGCGGTCAGGAACGACATCACCAGGATGGCGAAACCGATCAGCAGGAACAGCCAGTGCATGGGTGCGCTCCGGGCGGGAAGGGCGCAGTGTAACGCCAGCCACTGCCGCGACGAACAGCAGTGTCGCTAGAGCAGAGGCGCCATCAGCCGCGCCAGCGCTTCGGGCAGGCGTGCGCCCAGCAGGGGCCGAGCGCGGTCGTTGCGCACACGCGGCGCGGAGGCGAAGTCGCGTTCGATGACCTGGGCCAGTTCGGCGGCCACGTCGGCATCGTCGAACAGCAGCGAGGCCTCGAAGTTCAGGCGGAAGCTGCGGTGGTCGAAGTTGGCGCTGCCGATGATCGCCAAGTGGTCGTCGACCAGCATCGCCTTGGTATGCAGCATCCGCGGACCGTATTCGTAGACCTTCACGCCTGCGGCGAGCAGGTCGTCGAAGAACGAGCGCACGCAGTAGGTCACCAGCTTGCTGTCGCTCATCTTCGGCACCAGCAGGCGTACATCCAGGCCGCCCAGTGCTGCCGAGGTCAGCGCCATCATCGCCGCCTCGCCGGGCACGAAATACGGTGTGGCCAGCCATACCCGCTTGCTCGCCGAGTGGATCGCGCCGACATGCAGGCGGTGGATCGCCTCCCATGGCGAATCCGGTCCGGAGCTCAGCAGCTGCGTGCGGATCGGCCCGGGCTCGAGCGGCGGCATCGCGCGCACCACGTCGCCGACGAAGTCGCGGGACTCGGTGGCATACGCCCAGTCCTCGACGAAGACTTCCTGCAAGGCACGCACCACGTCGCCCTCGACGCGCAGGTGGAGGTCGCGATATGCGTCATCGCGCAGGCGTTCGTCTTCCTCGTCGGTGATGTTGATGCCGCCCAGGAACCCGACGGCACCATCGATCACCACGATCTTGCGATGCGTGCGCAGGTTGACCCATGGCCGTTTCCACAAGGTCCAAGGCTGCGCGGGATGGAACCAGGCGAGCTCGCCGCCGGCTTCGATGAGTGGCGCGAAGAAGCGCGACTTGGCCTGCTTGGAGCCCATCGCGTCCAGCAGCAGGCGCACCTTGACCCCGGCGCGGGCGCGCTCGACCAGCGCATCGCGCAACGCAGTGCCAGTGCGGTCCGGGCAATAGATGTAGTACTCGAGGTGGACGTGGTCGCGGGCCTTGGTGATCGCTTCCAGCAAGGCGGGAAACTTGCTGCCGCCGTCGACCAGCAGGCGCACGTCGAGCGCGCTGGTCGGCGCCAGTCCGGTGGTGGCGTGCGCCAGCGTGCGCAGTTCCACCGAATCGTCGCCGGAGCCCTCGGATTCATGCGACAGCGAGGCGCGATGTCGGCGCCGCCGCGCGCGATGGCGGGTGATCTTCTGCGGGCCGAGCAGGTAGTAAATCCCGAAGCCGATGTACGGCAGCGCCGCCAGGCTGATCAGCCAGCTCAGGGTTGCCGCGGGTTCGCGCTTCTGCAGCACGATCCACAGGCCGAGCCACGCGAGGTAGAGCAGCCAGCCGGCGGTCAGCCAGGCGCGGATGTGCGGGATCGCCCAGAACGTGTCCCAGACATGCAGCAGGTCGGCCATCGATGCTCCATCGTCGCGGGCGTTGCGACAACGACAGGGTAGGGTGGATCGATGGCGATTTCACCCGACGAAGGCGTTCCCGAAGACGATGCCCGCCGCGTGCGGTCGCCGACCAAGGGTCGCGGTGCGGCATCCTGCGTGGCGGGTCGCTTCGAGAAGCGTGAACTGCGCGGCGAGGACGACGGCTGGGGCTCGGTGTACGACGGCATGGACGATGCGCCATCGCCGCGGACCCAGGTCACCGAGGAACGCGCACGCAGCATCATCAGCCGCAACCAGTCGCCGGACATCGCATTCTCGCAGTCGGTCAATCCCTATCGCGGCTGCGAACACGGCTGCGTGTACTGCTTCGCGCGGCCCTCGCATGCGTACCTCGACTTGTCGCCCGGGCTCGATTTCGAGACGAAGTTGTTCGCCAAGACCAATGCGGCGGAACTGCTGCGTGCGGAATTGGCCAAGCCCGGCTACGTGCCCGCGCCGATCGCGCTGGGCATCAACACCGACGGCTGGCAACCGATCGAGCGCCACCACCGCATCACTCGCGGTTGCCTGGAGGTACTGCTGGAGACGCGGCATCCGCTGAGCATTGTGACGAAGGGCAGTGCGTTGTTGCGCGACCTCGATCTGCTCGCCGAACTGGCGAAGCACCGACTGGTCAGTGTGTTCGTTTCGATCACGTCACTGGACAACACGCTGTCGTCGAAACTGGAGCCGCGCGCGGCCGCGCCGCATACGCGCTTGAAGATGATCGCGGCCCTGCACGATGCGGGCGTGCCGGCCGGCGTGCTGGTCGCGCCGGTCATCCCGATGATCACCGACATGCACCTGGAGCACATCCTCGAAGCCGCACGCGACGCCGGTGCGCAGTCCGCCGGCTACGTGCTGCTGCGCTTGCCGCATGAGTTGAAGGAAGTCTGGCGCGAATGGCTGCGCCTGCATTACCCGCAGCGCGCCGAACACGTGATGAGCCTCATCCAGCAGATGCGCGGCGGCAAGGACTACGACAGCACCTTCGGCAGCCGCATGCGCGGGCAAGGACCCTTTGCCGACCTGGTGGCGATGCGCTTCGCCAAGACCCGCAAGCGGTTGGGGTTCGAAGGCGTGCCACCGTTGCGCACGGATCTGTTCGTGGCACCAAGGAAGCCGACGCCGCAAGGCTCCTTGTTCTGACTGGATACCGCCGAAATGTCGGCAGGCCCGATGCCGGGATTGCGGAAAGCGTGCCATGGGTGAGCGCGCTTTGCCTGCATCGCATGCGATGCAGGTGCGCGAACGCTCGGCACGCTGTGCCGAGCTGGGCCGCGAAGCGGGCGCGCTGCGGCGCCTCGAACAGGACGTTCGCAGAAGCCGAGGAGCAATCCCCGGCATCGGGCCATCCAGGCACCTTCAACCGCGCCGCATTGCTCTAACGCTCCGGCAGCGGAATCCGCTCCACATCGTCGCCCGGAATCAACCCGAAGCGGCCTTCGTCCCAATCGTGCTTCGCCTGCTCGATGCGCTCCTTCGACGAGGACACGAAGTTCCACCACATGTGGCGCGGGCCATCCAGCGGCTCGCCGCCAAGCAGCATCGCCTTCAGCGGCGTCTTCGCGCGCAACACGTGGCGCACGCCGCGATCCAGCACCAGCAAGTGCTTGTCGGGGATATCGCTGCCGTCGAGTTGCGCCTCGCCTTCGAGCACGTAGAGCGCGCGTTCCACCGCATCCGCGGGGATGACGAGTTCGGCATCGAACGCGAGATCCACGGCGACGTTCCACGTGTCGGCGAACACCTTCACCGGCGACTCCATGCCGAAGGCGCGGCCGGCGATCACCCGCAAACTGGCGCCCGCGTGATCGCGCTGCGGCAGCGAGGCCGCGGCATGGTGGTGGAACGAAGGTTCGACTTCCTGGTCGGCTTGCGGCAGCGCGACCCACGTCTGCATGCCGTGCAGCGGGCTGCCGGCGTCGCGCAGGTTCGGTGGTGTGCGTTCGGAATGGGCGATACCGCGACCCGCGGTCATCCAGTTGACGTCGCCGGGCAGGATGTCCTGCTCGCTGCCCAACGTATCGCGATGGCGCATCCCGCCCGACCACAGGAACGTGACCGTGGCCAGGCCGATATGCGGATGCGGGCGCACGTCCACGCCGTGGCCGGATTCGAAATGCGCCGGCCCCATGTGGTCGACGAACACGAACGGGCCGACGCTGCGCGCCTGCAGGCTCGGCACCGCGCGACGGACCTGGAAGCCGCCGAGATCATGTACGCGAGGTGGGATCAGGATCGTCATCGCGATGCTCCATTGGTCACTGCAAGGTGGGCCACAGTGGCCCGCCCAGCCACAGCCAGCGCGCCATCCACGCGCTGACCAGGGCGATCGCCACGGTCAGCGGCAGGCCGATGCGCAAGAAATCGCCGAACCGGTACTGCCCGGGACCAAGGATCAGCAGGTTGCCGTGATGGCCGATCGGGGTCAGGAACGCGACCACCGCGCCCAGCGCCGTGCACACCACGAACGGTGTGGGTGGCAGATCCAGCGTGCGCGCCAGCGAAATCGCGACTGGCCCGAGCAAGGCCGTGGTGGCGGCATCGCTCATCACCTGGGTCAGCAACGCGGCCATGCTGAACATCACCAGCAGGATCACCAGCGGTGGCCAATGTGCGACCAGATGCGACAGGCCTTTCGCCAGCAAGTCGGCGGTGCCGGTCTGCTCCATCGCAATGCCGAGCGGGATCACGCCGGCGATCATCACGAAGATGCGCACGTCGATGCCGCGATAGGCCTGCTCGATGTTCAGGCAGCCGGTCACCACCATCGCCACCGCACCGAGCAGGAAGGCGAGCGGTGCCGGCAGCCATTCGGTGGCGGCGGCCAGGATCGTGAGCCCGAGGATCATCAGTGCCAGCGGCGCACGCAGCCGGCGCTTGGCTTCGCCGGCGAACGGCACCAGCATCAGGAAGCCGTGGTGCGCGGCCAGGTCGGCGAAACGCGAAGGCTTGCCCCACAGCACCAGCAGGTCGCCCTCGCGCAAGCGGGCGTCGGAGAGGCGGTCGGCCATGTCCGCGCCGCGCCGCCACAGCCCGGCGATGACCGCGTGGAATTGCCGGGAGAAATCCAGTTCGCGGATGCTGCGGCCGATGAACTCGGAGCCCGGCGCGACCACCGCTTGCACCAGTTGCGGCTCGCCTTCGCCCTCCAGTTGATCGCCGAAGCGGGCGATCGCGTTGAGGTCCAGGCCGGCATCCTCGTGCAGGGACAGCAGCTCGTCGGCGGCGGCCTCGACTAGCAGGATGTCGTCGGCCAGCAAGGGACTCGAGGCGGTGAGGTCGTCGCGGCGCTGGCCATCGCGCAGCCAGCCCAGCATGCGGAAACGGCCGCCCAGCGCCTTCTGCAGTTCCGACATCGGCCGCGTGCACCAGCGCCCGTCCTTCACGATCAGCAACTCGGTGCGATAGCGGTCCAGCCGCAGGTAGTCCTCGTCGTTGCGCTCGCCGCTGCGGCGCGGCAGCAGCCAGCGCGCGACCAGCATGTACATGGTGCCGACCACGACCAGGGCGATGCCGATCGGGGTAATCGAGAAGATGCCCAGGCTCTCCGTGCCCGCGCGCTGCAGCAGGTCGTTGGCGAGCAGGAACGCCGGCGCACTGACCAAGGTGAGGGTGGTGCCCAGCGAGGCCGCCAGCGACATCGGCATCAGCAGGCGCGAGGCCGGCAGCTGGCGGTCGCGCGCATGCCGCAACAGCAGCGGCAGCATCATCGCGGTGACCATCACGTGGTGGGTGAAGGCCGCCAGCAGCGCCACCAGCGGCATGACCACCCCGATCGTGCGGGCCTCGCCGCGCCCGCCCGCGCGCCCGACCCACGCGCCCAGGCGCTCGCTGATGCCGGTCGCGGCCAGCGCGCCGGAGATCACGAACACCGCGGCGACGATGATCGCCGGCTCGCTGGCGAAGCCGGACAACGCCTGCTTGCTGTCCAGCACCCCGGTCAGCACCAGCGCCAGCAGGATCAGCATGGCAGTGACATCGACCCGCAGTTTCTCGGTGATGAACAGGTACAACCCACCGGCCAGGATCAACCCGAACGACAGTTGCTGAAACAGATGCGGTGGCAATTCCATGCCCGCATTCTGCCTGTTCGGACGGTGATGACGGCCAGAATGACTTGCACATCGCGTTTACAGGGGCAGACGCTACCCTGCGAACACAAGAACCACGCACATGCCTTCCCTGCCCACCAACCCCAGCACTCGCGCCCGGTGCCGACCGGCAATGCCGTCCGGCAGGTGTCCGCGCGGGCGTGGCGAATGCCCGGGACGCCACGCCGCATGAACACCGACCGGGAAGTACAGCTGCAGGCTCGCCTGGACGCCGCCGACAAGCGCATGCAGGCCCTGCTCCACGGAATCTCGCATGACCTGCGCGCGCCGTTGCGGGCGATCGACGGATTCGCGACGCGGCTGTCGCGGCAACTGCAACCGGGTGCCGATGTCGCCGCGATCGAGACCCTGGCGCGGATCACGGCGACCAACACGCGCATGTGCGTGCTGGTGGACGGGCTGCTGGAACTGGCTCGCGTCGGCAGCGTCGAATTGCGCCCGATGCAGGCCGACGTGAGCATGCTCGCCGACTGGTGCGCTGCAGAGTTGCAGGATGCAGACCCCGGGCGCGAGGCAAGCATCGAGGTGCAGCAAGGGCTCGAAGTCATCGGCGACGAACGCTTGCTGAAGACGCTGCTGACCCAGTTGCTGCGCAATGCCTGGCGGTTCTCGGCGAGCCGGCCACGGGTGGAGATCGATGTCACTGGCGCGCGCACCGAGGACGGCCTGGACCTGGTCGTGCGTGATCGTGGCATCGGCTTCGACATGGCGTATGCCGCGCGGATGCTGGAGCCGTTCCAGCGCCTGCATGGCAGCGACGACGGTGCCGGCGACGGCATCGGCCTGGCGATCGCCGATGCGATCGTCGCGCGGCATGGCGGCACGATCCGCGCGGAATCCACCCCGGGCGAGGGCGCGAGCTTCCATATCCGCCTGCAGGATCTGCCGAACTCCGGAGCCATGCGATGAGTGGGCACCAGATCCTGCTGGTCGAGGACAATCCGGACGATGTCGAACTGACCCGCCTCGCCTTCGCCGAAGCCGGCAGCGCGCATCGCCTGCAAGCCGTCAGCGACGGTGCCGAGGCGCTGGACTACCTGCTGGCGCGCGGCCGCCATGGCGGCCGCGATGCCGCGGACCTGCCGGCGCTGGTCTTGCTGGATCTCAACCTGCCGCGTCTGGATGGCCGCGACGTGCTCAAGGCGATCCGGGCCACACCTGCGACGCAGTGCCTGCCGGTGGTGGTGCTGACTACCAGCGCGGAACCACGCGACGTCGACCAAGCCTACGCGCTGGGCGCGAACAGCTACATCCAGAAGCCGGTCGAGTTCGAGCGCTTCGTTGAAGTCGTCCGCCAAGTCGGCCGCTACTGGCTGGCGATCAACCTGCCGCCTGGTCGCTGCTGAACCGGCTCAGCCCGCCTTGGCGTGGTAGCCGACCGCGGCTTCGACCTCGGTCTTCGATCCCAGGAATACCGGCACGCGCATGTGCAGGCCGGTCGGCTGCACCTCGAGCAGGCGCTGATGGCCGGTGCTGGCCGCGCCGCCGGCCTGTTCGACCAGCAGCGACATCGGGTTGGCCTCGTACATCAGGCGCAGGCGGCCGCCCTTGTCTGCGCTCTTGCGGTCCAGCGGATAGCTGAAGATGCCGCCACGGGTGAGGATACGGTGCACGTCGGCGACCATGCTCGCCACCCAGCGCATGTTGAAATCCTTGCCGCGCGGGCCTTCCGAGCCCAGCAGCAGATCGCCCACGTAGGCCTGCATCGGCGGCTCCCAGTGGCGCTGGTTGGACATGTTGACCGCGAACTCCCGCGTCTCTTCCGGGATGCGCATGCCGCGTGCGGTGAGCACGAAGCTGCCGACTTCGCGATCCAGGGTGAAGCAATGGGTGCCGTGACCGACGGTGAGCACCAGCGTGGTGCTGGGGCCGTAGATGCAGTAACCGGCGGCGACCTGGGCGGTGCCCGGCTGCAGGAAGTCCGCATCGACCGGATTGGTGACGCCGTCGGGGCAACGCAGCACCGAGAAGATCGTGCCCACCGATACGTTGACGTCGATGTTGGAGCTGCCATCCAGCGGATCGAACAGCAGCAGGTAGTTGCCGCGCGGGTATTTGTCCGGGATCGGGTGCGAGGTGTCCATCTCCTCGGAGGCCAGCCCGGCCAGGTGACCGCCCCAGGCATTGGCTTCCATCAGGATCTCGTTGCTCAGGACGTCGAGTTTCTTCTGCGCCTCGCCCTGCACGTTGATGCTGGCGTCGCTACCGCTGCCGACATCGCCCAGCACGCCGCCCAGCGCGCCCTTGCCAACCGCGATCGAGATGGTCTTGCACGCCCGCGCCACCACTTCGACCAGCAGGCGCAGGTCGGGATTGATCCGGTCGGCGCGCTGTTCCTCGATCAGGAAGCGGGTCAGCGAAATGCTCGTGTTCGACATGTGCAGGCCGGCGGCAACGGGAGGCGCTATTGTCGCCCAAGTCCCGCCATGGAGCGCCCGATGTCACGTCCGTTGCTGCTGCCCGCGGTGATCGCACTTTCGCTGGCCGCGTGTTCGTCGCCGGCCGCGCTACCGGCGGCGGCCGCTCCCGCCGCGCCACCTGTAGCGCCCGCGGCCATCGCCCCGGCCGAGGTGGTGCCGTCCGCCACCCCAGCACCGCCCGCGGCATCCTCCGAGTCCGCATCGGCGACGGCAGCGGGATCCGCGATCGAAGGAAACATCCGCGAGGGCAACCGCCCGCCACCCGCGCTGCGGGTCTGCGCGCATCCGCTGGATGGCGGCACGCCGACCTGCATCGACACCGCCGTCGGAGCGACGTCCTATCGCATCGAGGTCGCCGCGGGCCGCTATGTCGTCGCCGGGCAGGCGCTCGACGACCCGGGCATGAAATTCGCGCACGCCGAGCGCATCCGCTGCATCCGCGCGCCGTGTCCGCCGGATACCGCGATCGTGGTCGAGGTCGCCGCGGGAGAGGGCAAGGCCGGCATCGACCTGTCCGCAGGCGAGGCTTTGCCGCCCGGTTGAGCGCCGGTCAGTCCGATGCCAACGCCAGTTGCAGGCGCGCCTCGCCGTCGCGGACACGGGTGAGCGTGGCGACCGGTACCTGGCGTGCCGCCAACGCCGCGCGCAATGCCTGCTCCCATGCCTCGGCCTGCGCATCGTCGGCGGTCGCCAACACCGCATCGACCCGGCCGCTGCGCCAGCGTTGCAGTGCCCAGGCCTGCGCATCGAGGATGACCCGCTGCGCGGGATCCGGACCTGCGTCGTCTTTGCGTGGCGTGCCGAGCGCGATCACCGGCAGTGCCTGCAGGGCCGGGACCACCAGCAGTGCGTCGTCGTCTTGCGGGCGTCGTGCGTTGATGTCGGCTTCGATCTGCCGTGCCCGCGCGATCGAGACGCGCGCGTCCGGGGCCAGCCACAACTCCCAGCGGCTGTCGTCGCTGCTGCGTTGCAGGCGACCCAGGTAGGGCAACAGGGCGGCACTGATGCGCGCCTGCTGGGCCTGTGCTGCCTGCAGGCGCTGGTTGCGTGCGCTCTCGGCGTCTTCCAGTGCAAGCACGCTGCGCTTGAGTTGGGCCAGGGTGCCCTGCTGGCGGGCGATGCTGGCGTCGTCGGCGGTCAGCACCTCGCGCAGGCGCAGCGACACCGGCTGCGCGGTGCGTTCTGCCAACTGGGCCTGCAGGCGCGATTCCAGCCCGCCGACATGGCTCGGCAGCATCATCACCACGTCCACCGCAACGCCGTCCACTGCATTGTCGACGCGCAGCGCCGACACCCGCCCGCCGGCCTGGTTGGCCGCGGTGTCGAGAGTGGCCCGCACCGTCAGCTCGGTTTGCGACTGCAGGGCGATGCGCTTGAGCGCCAGCCCCAGCGGAATGGACAGCAGCACGAAACTGGCGACGATCATGATCGCCTGCCAGGCGGTCTGCTTGGGCGTGTCGGCACCGCCGAAGCCGTACCAGCGGGCGACGATGGTCACCGACAGGGCGATCGCCAGCAGGTTGGTCATGAACAGGAACGCGGCACCACCGGCGATCTCCCAGTTGCCGACCGCGATGCCGTAGCCGACGACCGCCAGTGGCGGCATCAGCGCGGTGGCGATGGCCACGCCGACGATGGTCTCGCCCTTGCGGCTGATCGTGGCGTAGGCACCGGCCAGGCCGGACAGTACCGCCACCAGCAGGTCGAAGAAGGTCGGGCGCGTGCGTCCCAGGATCTCGCTGGTGGCCTCCTTCAGCGGCGACAGCCACACGATCAGCACCGCGATCGCCAGCGCCAGCAGCATCCCCGCAAAGAGCGTGCGCAGCGCTTCGCGGATGCTGCGCAATTCGAAGGTCGCCAGGCCCATCCCGAGCTGGATGATCGGCCCCATCAATGGCGAGATCAGCATCGCGCCGATGATCACCGCGACCGAGTTCTGCAGCAGTCCGAGCATCGCGATGCCGCAGGCCATCACGATCATGAAGCCGTAGCGCGGCCCCAGCTCGCAGCCCTCGTGGACATGCTCGAGCACCGCGATGCGGTCCACCTGGTCGATCAGGTTGTTCTTGCGCCACAAGCGTGCCCAGCGCCACCAGGCAGCGGGCGATGCGATATCGAGCATGGAAGCCTTCATGCGCGCAAGCATAAACGCCGGCGTATCCGTGCCGTCAGACGTCGCCGTCGACGCTCCAGCCTTCGCCGCTGCCGCGCTGGAACACGTTGTCCGATTCGAGCACGCTGCCGGCCGGGATCGCCTCCTGTTCGAGCAGGCGTTCGTAGATCGGAGTGAAGTCGGGCAGGGTCGCTTCGATCAGTTCTTCGTAGCTGTCGATGACGAAATACGTTTGCTGGTAGCTGTCGATCCGGTAGCGGGTGCGCATCACCCGTTCCAGGTCGAAGCCGATCCGGTTGGGCGCCGCGCTTTCCAGCGAATGGATCGATTCGCCCTTGGAACTGACGATACCGGCACCGTAGATGCGCAGTCCGTCCGGTTGGCGGATCAGGCCGAACTCCACCGTGTACCAGTACAGCCGCGCCAGCTGCATGAGCGCCTCAGGACCGATGCCATGTGCCTTGACCCCGCCCTTGCCGTAGGCCACCAGGTAATCGGCGAACATCGGGTCCATCAGCAGCGGCACGTGGCCGAACAGATCGTGGAAGAGGTCGGGTTCCTCGATGTAATCGATCTGGTCCGGGCGACGGATCCACCAGCTCACCGGAAAGCGGCGATTGGCGAGGTGGTCGAAGAACACCAACTCGGGCAACAGGCCTTCCACGCCGACGATCTGCCAGCCGGTCGCATCGGCAAGCACGCGGTTGAGGTCGCTGAATCTCGGGATGCGGTCCGGGGTCATCCCCATCGTGTCCTGCGCGCGCAGGAAAGCATCGCTGGCGCGGCCGGGCAGGATCTCGCGCTGGCGCTGGTAGAGCTGGCGCCAGACGTCGTGGTCGCTCTCGCTGTAGCTATCCCACGGCTGCTCGACGGTGCCGGTCGCATACACCGGCAGCGAACCCCGATCGGTCTGCACGTTCTCGACGCGGCGCGGTGCCTGGTTGCTGTTCATGGCCCCATCTTACCCCCGCCGGTTTGCGCGGTTTTTGATGTGGCGCAAACGCCCCGGTTCAGCCCTGCTTGCAGTCTTCGTCTCGGCGCAACGTGTCCATCCAGCCCTGCTGCTGCGCGCAACGCGCCTTGCGTTCGGCCTCGCGCTGGCGAGCCGCGTCGGCGTCGGCGGCCTGTCGCGCCTTCGCGGTGCGCGCGGCCTGCAGCGCGGCGATCTTCGCGCGGATCTGCAGCAATGCGGCCTGGGCGGCGCGCTCGCCTTCCAGGATCGCGCGGTTCTTCGCCGCGAAGTCGGCCGGGCCGATGTCGTCCACCCTCGGGCGGATGACGATGTCGGCGCGCGCCAGCTCCTGCGCCCCCAGCTTCTGTCCCATGATCCGGATGCTCTGGTTCATGTTGCCGAGCATGCTGGTGGTGCTGGCGATGCCGTCGGCCTTGCTGCCGATGTCGACCGCGATGACGAAGTCGGCGCCGAGTTCGCGCGCGGCATCGACCGGCACCGGGCTGACCACGCCGCCATCGACGTAATGCGCCTTGCCGATCGCGACCGCTTCGAACACGCCGGGAATCGAACTGGACGCGCGCACCGCCTGGCCGGTATTGCCGCGCACGAACACGGTGCGTTCGCCATTGGCCAGGTTGGTCGCGACCACCGCGAACGGCTTGCGCATCTTGTCGAGGGTGCGGCCGCCGACCAGGTCGTTGACATAGTCCTGCAGCTTCTGGCCCTTGACCACGCCGCCGGAGAACAGGCTGACGTCGCGGATCTTCGATTCATCCAGCGCGAAGGCCTTTTCCTGCATCGCGTAGGCATCCATGCCGCTGGCGTAGAGCGCGCCGACCACGCTGCCGGCGCTGGTGCCGGAGACGAACACGGGCGTGATGCCATTGGCTTCGAGCATCTTGATCACGCCGATGTGGGCGAAACCCTTGGCAGCGCCGCCACCCAAGGCGATGCCGACCTTCACCGGCGGCGGTGCGGTGACCGCCACGCTGACCGGCGCGCGGACATCGGGCGTACTGGCGCAGGCGGCGAGCAGGCTGGCGAGCAGGGCGGTGGCGCAGGCGCGAAGGAACATCGAATTTTCGGTCTCGAAGGAGCGAGCCACGGATGGTGGCCGGCGGGGCGAAGGCGAAGCTTAATGCGCACTTCCGCAACGGCGCCCGAACCGCGCGCTAGCATCGCCGCATGAGCACCCATCGCATCGACATCGCCATCCCGCCCACACGCAGCGAACGCTGGCTGCTGACCGGCGTCACCGTGCTGGCGCTGGTCGCTTCGTTCTTCATCGCCAAGGATCGACTCACCTGGTTCCTGGAAGTGATCTGGGCGATGGTCGGCCTGGCGCTGATCGCATGGCGCTGGTCGCGCTTCCCGCTGACCCGGCTGCTGTGCTGGTTGATGGTCTTGCATGCACTCGTGCTGATCCACGGTGGTGCGTACACCTACTCGCTTACGCCCGGCGGCTTCTGGCTGCAGGAGGTATTGGGCACCGAGCGCAATCCTTGGGATCGGTTGGGTCACTGGATGCAAGGCTTCGTGCCCGCAATCCTGGCGCGCGAACTGCTGCTGCGGCTCACCCCGCTGCGCCGGGGCGGCTGGCTGGTCTACCTGGTGCTGGCGGCCTGCCTGAGTTTCTCGGCGTTCTTCGAGCTGATCGAATGGTGGGCGGCGCTCATCTACGGCGCGGATGCCGATGCCTTCTTGGCCACGCAAGGCGACCAGTGGGACACGCAGTGGGACATGTTCCTGTGCCTGTGCGGCGCGATCACGTCCTTGCTGTTGCTGTCGCGTTGGCACGATCGCCAGCTCGGCGCGGGCGTGCTGACCGGCAAGTAGCTCACTCGCCGAGACGACGGAACGGCAGCACCTTGCCGCGTTCTGCATCGCTGCCCTCGCGGTTCCACAGCACCGGCACGTCGCGCGCGGCCTCGGTCTCGTACATCGCGCGGTCGGCATCGCCCTGTTGCCGGGCGAGTTCTTCCTCGATCTCCCAGCTGTATTTCGGCTTCGCAGCTTGCGGGTCCGCGCGCCGGAACAGGAACGCCGCGATGACACCACCGATCGCGCCACCCAGGTGCGATTCCCAGGACACGCCGGCTTCGCGCGGCAGGATGGTCATCAGCATGCCGCCGTAGAACAGGAAGGCGAGCATGCCGGCGGCGATCGCCGCGCGGTCGCGGCGCAGCAGGCCCAGCACGAATACCAAGAAGCCCAAGCCGTGGGTCACGCCGCTCGCGCCCAGGTGATGTGAGCCGGCGTTGCCAAGCAACCATGCGCCCAAACCGGAGCCGATCCACAGCAGCGGCAGTGCGCGCACGGTCGCCTTCGGATACACGGTGCCGGCCAGCGTGCCGAGCATGAGCATGGCGATGCCGTTGGCGACGATGTGCTCCACCGAGCCGTGCAGCAGCGGTGCGGTGAGCACGCCGAGCAGGCCTTCGACGCTGCGCGGCGTGACGGTGAGGAACCTGAAGTCGAAGCCGTGCTGGGCGGCGAAGCAGACCGCCAGCAGCAGGACGAAGCCGAGGCTGGCGTTCAACGCGCGGCGCAACCGCGAACGGTCGGCCAGGCGTTGTTGCTCGGAGGTCAGTGGCGTGGACATTCCATCGAACTGGGGCGCGACCTGTCGAAAGCAAGCACCGCCCGGGTGGGCGGTGCTTGCATGGATGGAACCGAGCGTGCCGTCAGCGTGCCGGCGGCGGCGGACGCAGCAAGCTCAGGGCGATGGTGGCGGCGATGGTCGTGGCGACCACGCCCAGCGAGATCCCGATCGGGATCTTGTAGATATCGACCAGCAGCATCTTCGCGCCGATGAACATCAGCACCATCGCCAGCCCGTAGGGCAGCAGGTGGAAGCGGTCGGCCATGCCCTGCAGCAGGAAGAACATCGCACGCAGGCCCAGCACCGCGAACACGTTCGAGGTCAGCACGATGAACGGATCGTCGGTGATCGCGAAGATCGCCGGGATCGAATCCACCGCGAAGATCACGTCGGTGATGCCGATCATCACGATCACGATGAACAGCGGCGTGTACAGCTTCTTTCCGCCTTCCAGCACCGACAGAGCGCTGCCGTGATAGCTGCGGGTCATGGGCACGTGCGCGGTCAGCCAGCGCAGCAGCGGGTTCTGTTCCAGGTCGGGGGCCTTGCCGGCGGCCATGATCATCTTGATGCCGGTCAGCAGCAGGAACGCGCCGAACACGTAGAGGATCCAGTGGAACTTGGCCAGCAGGAACGCGCCGGCGAAGATCAGGATCGCGCGCAACACGATGGCCGCAATGATGCCGATCACCAGCACCCGCTGCTTCTGCTCCTCTGGCACCGAGAAGTAGGTGAAGATCATCAGGAACACGAAGATGTTGTCGACCGCCAGCGACTTCTCCACCAGGTAGCCGGTGAGGAATTCCATGCCGATGCGTTCGCCTTCGGCCGCGCCGAACTGCTGGCCGGAGTACCACCAGAGCCAGGCGTTGAACGCCAGCGCCAGCACCACCCAGCCGATGCTCCACCAGGTCGCTTCCTTGAACGTCACCTTGTGCGGACCGCCATGGCGCATCAGCACCAGGTCCACCAGCAGCGCGACTACCACAACGCCGGCGAACATCAGCCAGAGGAAAGGGGTACCGATCGACTCCATTGCACACTCCACCGTGGGAACCGGCGGACGCGTCCACGCAGGGAGCATGGAAAGGGAGCGCGCTTCGCCGTTCGGCGAAGGTCTCACTCACAGGCGTGTTGCCTGCCACGGTGCCGGGGTCCTGGGACCCGTAATGACGACGGCCGTGCGCGGAGTTACTCCCCTTCTTCGGCGACAATACCCGATCTCCGTTAGCCGCATGTCAAAAGGCAGTCCCATGGCCGAACCGCTCCCCGTCGTCCACCTCAAGAACGCCTGGAACTCCACCCACCCGTGGATCTTCCAGCGCCTGGTCGAGAAACCCGCGCAACGGCCCAAGCCGGGCAGCATCGTCGACGTGGTCGGGGTGGATGGAGTGTGGATCGGCCGTGGCTTCTACAACGGCCATTCGCGGATCGCCCTGCGCATGCTGGAGAACGACCCGGACATCGAGATCGATGCCGGCTGGTTCAGCCGCAAGATCGGCGAGGCCATCCAGCTGCGCCGGGAGATCCTCAAGCTCGATGACGTGTCGAATGCGTGGCGGGTGGTGCATAGCGAGGGCGACGGCATCAGCGGGTTGGTGGTCGACCGCTACGACGATCTCATCGTGGTCGAATTCTTCAGCGCAGGTGCCTACCGCCATCGCGAATGGATCTTCAACGCATTGCGCGAGCACTTCCCCGGCTGCCGCTTCCACAGCTTCGCCGACGAACACGTGCAGAAGCAGGAAAGCTTCGACTACAAGCCCACCCTGGGCACCCAGCCGGCGACCGTCACCGAGCACGGCATCCACTTCCGCGCCGATCCCGCGGGCGCGCACAAGACCGGCTTCTTCGCCGACCAGCGCGAGAACCGCGAATGGCTGTCGCGGCTTTGCGAAGGCAAGCGCGTGCTCGACCTGTGCTGCAACACCGGCGGCTTCGGCGTGTATGCGGCGGCGCGCGGTGCCAGCGAGGTGGTCGGCATCGACATCGACGCGGCGGTGATCGAACTGGCGAAAGAGAACTCGCACCTCAACAAGGTCAAACCGCGCTTCATCCAGGCCGACATCTTCCCGTGGCTGCGCGATGCGGCGGCCAACGGCGAACGTTTCGATGTCGTCATCCTCGACCCCGCCAAGATGACCCGCGACCGCGAGCAGGTGATCCCGGCGCTAAAGAAATACCTGGACATGAACAAGGCGGCGCTGGGCGTGGTCAAGCCGGGTGGCCTGTTCGCGACCTTCAGCTGCACCGGCCTGGTCAGCGAGGAACAGTTCACCGACATGATCCGCCGCGCCGCCTATTACGCCGGCCGCACCGTGCAGGTGCTGAAGGTCTCCGGTGCAGGTCCCGACCATCCGTGGCTGGCGCAGGTGCAGGAATCGCGTTACCTCAAGGCGGTGTTCTGCCGCGTGCTGGACTGACATGGCCAGGCTCGCCGCCCCGCACCACGAACGCCACCGCAGCGAACACATCGGCTGGCTGCGTGCGTCGGTGCTCGGCGCGAACGATGGCCTGATCTCCACCAGCGCGCTGCTGGTCGGCATCGCGTCGGCCAATGCCACGCCGCAGGTGATCCTGCTGACCGGCGTTGCCGCCCTGACCGCCGGCGCGCTGTCGATGGCGGCGGGCGAGTACGTGTCGGTCAGTTCCCAGGCCGATACCGAAGCCGCCGATACCGCCAAGGAAAAGCAGGAACTCGAGACCGCACCCGAAGCCGAACTCGCCGAGCTGACCCACATCTACGTCCAGCGCGGGCTGGACAAGGCGCTCGCGCAACAGGTGGCGCAACAGCTGACCGCGCACGATGCCCTTGGCACCCATTTGCGCGACGAACTCGGGATCAGCCAGGTGTTCGCGGCGCGTCCGGTGCAGGCGGCGCTGGCGTCGGCCGCGGCGTTCGCCACTGGTGCGTTGCCGCCGCTGCTGCTGGCCTGGCTCTGGCGCGGCGAGGGGCTGGCGATGGCGATCACCCTGGTTACCCTCGTCCTGCTTGCGGTGCTGGGCGCGCTGGCGGGGCACTTGGGTGGCGCGTCGCTGCGCAAGGGGGCCTTGCGCGTGCTGTTCTGGGGCGCGGTCGCGCTGGGTGTGACCGCCGGGATCGGCCATCTGTTCGGCGTGTCCATGGGCTGAGGTCGCAGGCGCTGCGACGCTCGCCGCTACACTGGCGGGATGGAATCTCAAACCCAATTTTTCGTCGTGCTGCTTGTCGGCTTGTTGGCGGTGGTCCTGCTGTGTGTGCTGTTGTTTCGCAAGCCGGAAGACCGCATCGAGCATGCCTTGCGTGAAGAGCGTGACCGGCTGGCTTCAGACCTCGAATCCGAACGAGGCGTTGCGCAGGCTCGGGCTGCCGAAGCGGCCAGGTTGGGCGAGCGTGTCGCTCGCCTCGAACGCACCGAAGCGGAACTTGCGAGTCGCGATGAAGAGCTACGACAGACAAGGCAGGTCGCCAGCGAACTGCGCGCCGAGTTTTCGGCGAAGACTAGTGTGTCGCAGCAGTTCGAAATGCGTGCGGACAAGGCGGAAGCGCTTGCTGAATCCTTGCGAGGCAAGCTGCGGGCACTGGAACAGGCGCATGCGGAAGCGCTGGCGAACCTGAGCCACAGCGATCGCACCAACGCGGAAATGAAAGCCTTTCTGGAAACCGCTCAAGAGCGCTTGTCGGGGGTTTTCGCGGAGCTCGCAGGCAAGACGTTCGAGGAGCGCACGCAGCAGGCGGCGAAGCAGTCTAAGGGCGACATCGAAATGTTGCTCAAGCCATTCTCGGAGCAGCTGTCCGGATTCCGCAGCCGGGTGGACATGTTGTATGGCGAAGAAGCCAAGGAACGCGCTGCGCTGGTAGGCAAGATTGATGAATTGAAAACACTCAACCAGGACATGGCGCAGCGCGCGAACGAACTAACCCGTGCTCTCAAGGGTAGCTCCAAGATCCGCGGTGACTGGGGCGAGTTGATGCTCGAGAACGTCCTGCAAGGATCAGGCTTGGTGGAGGGCGCGCACTACCATCGGCAGAAGTCCAGCACCACCGAGGATGGGCAGCGCGTGCAGCCCGACATCGTGGTCAACCTGCCCGACGAGCGTCGCATCGTTGTCGACAGCAAGGTGAACCTCGTTGCCTGGCAGGAAGCGATGAACGCGGCGACACCCGAGGAACAGCAGGAAGGTTTGCGCCGGCACTCAGTAGCCCTGCGCCAGCACATCAAGGAGCTGGGGGAGAAGAACTATCCAAAAGTCATCGGCGACGGCGCTCTGGAAGTCACCGTTGCATTCGTGCCGATCGAAGGCGCGTTGTCCGCCGCCTTGGGATTCGATGCATCGTTGCAAACCTACGCCTTTGACCAGAAGATCGTATTCGCGTCTCCCAATACGCTGATGATGTTGCTTCGCGTAGTTGATCGGTTGTGGACGCGCGACAAGATCCAGCGCGAAGCGCAGGAAATCGCCAGAACCGGCGGACTCGTGCTCGATTCGTTGATCAATTTCCTGGCTGATTTCGACAATGTCGGCCGGCAACTGGACGATGCGCGCGCGGCATTCAATGACGCGCGGCACAAGCTGAGTGATTCGAAGCAGGCATTGATTCCACGTGCGCAGCGTCTTGTGGAACTCGGTGCCAAGGGGAAGAAGGTGCTACCACTGGCATTGCAGGTCGAGGCGGAATCACTTGTCCAAGTGATTGGCAGCCTCCCGCACGCCGGGCCCGTGCTGTCGCGCGATGAGCCATGACATCGGTTGTTGGCTGACAGCTTCATGAAGGTGTACGACCTGCTCACGCGCGCTTGACCCTGCGCACACGCCCTCATCGCCATCCTTGGCCCCAGTCCGACGCATGGAGCGCCGGCGAACCCCACACCAAGGAGCAACACATGAACGTCAAGAAGGATCACAGCATCGGTGAAGGCACGGGCGCGGTTGCGGGTGCGATCGCAGGCGCTGCCGTGGGTTCGGCTGCCGGCCCGGTCGGTACCGTGGTCGGCGCGATCGCCGGCGGTGCGCTGGGTGCGAAGGGCGGCGGCGCGGTCGCCGAAGCGGTCAACCCGACCGAGTACGCCACCCACTTCGAGCAGTCCTACAAGACCACGCCGTACTACATCAGCGGCAGCGAGTGGCGCGACTACGAGCCGGCCTACAAGTACGGGTACGACACCTACGGCCAGTACCAGGGCAAGAAGTTCGAGGACATCGAGAACGAACTCGAGCGCAACTGGGACAGCACCCGTTCGCAGTCCCGCCTGGCCTGGAACGAAGCCCGCAGCGCGGTGCGCGACGGCTGGCATCACATCGAACGCCGCATGCCGGGCGATTTCGACAAGGATGGTCGCTGAGCCTGCACAGTCACGCGTGCATCGACGCTTGACCAGGATGACGAAGGCCGCCTCAGGGCGGCCTTCGTTTTTGCGCATTGCAGATCGCTATCGGGCGATGCGTGGATCAGCCGCCCGGGGTTGCCGGCGGCACCGTCTCGCCATCTTCCATCAGGTAGGGCGGGACCGCTTCATCCGCTGCGGGTGCGTCCTGGGTGCGTCCGTTCTGGTTGATCTGGTAGTTGCGTCGCTGCAGCCACATGTCGCGGAACAACGCGTATTCGTCCACCGCGCCCTGGTTCATCAGCCCTTCGATGGGCAGCAACTTGGCACGCAGATCGACCAGTTGCAGGCCCTGCAGGAACACGCGGGTCTTGTCGTCCTCGACATATTGCACGGGACGCAGGCGCGCATCGCCGACCAGGCCGATCATGTCGCGCACGGTGCGCGGGCCCAGCATCGGCAGTTCCAGATAGCGCGACCGTTGCCAGCCCCAGACCGCCAGCGTCTGCCCGAAATCCTCGCCGCGCTTCGGCATCTTCGCCTTGGTGGCAACGTCGAACAGTCCGCCGATGCCGACCGTGCTGTTGAGCAGGAAGCGCCCGAGCGCGTTGCCCGCGCCGCGTGGATTGCCTTGCAGCAGGCTGTTGACCACGGTGACCGGCTGACCGAGGTTGTCGAAGAAATTGTTCACGCCGATGCGCAGCGGGCGCGGAACCGCGGCAACGTAGGCGCGGGCCAGCGGCTTGGCCAGGCCGCGGTCGACGGCCATGTTGAACGCATGAACCCGGCGGTTGTATTTCTCCCACGGGTCGAAGGCCGCCGGTGCCGGGTCGCCACCCATCGCCAAACCGTTGCGGTCGCCGGGCTGGCCGTAGATCGCGGCGAAGTCGGCTTCGGCATCGCCTGGCGTGGCATCGGCGACGTGGCCGGTGGTGTCTTGCGGCTGGGTGGTGTCCGCGAGGACGGGCGTTGCCGGCACCGGCGGTTCGACATCGGTCGCAACCGATGGCGTGGACGTGTCCGCTGCGGCGACATCGCCCGCGATCGCCGGCGCATCTTGCGGCGCAGCGGTTTCCGCGGCGCGATCGCCGGTGGTCGCGCAAGCGCTCGCAAGCGCGCATGACAGCAGCAGGACGAGGGAACGCAACCGCATCATCGGACCATCCTTATGCAGGGACATCAGCGGCCGTCGTCGAAGGCCAAGGTGGGACGCAGGCGATACGCCGCCAGCAGGTCGGCCATGCCGGGGGGCATGCCCGCGATGTGGACATCCTGCATGCGTTCGGCCAGCGCGACCAGCATCGCCAGCCCGGCGCTGTCGATCGTCTGCATCGCGCTCACATCCAGCACGCGAGCGCCGGGTATCGCTGCGCTCGCCTGTGGCCACAACGCGGTGGCGGCATCGCGGTCCAGCCTGCCGGACAGCAACAGCCGTTCGCCGTCGCGATGCACGCTGGCTGCGGCTTCGATCACCTGGCCTTCTTGCCCGGTGCGGGGGCGGCCTGCATGCGGCCGGCGCGCAGGTCGGCGGCGACCTGGCGAATCGACTTCTGGGTCAGCGGCGCGGCGAACTGGTTCTTGAACGCCTGCACATAGGAAATGCCTTCGACCATCACGTCGAACAATTTCCATTGGCCGTTGACGTTGCGCAGCAGGTAATCGACCGGGATCGGCGCGCCACCCTGGCGCAGCATCTGCGTGCTCACGCGCACGCCGCGATTGCCGGGAAGCGGGGTCTCGGACTTCACCTTGACCTGCAACTTCGTGTTGAAGTCGAGCAGCGACGCGCCGTAACGCGCGGTCAGGTTGTCGGCCATCGCCGCGGCGAAATCGGCCACGTCGGCGGGCGCGGCGTTGCGGCCATGCACGCCCAAGACGAGGCGGGCCGCGTAGTCCGAATCGAAGCTGCGGGTGAACTCGGTCTTGATGAACTGGTTGAGCGCGGCAGGGTTCGCCTTGAACTCGGCGCGGCGGCTGTCCAGCGTGGCCAGCACGCGACCGGCGCTGTCCACCACCACGCGGCTGGCGGCACCCTGTTGGGCAGTGCTGGCGGGCGGCGTGGCGGAAACCGCGACGGACGATGGCGCGACGGTGAGCAAGGTGCACAGCACGGCGCTGGCAAGCACGGTCTTCATGGCAATCATGTTCTTCATGGGGTCTGTCCCTCGGGGCGGGCAGTGCGGCCGGATCGGCGGGCGCTTCGGTGGCGGCATCGTCGCCCGCGGGCGTGCCACCGCCGCTGAACATGTACTTGCCGACCAGTTGCAGCAGGTCGACCGCCGGCTGGGTGAAGGCGATCTCGTCGCCCGGCTTGAGCGATTCCGGATCGCCGCCCGGCGACAGCCCGATGTAGCTTTCGCCGAGCAGGCCGCTGGTGAAGATGCCGGCCGATGTATCGGCGGATAGTTCCTGGTAGCGGCCATCGATCGACAGCGTGACCACCGACTGGAACGTCTTCGGGTCCAGGTCGATCTTGCTGACCTGGCCGACCACCACGCCGCCGATCTTCACCGGCGCGTTGGCGCGCAACTGGCCGAGCTGGGTGAACTTCGCCACCAGCGGGTAGGTGCTGCCGCCGAAGCCGAACTGGCGGTTGGTCGAGGCCAGCGCCAGCACCAGCAGCGAGGCGAGCGCCAGCAATAGGAAAGCACCGACGGCAAATTCGAGTCGTGGTCCGCGGATGGCCATGGTCAGGGTCTCACTCGTTCAACGGAACAGCAGGGCGGAAAGGATGAAGTTGAAGACGAGTACCAGCAGCGAGGCATTGACCACCGCGCGGGTGGTCGCCACCGACGTGCCTTCGATGGTCGGCTCGGCGTGGAAGCCGACGTAGGCGGCGACCAGTGCGGCGATGCCGCCGAACACCGCCGACTTCAGCATCGAAACACCGAAGTCGTCCCAGAAATCGACGCTGCCGCGCAGGCCGGACCAGAAGCTGCCGTTGTCGATGCCGAGCACCTGCACCGCCTGGAACCAGCCGGCGCTGATCGCCAGCGACACGAAGATGCCGGTCAACAAGGGTACGGTCAGCACCGCGGCCCAGAAGCGCGGCGCGACGACCTTGGCGACCGGATCGATCGCCATCAGTTCCAGCGCCTTGATCTGGTCGGTGGCGCGCATCAGCCCGAGTTCGGCGGCGATCGAACTGCCGGCGCGACCAATGAACAGCAGCGCGGTCAGCACCGGTGCCAGCTCGCGATACAGCGACAGGCCGAGCAGGGTCGACAGCGCATCGACTGCGCCATACGTGCTCAGCGTGCGGTAGCCCTGCAGGGTCAGCACCAGGCCGACGAAGGCGCCGCCGACCGCGATGATCGGCAGCGAACGCGCGCCGACCTTGTAGATCTCGCGCACCAGTTCGGCGAGGAAGTCGCGGGTCGGCACCGAGCCGCGCAGCATGGTCAGCCCGAACAGGCCGCCACGGCCGACCGAGCGGATCGCCTCGGCGAAGGCCATCAGGCGGCGTCCCGCGTGCGCACTTGCGCGTCGAAAGCAATGGGTCCATCCGGCTGGCCGTCGAGGAACTGCCGCAGCAGCGGATCGCTAGTGGATTCCAATGCGGCCGGAACACCGGCGAAGACGATCCGTCCGTTCGCGATCACCACCACCTGGTCGCAGATCGGCAGGGTTTCGCGGACGTGGTGGCTGACGATGATGCTGGTCAGGCCCAGGCTGCGGTTGAGCCGCTGGATCAGGGCGGTGATGACGCCCGATGCGATCGGGTCGAGGCCGGTCAGCGGTTCGTCGTACAGCATCAGCGGCGGATCCAGTGCCAGTGCGCGGGCCAGAGCGACGCGCCGGGCCATGCCGCCCGACAGTTCGCGCGGCCAGGCATCGGCGGCGGCCAGCAGGCCCACCGCGTGCAGCTTCATCCGCACCAGCGCCTGCAGCACCGGCTCCGGCAAACGTGTGTGCGTGCGCAGCGGCAGCGCCACGTTCTCGGCCACGGTCAGGTCGGTCAGCAGGCCATTGCCCTGCAGCAGCACGCCCAGGCTTTTGCGCATCGTGAGCAACGCACGCGCATTGCGCGGTACCGGCGTGCCGAAGAGTTCCACGCATCCGCTGGTCGGCACCAGTTCACCGGTCAATGCCGACAGCAGCGTGGACTTGCCGCTGCCGGACGGACCCAGCACCGCGGTGATGCTGCCTCCCGGTACCAACAAGTCCAGCCCCGACAGGATCGCGCGCCTGCCACGATCGAGACGGACGGCCTGCAGGCGCACGGCGGGAAGGGAGGCATCGGTCATCGGGTAAAGCGGGATCCGTTGGCGGGGTCGGCGCGGCATCGAAACGCACGGGTTCGGCATGCCGGCGTGCGACACGGCTGAACTGATTGGTACAGGAATGGTACCCGTCCGCGGCACGGCCAGCACCTTCAGCCTGAACGAAGCAGTTCGCCACGGATCCGCATCGCAGGCCTGCACCAGGTCGCAGCCCGCGAGACCCGCTCCGGCACAATGCGATGACCGATGAGCCCCGCACCCGACTTCCGCCTCTATCACGGCAACGCGCTGGACGTACTGGCCGGCCTGCTGGCGGAAGAATTGCGCAGTAACGTGCCCGATCAGTCGCTGCTGGCCCCGGACACCATCCTGATCCCGCAGGTGGCGATGCGGCGCTGGTTGCAGGCCACGCTGGCCGCGCGCCACGGCATCGCCGCCAATCTCGAATTCCTCACCCCCGGCGAATTCGTCGCGCGCGCGCTGGATTCAAACCTCGGCGCATCGAAAGACGACCTCGACCTCGACACCCTGCACTGGCGCCTGCACGCCGCGCTGTCCGATCCCGCGTTGCGCGGGAAGCTGGCGATGGCCCAGCTCGCTGCTTATCTTGCCGATGCGGACCCGCTGAAATCCTGGTCGCTCGCCGGCGAACTCGCCAACGTCTTCAACAAATACCAGGCTTGGCGTCGCGACTGGCTGCTGCGCTGGGACGGCGGTGCCGATCCCGAAGATCCGCAGGCGATCCTGTGGCGCGCGGTCGCCGCGGGCCGCCAGCATCGCGCGCGGCGGATCCAGGATTACCTCGCGCGTTTCAGCGATGGCGATGCGCTGCCCGTCGGATTGCCCAGGCGTTTGTTCGCATTCGGTACGCTCAACATCTCGCCAGACGTGCTGCGCGTGCTGGCCACGCAGTCGCGCGTCGGCACGCTGCACTTTTACCTGCCGACACCGACGAAGCATTACTGGGGCGACCTGCAATCGCTGGGCGCACGCCTGCGCGAGGGCGTCGAACCGTTCGGCGACGAGGCCCGCGAGAACCCGTTGCTGCGCGACTGGGGCGCGGCGGGCAAGGACTTCATGGCGCTGCTTGGCAGCTACGAGGTCGTGCATCCCTCCGGCGAGATCGCCGCGTATGCGGATCCCGCGGAAGGCGCGAACGACGGCCTGCTGCAACGCATGCAGGCCGACCTGTTCCATCGCCGCGTGGAACCGTCAGGCAGCAAACGCGATGGCGTCGATGCCGCTGACGCCAGCCTGCAGTTCCACGCCTGCCACACCCGCCTGCGCGAACTGCAGGTGCTGCACGACCGCCTGCGCGCACTACTCGAAGACAATCGCTTCGATCCGCCGCTGCAGCCGCGCGACATCGCGGTGCTGGCACCCGACATCGATCCGTACGTGCCGTATCTCGATGCGGTGTTCGGCAGCGATGGCCATGCCGGACAGGCGATCCCGTATGCGCTGGCCGATGCCAGCCCGCTGGCCGGCGAGCAACTGGCCGATGTGTTCCTGCGCCTGCTCGCGCTGCCGGTGTCGCGCTTCGGGCTGGAGGAAGTGCTCGATCTGCTGGCCAGTCCGCCATTGGCCGAAGCCGCCGGCCTGGACGCTGCCGATTTCGAGCGCCTGCACGGCTGGCTGCATGCGGCCGGCGCGCGTTGGGGCATCGATGCGCGGCATCGCGAACGGCAGGGTGGGCCGCAGGACGATGCCTACACCTGGCAGTTCGCGTTGGATCGCTTGCTGCTCGGCCATGCCAGTGGCAGTGAGGATCACATCGCAGGCGTTGCGCCCTGGCCCGAGCTCGAAGGCGGCGCGTTGGCCGCGCTGGATGCGCTGCTGAAAATGCTGCGCACGCTCGCGCGCAACGAACGCGTCCTCGGCGAAGCGATGCCGCCCGCCCAGTGGCGCGAACGCCTGCTCGGATTGCTCGATGCATTGCTGCCTCGGCCGCCGTCGACGACCAGCGGGCAACGCGCGCTGGATCGCCTGCGCACGCTGGTCGACGACTTCGCGAAACAGGCGCACAAGGCCGGCTTCGATGCGCCGCTGGCGGCGGAGATCGTGCGCGCGCATTTCACCGCGCGACTGACCGAAGCGGACATCCGCGCGCCGCTGCTGACCGGCGGCGTCAGCTTCGCGCGGATGGTGCCGATGCGGTTGTTGCCGTTCCGCGCGATCTGCCTGCTCGGCATGAACGATGGCGACTTCCCGCGGCGCGACAGTACGGCCGGGCTCAATCGCCTGACGGCAGATCTCGGCACGGATCGACGTCGCCACGGTGATCGCTCCACCCGTGACGACGACCGCTATCTGTTCCTGCAACTGTTCTCTGCCGCGCAGGACGTGTTCTACCTGAGCTGGCTCGGTGCCGATCCGCGCGACGGCAGCGCGCGCGAACCTTCCGCGCTGGTGTCCGAGCTGCTCGCCGCTGCCGGCGACTACCACGCGCAACCGGAAAAAGCCGTCAGCGCATTGGTGCTGCGGCACCCGTTGCAGCCGTTCTCGCCGGCCGCGTTCGGTGCCGATGACGCGCGGCTCTTCAGCTATCGCGGCCATTGGCATCCGGCAGCCGGGCGACTGTCCGGCTCGCGCGAATCGCTTGCTCCGTGGCTCGAAACGGCGACTTTGCTCGCATCGCCGCTTGAAGCAGAGACCGACCTCTCGCTCGATGCGCTGCGCCGCTTCCTGCAAGCGCCGGCCGAGCAGTTCCTGCGCCAGCGCCTGGGCCTGCGCCTGCCGGAACTGGAGGCGGCGGCCGAAGACATCGAACCGTTGCAGGCGGCTGCACGCGGACTCGACCGCATGGCCTTGCAACGCGCGGTGTTCGACCGGCTGCTGGAAGGCGACGCTGCCACGGCGATGCAGCCCGCATTGCGCGCTCGCGGCTTGCTGCCATCCGGTCCGCTCGGCGCGCGCGCATTGGCCGAGGTGATCAAGGAAGTCGCGCCGTATGCGCAGGCCTTTGCGCAGTGGCGTAGCGGCGACGAGCCGACATCGCACGCGTTGCACGTCGACATCGACGGTCTGCGCCTGCATGGTCGCCTCGGTGATGTGTGGCCGAACGGCATCGCGCGATTGCGTTTCGGCAAGCCGAACGGCAATTCGTCGATCCGCAATGGACTGGACTGGTTGCTGGCATCGGCTGCAGGTTTCGATGTGCCGTTCGTCGAAGTCCGGGACGATGTCGATGCCGGTATCGATGCGCATGTGCGTGCACCACTTTCGCAAGGCGAAGCGATCGACGCATTGCGTAGCCTGATGACCTTGCGCCGCGACGGCTTGCAGCAACCGCTGCCGTTCGCGCCGTGCAGCGGCTGGGAGTTGTTCTCCGCGGAGGATTCCGAGCGCGGCATCCGCAACGCCGCCGCACGCTGGCGCGGTGGCGACCGGCAATGGGGTGAGGGCGACAGCGACGCGATCCGGCTCGCCTTGCGCGGCCGCGATCCATTTGCCGATCCCGCTGCGCTGCGCGACTTCGCGCGCATCACCGGCATCGTGTTCGGCTCGGTCACGCGTGGCATTCCGATGGCGATCGAACTCGGTGATGCCATGTTGCCGGATGACGATGCGGAGGACGCCGCATGAGCGACATCGCGCGCGATCCGTATCTCGATCTCCCGCTGGATGGCCTGCAGCTGATCGAAGCCAGCGCCGGTACCGGCAAGACCTTCACCCTGGCCACGCTGGTGACGCGCCTTGTCGTCGAGCGCGGCCTGCGTATTGGCCAGATCCTTGCGGTGACCTTCACCGAGGCGGCCACGCAGGAGCTGCGCAAGCGCATCCGCGAACGCCTGCAACTCACGCTCGATTTGCTCGACGCGCCTGCAGCCGACGACGACAGCGCGGAAGCTTCGCTGACCCGGCAACTTCTGGATGCGCATCGCACGCGCAGTGAAGAGAGTGACGAATCACTGCGTCGCCGCTTGCGCCAGGCCACGCTGGAAACCGACCTCGCCGCGATCTTCACCATCCACGGTTTCTGTGCGCGCGTGCTGCGCGAACACGCAGTGGAAAGCGGGCAGGGCTTCGATGCCGCCACGCTCCTGACCAATGACCGCGACCTGCGCGCGGAACTCGCCGCCGACCTGTGGCGCGTGCATGCACAGGACAGCGCAGGCGCGGACGATTTGGCGATGTTGTGGTCGGGTGGCTTCGAGGATCTGGCCAAAGACCTGCCCGCATTACTGCGCGAACCGGTGCTGTTTCCGCCGCTGGCCGATGCCGGGCTCGCCGCAAGCATCGATGCTCTGCAACGCGACGTGCTCCACGCACAAGTCGCGCTGCAGCAGGCGTGGAACGAGTACGGCGAAGACTTCCTGGATGCCCTCGCCGCTGCGATCGATGCCGACGTGATGCACCGCGGGCAATACAAGCAGACATGGCTGGCCAACCTGCGCCAGTGGCTGCAGGGCTTCGCCTGCGATCCGTGGCTGGCGGGCGCGCCGCATCCCAAGCTGGAAAAACTGACTGCGACCGCATTGGCGGCGGGCACCAAGAAAGGCAACGCGGACAGGACGCCCGTATCGGCGCATGTCAGCAACGCGGTGGCGTATTACCTGGATGCCTTGCTGGCACTGGATGGATTGCTCGCGCGCCGTCGCGGCAACCTGCTGCATCGCATTCGCGACGATGCGCGCGCACGCCTGGCGCTACTCAAGCAACAGCGCCGCGTGCAGACCTACGACGACCTCATCGACGGCGTCGCCGATGCGCTGGCGCAGGACGATGCTGGCACGCTGGTGCGGCAACTGCGCACGCAATACGCGGTCGCTTTGGTCGACGAATTCCAGGACACCGACGCACGCCAGTGGGCGATCTTCAATCGCGTGTTCGGGAGCGATAATGATGCGCCCGCACTGTTTTTGATCGGTGATCCCAAGCAGGCGATCTACGGATTCCGCGGCGGCGACGTCCACACCTATCTTGCTGCGGCGAACATCGCCGAGCCTGCGCCGCCGCTGTCGCATAACTTCCGTTCGCGTCCTGCGCTGCTCCGCGCCGTTGCCGCGATGTACGACAACGCTGGCGATGCGGCCTTCATCGATCCGCGCATCGGTTTCTTCGCGGTTGAAGCCGGCGGCAAGCGTCGCGACGACGGGTTCCTACGCAATGGCGAACCCGCACCCGCGCTGACGGTCTGGTGCGCACCCAAACCACCGGTCGACGACAAGGGCAAGCAGAAGCCGTGGAGCGCGAGCGAATCGCGCGAACTGGCGACCCATGCCTGCGTCGCGGCGATCCACGCCGTACTGTCGGAGGCGCGCGCCGGCAAGGCACTGATCGACGGCGAACCCGTGCAGCCCGGCGACATCGCCGTGCTGGTGCGCAGCCATCGCGAGGCCACGATGATCCAGCAGGCGCTGGCCTTGGTCGGCATCGCCGCGGTGGCGGCCGGCAAGCAGAGCCTGTTCGCCACCGCCGAAGCGCGCGACCTGCACGCGCTGCTGCTGGCCTTGTTGCACGGCGGCGATGACGGCCGCCTGCGCACCGCGCTGTCGACGGTGCTGGTCGGCGTGGATGCGCTCGGCATCGACAACCTCGAGGCAGATGCTGACGCGCACCGCGTCTGGCAGCAACGCGCGATGGGTTGGCGCGAACGCCTGTTGCGCGGCGGCCCGCTCGCGTTGATCGGCGACCTCTGCGCGACGCATGCGGAACGCCTGCTCGGCCTGCTCGATGGCGAGCGACGCATGAGCAATTACCTGCAGCTCGCCGAACTACTGCAGGAAGCGCAGGCCGGCGCGCTCGGGCTGCATGGCCTGGTCGACTGGCTGGGCCAGCGCATCGCCACCGCGGATTCCAACGACGAAACGCAACTGCTGCGGCTGGAGTCCGACGCGCGCCGCGTACAGATCGTCACCCTGCACAAAAGCAAGGGGCTGGAGTATCCGCTGGTGTTCCTGCCCTTCGTCGGCATCGGCGGCAAGCCGCCATCGCCCGGTCGCTGTTGCGTGGCGCATGACGCCGCCAGCGGCCAGCGTCGCCTGCACTGGGGTCTGGAGCTGCCGGAAGCGGAATGGAACACCGCCAGCGAGGCATGGAAGCACGAGCAACTGGCCGAGGATGCGCGCCTGCTCTACGTGGGCCTGACGCGCGCCGAGCACGCGCTGTGGATCGCCAGCGGAAATTTCTTCAACGCAGTGAAGACGCCGCTGGCGAAGATGCTGGGCGATGTCGATGCGTTGACCAACGCCGGCATCGTGTTCGATGCATCGCGCTCGCCCGATCAGCTGGCACGGTTGCCCGCCGAATCCGATGCCACGATCCCGCCCGCGCGCAGCGTCACGCGCCGGCTCTCGCACGACTGGTGGGTCTACAGCTTCAGCCAGTTGGCCAAGGCCGATGCCGGCATCGAGACCGCCAGTGCGTCCACCTTGCCCGCGAGCGGAGGCAACGACGAACCGGACGCCAGCGAAGACGCGCCGGTCGACACCGACTTCGACGCACGCTTCGCCGGCAACCGCTACGGCGTGGCCCTGCACGCGGCGCTGGAACATGCGGACTTCGCGGCATGGCGCGACTGGCGCGCGGGCGATGTTGCGCCGAACGACGAGGCCGACGTCATCGTCGACGCGCTCGGCAAGGAAGGCTATGGCGCCGACGTGCTGGAGGACGGCGTCGCGCTGACCACGCAGTTCGTCGGGCAGACGCTGACCGTCGCGCTGCCGGAAGGCGTTCGCCTGTGCGATGTGCCTGCCTTTGATCGCCGCGCGGAAATCGAATTCCAGTTCTCGCTGCGCACGACCCAGGTCGATGCGCTGCTGCAACTGCTGCACGCGCATGGCGTGGTGCGCGAGCGCAACGGCTTCGGCCTGCGCCAGCGGCTGGAAGGCCTGATGACCGGCCTGATCGACCTGACCTATCGCCATGCCGGCAAGTGGTACGTGCTCGACTACAAATCCAACCGCCTGCCCGCGTATGACGCCCCCAACCTGCAGCGCGCCATGGCGCACAGCGAATACGACCTGCAGGCGCTGATCTACACGCTCGCCCTTCACCGCTGGCTGCGCTTCCGCCTGCGCGACGGCTACGACTACGCCCGCGATTTCGGCGGCATCCGCTACGTGTTCTGTCGCGGGCTGGATGCGGATCGAGACGACTCGCCCGGCATCCATGCGCAACGCTTCACCCCGGAACTCGTCGATGCGCTGGACGCGTTGTTCGGCGGCGGCGATGCCATCGGAGCCGCCGCATGAGCCTGCTGCGCGCCCTGCAACAGGCCGGCGTCTTGCGCACGCTGGACGATGCACTGGCCAACACCATGCGCCGCCTCGATCCGGACACGCCGGACGATGTGCTGGCCGCCGCCGCGTTGGCCTCGCTCGCTGTCGCGCAGGGACATGCCGGCTTCGATCCTGCATCGCCGCGGCAACTGGTCGATGCCGATATCGCCTGGCCCGATGCCGAGGCATGGCGGCAGCAACTCGCCGCATCGCGCTTCGTCGCCACGCCGGCATCGCCGATCGATGAAGCGCAGACCGCGCCGCTCGTCCTCGACAACGGCTTGTTGTATTTGCGCCGCTATCGCGAATACGAACGTCGGTTGGCGATGCAACTCCGGCGCATCGCATCGGCGCCGAATCCGGAGATCGGAATCGAACCGATCGCGCTGTTGTTCGCGACACTGTTCCCGGACGCACATAGCGGCGACCACCAGGCCCGCGCCGCCGCCCTCGCCCTGCGCCGCGCGTTGCTGCTGGTCACCGGCGGTCCCGGCACCGGCAAGACCACCACGATTGCTCGATTGCTCACCCTGCGCGTTGCGCAGGCGAGCCGAGCCGGCACCACGCCGCCGCGGATCGCGCTGGCCGCGCCCACCGGCCGCGCCGCCGAACGCATGGCGGAAAGCCTGCGTCGCGCCGTCGCGCAGATGGCCGAACAGGGCATCGGCGCCGCCTTGCTCGAAGCGCTGCCCGCGCAGGCCAGCACCCTGCATCGCCTGCTCGGCACCGTTCCGGACTCGCCGCGCTTTCGCCACAACAAAGACAACCCGCTGCCGTTCGACATCGTGGTGGTCGACGAAGCCTCGATGGTCGACTTGCCGCTGATGTGCAAGCTCACCGAAGCGGTGGCCGACGGCGCGCAACTGGTCTTGCTGGGCGACCCCGACCAGTTGCCCTCGGTCGAAGCCGGCGATGTGCTGGCCGCGATCCTCGGTGCCGCCGGTGCCGGCGATGCGTTGTCGATGGGCGATGCGGCCGCGTTGCATCCATTGCTCGGCGACGTGCCGGTCGATGCGGGTACGAACCACCTGGTGGGCCATCGCGTCCACCTCCAACACGGCTGGCGCCAAAGCGAAGCCTTGCACCTCGCGCCACTCGCCGAGGCCGTGCGCAACGGCGATGCCTTGGAAGCGCTCTCGTTGCTGCGCGGCGGCACGCTCTCCAATGTGCATTTCCACGAAGGCGTGGACGATCCGCTGCAGGCGCGGCCGGATCTGCTCGCGCACTTCCGCACGCTGGCCACGCACACCGATCCCGCGCAGGCGCTGCGGCAGGGCAATCGGCTGCGCCTGCTCACCGCGCTGCGCGAAGGCCCGTCAGGCGCGCGCGGCCTCAACGCCCGCATCGAAGTCGCACTCTCCGGCCGCCGCATCGGCACCCCGCCCGCGTGGTTCCCCGGCCGCCTGCTGCTGATCACCGAGAACAGCTATCGCCACGGCCTGTTCAACGGCGACGTCGGCATCTGCCTGGCCGATGCCGACGGCACGCCGCTGGCCTGGTTCTCGGGCGAAGGCAGCGACCACGTGCGCGCCTTCCATCCCGCCGCGTTGCCCGCGCACGAATCCGCCTTCGCCATGACCGTGCACAAGGCGCAGGGCAGCGAGTTCGACGAAGTGTGGTTGCAGCTGCCGCGCGCCGACAGCCGCGTGCTCAGCCGCGAGCTGCTCTACACCGGCCTGACCCGCGCGCGTTCCGCATTGCATGTCGCAGGAACTGCGGATGTGATCGCCGCCGCGCTGGCGCGCCATGCGGGGCGGGTGTCGGGGTTGGGCTGGCGGTTGGGCGCTACGGAATGACGATGATCCCGTGATGGTTCACGCCTCGGGTTGCATCGCCGCCAGCCGGTCCGCAGCCTGCCTGAGGCCATCGAAGATCGACGTCGCCACGTGGTCGGGATAGCCGGGAGGCAACCGCGCTTGCACCTCCGCGATTGCCGGCTCGACGCGGTCCAACAGTTCGATGATCCAGGGCTCGGCACCGTCGGTGATCCCGCAGGCACGCGCGGTGGCGTTCCAGTGCCGTCGGCGGATCTCGGTGATACGGCGGTGGCGATTCTTGCCCGCCACCGACATCGCCAGCGCTGCGTCGTGAGGGTCCAGCTGGCCGGGACCGCGGCCGAGGATCGGATACACCGACAGGACATCGTAGATGGGCGTCATGCGGAACCGGCCGCCCTGTTCGATGTGCACGCTGAAGTTCTTCGCGTGCCCGTCGGTGGCGGCCAGCATCCAGAACAGGAGTTGGGTCCTGAAGAAGGTGGCGCGGTCCTGCGGTTCCAGGGATTGGCGCAACAGATCCATGATCTGCACGATGCCGGGACCGCCATCGGCTTCGTACTTGCGCGAAGGCGGCAGGCCGAAGACCTGGCACATGTCCTCCTGCGGCAAGCGCATCCACCACGTGCCATCGCGCGCCAGCCTGCGGTCGAAACGCTCCACGATCAGCACGCGTTGCCCGTCGAACGACTCCATCGCCGTGCTCGCAACGGGAATCCCGAATGCGTCCAGCAGCTGCATGCACAGCCATTCGTTCTCGGCCGAGAGTTCCATGTCGGCGCGCATGTTGCCCACCAGCCCCAACGGAAGCTTGAAGATGTGGGTGCTCGGTGTGCTGCCGATCGGCAGGCACCACTGTCCGTCATGGCGAAGCAGCCCGGTCTTTTCCTGCGCACCCGCAATCGAGATGCGGAATTCCCCGTCGTCGCCCGCCGCCTGGCCGGGCAGTGGACGTGCGGTGACGCGCCGAAGCACATCGGCGACCTGGCCCTCGCTCAAGGGTGTGGATCGAATCTCGTGGAGGTCATCCGGTGCCCGCTCGTCCGGCAACAACTGCACCGCCCCCACGCAATCGCGACCGATTTCCCGCAGCAGTTCGAAGGTGCCGGCCGAGCGCAGGCGGAAACGGTCGCGGATGCGGTTGCGGATCTCCGCGTTGTCCGGCAGCAGGTTGTCGAAGTAGTCGGAGACCACATGGCCGCGGTGGTCTTCGCCGGAAGGCAGCAGCGGCAGCGAAAGGGACAGTGGCCGGGCGCGCGGCGAAGCCAGCCACGCGGGCAGGTAGCTCAACCGTGAACCCGACGCGGCCTGTTGCCAGGAAGCGACGGCTTCACCGTTCATCCAGACGTGCAGCTCGGCCATGGCCTCACCACTCCGTCGGGTCTGTGGGGACGGCGCGCGCGCGCAGGGACACTTCCAATCCGAGCACGGCCCAGACCTTCATCAGTCGCTCGAACGTGGCCGTCTCCGGGCGGCTTTCCAGCGTGGTGACGGCCTGGCGGGTGATGCCCAGCTGCCGGGCAAGGTCGGCCTGCGTCAGCCCGCGCTGTTTGCGCAGGGCGCGCAGCAAGGGGCCAGCTGCCCTGGCGTATGGATCGTGTAGGCGTTCGTATCCATGGCACCCGCGAGATGTGTCGGAGTGCTGGCAATTTATACATTGCCTTTTGCAAATGCAATCTTTAGCTTTCCTTTCGGAAATGCAATTGATCGGTTGCTTCTGGTCGGCTTTCCGACGGCTGGGCCCGCGCGCCATGCCGGTGGTGTCGGGGTTGGGGTGGTGATCGGGACTGTCGGGCGTAGCGCATGCCGTTATGGGAGGGGCTTCATGAAAGGCCAGGCGCTCGATCCCGTGGGACAGGCTTCAGCACGAGTCCGCGAAAGGCGTGGTGCTCGCTCCTGTGGGAGGGGCTTCAGCCCCGACTGTGCGAAATCGGATCGCGATGGAAACGCACCCGCGATGCCAGTCCAGCAACGCCGCTCATCCCGTGTGAACTATTACCACCCCGCCACGTGAAGCCACTGGGGCAGAATCGGGCGAAGCATCGGAGTGAGGACTCCATGAAATTCACGAGCTTCATTGCACTGGTCGCCATCGGCGCGATCGGGCTGGTCGGCATCGACCGCTACCAGGCGCACGTTGCGAAGGTCGAGGCGATTCCTGTCGCGGCACCGAAACGGCGCGTGCCACCACCCGAACCGGTGGCGATGCCGGTGGAGGATCGGTCCTGGATCAAGCCACGGGATAACGCACCGATTGCCGCGAGCGCGGCTCCCGCGCCATCCGCGCCATCTCGATGCGATGGGCGTACGCACTGCTCGCAGATGCGCTCATGCGAGGAAGCGACGTACTTCATCCAGCACTGCCCGAATACGCAGATGGATGGGGATAACGATGGGGTGCCTTGTGAGAGGCAGTGGTGTTAGATGCTCAAGGGCCAGCGCTGGATAAGCCGACTCCACCCAATTTCTATGTCTTCGATCACGTAGATCCGCGCTGCGCTTCGTTAATCGGGCGACGCGGGCTGAATGAAGGCAACTGACTTCGTGAGAGGTAAGCAATGAAACTGCGCCGCTTTGAGATTCGCAACTTCAAATGCATCGAGTATGTGAACCTCAACTGGGAAGACCTGCTAGTCATAATTGGCGAGAACAATGCAGGAAAGTCATCCGTTTTGTCAGCCCTCGCGCTGTTTCTCAGTGGAAGCGCTGCCAAAGACGCTTCACTATTTCGAAGGCACCAGATAAATGCCGATAACGCGATCGAACTGATCGGACATTTCTCCGGCATCGGTACCGAAGAGGCAGACCAGATCGCCATCCGAGGTCGCATGGATGGCGACAAATGGATACTGAAGAAGCGTTTCTGGTACGAACCGGGTGAAGATGGTGAGTCCGGTGGATGGAAAGAGCAGCTCTATTCGTTTTCAAGCACTGAAACCTTCGTTGGTTGGCCCGATTCGGATTCAGCCTGGACGTCATTTCCGGATGAGTACCAGGGGCTAATCGCGGCCCTTCCCAATCGTAGCGTCCGGCCCAACGCAGTATCCAAGGAAGCGCTGAGGACTGCCTTGCGAGATCAGCGTCCACATCTGGTCGACGTGGGGGCCGCAAATTGGGTTGCGAACCCTGGAGGCGGGGGCAACTGGAAGAGCAACGCAAACTCGATTCTTCCTCGAGCAATCTTCGTGAGAGCTGTTCATGAGGCCAGTGATGAGACGAATGCAAAAGATGCATCGACCTACGGGAAGCTCGTCAACCTGATCGTTGAGCGCAGTCTGGCGCAACGGCCTGAAATGGCGAGGTTGCGAGAAGCCTTGGACGAAGTCCTAGCGTTGTTCCGGCCTGATGAAGCTAACCCCCTACGTCAAGCGCAAGAAGTCAGAGATCTTCAAGAAAAGATCAACCAGAGCCTCAATGAGGTTATTGGCGGACACGCGTTGATCCGAACAGAGCCGCCGGAGTTGCGAGCGATGGTGCTCCCATCGACGTCTCTGGTGATCCGCGATGTTGTGGCTGGCATTGAAACTGATGTTGGGGATCAAGGTCATGGTCTGCAGCGTACGCTGGTCATGACATTGCTACAGCTATTGGCTGATGCCCAAGGCCAAGCGAATTTTGGAATGACCCCAGGATTCCAAAGATCCACAATTCTGCTTTTGGAAGAGCCGGAACTTTACCTTCACCCGCAAATGGAACGCCTTATGCGGGATGTTCTGCATAAGCTGGCATCCCAGCCGGGCACTCAGGTGGTTTGCTGTACCCACTCACCGTTGTTTCTAGATACTGCGAATAGCTATCGGGCGATAGTCCGGATATTCAAGACTGCGACTGGTGATGCCACATCTCATCAAGTGACGCAGGACTTGTTTCCAGGGTCGACTCATCAGGCTGACAAGCAACGACTCAATGCTGTAGCGAAGTTTGATCCAGCAGTGAACGAACTCTTCTTCGCGAAAAGCGTGGTGCTGATGGAGGAGTTCAGTGCGATCGCTGCGTTCGATCGTGCTGCCGAGGTTCTAGGCTTTTTTGAGCGACATCGGAGACTACGGCGGGAGTTGACACTAATAGACTGCAATGGAAAGTCAAATATCCCAGCCTTCCTTCGCGTCCTAAATGCTTTCAATATTCCCTACAGAGTCCTCCACGACGCTGACCCCGGAAATGTTTCTGAGCAGGCCACTAACCAGAAAATACTTGCGGCGCTCCCCAACGGCGCTGCTCAGCTTCATCTGGTGGATCCGAACTTGGAAGGCCTGCTCGGCTATGTACCACCGAGTAAGGCCAAGCCATACGCAGCAGTGTCTGCAGTGGATAGCCTCCACTCTCAAGGACAACTACCTCAAGCTTTCTGTGAGGCAGTGTGCATGGTCTATTTCGGACAGCCGACAGAGCCGGCTGTTAGTACTCCATAGAAATGGAAACGGTACTAATAAAAAGTCGGAGATGCCTCATCACTTTGTCGACCAATTTTTCGCCACGCCGCTTATAGCTGGAAGCAACGAAGGCATTGCGCAGTGTAAATTTGTCGATGAGGCCGGCGGCACGTCACGAAAAATGCAGTTCGCAAGTATGTGGTTAGTTTAGTCATTAGGAAGATAGACAAAATGGCGACCGAGCTACCAGTAATTGGATCAGACCAACCTCTCCAGCCATCGGACGCTATCGACCACGACAAACTGCAGAGGAAGGGATTCGCAAAATCTGCAGTTGCCGCACTGAAGCGAGTGTCATCGGCGGCTGGATTTGTCCTGTCGATAGAGGGGCCGTGGGGGAGCGGCAAGACATCGATTCTCTCCATGATGGAGCAACTAATCCGCATGGATGACAGCGAAGGAACTGTCATAGTTCATTTCAATCCATGGCTAGTTGGTGAGCGTGATCCTCTCCTTCGTCAGTTTCTGAATTCCATTGCGACAGCCATCAAGATCAAAGACAACGCTGAAGTTGCGAAGAAGGCTTCTAAGGAGCTCATCAACTACGCAGATGTTCTCGACTTTGTGAAATGGGTGCCAGGCGCGGAACCTTGGGCATCAATCGTCAAAGGTGTTTTGAAATCGGCAGGCAAAGCGACTGGTGGAGTCGCCGATCAAAAATCGAGGGATATAGAGGGTCAAAAGGAGAGGCTTGAGAAGGCGCTGGAAGAACTTGATAAAAAAATCTACGTGTTCATCGACGATGTAGATCGCTTGTTTCCCGCCGAAGTTTTCGAAATGGTGAGAATAATAAAAGCTGTTGGGCACTTACCGAATGTAGGATATGTAGTAGCGTGGGATCCAGAATATGTTCGACGCGCGCTGAAGGCGGCCGCCGTTCCGCAGGCGGTCAACTACATCGACAAGATTGTTCAAGTGCGCCTTCCCGTGCCAGCCATCTCTGCGCATGCGCGCCTGCAACTATTGAATGAAGGGATCGCTTCCCTTTCTGTTGAAGCTACTGCAAACCGTTTCGCGAAGCAGGACGAGCGCCTTCAATCTCTTTACTTCCAGGGATTGCGCGATCTCCTCGAGCAGCCAAGAGATGTAACGCGCGTCATGAACACTGTGAGCGTAATTGAGCCGGGACTTCGGGGCGAGGTGGTATTCGCAGATATTTTAGGATTGTCGTGCTTAATGGTTCGTGCTCCACGTGTTTACGACGCACTGCGGAGAAATCCGGAGTTGTTTACTTCTGGCATGTCTTCTTACGACGAGAATAAAAAGAAGCATCAAGAAGAGCATCGAGATAAAATGGATCGACTTTTCGCAAAGACACCAAACCCAGTCGCGGTTCAGAAGCTGGTTCATCACCTCTTTCCTGCTGCAGCTAAAGCGAGCGGTCATTTCGCGTTTGGAAACGCAGTCGACGTGGAAGGTCACTTAGCAGCACCGAGTCGTCTCAACATCGCAATGAGCATGGCGATTGGCGTCACAGACGTGAGTCTGGTCGACGCAAGGCATTACATCCTTGAGCCTCTCAAGCGCGCGCAAATTGAAACGACTCTAACTTCTGACAATTGTCTTGGATTCTTAGACATGCTGGGCGATGTCGCGAAGACGATATCAAAAGGAGAGATCGCCGATTTGGAGCGTCTTTGCATAGCAATCGGGCGCTTGATAGATAGAGAGCCGATTTCAAGTTCCAAGAATCGGCGAGGCTTCTTTACGATCTCCGCAGAAAACTTGGCCAGAACGGCAATTGAAAATCTAACAGCGTCGAATCAGACCCACAGTGCACCTCATATTGCCCATACGATCGCTATTGATCCAGATGCTTTGACGCTAGCCGCCGACATTATTAGTGACGGCGCAGCTCCAAAACGGAACAATGGTTCTATGATGTGTGTTTCATCCAAGCAAGATGCGGCGTCAAGAAAGCTGGCTTCTAACACTATAAGTGCGGTCGAAGGAGGCACATTCTGGTCTGTGTGCAACCCGTCTCGTGTTCTTTGGACGATCATGCGAACGGCACCCAATGCCGCAAAGAGAGTTTTCGCTGCAATCAAGCGCGAAGACCAAAATTTAGACAGGTTTGCATTGAGTTTTCTAAAACACTCATTCAGTTCAGATGGCGGGCAAAGTTACGGCCTCCCTGACGATCCCGCGGTCAAGAACATGGTTGATCCGCGCGTGCTCTTAACCCACGCAAAGCGCCGTCTAAAAGACGAAAAGTTGGACTATCCAGCTCGTGCGGCATGGAGATCGGTTGTTGAGAAGAAGCCGCTATATGGATTCGACGGATCTGATGCAGGATCTTAAGCGCAAGCGCCAAAGAATTCGGGTCGGAGTGGACTTCTTTAAGCCCTGACGCCGCGCCGACGCTTTCGCCAAGATGGCGTCTCTGAAACCAAGGCGTCCGCATCAGTACGCGCCACTGCATCGCCACTGGCCCACGTCATCGTCAGGAAATGTCCTCTCACCCCTTTTCAGCGATGATGGCTCCGTCTACCACTGGGCCTGTACGTGACCGAAGACTCGATGGCCGCAAGCGCTGCCGGTTGGCCGCGCTGGACTAAGGGACTTGCCCTGGCCATCGCCTGGGTGGGCCTCTGGGGGCTCGGCCACATCGGCGAGTTCGCCACCCATGCGAGTCTCTGGTACCCGCCCGCGGCACTGACCTTCGCGAGCCTCGCGGTGCTCGGTCCGCGCGTGATTCCCTACCTGGTGCTGGCCAGCTTCGGCGGCACGCTGTGGTCGCTGTCGATCTACCAGGTCGACATGCACTGGACCCGCGTGGTGGCGTTCGGCCTGGCCAATGCGATCGCCCACATCGGCTGCTACGCGCTCGGCGCCTTCGTGCTCCGGCGTTTCGCGCGGCAACCGGGCCATCGCCTGCCGAACCAGATCATCGCGTTCCTGCTCATCGCCACGCTGTCTTCGGCACTGGCCACCATCGGCGTGGTCACCACCCTGGCCGCCTTCGACCAGCTCGGTCCTGAAGGACCATGGACGACGGCATTGGTGTTCTGGATCGGCGATTTCGCCGCGCTCGTTGTGCTGGGGCCTTTGTTCGCCGCAGTGCTCCTGCGCCTGCTTCGCCATAACGAGCTGTGGGCGCAAGCGCATGCCGTGCTGCGCGGCGGGCGCCTGCGCGACGCGTTCGGCTACAAGCTGCTCTTCAACGTCGTGCTGGTGATCGCGGTCATGCTGATCGCCGATCGCGTCCCGAGTTACGAAAGCGCGTTCCTGATCTTCTTCGTGCTGATCCCGCAGCTGTGGCTGACGTACACGGAATCGCCGATGGCGACCACGGTCAGCCTGGCGGTGGTCAGCTTCCTGGTGGTCGTGCTGCTCTGGCTGCTGGAACTCACGCAGTTCGTCTACGTTTACCAGCTGGCGATCGCGATCATCGCGACGACCGCCTATTTCGGGCTGGCGATCCCCTTGCTCGAGGCCGCCAATCGCCAGCTGCGCCAGCGCCTGATGTTCGATCCGCTGACCGGCGCCGCATCGCGCGAGTACCTGCTCGAGAAGATCGAACGCGCGGAGCGGGTGGAGAGTGAATCGGCGAGCGCCCTCGCCATCGTCGATATCGACCGGTTCAAGGCGATCAACGACACCCATGGCCATCGACTGGGCGACCAGGCCTTGATCGCGGTGGCGGAAACGCTGCGCGCGCATGTGCGCGGGGGCGATGTCGTTGCGCGCTTCGGCGGCGACGAATTCATGATCATGTTGCCGGGCTGCGATCACGACCGCGCAAGCCGACGCATGCAGGCGGCCTTGCGCGCGCTGCGCGATGTGCGCGTCGGCGACGACGTGCGCCTGACCGCCAGCGTCGGCATCGCCATCCGCGGCCCGGACGAAAGCTTCGATCGCTGGTTCGCGCGCGCCGACGAGGCGCTGTATCGGGCGAAGCAGGCGGGGCGGGATCGGGTGGTGTGAGCTCTTTTCAGACGCGCGCCACGATCCACTCCACCATCGCATCGAACCGCTCCTGATCCAGCGCATGCCCGCGCTCGACGCGCAGCGTGGTGATGAAGTCGCCTGCAACCCTGGCCACGACCGCATCCGCATCCCGCGAATACTTGTCCTGCGTGCCCGACACCACCATCGCCGGCCGCGGGCCGATGGCCGCCAGCAGGTCATGGTGGCCGAGTTGGCGCGCAAGCCCGGGCACGGTCTCGAACAGCAGGATCCCGGTGCCTTCGCGCAGGCGCGCCTCGAAGCTGCAGACCGCGCCACTGATGCAGGCGAACGTGCATCGCGCATCGATGGCGGCGTGGTAAAGCGCGGTGGTGCCGCCGTACGAATGACCCGCCACGCCCACGCGGCGCGCATCGATCCCGGTGGTCTGCAGCAGCACGCTCAGCGCGCGCTGCGCGTCGTCCAGGCACTTGCGCATCAGCAGGTCGCCCTGCAGCAACCGGTAGCTCATGGCGTTGTAGTGCTGCAGCCAGTCGTACATGTCCGGCTCGGTGCCCTGCACCGCGGCGCGGCGGTCCTCGAAGCTGATCGCATCCGGTGCCAGCACCGCCAGACCCCTGCGCGCGAGCGCCGGGCCGAAGGCCTGGAACGCATCGCCCGTGATCCCCGCAACCTCGCTCTTGCCGAAGTGGAATTCGCCGTTGTGCTGGTGGAAGACGACCACGCCGCCGCGCGCCGCGTGCCCGCTCGGCGTGAACAGGAAGGCAGGAATGACGTCGTCTTCGAGTCCGCGGTACTCGATGCGTTCGCGATCGAAGCCCTCGAACGATTCGACCTCGCCTCGCTGGACATCGACCTGCACCGGTTCGGCAAGCCCGAGGCGTTCCCGAAGGCGCGTGGCGATGTCATCCATGGGTGGCGATGATAGGCCGTCGGAAACATCAGCGAACTGAGCAGAAAACGTTCCCGTCTGAATTGCGCCAGGACATGGCACCCCGGCCGCCTGCAACCATCTGCTACGTTGCTTCAACAAACCCAACGAGCGCCGCCCATGCCCTCCGCCGATCGCATCAGCCTCGCCCTTGCCCTGCTGCTCGCCACCGCCCCAACCCTGGCCGCAGACGCACCCGCCGACCCCGCGCTCGAAGCCCGCATCGCCGCGATGGGCAAGGTCGGCGGCGCGAGTGCGGCGCAGTATTCGCCGGACGGCAAGCACATCGCCTACATCACCACCCTCAGCGGCTCGCCGCAGGCGTGGATCATCCCGGCGCAGGGCGGTTACCCGCGGCAGGTGACCAACGGCAGCGATGCGGTCTCCGGGTTGCGCTGGTCGCCCGACGGCAAGCTGGCGTATGCGGTGTCGCCGGGCGGGGGCTACAACGCGCAGCTGTTCCTCACCACGGCCAATGGCGTGCAGATGACGCGCATCAACGAAGGCGACGCCAACACCTTCCCCGGCGACTTCGCGCCCGATGGCCGCTACTACTTCCGCAGCAATGCGCGCAGCCCCGACAGCACCGACACCTGGTTGTACGACCCCGCCACCGGCAAGGCGAAACTCGCGGTGGAGATGGAAACCGTCGGCAACATCGACGACATGCGCGGTCATCTCGCCGTGGTCAACCGGCTGGTGACGCGCGGCAACAACAACCTGTGGCTGGAAGACCTGCGCACGCATCGCGGCATGCTGCTCACGCCGCACCAGGGCAGCGCGCAGAGTTCGGGCCTGTTCGGCAGCGACAGCAACACCGTCTACATCGCCCACAACATCGACCGCGACCGCATGGCGCTGGCCCGCGTCGACATCTCCACCGACGGCCGAACGTTCAAGCGCAGCGAACTGGCCGCACGCGACGATGCCGAACTCGACGACTTCATCCTCGACGATGCCAAGACCCACGCCTTGCTGACGTGGAACGTGGCCGGTCGCAACGAGCTGGAACTGCTCGACCTGGCCAGCAACACGCGCCGTCGCCTGCCCGCCGCGCCTGCAGAATTGGTGGGCGGCACCGATTTCTCGCCCGATGGCAAACGCGTGGTGATGGCCTTGAGTGGCTCGGTCGCGCCTTCGGATTTGTGGCAACTGGACCTGGCCAGCGGCACGTACACCCGCCTCACCTACAGCCCGTCCGCGGGCGTGGACCTGACGCAACTGGTCACGCCGACCCTGCGCACGTTCAAGGCGCACGACGGGTTGGAATTGTCGGGCTGGCTGTACCTGCCGAAAGACGTCAAGGCACCCGGTCCGGTGGTGCTGAGTTTCCACGGTGGCCCCGAAGGCCAGGAGCGCCCTGCGTTCCGCGCCGAGTACCAGGCATTGCTGGCCAGCGGCATCGCCGTGTTCGCGCCGAACATCCGCGGCTCGTCGGGCTTCGGCAAGAAGTTCATGTCGATGGACAACCACGCCGGCCGCTTCGACGCGAACAAGGACATCAAGGCCGCCGCGGATTTCCTGATCGCCGAACGCATCGGCGCGAAGGGCCGGCTGGGCATCGTCGGTGGCAGCTACGGCGGCTACGTGGTGATGGTGGCGGTGACCGACTACCCGGACACCTTCGCCGCCGGTGCCAACTTGTTCGGCATGGTGAATTTCGAAACCTTCTTCGCCCAGAGCACGCCATGGATGGGCGCGATCAGCACCGGCGAATACGGTGATCCCGAGACCCAGCTGCAACTGCTGCGCGACCTCTCGCCGATCCACAAACTCGATCGCGTCAAAACCCCATTGCTGGTGATGCACGGTGCCAACGACACCAATGTGCCGGTGGTCGAAGCCGAGCAAGTCGTCGCCGCATTGAAGAAGCGCGGCGTGCCGGTGGAGTACCTGCTGTTCCCCGACGAGGGCCACGGCTGGCGCAAGCAGGCGAACCGGGTGACCTCCACGGCCACGCTGGCGGCATTCTTCGCGAAGCATCTGAAGTGAGGCGGTCGCGACGCGGCATCGGCTGACCGCAGAACGAGAAATGTGCCGGGGACAATGTGCCTGTCGATTCCGGATGCCCTGCACCGTCGTCAAGACAGATCCACCCGGAGAACAACCATGCAATACCTCGGCCTCGCCTATTTCGCGCCCGAAAAATTCGCCGCGCTCGCGCCCGAAGAGGTGAAGGTGATCGTCAGCCAATGCCCGGCGCTGGACGACGCGATGCGCGCGACCGGCAAGGTGCTGGTGTCGGCGTCGCTCGGCGATCTGGAGCACTGGAAGACATTGCTGCCGGGCGGCGGCAAGACCCGCGTGATCGATGGCCCGTACACCGAGTCGAAGGAAGTGGTCGGCGGCCTCTTCATCATCGAAGCCGACAGCCACGACGAGGCGCTGCGCATCGCGGCGATGCATCCTGCGGCCACCATCGGCGAAGAGGGCGGTTGGGCGGTGGAGTTGATTCCGCTGGATTTCTATCTGGCGCGGTGAGGGCCCGAAAAGGGGCCGCGGCTCACGCCGGGATGCGATGCTCGTACTCCGCGCGCAGCCGCGTCCAGCCATCCCAGAACGGTTCCGGTGCCAAGCCGCTGGCGCGGGCGACGAGGGTGTCGAGGTGCTGGTGCCAACCGGCGCCGATCATCAGCAGGTTGTTGCGGTCGGAGATGCCGCGATGGGTGACGGTGAGCAGCACCTGCTCGCCGCGCGGTTCAAGTGTGAAGGTGACATCGCCGCCACCCCAGGTGAAGGCGAGCCGATGCGGTGGCTCGAAGACGGTGATGGTGCTGTCCATGCGGTGTTCGTCGCCGAAGCCTTCGGGCTTGTGGCCGGGCGGATCGGTGAGCTCGCTGTTGCGCCAGACCAGGGTGAACGCACTGTCTTCAGCCGCTTGCATGTCGCCGGCGGCCAGCCACTGTCGGCGCAGGTCGCTGTCGGTGAGGTAGTCCCAGATGCGCTCCACCGGACCGGGCAGCAGGCGCTGCAGGCGCACGGTCTGGGGTGCGACCACGCTGGCGTAGTCGGTCTCGGTCTGATGGGTCTGGGGATTCGCGTTCATCGCTTGGTCCTTGTCTTCGCGGAAGGGGTGCGTTTGCGCGCACGTGCAGGTTTCGCCGGTGCATCCGCCGCTCGCAGCAATGCGTCCAATGCATCCAGTCGGGTGGTCCAGAAGCGTTCGTAGTGGCGCAGCCATTCGACGCCTTCATGCAGCGGCGCGGCCTCGAGCCGGCAGGTATGCACGCGTCCCTGCACCTGGCGATCCAGCAGCCCGGCCTGTTCCAGCACCTGGATGTGCTTGGATGCACCGGCCAGCGAGATCGCATGCGGCGCGGCGAGCTCGCCGACCGTGCGCGGGCCGGCGGCCAGGTCCTGCAACATCGCGCGGCGGGTGGGATCGGCCAGCGCGCGGAACAGGTCGTTCAATCGGGCATCGGAATATTCAACCATGTGGTTGAATGTAAGCATCGAGAATTCGATTGTCAACCATCGGGTTGAATTTATCTTTTCGCCACGCGCATGGACTCAACGCCAGCGCGCGCACCACCCGTGGATCATCCCCGCCTGGTGGAAACGCAGCGGCGCATCGAAGCCGGCATCGTCCGGCAGCGTGTCGAGTACGCCGGCATGGAACGCGCAACGGTCGATGAAGCCGTCGCGCTGCGCACGCGCGCGTCCTCCGGCAGGTCGGCGAACACGGTTTCCAGCAGGAACGGCAGGCTCTCGCGGATCGGTGCCATCCGCACCCGTTGCGCGTCGTAGCCGGCGGCCTGCGGGTCGAAAAGGGCATCGAGTTCCTGCTGGTGCATGGGCGTCTCGGGGGGGCTTCATTCCACGATAAAGACGGTGTCGAGCAGGTCTGCGCGAGCCTCGACTCGTTGCGCCCGGGCGATGCTTCTGTGCGAGAGATTTCAGCCCGACAGAGGCAGGCATCGGGGCGCATGCGCGGACACGCATGCGCAAGGCGCGTCCCGCACAATCCGGGCCGTGACCCTGCCGTCCACCACCGATCCCGTTGCAACGCCGCGGCCGGCAGGCCGTACGGCCGAGGTCTTCCTTGCCTTCCTCATGCTGGGCCTCACCTCGTTCGGTGGGCCGATCGCGCATCTGGGTTACCTGCGCGAGGAATTCGTGCGCCGCCGCGGCTGGCTGGACGAGGCGCATTACGCGCAATTGCTCGCGGTCTGCCAGTTCCTGCCGGGACCTGCCAGCAGTCAGATGGGCTTCGCCATCGGCCTGTTGCGCGGTGGCTGGCGCGGGGCGCTGGCGGCGTTCGCTGGGTTCACCTTGCCGTCCGCGTTGCTGATGTTCGGCTTCGCCGCGCTGGCACCCTCGCTGGGCTCCGGCCTGGGTGCTGCCGCGCTGCATGGGCTGAAACTGGTGGCGGTGGTGGTGGTCGCACATGGCTTGCTGGGGATGTTGCGCCAGCTCGCACCGGACCTGCCGCGCGGGTTCATTGCGGCCACCGCGCTGGCACTGGTCGCGATGATCGGCAACGCGTGGATGCAACTGCTCGCGATCGCGCTGGGTGGCGTGCTGGGGCACTGGCTGTGCCGGCATGCGAGTGCGCCTGCGATGGCCATGTTCCCGCTGCGCCACGGGCGTCGCGCAGCAGCGGTGTTGCTGACCCTGTTCGTGGCCGGTCTGGCCGGCGCGCTGCTATGGCCGGCCACGCCATCGCCCACCACGCTTGGCCTGGCAGCGGCGTTCTATCAGTCCGGCGCGCTGGTGTTCGGTGGCGGCCACGTGGTCCTGCCGCTGCTGCAGCAGAGCGTGGTCGATCCCGGCTGGATCGCCGCCGACACCTTCCTTGCCGGCTATGGCGCGGCGCAGGCGATGCCGGGACCGATGTTCTCGCTGGCCGCGTTCCTGGGTGCCGAGATCCCGCTGGGCCTGCCGCCCGCCGCGGGCGCGGTGCTCGCCTTGCTGGCGCTGTTCCTGCCTGGCTTCCTGCTGCTGCTCGCGGTGCTGCCGTTCTGGGCGCGCCTGGCACGCCTGCGCCGCGCCGCGCGCACGATGGCCGGCATCAATGCGGCCGTGGTCGGCATGCTCGCCGCCGCATTCCTCGATCCGGTGCTGGTCGAAGGCGTGCGCGCACCGCTGGACGCGGCGATCGTCGCGATCGGCTTCGCCCTGCTGGCGATGTGGCGGGTTCCTGCCTTGTGGGTAGTGGCGTGGTGCGTGGTGGCGGCACTCGCCGCGGGATCGCTGGCCGGGGTGTAACGCGTTGCGGCTGCGATGTCACTCGCCGATGCGATGCTGCGGCCAGTGCCTCTTTCCCCCGCGTTTCGGCAACAATCCGCAGTCCTCGCCCACACCGAGCCGCCATGTTGCATCGCCTGCGCCTGCCTGCTTCGACCCTGCTCACCCTGATGCTGTTCCAGTCCTCGATGCCGGTCGTCGCGCAGCAGGCGCCCTCGACGCTGTCCACGCCGGACGACATCCAGAAGGATTTCGCCAGCGTTCCCTGCGACGACAAGGATCGCCTGGTCGCGGTCAGGGCGCTGTACGAAGGCGCAGGCGTTGCGGCATCGGACATCGCGCTGGACCAGCACGACAACGTCGAGAACCTGGTGGTGGTCAAGCAGGGCGCGTCGCCGGAACGGATCGTGATCGGCGCGCATTACGACAAGACCGCCGAAGGTTGCGGGGCGATCGACAACTGGACCGGCCAGGTTGCGCTGACCCATCTGTACCGGACGCTGAAGGACATCCCGCTCGAGAAGACCCTGGTGTTCATCGCCTTCGGGCGCGAGGAAAAAGGGTTGGTCGGCTCGAAGGCGATGACCAGGGCGATGAGCGAGGATCAGGTCACGCAGACCTGCGCGATGATCAACATCGACAGCCTGGGCCTGGGTCCGCCGCAGGTCGCCGACAACATGTCCAGCAGGAAACTGGCCGCGTTCACCGGTGAATTGGCGAAGGAGCTGGAGATCCCGTTCGCGCATGCCAGCATCGGGCGCGCGAATTCGGATTCCAGTTCGTTCGTCGCCAAGAAGATTCCCGCGGTGACGATCCACGGCTTGAACAAGGACTGGTCCCGCATCCTGCACAGCAAGCACGACCAGGTGGCGAAGGTGAATCCGGTCAGCGTCTATCTGGGTTACCGGCTGGCGCTGGCGATGATCGTGCGGCTGGATGCATCGGCCTGCGAGGCGTACCGGCAATGACGCCGGCTGCATCCGCGTGCGCAGGCAGGCGGAGCAGCCAGATCGCGATTCAATCGGCGGCAGGCGGGGCCATCGCTTCGGCAAGCGCCGCGTCGAGTTCGCCGGCACGGATCACTGCCGGGTGCGCGGACACGCGTTCGATGTAGGCCAGGATCACCGGCAGCCTGGGCACGATGCCGAACTCGGTGGTCCAGCGCAGGCCGGTGCCCCACAGCAGGTCGGCAGCAGTCAGCGTGTCGCCCAGGAGGTAATCGCCGCGCGACAGTTGCGCCACGAGGGTCTCGATGACGGTGTCGTAGTCGCGATACGGCGAGGTGGCCGGATCCAGCGGCGCGCGCTGGAACGCATGGTCCATCAACGCCGGCTCGAAACACGCGGCGTAGAACGCCAACCAGCGCAGGTACGGCCCGCGCAACGGGGCGTCGATGGCCGGTGCCAAGCCTGCAGACGGGAAACGGTCGGCCAGGTAGATCGTGATCGCGACCTGTTCGGTGATGACCGCGTCGTCATGCACCAGCGTGGGCAACTTGCCGAGCGGATTGATCGCCAGGAATTCGGGCGTGCGGTTCTGGCCGTTGGCGAAGTCGATGGTCTGCACGTCGTACGGCACGCCGAGCGCTTCCAGCAGCACCCGTGCACTGGCCGAGCGGGACTTGGGGTTGTGATACAGCGAGAGGTGGGGCATGGCGGGGTCCTGCAGAGGCGATGTGTGCGGCCAAGGTAGCGAGCATTGCGGACAGTATTTGTCCTCGATAGGCTGCGCCGATGCTCTCGACCTCGGCCCGTTTGTTGCGTCTTGCCAGCCTGCTGCAATCGCGCCGGCATTGGCCTGGCAGCGCGCTGGCCGACGAGCTCGGCGTGGATACGCGCACCGTGCGTCGCGACGTGGATCGCCTGCGCGAGCTGGGTTATCCGGTGCAAGCGTCATCCGGCGTCGGTGGTGGCTACGCGCTGGGCCGTGGTGCCGACCTGCCGCCACTGGTGCTGGACGATGAAGAGGCGGTCGCACTCGCGATCGCATTGCGCGCGGCGGGCGCGACCGTGGGCGGCATCGAAGCGACCTCGCTGCGCCTGCTCGGCAAGCTCGACCAGTTGCTGCCCACGCGGCTGCGGCGTCGCGCCACTGCGTTGCATGCGGTCACCTTGTCGCTGCGTGGCGGCATGCCGCCATTGGTGGATGCCGGCATGCTCAGCGAGATCGCCACCGCCTGCCGCGATACGCGGGTGTTGCGCTTCGGTTATCGCAGTCATGCCGGCGATCCCAGCCAGCGTCATGTGCAGCCCTCGCGCGTGGCGAACTATGGCCGCCGCTGGTACCTGATCGCCTGGGACATCGATCGCGGCGACTGGCGCAGCTTCCGCGTCGATCGCATCGACAAGGTGCGCGTCACCGGCGACACGTTCTTGCCAAGGCCGGTGCCTGCCGATGTCGCGACGCGCCTGGAACGCGGCATCGCCTATGAACCCTTCGCCTGCCGCATCTGCTTGCGACTGCAGGGCAGCGTGGACGAACTGCAGGCCGTGCTGCCGGTCTGGTGCGGCGTGCTGGAGCCGGAGACCGCCACCCACAGCCTGCTGCACGTGGGTGCCGAATCGCCCGAACACCTCTTGGCCCAGGTGCTGATGATCGGCCAGGACGTGGAACTGGTCGAAGCCGAGGCGATGGCGCCGGGATTGCAGCGGGTGCTGGCGCGGATGGCGGTGCTGTTCGGGGCTGCGGTGGCGGTGCCTGATTAGCCGTCACCACCGCGCATGTCGTCTGCCAGACTTCCAGCCAGGCCAAGACCCCCGACGTCTGTCGGCTCGCCCGAGATGGAGAACGGTGATTCCCGCAACGCCAGCAGCGACCAGCGAAACAGTGTGGCCGCATGCCGGCCTGCGCGCAGGCCTTGCGTTTGGTGTGGCGCTCGCTGCGTGCATGTGGCCGGCGATGCTGCTGGCGCAGGACACGGCGCGGACGCTGGACACCGTGGTGGTCACCGCCGCACCGCTGCCCAGCGATCGGTTGCGACAACCGAGTGCAACCTCGGTGGTCGATGGCGATGCGCTGCGCGCGCGCAATCCATTGTTCTCCACCGAGGAAGCGCTGCGCGGCATCCCCGGCGTCTCGGTGCGCGACCGCCAGAACGCCGCGCAGGATCTGCAATTGTCGATCCGCGGAGCCGGTGCGCGGTCCGCGTTCGGGATGCGTGGGGTACGCGTCATCGTGGATGGCATTCCGGCGACGATGCCGGACGGGCAGTCGCAACTGGGCCACCTCGACCTCGGCACCTTGCAGCGGCTGGAGATCCTGCGCGGACCGCTGGCGATCCTGCAGGGCAATGCCGCGGCCGGGGTGATCGTGGCCACCACCGAGCGTGGCCGCGAACCCACGGGCTTCGATGCGGACACCGGCATGGACAGCCTGGGCCAGCGACGTTGGGGTGCCGGCATGTCGACCGCGGCAGGTACCTGGGACCTGCGTGCGGGCATCGGCCGGTTGTGGGGCGACGGCATGCGTGCGCAGTCGGCGAGCGAGCGCGAGCATGCCAACCTGCGCAGCGGGTTCGAGCACGCCGCGCTCGGCCGCATCGACCTGATCGTCAACCACGTGCGTCAGTTCGCACAGGATCCACAGGGACTGACCCGCGCCGAGCTGGAACAGGATCCGACGCTGGCAGCACCTGCCGCGCTCGCCTTCGATACGCGCAAGTACAGCCGTCAGGACCAGGCGGGGTTCGCCTGGCACAAGGACCTGTCGGCATCGAGCGCGATCAACGTGGCGGTTTACACCGGCAGTCGCGACATCCTCCAATTTCAATCGATCCCGGTCGCGACGCAGGCAGCGCCCGGGCATGGCGGTGCTGTGATCGGTTTCGATCGCCGCTACGACGGCGTGGATGCGAACTGGCGCCATCGCGGGTCGAACGGGTGGCGTGCCAGCGCAGGACTCACCCGGGAGCACATGCGGGAAGACCGGCGCGGTTGGGAGAACTTCGTCCGCGACACGCGCAGCACCGTGCTGGGCGTGCGCGGCGTGCTGCGACGCGACGAGCGCAACCTGTTGCGCGCGGATGGCGCGTATGTGCAAGTGCAATGGCCGCTCGCGGAGGCGTGGTCACTGGACGCGGGCCTGCGCCACAGCCGCATCGACGTCGCCAGCCGTGATCGTTTCCTCGGCAATGGCGACGATGGCGGGAGCTTGCGCTTCGTGCGCAGTTCGCCGGTTGCCGCGCTGCACTGGCATTCGCGCGGCCCGCTGGCCCTGCACCTGGCGTGGGGTCGCGGCTTCGAAACGCCGACCTTGAACGAGCTTGCGTATGCGCCCGTCGGCGACGGCCCGAATCGCGCGCTGCGTCCGGCGGTGTCATCGCAATGGGAGTTGGCTGGGCGCTGGGTGGATGGCGCGCAAGAGTGGAACTGGGCGCTGTTCGACGTGCGCAGTCGCGACGAGATCGTGGTCGCTTCCAGCAGTGGCGGCCGCACCACCTATCGCAATGCCGCCAGCGGCGTGCGTCGGGGCGCGGAGCTGGGGTGGACGCTGCGTGGCGACCGCTGGGACGCGGCGTTGGCGTCGACCTGGCTGGATGCGCGCTTGCAGGACGCGGGCAGTGTGACGGAGCGCCTGCCGGGTACCGCGCGCGCATGGGGCTCGGCGGAACTGCGTTATCGCCTGGCGAACGATGTGGCGATCGGCATCGGGGTGGACGCCTCGACCGCGATCGAAGCGGGCGCTGGCGTGCGTGCGCCCGGCTTCGCCAAATGGCACCTGCTGGCCAGTCGTGCGTGGACGTGGCGTGGACGCCACGTCCAGGGCTTTGCCCGCATCGACAACGTGCTGGATCGACGCTTTGCGGGTTCGGTGATCGTGGCGCAGGCGCAAGGCCGCTATTTCGAGCCAGCGCCGGGTCGCTCGCTGGTGATCGGGATCGAAGTGGCGACGGGCGAACGTTGATACGGTGCATGCACGAACCGGCGGCGGTCAGTGCAATCTGGCGGCCGTCGTTTGCGCGGGTGCCATCGATGCCGCCACAAACGCACCACGCCGCTTCGCCATGCGCAGCAACCATAGCGTCGCCATGGCCGTGGTCGCGATCACCAGCCATGATGTTTCCGGGCCGAACATGCCGCCGGTCAGCCAGTCCGGGCCTGCCATGCGGCTTTCCATCGGCGCGAGTGCGCGCCAGTCCTCGATGCCGGACAGCGGCAGGCCGCTGAGCAGGATGGTGAAGTTCCACGCGGCATGATGTGCGGCCACCACCCACAGATTGCGGGTCAGCACGAACAGGCCGGCCCACAGCACGCCCAGCAGGCTGACCGACACCAGCATCGCGGCGAGGTCCAGCGCACTGCCTTGCGGCAGGTTTTCCAGATGACCGATGGCGAACACCAGTGCCTGCAGGAACAGCGCCGCGGTGGTGCCGACGGCACGCTCCAGCAACCGGAACAGCAACCCGCGATAGACCAGTTCCTCCAGCGTGGCGGCGATCACGATCAATGCGGCCACGCCCCACAATGCCGATGAGGCCCCACGCACCAGCACCGGTTCGTAGGCATCGATCGCGAACAGCATGGCGATCGGCAGGCCCACCATCAACGCGCCGCCGGCGGCACCCAAGGGCATGCCCAGCAGTGGCGGCTTCAATTCGGTCGGAGTGCGTTGTTCGTGCCAGCGCACATAGACCCAATATCCCGCGACCGCAGCCAGCAGGATCCCGATGCGCCGGATCGCGCTGAGCGTGTCGGCATCCGGCTGCAACCACGCGGCGATCAGCGGCAACAGCCCTTGGCGGAAAGCGAAGATCGAGCCCAGCACCGCCAAGCCACCGAGCAGCAAGGCGAGCAGCGTGCGCGCGGCAAGTCGCAACCGTGGCCAATCTGTCGCTGCGGGCGTGGTGGCATTCGAAGCGAGGGTCTCGGGCGGCATGGTGGCTTGTTCGCGTCTGCACGGTGCAGGGAGCGCAACGGTACGACGCATGCATGCGCCATCGTGGCGGCCTGCGACGAAGAAGGCGATGCGCGACGTGAATGCCCGCCAATGTGGATCGAGTGGTGAAGCCTGCCCACCGGATTGCGCCTAAGCTTGGTGGCTTCGCCCAGTGAGACTCGCCCGCATGCGCCATTCCCTGCTTGCCGCTGCCCTGCTGACAGCCATCGTTTCCGGCTGCAAGGCCGAAGCGCCCACGACTCCCGTTGCGTCGCCGACGTCCGCGACCGCGTCGTCCGCGCAGGCGGATGCGCAGTTCGCGGAACTGTCAAAGCGCTGGCTGGAAGGCTGGCTGCCGTTGAACCCGGTGGCAGCGACCCAGATCGGCGACCACCGTTTCGATGCCGAGCTCGACGATGTCAGTGCCGCCGGCCGCCAGCGCGCGCTCGACTTCAGCAAGAAGATCCTGGCCGAACTGGATGCGATCGATGCCGGCACGCTCTCGCGCGAGAACCAGGTCGACGCGTTGATCCTGCGCAACCAGCTGCGCGGCGACATCTGGTCCACCGAAACCCTGCAGGCCTGGGCGTGGGATCCGCAGGGTTACAACTCGCTGGCCGGCGGCGCGATCTACAACCTGATGGCGCGCGGGTTCGCGCCGCTGCCGGAGCGCCTGAAGTCTGCGACCGCGCGCATGGAGAAACTGCCGGCGATGTTCGTGCAGATGCGCGCGGAGATCGTGCCGGCACGGGTTTCGAAGATCCACGCGGAGACCGTGGCCAAGCAGAACGCCGGCCTGCTCAGCCTGGTCGATACCTTCATCACCCCCAGCGCCGACAAGCTGCAGGGCGACGACCGCACGCGCCTGGATGCGGCAGTTGCCGGCCTGCGCAAGGCAGTGGCGGAGCATCAAGCGTGGCTGGACAAGACGCTGGTGCCGAATGCGAAGGGCGATTTCCGCATCGGGCAAAAGCTCTATGACGAGAAGCTGCAGTTCTCGCTGAATTCCGAACTCACCCGCCCCGAGATCCGTCAGCGCGCCGAGGCCGAAATCGCCCGCGTGCGCGACCAGATGTACACCGTCGCGCGCGGCGTGCTGAAGGACAAGCCGAACGCCCCCGAGCTGCCGGAGAGCCCGACCGAAGAGCAGAAGCAGGAGGCGATCGAAGCTGCGCTGGAACTGGCCTACGCCGAGCGTCCGGCGCGCGACAAGGTGGTCGAGTACGCCACCCGGACCACCAAGGACGCCACCGACTTCGTGCGCGCCAAGGACCTGGTCACGGTGCCGGACGATCCGGTCAAGATCATCCTGATGCCGGAGTTCCAGCGCGGCGTTGCAGTGGCGTATTGCGATTCGCCGGGCCCGCTCGACAAGGGGCTGGACACCTACTACGCGATCTCGCCGATCCCCGATGAGTGGAGCACCGCGCAGGTCGATTCGTTCCTGCGCGAATACAACAACCGCATGCTGCACCTGCTGTCGATCCACGAGGCGATGCCCGGGCATTACCTGGAAGGCGTGCATTCGGCCGACCATCCCTCCGCCCTGCGCGCGGTGCTGCGTTCCGGCCCGTTCGCGGAAGGCTGGGCGGTCTACACCGAGGACATGCTGGCCGATGCCGGTTACCTGGACAGCGATCCGCTGTTCCGCCTGGTGCAGCTGAAGTTCTACCTGCGCGCGGTGGCCAACTCGATCCTCGACCAGGGCGTGCACGTCGACAACTGGACGAAGGAACAGGCCATGGACCTGATGGTCAACCAGACCTTCCAGCAGGAGCGCGAAGCCGCCGGCAAATGGGTGCGCGCACAGCTGACCTCGGCGCAACTGGCCACCTACTTCGTCGGCGCGCAGGAACACTTCGACATGCGCAAGGCGGTCGAGGCCAGGCAGGGCGCGGCCTTCAGCGCCAGGCAGTACCACGACAAGGTCCTGTCGTATGGCGCACCGCCGGTGCGCTTCGTGCGCCAGCTGATGCTCGACGAGCCGATCAAGTAATTCGCCGCGACAAACCACGACATCCCATCGGAGCCCGCCATGCACCGTTCGACCCTGTTCGTCGCACTGCTCTTCGCCACCGCACAGGTGTCGGCCGCCGAGCCACCGAAGGCGGACACCGCGGCTTACGCCGCGCGCGTGCTGGAAGCCAATTGCGACAAGACCGCGCCAGGCATGGCCGTGCTTGTGGCGCGTGGCGACGAGGTGCTCTACCGCGGTGCCTGCGGCAGCGCCAACGTGGAGTTGGGCGTGCCGCTCTCCGCCGACCAGGTGTTCCGGATCGGTTCGGTCACCAAGCAGTTCGCCGCCGCCGCGGCGCTGAAACTGGCCGAGGCCGGCAAGCTGTCGCTGGACGATCCACTGACGAAGTTCGTGCCCGGCTATCCGGGCGGCGACAAGGTCAACGTGCGCATGCTGCTCAACCATACCTCCGGCTTGCGCAGTTACACCGATATGCCCGGGGTGATGACCGGCACGCCGATCATGCGCGACGTCACCACCGCGGAACTCATCGACACCTTCAAGGCCGAGAAGCCCGACTTCGCACCCGGCGAAGGCTGGCACTACAACAATTCCGGCTACGTCCTGCTGGGCGCAGTGATCGAGGCCGCCAGCGGCAAGCCGTGGCACGTTTACATGGACGACGCCTTCTTCAAGCCGCTGGGCATGACGCACACGCGCTATGGCAACGTGCAGGATCGTGTGATCCCGGGCCACGTGGACGGCTACAGCCGCAAGGACGATGCATGGGCACGCGCCGGCTATCTCAGCATGACCCAGCCGCATGCGGCGGGTGCGCTGGTGTCCACGGTCGACGACCTGCTCAAGTGGAACCGCGCACTGCATGAAGGCAAGTTGCTGCAGGACGCCAGCTATCGCGCGATGATCACGCCAGTCGGCAAGGCGGTGGCGAGCAACTACGGTTTCGGGATTTCCACCGGCACCCTGCGCGGGGTCCCGCAGCTGCAGCACGGTGGCGGCATCCATGGTTTCAGTTCCTACCTGCTGTACATCCCGGGCAGCGACACCACCGCTGCGGTGCTCTACAACGCCGATGGCGGACGCCCGGGGATGCAGGGCGTTTCCACCATCGCCAACGTGCTCGCGGCATACGCGATCGGCAAGCCGTATCCGGAGAAGAAGGCGATCGCGGTCGACGCCGCCACGCTCAAGCAGTACGAGGGCATGTATCGGGTCGACAAGGACGTGGCGCGGGCACTGCGGGTGGTCGATGGCAAGCTGACGTCACAACGCACTGGCGGCGAGGCGTTCGTGTTGGTGCCGGTGGCAAGGGATGTGTTCCTCTTCGAAGAAGGCTACTCGCGGATGGCCTTCGAGCGTGGTGCCGATGGCGGCATCAAGGCGATGCGTTTCTTCCCCGAGGACGAAGGCCCGGGCGTGCTCGCGCCACGCAGCAACGAACCGCTGCCGTCGGGCCGCACCGCGATCGAATTGCCTGCCGAAGCATTCGCACGCATCGCCGGCGCGTACGCGCTGGAAGGCGCAACCCTGACCGTGACCAATGACGGCAGCGCGGCCAAGGCGCAACTGACCGGCCAGCCGGCGTTCGAGATCTTCCCCGAGTCGGCGTCGCGGTTCTTCCTGAAGGTCGTCGATGCGGTGCTGGTATTCGCGCCGGAAGACGGAAAGCCGGCAACCGTCACCCTGCACCAGGGCGGTCGAGAAATGGTGTTCAAGCGCGTCGATTGAGGCATGGCGCACATCAGGCGCGGCGCTGGACGCGCGTCCGCGCCGCTGCGCTTCCGTCGGCATCGCGATGCGGTGTTGACACGTGGTCGCCGACACTCCGCCATCGCACCATCACCCGGAGCCGCGCATGGACACCACCGAAAGCAACATGACCAACCTGTTCCTGCAGCTGGGCCTGCCGGCGGAGAAGCACGAGATCGCCGACTTCATCCGCAGCCATCAACTGCCGGAGGACGTGCGCGTCTCCGAGGCGGACTTCCTGAGCGACAGCCAGCGCCAGTTCCTGCGCGAGGAGTGGGTGGAGGATGCCGACTGGGCGATCATCGTCGATGAATTCAACGAAGCGCTGCACGCCGATGCGGTGACGGCGCGGGTGCAGGCGTCGAGTTAGCGTTTTCGGCGTCGATGCCCTTGCCGGTCGCGGCCCACCACAGCCCGCCGTAGAGGTGGTCGAGGTACAGGCGGTCGTCGTATGCGGCAGGCGTGTGGCCGAGCGCGGTGACGAACACGCGGCCGCCGTCGTAGGCGTGATACCAGGCCACCGGATGCTCCGCGCCCATCCCGCGTGCGACCTGCCCGGGCCAGATGCGGGTGGGGTCGTAGCTGGCTTCGTCCACCGACAGCACGGTACTCAGGCCGGGAAGCAGCGGCTCGCCGAACTCGTACCACTCGTCGCTCCAGGTCCAGCGCGCGGGCAGGCCGAACGTGGCCGGGAACGCGGGATCGCGCACGCGCACGGTGGCGGTCTGCACCATCGGGTGGATGCGGAATGCGCGGCCGATCAATTTCTCGAACCACGGCCAGTCGCCGGCCGGGTTGAAGATCAGTGCGCGATGCACGGCGACGATGCCGCCGCCGGCACGCACGTAGGCCTGCAATTTCTCGCGCTGCGGCTTCTGCAGGGCATCGCCTGGCGTGTTGAGCAGCACGATGGCGGCGTAACGGGACAGGTCTCCATCGAACGCGCTGTTGTTCCAGGCCCAGTCCATGTCGAAGCCGTGCCGTCGCGACATCTGCTCGAACTGCGGCTTGGCGACCACGGTGTAATCGTGGTGGTACTGGTTGGGGATGGCCACCACCAGCACCTTGAACTGGCCCTGCGCGAACGCGGGCAGGCAGGCGAGCAGGAGCAGCAGAAGGCAGGGCAGCAGGCGTTTCATGGGTCGATGCTAGCCGGGAACGGCGCTATCGTGCGCGCATGAGCGAGCCCGAACCCGTCCGCTTCACCGCCACGCTGCTGCGCCCCGCGCAGCCGAAGAACGCGGCGTGGCGGTTCCTGCGCATGCCGCCGGCCGCCAGCAAGCGACTGCCCTCGCGCGGGATGGTGAGCGTGAGCGGCATGCTGGAAGGCCACGCCTTCAAGGCCACGCTGGAACCCGATGGCGAAGGCAGTCACTGGCTGAAGGTGCCGCGCGCGTTGCATGAAGCAGCGGGAGTCGAGGCGGGCAAGAGCGTCGCGCTTGAACTGGTGCCGGTCGACAAGGACCCGGAACCGAAGCTGCCGCCCGATCTCAAGAAAGCGCTCGCGGCATCGCCCGCGGCGACCGTGCAGTGGAAGGCGATCACGCCCGCCGCCCGCCGCGATTTCATCCAGTGGATCGCCACCGCGAAGAAAGTGGAAACGCGCGAGCGCCGCATCCGCACCGGTTGCGACATGCTGGAAGTGGGCAAGAAGCGCATCTGCTGCTTCGATCGCTCCGGCATGTACAGCCGCGGCAACATCGGTGCGCCGGAGCCGGCCGCCGACTGATCAGTCGAGCGTCGCCTGCACCCGCCGCATCCTCGAAAACGGATAGCCGTTGCAGCCGGTCTTCGGTGTGTCGCGGCGGGCGATGTCGGCGCGCTCGGCATCGGCCTGCGTCGGTGCGTCCCATGCGCTCAGGCAGAACGCCCATTCGTACGGCGGCATGCCCGGCAACGCGACCCAGTCGATGCGTGTCCACTTTGCCGCATCGCTGCGGTTGCCGGCATCGTTGCGGGCGATGAGGAACTGCGCCTCGGGATGCCAGGCGACCACGCGATAGCGGGTGTCGGGACGCTGCAGCCATTCGCCCTCGGTGACGCGATGGCCGATGCCGTAGTCGTCGACGAAATCCCCGAGCATCGTCGCGGGTGGCGAGTGATGCGTGGTATCGGCATGCAACGCACAGCCGGCCATGCATGCGAGCACCGGCATCAGCGAGAAGTGGGCAAGGCGCATCGGCAGCATCGATCCTGCAAAGCAATGGTGGTGATTAAACCGCGGATCAAGCGCGACTTCCGGCACCTTGTCCGTGATCGCACGCGCATTAGACTCCGCCGCATCACCCCCGCAATGGAGTTCGCGATGAGCCAGTGGCACCTGCACGATCCCGCCAGCAACAACCGCCTCGGCCCGATGGATCTCGACGCCGCCCGCGCATACGCGGCGCGCAATCCGTCGCTGCTGGCGTGGAAGGACGGCATGGGCGACTGGTTGCCGGTGCGCAACATCGCCGAACTGGTCGATGGCGTGCCCGGCGATCCGGCCGCCGCGCCGCCGCCGCCGCCGCGCAACGGCGGCAAGGGTCGCGCCGACGAGATCGATTTCCGCATCCACGGCCAGGAAATGCAGTTCGTCGAAATCGAACTCGATCCCGGCGAATCCGCGATCGCCGAAGCGGGCTCGCTGATGTTCAAGGACAGCGCGGTGCAGATGGATACCGTGTTCGGCGACGGTTCCGCCAGTGGCCAGTCCGGCGGCTTCATGGACAAGCTGCTGTCCGCCGGCAAGCGCGTGATCACCGGCGAGAGCCTGTTCACCACGATGTACACGCACAGTGGCAACGGCAAGGCCAAGGTCGCGTTTGCCGCGCCGTATCCGGGTACGGTGATGGCGATGAAGCTGGACGAGCACGGCGGCCAGATCATCTGCCAGAAGGACAGCTTCCTGGCCGGCGCGCGTGGCGTGCAGGTCGGCATCCACCTGCAGCGCAAGATCCTCACCGGCCTGTTCGGCGGCGAGGGTTTCATCATGCAGAAGCTGGAAGGCGACGGCTGGGTATTCATCCATGCCGGCGGCTGCGTGGTGGAGCGCGATCTTGCCGCCGGTGAGCGCATCGATGTCGATACCGGTTGCGTGGTCGGCTACCACGCCACGGTCAACATGGACGTGCAGCGGGTGGCTGGCCTGAAGAGCATGTTCTTCGGCGGCGAAGGCGTGTTCCTGGCCACGCTCACCGGCCCCGGCAAGGTGTGGCTGCAGTCGCTGCCGTTCTCGCGCCTGGCCGGTCGCATGCTCGCCGCCGCGCCGCAGAACGGCGGCGCGCGTGGCGAAGGCTCGGTGCTGGGCGGAATCGGTCGGATCCTGGACGGCGACAATTCGTTCTGAAGCGGCGTCGCTCAGTCGGGTGCGAGGTGCCGCGCGGCCAGGCGCGCGAAGTCGCGCTGCATCAGTGCATCGAAATCGTGGGCGATGCCCGGATACGCCGAGAGCCTTGCATCGAACCCGATCGTGGCGAGTCCCGCGATGCCGCGAGAGGTGGCCACCATGGGCACGGTGACATCGTCCTGGCCATGCAGGGCATGGATCGACGGACAACGCATGCCGCATGACCGCGCGCCCGCCATCCACTCCGGCAGCAGGCGCGCGGCGACCGGGAATGTCGCCGCGAACATGTCCGGGTGCCGCAGCGCCAACAGGAAGGCGAGGTCGCCACCATAGGAAACGCCGACGGCCAGCGGCTTGCCGCGGGTCGGATACGCCTGCTGCAGTTCGGCGGTGAGCGCTGCCAGTCGATCGGCCATCGCGGTCAACTCGGCCGACTGCGTCGGCAAGTCGGGCGCGCCGAAACGCGCGCTGACCCAGGAACTGCCGTTGCGACGCGGCTGCGGGCCACGCGGCAGCACGATCCGCGCCGGGAAAGCGAGCGCGTTGAAGTAGTCGATGCTACCCCCGGGCGTGCCACCCGAATAATGCAGCCCGATGATCAGCGGCAACGTGGCATCGGCCGCCGCACCGCGGGTCTCGAAGACCAGATACTCGAATCCGCCGGCTGTCCTGATCCGCGCGGGTGGATCGGAGGCCATGACCCGCGGCGCACAAGCAAGTGCGATCAATGCGAACACCGTCGCCAGCAGGGTTGATCTCGAATGCATGCACGCCTCCGCCACGTGGAAGCCGTCGCCATGTGGCGCGGCTGTTACCCCCAGAGTATCCGGGCATCGGCGCGCGGGCCTGTGCCGGTCGTTGGCATGGCACCACGCGGCGACTGCATGTGCAGCGACGATTGATGCGGATCAAGCACGCTGTCGACGCCCGCGATCACCGACCGAAGCCCGCTTGCGGCAACGGCAACGACAGGATGCGATGTCCGTGCCGACCCTGCGGCGCTTCGCTGATCTTGCCGTTCGCGAAGACCTGCAAGTTCGGATCGGCGACGAACAGGAAACGCCGCCCGACCATCACGCCGGTGGTCGGGTTGCGCAGGTCGGGATGCTGGCGCAGCAGCAGTTGCAGGTCCTCGACATGAGCAGAGGTCGGGTCGATGCGGAACCGCCACACCCGCCCGCGCCCGACCAGGTTCTGGATCGCGACGATGTGCTCGCCATCGCGGGTCAGTCCGTCCATGCCGCCGAGGTAGCGGCCACCGGGGGTGGTGATCCGGCGCTTGCGCATCGGTGCCGGTGCCGACGGATCGACGAGCCACAACGCATGGAAATCGGTGACGACGAGTTGCCCATCGGGCAGCGCGACGATGCCGTTCGGGCCTTCGAAACTCCCGGTAGGCAGGAGCGCATGCAACACGGGCGATGCGGCGGAGGGATCGAGCAGGTACACCGTGCCGGCGATGCTGTCGGTCACCGCGATGCGTCCATCGGGCAAGAGGTCCAGATCGTTGAGCAGGCCGGGTGCCGGCGGTGCGAACGACGCCACCACCCGACCGCTAGCGAGGTCGATCCGGGACAGGTATGTCTCGCCTTGGGTGGCGGAACCTGGATCGCGCATGAAGGGTGCAGCGCCGCTGGCGACCCACAACGCGTCGCGAGTGGCGTCCACGTCCATGCCGAGGACCGCCAGCAACGTGTCATCGCCTGACGGCAACAGCTCACTGCAATGGCCATCGGCAGCGACCGCGATGACGTTGCGTCGGCGGCCGCTGGACATCAGGAAACGGTCGCGCGCTGAATCGAACGCCGCGCCTTCGGGCAACACGTCGAGGCACTGCGTCTCGGCGTGCAGCGTGGTCGTGCCTACCGCGCTGACGGCTTCCAGGCGTCGCGCGATCTCGCGGTAATCAGCGCGATCCGCCAACGACGCGAAGTCGGCGGGCTCCAGCGCGTCGTCGAAGCCTGCATCGGCCAATGCACGCAAGTAGGCGACGGCACGATCGCCATCGCCCGCGTTCGCCGCAGTGCGCGCGGCATGGTGGATCGCACCGATGTGCACCGGTTCGCGCGCAATCAATGCATCGAGTTCGGCGTAGCGATCATCGCCGTTGCGCCGCGCGTGGCCCATGCCCGCGAAACAGAGCAGCAGGAACAATGCAGCACGGGGAAGCGTCGACGGAGGCATGTGCGTTTCCGCGAGTGAAGCGGGGATTGTTCGCGCTGGCCGAGCCTGCGACCAGTAGCGTGAGGCTTTCCGACGATGCCCGCGACCCGATTGATTCGATTCGGCAAAGCGTGCCGGTAACGCGCTTGTATCGCGCGTCAGTGCCGCTCCAGCGCGCGTGCGCCGACCAGGATCATCCGCACCATCTGCGAGAGCTGTTCGACGACTTCGGCGTCGCGGTCGGCCGGTCGATCCAGCGCGGCGGCACCCATCGCGAACGCGAGGCGAGTGATCGCCTTCGCGGCCAGCGCCGGTTCGTGCAGGGTCACGCCGTCGGCCTTGGCGAAGCGGATCAGGTCGATCCGCAGTTCTTCCTCGAAGAACCCGAGTTCGCGGTCGACCGCGCTCTTGAAGGCGTCCGAGCCGACCGTGCCCTCGCGCAGCAGGACGTGCAGCAGGCGGTCGTCGGCGCGCAGCTGTTCCATGAAGGCCTCGACCGAGCCATGCACCAGGCTGCGCCCGCTGGTGGCGCGATGCCGGGCGGCCCCGACGATCCGTCGCAGCGATTGCCCGGCCAGGTCGATCAGCGCGACCGCCAGTTCATCGATGTCGCGGAACTGCCGGTAGAAGCTGTTGGGGGCGATGCCGGCCTCGCGGGCGACCTCGCGCAGGCTGAGGCTGGACACGCTGCGATGCGGGCCGATCAGGCGCAGCGCCGCGGCCAGCAGGTCCTCGCGGGAAATCGCGGCCTTGCGACCGACGTGGCCGCTGTCGTCGCTGGTGTCGGGGATGGCGGCTTGAGTCAAGGCAGGCGTCGCGAGAGGCAGTGCCGGATCATATCGGCAATCGTCAATGCACAACTGTATACACATGTGTGCATTCACGTGTATATTGCCCGCCATGAGCACTGGAATGACCGCCCGACCCCGTTCCGCCCGCCGTCTTGCGCGTGGCCTTGTGCGGCGCGTGGCGGACGTGATGGCACCGCCGCAGGCGCTGGCGTTCTGGGCCGACCGGTTGGTGCCGGGAATGGATGCAGGCCGCGCCCGCGTGCTGGAGCGCCGCCGGGCATCCGCCGATGCGGTCACCCTGGTGCTGCAGCCCGGCCGGGGCTGGGGCGGGTGCCGGCCCGGCCGGCACGTCAGCATCGGCGCCGAGATCGAGGGCCGCCGGGTGCGGCGCAGCTACAGTCCGACCGCCATTCGCGCGGATGGCCGCATCGAGATCACCGTGAAGCGCGTGGCAGGCGGCAAGCTGAGTGCATTCCTGTGCGATGACGTGGCGGTCGGGGCGTGGCTCGACATCGGCCCGGCCTTCGGCGAGATGACCTTGCCGGCGCAGCGGGATGCGCCGCTGCTGTTCCTCGCCGCCGGCAGCGGCATCACCCCGCTGATGTCGATGACTCGCGCATTGGCGGAGCGCGGCATGCCGGTGCGGCTGACCTTGCTGGTCTGGGCGCGGCGTCGCGACGAGTTGTGCTTCGTCGATGAGTTGCGCGGGTTCGCGCGCGACATGCCTGGCTTCGACGTGCGATTCATGCTGACCGGCGATACCGCGACGGAGGACGATGAAGGCATCGGTCGCATCGATGCTGCGCTGCTCGCGAAGCATGTGCCTGATATCGAGACGCGTCGCGTGCTTGCTTGCGGGCCGAACGACTTCGTCGACGTTGCTCGCAGGCTCGCGGCATCGCAGGCACTGGCGTTCGACAGCGAAGCGTTCACCCCGCCGCGCATCGCCGACGACATCGACACCAGCGGCAGCGTGCAGGTCACCCTGGCCGCCAGCCAGCGCGTGCTGACCTTGCCGCGCAGCAGTTCGCTGCTGGAAGCGCTCGAGGCCGCAGGGCTGGCGCCGGCGCACGGCTGCCGCATGGGCATCTGCAATACCTGCGCCTGCGGGAAGCGTTCCGGCAGTACCCGCCACCTGCACACCGGCGCGCTCGAACACGAGCCGGTGACCGCGCTGCGCCTGTGCGTGACCCGCGCCGCCAGCGACCTTGTCCTCGACCTGTGACCGCCATGACTTCGACCATCCGCAACCGCGTCCTGAGTGCCGCCGAACTCGAGCGCTTCGGCAACGAGATCGACGCCGTGCGTGCACGCACCGTCGCCACCCTCGGCCAGGGCGACGCCGACTACATCCGCGCCGTCGCCGCATCCGTGCGCTGGATCGGCCTGGCCGGGCGTCTGCTGTTGATGGTCGGCGCGATCGCAGGTGCATTGGTGCCCGCGCTGCTGTGGCCGGTGTGCATCGCCGGCACCTTGCTGCTGGCGCTGTCGAAGATCCTCGAGAACATGGAGCTCGGCCACAACGTCATGCATGGCCAGTTCGACTGGACCGGCGATCCGCAGCTCAACGGCCAGGCCTACGAATGGGACATCGCCGGCACCAGCGACAACTGGCGCAAGACCCACAACCACCATCACCACACCTGGACCAATGTGCGCGGGATGGACGACGACATCGGCTACGGCCTGTTGCGGCTGTTCCCCGAGCAGCGCTGGAAGCCGTTCCACCTGTTCCAGCCGGTCATCGCGGTGGTGTTCGCGGTCCTGTTCGAATGGGGCATCGCGATCCAGGACCTGCGCCTGGGGCGGTGGTTCGCCGGCAAGCTGCGTTTCGCCCAGCTGCGCGAACAGTTCCGTCCGGTCGGCCGCAAGATGGGCCGGCAGGTGCTGCGCGACTACGTGTTGTGGCCGCTGCTGGCCGGGCCGTTCTTCCTGCCGGTCCTGCTGGGCAACGTGGTCGCCAACGTCCTGCGCAACCTGTGGACTTACATCGTGATCTTCTGCGGTCATTTCACTGCGGATGCCGAGACCTTCCCGCGCGAGTCGGTGCGCAACGAATCGCGCGGCCAGTGGTACCTGCGCCAGCTGCGCGGGTCATCCAACCTCACCGGCGGCCGCCTGATGAACCTGATGACCGGCAACCTCAGCCACCAGATCGAACATCACTTCTTCCCCGACATCCCGGCCAACCGCTACGCGGCGATGGCGGTGGAAGTGCGCGAGATCTGCGCGCGGCATGGGCAGCACTACAACACCGGCTCGATGCCCGTGCAGTTCGGCCAGGTGGTCTGGCGGATCCTGCGCCACGCATTCCCGAGCAAGCCGCGTGCCGCGTCACTGGCGTTGCAAGCAAGCGCATGAGTGACTGACGCGCATACGTCCGTCGCCGCATCCCGCGTTTCGTCGCAAACGTCTTGCATGCAGCGACCGCAGATTGCGATGGTGCGATCGCTGCGCGTGCAGCGCCGACATCGCGAGACCCGGAGCCCATGAAGACGTTGATCGCCCTGATGCTGTGGTGCGTGCTGCTGGTTCTGTGCTGGCCGCTCGCGTTTCTCGCACTGGTGCTGTGGCCGATCGCGTGGCTGGTCTCGCTGCCGTTCCGCCTGGTCGGGATCACGTTCTCCGCGCTGTTCGCGTTCCTGCATGCGTTGTTGATGCTGCCGGCGCGCCTGCTTGGCTGGAAGCCGGCACCGTCGAATTCCGCGATGGCGTAACGCAGATGCGTGCAGGGCAGGCCTGAGCCTGCCCTGTTGCCATGAGTGGATGTCGTCAGTTGCGGTCGCCGGGCTCGCGTCCGGGCGATTGCTTCGCATTGCCGCCCTTGTCCATATCCTTCTGATCCCGAGCCTGCTTCGACGGATTGTTGCCAGCGAGTTGCTGGTCGCGTCCGTGCTGGTTCTGGTCCTTGTTGGTCTGCGGATTGTTCTGCGGGTTTGTGGGCATCGATTGCACTCCTGTGATGTGGGGGGCGTGGCCATCCTGACCACGTGTGCAGGATGCATTCCCGTGCATTCGAGATACGCGAAAAAAACGCAAAGATCGTATGAAGCGCCAGTCAGCTTGGTGATGGCGTTCGCGTTCCGGTGACGCTTGCGCGTCGTGGTCAGCCTTCGACGGATTCAGCCACTGCGCGGTAACGGAAGTCGTGCAGGCGCACCGCGCCCTTGCCCACCGCAAACAGGCCGACGCGCAGGCTGAGGAAACCGCCGAAGACGTTGTGGTGCATGCCCGAGACTTCCATGCGCGTGCCATGCACGGTCCAGCTGCGGCCGTCATCGTGCGAATACTCGAAGGTGACGACGTGTGCGTTGTTGGTCATGCGCACGCGCGGCGTCTTGTTCGCACGCGGGACGCGCGCCCACGGCAATTCCTCGGCGTACTGCCAGGTCCTGACGGTGTCGCTGGTGAAACCGAGGCCGATGAAGGCCTTGTGGTTGTAGAACAGCAGCAGGCCGGCTTCGACATCGCTGCCATCGAGCTCCATCGCCACCTCGACCTGGTAGGCGCGGTCGCCGACCAGGCAGACCAGCGGCGCGCTGTTGGCGGGTGACGTGCCTGAGGCGGCTAGGATCAATGCATCGCCATCGCGCGAGAGGCGTTTGTCTTCATCCGGGCCGGGTTGATGGAAGCACCATTGCACGCCGAAGCGCTCGGCCTCGAAGCCGCCGGACAATGCAAAACCGGCCACTCCGGCTTTTCCACCTGAGGGCTTGCGCAACGGCTTCGACAGGTCGCCGCCGGTCGCGCGGAACCAGCCGTCATCGGTCCACTCGACCGATTCCAGCAGGGCCTGGCGACCCAGTGTGCGGTAGCCGTTTTCGTAGCCGTGGTAGACCATCCACCAGTCGCCTGCCGGGCCTTCGACCAGCGTGGCGTGGCCGCGCGACCACCACGGTTCGTCGGCGGTCTGCGTGCGCACCAGCGGGTTGCGCGGGCAGTGTTCCCACGGGCCATGCACCGAGCGCGAACGCGCGGCGATCACCATGTGGCCGGTCGCGGGACCGGCGGTGCCGCCAACCGCGGTGACCAGGTACAGCCAGCCATCGCGCCACAACAGCTTGGGGCCTTCGGGCGCGAAGTTCTCGGTGATCCAGTGCTCGGGATAGCGCCACGGCTGGTACGCGTCTTCGAGTTCGCCATCGGTGGCCAGGCCGTCGTCGCGCAGGCGGATCTTGCGGATGCCGTTGACGAACAGATAGCGCCTGCCGTCCTCGCCGACCACGTGGCCGGGATCGATGCAGCCGCGGATATTCAGATCGACGGGCTCGCTCCACGGGCCGCGGATGTCGTCGGCCCAGATCACGAAGATCGACCAGCCATTTCCGGTGGGATTGGCCGGGAGGTAGATGAAGTAGCGGGCACCGTGCTTGCACAGGTCGACCGCCCAGATGTCGCCCAGATTCTTGTGCAACGCGGGGCCGATCGGCGCCCAGTTGACCAGGTCGGTGGAGTGCCAGAGCACCAGCCCCGGGTACGACAGGAACGACGAGAACGTCATGTAGTAGTCGTCGCCATCCTTGAGGATGCTCGGATCCGGATGGTCGCCGGCGATGATCGGATTGCGGTAAGTGCCGTCGCCAAGGTCGGCCTTGCGCTGGCCTTCGATGCCGCGCCCCCAGCCGGGCACGCGCGATGTGCAGGTGTCGGTCGATGCGGTGCCGGCAAGACCTTGCAGCGGTGCCGCGAGTGCGCCGACGGCCATGGCCTTGAACAGGTCCCTGCGGGTGGTCATCGGCATTTCCGTGCGAGCGTGGATCGCATCTATCCACGGGACCGCATCGGCATACCAGTCATGCGCTGGTGGAATAGTCGGGGAAGGCGACGGCGACGTGAAAAAGCCGGGCAATGCCCGGCTTTTTCACGCGCTGCGCGCTGTCGAAATCAGCTTGCCTTCTTGCTCGCGATCCAGCTGTCCACGCGCCGTTCCAGCAAGTCGAGCGGCAGCGCGCCGCCACCCAGCACCGCATCATGGAAGCCGCGGATGTCGAAGTTCGCGCCGAGTTCGGTTTCCGCCTTCTTGCGCAGGTGCTGGATGCGGATCATGCCGACCTTGTACGCGGTGGCTTGGCCGGGCATCACCAGGTAGCGCTGGATCTCGGACTTGATCGCCGCGTCGGGCACCGAACTGTTCGCGCGGAAATAATCGACCGCCTGCTGCTCGGTCCAGCCCTTCGCATGCATGCCGGTGTCGACGACAAGGCGGATCGCGCGCCACATCTCCGACATCAACCGGCCGTATTCGGAGTACGGGGTCTGGTAGGTGCCAGGCATCTCCTTCGCCAGCCACTCGGAATACAGGCCCCAACCTTCAGCGTAGGCGGTGTCGAACGCCTGGGTGCGGAAGGTCGGCACGCCGGTGAGTTCCTGCGCGATCGAGATCTGCATGTGATGGCCCGGCAGGCCCTCGTGATACGCGATGACTTCGAGCTCGGTCTTCGGCATCGAGTTCATGTCGACCAGGTGCGCGTAGTACACGCCGGGACGCGAGCCGTCCGGGGTGCCGGGGTAGTAATGCTGGGCCGCGCCGGGCTGTTCGCGGAAGGCCTCGACGCGCTTCACCACCAGGTCGGCCTTGGGCAGCAGGCCGAAGTAGTCCGGCAGGTGCTCCTTGATGTTGGCGATGTCGGCGGTGGCTTCGTCGATGTAGGCCTGGCGGCCGGCATCGGTGTTCGGGAACAGCCGCTCCGGATCGGCCTGCACGTGCTTGAAGAACGCCGGCAGGTCGCCCTCGACGCCCATCGTCTTCTGCACCTTCTCCAGTTCGCCACGCAGGCGCGCGACTTCCGACAGGCCGAGCTGGTGGATCTCGTCGGCGCTCATGCCGGTCGAGGTGTTCATCTTCAACTGATGGGTGTAGTACGCCGCGCCATTGGACTGTGTGGTGCCCACGCCGCCGGGATTGACCGCGGCCTTCGGCAGTTCCTCGCGAGCGAACGCGATGATCCTCTCGTAGGCCGGCTTGATGTCGTTGAGCAGCGCCTTGCGCGCCTCCGCCTTGAGGGCTATGGCGCGTTTGGCGGTGACCTTGCCGTCCTTCGCCAGGGCGTCGGCCTTGGCCTGCGCATCGGCCCACAGCGCACTGTCCTTGCCACCGTCGAACGGTGCGCCGGCGATGATCTTGCTCGATTGGTCGATCACGCCCTCGAATGCGAATTTCGGTGGACGGATGCCCCCGCGGCCGATGCGCGCGCGCGTTCCAGCGCCTGATCGAACGCCGTGCCCAGCTTCTGCAGGCGCCCGATATAGGCGATGTAATCGTTTTCGTCCGCGACCTTGTGGAAATTGATCATGAAGGTGGGCGCGAAGCTCTGCATGCCACCCATCTGCTCGAACGGATAGCCGTTGCCCAGGAATGCCATGCCGTCGCGGGCGTTCTCGTACTGCTTCTTCCACAGGTCCCAGGACAGCTGCGTTTCCGGATCCAGCGCCTTGTAATCGAAGCCGGCTTCCATCTCTTTCACCGAGACCTCCTGCCAAGCCAGTTGCCTGCGCATGCCGGCTTCCGACATGTCGTCGATCTGGTTGTACAGCTCCTTGCGGCCGAGCATGGTCAGCTGGATCGGGCTGAATTGCAGTTGTTCCTCGTACTTTTTCTCGAACCAGGCATTCAGCCGCGCGGATTCGGCCTTGATTTGCTCGGCGCTTGGCGCGGCGGCGACGGTCGTTGCCGCGGCAGTGTCGGTCGCCGGCTTCGAGCAGGCGGACAGGCCCACGCCCAAAGCGACGGCAAGGGCGAGGGCAGTGCGGGACAGGACGGGCGGCATCGGAGGTTCCTTGGGGGAATAGGCAGCCCGATTGTGTGGCCTATGGACGGGCGATGCGTATGCGGATCGTCACCCGGCGCGGTCAACCGCATCGAAATGCGGGCTGCGCCACGTTTCGCCGCGGCACTGCGCGGCTCAGGCGAGTACGGTTTGCCTGTGCGCGATGTCGTCGTCGTGCAGGTCGTCGCCGATGCGCGACGCCCGCTCGAGTTCCGCGCGCGCGGCGTCGGCGGCGCGGTGTTGCGCCTGCTGGCATTCGCGGCGCTTGTCCGGGCATTGCAGCTGCATGTAGTCGGCGTCGTAGTCGAAGCGTTCCATCAGGAAATCGATGAACGCACGCACCTTCGGCGACTGCACGCGGCCGCGCGGGAAGACCGCGTTGAGTTCGTATTCCGGGCCGTTCCACGCCGGCAGCACGCGGCGCAGGTAGCCGCGTTCGACGAACGGCTTGACCATCACGTCGTTGGCAAGCATCAGGCCTTCGCCGCACAGCAGCGCGCCGCGCAGGCCGGCCGGATCGTTGGCCACGAACACCGGGTCGATGCGGAACTCGCTCATGCCCGCACCATCGTCCAGCGGCCAGCAGAAGCCGCCGTTGCGGCGCTGCTTGGTCATCGCCAGGGTGCGGTGGTGCTGCAGGTCGTCGGGATGCAGCGGTTCGCCGTGGCGTTCCAGGTAGGCGACGCTGGCGAACACCTGCGTGCGCAGCGTGGCCAGCGACCGCGCGATGAAGGTCGAATCCGGCAACGGCCCGACCCGCAGCGCGATGTCGAGTTCCTTGTCGATGATGTCGACGGTCTCGTTGGTCAGCAGCATCTCCACGCGCACGTCGGGATGCAACGTGTGGAACTCGCCGAGCAGTGGCGCGATGCGTTCGATGCCGAGCGAATACGGCGCGGTGATCCGCAGCCAGCCGCGCGGTCCCTGCTGCAACTGGCCGACCGCGCTTTCCGCTTCGTCGAGTTCGCGGGCGATGCGCTGGCAATGTTCGAAATAGATGTTGCCGGCCTCGGTCAGGCCGAGCTTGCGGGTCGTGCGATGCAGGAGTTGCGCGCCGAGGCGCGTCTCCAGGTCCTGCACCTTGCGGCTGACCGTGGTCTTGGGCAGCTGCAGCGAACGCGCGGCGGCGATGAAGCTGCCGTGTTCCACCACCCGGACGAAGACGAGGGTGTCGTTGAGATCGCGTGACATGGCAGACGCCTTTGGAGGGTGGCAGGGCATTGGACCAATGCAGGGACAATTATTCCCCGATTCAGTGGCTAATCAAGTGCCGCGTCGGCGCGTACCTTGGCGCCACTCCTCCCCGACGAGCCGTGTCATGCGTTCCACTTTTTCCTCCCGCCTGCGTCGCCACGCCCTGCTCGGCTTCCTCGCCATCGACATGCTTGGCCTGGTCGCTCTCGTTGTGGATCAAGTGTTTAGCACCGATCCGGTGTACCCGTGGATCATCGCGATGGGGCTGGTGATCGCCGCCCTGCCGCTGCTGGCGCAGGCGGTCGACTACGTGTTGAGCACCCCCGCCGACGCCGCCATCGTCCCGGATACGGGAGAAAAAATCCCGTGAACGGGATAATGGCAAACGGGACAATGCCGCTCGAGACCCGCCGCCTCGCGGTGGTCGTGCTGGACGCCACCGGCGTGATCGGCCGTGGCCTGCTGGCGGCGGCGCTGGATGCCGGCCACCCGGTGATCGCGGTGGATCGCAACCCGGCCATGTTGGCGACGCTGGCGGCCGAGCATCCACGCGGCAGCCTGTCGGTGCTGGCGGGCTCCGCCGCGGGCGAGGCCGATGTACGCGCGCTTGCCACCGCATTGCGCGGGTTGGGCATGCCGTTGGCGGCGGTGATGTCGGCGGTCGATGCCAGCAATCTGCGCGGCCGCCTGATCGACCAGCCGGCCGACGCCACCTGCAATGCCTTGCAGTGCGCGTTGGCTCCACAACTCGCAGCGGTCCGCCACCTGCTGCCACTGCTCCGCCATGGCGGTCGCTACGTGCTGGTCGGCGGGCCCGGCGGCCAGCATCCGTGGGCCGGCCAGGGCCAGCGTTCGCTGGTCGAAGCCGCGCTGCGGATGCTCGCCCGCGTCCTGCACGACGAAGCCCGTGCCGTCGGCACCCGCCTGCAACTGTTGTCGGTGGCCACCCCGACCTGCGGCCTGCATGCCGGCGCGCCGCGCCCGCATTGGCCGACCGCGCTGCAGATCGGCCAGCGCGCGGTGCAACTGCTCGCGGAACGCCATGGCGATCCCGTCGTTGATTTCGCCCTCGCGCCGATCGATCCCCCGGTCGTCGCCAATACCTCTCCCGCAGGTTGCCTGCGCGATGCACGCGCCCTGCTCGGCCGCCTGACCGCGGCGGCCACTCATTCGTACAAGGAAGCTTCCCCATGATGACCCGACGTGTTCCCGCCTTCCCCGAGGCGATCCGTTCCGGCGTGCCGCAGGCACCCGCGCAACGCGCTTCGATGCCGCCACTGCTCGCCGGTCTGGCGGTCGCGGTGCTGGTCGCGCTGGCGGCCTCCGCTTGCAGCAGCCAAGCCGCACCCGCCGCCGGCCCGCCGCCGCCGGACGTCAGCGTGGCCAGCGTGCTGACCAAAAACGTGAGCCAGTGGGACGACTTCACCGGCCGCGTCGCCGCGGTGGAAAGCGTGGAGCTGCGGCCGCGGGTCAGCGGTTACGTGCAGCGCGTGGCGTATGCCGAGGGCGAGGAAGTCCACAAGGGCGACCTGCTGTTCGTGGTCGATCCGCGCCCGTACCAGGCCACGCTGGATCGCGCACTGGCCGAGCTGGCCCGTGCGCAAGCCGAATCCCGCCTGGCCGGCGCGCAGGACGCGCGTGCGCAATCGCTGATCGAAGTGAAGGCGATTTCGCGCGAGGAGTTCGAGCAGCGCAAGGCCAACAGCGCCGGCGCGAGTGCCGCGGTCCGTGCCGCCGAGGCCGCGGTCGCCGCCGCGCGCCTGGACCTGCAGTTCACCCAGGTGCGCTCGCCGATCGATGGCCGTGCCGGTCGCGCGCTGGTCACCCAGGGCAACCTCGCCCAGGCCGACGCCACCCTGCTGACCACGGTGGTTTCGCAGGACCCGGTGTTCGTCTACTTCGAAACCGACGAGCAGACCTGGCTGCGCTACGCCGAGCTGGCCCGCAAGGACGGGCGCAGCGCCGGCGACCACCCGGTACGCGTCGGCCTGTCGAGCGAGACCGGCTATCCGCACGCCGGCACCCTGGACTTCGTCGACAACCAGGTCGATCCGCGCACCGGCACCCTCCGCGCGCGGGCGGTGCTGCGCAATCCCGACCGCCTGTTCACCCCCGGCCTGTTCGCCCGCGTGCAATTGCAGGGTAGCGGCCAATCCTCGGCGATGCTGGTCGACGAGAAGGCCGTACTGACCGACCAGGATCGCAAGTATGTCTACGTGGTCGGCGCCGACAACACCGCGCAGCGCAAGGACGTGGTCCTGGGTCGCAGCGTGGATGGCCTGCGGGTGATCCAGTCCGGCCTGGCGCCGCGCGACCGGGTGATCGTGCAGGGCGTGCAGAAGGTGTTCTTCCCGGGCATGCCGGTGCTGCCGAAACAGGTGGCGATGGGTGCGCCAGCGCAACCCGCGGTGGCCGTCGCCGCCCGCTGATTCCCGCCGCCGCGACCGGCCGCCGGTCGCGCGTTTTCGCTTGCTGCCGTCGATCCCTTCCGCGTCCCCTTCCTCCGCGGCGGGGATCGGCGGCCCTTTCCACCGGCCCGCATCCGCGGGTCCGAGGACATGCCATGGATTTCTCCCGCTTCTTCATCGACCGGCCGATCTTCGCCGCCGTGTTGTCGATCGTGATCTTCGCCGCCGGCCTGATCGCGATCCCGTTGTTGCCGATCGGCGAGTACCCGGAAGTGGTGCCGCCGTCGGTGGTGGTGCGCACGGTGTATCCGGGCGCCAATCCCAAGGTGATCGCCGAGACCGTGGCGACGCCGCTGGAAGAGGCCATCAACGGGGTCGAGGACATGATGTATTTCAAGTCCGTCGCCGGTTCCGATGGCGTGCTGCAGCTGACCGTGACCTTCAAGCCGGGCACCGATGCCGATGAGGCCGCGGTGCGCGTGCAGAACCGCGTGGCGCAGGCACTGGCACGGTTGCCGGAGGACGTGCGGCGGCAGGGCGTGACCACGCAGAAGCAGTCGCCGGTGTTCCTGATGGTGGTGCACCTGGTGTCGAAGGACGGCAAGTACGACTCGCTGTACCTGCGCAACTACATGCGCCTGCACGTCAAGGACGAACTGGCGAAGATCGCCGGCGTGGGCGATGCGCAACTGTTCGGCGGTGGCGACTACGCCATGCGCCTGTGGCTGGATCCGGACAAGGTCGCCGCGCGCGGCCTGACCGCCGGTGATGTGTTGCGCGCGGTGCGCGAACAGAACGTGCAGGTCTCGGCCGGCCAGCTGGGCGCGGAGCCGATGCCGAACGGCAGCGATTTCCTGCTGCCGATCAATGCCAAGGGCCGCCTGGAAACCGTGGCCGAGTTCGGCGACATCGTGCTGGAGAGCGGCGCGGATGGCGAGATCGTGCGCCTGCGCGACGTCGCCCGCATCGAGCTGGCCGCCGGCGATTACACCTTGCGCGCACGCCTCGACGGCAACAACGCGGCGGCGATCGGCATCTTCCAGGCGCCGGGCGCGAATGCCCTGCAGATCCGCGATGCGGTGGTGGCGAAGATGGACGAACTGCGTCCGACCCTGCCGCCGGGGTGGAGATCCAGTCGATCTACGACACCACGATCTTCGTGCGCGACTCGATCAAGGCAGTGGTGACCACGCTGCTGGAAGCAACCTTGCTGGTGGTACTGGTGGTGATCCTGTTCCTGCAGACCTGGCGCGCCTCGATCATTCCATTGCTGGCGGTGCCGGTATCGGTGGTCGGTACCTTCGCGGTGCTGTACGTGCTCGGGTACTCGATCAACACGCTGACGTTGTTCGGGTTGGTGCTGGCGATCGGCATCGTGGTCGATGACGCGATCGTGGTGGTCGAGAACGTGGAGCGCCACATCGAACACGGGTCTTCACCGCTGGAAGCCGCGCACCTGGCGATGCGTGAAGTGTCCGGGCCGATCATCGCGATTGCCCTGGTGCTGTGCGCGGTGTTCGTGCCGATGGCGTTCATGAGCGGCGTCACCGGCCAGTTCTACAAGCAGTTCGCGGTGACGATTGCCATCTCGACGGTGATCTCGGCGATCAATTCGCTGACCCTGTCGCCGGCCCTGGCGGCCAAGCTGCTGAAGCCGCGCGATGCGGCGAAGGACGCGCCGTCGCGGCTGATCGATCGTGCGTTCGGCTGGTTGTTCCGCCCGTTCAATCGCTTCTTCAAGCGCAACTCGGAACGTTACGAAGGCGCGGTGTCGCGCGCGCTGGGCCGTCGCGGCGCAGTGTTCGCGGTGTACGCGGTGTTGCTGGTCGGTGCGGCCTTCATGTTCAAGATCGTGCCCTCGGGCTTCATCCCGGTGCAGGACAAGCTGTACCTGATCGCCGGGGTGAAGATGCCGGAAGGTGCCTCGATCGAACGCACCGATGCCGCGCTGAAGAAGATGGCGGCGATCGCGAAGGGCGTGGACGGCGTGGCCCATGAGGTCGCCTTCCCCGGCCTCAATCCGCTGCAGTTCACCAACACCCCGAACAGCGGCGTGGTGTTCTTCACCCTGGATCCCTTCAGCGAGCGCTCGCGCAGCGCGGCGGAGATCACCGCCGAGCTCAACCAGAAGTTCTCGAGCATCCAGGAAGGCTTCACCTTCGCCTTCATGCCGCCGCCGATCCAGGGACTGGGCAATGGTTCGGGCTGGTCGCTGTTCGTCGAGGACCGCACGCGGCTGGGCTACGGCGAATTGCAGGGCGCGGTGCAGGCCTTCCAGGGCGCGGCCTCGCAGGCACCGGGGCTGGGCTTCCCGATCAGCAGTTACCAGGCCAACGTGCCGCAGCTGGATGTCGAGGTCGACCGGGTCAAGGCGAAGGCGCAGGGTGTGCCGCTGACCGAGTTGTTCGACACCCTGCAGGCGTACCTGGGCTCCGCTTACGTCAACGACTTCAACATGTTCGGCCGCACCTGGCAGGTGATCGCCCAGGCCGATGGTTCGTTCCGCGACAACGTGGAGGACATCGCCAACCTGCGCACCCGCAACGCCGCCGGCGAGATGGTGCCGCTTGGCAGCATGGTGCAGGTGAAGCAGAGCTACGGCCCGGACCCGGTGATCCGTTTCAACGGCTATCCCGCTGCCGATCTGCTCGGCGAGGCCGACCCGCGCGTGCTGTCCTCCGGCGAGGCGATGGCCAAGGTCACCGAACTGGCGCGGCAGGTGCTGCCCACCGGCATGGCGATCGAATGGAGCGACCTGAGCTACCAGCAGGCCACCCAGGGCAAGGCCGCACTGGTGGTGTTCCCGCTGGCGGTGCTGCTGGCCTTCCTGGTGCTGGCCGCGCTGTACGAAAGCTGGACCTTGCCGCTCGCGGTGATCCTGATCGTGCCGATGACCCTGCTGTCCGCGCTGTTCGGCGTGTGGCTGGCCGGCGGCGACAACAACGTGTTCGTGCAGGTCGGCCTGGTCGTGCTGATGGGACTGGCCTGCAAGAACGCGATCCTGATCGTCGAGTTCGCCCGCGAGCTGGAACTGCAGGGCAAGGGCATCGTCGAGTCCGCGCTGGAAGCCTGCCGCCTGCGCCTGCGGCCGATCGTGATGACCTCGGTCGCGTTCATCGCCGGCACCGTGCCGCTGGTGCTGTCGCATGGCGCCGGCGCCGAAGTGCGCTCGATCACCGGCATCACCGTGTTCGCCGGGATGCTCGGCGTGACCCTGTTCGGGCTGTTCCTGACCCCGGTGTTCTACGTCGCCCTGCGCAAGCTGGCCAACCGTCCGCTGGTGTCGCATGCGCCGCATGCCATCGCGGCACCGGCGCATTCCTGATCGATGTCGATTCCCCGATCTCTTCTTCCACTTTCCCCCGACGAATTTCCTCCCCGCACAAGGCAAACCAATGAACGCGAATACGAACAAGATCGCCCTCGTCACCGGCGCCACCCGTGGCATCGGCCTGGAAACCGTCCGCCAGCTCGCCGCGACCGGCGTGCACACGCTGCTGGCCGGTCGCAATCGCGACAAGGCGGTCGAGGCCGCACTCACCCTGCAGGCGCAAGGCCTGCCGGTCGAAGCCATTGCCCTGGACGTCACCGACAGCGCCAGCATCGCCGCGGCCGCGCAGGAGATCGAACGAAAGCACGGCAAGCTGGACATCCTGGTCAACAACGCCGGGATCATGGTCGATGAGGCGGACAAGGGCGTGTCCGGTCAGTCGCTCGCCACCTGGCGCACGACGTTCGATACGAACCTGTTCGGCCTGATCGACACCACCCAGGCGCTGCTGCCGCTGCTGCGCAAGTCCGATGCCGGCCGCATCGTCAATGTCTCCAGCCTGCTCGGCTCGATCTCCGAACACCAGAACCCGGCGTCCTTCATCTACGAGTTCAAGGGCGTGCCGGCCTACAACGTGTCGAAAAGCGCAGTGAACGCGTGGACCGTGCACCTGGCGCACGAATTGAAGGACAGCGGCATCAAGGTCAACACCATCCATCCGGGCTACGTGCAGACCGACATGAACAAGTCCGGCGACCAGCAGAACGGCGAGCTGTCCGTACCAGATGGCGCGCGCACCAGCGTGCAGCTGGCCCTGATCGGCAACGACGGTCCCACCGGTGGTTACTACTACTTCGATCAGGTGCTGCCGTGGTGATTCGCCCGCTCGCGTTGGCGCTGGTTACCGCGTTGCTGTCCGCGTGCGCGGTCGGTCCCGACTTCGTGCGTCCCACGCTGGCGGTGCCGGCGCAGTTCATGCATGCGGCGAACGCCGACACGACAGCGAACGCAGCGACCACGGCCGAAGATGCCGAATTCTGGCGCGGCTTCGACGATCCGCTGCTGACGCAGTTGGTCGAGCAGGCATTGGTTGCCAATCACGACCTGCGCATCGCCTTGGCGAATGTCGATCGCGCGGAGGCGATGCGTCGCGGCAGCCGGCTCGACGCGCTGCCGCAGATCACCGCGGATGCCGATGCCTCCAGGAGCCGCGCCAGCGCCGATCAACTGCCTGGCGCTGCGCGCAACGATCGCGATGTGGACAGCGTCGCAGCGAATGCGCGTGCGTCATGGGAACTGGATCTGCTCGGGCGCGTGCGCCGCGGCATCGAGGCCTCCAATGCCGATGCCGCCGCATCGCATGCCGATCTGCGCGCCATGCAGGTCGCGATCGTCGGCGACATCGCGCGGAGTTACGTCGGCTTGCGCGGCTTGCAGGAACGCGCGCGGGTCGCCCGCGCGAACGCCGACAACCAGCGCGAGACATTGACACTGGTGCAGGCGCGCTTCGACGCCGGCCGCGACAACGCGTTCGACACCGCCCGCGCACGCGCGCAACGCGAGGCCACGCTGGCGCAGGTGGCCGCACTCGACGCCGAAGTCGGCATCGCCATCCATCGAATCGCCGTGCTGGCCGGACGCATGCCGGACGCACTGGATGCCGAACTGTCCGCGGTCGCGCCGCTGCCCGCGGTGCCGGCTGCGCCGGATCCCGGCACGCCAGGCGAATTGCTGCGCCGCCGTCCTGACGTGGCCGCCGCCGAGCAACGCCTGCACGCGGCCACCGCGCGCATCGGCGTGGCCACCGCCGACCTGTTCCCGCGCTTCACCCTGGGCGCATTGATCGGCTCGCAGGCAGCGACCGGCAGCGCATTGTTCGGCGGCGACAGCGAGACCGGCCTGGTCGCGCTGGGGATCGACTGGAGCTTCCTCGACGCCGGTCGCGTGCGCGCACGCATCGCCGCCGCCGATGCCGATGCACAGGCGGCGCTGGCGCAGTACGAACGCAGCGTGTTGCTCTCGCTGCGCGACACCGGTGATGCGCTGCTGCGACTCGACCAGGCGCGCATCGAGGACACGCATCTGCAGCAGGCCGCCAGCGACAGCGCCGAGGCCGCACGGCTGGCGCGGGTGCGCTTCCAGGCGGGAGCCTCCGACCTGCTGGAAGTATTGGACGCCGAACGCACGCGCCTGTCCGCCGAAGATGCCTTCGCCGCGGCGCGCACCCGCTCGGTCGCCAGTGCCATCGCCTTGCACCAGGCGCTGGCGGGTGGCTGGCCGCAGCGTTCGCCGCGCCGCATCGGCGTGGCCGACACGGATTGAGCCACGCATCGACGCCGCAGCCACCGCGGTTCGCTACCATGCCCATCCCCACGCAAAGCCGGAGCCGCCATGGCCGATGACGATCGCCGCACCGATGACGTCCGCAACGCGGTCAGCCGCGCGCAGGCCGAGGACGCGGTGCGCGTCCTGCTGCGCTGGTCCGGCGACGATCCCGAGCGCGAGGGCTTGCTGGACACGCCCAAGCGCGTGGCCAAGGCCTACGAGGACTGGTTCAGCGGCTACGCGCTGGATCCGGACGAGTACATGGCGCGCACCTTCGAGGAAGTCGCCGGCTACGACGAGATGATCGTGCTTCGCGACATCGAATACGAAAGCCATTGCGAACACCACATGGCGCCGATCATCGGCAAAGTCCACATCGGCTACCTGCCGGACGGTAAGGTGGTCGGCATCAGCAAACTCGCGCGCGTGGTCGAGGCCTATGCGCGGCGCTTCCAGGTGCAGGAGAAGATGACCGCGCAGATCGCCAACTGCATCCAGCGCGCGCTGCATCCGCGCGGCGTGGGCGTGGTGGTGGAAGGCGCGCACGAATGCATGACCACCCGCGGCATCCACAAGCGCGGGGTGTCGATGGTGACCTCGAAGATGCTCGGCGGCTTCCGCGACGACGCCCGCACCCGCAGCGAATTCCTGCGTTTCATCGATGTCGGCGGCAAGCGCTGACGACCTGCTCGACGTGCTTGTGGTCGGCGCCGGTCCTGCCGGGCTGACCGCCGCCACGTATCTCGCGCGGTTCCATCGGCGCTTCGCCGTGGTCGATGCCGGCAAGAGCCGCGCGCGCTGGATCCCGACCAGCCACAACTGCCCGGGGTTTCCTTCAGGCATCGGCGGCGATGCCCTGCTGGGCAAGTTGCGCGAGCAGGCGGAAAGCTTCGGCGTATGCATCGACGAAGGCCGGATCGAACGCCTGCAGCACGATGGCGACGCATTCGCAGCGACCGCCGCGGATGGCCGCACGTGGCGCGCGCGCTTCGTGTTGCTGGCGACCGGCGTGGTCGACGTGATGCCGGCAATGGACGGCCTGGAGGCCGGGATCGCCTCGCATGCAGTTCGGCTGTGTGCGGTTTGCGACGGCTACGAAGCCAGCGACGCCGAGATCGCGGTGCTGGCGCCGGTCGATGACGCGATCCGCCACGCCGCGTTCCTGCGCAGTTTCTCGCAACGGGTTGCGGCGATTCCGAGCGAGGCCGGCGCGCCCTCGCCCGAATGCGTCGAAGTGGCGAAACAGGCCGGCATCGAACTGCTGCCGACGGCGCTTGCGATGCACTGCGACGACAGCGGTTGCGTGGTCGAGACCGAAGCCGGTACCCGCCGCTTTGACACGCTCTACCCGGTGCTGGGCAGCGATGCGCAGTCGCAGTTGGCCAGCGAGCTAGGCGCAGCGGTGGACGACAACGGCGAGCTCATCGTCGACGCACGCATGCAGACCAATGTCGACGGGCTGTACGCCGTCGGCGATGTGGTCAGCGCGCTCAACCAGATCAGCGTGGCGATGGGTCATGCGGCGATCGCGGCCTCGGCGCTGCACGGCCGACTACCGGCCAACTGGCGCGAGCGGCAGGTTGACGTCTGATTTTGCCCGGATAAAATGAAGGCCTCGTTCCGGAGGTCGCATGTCCAGTCCATCCCTGCGTTGCACCGCGTTTTCCGGTCCGCAACGGATCGCCACGGGCGAGCTCCGGCATGTGGCGATGAAGGCCAAGCAGGCCTACGACCTGCATCCGGAGCGGCCGGTGCTGGTATTCGACGACGCCGACGGCCGCACCGTCGAGGTCCCGCTGGAACTGCCCGCCGCCGACCTGCTGCGCCTGCTCGCGCAACCGCAACTGGCGGCCAGCACGGACGCCGCGCCGGCACCGCGCAAGCCGGGCCGACCGAAGCTGGGCGTGGTCGCCCGCGAGATCACCCTGCTGCCGCGCCATTGGGATTGGTTGGCGGCGCAACCGGGTGGGGCCTCGGTCGCATTGCGGCGATTGGTGGAAGACGCGCGCAAGGTGTCCTCCGCCGACGACCGCCGCCGCGCCGCGCAGGAGGCGACCTTCCGCTTCATGCAGGCGATGGCCGGCGATGCACCCGGTTTCGAGGACGCGTCGCGCGCACTGTTCGCCGGCGACGTGTCCCGTTTCGAGGGACATGTCGCGCGCTGGGCCGACGATGTGCGCGATCACGCGATGTGGCTGGCCACGGATGCCTTCGGCAGCTGACAATCGCGCGTCGCGCCGATCGCGGCGCCAGCAACGAACGCGTCATCCGTCACCGAATGACGCAGTCCCTCAACGGAATTCCACTTGAACGCACTCCTGGCTCCAGGCGCACGCAATGCCGCGCTGGTCTTCATCTTCATCACCGTGCTGATCGACGTGCTGGCGTTCGGGGTGATCATCCCGGTGCTGCCGCACCTGGTGCAGGAATTCGTCGGCGGCGACACCTCCACCGCGGCGTACTGGACCGGTGCGTTCGCGTTCTCGTTCTCGCTGGTGCAGTTCTTCAGCGCACCGATCCAGGGTGCGCTGTCCGACCGCTACGGTCGCCGTCCGGTGATCCTGATTTCGTGCCTCGGCCTGGGCCTGGACTTCGTGTTCATGGCGCTGGCACCGAGCCTGGCCTGGCTGTTCGTCGGCCGGATCATCTCGGCGGTGACCTCGGCCAGCTTCACCACCGCGAATGCCTACATCGCCGACGTCACCGCGCCCGAGGGGCGGGCCAAGGCGTTCGGCATGATCGGCGCGGCGTTCGGGTTGGGCTTCATCGTCGGGCCGTTGATCGGCGGCGTGCTGGGCGACATCGACCATCGCCTGCCGTTCTGGTTCGCGGCGGGGCTCGCGCTGATCAACTTCTGCTACGGCCTGTTCGTACTGCCGGAATCGTTGCACAAGGACAAGCGCACGCCGCGCTTCGACTGGACCCATGCCAAGCCGATGGGTGGGGTGAAGATGCTGCGCGACTACCCGCAGATCTGGGGCCTGGTCGCGGTGGTGTTCATCGCCAACTTCGCCCACTACGTCTACCCGAGCACCTTCGTGCTGTTCGCCGACGCGGCCTACGGCTGGAAGGAAAAGCAGGCAGGCTATGTGCTGTCGGTGGTCGGCGTGCTCAGCGTGATCGTCAACGTGTTGCTGGTCGGCCGGCTGGTGAAGGCATTCGGCGAACGTCGCGCGGTGATGTTCGGGCTGGCCTGCGGCACGTTGGGATTCCTGATCTACGGACTCGCGGGCACCGGCTGGATGTTCATGCTCGGCCTGCCGATCAGCGCGCTGTGGGCGATCGCCGCGCCGGCCACGCAGGCGCTGATCACCAAGCAGGTACCGGCGGATGCGCAGGGCCGCATCCAGGGTTCGATGAGCAGTCTGGTGTCGCTGGCCGGGATCTTCGCGCCGGCGCTGTTCGCGGGCGCATTCGGCTTCTTCATCGGCCCGCTTGCGCCGGTGCGCATGCCCGGGATTGCGTTCCTGATCGCGTCGTTACTGCTGGCGATCGCCGCCTTCGTGGCCTGGCGGTTCACCGATTCCGCGCACCTGCCGGCGAAGGCCGCAGGCGAACCCGCGGCCTGAGCGCGCCGCGCGCGATCAGCCGCAGCTGATCCGTTCGATGGTGCCGCTCGCGTCCTGGTGGATGTTCACCCGGTCCTCGCGGTAATCCATCGTGACCGCCTGGCCGGGCTTGATCGAGCGCATGGTTTTCGCGCCGGAGGCCTTGAACGCGGCCTGCACATTGGCGTCGCTGGCGGGCTTGCCGACGTGCGACTGCGCGGGCTCGGCATTGCAGGTGCCGGTGCCGGCAGTGGCGTCTTCAGCCGCGGGTTGCGAGGCGCAGGCGGCCAGTGCGAACACGGTGGGCAGCAGAAACAAGGGGCGCAGCGACATGAGCGGATTCCCGGGAATGTGATGCTGTGAGCATGGTCGGGCGCGGATTAAGCCCGCGTGCATGGCTTCCGGCAGTCGCGATTCCGAAGCCGCGGACTACGATGGTCGATCACGTCCCTGCTCCGGAGTTGCCGATGAATCGTCGCCTGTTGCCCGTCGCCCTGTCGCTGCTGCTTGCCGGCGGCGTCCACGCGCAGGATCCGTCATCGATACCGCCGCCGCGCGACGTGGCGTACTCGCCGGGCACGATCCGGCTCGACGTCGATGCCACCAACCTCACCCAGCGCATCTTCAGGATCAAGCAGACCATCCCGGTGCACGCCGGCCCGCTCGCCTTGCTGTATCCGGCCTGGGTACCGGGCGGGCATTCGCCGCGCGGTGCGATCGACAAGATCGCCGGGCTGGTGTTCAAGGCGGACGGCCGCACCATTCCGTGGAAGCGCGACACCCTCAACGTGCACGCATTCCATCTCGACGTGCCGCAGGGCGTATCCGAGATCACCGCGGAGTTCGATTTCCTCACCGCCACCGGCAGCGGCCAGGGCCGGGTGGTGATGACCCCGCGCATGCTCAACCTGCAGTTCCTCTCCACCGTGCTGTACCCGGCCGGGCACTACGCCGGCAAGATCCAGTTCGACCCGCGGGTGACCTACCCGTCCGGCTGGACCGCGTTCACCGCGCTGCACGAACAGGGCCGCAGCGGCGACACGGTGGATTACGAAGACGTGCCGCTGGACATCCTGGTCGACTCGCCGGTGTATGCCGGCCGCCATGCGAAGAACATCGACCTGACCCCGGCCGGCAGCAAGGTGCCGGTGCGCCTGGGCGTGGTGGCCGATGCCGCGAAATTCCTCGAAGCCAAGCCCGCGCAGATCGCCATCCACAAGGCGATGGTCGAGCAGACATTGAAGCTGTTCGGTGCGCAGCACTACGACCACTACCAGTTCCTGTTCTCGCTGTCGGGACAGATGGGCGGCAACGGCCTGGAACACCAGCGCTCCAGCGAGAACGGCCTGGGCACCGACTACTTCACAGGCTGGAACGAGAAGTCCGGCTTCAGCGACCTGCTGGCGCACGAGTTCGTGCATTCGTGGAACGGCAAATACCGCCGTGGCGCCGACCTGTGGACGCCGAACTTCAACGTGCCGATGCAGGACAGCCTGCTGTGGGTCTACGAAGGGCAGACCCAGTACTGGGGCAACGTGCTCGCCGCGCGCAGCGGCATGCGACCGCTGGCGGCCTCGCGCGATGCGCTGGCGCTGGTCGCGGCCACTTACGCGGACAATCGCGCGGGCCTGCAGTGGCGCGGCATCCAGGACACCACCAACGACCCGATCGTGGTCGGTCGCGCGGCGCGCGCCTACCTGAACTACCAGATGAGCGAGGACTATTACCGCGGCGGCCAGATGATATGGCTGGAAGCCGACGCGCTGATCCGCGCGAAGAGCGCTGGCCGCAAGTCGCTGGACGATTTCGCGCGCGCGTTCTTCGGCGTCAACGACGGCGAATGGAAAGTGCAGAACACCTACACCTTCGAGGACGTGGTCGCCACGCTCGAAGGCGTGCAGCCGCACGACTGGAAAACGTTCCTGCGCGATCGCCTGGACGGCAAGGTCGGGCTCGCCGGCGGCATCGAGGCCAGCGGCTGGAAGCTGGTCTACAAGGACGAGCCGAACGCCTACGCCAAGGCCAGTGCGCGTGGCGGCGGTGCCGATTACACCTACTCGCTCGGTCTGTCGCTCAACAAGGAGGGCGTGATCGGCGACGTGCGCTGGGATGGCCCGGCGTTCAAGGCCGGCATCGGCAGCGGCACTACCGTGGTCGCGGTCAACGGCCTGGCCTACGACAAGGACGTGCTGGACGAGGCGGTGACCGCGGCGAAGACCGGTGCGCCGATCGAACTGATGCTGCGCGACTTCGACATCTATCGCACGATCAAGCTCGATTACCGCGGTGGCTTGCGCTATCCGCACCTGGAGCGGATCGAAGGCAAGCCGGACACCCTCACGCCGATCCTGAGCGCACGCAAGTAACCGCGTCGTTGCAGATCTGCCCGACACGCGCGTTGACGTTCAGTTTCAACGCGCGTGTTCAGCGACATCAACGCGGCGTGGCGGTTATCGTCGTGGCATGCGCACGTTTCGGTTCCCCGCCACCTTGCTCGCAGCCGCCTTGCTGGCGGGTTGCGCGGGTCCCGCGACGCGCAATGATGCGCCGGCGGCCGGCGTTGCAACCGTGTCCGCACCGGGCTTGATCGACACGACATCTTCGATGCCGCCATCGGCCACCCCCCGCCGATGCGCCTGCTCGAACGCCTCAACCGCCTTGCACCGGAACTCGATACCGGTGTGCTCGCATTGGCACTGGAAGCGCGCGCCTGCGCGCTGCGCAACGGCGAGGTGGATGACGACGCAAAACTTGCTGTCATCGACTACTCGCGCCCATCCACCGAAAAGCGCTTGTGGGTGTTCGACATGACCCGCGATGCGCTGCTGTTCAACGAACACGTGGCCCACGGTTCCGGCACCGGCGACAACCTCGCGACACGCTTCTCCAACGAGGAAGGCAGCCATGCCACCAGCCTGGGCCTGTTTCGCACCGCCGAGACCTACCAGGGCGGCAACGGCTATTCGCTGCGCATGGACGGACTGGATCCCGGCTTCAATGATCGTGCGCGGTCGCGTGCCATCGTCATGCACGGCGCCTGGTACGTGAACCCCGACCTGATCCGCACCCAGGGCCGCCTCGGTCGCAGCCAGGGCTGCCCGGCGTTGCGCGAACAGGTGGCGAAGGTCGTCATCGACACCCTCAAGCAGCGCCAGCTGCTGTTCGCCTACGCCGACGACGCCGCGTTCCTGCAACGTGGTCGCAGCTTTGCCTGCGATGGCCGCAGCGCCGGGCAGATCCTTGCCGCAGCGCGTGCGGGAACGGCATTGGGTGCGGGTGCATCGGTGGGCGCGGTCGCCGCGCCCTGAGGCGGCACGATTTCGCCGCCATCAGCAGCATGTCGTAGCCCGGGTAAGGCCAACGGCCGCACCCGGTTAAAAATTTGAACGGCACGAAGAGCCCCGGGTGCGCTTCGCTTGCCCGGGCTACGCTGGTTCGCTTGCGGTATGGAAAACGAAGCCCGCTTGCGCGGGCTTCGATGTTTCAGTGCTTCGGCGGGCTCAAGCCGCCTGCACCACCCGCAACGGATTCGCCCATTCCCTCAACAACTCGGCTTCGCGCGCCTTGGCCTTGTGCAGGTGCGCTTCCTTGACGTGGCCGTAGCCGCGGATCTGTTCGGGGATGCTGGCGATGTCGGCGGCCAGGTCGACGTTGCCTGCGTCGAGCTTTTCGAACAGCGCGCTGACGGTCTTCTCGTATTCGCCGATCAGCGCACGCTCGCCACGGCGTTCGGCGGTGTAGCCGAACACGTCCAGCGGAGTGCCACGCAGGCCGCGCAGCTTCGCCATCAGGCTGAAGGCAGTGAGCATCCAGCTGCCGTATTCCTTCTTCTGCAGCTGGCCCTGCGCGTTCTTCTTCGCGAACAACGGCGGCGCGAGGTGGAAGTGGATCTTGTAGTCGCCCTCGAACTGCTGCTGCAGCCGGCGCTTGAAATCGCCGCTGGTGTACAGGCGCGCCACTTCGTACTCGTCCTTGTAGGCCATCAGCTTGAAGAAGTAGCGGGCCACCGCTTCCGACAGGTCGGTGCTGCCCGGGGCCTTCGCGGTTTCCGTCGCGCGCACCTTGGCCACGAAGTCGCTGTAGCGCTTCGCGTAGCCGGCGTTCTGGTATTCGGTGAGGAAGGCGACGCGACGCGCGATCACTTCGTCCAGCGAACGCGACAGGCGCGCGTCGTCCAGCGGCAGGAAGGCGATCTCGCCGCTGTTGCTGGCCGGCACGTGGCGCAATTCATCCTCGCTGCGGGTGGCGACCGCATGCGGATTGAGGCCGGACTCGGCACCTTCATTGTTGGTGGCGCCGAGCATCGGCAACGGCAATGCGGTGCGTTCGGACGTCGTCTGCGCATTGCGGACGATGCCGGCCGCTTCGACCACCGCGTCGAGATCCACCACGGCCAGTCGGCCCCAGGCGAATGCGGTCTTGTTCATCTCCACCGCAGCGCCGTTGAGTTCGATCGCGCGCATCAGCGCATCGAACGAGATCGGCACCAGGCCCTGCTGCCAGGCGTAGCCGAGCATGAACAGGTTGGCCGCGATCGCATCGCCCATCAGCGCGGTGGCGATGTGGGTGGCGTCGATCAGCAGCGGTGCCTCGCCGTTGAGCGCGGAGCTCACGGCTTTCACGATGTCGGCGGCGGGGAACTGCATGTCCGGACGGGTGGTGAACGTGCCCGGCATCGCCTCGTAGGTGTTCATCACCACGGTGCTGCGCTCGGGACGGATCTTCGACAGCACCCAGTAGTCGTTGACCACCACCATGTCGCAGCCCAGCACCAGGTCGGCTTCGCCGGCGGCGATGCGCACTGCGTGGATATCGGCCGGCGATTTGGCGATGCGGATATGCGTGGTGACTGCGCCGCCCTTCTGGGCGAGGCCGGTCTGGTCGAGCACGCTGGAGCCCTTGCCTTCCAGGTGCCCGGCCATGCCGAGCAATGCGCCGATCGTCACCACGCCGGTGCCACCGACACCGGTGATCAGGATGTTCCAGGGCTGCGACAGATCGCTGCGGATTTGCGGCGCGGGAATCGCCGCCAGCTTGTCGGCGGCGTTCACTTTCCTGCCCTTGCGCGGCTTGCCGCCGTGCACGGTGACGAAGCTGGGGCAGAAGCCCTCGACGCAGCTGTAGTCCTTGTTGCAGTTGCTCTGGTCGATCTCGCGCTTGCGGCCGAACTCGGTGTCCTTCGGCAGCACGCTGACGCAGAAGCTCTTGACGCCGCAATCGCCGCAGCCTTCGCAGACCAGCGAATTCACCACCACGCGCTTCTGCGGATCGACGACCTTGCCGCGCTTGCGGCGGCGGCGCTTCTCGGTGGCGCAGGTCTGGTCGAAGATCAGGATCGAGACGCCCTTCACCTCGCGCAACTGCTTCTGCACGGCGTCGAGTTCGCGCCGGTCGTGGAAGCTGACGCCGCTCGGGAAGATCGACGGATCGGTCCATTTGTCGATGTCGTCGCTGAGCAACACGATCGTCTGCACACCCTCGGCGCGCATCTGGTGGGCGATCTGCGGCACGGTCAGGGTGCCGTCGACCGGCTGGCCGCCGGTCATCGCCACCGCGTCGTTGTAGAGGATCTTGTAGGTGATGTTGGCGCCAGCGGCGATCGACTGGCGGATCGCCAGCGAGCCACTGTGGAAGTACGTGCCATCGCCCAGGTTCTGGAAGATGTGCTGCGTCTCGGTGAACGCCGCCTGGCCCGCCCAGGTCACGCCTTCGCCGCCCATGTGGGTGAAGGTGTCGGTGCTGCGGTCCATCCACGTGACCATGTAGTGGCAGCCGATGCCGCCCTGCGCGCGCGAGCCTTCCGGCACCTTGGTGCTGCTGTTGTGCGGGCAGCCGGAGCAGTAATGCGGCACGCGCGGGAAGTTGGCGCGCGGCAGGGCGAGCTCGCCTTCCTTGTTCTCCATCCAGCGCAACACGTCGCGGATGTGTTCGCTGTCGTGGAAGCGCTGGATGCGCTTGGCCATGACGCCGGCGATGCGCGCGGGCGTGAGTTCGCCAGTGCTCGGCAGGATCCATTCGCCGGATTCGTCGTACTTGCCGACGATGCTCGGGCGCTTGCCGTCGAAGTTGTAGAACAGCTCCTTCATCTGCGACTCGATGAAGGAATGCTTTTCCTCGACCACGAGGATGTCTTCCAGCCCGCGCACGAAGGCGCGAATGCCGACCGGCTCCAGCGGCCAGGTCATGCCGACCTTGTACACGCGGATGCCGAGGTCGCGGCAGGCGGCTTCATCCAGACCGAGGTATTCCAGCGCCTGCAGCACGTCGAGGTACGACTTGCCGGTGGTGACGATGCCGAGCCGCGCATTCGGCGAATCCACCACGATGCGATCGATGCCGTTGGCGCGCGCGAATGCCTGCGCGGCCTTGACCGCGTAGCGATGCAGGCGCATCTCCTGGTCCAGCGGCGGATCCGGCCAGCGGATGTTGAGGCCGCCGGCGGGCATCTCGAAGTCGGCATCGCCCGGCACCACGATCTGCATCGCGAACGGATCGACATCCACCGAGGCCGACGACTCCACCGTTTCCGCGATGGTCTTGAAGCCGACCCAGCGCCCAGTGAAGCGCGACATCGCGAACCCGAGCAGGCCCATGTCGAGGATGTCCTGCACGCCGGCCGGGTTGAGCACCGGCATCATCGCGCTGACGAATTCGTGCTCGCTGCCATGCGGCAAGGTCGAGCTGCGGCAGTTGTGGTCGTCCGCGGCGAGTGCGAGCACGCCGCCGTTGCGCGAGGTGCCCGCGGCATTCGCGTGCTTGAACACGTCGCCGCAGCGATCCACGCCCGGGCCCTTGCCGTACCACATGCCGAACACGCCATCCACGGTCGCGCCCGGGAACAGGCCCGGCTGCTGGGTGCCCCAGACCATGGTCGCGCCGAGGTCCTCGTTGAGGCCGGGCTGGAACTTCACCTTGGAGGATTCGAGGTGCTTCTTCGCCCGCCACAGCTCCAGGTCGAAGCCGCCCAGCGGCGAGCCGCGATAGCCGCTGATGAAGCCGGCGGTATTCAGCCCGGCGCGTTCGTCGCGCAGCTTCTGCATCAACGGCAGCCGCACCAGCGCCTGCACCCCGCTCAGGTAGATGCGCCCCTGGGTGCGGCGGTACTTGTCCTCCAGCGTGTAGTCGGCATCCACAACCGAATTGGTGAGGGCGGTATTCGCCGAAGAGGGCGAGGAGAGTTCGGCGGTGCTGGTCATGGCGGCGGCTTGATCCGGCAGGGCGCGTGTCAGGCGCTTGGGCAAAGACCGGCCATTTTAGCAGCGGCCCGGACGCACCCCATGCGCCGGCGGATGGCGGCTAAGATCGCGCCGATGAACATGCCACCGCAACGGATTGCCCTGGTCGCCATCGTGGTGTTGTTGCTGGCGGGTGGGGCTGCGTGGTGGTGGCAGGCCAGGAAGCTTGCTCCGGGTGTGCAGGCGGCGCGTACCGAGGCTCGGGCTGTCGCTGCGAAACCCGCATCGCGGATGCATGGCGCGTCGTCTGTCGCATCCGGCGAAAGCAAATCCGATCCGGTGGTGATGGCGGCGATGGAGCAGTGTGGCGAGGCTCTGATGGCAGGCATGCGCGAGCGGGCGAGGCAACTGTCCGTGCGCGATGACTCGGCGTCTCAGCTGGCGTCCGCGCTGACCCCGTATCTTGAGGATGGGACGCCTCCGAGCCGGGACGAGGATCTCGAACGCCTGCTGGCCGAACGCCAGGTCAAACAGCAGCGCGCCTTCAAGCGTGCACGCGAACTGGATCCGACCCATCCCGACATCACCTGGCTGGCTGCGGAAAAGTGTGTCGAGGGTCCCGGGTGCGAAGCGGTACAGCAGGCTGCGCTGCAAGCGGAGCCGGACAATGCTGCAGTCTGGTTGCGTGCGATGACCTGGGCGCGCATGCGCAAGGACGATGCCGCGATGGAGAACGCCTTCAAGCGCGCGGTTGCCGCCCCGCACTACGACACACACCGTGGCAGCACCCTGTTGGCGGTCATGGAGGGCTATGCGGGCCTGGCCACACCGCCGATCTGCATGGCCCCCGGGGTGCAGGCGCTCGCAAGCCAGGAATTGCCGGGCGGACGCTCGCTCGATGCCATGACGTTCGTCGAAATCATGGCGATGGCCGGTGAGGCGGCGAACGTCATGTACGGGATGGAGCTGCGCACCCTGTGCAAGTCAGGGGAAGGGGACGTCCTGCCGCGCGGCCGCCAGGCCGACTGCGTGCGGCTCTACAGCACGATGGCCAGCGACCCAAGTGCGGTGGAGCAGTGGAGGGCGCTTTCGCAGCTGGTTGAGCTGACCGCCGATGCGCCCGAAGGGCCGGCGCATCGCGAGCGATTCCGTCAGTTGCAATGGCTGATGCAGGAGCAACGCAAGGACTGGAAGCAGTTCGGCATGGACTCCGATGGGGTTGAGGCCATGCAGGAAACGCTGGCGAAGGTCGGCCGCTGGCCTCCGCCGGCAGAGTGGCTGCCAAAGGACGAGCGCGCCCGTAGCCTGATCCTGACCGGCCGTCCGCCGCCGGAAAAGAAACCCAAGTAACCCCGTAGCCCGGGTAGAGCGCAGCGAACCCCGGGGCTTCTGAACCGACGACGGCAATTCGCGCCTGACCGATCCGTTCCGGGAGATCGTTGGAGCGACCGGTGTGCCGATGTTGTGTCCCGGGTTTCGCTGCGCTCTACCCGGGCTACAACAGCCGTGGCGTTATTCCCTGCCACCAATCCAGCTACGCTGCACGTGCATGTCGCTATCCAGCAGCACCAAATCCGCGCGATAGCCCGGCGCGATGCGCCCACGTTCGCCGCCGATGCCGAGAAACTCGGCTGGATACTGCGCGGCCATGCGGCAGGCTTCCTCCAGCGGCAAGCCGAGCAACTGCACGCTGTTGCGCACGGCGCTGGCCATGTCCAGCGCGGAACCGGCGAGCGCGCCGGCGGCGTTGCGGACCACGCCGTCGACCGCGGTGATGGTTTCGCCGTAGAGATCGAACGACGGATCATCCGCACCGACCATCGGCATCGCGTCGGTGACCAGGAACACCTTGCCGCGCGGCTTGGCCGCCAGCGCGACGCGCAAACTCGCCGGGTGTACGTGCACGCCATCGACAATCACGCCGCACCAGCAGCCGTCGTCTTCCAGCGCGGCACCGACCGCGCCGGGATCGCGGCCCTGCAGTGGCGACATCGCGTTGTAGAGGTGGGTGAAGCCGGTGATGCCGGCATCGATGCCCGCGCGGATTTCGTCGTAGTTGCCGGCGGTGTGGCCGGCAGTGACGATGCCGCCACGTTCGACGATCGCGCGGATCGCTTCCGCCGGCACGCGTTCCGGTGCCAGCGTCAGCAGGCTGATGCCGTTGTCGAGCGACGTTGCCATCGCGAGTTCGTCCGCGTCGGGCACGCGGAACTTGGCGTCGTCGTGGGTACCCTTCCTTGCCGGCGCCAGATACGGGCCTTCCAGGTGGATGCCGAGCACGCCGGGCACGCCCGTGGCGATCGCATCACGGGTGGCGTTGATCGCGCGCTGCATCACTTCGGCATCGTCGCTGATCAACGTGGGCAAAAATCCGGTGGTGCCGAACCGGCGATGCGCGCGGCCGATCGCGGCGATGGCCTCGACCGAGGTGTCGTTGTTGAACAGCACGCCGCCGCCGCCGTTGACCTGCGCGTCGATGAAGCCGGGCACGAGGTAGCCGCCTTGCAGATCGATAGCTTCGCCGGCCGGTGGTTCGCCGTGCAGCACCGCGACGATGAAGCCGTCTTCCACCAGCACGCACACGTCGCGCTCGAAGCCGCGTTCGGTGAGGACGTGGGCGTTGTGGAAGATCTGCGTCGTCATGTCAGGTGGTCTCAGTGACCTTGTTGAGGTGCGGCGGCACGTCGGGATCATGCCCGCGCGCGATCGAGAGCGCATTCGCCGCGCCGTAGAACGCCTGCACGGTGAGGATCGGCGTGCAGGCCGGATGCGGCGACGGCGGCAGCGGCAACACGCCGGGTCCACTGGCGCCGGGCCGGGCCAGCCAGACTGGCGCGCCGCGCGCCTGGAACTCCGCGGCAACTGCGGCAGTGCCGGCACCGATGTCGTCGTCCTGCGCGAACACCAGCACCGGGAAGTCCGGGCCGACGATCGCCATCGGCCCGTGCTTCACCTCGGCGGAGGAGAACGCTTCCGCATGCAGGCCGCAGGTTTCCTTGAACTTCAGCGCGGCTTCCTGCGCGCCGGCGAGGCCGAGGCCGCGACCGAGCACGAACAGGTGGTCGGCCAGGCGCAGGCCGGACACCAGCGGCGACCAGTCCTGCGCCCAGGCCGCGCGCATCGCCGCAGGCAATGCATCGACCGCTGCGAGCAGTTGGGGATCGCCGCTCCAGCGCGCGGTGAGTTGCAGCAGTGCCGCCAGCGAACACAGATAACTTTTGGTCGCGGCCACGCTGGTCTCGGGGCCTGCGTGCAGCGGCAACACCGTGTCGGCAAGTTTGGCCAGCGGCGAATCCGCGACGTTGACCATCGCCAGCACGTGCGCGCCGCCGGCCTTGGCGATCTCCGCGTTGCGCAGCAGGTCGGGGCTCTTGCCGGATTGGGAGATCACCACGAACAGCGCGTCGTCCAGCCGCGGCTGCACCGCATACACCGAGCCCACCGATGGCGATGCCGACGCTGTCACCAGTCCCAGCGTGGTCTCGAACAGGTACTTGCCGTAGGTCGCGGCGTGGTCGGAACTGCCGCGCGCGCAGGTGACGATGAAGCGCGGTGGATGCGCGCGCAGGCGCTCGACCAGGGTGTCGATGGTCGCGGCGTTGGCGGCGAACTGGCGGGCGACGGCGCTCGCCGCCTCCGCCGCTTCGCTGTGCATCCAGGTGTCGGCGGCGGCGTGCATGGGCGTGGTTCCGAAGGAAAAAGGATCGAGGGATGCCGCGGGAAGGAGGTCGAGGCTCATGGGGCATGCAACTCGGCGACGAAGTCGTAGGCATCGCCGCGGTAGAAGGAACGGGTGAACTCGACCACGCGTCCGTCGTCGAGGAAGGCGCGGCGTTCGATGAAGAGACAGGGACTGCCTTCCGGCAAACCGAGCAAACGCGCCTGCTCGGCATCGAAGGCGATCGCACGCAGGCGTTGCAGCGCGCGGGTCGGGCGGATCCCGCGCAGGGCGAGCGCTTCGTACAGCGAATCGCGCAGCAGGGTCGGGTCGGGCAACACCGCCAGCGGCACGCTGCTGCGCTCCAGCGCCAGCGGCTGGCCGGCGGCGGTGCGCAGGCGATGGAAGCGCGCGACCTGCACGCCGGGCGACAGGTTCAGCGCCATCGCTTCCTCGGGCGTGGCCGCGCCGATCCCGCGTTCCAGCATCACCGACTTCGGGTCGAGCCCGCGCGCGCGCAGGTCGTCGCTGAAGCTGGTCAGCTGCGAGGACGACTTGACGATGCGTTCGGCGACGAAGGTGCCCGAGCCCTGCCGCTGCAGCAGCAGGCCGTCGGCGACCAGACCGCCGATCGCCTTGCGCACGGTGACCCGCGACAGCCCCAGCAGCGCGGCCAGTTCGCGCTCCGGCGGCAAGGCCTGGCCGATGCCGAGTACGCCGTGTTCGATCGCGTGCTGGAGGGCGCGCCGCAGGTGCTGGTAGGCCGGCGCGCGATGCGCATCGGCCTGGCGACGGAATTCGGCGAGGAGATAGCTATCCACGCCGAAAGAATACCAATCAAATACCAAATGGCAAGATCAGGGCGAAAATTGGCCGTCTCCACATGATTGGTATCTGATTCAGGCCTTCGGGCGCGGCGGTGCGGTCGAACCGCGGACCACCAGTTCGGGGCTGAAGCCCTCGTTGCGGGTGTGCCCGGGCTGTTCACGGATCTCGTCGAGCAAGCGCCGCGCGGCGTGGCGGGCGATGTCCTCGGTGGCCTGCTTGGCAGTGGTCAGCGGCGGCCAGCTCTGCTTGGAGAACGGGCTGTCCTCGAAGCCGGCGATCGACAGGTCGTACGGGACGTTGAGGCCACCCGAGCGCGCCGCGGCGAGCACGCCGGCGGCGATCTCGTCGTTGCTGCCGAAGATCGCGGTCGGCGGCTGCGCCAGTGCCAGCAATCGGCGAGCGCCGCGGAAACCGTCGTCGAAGGAATAGTCGCCCTCGACCACCAGTTCCGGATCAATGGTGATGCCGTAATCGCGCAGCGCTTCTTCGTAACCTTTGTGGCGCTCCCACGAGGAGCCGTGCGACTTGCCGCCCCACAGGAAGCCGATCCGCGCGTGGCCGAGCTGGATCAGGTGCTGGGTGATCTCGTAGGCGGCGTCGCGGTCGTCCACGTAGACGCAGGCGCTGCCGCCCTGCGGATCGGTGGCGGCGGAGACGATGCGCACCAGGCGCACGCCCTGCGCGACCAGCGCATCGACCAGTGGCTGCCGCTCGGACATCGGCGGTGCCAGCACGATGCCGGCGAGGCGCGCGTGTTGCACCAGCTCGACGATCTCGTTTGCCAGGTTCGGCGACGACGAATCGCAGGGATGGATCTGCAGGCCGTAGCCGGACTCGCGGCAGACCGAGAGCACGCCGTTCTGCATCGCGATCACGTAGTACGGGTTCGGGTTGTCGTAGAGCAGGCCGATCGCATACGACTGCGCGGTGCGCAGGCTGCGCGCCGATTGGTCCGGCAGGTAGCCGAGCCTGGCGATGGCCTGCTGCACGCGCTCGCGGGTGCGCGCATGTACGCCGGTTTCATCGTTGACGACGCGCGAGACGGTCTTCAGCGAAACCTCCGCCTGGGCGGCGACATCCTTGATCGTGGGTTTGCGCAACGTGGCCTCGCGTGGGAGCACCGGCCGCGTGGTCGCGGGCCTGGCGTGGGTAGGGCGGCGCATAGGGTAACGGTCGCCAGTTAAGCAGAAGTTTGCACGCCTGCCTCAGCCGCGACCCACCCGATGCCCGCGCACCGCGAAGAACAGGATGTACAGGTAGCACGGCACCATCAGCAGCAGGAACACCAGCTGGAAGTCATGCGCCTGCTTCAGCCCGGCGAACAGCCGCGGAACGATCGCGCCACCCACGATCCCCATCACCAGCAACGCAGAACCGAGTTCGGTATGGCGGCCCAGGCCCTTGATCGCCAGCGGGAAGATCGCCGGCCACATCATCGCGTTGGCGAAGCCCAGCGCGGCCACGAAGCCCACCGACACGTAGCCTTCGGTGAAATACGCGCCCAGCACCAGCAGCACGCCGAGCACGGCCGACCATTTCAGGTAATCCTGCTGGGACACGTATTTCGGGATGGCGATCAGACCGACCACGTAGCCAAGCAACATCGCGCCCAGGGTGAACGAGGTCAGGAACTTGGTCTGATCCAGCGGCAGCCCGAACGCCGTGCCGTAGGTACCGATCGCATCGCCCGCCATCACCTCGGCACCGACGTAAGTGAAGATGCACAGCGCGCCCAGCCACAGGTGCGGGAAGCGGAAGATGCTGCTGTCGTTACCCGCGGCATCGTCTGCGCCGGTCGTCGCGTTCGCGGTCTTCGGGTCGATTGCCGGCAGCGGCGAGAACAGCACGCCGACCGCCAGCAGCGCCAGCAGGCCAGCCATCGCCAGGTAGGGCGCGTGGATCTTCGCGGCGAATGCATCGAGCAACTGCTCCTTCGTCGCGGGATCCGCGGCCGCGACCTGCGCCGACAGGTCGCCGATGCCGTCCATCACCAGCATGCCGATGGCGATGGGTGCCAGGATGCCGGCGATCTTGTTGCAGATGCCCATCACCGCGATGCGCTGCGCCGCGCTTTCGATCGGGCCGAGGATGCTGATGTACGGGTTCGATGCGGTCTGCAGCAGCGCCAGCCCGCCGCCGATCACGAACAACCCGCCGAGCGCGCCCGGATACCAGCGCTGCGTGCAGAACTCGCCGAACAGCGCCGCGCCGACCGCCATCACGAACAGGCCCAGCGCCAGGCCCTTCTTCATGCCGGTGCGCTTGAGGATCCACGACGACGGGATCGCCAGGAAGAAGTACGACAGGAAGAACGCGGTCAGGATCAAGAAGGCGTTGACCTCGTCCAGCTCGAACGCCAGCTGGGCGAAGGTGATCAGCGGCCCGTTGAGCCAGGTGACGAAGCCGAAGATGAAGAACAGCGCGCCGATGATCGCGATCGAGCCGACTTGGCCACGCGCGGTGATGGACGAAGGCGCGGCGGACGTAAGCGTGGACATGCGGTTTCCCTCCCAGGAATGGCGAGTCGTCCGATGCCTTGCAGACGACGATCTGGCCTGGATTGACGCATACGACAGCTTTGCGTGCAACGTTGTCGGTATTTGACCTGTCCTCGATTTCGAACATCGCAATAACCGCAGAAAACATGGATGTATGGCAGTCAGTGGCACGTCAAATCGATGTTGCGAAGCAGCATAAATCGATCATTTCACGCCTGAATGGGGCTTTCTGGAATTATTTTTTGACAGGTTCTTGACAACGTTGTCTAACGCGCCGCACATTCGCTTCGCCGCACTGGCATGGGGATGTTGGAATGGGCGATACGGCAAGCATCGGGGAGAGGCGGAGGTGGTCGCACTGCGGCCGCAGGCGTCATTCGCTTCGTCGCCGGCCGTGCCTGCCTCGCGTTTCGTGGCTGCCGACGTGGGCGGCACCAATGCCCGCATCGCCCTGGTCGAATCCGACGGCGAGCGCATCGAGATCCTCGACTACCGCCGCTATCCCTGCGGCCAGTACCCCAGCCTGACCGCGATCCTGTCCGACTTCACCGGCCGCCAGCTGGACGCCGGCCAGCCGCGCACTGCGTTCGAGCGCATGGCGATCGCGAGCGCAGGCGTGGTGCTGGATGGCGAAGTCATCAATTCCAACCTGCCGTGGCGGATCTCGCTGCAGGACCTGCGCGACACCCTGGACCTGCGCGAGCTGCACGTCATCAACGATTTCGCCGCCGCGGCGCACGGCACCCAGCGCCTGGATCCGGCGGATTCGCGGCTGCTGACCCCCGGCGTGACCTTGGCCGAAGCCGGTCCGGCGCTGGTGGTCGGTCCGGGCACCGGACTGGGCGCGGCGGTGTGCATCCCGCATCGGCACGGCACTGTGGTGCTGCCGACCGAAGCGGGCATGACCGCATTCGCGCCGGGCACCGATCGCGAGGTCGAGATCCTGCGCTGGATGCAGCGCCATGGCAGCCGCCATGTGTCGACCGAACAGCTGGTCTCCGGCCCCGGCCTGGTGAACCTCTACCAGGCCCTGTGCGAACTGGAATGCACGCGCCCGCTGCTGCGCGCACCGGCGGCGATCAGCGAAGCCGCACGCGTCGGCGACCCGACCTCGCTGGAGGCGGTGCGCACGTTCTGCGCGCTGCTCGGCAGCGTGATCGGCGACCTCGCCGTGGTCAGCGGCGCGCGCGTGGTCCACGTCGCCGGCGGCATCGTCCCGCAGCTCGTGGACTTCATCCCGCACAGCGACTTCCACGCGCGTCTGGTCGACAAGGGCGCGATGCGCGCCGTGCTCGAACGGGTACCGGTGCGACTGATCGAAAACGAACGACTCGGCGCGCTCGGCGCGGCGAGCTGGTACCTGCAGCAAGAGCAAGACCGCATCGAGCAAGACCCGATCAAACAAGACATGGCCACGCACGGACAGGCCAGCGCGTACTGACGAACCAGCCAAGGGTCCCGGAACCGGACTCTAAGCCACTTACTGCCCCGGGAGAGGAAACAATGAAAGTCCGCAAGAATGTTTTGACGATGAGCATCGTCGCCGCGCTTGGCGTCTGCGGCACGGCCGTGGCGCAGGACAGGCCAGCCACCCAGGAGGCCGCCACCGACCTCGACAAGGTGGTCGTGACCGGCATCCGCGGCAGCTTGCAGCAGGCGCTGGAAGCCAAGCGCGAAGCCAATGCCATCGTCGATGCGATCACCGCGGAGGACGTCGGCAAGTTCCCGTCCACCAACGTGGCCGAGGCGATGACCATCATCCCCGGCGTGACCATCGACAAGGCCTTCGGCCAGGGCGAGAAGGTCAGCATCCTGGGTACCGACCCGGCGTTGAACCGCACCCTGCTCAACGGCCAGACCATCGCGTCAGCCGACTGGTTCATTTCCGACCAGCCGGGTCGCACCTTCAACTACTCGTTGCTGGCGCCGCAGATCGTCGGCAAGGTCGAAGTGTTCAAGTCGCCGGAAGCGCGCATCGACGAGGGCTCGATCGGCGGCACCGTGATCGTGACCACCCGCAAGCCGCTGGACCTGGAGGCGAACACCATCTCCGGCCAGGTCAGCTACCTGTGGAACGACCGCGTGCAGAAGGGCGACCCGCAGGCATCGCTGATGTACAGCTGGAAGAACAGCGCCAGCACCTTCGGCCTGCTGCTGTCCGCGCAGAAGTCCACCGAGAACATCCGCCGCGACGGCATCGAATCCTACGGTTCGGTCAGCGCACTCGATTACCGCGATGGCCAGGGCGGCGGCGGTTCGGTCAACAACCGCCCGATGGACTGGTCGATCGGCCAGCCGAAGCCGCAGGTATGCGTGGGTGCATGCGAATCCACCCTGCAGAACAACCTCACCGCGCGTGGTCCGAACTCGCTGAGCGCGCACTACTTCGAGCAGGAGCGCAAGCGCGACACCGTCTCGCTGGGCCTGCAGGCGAAGCCCACCGAGAACTTCGAGATCGAGCTCAACGCGCTCAAGGTCAAGGCCGGCTACGACAACATGAGCCACTCCATGTTCGCCTTCATGGGCAACGCCTGGAACGGCCTTATGAACCTGACCGACGTCACCATCACCGACGGCGTCATCACCAAGGGCACCTTCGACAATGCGCTGGTGGTCTACGACCTGATCAACCGCAAGGCCACTGTCGATACCAATGCCTATGACCTCAAGGCCAAGTGGTATGGCGAAGGCTGGTTCGCTGCGGTCGAGGCGGGCACCAGCAAGGCCACCGGCGGTACCGGCCAGCAGGTGTTCGGCGAGTTCCTCAACTGGTCCGACTACACCTACGACATCAGCGGTGCCCCCGGTGATCCGGGCAGCGTGACCTTCCATGGCAGCAACCCGTTCCTGGATCCGGCCGCGTTCCAGATGGACGGTGGCTGGGGTGCCGACCCGAACAGCGCAGCCACCTGGAACCCGGGTTGGGGCGGCAACATCGTGTTCAAGCCCACCGCCGACAAGGAGCGCTACCTCCAGTTCGATTTCGGCATGGAATTCGATGCGCCGATCTACCAGCTGCGCTTCGGCTACAAGCAGCGCGAGCACCAGACGTCGCAGGTGATGGGCGGCGTGTCGCTGGCCGCGGTGGCCGGTTACGGCAATTCGACCGCTGCGCAGTTCGACCCGCGCCCGCTGCCGGGCAACTACCTGAGCGGCTTCAACAACGTCGGCAACCTCGACAAGCGCTTCACCATCGATGGCTGGGCGCTGGCCGACCACATCCTCAGCGGCGACTGGCTGGCACCGTGGCAGACCATGCCGGTGCCCAGCACCTTCAACGATCCGTCGTTCGCGGCGAACACCTTCACCATCGATGAAGACATCAAGGCGGCCTATGTGCAGGCCGACTTCGAAGTGGGCAAGCTGCGCGGCAACGTCGGCGTGCGCTACGTGCAGACCGAATCCGAAAGCGGCAGCTGGGCCTGCACCACCAATGTCAGCGTGTGCCCGGCGACGGGGTATGCGTGGGCCACCACCAAGAAGAAGTACAACGACGTCCTGCCCAACATCAACCTGGCCTACGAGCTCAACGACGACGTGGTGTTGCGTGCATCGGCGGCGAAAGTGATCGCGCGCCCGAACTACGGCGACATGTCCACCTACCTGTGGCTGGGCGATCAGACCCTGACCGGCGGCGGTGGCAATCCCGACCTGAATCCTTACGAGTCCACCAATCTCGACTTCTCGGCGGAGTGGTATCTCTCCAAGAACTCGATCCTGGCCGGCTCGGTGTTCTACAAGGACATCGGCAGCTACATCCTGGTCACCACCCGCCCGGAGACGCACTTCAACCAGGCCCAGCAGTCCGACACCGTGTACCAGGTCGCACGCCCGTTCAATGCCGGCTCGGCCAAGGTCAAGGGCATCTCCCTGGCCTACCAGCAGAGCTTCGACAACGGCTTCGGCGTGATCACCAACTACACCTACGCGAACGGCGAGTCCGACACCGGCGCACCGCTGCCGTACAACTCGAAGGGCCAGCTCAACGTCAGCCCGTTCTTCGAGAACGAGCGCTGGACCGCGCGCCTCACCTACTCGTACCGCTCCAAGTACTTCACCAACATCGATCGCGGCGACGCGCTCTGGACCCGCGAGTACACCTCCCTCGACGCCACCCTCGGCTTCAAGATCAACGACCACCTGACCGTGAGCCTGGATGGCATGAACCTGCTGGACGAGGTCTACCACAGCTACGCGACCGACGAAGTGTTGACCCGCGGTGCCTACCGCACCGGTCGTCGCTACATGGCGACCCTGCGCTTCCAGTTCTGAACTCCCAGTGTGTGACCCTCTGGGCCCGGCGTTGTCCGGGCCCTTTTTTTCCCAGCCGCCGCGAGAGAGGATCCCGACGATGCCGACACCCGCCCGTTCGTTGACGCGCAATGCACTCGTGGCCGCGATGACGGCCTGCCTGCTGGTACCGCTGGCGGCCTGCAGCACATTGCCGGCGTCGTCCCTCACGACATCGGCGTCCGACCTTTTGCCTACCGCCGACGCCGGCACGCTGATCCCGGCACCGGCGTCGCTGCAGGCGCGCGAGGGCTGGTTCCGGCTCGATGCGCGCACCGTGCTGCACGCACGCGGCGAGGCCGCCACTCGCGTCGCACGTCGCTTCGCCGCCGATGTGCAGGCGAGCAACGGCATTGCCCTGGCGGTGGTGGAAGGCGAGGCGAATGGCGGGATCGATTTCGCCATCGATCCGGCATTCCAGTCGGCGTCGAAGGAAGCGTATTCGCTGGATATCGCGGCCGGCGGCGTGACCGTGCGTGCGGCGGATCAACGCGGGCTCGCCCATGGCGCGACTACGCTGTGGCAACTGGCGGCCTCGTTGCGCGCCGAAGCACTGGCCTTGCCGGCAGTGCGCATCGAGGATGCGCCGCGCTTCGGATGGCGCGGTTTGATGCTGGATTCGGCGCGGCACTTCCAGTCGGTCGAGCAGATCAAGCAACTCATCGACGTGATGGCGTTGCACAAGCTCAACACCCTGCACTGGCACCTGACCGACGACCAGGGCTGGCGCATCGAGATCCCGAAGTACCCGCGCTTGATGTCGGTGGGTGCCTGCCGCATCCCCGCAGGCGAGGCCGGCACCGATCCGGCCACCGGCAAGACGCGTCCGTATTGCGGTTACTACACGCAGGCGCAGATCCGCGACATCGTGGCGCATGCGACCGCGCGCAACATCGACGTGGTCCCGGAATTCGACATGCCCGGCCATGTGCAGTCGGTGGTCGCCGCATATCCGCAGTACGGCTCGCTGGGCAACACACCGCCGGTGTCCAACGAATGGGGCGTGCACCAGTACCTGTTCAACGTCGACGAACCCACGTTCGCCTTCATCGAGGACGTGCTGGATGAAATCGTCGCGTTGTTCCCCTCGCAATACATCCACATCGGCGGCGACGAAGCGGTCAAGGACCAGTGGAAAGCGTCGCCGGGCGTGCAGAAGCGAATGCGTGAGCTCGGCATCAAGGACGAGACCGCCTTGCAGAGCTGGTTCATCAAGCGCCTGCAGAAGCACCTGCATGCCAAGGGCCGGCGCCTGCTGGGCTGGGACGAGATCCTGGATGGCGGTCTGCCGGCGGAAGCGACGGTGATGTCGTGGCGCGGCATCGAGGGCGGGATCACCGCGGCCAACCAGGGCCACGACGTGGTGATGGCGCCCTGGGACAAGCTGTATCTGGATTACCTGCAGACCGATTCGCCGAACGAACCGCCGGGTCGGCCGACCCAGGTCACCCTGCGTGGCGTCTACGATTTCGAGCCGGTGCCGGAGGTGCTGGATGCGGAGCGCCGCAAGCACATCCTGGGCCTGCAGGCGAACGTCTGGACCGAGCACATGCGCACCTGGGAGCGCGTGCAGCACGCGATCTTCCCGCGCATCGCCGCACTCGCGGAGACCGGCTGGACGCCGAAGCAGGACAAGGACTACGCCGGCTTCCTCGCGCGCATGCCCGCGCAGTTGCAGCGCTATCGCGCGCTGGGCGTCGACTACGCGACCACGCCGTTCGAGGTGCTCGCCGATGCCAACGACAACCGTGCCGCCGGCACCGCCCAGGTCACCCTGCGCAACCCGCTGGGTTACGACGTGCGCTACACCGTCGACGGCAGCACGCCGGACACGTTGTCGCCGCTGTACGCCGGGCCGATCGCCACCCGCTTGCCCGTCACCATCCGCGCCGCGGCGTTCTCCGGCATCAATCTGCTGGAGGGTGCGAGCACGCATGCCTTCAGCGCCGCCAGCCTGCTCACCCGCACCGACGAGCAACTGGCGACCTGCCCCGACACCGGCCGCCTGCTGTTGCGGCTGGAAGACGATGGCCCGGTCGATGGCGAACGCGCGATCTTCAACGCGACGATCTTCTATCCGTGCTGGCTGTGGACGAATGCCGACCTGTCCGGCATCGCCGCGGTGAAGGTGCGGCTGGGGCGCATGCCCTACTACTTCCAGCTCGCGCACGATGAACCGGCGCGCAAGTTCATGCCGGCGCAGACCGCGCATGGCGAACTGCTGGTGCAGGCCGGTGGCTGCAAGGGCGACGTGGTGGCACGCCAGCCGCTGCCGGCGAAAACCGGTGCCGACGGATTCCTCGAGGTCACCACCGCGTTGCCGATGGGGCTCGATCGCAGCGACCTGTGCTTCACCACCACCGGCGACACCCGCCCGGCGATGTGGGTACTGGATCGCGCGACGCTGGTGCCGGCCACGCCCTGACCCGCGCGTCATTCGCGGGCGGCACGGCGGCCGCCCGCGCAAGCGGCCATCGGCTGCGGTAGGCTTGGCGTTCGACGCCTGCATCGGGGGGATGCCATGAGCGGGTCGGAACTGCAGGTGATGGTGGTGGAGGATCACGGCTTCCAGCGCCGTATCGCGCTGCGCCTGTTGTCCGAGCTTGGCATCGAGCGTGTGCTCGAGGGCGCTGACGGCCTGCATGCGCTGGAAGTGCTGCGCAAGCAGCCGACGCCGCCGGACGTGGTGCTGGTGGACCTGGACATGCCGGGCATGGACGGCATCGAATGCATCGGCCACATCGCCCAGGAGCGCCTGGCACGCGCGGTGGTTGTGGTCAGCGCGCTGGATCCGGCATTGCTCAATACCGTGCAGACCATGGCCCGCGCCTACGGCCTGCGCGTGCTCGGCAGCGTGGAGAAGCCGCTGACCCGCGACAAACTGGAAGCCACCCTCAACCGCTTCGAGGACAGCGCCGGCGAAGAGCAGGACGACGGCGAGGCCGACTTCAGCCTGCAGGCCTTGGCCGATGCGCTGGAGCGTGGCGAGATCGTGCCGTGGTTCCAGCCGCAGGTGGAATTCGGCAACGGCAAGGTGATCGGGGTGGAGGCGCTGGCGCGCTGGGAGCGCCCGGATGGCAGCCTGGTGCGGCCGAACCTGTTCGTGCCGATGCTGGAGCGCGAGGGCCTGGCCAACAAGCTCACCGACCGCATGCTGGACGCCGCCTGCCAGTGGAAGCAGCGTTGGGACCATGGCGGCCACCGCCTCAAATTGTCGGTCAATGTGTCCGCGGCCTCGCTGGCGGATCCGTCGGCCGCCGATCGCTACCAGGCGATCGTGGAAGGTTATGGGGTGGAACCCGAGGACGTGATCCTGGAGATCACCGAGAGCTCGGTGATGTCGGATGCCGCGCGCGGGCTGGGCCTGCTGGCGCGCTTGCGGTTGAAGGGCTTCGGCCTGTCGATCGACGACTTCGGCACCGGCTATTCCTCGCTGGCGCAGCTGTCGCAGATCCCGTTCACCGAACTCAAGATCGACAAGGACTTCGTGTTCGGCGCGCACGCGCAGCCGCGCAAGCGTGCCGTGGTCGAGGCCAGCCTGGACCTGGCGCGCAAGCTCGGCCTGACCGCGGTCGCGGAAGGCGTGGAGAGCATGGAAGACTGGCAGATGCTGGCCGAACTGGGCTGCGACATCGCCCAGGGCTACCTGATCGGTCGGCCGGTGCCGGGCAGCGAACTGCAGGCCGCGATCTCGCGCTGGCGCAGGCCCGCGCACTGAGCATGCGCGTCCGGCCGCTGCGCGCCCCCGGACGGGATCGGCTGCATGCGGTTTGACCCGTCGCGCCTCGGCCTTCGCCACCAGTTGCTGGGCCTGTTCGGCCTGTTCCTGGTGACCGGCGCGCTGGTGCTGGCGCTGGACGAAGTCGGCCAGCACTACGCCCAGCGTTCGATGATGGCGATGAAGGACGATGTGCTGGCTGGCATGGGCCGCATCCGCCGACTCGTCGATACGTATTCGCAGGACGTGGTCGACACCACGTTCCGCACCCGCAACCACCTGGTCGACTGGAAACAGGGGCAGGCAGTGGTGGCCGAGGCCCGCGCCAGCGCCGCGCGCGAATGGCATGCGCTGCAGGCGATGCCGCTGGAAGGCGAGGACAAGGCGCTGCTGGAGCAGGCCTTGCAGGCGCGGGTGCGCGCCGACCAGGCCGCCGATACCCTGCAGCGGATCCTGCAGGCCCGGGACATCCGCGCGCTCGGCCAGTTCGCCGACCGCGAGCTGTATCCCGCGGTGGATCCGCTGATCGAACGGCTGGAGCGGATCGACCAGCGCGGGCAACTGCGCGCCGAGGCGCTGGTGCAGGCGGAGCTGACCCGTGGTGAGCGGGTTGGGCACATCCGCATCGCCTTGTCGCTGCTGTGCTTCCTGCTGGTCGCGCTGTTCGGCCGGCGGATCCTGCGCAACGGCTATCGCGGGGTGGAAAGCCTCACCGAGCTGACCCGGCGGATGGCCCAGCACGACTACACCGCGCAGCCGCATTACACGCCCAACGGCGAGCTGGGCGAGGTGATGGACAGCTTCCTGCGCATGCGTGCCCATGTGCAGCGGGTCGAGACCCAGCTCAAGGACCAGCTGATCAGCAACGACCGCGTGCGTGGCGCGCTGGAGCGGCGCGAGCATTTCCAGCGACTGCTGCTGGAGGCCGCACCGACCGCGATCTTCGCGGTGGACGAAGACGGCGTGTTCTCGCAGGTGAACCCGTTCGGCGAGCAGTTGCTGGGCTGGCCGCCGGGGTCGCTGCTGGGCCGCGAGTCGATGGACGCGATCCTCGACCCGGAGGCGTTGCAGTCGCTGGCGCGTTCGCTGAGCGAGGCATACGGCCAGCGCATCGCGCCCGACTGGACTGCGCTGCGTGCGCTGGCCCAGCACCGCGAACCGCCGCGCGAATTCGTCCTGCGTCATCAACGCGGGCGCACCTTGCCGGTGCTGCTGGCGCTGTCGGCGATGCGCGACGACACCGGCGCGATGGTCGGCCTGCTCGCGGTGGCGACCGACCTCACCACGCTCAAGCGGCTGGAGCGCGCGCTGCGCGACAGCGAGACGCGTGCGCGCGACGCCAACCAGGCCAAGAGCGCGTTCCTGGCGGCGATGAGCCACGAGATCCGCACGCCGATGATCGGCGTCACCGGGATGATCGAGGTGCTGTCGCACACCGAACTCGACATCGAGCAGCGCCGCTCGCTCAACGTGATCCAGGCCTCGGCCGAGGCGCTGCTGCGGATCATCGGCGACATCCTGGATTTCTCGAAGATCGAGGCCGGGCGGATGGAGATCGAGCCGGTGCCGACCTCGCTGCCCGACCTGCTGCGCAGTGTGGTTGCGAACTACGCCGGTTCGGCCTCAAGCAAGGGCTTGGCGCTGGCCTGCCAGGTCGATCCGCGGATCGCACCGGCGCATTACGCGGACCCGCTGCGGATCCGCCAGGTGATCGGCAATTTCCTGTCCAACGCGATCAAGTTCACCGAACACGGCGGGGTGACCGTGGCGGTGGAGCCGGGCCGGCACGATCCCGGCGATGGCGCACTGGGCAGCGATGCGTTGGTACTCCGGGTCACCGACACCGGCATCGGCATCAGCGAGCAGGCGCAGGCGCGGCTGTTCCAGCCGTTCTCTCAGGCCGAGGTCGATACCACCCGCCGCTTCGGCGGCACCGGCCTGGGCCTGGCGATCAGCCGCCGCCTCGGCGAATTGATGGGCGGCAGCGTGGACATGGAATCCGTGCCGGGCGCGGGCACCACGATGCGCCTGTTGCTGACCCTGCAGCGCGCGCCGCCGGAGGAGTTGCCGGACCTGCTGTTGCCCGGCAAGCAGGTCGCCGGTTTCACTCCGCGCCGCCTGCCCACGGTCAGCGAGGCGGAAGCCGAGCGCAGCCTGATCCTGCTGGTCGACGACCATGCTACCAACCGCCAGGTGATCCAGCGCCAGCTCGCCCTGGCCGGGTATGCGTCGGAGTCCGCGGAGGACGGCATCGAGGGTCTGGAACGATGGCGCAGCGGCCGCTATGCACTGCTGCTGAGCGACGTGCACATGCCGCGCATGGATGGGTACCAGCTGGCGCGCGCGATCCGCGAGGAAGGGGCCCGCCGCGGGCTGCCGCCGACCCCGATCGTGGCACTGACCGCATCGGCGCTGAAAGGCGAGGCCGAGCGTTGCCTGGCCGCGGGCATGGACGACTACCTTGCCAAGCCGGTCGGCATCGCCACCCTCGGTGCCTGCCTGCAGCGCTGGTTGCCGCATACCGCCGGCAGCGGGACGATGGGGGCGGATCAGGGCGCGCGCATCCAGAGCGCCAACAACCGCCAGGCGGTGGCGACCGAAGCCGGCCTGCCGCAGCTGGAGGGTCCGCCGACCTTGCAGGTGTCGGTGCTGGAAGACCTCATCGGCGGCAATGTCGGCGAGGCGCGTGCGCTGCTGGAGGATTTCCTCGGCAGCACCGATGAAGACCTGGCGGTGCTGGAACAATTGCGGCTGGCCGGCGACCTGCATGGCATGACCCGCCAGGCGCACAAGGTGAAAGGCGCAGCGCGGCTGGTCGGCGCGCTGGAGCTGGCCGAGGCCGCCGCCGCGCTGGAAGGCGCGGGACGCGGTGGCGACTGGGCCAGCGTGCTGCCGCTGGCGGTCGACGTGCACACCGCCGCCGCGCGCCTGCGGCTGGATGTGGCGCAGCGCTATCCGGTCTGAACGCGGCGCATGCAGGGGCCATCCGCCGCGTGTACGCTGGGCTCATCCCGCAACGGAGCAGCGCGATGAAGACATGGCTGGTGGCCTGTTCGAAGGGTGGCGTCGGCAAGACCACGATCGCCACCCAGCTGGTGGCGAATGCCGCCTTGTCCGGCTTGCGCACGGTGCTGGTGGATGCCGACCCGCAGGGCTCGGCCACGCGCTGGTGCGAGCGCCGCGCCGGCATGGCCAGCGCCGTGCTACCGCTCGACGGCACCCGCAAGGCCTGGCGCAAGCGCGTGCCTGAGGACACCCAGAGGATCATCCTGGATGCCCCGGCGGGATCCATGGCCGACAACCTGGGAGAGGTGCTGGAGATCGCCGACGCGGTGGTCGTGCCGGTGCAGCCGTCCGCACTCGACATCGAGGCCAGCGTGCGCTTCCTGGAATCGCTGGGCCGGCATCCGCGCGTGCGCAAGGGCAAGCTGCGGGTCGGGCTGGTCGGCAATCGCCTGAAGCCGAATACCAATGCCAGCCAGCAGGCGATGGACGTGCTCCGCGCCTGGCCGTTCCCGCTGGTCGCGCAGCTGCGCGACAGCCAGGCCTATGTGGTCCTCACGGGCCTGGGCAAGAGCCTGTTCGACTATCACTCGGCGCAGGTGCGCGATCACCAGGCCGACTGGCAACCGCTGCTCAAGTGGCTGCAGAAAGACTGATGCCCTCGCGGGCGACCAAGGAGTGTCCATGCGTCAACTGATCCTGCTGCGCCATGCCCATGCCGAATCCGCCACGTCCGGCCAGGATGACCTGCAGCGCCCGCTGTCCGCGACCGGGCAGGCGGAAGCGCGCGCGGCCGGCGACTGGCTGCGCGAACACGGGCTGCAGCCCGATCGCGTGCTGTGCTCGAACGCCACCCGTACCCGCGAGACGCTGGCGGCACTCGCCGACATCGGTGATGCCGAAGTGCACGAGGACGCATCGATCTACGAGGCCAGCCCCGGCACCCTGGCCGCCCTGGCGGATGCCAACCGCGACGCCGAACGGCTATTGCTGGTCGGTCACAACCCCGGCCTGGAGCAGCTGGCGGCGCTGATGCACAGCGGCCAGACCGGCGATTACCGCGGCATGCCGCCGGGCGGCATCGCGGTGCTGACGCTGCCGGCCGACGTCAACATCGAACCCGGCATCGCCACCTTGTCGGCGTTCTGGTGGCCATGACCGGATGATCCACCGCGGCATGCGGCAGTTGCTGGCGGGCGCGTGCGCGCTGCTGCTGGCCGGCTGCGCCACCCTTTCCGACCAGCAGCGCGACGAAGCGGCCGGCATCGCCCGCGCCGCGCGCAGCACCCAGGTCGATTGCATGCGCGCGGATGCCTGCGCGCTGGCCTCGCCGTTGCGCGTGCTCGGCCAGCAGGCCATCGCCGATTCCACGCCGGCCGCGCCGCGCCATGTCGCACTGATCCTGGATGACGCGCCGGACGCCCTGCTGGTGCGCATCCACCTGATCCGCAGCGCGCAGCGCAGCATTGACCTGCAGACCTACATCTTCGACGAGGACGACTCGGCGCAACTGGTGCTCGACGAGCTGCAGGCCGCGGCCTTCCGCGGGTCAAGGTACGCGTGCTGATCGACCAGCTGGCCGCGCTGCGGCAGGTGGACAGCCTGGCCGGACTGGCGGCGGTGCATGCCAACTTCGAGCTGCGCGTCTACAACCCGGTGCTCGACCGTGCGCGGTTGCCGCTGCCGATGTACACCGTGGCCGCCGCCTGCTGCTGGCGCAAGCTCAACAGCCGCATGCACAACAAGCTGCTGCTGATCGATGGCGAGGTCGGCATCACCGGTGGGCGCAATTACCAGGACGACTATTACGACTGGGGTGCCGGCTACAACTTCCGCGACCGCGACCTGCTGATCGCCGGCCCGGTCGGTACCGAGATGGCCGCCAATTTCGAGGCGTTCTGGTCGTCCCGGCGCAGCGTGCCCGCCGAGCAACTGGGCGATGTCGCCCGCCTGCTGCACGCGCAGGGCGCGCCACCGCCACCGCACGCGCCCTACCGCAAGCCGGAACGCGTCCGCGCCCTGCTGGCGATGGTCGATGACGAGGCCGCGATCCGCGCGCGCTTCGTCGAGCCGGCGATGTCGGTGCGGGGCGTGCAGTTCATCGCCGACCTGCCGGTGAAGCACTGGCAGGACCGGCCCGCCGCCGCCGAAGCCGCCGCCGAAGCCGCCAGCATCGGCCTGCGCACGCTGATCGCCGGCGCGCAGGACGACGTGCTGCTGCAGACGCCCTACCTGGTGCTGTCCAAGCCCGCGCAGCACCTGTTCCGCGAATTGCACCGCCAGGAGGACGCGCCGCGCGTGCGCATCTCCACGAACAGTCTTGCTTCGACCGACGCCTTCATCGCCTACGCGATCTCGCACAAGTACAAGCGCCGCTACTTGCGCGACTTCGGTTTCGAGATCCACGAGTTCAAGCCGTTCCCGGCCGACGCGCCGTTCGAGCCGGGCGCGCTTGGCGCCGACCTGCCGATGCTGGACGAAGCCGCACCCGCCACGCCCGCTACCGCGCCGCGGCGACCAACCCTGCGCGAGCGGAGGCTGGCCGAGCGTGGCCTGCGCCGGGACCCGGACAGCGAAGCCGGGCGCTTCCGCGCGCTGGGTTCCGGCGGCATGCCGGTGCGGCTGAAGCAGGCCGGCATGCGCATGGGCCTGCATGCCAAGTCGATGGTGGTGGATGGCAAGGTCGGCGTGGTCGGCACCCACAACTTCGACCCGCGCGGCGATACCTACAACACCGAGAGCGCGGTGGTGATCGAGGATGCGGCCTTTGCCGCGCGCCTGGCCGCCAGCATCCAGCGCGACATGGCACCGGGCAACGCCTGGACGATCGGTCGCCGCGATTCCTCACCGATCCTGCCCGGGGTCGAGTACACCCTGGCGCGGATCTCCGAGCGCATGCCGATCTTCGACCTGTGGCCGATCAAGTACGCCACCAGCTACGAATTCGTCCCCGGCCCGGATTGCCCCACGCCGCCGTCGCCGTTCGATCCCGCCTTCCGCGCTTGCCACACCCCGGTCGGCAACTCGCCGGAGGTCGACATCGGCCTGAAGTGGCTGGGCGTGCGCGTGTTCACCGCGTTCGGCTCGGGGTTGTCGCCGATCCTGTGAACCCGCGGCGCGATCCCGTTCGCTTGGCCGGCATCGCGACGTGCTCGCGTCGGATTGACGCGCTGCGGCGCGCGCCCTAGTCTGCCGGTCTCTTTACGCGCGCCGGATGCCGCCATGTCGATCACCCTGAACTTCGAGCTCAATGACCGCGACCTCGCCCATTTCCAGGAAGCGGCGGAACGCTCCCGCAAGGCCGCCGAGGGCAAGTCCGAGCAGGAGATCGTCGATTGCGCGGTGGGCCTGCTGGCCGATGCACAGAAAGTGCACATCCCCGACTTCATCAAGGATCGCCTGCTGCGCCTGGACGACATGATCGCGATGGTGCGCGATACCGGCTGGGCGCTCCCGGAAGACGACAAGCAGCGCGTGCTGACCGCGCTGATGTATTTCTGCGATCCGCAGGACGTGATCCCGGATCATGTCGAGGTGCTGGGCTTCCTCGACGACGCGGTGATGATCGAACTGTCGGTGCGCGAGCTGAAGCACGAGCTGGACGCCTACGACGACTTCTGCGACTACCGTGCGAACGAAGCGAACCGTCGCGGCGTGGATCCGGCCACGCTGGGCCGTACCGACTGGCTGGACGGCCGTCGGGAGGAACTGATCGAGCGCATGCACCAGCGCCGCGATCGCGAGGTCGGCGGCGGCTACGGTCGCAGCAGCGGTTACGGCAGCACCGGGGCTACGGCGCGCCCGGTGGCAGCAAATCCTACACGCGCAGCTGGCGCCCGGGCGGGTTCAAGTTCGGTTGAACCGCGTTTGACCGCCAACACGTTCGCTTGGCCCGAAGGGGCGAGCCTGGAGGCGCTGAACGCGCGCTCCGCCGGCACCCTGATGGAGGCACTGGGGATCCGCTTCACCGAGCTCGGTGACGGATTCCTGCGCGCGACCATGCCGGTCGATGCGCGCACCCACCAACCGTATGGCCTGCTGCATGGCGGGGCCTCGGTCGCGCTGGCCGAGACCCTGGGCAGCAGCGCCGGCATGTTGATGGCTGGCGGCAATGCGGTGGTGGGGCTGGAGATCAACGCCAACCACCTGCGCGCGGTGCGCAGCGGCATCGTCACCGGTACTGCGCGGCCGATCCACATCGGTCGCAGCACCCAGGTCTGGGAAATCCGCATCGAGGACGAGGCCGCCAAACCGGTCTGCATCAGCCGGATCACCCTGGCGGTATTGCCGCAGCCGCCCGCCAGCGGCCACGCCTGATGCCTGTTTAGGCTGACTGCTCCAGCCTGCACCCGCTAAGGTTCCGGACCATGCCCGCGACGTCCCCCGCCGTCGAGTCTTGCCTGCGCGCCCTGCGCTACGGCTATCGCCTGCCGTTCCTGCTCTGGCATCTGTTCGTGCATTTGCCGATCGTGCTGCTGCTGATCGCAGTCGGCGACGACGGCCGCCGCCCGGTGGGCCACGCCGCGATCCGCTGGTGGGCGCGCGGCCTGCTGCGGGTATTCGGCATGCGCGTGGAGGGCGTTGGCACGCCGCGTACCGGCGGCACCCTGTTCGTCGCCAACCACATCAGCTGGGTCGACATCGTCGCCCTGCATTCGCAGCACATGATGGGCTTCATCGCCAAGGCGGAGATCCGCGGCTGGCCGGTGGTCGGCTGGGTGACCTCGCATGCGGAAACCATCTACCTGCAGCGCGGCAACACGCATTCGCTGGGTGGGGTGATGACCGAGATGAGTGCGCGCCTGCGCAGCGGTCGTGCGGTGGCCGCGTTCCCGGAAGGCGGTACCCGCGATGGCCGCGAACTCGGTGCCTTCCACGCGCGCATCTTCACCGCTGCGGTCGATGCCGATGCCACGGTACAGCCGGTGGCGCTCTGCTACGGCGATGGCTGCGAGGCGCAACCGATCGTCGCCTTCGCCCCGGCGAGAGTTTCATGGGCAATTTCGCCCGCCTGCTCGGCGAACCCGCGCGGCCGGTGCGGGTCTGCTTCCTGGAACCGATCCTGCATGCCGAACAGGCCGGCCGCCGCGGCATCGCCCAGACCGCGCGCGAGCGCGTCGAAGCGGCGATGGCGGCGGCATGAGCCTGCAGACCGTCAGCGCCTATCGCGCGCCGCGTTGGCTGCGCAGCCCGCACCTGCAGACCTTGCTGTCCAGCAGCCCGATACGGGTGGCGCGTGGCGGACGCGAACTGCGCAAGCTGGGTGCCGTGCATGGGGAACACCTGGTCGATGCCGGCGGCGGGATCCGCCTGCATGGCGTCCACAGCACCCTGCCGGCGCGCGCGCCGCGCGGGCTTGCGTTGCTGCTGCATGGCTGGGAGGGCAGCGCGGAATCGGGCTACATGCGGCTGACCTGCGCCCGCCTGCTCGAACGCGGCTTCGACGTGTTCCGCCTGAATTTCCGCGACCACGGCGATACCCACCACCTCAACGAAGACCTGTTCCATTCCAATCGGCTCGATGAAGTGCTGCAGGCGGCGCTGGCGGTGTCCGGGCGCTGGCAGCAGCCGGAGCAACCCATGGTCGTCGCCGGTTATTCGCTGGGTGGCAACTTCGCCTTGCGGGTGGCCCTGCATGCGCCAAGTGCGGGGCTGCGCCTGGCACGCGTGGCGGCGGTCTGCCCGGCGCTCGATCCCGAGCGCACCACCGCCGCGATGGAACGCGGCCTGCCGTTCTATGAGCGCTACTTCCTGAAGAAGTGGACGCGCTCGTTGCGGCGCAAGCGCGACCTGTTCCCGGAGCAGCATGCGATCGCCGAAGAGCAGCTGCGCAGCCGCCGCCTGCGTGAACTGACGGCATGGCTGGTGGCGCGGCATACCGGATTTGCGGACGTCGATGCGTATTTCGACGGTTACCGGATCAGCCGGGACCGCATGCGCGACTTGCAGGTCCCGGCCGACATCCTGACGTCGGCGGATGATCCGGTGATCCCGGTGGACGATTTCCACGACTGGCAGTTGCCCGCCAATGCGACGGTGGAAATCGCGGCGCACGGCGGTCACTGTGCGTTCCTGCGCGACGCCCGCCTGCGCGGCTATGCAGAGGATTGGGTGGCGGAGCACTTGTCGACGGCGCTTGAACCCGCTGCGGTGCAAACTCCGGCCAACACACCAGGTGAGTCCGCATGAAAATCCACAGCGACAGCTTCGAACACGGCCAGCCGATCCCGCCCGAGTTCGCGATGGGCGCGCGCGACGGCGACAACGGCTTCGGCGGCAACCGCAATCCGCATCTCGCATGGAGCGAAGTACCGGAAGGCACGCGATCGTTTGCCCTGCTGTGCATCGATACCGATGCGCCGACCGACGGCGCGCTGGTGGCCGACGCCAGCATCGACATCCCGGTCGCGCATCCGCGCGGCGACTTCGTGCACTGGGCCGTGGTGGACATCCCCACCGACATCGACGCCATCGCCGCCGGCAGCTGCAGCGAGGGCATCACGTCGCGCGGCAAGCCCGCGGGCAGTGATGCAGGTGGACGCTCCGGACTGAACGATTACACCGGTTGGTTCGCCGGCGATGCGGCGATGGGCGGCGACTATTTCGGTTACGACGGCCCGTATCCGCCGCCGCACGACGCACGCGTGCATCGCTATTTCTTCCGCGTGTTCGCGCTGGATGTGGCAACCCTCGACCTGCCAACAGCGTTCACCGCCGGCGACGTGTTCCGCGCCATGCGCGGCCACGTGCTGGCCGAGGCGAGCACGTACGGGACGTACAGCCTGCATCCTTGATCTGGGTACACCCCCGCGTCTGGATGCATGCAAGTTGCCAGGCCGCCGACACGATCCCCTTCGGAGTTACTGGCAGCTGATGCGCCTCAGTCAGCCTGGGCGCTTGCCGGCCGGGTCTCCAGTACCGCGTCCAGGATATAGACCGACGAGGGGCCGCCGACGGGCGCGTCGGCCAGTTTGCGCCGGTGGATCCGCAAGACGCTGCCGACACCCGGCACATGGGTGTAACCCTCGATATCGCCGTAGAAATTGAGGAAGCGGTCGAACCCCGTATCCCCGCTTCGATCCTTGCCGTTGGCTGCGTCGCCGGCCTTCTCAGGCGCGACTTCGCGAACCTGCAGGCACTGGTAGTCCGGAATCTCGGGATCGTTGCAACGCTTGGTCATGGCAGCGACTTCCAGCACGATTTCCTGCGCCGTACCGGTGTAGCGCCTTGGCACGATCGGTGCTGCAAGGAACACCAGGGCATCGCCGGCAGCATTTCGCAGCGTCATCCTGGGTTTGTCATTACCGGTCAGAGATGACGACAACTTTCCTGTGAGGCGCTGCTTCACCTCGAGGTCGAGCGCGATGCGCTCGGGGTCATGGCACTTTTTCATGGTGGATGCGAGCGCCTCGAGTTCCAGAACGTCGCCGTTGCGCCTGTATTTCCCGTACAGGGGGTTGCAGGCGTTGGTGACCGCCATGCGACCTCGGGCAAATTCCACTTGCAGCGGCCTGTCTGCTTGTGCAAACAGTGCGGCGATGCGCTTGCCGTTGGCATCGCTGGCCTGCAGCAGCTTCCATTGCCGTCCTGCGAGCGGTTCGGGAGCCGGGGCAGTTTGTGCAAGTGCAGGTGCCGAGAGAGCAGGGTTCGGGACGGCAACGGCATCCGGGCTGGACTTGGCGGGATCTGCAGGTGTCTCGGTGCCGACACAGCCGGCAAACAGGATGGGCAGGACGAGGGCGGGTAGTCGTTTCATGGCAATGCCTGGGCGTTGAGGCGGAGTGGATCCCACGAATCGTTTCAGCCGCCCGCCGGTACCCACAGCAGCAGGGCGATGCCGAGGATCAGGCGATACACCGCAAAGGCGGTGAAGCGGTGGGTCTCGATGTAGCGTAGCAGCCACTTCACCGCGACGAATGCGGTGATCGCGGAGGCCACGAAGGCCACGCCCAGCGCGGTCCAGTCCTCGCCGTGCAGGCCGCCGTCGCGGGCCATCGACAGCAATTCGTAGCCGGTCGCCGCGAACATCGTGGGGATGCCGACCAGGAACGCGAACTCGGTCGCCGCCGAGCGGCTGGTGGTGCCCGCCAGCAAGGCGACGAAGATCGTCGCCGCCGAACGCGAGGTGCCGGGGAACACCCCGGCCACGACCTGGGTCACGCCGACCAGCACCGCGGTGGTCCAGGAAATCGCGGTGCGTTCGCCATCGCGCGCGGCGCGTTTGGCCGCCAGTTGTTCGGCGACGACCATCCACACCGCGCCGATGATCAGCGCCCAGGCGATCGGCTGCACGGTATCCGGCAACTCCCAGCCGAACGCCTTGACCGTCAGGCCGCCGACCGCAGTGACGCCGAAGGCGACCAGCAGCTTGAAGCCGTATTCACGTGCCAGCTTCGGGCTGATGTCGATGCCCAGCGGGTCGTAGGGGGCGCTCATGTCGCGGCCGGCGAACGCCGCCAGCAGGCCGAGCAGGCGGCGGCGGTAGATCAGCACCACGGCGAGGATCGCGCCGGCCTGGATGGCCACATTGAACAGGTCGCTGCGGTGGCCCAGCCAGCGTTCGGCGATCAGCAGGTGGCCGGTGCTGGAGATCGGCAGGAATTCGGTGATGCCTTCGATGATGCCGAGCAGCAACGCGGCGAGCAGGTCGTTCATGGGCGGCGGGCAGTCGGTGGTGGCGCAGGATAACGCAGGCGCGTTCGCACCAAAGGAGTGCATCGACCCTGGAAATTGAACCGCAAGGGTGCTAAATCCGCGATTGCACTGCAGCAATGCCATGAAAATCAACAACTTGGATGTTGGCACGACGCTTGCGATAGCAACGGGTATCCCAACCGTCTGTTCCGGAGTTTGCCGTGTCGCTCGAGAATGTCGAAAAACTGATCAAGGACAACAAGGTCGAATTCGTCGACCTGCGTTTCACCGACGTGCGTGGCGTCCAGCACCACGTGACGTTCCCGAAGTCGATCGTCGACGCCAGCCTGTTCGAGGACGGCAAGATGTTCGACGGTTCCTCGATCAGCGGCTGGAAGGGCATCAACGAATCCGACATGGTCCTGCTGCCGGATGCATCGACCGCGATCATCGATCCGTTCACCGCCGACCCGACCCTGATCCTGACCTGCGACATCCTCGACCCGGCGACCATGCAGGCCTATTCGCGCGATCCGCGCGGCGTGGCCAAGCGCGCCGAGGCCTACCTGAAGTCCAGCGGCATCGCCGACACCGCATTCTTCGGCCCGGAGCCGGAATTCTTCATCTTCGACAGCGTCCGCTACGCCAACGAGATGGGCCACACCTTCTTCCATGTCGATTCGGAAGAAGCCGCATGGAACTCCGGTCGCGAATACGAAGGCGGCAACACCGGTTACCGCCCGGGCGTGAAGGGCGGCTATTTCCCGGTCGCGCCGCTGGATTCGCTGCACGACATCCGTGCCGAGATGTGCAAGGAACTCGAAGCCATCGGCATCGAGGTCGAAGTGCACCACCACGAAGTCGCGAACGCCGGCCAGTGCGAGATCGGCACCAAGTTCAACACCCTGGTGCAGAAGGCCGACGAACTGCTGTCGATGAAGTACATCATCAAGAACGTCGCCCACCGCAACGGCAAGACCGCGACGTTCATGCCGAAGCCGATCGTCGGCGACAACGGCAGCGGCATGCACGTGCACATGTCGCTGGCGAAGGACGGCAAGAACCTGTTCTCCGGCGATGGCTACGGCGGCCTGTCGCAGATGGCGCTGTGGTACATCGGCGGCATCTTCAAGCACGCCCGCGCGATCAACGCGTTCACCAACTCGACCACCAACAGCTACAAGCGCCTGGTGCCGGGCTTCGAAGCGCCGGTGATGCTGGCCTACTCCGCGCGCAACCGCTCGGCGAGCTGCCGCATCCCGTACGTGTCCAACCCGAAGGCCCGCCGCATCGAGATCCGTTTCCCGGATCCGATGAACTCCGGCTACCTGACCTTCGCCGCGCTGATGATGGCCGGCCTGGATGGCATCAAGAACCAGATCGACCCGGGCGCACCGAGCGACAAGGACCTGTACGACCTGCCGCCGGAAGAAGAGAAGAACATCCCGACCGTGTGCCACAGCCTCGACCAGGCGCTGGAAGCGCTCGACAAGGATCGCGACTTCCTCAAGGCCGGCGGGGTGTTCTCCGACGATTTCATCGATGGCTACATCGCGCTGAAGATGAAGGAAGTGACCGCGTTCCGCGCGGCGACGCATCCGCTCGAATACCAGATGTACTACGCGATCTGATGTGAGCGCAGCCGCCCGCGTGGCGGCAAGCGATGCAACAGGGCGAAGCAGGCTGATCCTCGCTTCGCTCCCTCCCCGGCGAGGATCGGATGGGGCCGGGAGGGCACATCGACGGATGTGCCCCTCCCGCGCCCTTGTGGCCGAGGAAGGGAACGATGCGGGCCAGGTGTGCGGTGGGGACCGCACGACGCGCAGGACGCGCATCACGCAAGGAGGAACAAACGGCGATCGACTATCGCCGCGAGCAGGACCAACCACCCTGCATCGCACGTGCACGCAACAAATGACTGGGGAGGGCTACCGCTTATCGAGGAGCCTTGTCATGCCGTCTCGCACACGCACCACTCGTTCGATCCGCAACACCGCGATGGCATCCATCCTGGCCAGCCTCGCGCTCGCGTCCAACGCACATGCCGGCACCACCGGCAGCGTCAGCATCACCAGCGATTACATCTTCCGCGGCACCACCCAGGCCAACCAGGGACCCGCGTTGCAGGGCGGCGTCGAGTACGCGGCCGATAGCGGCTTCTACGTCGGCACCTGGGGCAGCAACGTCAGTTGGCTGTCCGATCTCTCCAGCACCGCCGCACCCATTTCCAGCAGCCTCGAACTCGATGTCTACGGTGGCTACCGTGGCAAGTTCAACGACACCGTCAGCTACGACGTCGGCGCGCTGTACTACTGGTATCCCGGCGACTTCCCTTCCGGCTTCAACAGCGCCGACACCCTCGAGGTTTACGCGGGCATCAGCGTGGCCGCGAGCGAGAAGATCACCCTCGGCGCGAAGTATTCGGTGGCCACCACCGACCTGTTCGGCTACGCCGATTCCAGCGGCAGCGGCTACCTCGACCTGAGCGCGAATTTCGTGGTGGCGGAGGGCTGGACCCTGGGCGCGCACGCCGGCAAGCAGTGGATCCAGGGCAGCGGCAACGGCGCGTTCGAATACGCGGACTGGAAGCTCGGCATCACCAAGGGGTTCGACAACGGGTTCTCCGTGGGTCTGGCCTACACCGGCACCGACGCCGACGACACCCTCTACGTCAATCCGTACGGCAACAAGACCGCGCGCGACACCGTTGCCTTGACCGTCACCAAGGCGTTCTGACGCACCACACAGGGAGCCAAGATGAAACTCATCACCGCCATCATTCGCCCGTTCAAGCTCGACGAGGTGCGCGAAGCCCTCGGTGAGGTCGGCATCTCCGGGCTGACCGTCACCGAAGTGAAAGGCTTCGGCCGGCAGAAGGGCCACACCGAGCTGTATCGCGGCGCCGAATACGTCGTCGACTTCCTGCCCAAGCTGAAGATCGAGGCCGCGGTCAGCGACGACATGTTCGACGCCGCGCTCGAGGCGATCAGCAAGGCCGCCGGTACCGGCAAGGTCGGCGACGGCAAGATCTTCGTCGTCGCGCTGGACCACGTCGTCCGCATCCGCACCGGCGAGATCGGCGCCGATGCGCTCTAACCACACCACGGAGGCTCCAATGAAGACGCGTCGTTTCTCCGGGTGGAAGACCCGAGTCCAATCCGTGCTGCTGGCCGCGCTGTGCGGTGTGGCAGCCCTCACCGCGTTGCCGGCGTTCGCGCAGGATCCGGCAACCCCGGCACCTGTCGAAACCGCCGCCGCGCCTGCGGCCGAAGCGCCCTTGGTGGCACCCGAGGTGGCACCGGCCGACACCACGTCGGCACCTGCCGAGGTCGTCGCGACCGAAGCGGTTGCACCCGTTGAAGCCGCAGCCGCCGAAGAAGCTGCACCTGCAGAAGAGGCACCCGCACCGAGCATCAGCAAGCCCGACACCGTGTGGGTGCTGGTCTGCGCGGCACTGGTCATCTTCATGACCCTGCCCGGCCTGGCGTTGTTCTACGGCGGCCTGGTGCGTTCCAAGAACGTGCTGTCGATCCTGATCCAGAACCTGGCGGTGTTCTCGCTGGTGGCGGTGCTGTGGGCGCTGTACGGCTACAGCTTCGCGTTCACCGAGGGCAACGCGTTCATCGGCGGCACCAATCGCGTGTTGGCCGCAGGCCTCAACGCCTCGTCGATCGGCGCGACCTTCACCAAGGGCGTGTACATCCCGGAACTCGCGTTCTTCGTGTTCCAGGGCGCGTTCGCCTGCATCACCTGCGCGCTGGTGGTGGGTGCGTTCGCCGAACGGGTGAAGTTCGCCGGGGTGATGCTGTTCACCGTGCTGTGGTTCACCTTCGCCTACCTGCCGATGGCGCACATGGTCTGGTTCTTCCCGGGACCGGATGCGTTCACCAGCACCGAAGCGGTGGATGGCGTGCTGGCCAAGTCGGGCTACCTGTGGGCCAAGGGCGCGCTGGACTTCGCCGGCGGCACCGTGGTGCACATCAATGCCGCGATTGCGGGCTTGGTGGGTGCCTACGTGATCGGCAAGCGCACCGGCTACGGCCGCGAGGCGATCAAGCCGCATAACCTGACCCAGACCATGGTCGGTGCCTCGATCCTGTGGGTGGGCTGGTTCGGCTTCAACGCCGGTTCGGCGCTGGAGGCCGGCGGCGTGGCCGCGATCGCGTTCGTCAACACGTTCCTTGCCACCGCCGCGGCGGTGGTGGCGTGGCTGACCGTGGAGTGGATCGGCAAGGGCAAGCCGTCGCTGCTCGGCGCGGCCTCCGGTGCGGTGGCCGGCCTGGTCGCGATCACCCCGGCCGCGGGCCTGGTCGGGCTGAATGGTGCGCTGGTCATCGGCGCGATCGCCGGCGTGGTCTGCCTGTGGGGCGTGAGTGGGCTGAAGCGCCTGCTCGGTGCCGACGACAGCCTGGACGTGTTCGGCGTGCATGGCGTGGGCGGCATCACTGGTGCGTTGCTGACCGGCGTGTTCGCGGCGCCGTCGCTCGGTGGCGCAGGCATCTGGGACTACGTGACCGAGACCGGCGTGGCCGAGTATTCGATCGGCTCGCAGGTCTGGATCCAGGCGCAGGGCGTGCTCATCACCATCGCGCTGTCGGGCGTGGTCGCGCTGGTGTCGTACCTGATCGTGAAATACACGGTCGGCCTGCGCGTCTCCGAGGAAGCCGAGCGCGAAGGCCTCGACATCACCTCGCACGGCGAGGCGGCCTACGAGTCCTGATCACCAGGGGAATCCCGCAAGGGAGTGGTGGGCGGGCGACGGCAACGTCGCCCGCTTTTTTGCATGGTTTCGGGGATGTCGAAGCGGCAACTCGGTGTTAGGGTTGGCGAATGACCGCCGGGGGCGGCACGGGGAACACGATGATCACCACGATGCAGCGGCTGGGCCGCCGGTTTGCCTTGCCTGCCATGCTGGCGCTGTTTGCGACCTTCGCGTTCGCACCGCAGGCGTTGGCGCATGATGCGCCACACCCCATCGCCAACACCGAAGGCGGCAGCCAGGTAATGGCGGTCTCGGCGGGTTGGTATCACACCTGCGGCGTGAAGGCGGACGGAGGTGCGACCTGCTGGGGCTGGAACGGCAATGGAGTGTCGATGCCGCCGGCGGGGGTGTTTTTGGCGATCTCGCCGAGCCACTCGCACAGTTGCGGGCTGAAGGTGGATGGCAGCGTGGCCTGCTGGGGATACAACTACTACGGGCAGTCGACGCCGCCGGCGGGTGCGTTCGTGGCGGTCTCGGCGGGCTACTACCACACCTGCGGTCTGAAGGCGGAGGGCAGCCTCGCCTGCTGGGGCGATAACTACTATGGCGAGTCCACGCCACCGGCGGGCGCGTTCGTGGCGGTCTCGGCGGGCCAACACCACGCCTGCGGCTTGAAGGCGGACGGCAGCCTGGCCTGCTGGGGGAACAACGCCGATGGCCAGGCGACGCCGCCGGCGGGCGCGTTCGTGGCGGTCTCGGGGGGAGGACGCCACAGCTGCGGCGTTAAGGCGGACGGCGGCGTGTCTTGCTGGGGGCGGAACGCCGAGGGTCAGGCGACGCCGCCGACGGGCGGGTTCCTGGGAGTCTCGGCCGGCGCAAGCCACACCTGCGGCGTAAAGTCCGATGGAGGCACGACCTGCTGGGGTTTGAACGACAATGGCCAGTCGACGCCGCCGGCGGGGGCGTTCCTGACGGTCTCAGCGGGCTCTGCCCACACCTGCGGCCTGAAGGCGGATGGCGGTGTGCAATGCTGGGGGGCCGGCGGGCCGGGAACGAGTGGGTTCCCGAATCTTGACCAGACTACAGTGCCGGCAATGCTGGAATCCGCAGGGGCAGCGGGCTTTGGGCAGATTGCCGCGGGCAATGCGCATGCCTGCCAAGTGAACCGCGACGGCACCCTGGCGTGCTGGGGCAACAACGACGAAGGCCAGGCCACCGCGCCTGCAGGCCAGTTCACTCAAGTGGTGGCGGGCGACAGCCACAGCTGCGCGATTGGCACCGATAGCAAGATCACCTGCTGGGGCCGCAATGGCGCGGCCAATACGACGTCATTGTCCTCCTACACCTCGCGGCAACTGGCACCAGCTCCGGATGGTGCCTTGTGTTCCCTTTCTGTCGGCGGTTTTGATCCTTGCTTCCGGGGAACAGCGAGCTGGAGTTACAGCGAATTCCAGTTCCGCAATATCACCCACGATCGCAACAATGCATTTGAGGGCAGGCCGAATCTCTGCGGTGTGTCGTTGGCACATGCAGGCGCTGGATACTGCAACACCGGTTTCGATGCCCCAATACGGAAGCTACCGCCGGCCCTTGGCAGCGCCTGGAATCCGGTCTGAACCACCAATGCGGCCTGAAGGCCAACGGCAGCATTGAATGCTGGGGCGAGAATCTGGTCGATGACCAGCTGACCAACCTGCCTGCATCGAGCGACACCTTCCGCACCTTCAGTGTCGGCTGGAACCATGCGTGCGCGATCCGCGACAATGGAACCCTGGCCTGTTGGGGCAGCAACCTCAATGGCCAGGCCATACCGCCGGCCGGCTCCTATGTGCAGGTCGCCGCCGGCAACACCTTCACCTGCGCGATCCGCAGCGATGGCGTGCGCGTGTGCTGGGGCGACGATGGACAGGGTCAGGCCCCGCAATTGGCCTTGAGCCCCGGCAGCATCGCTGACGGCCTGGTGGGCAGCGCGCATGCAGGCGCAAGCTTTGCATTGGCCGATGCCGGCCCCAACGCCGATGGCGACTACGTGCCGCCGAGCCCGGTGTTCTACGCCAATCCGGCCGACCTGCCGCCGGGCCTGAGCCTGAGTGCGGCTGGCGTGCTGTCCGGCACGCCGACCAGCGGCGGCACTTACACGTTTACTGTGGAAGGCGAGGATGCCAACGGCTTCACGGCATCGCGCGAGTACACGGTGACCATCGCTGCCGACACCTCACCGCCGGTCATCAGCTACACGCTCAATGGCGAAGTCGCACCGCCGGCGACGCCGGACGGCGAGAACGGCTGGTACATCAGCAACGTGGCCGTGGCTTGGACCACGACCGATGCGGAGAGCGGCATCGCCAGCAGCAGCGGCTGCACGCCCAGCACCCTCACCGGTGATGCCACCGGCGCGACTGCGACCTGCAGTGCGACCAATGGCGTGGGTCTGGAGACCGAAGTCAGCACGGTCCCGGTGAACATCGACATCACCGATCCCGTGATCCAGGCCGCAGCCTCGCCGGCCGCCAACGGTGCCGGCTGGAACAACAGCAACGTGACGGTGAGCTACACCTGCAGCGATGCAACCTCCGGTATCGCGGGAGCCTGTCCGGCCAACCAGACCTTGAGCACCGAAGGCATCGGCATCGCCACCACGATCCAGATCGTCAAGGACACGGCCGGCAACAGCGGCAGCAGCAATGTGGTGATGGCCAACATCGACAGGACCGCACCGGTCTTGGCACCGACCTTGCCCGGCCTGATCCTGCAGGGCGGCAGCTACACCGCCATGGCCAACGCGACCGATGCGCTATCGGGCATCGACACGGCCAGCTGCACCCCGCTGGACACCAGCAGCGCAGGCACCCGCACGGCAACCTGCACCGCCACCGACAACGCCGGCAACACCGCTACGGCCACCGTCAGCTATACCGTGACGGGGTTGTACAGCTTCCAGTGGCAGCAGCCGCTGCTGCCGGTGCTGTACCAGGTCAGCCCGGGCCAGCGGATCCTGCTGCAGTTCCGCCTGGTGGGCAGCAATGGCTGGATCACCACCCTGGACAGCGCCACCACCAGCAGCACGTTGATCACCTGTCCCAGTCCGTATGCGATGAACCTGGCCGCCTACCGGGGCAGTGCGATCGACCTGCAGCACACCAACAACGGGATTTATCGCAAGACCTGGGATGCGCCCGGCATCCAGGGCGGCCCGCAACTGGTTCCCGGCGGACAGCGCGGCAGTTGCTACCGGATGACCCTGGACATCAACGATGGCCAGAGCCACAGCATCATGATCAAGCTCAAGTAAGCGGACGCCCGCGTCGAACCGCATGGAACAGCCCGGCATAGCCGGGCTTTTTCGTCGGCATGCATCTCCAATCCATGCGAGGGCAACGCGATGGCTGCACGCCCCTTTGCTTTACGCTTGCAATCGTGCATCCACCCCGCTGCAATGCCCGCATGACCACGCCACGCCTGACCCTTCTCGCCACGGCCTGCCTGCTGCTGTCGGCCTGTACCCATGCACCGCATCCACCCCGCAATCCGCTTGCGGAGTGGGTGCCGTCGCCGAATTTCGACGCGCGCCGGCCGGTGGTGATCGTGATCCATGCGACCGAGCAGGGCTCCGCCGAACAGAGCCTGGAGACGCTGCGCACGCGCAACCGCGGCGGCCCGGTCAGCTCGCACTACCTGGTCGGCGACGACGGCCGCACCTACCAGCTGGTGGCCGACGGCGATCGCGCCTGGCATGCCGGTGGCGGGCGCTGGGGCACGATCACCGACCTCAATTCGGCATCGATCGGCATCGAGATCGACAACGAAGTGGATGAGCCCTTCACCGAGGCGCAGATCGTGTCGCTGCTGCGCTTGCTCGAAGACCTGACCACGCGCCTGTCGATCCCGAAGACCCAGGTGATCGCGCATGCCGACCTGGCACCCACGCGCAAGCGCGATCCAGGCTCGCTGTTCCCGTGGCAGCGCTTGGCCGAGGCCGGCTTCGGGCGCTGGCCGCAAGGCGAGCTGTTGGATCCACCATCGGGTTTCGATCCGTGGCTGGCGATGGCGGCGATCGGTTATCCGTTGAACGATCGCGCGGCCGCGGTGCGCGCGTTCCATCGGCATTACCGTGCCCGCGACGACGGCGAGGATCCGCAGGCCGCGTTCGATGCCGAGGACTTGCGCATCCTGCATGCGCTCGCATCGCAAGTGACCCAGCCTGCGGCGAAATGATCGTTTTTCTTTCGATGACCAGGCGCGCGTGAGTCCGATGCAAGCACGCCATCCGCGTTTCATGATCGCCTGCGCGGCGCGCACCGGCAGCACGATGCTGGTGCGCACGCTGCGCAGCCATCCGCAGCTGATCGTGCATGGCGAAGTCTGGGGCGACAACATGGTCGGCGTGGACGGGCCGCTGGCGCAGGCGTGCGAAAGCGATCAAGCGCTGCGCGATGCACTGGAGGCGCTGCGCTTCGAGCAGCCCGAACGCGTGCTGCGCGAAACGTTCCTCGATCCGCACGGTGCGCAGGCGGTCGGCTTCAAGCTGAAGTACGACGAGCTGGTGCGGCCGCAATGGCAGGGGATTCGCCGACTGGTGGAAGCGGACAAGGATCTGGCGATCGTGTTCCTGCATCGCCGCGACTTGCTGCGGCGCTATCTCTCGCACCAGGTGGTGCTGCGCCAGACCGGTGTCACCGTGGTCGTCGCCGGTGGCACGCCGCCGCCGGTGCAACCGTTCGCTGTCGACATAGACGACCTGCTGCGCGACATCGCCGAGACCCGCCGGCGCACCCGCGAGTTCGAGGCAGCGTTCGCGGCGCATCCGTCATTGCACATCGCCTACGAAGACCTTGCGGTCGATCCGCAGGCGCAATGCGATCGCGTGTTCGAATTCCTTGGCGTGGGATCGGCACCGGTGCGGGTAGCGACCGAGAAGATCGTGCGCACGCCGCCGGAAACGCTCGTGCTTAATTATCCGGACGTGCAGGCCGCGTTGTTTGCCGCCGGCGAAGGCTGATCGCTCAGCGCGCGTCGCCGCGCAACTGCGGATACGGATTGATCGCAGTGCCCTTCCACCATTGCTGCTCCGGTCCCAGCTCGAAGATCGCGAAATGCAGGTGTGGCGCATCCGGATTGGCGTTGCCGGTGGCACCGACATAACCGATCACCTGCCCGCGCTTCAGCGATTGTTTCTCGGCGATGCCGGGCGCGTAGCCCTGCAGGTGCGCGTAGTAGTACGCGAGCGTGCGTTGCGGGTTGAACTGGTAGAGCGTGGTGCCGCCTAGCTTGCTGTCGAACAGTTTCTCGACGGTGCCGTCGGCCACTGCCAGCACCGGCGTGCCGGCCGGGGCCATGATGTCGATCGCATCGTGCACGCGACCACCGCTGCGGGCATCGGTGAAGGTGTCCTGCAACTGCTCTGCTGTGATGCCCTGCACCGGCAGCAGCAGCGTTGCTGCATTCGTCGCGGGTGCAGCGATGCCGGCATCGATCGACGCCGGACCGACGCCGGTGGCGCGCACTGCCGGTGGCGGCAACATCGGCGCGTTGCTGCCGACTGCCGGTGCTGCGGCAGGCGCGCCGGCATCGGCATCGTTCGCAGGCTGCGTGGGCAATGGCATTTGCACGCGATCATTACCGACGGCTGCTGCGGGTGGGCCACCACGGGTGATCGCGAAGTAGGTCGCGTTGGCACCGACCAGCGCGCCGAGCACGAACAGCAGCACTCCGCGCAGGAACGGACGTTGGCGGCGTTCGCGGCGCACGGCTTACTCCACCATGCTCACGGTCATGCCGACCGTGGAGGCCGCTGCAACCGCAGTCGCGCTCCAGTTGGTCAGGCGCACGCAGCCGCTGCTCTGGGTGCGGCCGATCAGGCCGGGCTCCGGCGTGCCGTGGATGCCGTAATGCGGCTTCGACAAGGCCATCCACATGGTGCCGACCGGGCCATTCGGGCCGGGCGGCAGCTTGGCCTTGCGATCGCCCTTGCGCGCAGTGACGATCAGCGCGGGATCGTAGTTGTACCAGGGGTCGGGGGTCATCGATTCGATCGTCCAGTCGCCGATCGGCAGCGGGAATTTCGCGGTGCCGCTGGTGATCGGGAACTGCGCGTAGGCCTTGCCGCTGGCGTCGAGCAGGCGCAGCGCGGCATCCGATTTGTCGACCTCGATCTTCGCCGCGGTCGGCATCGGCGCGATGTCCTGCACATTGGGCACGCGGATGCTGCCGCCAGCCACGTCGAGCGGGATGCCTGGATTGAGTGCGGCCAGCAGTTTCGGGCTGGCGTGGAATTTTTCGCCCAGTGCTTCGGCGGCGGACTGGAACGGGATCGCCTTCAGCTTGGCCTTCGCCATCATTCCCGACGGCGTGGGCGCGAACGGCCCGGCGACGTCGGCTTCGGTGAGCGTGTAATCGACCAATGCGGCGGTGCCGTCCTTGCGCAGTTCCGCCCAGGTCGCGGCATCCAGTTCACCGCTGACAGTCAACCCGCGCGCGAGCTGGAAGCCGGCCACGGCCTTGCGGCTCTTGCTGCCCCATTCGCCGTCGATCTCGCCGGGCGAGTACCACGCGCGTTCCAGCAGCACCTGCGCTTCCAGATGCTCGGATGCTGCGGCGTCGGTTTGCGTTGCTGGCGGCGTTGCCGGTGCGACCGCTTGCGGCGCGGTGGCTGCGGGTGCCGTGGTCACCGGCGTGGCCGGCTTGGGATCCTGTGCCTGCAGGGTGGCGGTGGCGAGCAGGAGCGAGACAAACAAGATCGATCGTTTCATGGGGTCACCTGAGGAATGCCCATGCAGGCTGCGGGAGCCGGGATCGCCGTCGCGTGAATGCGGCTTGGCCGCGAGCCGCGCATTCATGCGGGGTTTGCACTAGATTCCACCGATGCTCAGCGACCCATCGACGATCGAAGTGCTGGATGCGCTGGCCACGCCGGTGTTGCAGGTGGCGGGCGATGGCCGCATCCGCCACGCCAACGAGGCGGCCGGGCGCTGGTTGCGGGTCGGCCGCAAGCGGCTGATCGGTTTGCCGCTTGCGGCGCTGGAACGCGATGGACAGGCGGTGATGTCCGCGCTGGCGCAGACCGACGGCAGCCCGCACCTGCTGCGGCGCGTGCAACTGGCGTTCCCCGGTGCGAACGAATCGCTGTTCGCCGACCTGTGGCTGAGCCCGGTGGCGGATGGCGTCTGGTGCGAGGCGCATCCGGTCGATGAATTCGCCGGCAGCGATCCGTCCGAGGTGTTGCCGTTCGCGCTGTCGGCATCGCTGAAGGGACTGGCGCATGAATTGCGCAATCCGCTGGCCGGGATCAAGGGCGCGGCGCAGTTGCTGGCAAGGCGCGGCGATGCCGATTCACGCGAACTCACCGAACTGATCGAAAGCGAAGTGGAGCGCCTGGCCGGCCTGGTCGACCGCCTGCTGTCGCCGGCACCGGCGCGGCCGTTCGAGCCGGTCAACATCCACCTGGTGCTGGAGCGCGTGCTGCGCCTGGCCGAAAGCGAAGCCGGCTGGGCGACGCAATTGCAGCGGGATTACGACCCGTCATTGCCCGAATTCCCCGGCGATGCGGACCGGCTCACACAGGCGGTGTGGAACCTGGTGCGCAACGCGATCGAGGCCGGTGCCGCCAGCGTGCAGCTGCGCACCCGCGCCGAGCACCACGTGCGTATCGGCGAGGACGCCCATGCGTTGGCGGTGCGCCTGGAGATCGTCGACGACGGCCGCGGTGTGGCGCCGGACCTGGCCGAACAGGTATTCCTGCCGCTGGTCAGCGGGCGGGCGGAAGGCACCGGGCTGGGCCTGGCGCTGGCCCAGCAGGTGGCGCGCGAACATCGCGGCACGCTGGGTTTTCGTTCGCGGCCCGGGCATACCGTGTTCACCCTGTTGCTGCCGCTGGAACCGATCACCTGACGCATCGGCATCCCGACGAACTCGGCTAGGATGCACCTTGATGGTGCAAACCCGGCGGAGCAAGCATGATGACTGGCAGTGGGCCCGATGTCTGGGTGGTTGATGACGACCGTTCGGTCAGGTTCGTGCTGGCCACCGCGCTGAGCGAAGCCGGCTATCGCGTGTCCGCGTTCGGCGATGCTGGCGAGGCCCTCGACGCATTGGCCAGTCATCGTCCGCCGGCACTGGTCATCACCGACGTGCGCATGCCCGGCGACAGCGGCCTGGTCCTGCTCGACAAGCTCAAGCAGGCGCGGCCGAACCTGCCGGTGATCGTGATGTCGGCGCATACCGATGTGGCCAGCACCGCCGGCGCGTTCCGCGGCGGCGCGCACGAATTCCTGTCGAAACCCTTCGACCTGGACGAGGCGGTGGCACTGGCGCGCCGCGCGCTGCCGCAGGCCGAGGAGATTGCGGTGCCGACGTTGCCATCGGCGCAGGCGGTCGACCAGTTCCCGGCGCTGGTCGGCGATGCCCCGGCCATGCGTGCGCTGTTCCGGGCGATCGGCCGGTTGGCGCAGGCACCGCTGTCGGTGCTGGTGACCGGCGAGACCGGCACCGGCAAGGAACTGGTGGCGCGTGCGCTGCATCGCGAGTCGCCACGTGCAGCAAGGCCCTTCGTCGCCCTCAACACCGCGGCGATTCCGTCCGAGCTGCTGGAAAGCGAACTGTTCGGCCACGAAGCCGGCGCGTTCACCGGCGCGGGCAAGCGCCATGTCGGCCGCTTCGAACAGGCTAACGGCGGCACGCTGTTCCTCGACGAGATCGGCGACATGCCGGCAGCGCTGCAGACCCGCCTGCTGCGGGTGCTGGCCGAGGGCGAATTCTTCCGCGTCGGTGGCCGCGAACTGATCCGGGTCGACGTGCGCGTGGTCGCCGCCACCCACCAACCGCTGGAGGCGCTGGTCGAGCAAGGCCGTTTCCGCGCCGACTTGTTGCATCGGCTCGATGTGGTGCGCCTGCGCCTGCCGCCGCTGCGCGAACGCCGCGAGGACATCCCGCAACTGGCCGGGCGTTTCATGGCCGGTGCCGCGAAACGCCTGCAGGTATCGACGAAAACCCTGTCGTCCGCCGCGCTCGAACGGATGCGCTTGCATCACTGGCCGGGCAATGTGCGCGAACTGGAAAACGTCTGCTGGCGGCTGGCCGCGCTGGCCCCGGGCGAGGTGGTCACCGTCAACGATCTGGCGGATGTCTTGCCGGAAGCGCAAGCCGGTGCGGTCGATGCCGATGTCGCCTGGATCCAGCCGCTCGATGCGTGGGTTCGCCAGCAATTGCAGGCCGGCGTGGAAGACCTGCATGCGCAGGCCAGGCTCGCGTTCGACCGCACCCTGCTGCAGGCCGCGCTGGAACACTGCAACGGCCATCGTGGCGAGGCCGCCAGCATGCTCGGCCTGGGCCGCAACACGGTGACCCGGAAGCTCGGTGCGTCGCGCAAGCGCCATTGATCTGTGCTCCTTCATCGCGAATGAAGGACGCCGCTGGCACAGTCTCGTGCAACGACATTCCCAAGGACTTCTCCGCATGGCCCGCACCTCCATCGCATCGACATTCACGCTTGCCGCTGCGGCCGCATTGCTCGCCGGTTGCGCCAGCACCGGCACGCCGGCCACCACATCGGCCACCACGACGGCTGCCACAACACCCGCAAAAAGCACCGCCAGCCGCGCGATCGTCAACCTCGCGCCGGCGTCCGCCAGCCTGGTCAGCGGCAGGCTCACGTTGATGCCCATGGGCGATGGCGTGCACATCACCGGCGAAGTCGGCGGGCTCACGCCGGGCGACAGCCGCGGCTTCCACATCCACGAGAAGGGCGACTGCAGCGCGGCCGATGCCTCCACCGCCGGCGGCCACTTCAACCCCGCGGCGCAGGCGCACGGGCGCAGCGGCAACGGCGCGCATCATGCCGGCGACACCGACAACATCGTCGCCGACGCCAAGGGCGTGGCCCGCATCGATGCGCACGTGAGCGGAGTGACGCTGGGCGGCGGCGCAGCCAACGACATCGCCGGTCGCGCGGTCATCGTGCATGCGGCCGCCGACGACTACACCACCCAGCCGACCGGCAATGCCGGCGCGCGGGTCGCGTGCGGGGTGATCAAGGTCGCGCCTTGATCGCGAATTGCGGTGCGGGCACCCTTACGTGCCCGTGAAGGATCCGCAGCGCAACCCGTATCGATAGCGATGCGTCGGTGCCTGTGCGCCGCGTCCAAGTCCAGGCGTATCGTCAGGTGCGGCGATGTCGGCGGGTTCAACAGCGGGGGATCCGGCGACGGTGGCCTTCCGGCGTCGGGCACGTAGGTCGTTCAGACATTCGGCAAGCGATCAGGGTACGAATAGGCATGGGGCGCATCGTGATCGTTCGGTTCTGCGTGCTGGTGGCGGTTTACGTCGCCGCCACCTGGTTCGCGGAAGCGTTCATCAAGGGCCCTGCCGAGGTCACCATTTTCTGGCCAGCGGCGGGCGTGGCCTATGCGGCCGTGATTCGCTACGGGTGGCGATGGTCGTTGTTCATCCCCCGGCAGTGATCATCGCCCACGGTGCGCTGGTTCCGGTGCCCGACTGGTTCCTGCCGTTCTCGGTGGCCAGCAACCTGCTCGGCTCGCTGGCAGGCGCGTACGTGGCGCTGGGTCGCACTATGCGGCCGGACATGAAGGTGGAAAGCGGATTCGCGCTGCTGCGGGGTGCACTGGCGATGGTTGTGGTGGCCTCGGCGATCGGAACGGAGGGGCTGGTGAGTTCGGGCATGGTGCCGCGCGAGGCTGCCTTGGCAGCGGCGATCAAATGGGCGATGGGGGATCTGGTGGGCATCCTGTGCGTCACTCCGACAATGCTGCTGCTGACGGCACCGGCGTGGAACCACCCGGATGAGCCCCGGCGAGCGAGTTCTCGAAGTCCCATGAGATCGCGGCGTGGGCGGTCAGCTTGCTGGTGTCGTACTTGATCGTCTACTTCGGTGGGGAGCGCGACAGCTTCTACGCGCTGGGCATGGTGGCCTTGCCGCTGACCGTGCTCCTCTGGAGCGCATTCCGCTTTCGGCCGATCTGGACGGCTGCAGGCAGTGGCCTGTCGGTCATGTTCCTGACCTCGATGACCGGGCTCGGACTGGCCGGCTTCCAGCCCCCGCCCAAGACACTGGATGCGGTGCTACTGCTGGCATTCATGCTGCTCTTCGGTGTCGTGCCGCTGGCGGTAGCGGCACTGGTCAATCAGCAGCGAAGAATGAACAGGCGCATGTTGCGGCTGGCCATCCGCGACGCAGAAGCGCAACGGGTGGTGCTCGAGAGCGTAGTCGCAGACAGGACGCGCGAGCTCAACGAGGCGAATGCACGACTGGAAACCGCCAGCCAGACGGACCCACTGACCGGCCTGCGCAACCGGCGATACCTGGCCAACCAGATTCCGGCAGACCTGGCGTTCTATGAGCGGGAGCGGATGCGTACGGGGCGGGCGGATGCCTTGCTGTTCGCGCTGGTGGATATCGACCATTTCAAGCGCGTCAACGACACCTACGGTCACGCCGCGGGCGACAAGGTGCTGCAGCAGGTGTCCTGCGTGCTGACCCGGCTGGTGCGCTCCGGCGACTATGTGGTGCGATGGGGCGGTGAGGAGTTCCTGCTGGTGTTGCGCCCCGTTGCAAGGGAGTTCGTTCCGGTGCTTGGGGAGCGCCTCAGGGCCGCCGTGGAGGAGCATGAGTACGACGTCGGGGTGCCGGTCACGTGTTCGATCGGGCTGGCGGAATACCCCATGTTCATGGAAGGACAGCAAACCCCGGGGTGGGAGGAAATGCTCGAGCTCGCTGATGCGGCGCTCTACTGGGTGAAAGCCAACGGAAGGAACGGCTGGGCAACACTCCGGCCGACCACAGAGACGGACATCAAAAAGGTGATGACCGAATTGCGGGCGGGTGCGCAGGCCTTGCTGGAAAGCGGGCAGCTTTCGCTGATCAGCAGCCAACAGGCACAGCCACGGGACCCCGTTGGCCGCAGCGGACCGTGACGTTGTGCGGCGCGGCCGACGGGCATGCGGCGCTGACGACGGCATTACCCCGCGAAATGGCAACGCCGACGCACGGGTCGCTTGCGTGGCCATCAAGGTCGAATGCGCTGGATGACATGGCGCGCTGTTGCTTCAGCGCAGGCAGTCTTCGATGCCGTCGGCGCAATGCACGAACTGCACCGGCACGCCATGTGCGGCAAGCACCGCGGCGAACTGCCGTTGACGCGCCTGGAAGTATTCGAAGCCGCGTTCCAGCCGCGCGCAATCGGATTCGCCCGCGGCATTACGTGATCGCCATGCCGCCGGATCGAGCATCGCGATCCGCACTTCGCCATCGCCATAACGCGCCAGCGGTTCCGGAGATGCGTCCAGCCAGGCTTCGGCATCGGGTTGCAGCAAGGCCGTTTCCAGCAGCGGCCACAATGCGTCCAGGCCGCTGTTGCGATATTGCAGCGCGATCATCGCGGCGAGATCGTGCAGGCTGAGATAGCGCGCGTGTTCGACCTGCGCGCCCAGTCCGTCCTGCAACGCCAGCGCCGTATCCGCGGCGGCCATGCCGCGATCCAGCAAGACGTCTTCCAATGCATCGCCGGTTTGACGTGCAGCATCACCGTGCAGCACGAACGGCAGGATCCGCAAGCCGCCGCCGTGCAGGTCGGGATCGCATTGCAGCGGCATCGGCACGGTGCCGGCAGCATCAGCGCCGAAGCCGATCATGCGTGCGCTCTGTGCCTGTCCGGGGGCGCGCTGCAGGAGTTCCGACGCGCGACGATGCAGTGGCCAGCCGGGACGCAACGCCTCGGCCGGATCGAAATGCGCGGTGAGCAGCGCGAGATCGCAGTCGCGCACGCCGGGCACCAGTGCGGCCAGGTCGCGGCCGAGCATCGCCACCAGATCGCCCGCAGCGCCAGCAACAAGCGCCGCATGTTGCGGAGGCGCACCATCGCGCAGTTCCAGTGCAATCACGCCGCGGAAGATCGCGGGCTCGGCGGGCGTCAAGGGCATGTGGAGCTTCGGCTCGGGAAGGCGGCGTTAGACTGCAGCCATTATGCCCGCGGCTGCGGGCGCAGCCAGGTGAAGCCCATGCAACACGGCCGTCCCGTCGCCATCCTTGGGGGTGTCCGCATCCCGTTCTGCCGACAGAACACGGCCTATGCCGATGTCGGCAACCTCGGCATGTCGGTGCGCACGCTGGGTGCGCTGGTCGAAAAATACGGCCTGCACGGGCAGCAACTCGGCGAAGTGGCGATGGGCGCGGTGATCAAGCATTCGTCGGACTGGAACCTGGGCCGCGAGGCCGCGCTGAGTTCCGGCCTGTCGCCGCTGACCCCGGGCATCACCCTGCAGCGCGCCTGCGGCACCTCGCTGGACACGATCATCCATATCGCCGGCAAGATCGCGACCGGGCAGATCGAGGCCGGCATCGGCGGCGGCTCGGACACGACCTCCGACGTGCCGATCGTCTACGGCAAGGCGCTGCGCCATCGGCTGTTGCAAGCCGCCGCGGCCAAGACCACCAAGGCCAGGCTGGCGGCGTTCAAGGGCTTTCGATTCTCCGAGCTCAAGCCGGACTTCCCCGGTGTGGCCGAGCCGCGCACCGGCAAGTCGATGGGCCAGCACTGCGAGGACATGGCCAAGGAGTGGAACATCTCGCGCGACTCGCAGGACGAGCTGGCGGTCGCCTCGCACCACAAACTGGCGGCGGCGTATGCGCGCGGCTTCTTCGATGACCTGGTGGTGAGCTTCCGCGGCGTCTCCCGCGACAACATCCTGCGCCCGGACAGCAGCATCGAGAAACTGGCGACGTTGAAGCCGGCGTTCGACAAGACCTCGGGCAAGGGCACGCTGACCGCGGGCAACTCCACGCCGCTGACCGATGGTGCATCGGCTTGCCTCCTGGCCACCGATGAGTGGGCCGAACAGCATGGCCACGAAGTGCTTTGCCATCTGCGTGATGCGCAAGTCTCCGCCGTCGATTTCGTCCATGGCGAAGGCCTGCTGATGGCGCCGACCGTGGCCGTGGCGGAGATGCTCAAGCGCAACAACCTGACCCTGCAGGAGTTCGATTTCTACGAAATCCACGAGGCCTTCGCCGCCCAGGCGCTGTGCACGCTGCGCGCGTGGGAGGACGAGGCTTACTGCAAGAATCGCCTCGGTCTGGACGCACCGCTCGGCCGCATCGATCCCGCGAAGATCAATCCGAATGGCTCCTCGTTGGCCGCAGGCCATCCGTTCGCCGCGACCGGCGCGCGCATCGTCGCCGCGGCGGCGAAGGAACTGAAGCAGCGTGGTAGCGGGCGTTGTCTGATCAGCATCTGCACCGCCGGCGGCATGGGCGTGGTGGCGATCCTGGAACGCTGAGGATTCGCTTCAACCGCTGTTGACGATGCTCCGCGCCACCGCTTCCGCGATCTTGATCCCGTCCACGCCGGCCGACAGGATGCCGCCGGCATAGCCCGCGCCTTCGCCGGCGGGGAACAGGCCGCGGGTGTTGCGGCTCTGGCCATCCTCGCCGCGGGTGATGCGCACGGGCGATGACGTGCGTGTTTCCACGCCGGTCAGCAGCGCGTCGTCCATGGCGAAGCCGCGGATCTGTTTCTCGAATGCGGGCAAGGCCTCGCGGATGGCGTCGATCGCATAACGCGGCAGCGCTTCGTCCAGCGAGCCCAGGGTCACGCCCGGCGTATACGAGGGCAGAACCGCGCCGAACTCGGTGGACGGACGATTGCGGATGAAATCGCCGACGCGTTGCCCGGGTGCGCAGTAGTCGCCGCCACCGAGCGCGAACGCCTGCGATTCCCAGTGCCGCTGCAACGCGATGCCGGCCAGCGGACCCTCGCCATACGGAGCGTAGTCTTCCGGGGTGATCCCGACCACGATGCCGGCATTGGCGTTGCGTTCGTTGCGCGAGTACTGGCTCATGCCGTTGGTGACCACGCGGCCGGGTTCGCTGGCCGCTGCGACCACGGTGCCGCCCGGGCACATGCAGAAGCTGTACACCGAGCGCCCGTTGCTGGCGTGGTGCACCAGTTTGTAGTCGGCCGCACCAAGCAGTTCGTGGCCGGCCTGCGGGCCGAAGCGCGCCTGGTCGATCAGCGATTGCGGATGCTCGATGCGGAAGCCGACCGAGAAGGGCTTGGCTTCGACGAACACGCCGCGTGCGTGCAGCATCGCGAAGGTATCGCGCGCGCTGTGGCCGAGAGCCAGCACCACGTGATCTGCGCGCAGCTGTTCGCCGCTCGCCAGCGTGACGCCGCGCAGTTGGCGCACGCCGGCCGCATCGACCTCGACCAGCACGTCATCGACGCGACTGCTGAAGCGGATCTCGCCGCCCAGCGATTCGATCGTCGCGCGCATGCGTTCGACCATCGACACCAGCCGGAACGTGCCGATGTGCGGCTTGCTGACGTAGAGGATCTCCTCCGGCGCACCGGCAGCAACGAATTCGCTGAGGACCTTGCGGCCGTGGTGCAGCTTGTCGCTGATCTGGCTGTACAGCTTGCCGTCGGAGAACGTGCCCGCGCCGCCCTCGCCGAACTGCACGTTGGATTCCGGATCCAGCACCTTCTTTCGCCACAGGCCGAAGGTGTCGACCGTGCGCTCGCGTACCGCCTTGCCGCGTTCCAGGATGATCGGGCGGAAGCCCATCTGCGCCAGCACCAGCCCTGCGAACAGCCCGCACGGTCCCATGCCGATCACCAGCGGGCGCAGCGGCAGCTGCGGCGGTGCTTTCGCGACGAATTTGTACGTGGTGTCCGGGGTCGGGATGACCTTGCTGCCCGCTGTGCCCGGATCCTGCTGCAGGCGCGCCAGCAGTTCCGGCTCGCGCGGGGTGTCCACGTCCACGGAATAGATCAGCACGATCGCGCCGCGCTTGCGCGCGTCGTAGCTTCGCTTGGCGACGGTGTAACCGGTCAGCTCATCGGCGGCGATGCCGAGGCGCGCGACGATCGCCGTGGCGAGGGCATCGTCGTCGTGATCCAGCGGCAACTTGAGTTCGGTGATGCGCAGCATGGTCAGTCTTGTTTCAGGGTGCGCTCGAACAATTCGTGGATGCGCCGGTATTCGTCGTACCACGCATCCGGATGGGTGAAGCCGTGGCGTTCCAGCGGATAGCTGGCGAGTTCCCACTTGTCCTTGCGCAGTTCGATCAGGCGCTGCGCCAGCATCACCGAATCCTTGTAGAACACGTTGTCGTCGATCATGCCGTGCGCGATCAGCAAATGATCCTGCAGGCCTTCGGCGTATTCGAGCGGGCTGGAGCGCTTGTAGGCCTCGGGATCGAGCTCGGGGGTGTTGAGGATGTTGCTGGTGTATTCGTGGTTGTACTGCGACCAGTCGCTGACCGGGCGCAGCGCGGCACCGGCCTTGAACACGCCGGGCTGCTTGAACAGCGCGACGAAGGCCATGAAGCCGCCATAGCTGCCGCCGTAGATGCCGACGCGATCGCGGTCGCCTTGCTTGTTGGCGACCAGCCAGTCCAGGCCGTCCAGATAGTCTTCCAGTTCCGGCTTGCCCATCCAGCGATAGATCGCGGTGCGCCAGTCGCGGCCATAACCTTCGGATGCGCGATAGTCGAGGTCGAGGACGATGTAACCCTGGTCCACCAGCAGGTTGTGGAACATCTGCTCGCGGTAATAGTTCGGATAACGCGCGCTGACGTTCTGCAGGTAGCCGGCGCCGTGCACGAACATCACGATCGGATACTTCTTGCCCGGCTCCAGCGTTGCCGGCGCGTAGTACTTGCCCCAGATGGTGCCGGCGCCATGCTTGCTCGGCACCTGCACGAGTTGCGGCTGGATCCACGTGCGCGACTTGAAGTCGGCGGTGCGGGTATCGGTGAGTTGCCTGGCCTGCCCGCTGGTGGCATCGACGACCGACAGCTGCGGCGGCATGTAGGCGGATGAATGCCGGACCAGCAACTTGCTGCCGTCGGGCGAGGGAACAAAACTCTCCACGCCATCCAGCGATGTCACTTCGCTGATCGTGCCGCCGCGCGCGGGCACGCGGCAGATCTCGTAGTCGCCGGGCTGTTCGCGGTTGCACAGGAACCAGAAGGCGCTGCCATCGCGCGACGGAACGACCGACGAGGTTTCCCATTTGCCGTCGGTGAGCTGCGCTTTCTTCGCGCCGTCGAGCGTGTACAGATGCGAGAAACCGCTTTCCTCGCTCAGGTACCAGAGCGTGCGCCCATCGGCCAGCCAGCCGAAGTCGTTGAAGCCCCAATTGATCCACGCCGGGTCGGTGAGCCGATGCCGCGGCTGCAGCTTCGCGCCCGCAAGATCGACCGTCGCGATCCAGCGATCCTTGTTGTCGATCGCACGCACCATCACCGCGGCATTGCGGCCGTCGTTGCTCCACAGCAGGGTTGGCGCGCTGCCGTTGTCGCCACCGGTCGCGACCTGCACCGTGCGATTGCCCTTCAACGCGTCCTTGCCGGCGGCCTTGCGCATCGCGGCGAGCGGGTCGATGGCGATGCCGGGCAACAGGTCGAACTTGAGTTCGCTGACCTTGCCGGTGGCGACCTCGGCCAGCCACAGTGTCTGCGGCAGCGGATCGCCACGCCCGACGCGGGTGCGCACGTCCTCGAATTCCTCGTAGCCGGATTCGGTGACGTACTTCGGCATCTTGCCGAGGGTGCCGACGTCGGCACCCTTCGCGGTGGTTGCGACCAGCAGCCACGCGCCATCCGGCGACAGCGCGGAATCGACGATGTCGACGTCCTTGCCCAGGTAGATCGGTGCGGGCGCGCGGGTCGGATCGGCACTGCGCCAGGCCTCTGCCTGTTCGCGGGCGGCATCGCGGCGCGCGCGGTCGTCCTTCAGGGTGGCGATGAGGCGCAGCTGGCGATCGCGCAGGTCGTCGGCCTTCGGTTGCGTGGTCGGTGCGTCCTCGGCTTTCGGCACTGCGGCTTGGCTGATGATGCGGCCATCCCAGCGCTGCCAGGCCATGCCGCTGCGCCAGGTGAGCGCGCCATCGCGGCTCCATTGCAGGCGGCCGGCATCGCCACCGGTGCGGGTGAGTTGGGTCAGCGCGCCGCTGCGCAGGTCGCGCACGAACACGTCGCCATTGCGCACGAACGCGCTGCGCGTGCCGGCGGCATTGATCGCCGCATCGGCGGTATCGAGGTCGGCGCGTGCGCTGCCTTCCATCCGTGCCGGCGCGCCGCCATCGACGGCGACTTGCCAGGTGTCGCGGATCGTCGCGCCATTGCGCTTCAGCAGGTACTGCGCGGCCTTGCCATCCCAGCGCCACCAGCCGCTGTCCACCGGCGGCCCGATCCAGTCCGGATCCGCCATCGCCTGCGACAATGTGATCGGCTCGGCGGCGCTGGCCACGGGCGCGGCGACCAGAGTGGCGAGGAGGGCGAAGGCGAGCGGGGCAAGGCGCATGCGGCGGTCCTGAATCGAAGTCGGCGAAGGTTAGCAGCCGTGGCAATTCGCGCTTGAGCCGAAGGTTGCGGCACTGGCCCTGCGCGATGATGCGGCGCACAATACTCCGTGGGCGTCGCGCCCACGCGCGGCGCGGAGTGCCATGCGTGGATGCATTGCTGCTGTCGCCGCTGTTTCTTTCCCGAGTGCAGTTCGGATTCGTCATCTCGTTCCACATCCTGTTCCCGGCCTTCACCATCGGCTTGGCCAGCTGGCTGGCCTTCATCGAATGGCGCTGGCTGCGCACAAAGGACGACCTCTGGCGGGACCTGTATTTCTTCTGGCTGAAGATCTTCGCGGTCTCGTTCGGCATGGGCGTGGTCAGCGGCATCGTGATGAGCTTCCAGTTCGGCACCAACTGGGCGGTGCTCAGCGAGAAGGCCGGCAACATCCTCGGCCCGCTGCTCAGCTATGAAGTGCTGACCGCGTTCTTCCTCGAAGCCAGCTTCCTCGGGGTGATGCTGTTCGGCTGGAAGAAGGTCTCCGACAAGCTGCATTTCTTCGCGACGATGATGGTCGCCGTCGGCACCATGATCTCGACGTTCTGGATCATCTCCGCCAACAGCTGGATGCAGACGCCGCAGGGCTACAGCCTGGACGCGCAGGGCGTGTTCTACCCGGAAAGCTGGTGGGCGATCGTGTTCAATCCGTCGTTCCCGTACCGGCTGGCGCACATGGTGCTCGCGGCGTTCATCACCACCTGTTTCGTGATCGGTGGCGTCAGTGCCTGGTACCTGCGGCGCGGCGTGCACGTCGAGGCCGGCAAGCGGATGCTGAAACATGCGGTGGCCTTCGCAGCGATCGCGGTGCCGCTGCAGATTTTCGTCGGCGACCTGCATGGCTTGAACGTCGGCGAGCACCAGCCGGTGAAACTGGCGGCGATGGAAGCGCACTGGCGCAGCGAACCACCGGGCCATGGCGTGCCGCTGATCCTGTTCGCGGTGCCGAACGAGCGCGAGGAACGCAACGATTACGAAATCGCCATCCCGAAACTGGGCAGCATCATCCTGACCCACACGCTGGATGGCGACATCCAGCCGCTGACCGCGGTCCCGCGCGAGGAACGCCCGCCAGTGGCGCCGGTGTTCTACGCGTTCCGGATCATGGTCGGGCTGGGCATGGCGATGCTGCTGCTCACCCTTGCCTCGCTGTGGGCGTGGAGGCGCAAGACCTTGTTCACCTCGCGCTGGGTGCTGGACGGCTGGCGCGTGTTGGCACCGTCCGGCTTCATCGCATTGCTGGCGGGCTGGTACGTGGTCGAGATCGGTCGCCAGCCGTACGTGGTGTATGGCCTGTTGCGCACGGCCGATGCGGTGAGTCCGAACATCGTCGCGGCGGCGGTGCTGACCTCGCTGATCGTGTATGCCGCGGCGTATGCCTTCGTGTTCGGTGCCGGCATCTGGTACCTGCAGAAACTGTTGCGAAAAGGCCCGGTCAAGCAGCCGCCGAAGGACACCGAGGGCGGCGAGAAGACCCCGGCGCGCCCGATGTCGCTGCCGGACGAGAAAATCGAGGGGTGAATGGAGATCCCCATGCGCACTTGCTCGTCATTCCTGCGAAGGCAGGAATCCCGTGTCTTTGATCTTCGATAAATGAAACAACCGACTGTCTACATGTTGGCAAGTGAGCGAAACGGGACTCTGTATGTGGGTGTCACTAGCGATCTCATCGCCAGGACCTGGCAGCACAAGGAACACGCTGTCGATGGGTTCACCAAGCAATACGACGTGACGATGCTGGTCTGGTACGAGCTGCATGGGCAGATGGAATCCGCCATCCAGCGTGAGAAGCAGATCAAGGCATGGAAGCGGGAATGGAAGATGCGGTTGATTGAAGAGGCCAATCCATACTGGAAGGATCTTTGGCCGGATGTGATCGGGTAAGGCTTCAAAGACGCTGGATTCCTGCCTTCGCAGGAATGACGAGCAAAGGCGCAAGGCGTCTTTTCCTTCGCGGGAATGACGAGCCAAAACAGAAGGCGTTCCTGCCTTCGCATGCATGACAAGCAAGGGCTGATGCAAATGGAGTACTGGCTTCCCGTCATCTGGTTCGGCGTGATCGGCTTCGGCGTGCTGATGTACGTGCTGCTGGATGGCTTCGTGCTCGGCCTCGGCATCCTCGCGCCGTTCGCGGAGGACGAGCATCAGCTAGACCACATGATGAACACCGCCGCGCCGATCTGGGACGGCAACGAGACCTGGCTGGTGCTCGGCGGTGCCGGCCTGCTGGCGGCATTTCCGAAGGCGTATGCGCTGATCCTCTCCGCGCTGTACCTGCCGGTGCTGATGATGCTGATCGCGCTGGTGTTCCGCGGCGTGGCCTTCGAGTTCCGCTTCAAGGCGGAGCGTTCGAAGTGGCTATGGGGCTGGGCGTTCGCGCTGGGCTCGCTGTGCGCAGCGTTCTGGCAGGGCGTGATCCTGGGTGCGATCGTCGAGGGCATGCCGCTGCAGGAAGGCAAGTACGTGGGCGGGATGTTCGGCTTCTTCAGCCCGTTCTCGATGCTGACTGGTGCGGCGGTGGTGTTCGGTTACGCGCTGCTCGGTGCGTGCTGGCTGATCCTGAAGACCGGGGGCGAACTGCAGAAGACCGCGCGCACGCTGGCGCGGCCGCTGGTGCTGGTGGTGGTCGCCTTCATCGGCCTGGTCAGTGCATGGCTGCCCTTCCTGAGCTCGAAGATCATGGCGCGCTGGTTCGATACCGGGAATTTCTGGTGGCTGTCGCCGGTGCCGCTGCTGGTGCTGCTGGTCGCGTTCGCGCTGTGGCGCGCGGCGATGGAACAGGGGCGTGACGGCAAGCCGTTCATCCTCACCCTGTGCCTGTTCGCGCTGGCCTTCGCCGGGCTGGTGCTGGGGATCTGGCCGTACATCGTGCCGCCGTCCCTGACGATCTGGCAGGCGGCCTCGCCGCCGTCGTCGCAGGGCTTCGTGCTGGTCGGGCTGGTGGTCCTGCTGCCGGTGATCCTGGGCTACACGTGGTGGTCGTACCGGGTGTTCGCCGGCAAGGTGGAATCGGACAGCGGTTACCACTGAGCCGCTTGCAGCAGGCTTGCGAGGCCTCGGCGGTCGCGTCGCCGCGCGCTTTCCCGCACAATCGGGCCTGTTCCCGACACGGCGGTTCCCCCGGATCGCACGATGCACGCCTACGTCTACAAGAGCCTGAAAAAGGCCGATACCTACGCCTACCTCGCACGTCGCGACGACTTCGCGTGCCTGCCGGATGCCGTGCGCGCACAGTTGGGTGAATTGCGCTTCGTGCTGGACGTTGCCCTGGTCGAAGGCCGCAAGCTCGCCCTGGCTGACCCGGCTGTCGTGCGCAAGAACCTGGCCGGGCAAGGCTTCCACCTGCAGTTCCCGCCGACCATGGCCGATCCGATGAGCGAGGACTGGGGCACCGATGCCTGAGCGGCATCCCGGGATCGGCGTGGCCCTGTTGCTGGCCGGCCTGCTGCTCGCCGCGGCGTGCTGGTTCGATGTCGGCAGCGCCGGCGTGGCGGCGTGGCTGGCACAGGTGCCGGCGGCGCTGGGCATCGCCTTCCTGCGCGGTACCCGCAAGCGCGCGCGCCTGGCAGCCGACGCCGGCAGCCTGACCCTGTTGTGGGCGGGCGGATTCTTGCTGGCGGGCGCATTGCTCGCGTTTCCGCTGTATCGCCTGCTGGTGGCACCGGCGCTGTTGCCGGTACTGGCGCTGAGTACGGCAGCGGGCCTGCTGCTGGTGCTGCTGTGGCGGCACTGGCCGCTGTGGCACGGCAGCGAGCGCGAAGGCGGCCGGCTGGGGCTGCGCTTCGGCCGCCAGCACCTGCAGGATCGCCAGGCTTGGCGCGGATTGCTGCAAGTGGCCTTGCCGGCGTTCCTGCTGCTGGCCGGCGGCGTATTGCTGGCCTGGCCGGGCCTGCTGGCCGGCCAGGTGCGCATCGTCGCCACCGCGATCTACATCGGCCTGCTGCCCGTCGCCCACCTGCTGCTGCAGGCCTCGCCCGCTCTGGCGTTGGCGCACGGCCTGCCGGTGGTGGAGATGGACGCCATCGAAGACGAGGCCGACGAACTCGCCGTCGAGGTCGACGACGTGCCGGAACTCGCGCTGCCGCTGGTCACCGTGCCGACGGTCGACAGCGTGGCGCTGGGCCGCGAGTTGTACGCGGCCGCGCGCAACGGTCGGGTCGACAAGGGCTTGCAACTGCTCGACGCCGGTGCCGACCCGAACCTGCCGCCCGAGGTAGGCGCGCGCGATCGTCGCGGCTTGCCGGTGCTGGCCGCGGTGCTGCCCGACCTGCGCCTGCTGCGCGCATTGATCGAGCGCGGCGCCGACGTGAACCTCATGCTGGCCGGCATGAACCCACTGCTGGCGGCCACCCGCGACAGCTGGCACGGCCGCCCGGAAGCGGTGATGACCCTGCTCGCCAATGGTGCCGATCCGCGCGCCACCGACGCCGACGGCAACACTCCGCTGCACCACGCCGCGCGCAGCTCCGATCCCGGCGTGGCCGCACTGCTGCGCGATGCCGGGGCGGAGATGGATGCCCTCAACGTCGATGGCGTATCGCCGCTCGGCACGGCCTGCAGCAGTGGCAACTGGCGGCTGGCGCGCTTCCTGCTGGAGCGCGGCGCGAAGACCGAACCGGTCGGCGGGCAACCGGTCTTGCTGGCCGCGGCCGGCACCGAGGAAGACGATGCCGCCGGCGTGCAGCTGCTGCTGCGCCACAAGGCCCGCGTGGATGCCCGCGACGCCCGCGGCCGCAGCGCCCTGCACGAAGCCGCGTTCGCCGGCCACGCCGGCATCTGCGAAGCGTTGCTGGATGCGGGTGCGGATGCGAATGCGCGCGACAGCGAAGGCCGCACGCCATTGTTGGATGCTGCACGCGCCGGCGCGCTGCCGGCTCTGGAGGCGCTGGTCACGGCCAAGGCCGATACGCAGGCCAGCGATGGCCGCGGCGCCAACGCGCTGCACTTGGCCTGCGCCGCCGAAGCGCCCTCGGCGGTGCTGGTCCGCCGCCTGCTGGAACTGGGCGTCGACCCGCGCGCTGCCGACGCGCAGGGCCAGGGCGCGATCGACCTGGCGGCCTCGGCCGGGCGCTGGACGCTGGTGGCTGCGCTGGATCCGCAACGCGCGCTGCCGGTATCGATGGGCGAGGACGACGGCGCGCCTGACCGTCCGCCGCCGCTGCTCTTGCGCGAGCGCCTGCTGGACGAGGCGGCGATCGAGACGCAACTGGCGGCACTGCTGCCGCTGCTGGCCCGTGGCGACCTGGACGGCCTGCTCTGCGATGCCGATGTCGCCGCGGATCCCGCCCGCGTCGCCTGGCTGCTGGCCCGCGGTGCCAACCCGGAAGCGCGGGTGCGATCCGCGGTGATGCCGGTGCCTGCCGCATTGGCGCGCGGCACCGCCGGCATCGCCAACGCCCGCCTGCTGTTCGCGCGTGGCGGCTCGCCGGCCGGCGCGGGCGGGCTGGCCAGCTACCTCGCCGCCTGCCTGACCGAAGGCTTCACCGATGCGCAGGGCGAAGGCTTCGCCCTCGAACTGCTGGAGCGTGGCGCGGATCCCTACGCGGCCTCGCCGGCCGGCGATCCGCCGGTCGCATTGGCGGTGCGCCTGCACTGGCCGCAGCTGCTGCAGCGGCTGGTCGCGCACGGCGTGGACCTGGACGCGCGCGACAGCCACGGCATGAGCGCGCTGCACCTGGCCGCGGCGCTCGGCCGACTGGACGAACTCAAGCAATTGATCGCCGCCGGCGCGGCCCCGGATCGGCGCGCAGCGGACGGACAGACGCCGCTGGGCGTGGCCCTGGCCGCGGGTCGGCGCGACCTGGCCGGCTGGCTGGACTGGCGTGGCTGGCGCTTGCCGCGTCGCCCGCTGCAGCCGGTCGACCTGCCGGCCGCGGCGATCGTCGGTGACCTCGACGCGGTCCGCCGCCTGCTGGACCTGGGCTTGCCGGTGAATGCCGTCGACAACCAGGGCTGCAGCGCCTTGCTGCGGGCCGCGGGTGGTGGCCATCGCGCGCTGGTCGAATTGCTGCTGGAACGTGGTGCCGACCCGACTTTGGCCGCGAATACCGGTGCCACCCCGTTGTCGGCGGCGGTGAGCATGCGTCAGCTGGAGATCGTCGAGCGCCTGCTGGAGTCGGGCGCGGGCCTGGAGCAGCGGCTGCCGGGCGATGTCACCGTGCTGATGCTGGCCGCGGCGCTTGGCCTGCCGGAACTGGTCTCGCGCCTGCTCCAGGGCGGTGCCGACCTGCATGCGGTGGATGCGCAGGGACTCACTCCGCTGCATTGCGCCGCGCTCTACGGCTTCACCGCCCGCGACCGCACCCGCCTGCTGGCCTTGCTGGATGCGCTGCTGCTGGCCGGTGCCGATCCGCAACGCACCGCGACCGGTGGTGCCACCCCGCTGCTGCTGCTGCTCGGTGCACGCGCGGAACCCGGCACGCCGAGCGCCGAGGACGTGGTACTGGCGGGCGTGGAACGGTTGTTCGACGAGGATGTGCGCCTGGATGCGCGCGACCAGCGCGGCTTCGGCCCGCTGCATCTGGCCGGCCTGCACGGGCTGCTGCGGGTCGCCCAGGCGCTGCTGCGCGAAGGTGCCGATCCCGACCAGCGCGACCTGCTCAACCGAACCCCGCGCGAGATCGCGCTGATGCGCGGTTATGTCGACGTCGCGGCCGAACTGGCGTTGCCCGGCAACGCGCCGCAAGCGCCCGTCTCGATGGCGCGTTTCCTGCGCGAATAACGCGGTCGGGGCAGGCGTCCGGATTCAGTCCTTGCGTTCGACGATGCGTCCCAGCGTGCCTTCGCCGGCGTCCGCTTCGAACAACTCCTCGAGTTCGCGGCGCGCATTCTTTGCGCTTTGCATCAGGGCGTCTTCATCGTCCTGCATGAGTCGCTGTGCATCCAGCACCCGTTCGTCGAATTCGCGGAAACGGTTTGCGTACTCCGCGGCCCGCAGCGAATCCAAGCCCAGTGCGACCAGCACTTCGCGGCCCATCTCCAGGCTGCTGCCGAACAGTTCGCGGAAAGGCTTCACCCCCAGGTCCAGCAATTGCCACGCATGCCGACGGTCGCGCGCGCGCGCGAGCACCTGCGCATCCGGGTAGTGCTTGCGCAACAGCCGCACCAGCATGGTCGCCTTGTCCACGTCATCGATGGCGACCACGAACACCTTGACCCGTGCCGCGCCAGCGGAGCGCAACAGTTCGGGATGGGTCGGATCGCCGTAGTAGACCTGGTTGCCGAAGCGGCGGAAGAAATCGACTTGCTCGTCGTCCGGATCGATCGCGATGAACGGAATTTTCTGCGCCCACAGCAAACGCGCGACGATCTGGCCGAAGCGGCCGAAGCCGGCGATCAGTACCTGCGGGTGTTCGTCCGGGATTTCGTCGTACGCACGCCCCCGGCGCTTTTCCACCGCCGGCGCGAAGCGCGAGATCAGCAAGAGCAGCAGCGGCGTGACCGCCATCGACAGTCCGACCACGGCTACCAGCCGGTCACGCATCGCTTCGACCAGCAGGCCGGCTTTCATGGCTTCGGCGAACACCACGAACGCGAATTCGCCGCCCAGCGCCAGCACGCCGCCGAGCAACATCGCACCGCGCAGTTCGAGCTTGCCCGGGCGAAGCCCCAGTGCGAACAGCAACGCGAACTTCACCGCCAGCAACGCGCCGACCCACGCGGCGATGGCCAGTGGTTCCGCGGCGACTTGTTGCAGGTCGATGGTCATGCCGACCGCCATGAAGAACAGGCCCAGCAACAGGCCCTCGAACGGCTTGATCTGCGCTTCCAGCTCGTGCCGGTATTCGGATTCCGCCAGCAGCACGCCGGCCAGGAACGCGCCCAGGCCAGCGCTGAGTTCGGCCAGTTGCATCATCCATGCACTGCCCAGCACCACCAGCAGCGCGGCACCGGTGAACACCTCGGGCATGCCGGTGCGCGCGATGATCCCGAACAGGTGGCGCAACAGGTAACGGCCACCCAGCACCAGCGCGGCGATCGCCAGCACCGCCTTGGCCACCTCGTCCCAGCCCAGGCCCTCGCCGCTCGCCTTGCCGAGCAGCGGAATCGCGGCGAGCAGCGGGATCGCGGCCAGGTCCTGGAACAGCAGGATCGCGAACGCCAGCCGGCCGTGTTCGGCGGTCAGTTCCTTGCGCTCCGACAGCAATTGCAGGCCGACCGCGGTGGACGACAACGCCAGGCCCATGCCGACCACCAATGCCGCTTTCCAGCCCAGGTCCTGCGACATCGCCAGCGCGCCCAGCGCGAGTCCCGACAGCAGCACCTGCAACCCGCCCACGCCGAAGATCGGCTTGCGCATCACTTTCAGCCGCGGCAGTGACAGCTCCAGCCCGATCACGAACAGCAGCATCACCACGCCGATCTCGCTGGCCGCCAGCACCGGTTCCGGATTGCGCACCAGCCGCAGCGCATGCGGCCCGAGCAGCGCGCCGGCGACGAGGTAGCCGAGCACCGCGCCCAGCCCGAAGCGCTTGAACACCGGCACCGCGACCACCGCCGCGAGCAGGAATACCAGTGCGAGCTCGAGGCCTTCGCCGTGCATGCAGGATGACTCCGTTCAGGGACTTCAGTATCGGCGATCAAGGCCGTCGCCGGCACTGGCATACTCCGCCGGCACATCGGGAGATTGGACAATGAAGATGCGTTTGATGGCGGCCATCGCGTTGCTGGTCGGGCTTCTGGTCGCGATGCCGGGCTGGTCCGCCAATGCCCGCAGCGTGCGCAAGCAGCTCGAATCCAGCCTGCAGGTGTCGGGCACGGTCACGATCGGCAAGGACGGAAGCGTCATCGCCCACACCCTGGACCCCAAGGCACCGCTGGGCGAGACCTTGGTCGACTTCGTCAACAAGGCGGTCGCGGGTTGGCGATTTGCGCCGGTCATGGTCGATGGCCAGGCGGTCACCGCCCGTGTCCCGATGCACCTGCGTCTGGTCGCCAAGCGCGCCGAGGACGACAAGTTCAGCGTGACCATCGCCAGTTCCTACTTCGGCAGCAATGAGGCGGTGGCCCAGAGCGACAATCCGGGAAGCACCAGGCTTGCGCCTCCGCAGTATCCGAAAGTAGCGCAGCGGATGGGCGGCGAGGGCACGGTCTACCTGATCGTGCAGATTGATCGCGGCGGCAAGGTGGCCAACGTCGACGCCGAGCAGGTCAACCTGCGGGTCGCCGGCACCGCGAACGAGATGACCCGCCTGCGCGACATGTTGACGGCGGCGGCGGTCCGCGCCGCCCGTGACTGGAGCTTCACCCCGCCGACCACCGGCGAAACCGCGAACGACGACAACTGGCTGATCCGGGTGCCGGTCGACTTCGTGCTCCTTGGGCCGGGCGACAAGCAACGCAAGGAAGGCGAGTGGGATACCTACATCCCCGGCCCGCGCAACATGGGCATGCCGTGGGCGCAGGAAAAGCTGAAGACCGCGGGCAGCCCCGATGCGCTGCCAGGCAGCGGCGCCTATCCGCTGCGCCAAGGCGCCACCCTGCTCACCCCACTGGGCTGAGCATGAAGACGATCGCGTTCAGTTTCGCCATCGCCTGCGCGGCTGCCATGCCGGTCCTTGCCGCGGATACGCCGGTCCGGGACGTTGTCGCGTTCAACGTGGGCGTCAAGGTCGAAGTGGATGCCGTCGGGAAGCCGATCAGCGTCCAGGCACCGGCCGACTTGCCCGAAGCGATCCGCGCCTTCGTGGAAAAGCGGGTCGCGTCGTGGCAGTACACGCCGGCGCAGGTGGCGGGCGTACCGCAACCGGCAATCACCTATGTCGGAGTGAATGCGTGTGCCGTGCCGGTCGGAGCGGGCTATCGGCTCGGCCTTGATTTCGCGGGCAATGGGCCGCGCACCGCAGCGGACAGGACGCTGTTGCCACCGATGTATCCGCGTCTCGCGCAACGGAGCGGCACCTCGGCCGAGTTCGTCCTGATCCTTGGCATCGAGGCGGATGGCCGCGCGGTCATCGACCAGATCGAACGTGCGGACATCTCGGGGCGGCCGGGCGCGAGTGAGTTCGAGGCGGTCCTCCGGCAGTGGATCAAGACCGTGCGTTTCGATCCCGAGCAGATCGCCGGCAAGCCTGTCCGTGGCCAGGTTCGGATGCCGGTCGAGTTCAGCATGCGCGGGGACCGGCAGGCCCTGCGCGAGGAGCTGCAAGTCAAGGCGAAGACATCGCGCGAATGCCAGATTGCATCCGGCGAAAACGACATGAAGCCGGTCGCGTTGCAGCCGGTCGTCACCGTGATCCCGACGCCCGCGGGCTGACCAACGGCCCTCAGTCTGCGGCCGCTGTGCCGCCTGCCCTGCGTTGCTGCCTGTATCCACGGCAGATCGGGGCAAGGCCATGCACCACATCGTGCGAATCGGTTTCGGTGCGGCGGCGCTGTGCATTGGATTGGCGGTGAATGCCGCCGACCGCGGCAGTGGCCATTTCCGCAAGGGCGAGCTGCGCCTCGACACCACCCATGTCCTCGCGGTGGAGGTCGACGAAGAGGTCGATGCGGCGCAGGCGCAGACCTACGTCTACCTGAGCAGCGTGGTGCTGGACGCCGCCAAGATCGCCACCGCGTTCCAGCCCGGTTCCGCCGTCGACGGGCAGTTGGGCGATGGTAGTGCAGGCTACGTGCGGATCTGCATCAATGCCGATGGCGGCGAGTGCGGCCTGTACTTCTCGCACAACAACCCGAGCGCCTCGTTCAATTCGTCGGGCTACGGCGAATTCGAGTTGGTGGCGGCGCCTGCCGGCCGCATCGCCGGGCGCTGGGCACTGATCGAACCTGGTGATTTCTTCGGCGAAACCTACGATTTCGACCTGAACTTCGATGTCGCGGTCACCCCGCCACCCGGCAAGCCGTTGCCGGCGGACGGCGGTGAACCCGGCAAGGCGTATCGCGCCTGGACCACGGCGGTCGCCAAGGGCGACATCCCGGTGCTGGGTGCATTGGTCGGCGACGACTACAACAGCTGGCGGATCAAGTCCGACGACGAGAACGACGTCAAGGCCGCACTCAAGGACCTGCGCGATGGCACCCCGGTCAAGGCCACGATCCTGCGCGGCCGCATCGATGGCGACAACGCGGTGCTGTGGGTGGAAGGCAAAGATCGAGATGACATCCTGCGCCGTGGCCGCGTGCTGCTGGCGAAGGCCGAAGGCGACTGGCGCTTCATGGAAGCGGACCTGGACAGCGTGTCGGATTAAGCCGAGGCCAGCCGCAGTTCCTCACGCGCCAAGTCCTTGCGGCGCGTGCCGGGTTCGCGTTCCGCATCGGCGGCGGCCATCGCGCGTCGTGCCATCGAGGCGGCGGCATCGGGCAGGCCCGCCAGTCGCAGGGTTTCGGCGGCCATGGTCAGGTAGGGCGCGCGCAGCGTGGTCGGCACCGCGTCCCAGTCGCGGACGATGGCCTCGACCTGCGCGCGCAGGCGCTCACGAGGCAGCACTATCGCTTGCGTGCGCAACAGGCGCAGGCGCAGGCCCAACGCGCGGCGAAGGTCGCCGTTGTCGTCATCCGATGGCGTGCCCAACAGGGTCAGCCCATCCCGCGCGAAGCCTGCGGCAGCCGGGGCTTCCTCCTTCGCCCATGCGAGGTCCGATTGCGCGGTCAGCACCACCAGACGCACGCCGCGCGATACGCGTTGCGACGGATCCGGGCGGAACGTCGCCGCTTGCCGCAGTAACGCCTCTGCTGCCGCCAGGTCGCCCTGCTCGCGCAGCAGGTCGGCTTGCAGCGCCTGCAGCCAGGGCAGGTAGAACGGCAGCAGCCGTGCCTGGTGCCGGCGGGCAGTGGCTTCCGCCGCCTGCAATACCTGCAGTGCCTCGCGCGCGCCGCCGTCGGTCGGTCGCAGGGCCTCGGCCAGGCTCACGCTGGTGCTGATCTCATCCATCGGCGCGGCATGCTTGCCGGTACGGAAACGTTGCAGGGACTTCCGCAGCTGCGCCGCCGCCGCCGCATGTCGTCCGTCCAGGATCAGCGCGCGTGCATGCGAATCCCTGGCGATCAGGCTGCGCCGGTGCTCCGCGCCGTAGCGTTCGACCGTGGCATCCCAGGCCGCGCGCTTGGCTGCGACCGCGTCGTCGAAACGGCCGGACTGGTCCAGCGCCCAGCCGTATGAACGCAGCGTGCGCAGCCGCAGCTGCAGCATCTCCTCGTCGAGTGGGTGCGGCAGGGCATCGAGCAGGCGCAACAGCGGGGGCGCGAGCCGTTGCATCTCCGCGAGCTCGTGCCGGTTTTCGGCCAGCGTGAGTTGCACGTCGAGTTGCTGCGCCAACAGGCGCGGGCGCGTTGCGCCGGCGGCGGCGACCAGTGGCCGCACCTGCGCCAACATCGCGCGTTCGCCGGCTTCATCGCCCGCCGCGCCGATGCGCAACAGGCGCAGCAGCAGTTGAGCCCGCGCGGGTCCATCAAGCGTGTCGCCCTGCGTGCCCATCGCACTGGTGGCGTCGATCAGGTCGCGCACGCTGGTGCCGCGACCACCGTCCATCGCCAGCGAGCGCGCGAACATGCCGGTCAGCAGTTCCTGCACCGCCAGCGAACTGTCGGCCTGCATCCGCACCAGTTCGGCCTGGCGTTCGGCAAGGTGTTGCTGCACCTGCGCGCGTTGCGCTTCCTTGCGCGCGATGCCGGCCTGCCACACGGAGATGCCCGTACCGGCGAGCAATGCCAGCACGGCAATCATGGCGGCGGCGGATGCAACGGCATGGCGATGCAGGAAGCGACCCATGCGATAGCGCAGGCTCGGCACCTGCGCCGCCACCGTGCGTCCGTCCAGCCATGCCGTCAGGTCGGCGCGCAACGCATCGACGCTGTCGTAGCGCTGCTTCGGGTCGTTCTCCAGGCAACGCCCGGCGATGGCGGTGAGGTCGCCGTGCAATTGCGAGGCGAGTCGGGTCGGCGTGCCGGCGCGGCAGGCCGCGTCCTTGATCGAGGCTTGCCGCGCCGCTTCCCACAGCGGTTGCGGTTGGCCGTCCATGCGCGTCAGCCGCGTGCGCAAGGGCGTGTCGCCGGTCAGGCCATAGGGATGCGATTGCGCCAGCAACGCGTACAGCAGCACGCCCAGCTGGTAGAGGTCGGTGGCGGCGGAGATCGCCTCGCCATGCAGTTGTTCGGGCGATGCGTACTCGGGGGTGAACGCGCGGTCGCCGGTGCGGGTGTGGCCGTCGCCTTCCTCGCCCTCCATCAACTTGGCGATGCCGAAGTCGAGCAGGAAGGCCTTGCCGTTGGCATCGACCAGGATGTTCGAGGGTTTCAGGTCGCGATGCACCACCAGTTGCAGGTGCGCGAAGGCCACTGCGTCCAGCACCTGCAGGAACAGGCGCACGCGGCCACGCACGTCGAGCGTGCGCGCATCGCACCATGCGGTGATGCGCTCGCCCTGCACCAGCTCCATCGCGAAATACGGCGCGCCATCGGCATCGACCCCGCCATCGAGCAGTGCGGCGATGTTGGGATGCCGCAGCCGGGCGAGGATCTGCCGCTCGCGCAGGAAGCGCTTGCGCAGGTCCGGATGGTCCATGCCGATGCGGATGCGCTTGATCGCGGCCAGCTGCTGGAAGCCGCCTTCCACGCGCTCGCCGCGATACACCGCGCCCATGCCGCCGCTGCCGAGGATGCCGGTGACGTGCCACGGTCCGATCCGGCGCGCGATGACGTCGAGCTGCGCATCCGTTGCCGGCGTGATCGAGGACAGCAGTGATTGCGCGTCGCGTTCGAGCAGGCCGTCGGCGGCATCGGCTTCGAGCAGCGCGCGGACTTCCGCGTGCAGCGCGGGATCTCGCGCTGCGAGTTCGCCCAGCTGCGCCTGTTGTTGCGCGGCCGGCAGATCCACCCATGCATCGAACAGGTCGAGTGCGAGCCGTGCGCGTTGTTCGGAGGTCACGTCGGGTCGTCCTCCCCGCCGTCGCCGCCGCCCATCTCGCGATACAGGAAGGCACGGGCCTTGCGCCATTCGCGGCGCACGGTGCGCCCGGTGACGTCGAGCATGGAGGCGATCTCGGTTTCGCTCATGCCGCCGAAGTAACGCCATTCGACGATCCTGGCCAGACGCGGATCCAGCGCTGCCAGTTTGTCTAGCGCGGCGTCCAGCGACAGCACGTCGGCGTCCGCTGCCTCCATCTGCGCGACATTTTCGTTGAGGGTGACGCGGATGTCGTTGCCGCCGCGCTTCTCCGCCATCGCGCGGCGCGCCTGGTCGACCACGATGTGGCGCATCGCCAGCGAGGCAAGCGCGAGGTAGTGCTCGCGGTCGCGCACCGGCACCTCGGCATCGGCCAGTTTCAGCCAGGCCTCGCCGACCAGCATCGTGGTGCACAGCGTGTACTGGCCGCCGCGCTTGCGCAGCTGCTGGTGCGCGGCCGCGCGCAGGCGGTCGTAGATCAGCGCGTAGGCGCGGTCGTGCGCATCGCCATCGCCGTCGCGGGCATGCGCAAGCAATCGCGTGAACGATTCGGTTTCCATCGTGCGGCCCCGTGTGCGTTGCGCGACTAGGTTCGCCGATGCCCGATGTACGGGCAAGCAGTGCGCGCGGGCTTGCGATGTCCTGTGCCGACGCGGGAATGCGAGTGCGGACGTGGGGCGGTGGCGGCACGGGCCCGTGCCGCAGTCATCGGCCCGGCATGTACCGGGCGTTGGCCGTGCCGCCGCCGGCCCCTTGCGAACCCGATGTCCTGTTCTTTCGTTGGTTCGCGAGGTGGTTGTCCAGGCCGATGAAAACGGCGCGAAAGCGGCACCGGCCCGGCACGGCACCACGCATCCGACACCTCACACCTACACGACCAAGGAAAGCACCATGAACATCCGCATCAAACGTTGCCCGCTGGCCCTCGCGCTGTCCGCCCTCCTGCTCCTGCCCGCCGCGGCTCCCGCCGCCGACTTCGGGGGCTGCGCCATTTCCTACAACGAGATCCTCGACTGGACCGATGGCGGCTCCACCGCCAATGGCGGTAATGCGGTCGCCTGCGGAAACAACAACAAGGCGAACGGGATCAAGTCCACTGCATTCGGGCACACCAACACCGCCGATGGCGAAAGTTCCAGCGCGATGGGTCACCTCAACTACGCCAGCGGGCTCGAAAGCGCCGCCTTCGGCTTCCGTAACTTGGCGATGGCCGCGCATGCCTCGGCGTTTGGCTACTTCAACTCCGCGAGCGGCCTCGACAGCGCCGCGCTGGGCTTCAACAACACCGCCGAAGCCGAGGTCGCAGCCGCGGTCGGCGCACAGAACCGCGCTCGCGCGGCGGCCTCCAGTGCCTTCGGTCGCTCCAATGACGCCATGGGCCTGCGCAGCAGCGCGTTCGGTTATTCGAACGAGGCGCAGATGGACAACGCCAGTGCCTTCGGTTTCGACAACACTGCCGGCGGCCTGTACAGCGGGGCATTCGGCTACATGAACGTGGCCAGCGCGACCAGCGCAATGGCGTTCGGCACGCTCAACACCGCCAGCGGCGAAGCCAGTGGCGCCTACGGCCGCTTCAACACCGCAGAGGGCGCCCGCAGCGCGGCATTCGGTTACAACAACGATGCGCTGGCGAACGACAGCAGCGCATTCGGCAACGCCAACACCGCCGATGCGGAGTCCGCCAACGCGCTGGGTTCGTCGAACGAAGCGCATGGCCTGAAGTCCAGCGCGGTCGGCTACCTGAACGCCGCTTCCAATACCAACGCCAGCGCGTTCGGCACCAACAACATCGCCGGCGGGGCCAACAGCAGCGCATTCGGTGTAGGCAACAAGGCAACCGCGGTCAACAGTGTCGCCTTCGGCCTCAACAACACCGCCACCGGGGTGAATGCCATGGCCTTCGGCATCGGTAGCCTTGCAGGCAACACCGGGAGCGTGGCGCTGGGCTACCAGTCAGTGGCGGACCGCGACTACGCGATCTCCGTCGGCAAGAGCGGCGGCGAACACCAGATCATCCATCTGGCCGACGGCACCCAGGACACCGACGCGGTCAACCTGCGCCAGTTGAACGCGGCGATCGCCGGCGTTTCGCTGGGCGGCGGCGTCAACCTGTTGCCGGTGGCCAATGCGTTCGGCGGCGGCGCCAGCTGGAGCAACGGCACGTTCACCGGCCCGACCTTCACCATCCAGGGTTCGAATTACTCGAACGTCGCCGCCGCGTTCGCCGCGGTCGACGGCAAGCTCACCGAACTGGCCAACGCCGGTGGTGGCGGCCAGGGCCCCGCGGGTCCGGCGGGGCCGCAGGGACCGCAGGGCGAACCCGGGCCGATGGGCCCGCAGGGTCCGCAGGGCGAGCCCGGGGGCGGCAGTGGCGAGCCGGGTCCCGCCGGCCCGCAAGGCCCGCAGGGCGAACAGGGCCCGATGGGTCCGCAGGGTCCGGCCGGCGCGGATGCCGACCTGGGGCTGGTGGCGCAGATGATCGAAGCCGGCGACGCCGCCACGCTGGAGGCCGCCAACGCGCATGCCGATGCCGGCGATGCCGCCACGCTCGAAGCCGCGAATGCGCATGCGGACGCGGGCGACGCCGCGACCCTGGCGGCGGCGAATGCGCATGCCGATGCCGGCGATGCGGCCACCCTGACCGCATCGAAGTCCTACACGGACGGCAAGGCGACGCAGACGCTGGCTTCGGCAAATGCCTACACCGACAGCAAGTTCGCGGCCTGGAACGACACCTTCACCCAGTACCAGCAGCAGGTGGACCTGCGCTTCCAGCGAACCGACCGTCGCATCGACCAGATCGGGGCGATGAGTGGCGCGATGACCTCGGCGGCCATCAATACCGCCGGCCTGCCGGGCCAGAACCGCGTGGGCATGGGGGTAGGTGTGCAGAACGGCCGTTCCGCCATCGCGATCAGCTACCAGCGCCTGGTGCGTCCGCACGCCAGCGTGTCGCTGACCGGTGCGTTCTCCTCTGGCGAGAGCAGCGTCTCTGCCGGCGCGGGCTTCAGCTGGTGATCGCACGGCGGCCCGTCACGCGGCGGGCCGCCCTGCAGGCAACGGACATGAGCATGAAGAAGACACACCACGCCGTCGTGCGCCTTGCCGGCGAGGCGGATGCGCAGGCGCTTGCCTTGTTGTTGACTGAGCCGTTCATGGCGGTGAACGGGCAGGACGACGATGCGAAAGGCGGCCCGTTTCGCGATGGACAGAGACGGGATGACATTCCCCTGCAGGAGATCCGCAGCCGCCAGATCGATACGGTGGTGGCGGAGTGCGGCGAAGGCCTGCAGGGATTCCTGCAGCTTCGCTGGGGCGAACGGGCACCGGCAAGCGGCTGGATGCGCGGGTCGGTGGAACTGCGCCGCCATTACGTGCGGGCCCGCCATCGCGGTGCCGGCGTGGCCGGATGCCTGCTGGAGCGCGCGGTGGACATCGCCCGTGCCGGCGATGCGGTTTGCATCTGGTTGAAGGTGCGCAAGGACTCGCCGCAGGCGGTGCGCTTCTACCAGAAGCACGGGTTCCGGTTGGCCGGCACGGCGATGTTCCGCGACGGAGTGCGCCTCAGGGAAACATGGGTGATGCACCGGGTCGTCTCGCAGCGGCCCGCCACCTGAATCATGGTCGGATGAAAGCAAAAAGCCCCGCAGAGCGGGGCTTTTTGCTTGGAGCCGTTTGTTGCGTCAGCGCTTCATCGAACCGAAGAACTCGTCGTTGGACTTGGTGCTCTTCATCTTGTCGAGCAGGAATTCCATCGCCGCGATTTCGTCCATCGGGTGCAGCAACTTGCGCAGGATCCAGATCTTCTGCAGCAGGTCGGGCTCGATCAGGTAGTCCTCGCGGCGGGTGCCGGAGGCATTGACGCCGATCGCCGGGTACACGCGCTTCTCGGTGATCCGGCGGTCCAGGTGCACTTCGCTGTTGCCGGTGCCCTTGAACTCTTCGTAGATCACCTTGTCCATCGCGCTGCCGGTGTCGATCAGGGCCGTCGCGATGATCGTCAGCGAACCGCCTTCCTCGACATTGCGCGCGGCGCCGAAGAAGCGCTTCGGGCGATGCAGGGCGTTGGCGTCCACGCCGCCGGTCAGCACCTTGCCGGAGCTCGGCAGCACGTTGTTGTAGGCGCGCGCGAGGCGGGTGATCGAGTCGAGCAGGATCACCACATCCTTCTTGTGCTCGACCAGGCGCTTGGCGCGCTCGATCACCATTTCGGCGACCTGCACGTGGCGCGCGGCGGGCTCGTCGAAGGTGGAGGAAATCACCTCGCCGCGCACGGTGCGCTGCATCTCGGTGACTTCTTCCGGGCGCTCGTCGATGAGCAGCACGATCAGGTGCACATCGGGATGGTTGTAGCTGATCGCGCTGGCGATCTGCTGCATCATCATGGTCTTGCCGGCCTTCGGCGGGCTGACGATCAGCGCGCGCTGGCCTTTGCCTTGCGGGGCCATCAGATCGAGGATGCGGCCGGTGATGTCCTCGCTGGAACCATCGCCGCGCTCCAGCTTGAACTTCTTGCGCGGGAACAGCGGGGTCAGGTTCTCGAACAGCGCCTTGTTCTTCGAGGCTTCGATCGGCTCGCCGTTGATGGTATCGACGATGTTCAGCGCGAAATAGCGCTCGCCGTCCTTCGGCCAGCGGATGCGGCCGGAGATGTGGTCGCCGGTGCGCAGGTTGAAGCGGCGGATCTGGCTGGGACTGATGTAGGTGTCGTCCGGGCCGGCGAGGTAGGACGCCTCGGCCGCGCGCAGGAAGCCGAAGCCGTCCGGCAGGATTTCCAGCACGCCGTCGGCGGCCACGCCTTCACCGTGGCGGGTCAGCACCTTGAGGATGCCGAAGATGATGTCCTGCTTGCGCGCGCGGGCCACGCCCTCGCTGATCTGCAACTGGTCGGCGATCTCCAGCAGCTTGTGCGCCGGCATCCGCTTGAGGTCGCCCAGCGAGTACTGCGGGAAGCCTTCCGGCACCTGCGGGTGTGGGCGTGCGACGAAGCCTTCGCCGTTGCCGCCGCCGTTGTCGTCCGGGAAACCCTGCTGGTCGCGCGGGCGGTCACGGTTGCGATCGCGGCGGTTCTTGAAGCGGTCGCGGCGGTTGCCTTGCTGGTCGCCGCCCTGATTGTTCTGATTGTGCTGGGCGTTTTGGCCGTGCTGGCGGTTCTGGCCGTGGTGCTGGGCGTTGCCGCCGGCATCGCCGCCATCAATCGATCCGGTCGACGGTGCCGATGGCGCAGGCGTTTCGTGGGTCGCGTGGGACGCAGCGGCGGGAGCGGGAGCCTGCTGTCGGGCCGGCGGCGGAGACGGTGCCGAGGGCGGCACGGCTGCCTGCGGCGGCGAGGCCGGTGCTGGCGCGGGTGCAGCGGGCGGGGCTGCCGAAGCGGCGTCCAGCGGCGGGATGGTCAAGCTGTCCTTGGCGGCGGCGGGCTTGGCCACGCGGGTCTTGCGCACGCGCTTTTCGGCGGGTTCGCCGGGATCAACGGTCGGGTCTGACAAGGGAAATCCTCGCTAACGTTGCGAGCGCCCGCGAGTCGCGGGCGGGGTCGTGGGGAGTGGATCAGAAGGGGTGCGGCGCGCCCGAAGGCTGCATTTCGCGATGGATCGGCGCCGGGTTCAGCGGAAAACTAGCACTGGCGCGGCATGGCGCGCAACTAGGCGGCGGTGGATGGTTCAGTAGCCCGGACAAGGCCGAAGGCCGCATGCGGGTTGCGAGGCGGTTCCCGGGTGCGCTGCGCCTACCCGGGCTACGTCCGTCGAACTTACAGCGACTTATCGATCATTTGCGCCAGCTGTGCCTTGCCGACCGCGCCGATCTGGGTCGCCTGCACCTGGCCGCCCTTGAACAGCAGCAGCATCGGGATCGAGCGCACGTGGTAGCGCATCGCGGTGGCCTGGTTCTGGTCGACATCGACCTTCACGATCTTGGCGCGGCCGGCGTAGGTGCCGGCGAGGTCGTCCAGCGCCGGCGCGATCATCTTGCAGGGGCCGCACCAGGGTGCCCAGAAATCGACCAGCACGGGCTGGTCGGAAGCCAGGACCTGATGGTCGAAGTCGGCGTCGGTGACGTGCAGGACGGTGTCGCTCATGGTGTCTCCAATGGCTCACGGGGCCGTGCGCAAGGGGGCGGCGGCCGGGGTGATAGGATGATGGGGTTGCATCCCGCCACAACCAAGGCGGGTGCCGTGCCGGGAATGACCAGACCCGGAACCTGTCCCGGCAGTCTGCGTGGCTGCCCCCAATTCATGCAAGCGCGGATCGTGGCGTCCCCTGGAACGCCGCATCGAGTCCGCCGGAGGCCGCCCCATGTCCGACAAACCGCTGACCGACGTCACCTTTTCCTCGTTCGACCTGCATCCGGCGCTGATCGCCGGGCTGGAAGCCGCCGGCTTCACCCGCTGCACCCCGATCCAGGCGCTGACCCTGCCGCTGGCGCTGGCCGGCCGCGACGTCGCCGGCCAGGCCCAGACCGGCACCGGCAAGACCCTGGCTTTCCTGGTCGCGGTCATCGACCGCCTGCTGAAGCGCCCCGCGCTGGCCGACCGCAAGGCCGAAGACCCGCGCGCACTGATCCTGGCCCCCACCCGCGAGCTGGCGATCCAGATCCACAAGGACGCGGTGAAGCTGGGCGACCAGCTCGGCCTGAAGTTCGCCCTGGTGTACGGCGGCGTGGACTACGACAAGCAGCGCGAGCTGCTGCAGCGCGGTGCCGACGTGATCATCGCCACCCCTGGCCGGCTGATCGACTACGTCAAGCAGCACAAGGTGGTCAGCCTGCACGCCTGCGAGATGTGCGTGCTGGACGAGGCCGACCGCATGTTCGACCTCGGCTTCATCAAGGACATCCGCTTCCTGCTGCGCCGGATGCCGGAGCGCACCACCCGGCAGACGCTGCTGTTCTCGGCCACGCTCAGCCATCGCGTGCTGGAGCTCGCCTACGAGCACATGAACGAGCCGGAAAAGCTCGTGGTCGAAACCGAATTCATTACTGCGGCGAAAGTCCGGCAGAAGCTGTACTACCCGGCCGACGAGGAAAAGCTGCCGCTGCTGATCGGCCTGCTGTCGCGCAGCGAAGGCGCGCGGACGATGGTATTCGTCAACACCAAGGCGTTTGTCGAGCGCGTGGCCCGCGGGCTTGAACGCGCGGGTTATCGCGTCGGCGTGCTCAGCGGCGACGTGCCGCAGAAGAAGCGCGAGTCGCTGCTGAAGAAGTTCCAGGCCGGCCAGCTGGAATTGCTGGTGGCCACCGATGTGGCCGCGCGCGGCCTGCACATCGATGGCGTCTCGCACGTCTACAACTACGACCTGCCGTTCGATGCCGAGGACTACGTGCACCGCATCGGCCGCACCGCGCGCCTCGGTGCCGAGGGCGACGCGATCAGCTTCGCCTGCGAGCGTTACGGGATGTCGCTGCCCGACATCGAGGCCTACATCGACCAGAAAATCCCCGGCGAACACGTCACCCCGGAGATGCTGATCGCGCTGCCGCGCAAGCCGCGCGAAGGCGTGGAAGCCAATCCCGAAGATGGCGAGAGCATCGGCGAGATCTTCAAGGAAGTGCGCGAGGCACGCGCCGCCGAAGACGCCAAGCGCGGTGGTGGTCGTGGCGGTCCGCCGTCGCGCGGTCGTTCCGGCGAACGCAGCGGGTCCTCGTCCCGCTCTGGCTCCAGTTCGAGTTCCGGCGAACGCCCCGCGCGTGGCCCGCGTCCGCCGCGCAAGCCACGCGTCGAAGGTGAAGCGGTTGCCGCTGCCAATGTCGATGCCGTGATGCCCGCAGCCGCGGCACCCGCGCAGCAGGCAGTACCTTCGACCACCGGCATCGAGGACGACGCGCGCAAGCCGCGCAAGCGTCGCCGCCGCCGGCATGGCCGTCCGCTGGAAGGCGAGGCCGGCACCACGCCGAATGCAACGACTGCGGCTGGCGACAAGCCTGCGGCCACACCGGCATCGGGCGGCGACAAGCCTTCGCTGTTGAGTCGCCTCGGTCGCCGCATCAAGTCGCTGGTCGGCGGCTGATTCCGCCGGCGCGTCAGCGCGCCGGACACGCTGCGGGGGTCGTGCAGACCCGCGCGCGCACCTTCTCCAGATAGGCCAGCATGCTCGGCGCGGGATCCTTCACCGTGTCCCGCACCGTGTCCGCGCGTCGCAATGCGGCGGCGGCCCCGGTAGTGTCGCCATTGGCCAGGCGGACATCCGCCACGGTGGCCCAGGTCGAGGCGTGGCGGCCATTCGGTACCTCCGCATAGACGCGGTCGGCCATCGCCCCCGCGTCCTCCGCTATCGGCAGCGCCTGCCTGGCCTCACCCACGTCCAGCGACACCCGCGCGACATTGGTCAGCGCGGTCAGGGTCATCGGGTGCTCGCTGCTGAACACCTTGCGGCGCATCGCCAGCGATTGCCGATGCAGGGCGAGTGCCGCTTGCGTGTCGCCGCGATCTTCGGCCAGCAGCGCGCGATTGTTGAGCAGGATCGCCTGGTCCGGACTGCCTTGCGGATACGCCACCGCCATCGCCGCCTGTGCGCTTGCATACAGCGTGTCGGCACGGGGCAGGTCTTCCAGGCCGTGCGCGGCATGCGCCAGGTTGGACAGGATGTTGACCCGGTCCTTCTCTGCCGCGCCGGGATGCGCATCGAACCAGGTCATGCTCTTGCGCAGCCAGGGATCGGCCTGGCGATAGTCTTCGCGCACCAGGTACAGATTGCCCAGATTGCCCAAGACGATGCCGTACAGCGGATCGTCGGTCAGGCGATTGCGCTCCAGCCGCGCGATCACCTCGCGGAAACCGGCTTCGGCTTCCTTGCCGCGATCCTGTTCCTGCCGTAGGTAGGCGATCGCGTCGCCGATGCGCAAGCTGCGGATGTCGTCGTCGCCGAACGCCGCGCGACTTTCCGCCAGTGCCTTGCCCAGCTGCGCCTCCGCGGCGTCGAGCCGGTAGCGGCTGAGCATGCTGTAGGCGATGCCGAAGCGGATCTCCGCGGCCAGCTCCGGGCGGCTGCCGAAACGTTCGTCGATGCGAGTGGCGGCGACATCCAACGCTTCGCTCAAGGTCAGCTCGCGGTCGGCGTCGAACGGATCCGAGGCCTGCGTGACTTCCAGCAGGAAGTCGTTCATTTCGCGCAGGTCGGCGGCACCCTGGCGTGCCTGTTGCGCCTGCCACATCGCAATACCCGACGCGGCCAGCACCGCCGCCAGCGCCAACGTGCCTGCAGCCACGCCCAGCGGGTGCCGGCCAACGAACTTGCGCAGCCGGTAACCCGCCGAATCCGGATGCGCCAGCACCGGCTTGCCCTGCAGCCAGCGCTCGATGTCGGCGGCCAGCGACTGCGCGGTGGCGTAGCGGCGCGCGGCGTCCTTGTGCATCGCCTTGGCGACCACGTGCTGCAGATCGTCGGTCAGTTGCGATGCGCGTTCGCCGCGCGACGGATCAGCATCGCCGGCGCGCTGCAGCACACTGCGCAATGACGGCGGCTCGCCATCGCAGATCGCCCGTTCGGCTTCGGCCGGGGTCAGCCCGTCCAGCCGATACGGGCGCTCGCCGGCGACCAGCTGGAACAGCAGCACGCCCAGCGAATACACGTCGGACGCGGTGGTCAGCGGTTGCCGGCGCACGTGTTCCGGGCTGGCGTAGGCCGGGGTCATCGCGGTCAGCTGGGTCGCGCCGGGATCGCCATTGGCATCTTCGCCGAGGGTGCGCGCGATGCCGAAGTCGAGCAGCTTGGGTTCGCCGTCGCGGGTGACCAGGATGTTGTCCGGCTTGAGGTCGCGGTGCACGACCAGGTGGCGATGCGCTTCCTGCACGCCGGCGCAGACCTTCAGGAACAGGCGCAGGCGCGCGCGCAGGTCGAGCGCGTCGCGGTCGCAATGACCGGTCAGCGATATGCCGTCGACGAACTCCATCGCCAGCCACGGCAGGCCGGACGCGGTGCGCCCGCCGTCGAGGATGCGCGCGATGTTGGGATGCTGCAGGCGGGCCAGCAGGATCCGTTCCTGCTCGAAGCGCGCCAGCATCTGCCGGCGGAATTCGGGCGCCGCCATAAGATGCAGCGGACGGATCAGCTTGACCGCCACGTCCTGGTCGTAGCTGCCGTCGGCGCGGCGTGCGCGGTAGACCACACCCATGCCGCCGGCATCCAGCCGCGCCAGCAACTGGTAGTTGCCCACGTGCTCGCCGATCGCCGGGAAGCCTTCCGGCTCCGGCGCACTCGCGCTGTGTTCGAGGAAGCCGCCGAGCGAACATTCGGTGTCCAGCAGGCGTTGCACCCGCAACCGCAGCGCATCCGGCAAATCCTGCGCTGCGAGCCAGGTCTTGCGTTGTTCGCCGGGCTGCTCCAGTGCGCGTTCGAACCAGTCCAGCACGGCGCTTTCGGTCGACGTCTCTGTCGGCACTGTCATCGGTGCATCCCCTGTTGGCGCGCCTGTTCGCGCGTCGCGTCTCGGCGATGCCACCGTAGCAGGCGGCGATGCGCACCTGCCGTGCACGCACCGTTGCTAGACTCGGGTGCATGTCTTCGAGCGACGATTTCACTGCGCTGTTGGGTGCCTGGCGCGCGGGCGACCAGACCGCACGCGATCGCCTGGTCGGTATCGTCTATCCCGAGCTCCGCGCGATCGCGCGCCGGCAACTGGCCAACGAACGCGGCGACCACACCCTGCAGCCCACCGCGCTGGTCAACGAGGCCTACATGCGGCTCAGCCGGCTGGACCGCATCGACTGGCAGGATCGCGTGCATTTCGTGCGGATGGCGGCGCGGTTGATGCGCGAGATCCTGGTCGACCACGCGCGCCGGCATGGCGCCGGCAAGCGCGATGGCGGCGAACGCGTGCCGATCACCCAGGTCGACGTGGCCGCGTCGGTCGGCGACATCGACATGCTCGCCCTGGATGGCGCGCTGGATCGGCTGGCGGCGATCGACCCGGCGCGCGCGCAGCTGGTCGAACTGCGCTACTTCGGCGGCCTGACCATCGAGGAAACCGCAGAGGCGCTGTCGATCTCCCCGGCCACGGCCAAGCGCCACTGGCAGGCTGCGCGGGCGTGGCTGTTCGAGGCCCTGTCCGAACCGTCCTGAGCGATTGTTTGGCGATGTGGCGTGCATGGCTCCCGGCGCTGGGCAGTCCGTCGTGCATGCACAGGCGCACTCCGGGGCGAAGCCGGCTCATCGTCGCAGTGATCGCGATGACGTGAGCCGATTGGCCGGCGTCCTGCGCCTGTTGGTCTGACAGGACATTCCGTCCGGAGATCAGCGCATGGCACAGCATCGGGGAACGCAACTGGCATTGATCACGGCGCTCGCCTTGGCGGGTTGCCAGCAGGGCGGCAGCCCGGCGCAGGAGATCGTGGCGCAGGGCACAACGCCGCAAGGCATGACGGAGGGCTTCCCCGCGGTGGCGATGACGGACGCCGCAGCGCCTGCGGTCACCGAAGCCGGAAGCATGCCGCCGCTACTCGACACCAGCCGCATGCAGGCCGCGCAAATCGTCGACAGCAACGGTTTCGGCCAGCCGATGGTCGCCGCGGAGCTGCAGATTCCCGCCGGCTGGCAGGCGGTAGGCGGGGTCACCTGGAATGACGCCACCAACTGCATCGCCAACCAGTTGCAGATCGGCTGGAGCGCGATCGGGCCGGACAGCCTGACCGCGGTGGAAATCCTGCCCGGCTTCAACTGGCAGGTCGCGGGTACCGAGATCCAGATGAATCCCTGCCCGTCCGCGCCGTATCGCAGCACCCGCGAATTCCTCGAAGCCACCGTGCAGCGCACCCGGCCCGGTGCGCGCGTGCTCGACTACCAGGATCAGCCCGAGATCGCCCAGCAGATGGCGCGCGCCGCGCAGGCGCGACCGCAAGCCAACCAGCAGGCGCAGGTGCGCCATGACGCCGGCCGCCTGCTGATCGCCTACCCCAAGGATGGCGTGGACATGCGTGAGGTCCTCACCGCCACGGTGAGCTTCTCGTCGATGCAGGGCAACGTGGTGGGCGGCACCGCGACGATCAGCTCGATTCGCGCGCCAAACAACCGGCTGGACTTCGACCTCGGCACGCGCGTGCTCGCCGGCATGCGCGCCAACCCGCAGTGGTTGGACGCGATGAGGCAACGCAGCATGGCCAACCTGCAGCGGGTCAGCAACGCGCAGAGCAGCAGCATCAACGACTGGCACAACCGGCAGATGGCGATCATCAACGCACGCGGCGCCGCCGACCGCGCGGCGATCCGGATGCGCACCAATCAGGAGGTCTCCGGCATCTACAACGCGATCGCCGCCAACACCAGCGCGACCAGCGACAGCATGCACAAGACGACCATGTCCGGCGTCCGGGAGGTCAACAACTACGCCGGTGTGGATGGAAGCACGGTGCAGTCCAGCATCCATGGCGGCAGCCAGGTGTTCCAGGACACCGCCAATCCCGCCAATGCCTACAGCACCGATGCGCCGTACCCCAGTCCGCCGGCCGGTTATGTCGAACTGGAGCGCGAGCAATGAGCACGATGACCAGGTGGGCGGGATGTCTCTCGGTGGCGATCGCCGGTTGTCTCGCGATACCCGCTGCATTCGCCCAGGACAGCTTCGGCAGTCCGGCGCGCCCGCAAGCGCCGCCTGCACGCCCGACAACGGCGCAGCAGCCGATGCCGCAACGACCGATGCAACAACCCGCACCGACCTCGCGGTTGCCGGAAATGGCGATGCCGATCGGCCTTGCGAATGGCGAAGCGCAGGATTTCGGCGTGGCACCGACTGGCGAGCTGCGCGCCAGCCAGCAGCTGCACGGCCCCACCCCGACCTCGATCCCGGGCGGCAAGGTCATCGCGACCCGCCAACTTTCGCAACTGCTGCAAGGCGGCCAGGGCAACGTGCTGCTCCTGCATGCCTACGGCGCACCCGAACATCTGCCGGGCGCGCAGGCGGCCGGTCCGGCATCGCAGGGCGGCAGTTTCGACGACCAGGTCCAGCGCGAATTCGGCCAGTACCTGCGCCAGGCCACCGGTGGCGACACGTCGCGCATGTTGGTGGTGTATTGCGCGGGACCACAGTGCTGGGGTTCGTACAACGCGGCGCTGCGCGCCATCCGGATGGGGTTCCGCAACGTGCATTGGTATCGCGGCGGCGTCGAGGCCTGGCGACAGGCGGGTTTGCCGGTGCAGGGCGGGCAGGGTCGTCCGATGCCGCCATCGACCGCACCGGGACAGGGCACGGCACCCGCGCGCCAGGGATGGTGATTCCGCTTCCACGCCCGCGACACAGGGAGGTGTGCGGGCACCACGCGCAATGCGCAGCACCAGGAGGCTGGCCCGGATGGTCCTGGCGAATCGTTCGCCATGGTCATCCGGGCCAGGCCGTTTGCCGGCAATCGCGGATCCCGCTGATTGGTCTTGCGATGTAGCTGGCGGTTGCGATCAGCCGCTGCTGCGCGATCCGGCGGACGCGGTGCCGCGCTGACGTCGCGCTGGTCGCGGCCAGCGGCTCGGGCGATACTCCCTGTCCGCCCGCTCACGATCCCCCGCGATGACGGTCCTGCGTTTCGACAGCGTCAGCAAGCAATACCCCGGCGGGCACACAGCCCTGTCCGAGGTCAGCTTTGCCGTGGACGCCGGCGAGATGCTGTTCGTCACCGGTCATTCCGGTGCCGGCAAGAGCACCCTGCTGAAGTTGATCCAGCTCGCCGAGCGGCCCAGTCGTGGCGCGGTGCTGTTCGGCGACCGCAACCTGCTGAAGGTGCGCGGTGGCGCCATCGCCCGGCATCGGCGCAGCGTCGGCGTGGTCTACCAGAACCACCAGTTGCTGATGGACCGCAGCGTGGCCGAAAACGTCGCCCTGCCGCTGGTGCTGCGCGGGATGAAGCGGGCGGAAACCGGCAAGCGCGTGCGTTCGATCCTGGAACGCCTCGGCCTGGGCGCGCGTGACCGTGCGCTGCCCTCGCAGCTGTCCGCGGGCGAGCAGCAACGCGTGGGCATCGCCCGCGCGGTGGTCGCCGAGCCGACCCTGCTGATCGCCGACGAGCCCACCGGCAACCTCGATCCCACCCTGTCCGCCGAGATCATGGCGTTGTTCGCCTCGCTGCCCGAGCGCGGCACCAGCGTGCTGGTCGCCAGCCACGACCTGGGCCTGGTCAAGCGCATGAAGAAGCGCGTGCTGGTGCTCGATCACGGCCGGTTGCTGGACGACATTTCGCCGGAGGACCTGGCGGATGAATGAGCAGGCATCGGCGAACGCGCAGGCCAGTCGCTTCGGCGCATGGCTGGACCACCACGGCTTCAGCATCGTCGCCAGCCTCGGCCGGCTGCTGCGCAAGCCGTGGGCGACCCTGCTCACCGTCGGGGTGATGGCGGTCGCGCTGGCGCTGCCGCTGGGCCTGTGGGTAGTGATGCAGAACCTGTCGCGGTTGGGCGGCGAAGTGCAGTCCTCGCGCGATGTCGCCGTGTTCCTCAAGCCGGAAATCGACGCCGCCCGGGCGCAGGCCATCGCCGCCACCCTGCGTGCGCGCGGCGATGTGGCGAAGGTCGAGCTCATCGCCCCCGAACAGGCCTTGCAGCAATTGCGCGCTCGCGACGACTTGGCCGCGGCCATCGATGCACTGGGCGAAGAGGCGGCGCGCGCGGCATTGCCCAGCGTGCTGCGGGTCAGCCCGCGCGGCGACGAATTGCTGTTGGCGGAATCGCTCAAGGCACTGCCCGACGCCGAACGCGTGCAGCACGACGCGCTCTGGCGCGAACGCCTCGATGCGTGGCTGCGCTTCGGTGGTCGCGCGGTGCTGGTGCTGGCCGCGTTGCTTGGCCTCGGCGCGTTGCTGGTGGTCGGCAATACCGTGCGCCTGGACATCCAGTCGCGCCGCGAGGAAATCGGCGTGCTGCAGTTGCTCGGCGCGAGTGATGGATTCGTGCGCCGGCCGTTCCTGTATCTCGGTGCGTGGTACGGCCTCGGCGCGGGCGCATTGGCGCTGGGCGTGCTGACGCTGGCCTGGCTTGCGCTGCGCGAGCCGCTGGCCGACCTCGCCGCGCGTTATGGCAGCAGTTTCGCGTTGCAGGGCCTGCCGCCGTTGCCTGCGTTGGCAGTGCTGGCCGCTGCCGGATTGCTTGGCTGGCTTGGGGCCGGTGTCGTGACCGGCCACTATCTGCGGCAGACCCGCCCAGTGGAGCGCTGACATGGCCAACGATCTCCGTCACGTCGTCGGCGATGCCCCGCGGGTGATGGTCGTCGATGGCAGCAAGCTGGTGCGCAAGCTCATCGGCGACACCTTGTTGCGCGAATTGCCCGGCACCGAAGTGATCGGTTGCGCCGGCATCGCCGAAGCGCGCGCGATCCTGGCCAACGGCGCGGTCGACCTGGTGACCACCGCACTGGTCCTGCCCGACGGCGATGGCATGTCGTTGGCCCGCATCGTGCGCGAGGCGCAGGGGCAAGCCTACGTGCCGGTCATCGTGGTGTCCGGCAATGCGCAGGAGATGCTGGAAACGCGCGCGTTCACCGAAGACGTCACCGATTATTTCGACAAGTCGCTGGGCCATGGCGCGCTTGCCGCGTTCATCCGTGGCTATGTGCAGCCTGCACCGATCGAAGGCGCGCGGATCCTCTATGTCGAGGACAGCCGGGTGGTGGCGGTGGCGACCAAGCGCATGCTGGAGCGTCAGAACATGCAGGTGTTGCATGTCCTCAGCGTGGAGGATGCGCTGGAGCACCTGCACCGCTTCCGCGGGCGCACGGATGGCGATGTCGGTGCCGACCTGGTGCTCAGCGACGTGTATTTGAAAGGCATCCTCAACGGCCACGATCTGCTGGCGCAGATCCGCACCGCCTTCGGCTACGGCAAGCGCCGGCTGCCGATGGTGATGATGACTGGCGACGACAACCGCGATAACCAGGCTTCATTGCTGCGCGATGGTGCCAATGACCTGGTGCTGAAGCCGATCGAGGAACGGCTGCTGGTGACCAAGGTGCTGTTCCAGTTGCGCCTGGGCAAGTTGCCGGAGCCGGGGAAAGGGTGAGTCTCCAGAAATCTTCGCGTGTGCGCCGATCAGCTGGCGGTTGGCCGGGGGTTGCGCAACCAAGCGAGTATAGGGGAGCGACTTGCGCAACCCCCGGCCAGCCGGCTGCGACGCAACATGGCTGACATCCGCCTCGAACCCAGCTGGAAATCCCGCATCGGCGACTGGTTCGCGCGCGAGGACATGCAGCAGCTGTCGGCCTTCCTGCGCCAGCGCAAGGCGGCCGGCGCAACCGTGTATCCGGCCGGCGCGAACATCTTCGCCGCCTTCGACGCCACCCCGTTCGATGCGGTGAAGGTCGTGATCCTCGGCCAGGACCCGTACCACGGGCCGGGGCAGGCGCACGGGCTGTGTTTTTCGGTGCTGCCCGGTGTGGACGTGCCGCCGTCGCTGCAGAACATCTACAAGGAACTGGCCAGCGATGTCGGTTTCGCGCGTCCCGATCACGGCTGCCTCCTGCCGTGGGCGCGGCAGGGTGTGCTGCTGCTCAACAGCGTGCTGACGGTCGAAGCGGGCCAGCCCGGTTCGCACCAGGGCAAGGGTTGGGAAGGCTTCACCGACCATGTGGTGGACGTGCTCAACCGCGAGCGCGAAGGCCTGGTGTTCCTGCTCTGGGGCAGCTACGCGCAGGCCAAGGGCAAGGTCATCGATGCGCGCCGGCACCGCGTGCTGAAGGCCCCGCATCCGTCGCCGTTGTCGGCGCATCGCGGCTTCCTGGGCTGCGGGCATTTTTCCGCGGCCAACGAGTACCTCGCGCGCAACGGGCAGGCACCGATCGATTGGACCTTGCCATCGCGTGCCGCGCTGGATGTATCCGCCGTCCGCTGAATGCCTCGCGCGATCCGCATTGGGTGCGCAATGATCGATGTCGGATCTTCGTATTGCTGAGCTGCATTGCGCCGCGCGGTTGATTTGCCGCGCGGGCGCACGCATCTCGATCACATCGCAGAATTTTTGCAGGACGCCATGGACAACCCGCTGCTCGACTTCTCCGGCCTGCCGCGCTTCGACGCGATCCGCGCCGAACACGTGGCACCCGCCATCGACACCTTGCTGGCCGAAGCCGAAGCTGCGGTCTCGCATGCGGAAACCGTCGCGGCGGTGACGTGGTCGAGTTTCGTGACCCCGCTGGAAGACGCCACCGAGCGCCTGTGGCGGTCCTGGGGGCAGGTCGCTCACTTGCAGGCCGTGGCCGACACCCCGGAGCTGCGCGAGGCCTACAACGCCAACCTGCCGAAGGTGACCCGATTCGGTGCTGCGCTGGGCCAGAACCTGGCGCTGTTCGCGCAGTACCGCGCGCTTGCGACATCGCCGGAGTTCGCGCAGTACGACGCCACTCGCCGCAAGGTCATCGACAACGCGCTGCGCGATTTCCGCCTCGGCGGTGCCGAGCTGGACGATGCCGGCAAGGCCCGTTTCGCCGCGATCCAGGAAGAACTCTCGGCGTTGTCTGCGACGTTCTCGCAGAACGTGCTCGATGCGACCGATGCTTTCAGCCTGCACATCGACGACGAAGCGCGACTGTCCGGCCTGCCCGCCGACGTGATCGCCGCCGCGCGCGCCGCCGCCGAGAAAGCCGGCAAGTCTGGCTGGACGCTGACCCTGAAGATGCCCTGCTATCTGCCGGTGCAGGCGTACGCGGGCGACCGCGGGTTGCGTGAAGCGCTATATCGCGCCAGTGGCGTGCGCGCCTCGGAACAAGGGCCTGCCGCACTCGACAACAGCGGTCACGTCGACCGCATCCTCGCCTTGCGCGCGGAGCTGGCGGAGCTGCTCGGTTTCGCCAGCTATGCCGACTATTCGCTGGCGACCAAGATGGCGCAATCGCCCGCGGCCGTGCTCGCATTCCTGCGCGACCTCGCCAGCCGCGCGCTGCCGTTCGCGCGTCGTGATCGCGAAGAACTCGAAGCGTTCGCCCGCGACGAGCTCGGCATCGACGACCTGCAGCCGTGGGACGTGGCCTATGCCAGCGACAAGCTCAAGCAGGCTCGCTACGGCTATTCCGGACAGGAGGTGAAGCGCTACTTCACCGAACCGAAGGTGCTCGCCGGCCTGTTCGAGGTGATCGAGTCGCTGTACGGCGTGCGCGTGCGCGAGGACGGCGCGCCGACCTGGCATGCGGACGTGCGTTTTTTCCGGCTGGAGGATCGCGACGGTCGCTTGCTCGGCCAGTGTTACCTCGACCTGTACGCCCGCGAGGGCAAGCGCGGCGGCGCGTGGATGGACGATGGCCGTAATCGCCGTGTCATCGCCACCGACACGCTGACGCAGGCTGTTCAAACGCCCCTCGTATATCTGGTCTGCAATTTCGGCAAGGGTGTGGACAGCCAGCCGGCGACCTTCAGCCACGACGAAGTGACCACTCTGTTCCACGAGATGGGCCACGGCCTGCACCAGTTGCTGACCGCGATCGACATATTGCCGGTGGCCGGCATCAACGGCGTGGAGTGGGACGCGGTGGAGCTGCCCAGCCAGTTCATGGAGAACTTCTGCTGGGAATGGGCGCGGGTGCAGGCGATGACCGCGCATCTCGATACCGGCGCGTCGCTGCCGCGCGCGCTGTTCGACGGGATGCTGGCGGCGCGGAATTTCCAGAGCGGCATGGCCACCGTGCGCCAGCTGGAATTCGCCCTGTTCGACATGGCCATCCATGGCGATTTCGATGCGGTGCATGACAGCGTGGCCGCGTTGCTGGAGCGCATCCGCGACGAGGTCGCGGTCAACCGTCCGCCGGCCTGGCACCGCTTCCCGCAGCAGTTCAGCCACATCTTCGCCGGCGGGTATGCGGCCGGGTACTACAGCTACAAATGGGCCGAGGTCCTCAGCGCCGACGCCTACGCGGCTTTCGAGGAAGCCCCCGAGCGGCTGGCCGAAACCGGCGCGCGGTTCCTGGCCGAGGTCTTGTCGCGCGGTGGCAGCCGCAGCGCGCTGGAGAACTTCACCGCCTTCCGCGGCCGTCCGCCCAGCATCGACGCCCTGCTCCGGCATGCGGGCATGGCCGAAAACGCGGCCTGACGCGACCGGGATCCCGGGACTTGAGGTGGGCGAGGGGCATCCCCACGTCGGTTTGACGGGGCCTGTGCCTCAATGGGGTCTTTGGCGCGCCAGCGTTCCATGAATGCAACAGTAGTGAACTATTGGCAGGGTTAGCAGTCGGATATGTCGACTGCTAACATCGCCCACATGAACGGAGCAACCATGTCTACCGCCCTCGTCGCCAACAATCTGCCGATCCCGAGCGCCATGGGTTCGCTGGAGGCCTACATCGGCGCCGTGCACCAGATCCCCGTGCTCACCGTCGAAGACGAACAGCGCCTGGCCCATCGCCTGCGCGAAGACAACGACATCGCCGCGGCGCAGGAACTGATCCTGTCGCACCTGCGATTCGTCATCCACGTGGCCCGCGGCTACAGCGGCTACGGCCTGCAGATCGGCGACCTGATCCAGGAAGGCAACATCGGCCTGATGAAGGCGGTGAAGCGGTTCGACCCGACCGTCGGCGTGCGTCTGGTGAGCTTTGCCGTGCACTGGATCCGCGCGGAGATGCACGAGTTCATCATCAAGAACTGGCGCATCGTGAAGGTCGCGACCACCAAGGCGCAGCGCAAGCTGTTCTTCAACCTGCGCAAGAGCAAGACCCGCCTGGGCTGGCTCAACGCGGCGGAAGTGAGCGCGGTGGCGAAGGATCTCAACGTCTCCGAGCGCGAAGTGCTGGAAATGGAATCGCGGCTGTCCGGTCGCGACATCGGCTTCGATGCGCCGGACGATGCCGACGACGACAACGCGCCGCCGGCGCCGGCGAATTACCTGGTCGCCAACAACGACATCGATCCCGCGATGGCCTACGAGTCCGCCAACGACGAGGACAACCAGCTGGATCTGCTGCGCGAAGGCATGGCGCAGCTCGATGCGCGCAGCCGCGACATCATCAAGCGCCGCTGGCTGGACGCCGACAGCAAGGTGACCTTGCAGGAACTGGCCGACGAATACGGGGTTTCCGCCGAACGCATCCGCCAGGTCGAGGCCAACGCGCTGAAGAAGATGAAGGCATTGTTCGCGGCGTAAGTGCAGCCGCATCGATGCAATCAAGACGGCCCGGAGCGATCCGGGCCGTTTTCGTTCGGGCGATCAGGGCGTGTCGGCGTCGCGCGCCACCGGCAACCGCCACCCTCGCCGAATCGCCATGAAACGCAGGCCGAAACACAGCAGCGCGCCGACCACCATCGCCGGTGCCTGCGGCCAGCCGAGTGCGTGGGCGATGGCGACGATGCCGCCGCCGACCAGTGCGGCGACCGCGTAGAGTTCGGTCTGCTGCAGCACCACCGGCGTGCGTGCGACCAGCAGGTCGCGGGCGATGCCGCCGCCGATGCCGGTGATGATGCCGAGCAACGTCGCTGCGAACGGCGACAGGCCAAAGGCCAGCGCCTTGGCGGTGCCGAGCACGGCGAACAGGGCGAGTCCGGCGGCATCGAACATCAGCACCGGATTGCGCAGGCGTTCGATGATGCCGTGCCAATGGAACGTCACCACGCCCGCCAGCATCGCAGTCGACAGCAGCGTCCAGTCTGCCAGCGCGGCGGGCGGCACCGCACCGATCAGCACGTCGCGGACGATGCCGCCGGTCACCGCAGTGGCGCAGGCCAGCACCAGCACGCCGAACAGATCCAGCCGGTGGCGAACCGCCAGCACGCCGCCGCTGAGCGCGAACACGAAGATGCCGATGAGATCGAACAACTGGATCGCGAACGACATCGTGGTCATCGTCTTTCGCCGCGCCCCAGGATGATCCGCGCCGCGCGCTGGTAGCTCCAGTACGCCCACCACCAGTTGAGCAGCACCACCAGGCGGTTGCGGAAGCCGATCAGGAAGAACACGTGCATGACCAGCCAGAACCACCACGCCAGCACGCCGGAGAACCTGATCTTGCCGAGATCCACCACCGCGGCCATGCGACCGATGGTGGCGAGGTTGCCGTAGTCCTTGTAGGCGAACGCGCTGGTCTTGCCGCCCGACAAGCGCGCGCGGATGTTGCGTGCGACCAGGCCACCCATCTGCTTGGCCGCGGGGGCGACGCCGGGCACCGGCTTGCCGTTGGCTTGCGTGAGCGAAGCAAGGTCGCCGGCGACGAAGATGTCCGGATGGCCGGGCACGCTGAGATCCGGCTGCACCTGCACGCGCCCGGCGCGATCCAGCGGCGCACCGAGCAGTGCGCCCAGCGGTGAAGCCGCCACGCCTGCGGCCCAGACCACGGTCTTCGCGGGCACGAACGCATCGCCCAGTTGGTAACCGTCCGCGTTGATCTCTTTCACCGGCGTGCCCAGCGCGACGTCCACGCCGAGTTTCTCCAGTTGCCGTTTCGCCTTCGCCGACAGGTCTTCGGGGAATGCGGCGAGCACGCGCGGCCCGGCTTCGACCAGGCGCACGCGCGCCTGCGCGGGATCGATGTTGCGGAATTCATCCTTCAGCGTGTGCCTTGCGATCTCGGCGAGCGTGCCGGCGAGCTCCACGCCGGTCGGGCCGCCGCCGACGATCGCGAAATGCAACCACGCCTCGCGTTCGGCGGGATCGGTCGCGGCTTCGGCGCGCTCGAACGCGAGCAGCAGCTTGCGGCGCAGGTCCAGCGCATCGTCCAGCGTCTTCAGGCCGGGCGCATGTTCGGCCCAGTGGTCGTTGCCGAAGTACGCATGCGTCGCGCCGCTGGCGAGCAAGAGAGTGTCGAAGTCGAGCGCGCTGCCATCGTCCAGCGTGATGCGTTTCGTGTCGGCGTCGATGCCGGTGACCGTCGCCATCCGCACTTCGACGTTGCGTTGCGCGCGCAGGATGTGGCGCAGCGGCGCGGCGATGTCCGGCGCGGACAGGCCGGCGGTGGCGACCTGGTAGAGCAGCGGCTGGAACAGATGGTGGTTGCCGCGATCGACCAGGGTGATCCGCAGCTTTGCCGAAGCAAGACCACGCACCGCCCACAGGCCGGCGAAGCCACCGCCGATGATCACGACATGCGGCTGGCCTGTGGTCATCGCGGCATCCTCAACCGAGCTTGGCGGCCAGCAGCGCTTCCAGCTTGCGCTGGTCGGCGGCGAAGTTGCGGATGCCCTGGGCGAGCTTGTCGGTGGCCATCGCGTCCTCGTTGTGCTGCCAGCGGAACGCGGCTTCGCTGAGCGGCGCAGGCGGCGCGGCGCGTTCGCCGTTGTCGACCAGTGCGCGTTCGAGGCTTGCATCCGACGATTCCAGCGCCGCCAGCAAGTCCGGCGAAATCGTCAGCCGGTCGCAGCCCGACAGCGCCAGCACTTCGCCGGTGTTGCGGAAGCTGGCGCCCATCACCACCGTGCCGTAGCCGTGCTGCTTGTAGTACTGCCAGATGCGCTGCACGGATTGCACGCCGGGGTCGTCCTGCGGCGTCGCCGGCGTGGCCATGCCGTTGGCCAGGTGCCAGTCGAGGATGCGGCCGACGAAGGGCGAGATCAGGAACACGCCGGCCTCGGCGCAGGCGACGGCCTGTGCGAACGAGAACAGCAGGGTGAGGTTGCACTGGATGCCTTCGCGTTCCAGCCGCTCGGCGGCGCGGATGCCTTCCCACGTGCTCGCAACCTTGATCAGCAGGCGGTCGGTGCCGATGCCGGCATCCGCGTACAGCTGCACCAGCTTGTGCGCCTTGGCGACGGTCGCCTCGGTGTCGAAGCTCAGCCGAGCATCGACTTCGGTGGAGACGCGCCCGGGTACCAGCTTGAGGATCTCCCCACCGATCGCCACCGAAAGACGGTCACCTGCATCGCCGACCTTGTCGTCGCCGCTGGCCGCCGCGATCGCGTCGTCGATGTGCGACGCATAGGCCGGTAGCGATGCCGCCTTCAGCAACAGCGACGGATTGGTGGTCGCGTCCATCGGCTTGAAGCGGGCGATGGCCTCGATGTCGCCGGTATCGGCGACGACGACGGAATGCTGGCGGAGCTGTTCGAGTTGAGTGGTCACGTGGGCGGTCGCGAAGGGGCGTGCCGCGATTGTCGCCGATGCGGCGCACGCGACCAATGCGAAGTCGCGATGACCGCCGCCGGGAACGGCATGCCGCCGTCGCTCAGTAGAGCTCGACCGGATCCACGTCCAGCGACCAGCGCACCTTGCGCGCATCCGGCGCGGCGTACAGCGCGGGCATCACCACCTCGAGCGCCACATGCAGGTCGCGGCGCTGGGCCGCGGAGAGCACCAGTTGGGCGCGCTGGTAGCCGGCGCGGCGCGGCATCGGTGCCGGCAACGGACCGGAGGCTTCGATGGCGAAGTCCTTCGCCGCCGCCTTCGCCACATGCAGGAACTGCATCGGCGGATCGGCATGCCGGGCCTCCGCGCGCAGCAGGGCGAGATGCGCGAACGGCGGGAAGCCGGCGGCCTGGCGCAGTTCGAGTTCGCCCTCGGCGAAGGCGTGGTAGCCGCCATTGACCAGGATCTGCAACAAAGGGTGGTCGGGATGATGGGTCTGCAGCAGCACGGTGCCGGGCTTGTCGGCGCGGCCCGCGCGGCCGGCGACCTGCACCAGCAACTGCGCGAGCTTCTCGCTGCTGCGGAAATCGGCGGAGAACAGGCCTTCGTCGATGCCGACCACCACCACCAGGGTCAGGTTGGGCAGGTCGTGGCCCTTGGCCAGCATCTGCGTGCCGACGAGGATGCCGGGCTGCGCGCCGAGTTCGTCGAAGTGCTGCTGCAAGGCATCGCGATGACCAGTGCTGCCGCGGTCGATGCGCAGCACCGGCATGTCGGCGAAGCGCGCCTGCAATTCGGCCTCGATGCGTTCGGTGCCGTTGCCCTGCGGCTGCAGGCCCAGGCTGGCGCAATCGGGGCAGGCCAGCGGCGATGGCCGGCGATGGCCGCAGTGGTGGCATTGCAGGCGCCGGCCATGCGCATGCACGGTCATCGGCGTCGGTTTGTCGGGCGTGCTGCAACGCGGGCAATGCGCGCTCCAGCCGCAGTCGTGGCAGAGCAGCACCGGCGCGTAGCCGCGGCGATTGCGGAACACCAGCACCTGGCCGCCGGCATCCAGCGCACCGCGGATCGCCAGCAGCGCGTCCTCGCCAAGGCCGGCATGCAGCGGCCGCTTGCGCACGTCGAGCACGCGCACATGCGGCGGCCTGGCGTTGCCGGCGCGATGGCGAAGGCGCAGGTGTACGTAACGGCCGGCCTGTGCGTTGTGCAGCGATTCCAGCGAGGGCGTGGCGCTGCCCAGCACTGCCGGCACGCCGAGCGCGCGGGCGCGGACGATGGCGACGTCGCGGGCGTGGTAGCGGATGCCGTCGAACTGCTTGTAGCTGCCGTCGTGTTCCTCGTCGACCACGATCAGGCCGGCGTCCGGCAGCGGCACGAACACCGCCGAGCGGGTGCCCACGATCACCCGCGCCTGCCCGCGCGCGGCGGCCAGCCAGACCCGCGCGCGCTGGTTGTCGTTCAAGCCGGAATGCAGGGCATGGACCGGCACCCCAAGACGCTTGCGGAAACGCGCAAGCGCCTGCGGGGTGAGGCCGATCTCCGGCACCAGCACCAGCGCCTGCTTGCCACGGGCGAGGCAGTCGGTGATCGCGTCCAGGTAGACCTCGGTCTTGCCGCTGCCGGTGACGCCGTCGAGCAGGAACGCGGCGAAACCGTCGGCGGCGCGGACGGCGTCGGCGGCGACACGCTGTTCGTCGTTGAGCGAAAAAGCGGGGTCAGAGTCGCCTTTCCGAGGGAAAGGCGACTCTGACCCCGCTTTCTCCCGCTCCACCAGGCCGCGCTCGCGCAGGCTGCGCAACGACGCGCGCCAACCGGGAACTTCGTCGTCCAGCCAGTCCTCGGCGCGCACGCTGGCCAGCAACGTCGCCAGCGCCTTCGGCTTGCCGTTGCGCATTGCCGGCAGGGCGGTGTGGCCGGCTTCGGTCAGGACCCAGCCGTAGGCGGTGGTGTCCGCCGCCGGTTCGCCACGGCGCAGCGCGGCCGGCAGGGCGGTGGCCAGCACTTCGCCCAGCGGCGCATGCAAATAACCGGCCAGCCACTGCAGCGAGGCCAGCAACTCGCCACGCAGGAGTGGCTGCGGATCCGGCAGGGCCAGCGCCTGGCGCAGTTCCACGCCCGGTTCGGCATGGCCATGGCCGATGACGATGCCGCAGGCCTCGCGCGAGCCGAACGGCACCTGCAGGCGCTGGCCGACAGCAATCGCGTCGGTGGCCAGCCCGATGGGCGGCAGGTAGTCGAACAGCCGCGGCAGCGGCACCGGCAGGGCCACGCGCAGCACGGGGGTCGGGGCCGGCATCGCGCCAGTCTAGCGGGGCGGCGCCGGGGCGCTGGCCAGTTGCAGCGCAATGCTGAGCCAGCGCGCACCAAAGTGCCCCAAGTGCCTGTTCCTGCTGGGAAAGCCTGTTTATCCACATCGCATGTGGATAAGTCTGTGCACGGACTCCGGATGAGCCTGCGCGAGGGCCGCCACATGGGCCTTGTCCGGCCGCTGGCGAAAAAACCGCCATTCGGGTCATTCCCTTGAAAATCAATCACTTGGTCGTGAAACACGGTTGTCATGATCCGTTCCAATCGCGTGAAACCGGGATCCGTGACGATTTATTGACGGCTGTGCACAACTGGTTTGCCCACAGCCCGCGCCACTGCTCGCGGAGCCACCCATGCGGGGCGTGTCAAGCGGTTTTTCGGACGGCTTGCGGCAGGTCGCCCGGCTAAGATGGGGCGTGCCCGTGACTTGCCCATGACCCCGGCTGCGCCCGACACCCCTTCGCCGGCGGCGGTGACCGCGTTCCTGCGCGGACTCGACCGTCGCGCCCGCCTGTTTGCGGGCGTGCAGGCCGGCGACGAGGCCTCGGCCCGGCATGCGCTGGCGGTGGTCGCCCGCGTGTTCGCCGGCGAGGCCGGGCAATGGCCGCTCGCTGAATGGCCGCGCCAGTACTGGCGCCTGCTGCTGGCCGCGCCGTCGATGCGCAAGCCGCCGGCCGAGGCTTCCGCGCCACGCTTGCCGGGGATCGCCCGCCTGGCGGTGGAGACGCGTGCGGCGGTGCTGCTGCACCTGGTTGCCGCGCTGGACGATGCGGATGCGGCCGGCGCGCTCGGCATCGACACGGCGGCCTACCAGGCACGCATCCGCGACGCCCTGCCGCTCGACGCGCTGGGCCAGCCCGATGTGGATGTCTGGCGCACCTGGCGCGCGGCGGCGGAACGCGAACTGGCGCAGCTGGCAGAACCCGAAGCGCCGAAAGTGGGGTCAGCGAAAGTGGGGTCAGAGTCGACTTTCCCCCGGAAAGTCGACTCTGACCCCACTTTCGCTGACCCCACTTTCGATACCCGCCACCGCCATCGCCTGCGCTGGCTCTGGGCCGGCGTGGTGTTGTGCGTGCTGGCGTTGATGGCCACGTTCTTCCTGCATCCGCGCGGGCGCGAAGTGCTCGATCAGTGGCGCGCGGAGATCAAGCGCGAACCGCTCGATGCCGCGGCAGCGCCCAAGGCGCGTTTCGATGCCGGCGACCTTGCCCTGCATCCCGACCGCGAATTGCTGTCGATGCCGGGCGAACTCGGCTTCGCCGTGCAACTGCCGCTGCTCGCATGGCTGGAGGTTGCCGGTGCCGATCCGCGCGCGGCCGATGCGGTGCGCTTGCCGGTGATCGTTGCGGCGACGGATGCGGGCATGTCCATCGCAGCGGACGACGCGGCGCCGTTGCCACGCGTGCAGCGCTGGGATGCCTTGTCGCCGACATCGCGCGCCACCCGGCGTGGTGCCTGGCAGGCCTGGCGCACGTTGCGGCCTGCAGAGCGCGTGCGCCTGCGTGCCATCGCCACGCGCTGGCGTTTGCTGGGCAGCGAAGAACAAGCCGCATTGCGAGCGCGTTTCGATGCGCTGCCGGCGGATGCCCGCCACGGCTGGTGGCTGGGGCCGGACATGGGCCGGCATTGGCCACGGGTGGCCGCGCTGTTTGCGTTCGCGCCGGCAAGCCAGCGCGATGCGCTGTTGGCGTTGCTGCGCGCCGCGGATGCCGAAGACATCGACGCACTGGAACGGCTGGCGCAGATCACCCCGCCGGAAGAACGCGATGCCTTGCGGCTGGATTTGCTGCGGGTACCGCTGGCGCAACGGCGGGCGTGGATGCTGGCGAAAGTGCAGGGCTGACCGTACCTGCTGTTGCGGCCGCGCGGGGCCTATGCCGAAAAGCGTCTGCGTATGATGCAGGCCGTGACTCGCAACCCACCCGATGATTGCTCTGGATCAAGCATGCAAGCGCAGGTCATCGCCCTGCAGACGGTGCTGGTCGTCGAAGACGATCCGATCGCGCAGGTGCGTGCAATCCGCCTGCTGCGTGAGGTCGCCGGCGATGCCGTGCAGGTCGATGTGGCCGGCGATATCGCATCGGCGCAGGACGGTCTCGATGCCGGCAAACGCTATGACCTGGCGCTGGTCGACATGCAGTTGCCAGACGGCAACGGCATCGACTTCATCGCCTGGATGCGCGCGCAGCGACCGACCTTGCCGGCAGTCGTGGTGTCCTCGTGGGCGGAGGAGGAGACCATCCTCGCCGCCTTGCGCAATGGCGCGATCGGCTACCTGCTGAAGAACGCCGAAGACATCGAGTTGGCGATGCACCTGCGCAGCCTGCAACGGGGCGGTGCCGCGATCGACCCGATCATCGCGCGGCGCCTGCTGGAACTGATGCCGCAGACGCCGCCCACACCAGCGCCGCGCGACGACATCCATCTGTCCGCGCGCGAAACCGAAATCCTGCAATTGGTCTCGCGCGGGTTGAGCAACCGCGAGATTGCCGATGCGGTCTCGCTGTCGCGGCTCACCATCGAAAGCCACGTGCGCAACATCTACCGCAAGCTGGCGGTCGGGTCGCGCACCGCCGCGGTGTTCGAGGCGCAATCGCTGGGCCTGCTGCATTGATGCGGGCAGTCGCGGGTTTGCTGGTCGGCCTGCTGCTGGCCTGTGCGGGGTGTGCCCAGCGCGTGGACGACAAGACGCCCGCACCTGTGCTGATCGAGCGCGCGGAGGCCGTGCGCGGCGACTGGCAGGACAGCGCGCCACCCGCGAGCGGCTGGACGCCGGTCGCGTTGATGGATGTGTGGACCACGCGCTGGCCGGGCCACGACGGCGTGGTCTGGTATCGCGTCCGTTGGCAGCAGGCCGATGCGACGATGCCGACCGGGTTGATGATCGATTACATCTGCATGGCCGGCGCGATCTACGTCAACGGCAGCCTGGTGTCGCGCGATCACTCGCTGGTAGAGCCGCTGTCGCGTGCATGGATCGCCCCGAAATACCTGCTGCTGGACGCGCCCTTGCTGAGGCAGGGCGAGAACGAGTTGCTGGTGCGGGTGTCCGGCCTCTCTGCCTATCAGCCGGCGTTCGGCACGGTCACGGTCGGCGACCCGGCACAGGTGGAAGCGATGTATCGCAGCGACAAGCGCGTGCGCTTCGACCTGCAGATGCTGGATACCGCCATCGGGGCGGTGCTGGCGGCCGTGTTCGGCCTGTTCTGGCTCCTGCGGCGGCAGGACACGACCTACGGCTGGTACGCCGCCGGCGGTCTGTTCGGGATGCTGTATGGATTGAACTGGGTCGTCGCCAGCCCCTGGCCGTTCCGCACCACCGATGGCTGGCAGGCGTTCATTGCCGCCTGCTACGTGGCGCTGGCCGCCTGTTACGTCATCTTTCTGCTGCGATTTGCCGATCGGCGATGGCCGCGCATCGAACGCAGCCTGCTTGCGCTGGCCGCACTGGTGTTCGCGCTGGCCCTGCTGCTTCCGTCGCTCATGGGGCCGCAGCGCGACCTCTACGTCGTCCCGATGATCGCCTTGCACTATCTGGCCAGCGTGGTGTTCATGGTCTGGGCGTTGCGCGTTGGCGGTACTGCGCAGAAGGTGCTGGGGCTGTGCATCTGCATTCCGTTGCTGATCGCGCTGCACGATTTTGGCGTCTACATCGGTGCGATCCGTGGCGATGGATTCGTCGGATCCTTCGCTTCGCCGATCATGCTGCTGGGCATGGGCTTCGTGCTGGCGCACCGCTTCGCGACCACGATGAAGCGGGTCGAGGGTTTCAACGTCGAATTGCGCAGCGAAGTGCACGCAGCCACCTCGCAGCTTGCGGACACGCTCAACCGGCAGCATGCGCTGGAGCTTGCGCATGGCCGCGCGGGCGAACGCCTGCAACTGGTGCGCGACCTGCACGACGGCTTCGGCGGCACCCTGGTCGGCGCAATCACCCGCTTGCAGCAGGCCTGCATCGATACACCGAAGGCAGAGGTCGTCGACCTGCTCAAGGAGATGCGCGACGACCTGCGCCTGGTGATCGATACCACCGCGCAGGAACACGCGGAACTCGCTTCGTTGATTGCCCCGTTGCGACATCGCGCCACGCGCCTTTTGGAAGCCGCCGACATCGAGGCCCACTGGCAGATCGAGGGGATCGACGGCTTGCATCTGGAGCCCGCCCGGACCCTGGACCTGCTGCGCCTGTTGCAGGAAGCACTGACCAATGTGTTCAAGCACAGCCGCGCCAGTCGCGTGTATGTGCGCATCGTCCGCGAAGGTGATCGCCTGCACCTGCAGGTGGCCGACGATGGCGTGGGCATGGCCGATGCGGTGGCGTCGCCAATCGCGGGTGGTGGTGCCGGCATGTCCTCGATGCGGTTGCGCGCGCAGCGGCTGGGCGGGGAGCTGCGGATCGAGCAGCGCAAACGCGGCACCGAGCTGCATGTGGACATGCCGCTGGCCGCCTGACGCAACATCGCCGCCGATGCGGCCGGTACCCGACTACCTGATTTCGTGGATGTTCAAGCCCTCTGCACCGCCGTAGCGTGATCGCGGGGACGTGCCTGTGCACGCCGATCGGGAATCGCGATGACGACACATGCATGGATCTGGATGGGTTTGCTGGCACTGGTGTTGCCGTTGGCCGCGGCGGCCGGCGAGGGCAGTGCCACGCCCATCAGCGTGACCGAAGGCAGTAGCCGGGTGGTGGCGGTGACGGCTGGTGGCAACCACAGCTGCGGCCTCCGTGCGGACGGCAGTGCGGTGTGCTGGGGCGACAATCTTGCGGGCCAGGTCCTGCCTCCCGCAGCCGGTGACCGAGCCAAAATGGCTGGTCCTTTTGTATCGCTCAGTGCCGGCCTGGACCACACGTGCGGCTTGAAATCGGATGGCACTGCGGCCTGTTGGGGCAGCAATGGCTGGAACAAGGCAACACCAGGTTCGAACAGCGGCTACGTTCAATTGGGTGCTGGCGATGACTTCACCTGCGGCCGCAAATCGAGTGGCAGTCTCGTCTGCTGGGGCCACTACAACCTGACGTCACCGCCATCGGCCGGGCGGCAGTTCATCGATCTGGCAACCGGTTCGGCACACGCCTGCGCGCTGATGGCGAATGGCAACGCATATTGCTGGGGCAGCGACACATCGGGGGAAGCGCCTGGTTACACATCGACCCAGTCTTCGAAGACCGGTCCCTTCCTGGCGCTGGCGGCGGGCAAGGCCTTTACCTGCGGGTTGAAGGCGAATGCCGAAGTGCAGTGCTGGGGTGCGGGTATTGGCGGTAACCCACCTGCCGGATCGTTCATCGCATTGGCCGCGGGCGATGCTCACGCGTGCGCGTTGCGCACGGATGGCGAGGCCGTCTGCTGGGGTGACAACAGTCAGGGCCAGGCACAGCCCGCAACCGGTGGTCCATTCCTCGCACTGGCCGCCGGCGCGGCGCATGCATGCGCGTTGCGGGCCGATGGCGCAGTCGATTGCTGGGGCAGGAACGATGAGGGCCAGCGCGTGGTGGCGACCGAAATGGGCGAAGCCGCATTCGGCCAGATCGCTGCCGGCAACGCCCATGCCTGTCAGGTGCTGCGTGATGGCCGCCTGGGCTGCTGGGGCCGGAATGACGCCCTCCAGGCAACCGTTCCCTCCGGCACCTACACCCAGGTTGCCGCAGGCGATACCCAGAGCTGCGCCATCGACAGCACGGGCACTATCGTCTGCTGGGGTGCAGATGCGGCGAACCTCGCCGCGGCATTCAGCGACAAGGCGTGGCGGTTGATCTCGATGGGCCAGTCGGGCGGATTGTGCGCGGTGCCGGTGATCGGCGAACTGGTTCGCTGCAGGACGCCAGCGGGCGTGGTCAGCAATCGTGCCGGCAAGCTCGGTGACAGCATCGTCGATGCGCCCGTTCGCACCATGACCTACGTATCGAATCCTGCGGGCGGCTTCTGCGCGGCCATCGCACCGGGAAGCACGACCAGCACGACAACCTACACAACCGGTTACTGCACCCCGGGAATCAGCTATCCGGGTGGGCGCTGGCAGTCGCTCGCATCCGGGCTGTGGCACACCTGTGCGGTACAGACCAACGGCGTCCTGCAATGCTTCGGTGCCTTCAGCCAGCAAACCACGATTCCCGCTCCCCACAACACCTACCTGTATCGCGCGGTCAGCGTGGGAACCAGCCACAGCTGCGCAATCCGCGACAACGGCAGCCTGTACTGCTGGGGCGATTCGACCAACGGAAAGTTGAATGCGCCACCCGGCACCTTCGTGCAGGTCGCCGCCGGCAACACCTTCACCTGTGCAATTCGCAGCGACGGCATCCGGCTCTGCTGGGGTGATAACGCCGCGGGTCAGGCGCCGCAGCTGAGCCTGCAACCAACGACCATCCAGGGCACCGCAGAAGCGGGCATTGCCTACCCGGCCACGACCTTCGGCCTGGTCGTGGCGAACGGCAACTATTCACCGCCCACGCCTGCCTACGGGGTGCTGTTCGGCAGCCTCCCGCCAGGTCTGACGCTCGCTGCGAACGGCAGCCTGAGCGGCACGCCAACGGCTGGCGGCGACTTCACTTTCACCGTGGAAGGTGAAGACGCCAACGGGCTTGCTGCACGTGGCACCTACACCATCAGCATCCCCATCGCCGACAGCACGCCGCCGGCGATCAGCTACACGCTCAACGGCATCGCCGCGCCGCCTGCATCGCCCGATGGCGGGAACGGCTGGTACGTGAGCGACGTGGCGGTGGCGTGGACGGTGATCGATCCGGAAAGCGGGATTGCCAGCAGCACCGGCTGCGCCGCCAGCACCCTGACCGGTGATGCCACGGGCGCATCTGCCAGCTGCACCGCGACCAATGGTGTCGATCTGGACGCCGCAGTCACCACGGTGCCGGTGAACATCGACGTCACCACGCCCACGATTGCCGTGAGTGCCGCACCTGCGGCCAACGGTTCGGGCTGGAACAACAGCGACGTGACGGCGAGCTACACCTGCACAGACGGCACCTCCGGCATCGCCAGCTGCCCGAACGACCAAGTGTTGTCCACCGAGGGCATCGGCATCGCCTCCACGTTCCAGACGGCGAAGGATGTGGCCGGCAATGTCAGCGAGGCCAGCAACGTGGTGACGGTGAACATCGACAAGACCGCACCGACCATCACCGCCGCGGCCACCACCGCGCCGAATGCGAACGGCTGGCACGACGGCGACGTCACCATCCGCTTCAGCTGCAGCGATGCGACATCGGGCCTGGCCAGTGCGTGCCCGGCCGATCAGACCCTGACCGGCGAAGGCACCGGCATCGCCAGTACCGCGCAGACAATCCAGGACACGGCCGGCAACAGCGGCAGCAGCAATGTGGTGATGGCCAACATCGACAGGACCGCACCGGTCTTGGCACCGACCTTGCCCGGCCTGATCCTGCAGGGCGGCAGCTACACCGCCATGGCCAACGCGACCGATGCGCTATCGGGCATCGACACGGCCAGCTGCACCCCGCTGGACACCAGCAGCGCAGGCACCCGCACGGCAACCTGCAATGCCACCGACAACGCCGGCAACACCGCTACGGCCACCGTCAGCTATACCGTGACGGGGTTGTACAGCTTCCAGTGGCAGCAGCCGCTGCTGCCGGTGCTGTACCAGGTCAGCCCGGGCCAGCGGATCCTGCTGCAGTTCCGCCTGGTGGGCACCAATGGCTGGATCACCACCCTGGACAGCGCCACCACCAGCAGCACGTTGATCACCTGTCCCAGTCCGTATGCGATGAACCTGGCCGCCTACCGGGGCAGTGCGATCGACCTGCAGCACACCAACAACGGGATTTATCGCAAGACCTGGGATGCGCCCGGCATCCAGGGCGGCCCGCAACTGGTTCCCGGCGGACAGCGCGGCAGTTGCTACCGGATGACCCTGGACATCAACGATGGCCAGAGCCACAGCATCATCATCAAGCTCAAGTAAGCGGACGCCCGCGTCGAACCGCATGGAACAGCCCGGCATAGCCGGGCTTTTTCATGGGCGGTGCGCAGGCGGGCTCAGGATTACATCCACACCAGACTGGCGATCGCCGCGCCGCTGATCGCGAAACCGAGCAGGGTCATGTAGGCGGTGCCCAACGCGAAATATTTCAGCAGGGTCATCGGCCAGCCCTGTCCGTAGACGCGCTTCTGCATCAGCAGCAGGTAGATCGGCATCCAGGTGATCAGCAGGCCGATGCACCAGCCCAGCAGATCGGTCGCCAGGCCGTTGGCCGGCACCAGTCGCTGCAGCGCCATGCAAGCGAACACCAGCAACAGGTTCAGGCTGAGAAAGGCATGACTGTGCAGCGACACCACCAGGTGTTCCATGTACAGCCGGCGCTTGAACGCATAGACCAGCTTCAACATCAGCGCGAAGATCGGCACCAGCACGAACAGCGCGGTCGGGATCGAACTGACGAAGGTTTCCACGTATTGCGCCGGCTCGGCCTTGATCCGCTTGATGTTCTGTTTTGCGCGGCCGATCTTCTGGTTGAACCAGCCATCGACGAACTTCGGCGCGCCCGGCACGTGCACCGGATTTTTCTTCTCGTCCCAGGCACCGTTCTTGCCGAAGCTGAAGGTGTCGTCCATCGCCGCTGGTGCCGGTTCTCCCTTTGCAGCGGCGTCGCGCAGCTGCTTGATGCGTGTCTCTGCAGTGCTGCGTGCCTGGTCGGCTTGCACGTCGAAGCCGACCTCGGCACCGCCCTTGCCGGGGCTGTCGGGGATCTTCGCCTTTGCGTCGTTGAATCGCTTGAGTGCTGCGTCGCGCCGGACGATCACCTCGGCTTCGGTCATCGCCGCGCCGATCTCGCCGGCCTCGGGATCGTTGATGTTGACGTCGAGGCCGTCGCCACTGTCGATCGCCAGCCGCGCCACGAAGAACGCCAGGATGCACAGGAAGAAGAACAGCCTTACCGGTGTGACGTAGCGCACCTGGCGACCGGCGAAGTATTCGGTGGTCAGGAAACCGGGCTTGGCGAACAGTGGCGGGATCGTGCGCAGCACCCGCGTGTCGATGTTGAACACGCTGTCCATGAGGTCGCCGAACAGATTGCCCAGTGGCCGCACCAGCCCCTTCACCGGCTGCCCGCAGGCGTAGCAGTGCGGGCCGTGCAGGGTCGAGCCGCAGTTGCGGCAGGCGGCCGGTGGCGGGGCGGCAGGGTCGGTGGCGGGCGTGGCGGTGTCGGCGGTTTCGTTCATGGGCTTCCTTCCATCGGTCGTTAAGATGGCAGCCCGCGCGCGCGCGCGCCAGCGCGCGGAGCGTCATCACTGTCTTCAGCTCGTCATTCCGGCGAAAGCCGGAATCCAGCTCCTGGCCATACATCGCAAATGCTGGATCCCGGCTTTCGCCGGCATGACGGCGAGAACCCACGCACCGCACGCATGTCCAATAGGAAAAACCCGCCGCGCTTCCGCGAGGAAGTCGCCCGCACCGCGCGCCTGGCCGCCCCGCTCGCGGCCGGGCATCTGTCGCATGGGCTGGTCGGCTTCGTCGACACCGTGGTCGCCGGCCACCATGGCACCGACACCCTGGCGGCAGTCGCGGTCGGCACGGCGATGTTCTGGTTGCCGATGATGCTGCCGATGGGCGTGCTGATGTCGCTGCCGCCGGCCGTGTCGCAGCTGGATGGTGCCGGTCGTCGCGGCGAGATCGGCCCGCTGTTTCGCCAGGCGCTGTGGCTGGCATTGGCGCTGGGCGTGTTGCTGTTCGGACTGATGACGCTGGCACCACTGGCGCTGGCCCCAATGGGCATGGCCACGGACATCATTCCCGGCGCGACCGATTTCATCCACGCGATCCGTTGGGGCATCCCGGCGTTCACCCTGTACCTGGCGATGCGCTATCTCAGCGATGGCCTGCACTGGTCGATGCCGACGATGGTGCTGGGTTTCGGCGGCCTGCTGTTGCTCGCGCCGCTGGGGTACGTGCTGGCCAATGGGCGCTTCGGCTTTCCCGAGATGGGCGCGGCGGGCCTGGGCATCGCCTCCGCGCTGATGTTCTGGGCGCAGGCGATCGCGTTCGCGCTGTACCTGTGGCGCTCGCGCCGCTTCGCCGACCTGCAGCTGTTCTCGCATTGGCAGCGCCCGCGTCGTGCCGTGCAGCGCGAGCTGCTGCGCACCGGCCTGCCGATCGGGGTGATGGTGGCGATGGAGGGCAGTCTGTTCATCGTCACGGCGCTGCTGATCGGCCGGCTGGGCGAACTGCCGGTGGCCGCGCACCAGATCGCGATCAACGTGGCCTCGATGTGTTTCATGATCCCGTTCGGCGTGGCCGAGGCCACCACGATCCGCGTGGGCCATGCGCTCGGCCGCGGCGATCGCCGCGGCCTGCGCTACGCGTATTTCGCCGGATTGGTACTGGTGCTGACCACGCAGACGATCTCCGCGATCGTGCTGTTGACCGGTAATCACGCCATCTCCGCGCTTTACACCAGCGATGCTGCGGTGGCCGCACTGGCGGCATCGCTGCTGCTGTACGCCGCGCTGTTCCAGTTCCCGGACGGCATCCAGGTGCTCTCCGCCGGTGCGTTGCGCGGCCTCAAGGACACCCGCATCCCGATGCTGCTTGCGATGCTGGCGTATTGGGGCATCGGCATGCCGGTGGGTGCTGGCCTGGGCCTGGCGCTGGGCTGGGGGCCGCGCGGGATGTGGCTCGGCCTGACCGCCGGGCTGACCGTCGCGGCATTCCTGATGGCGCGTCGATTCTTGCGCAGCAGCCTGCGTGTCCCCATCGTGTCCACTTCGCCATCGGTCACGGTGACCGACGGCGGATGAGCGTTTCACGCATGCCCGCTAGCATGTCCATGTCCACGCGCCGCATCGGCGTTGCCTTTCCCGGAGTTACCGCATGAACGAACCGCGCCGTCGCGGACCCATCGCCCGCATCGCCATCGGCCTGTGGGACACGGTCAATTTCACCCGCCGGCTGGTGTTCAACCTGCTGTTCCTGGCGCTGCTGGTCCTGGTGCTGGCGATGATGTTCGGCGGCGGCAAGCTGGCGCCGCTGTCCGAGCGTTCCACCCTGGTGATCGCGCCGGAAGGCCGGCTGGTCGAGCAGTTCAGCTGCGACGCGCTGAGCCGCAACATCGCCCGCGCCACCAACAGCAACGATTGCCGTGAAGTGCGCCTGCGCGACCTGCTGCGTGCGCTTGACGCCGCGCGCACCGACACCCGCATCGAGCGCGTGGTCCTGCATCTGGACGACCTGCAGCCCAGTGGATTCGCTTCGATGCGCGATGTCGCCGCGGCGATCGCCAAGGTCAAGGCGGCGAAGAAGCAGGTGGTCGCGTACGGCGACAACTACAGCCAGGGCCAGTACCTGCTGGCCGCGCAGGCCAACGAGATCTACCTGGACCCGATGTCGCAGGGCGGGGTGATGCTGGAAGGCCTGGCCTCGTACCGCCAGTACTTCCGCGAGGCACTGCAGGACAAGCTCGGCGTGGACATGCACCTGTTCAAGGTCGGCGAATACAAGTCCGCGGCGGAGCCGTACATCCTCGATGCGGCATCACCGGAATCCAAGGAAGCCGACCTGTTCTGGATGAACGACCTCTGGCAACGGATGCTGGCCGATGCCGGCAAGGCGCGCGGCATCGCGCCGGCCGCGCTGGCCGCGCAGGCCGACGCGCTGGCCGAACAGGTGAAGGCGGTCAATGGCGACCTTGCGCAGCTGGCACTCAACCAGAAGCTGGTCGATGGACTGAAGACCCGCGAACAGGTCGAGGACCTGCTCGTCGAACGCGGCGTGGCCGATGACGGCGCCGCCGGTGGTTTCCGCCAGGTCGCGCTGGACACCTACCTGCAGCATCTCGATGGCGCGTTGCCGCAGGCCGATGCGCGTCCGCAGGTCGCGGTGGTGGTGGCCGAAGGCGGTATCGCCGGTGGCGAGCTGCCGCCGGGCCAGGTCGGTGGCGAATCCACCGCGGCGTTGCTGCGCGATGCGCGCGACGACGACAACGTGAAAGCGGTGGTGCTGCGGGTGAATTCGCCGGGCGGCGAAGTGTTCGCGTCCGAGCAGATCCGTCGCGAGGTGGCCGCAATCAAGGCGGCCGGCAAGCCGGTGGTGGTATCGATGGGCGATGTCGCCGCGTCCGGCGGTTACTGGATCAGCATGAACGCGGATCGCATCTACGCCGACCCCTCGACGATCACCGGTTCGATCGGCATCTTCGGGTTGTTCCCGACCATCGACCGCAGCCTGGACAAGATCGGCGTGCATACCGATGGCGTGTCCACCGCGAAATACGCCGGCGCATTCGACATTACCCGTCCGCTCGACCCGGGCGTGGCGACCACCGTGCAGGCGGTGATCGAGAAGGGCTACCGCGACTTCACCGGCAAGGTCGCGCAGGCGCGCGGTCGCAGCGTCGAGCAGATCGATGAAGTCGCGCGCGGTCGCGTCTGGAGCGGCGCGCAGGCCAAGGAACGCGGCCTGGTCGATGTGCTCGGCGGCCTGGACGCCGCGCTGGCCGATGCCGCCGCGCGCGCCAAGCTGGGCAAGCCGGACGCCTGGCAGGCGCGCTACATCGAGGACAGCGCCACGCCGTTGTCGCAGTGGTTCGGCGGCATGCTGCAGAGCCGCGCCGGGCTGTCGCTGTTGCAGGCGTCCGGCATCGGCGAGCTGGTGCTGGCCCGCCAGTTGCAGGCGCAGGCACCGCTGCGTTTCATCGAGAACGCGTTGCGCAATCGTGGCAATGTGCGGGTCACGCCGCTGGCCTACTGCTTCTGCACCGTGCAGTAGCCGTTCCTGGATGTGCAAAGACGACGCGCCGCACCTGCGGCGCGTTGTCGTTTGCAGAACCGCGGATCCTCAGCGACGCACGTCCAGGCGCTCGCCGTTGACCAGTGCCATGACCTCATCGATGCCGAGGGTGCAGGCGTCGCCCGGCAGGTAGTGCTTGAGCACGCCGCTGGCCAGGCCGAAGGCCAGGCTGTCGGCATCGTCCATCGCCGACAACACCCCGTGCAGCACGCCGGCCGCGAACGCATCGCCGGCACCGATGCGATCGACGATCCCGGCGAGTTCCATCGATGGACAAACATGCAGCGCGCCATCACGGGTGGCCATCAGCGCGCCCAGCCGGTGGTGATCCACGCTGGATTGCGTGCGGGTGGTGCAGGCGATCCGTTGCAGGTGCGGGAACGCGGCAAACGCAGCGCCGGCCGCCGTGGCGAAGCGCGTCTGCGGATCGTCCGCCTCGAACGTGGTGCCCAGCACCAGGCCGATGTCGCGATGATCGGCGAACGCGATGTCGGCCTGGGCGAACAGGCCGCGCAGGATCGTCGGCGGGTCGCTGTCCCAGGCCGCCCACAGCTTGGCGCGGAAGTTGCCGTCGAAGCAGACCAGAGCGCCGTGCGCACGTGCCGCGCGTGCGCCATCCAGTGCTGCCTGCGCGGTGCCGGGCCCCAATGCGGGCGTGATCCCGGACAGATGCAAAAGCCGCGTGCCGGCGACCAGCGCGGGCCAGTCGTGGCTCTGCGCTGGTGCGTCCGCGAAGGCGGAATGCGCGCGGTCGTACAGCACCTCGCTCGGTCGTTGCCCGGCCCCTGTCGTGTAGAAATACAGGCCCATGCGCCCGGGTGCGAACGCCAGCGCCGTGGTGTCCACGCCGTTGCGCCGCAACTGGTCGCGCGCCGCGCGGCCCAGCGCGTTGTCCGCCAATGTCCCGGCCATCGCCACTGCATGACCGAACCCGGCCAGCGCCACTGCCACGTTCGCTTCGGCACCGCCCACGTGCACGTCCAGATGCGGCCGTTGCAGCAGCAATTCGTTGCCTGGCGCGGCCAAGCGCAGCAGGAGTTCGCCGAAACACAGCACCCGATCCGTCATCACCCACTCCCTGTTTGAGGTTGCACCTTACCGGCCGTTGCGCACTGCAGCATGCCTTGTCGTCCGGCTTTTGCTACGGTTTTGACCAGCGGTGTCATTTTCGCCGCTCGGAACCTAAGCAACTGCGCCTGCCACGTCAAGGCACGCATCAAAACAATCGCTGACCCGGGAGGGGATTCAGATGCGCCGCACTACGAACAACAGAAAGACACCGGTTTCCATCCTGGCGGCGTCGATCGCCATCGCGTTGCACATGGTGCCTGCCACCGCCCTTGCCCAGGACGCCGCGGCAGCCCCGCAGACCGCGACGGACGACAAGGTCACCGAGCTCGACACCGTGCAGGTCGTCAGCAGTTATCGCGCCAGCCTGGAAAAGGCGCTCGACATCAAGCGCAGCGAGAAAGGCGTGGTCGATGCGATCGTGGCCCAGGACATCGGCAAGTTCCCCGACCTCAACCTGGCCGAATCGCTGCAGCGCATCCCCGGCGTGGTGATCGCGCGCGATGCCGGCGAAGGCCGCAGCATCACCGTGCGCGGCCTCGGCCCGCAGTTCACCCGCGTGCGCCTCAACGGGCTGGAAGCGATGAGCTCGGTCGGCAGCAGCGACGGCCAGGGTGGTGCGAATCGCGGCCGCGGCTTCGATTTCAACGTGTTCGCGTCCGATCTGTTCTCGCAGCTGATCGTGCGCAAGACCGCCTCGGCCGATGTCGAGGAAGGTTCACTGGGTGCGACCGTGGATCTGCGCACCGGCCGCCCGTTCGACTACGACGGCTTCACCGCGAGCGCCAATCTGCAGGGCAGCTTCAACGATGCCGCCTCCACCACCAGCCCGCGTTTTGCGGGCCTGGTGTCCAACAGTTGGGCGGATGGCAAGTTCGGCGCGTTGGTCTCGCTGGCGTATTCCGAGCGCCAGACCCTGGACGAAGGCACCGGCACCGTGCGCTGGGCGGGCGGCACCACCAACGGCGGCTTCAGCCCGCTCTCGCCGTACCAGCCCGCACTTGCGTCAGACGTCTACGCGCCGCGCTTCCCGCGTTACACGCTGCAGGAACACGACCAGAAGCGCCTGGGCATCACTGCTTCGCTGCAGTTCAAGCCCGCGCCGGACACCTTGTTCACCCTCGACGCGCTGTATTCCAAGATCGACGCAGTGCGCGACGAGAAGTACATCGAAGCGAATGGCCTCAGCGCCAGCGGGACCACCGGCAAGCGGCAGATCCTGGTACGCGATGGCGTGATCGAGAATGGCGCACTGGTGTACGCACTGATGGATGACGTGGACATCCGCTCCGAGAGCCGCCACGACGAATGGACCACCACGTTCAAGCAGCTGAGCCTGGACGGGGAGCACCGCTTCAGCGACAGCTTCCGCGTGACCGGCAAGATCGGTACCTCCAAGTCCGATCACAGCAACCCGGTGCAAGCGACGGTGATGATGGACAAGCTGAATGTCGATGGTTACAGCTACGACTATCGCGGCAATCCCAACCTGCCGGTGTTCGATTACGGATTCGATCCCACCGATCCGGCGGGCTGGAACCTGTCGGTGATCCGCCTGCGCCAGAACGAGGTCACCAACAGCTTCGACACCGGCCAGTTGGACTTCGAGTGGTCGCTGAATCCATCGCTGACCCTGCGCGGTGGCATCCAGGCCAAGAACTACGCGTTCGGCTCGAAAGAGCGCCGTCGTACCGGCGCGGAAACCGTGGTTCCGACCTTCAGCGGCGGCACCGTCGCGGTGCCGGCCGACATGACCGAACTGGCCAGCCTGAGCGGCCTGCAGGGCTCGCCCAACGATTGGGTGGTGCTCAACTTCGCCAAGATCGCGGAGACGTTCGGCATCCTCAACGGCACGGGCATCTTCGCACTCGACAACTTCGCTGCCAGCGATCAGGCCGTCAGCGAGCAGGATCGCGGTGCCTACGTCATGGGTGAGTTCAACACCGACCTCGGTTCGATCCCGTTCTCCGGTAACGTCGGCGTACGCTACGTGCGCACCAGCCAGACCTCGTTCGGCATCGCCACCACGCGCGTCAACAACGTGTCGGTGTTGACCCCGACCACGGTGGAAAGCGAGTACAGCGATGTGCTGCCCTCGATGAACCTGGTCGCCGAAATCCGCCCGGATTTCCTGGTCCGTTTCGGCGCGGCCAAGGTGATGTCGCGGCCCCCGCTGGGCAGCCTCAGCCCCGGCGTGACCGTGAGCGTGAGCGGTTCGGCAAAGACCGTCACTGCCGGCAACCCGTTGCTGGAGCCGGTGCGCGCCAAGACTGCCGACCTCGGTTTCGAGTGGTATTTCGATGAAGGCGCGATGCTCGGCCTGGGCCTGTTCTACAAGGACATCGAGAGCTTCATCCAGAACACCCGCGAATCGCGCCCGTTCAATACCAGCGGCTTGCCTGACGACATCCTGGTGGGCACGGGTGCCAGTCCGACCGACGACTTCCAGTTCACCGTGCCGCTCAACACCCCGGGCGGCGAGCTGACCGGATTCGAGGTCAACTACACCCAGCCGTTCACCTTCCTGCCTGGTGCGTTGAGCAACTTGGGCATGCAGTTGAATTACACGTATGTCGATTCGAAGATCCAGTACCTGCTCACCTCCGGTGCCTTGGCGCAGAAGGAAGACTTGACCGGCCTGTCGAAGACCTCGTGGAACGCCACCCTGTACTACGAGGGCGATCGTTTCTCGGGCCGCGTGTCGGCGACCAACCGCGCCGACTACCTGATCCAGGTGCCGGGCAGCGAAGTCGGCTTCAACAGCGATGCCAGCGGTGTGCATGGCCAAAGCGGCACCACGGTGCTGGATGCGTCGATCCGCTACAAGATCAACGATCATTTCGAGGTCAGTCTGGAAGGCAGCAACCTGACCAACGTGGCGCAGGAATCGTGGGTCGCCAACCCGGCCCTGCAGTTGCCGCTGGAATACAGCAAGGCCGGCCGCCAGTACCTGCTGGGCCTGCGCTACAAGTTCTGATCCATGCGGACACCCGGCCGGATGGGGATCCGGCCGGGTCGTCCTGGCAACAATCATCACGATTTCGACACAGGCCGCGATGCGGCCTGCTCCGGGGAGGGACGAAATGCGATCCAAGCACGTTGCAAAAAAGACACCGGTGTCCTTGCTGTCCGCAGCGATCGCCACAGCGCTGTTCGCGATGCCGGGCCTCGCCCTTGCGCAGCAAGCGGCCACTGCCGAACAGAACAAGCCCGAACCGAAGGATCTGGACAAGGTCACCGTGGTCGGGGGCAGTTATCGGGCCAGCCTGGAAAAGGCGCTCGAAGCCAAACGCGACAGCGCCGACCAGATCGACGTGGTCATGGCCGAGGACATCGGCAAGTTTCCCGATCTGAATCTCGCGGAATCGCTGCAACGCGTGCCCGGCATCACCATCGACCGCGACGCCGGCGAGGGACGCTCGATCAGCGTGCGTGGCCTTGGCGGCGATTTCTCGCGGGTGCGCATCAACGGCATGGAAGCGTTGTCCACGACCGGCGGTACCGACAGTTCCGGCGGTGCCAACCGCAGCCGCGGCTTCGACTTCAACGTGTTCGCCTCGGAACTCTTCAGCAGCCTGACCGTGCGCAAGACGCAGTCGGCGCAGGTCGATGAGGGCTCGCTCGGCGCGACCGTGGATCTGCGAGTGGCGCGTCCGTTCGACTACGACGGTTTCACCTCCACCATCGCCGTGCAGGCGGCGCACAACGACCTGTCCGGTGCGACCAAACCGCGCGTCTCCGGTCTGATCGCCAACACCTGGGCGGACGGTCGCGTGGGCGGCCTGCTGTCGGTGTCGTACAGCGAACGCAGCCTGTACGAGGAAGGCTTCAGCAGCGTGCGCTGGGGCGAAGGCGGCACCTCCGGCACGACCACGTTTTGCAGCCCGCTTGGCTATGATCCGCGCCTGCCCGGCAACAACAGTGGCCGCGGCTCCTCGGCGACGCATTGCCACAACTCCGGTGGCGTGGTGATCCCGCGCCCGGCGAACACGGCGGACAGCGTGGCGGCCTACGAGACCGCGCGCGACTCGTTCCACCCGCGCCTGCCGCGCTATGGCCGACTGAGCCACGAACAGACCCGCACCGGCATCACCGGCTCCCTGCAGTTCAAGCTGGCCGACGCCACCACGCTCAGCGTCGACGGCATGTACTCCAAGCTCGACGCGACCCGCGCCGAGAATTTCCTGCAAACCATTTCCTTCAGCCGCAACTCTTCGCAGGGCGGCAAGGCGCAGACCATCGTCCGCGAGGCCGAGGTCAACGAGCGCGGCGACCTGGTCTATGGCGTGTTCGACAACGTCGACGTGCGCTCGGAATCGCGCTTCGACGAGCTGAGCACCGAGTTCAAGCAGTTCAGCGCATTGCTGGAGCATCGCTTCAACGACCGCCTGAGCATGAGTGCGCTGGTCGGCACCTCGAAGTCGGTGTTCGACAATCCCGTGCAGACCACGGTGACCTTCGACATCCAGAACCTGCAGGGTTACAGCTGGGACTTCCGCGACAATCCCGACTTGCCCGACATCACCTACGGCACGTTGGATCCGGCCAATCCGGCGTCGTGGAACTGGATCAGCAATCCGGTCGCCAACAGCACCGGTTCGGAGATCCGCATCCGTCCGCAAGCGACCAGCAACCAGTTCGACAACGCCAAGGTCGATTTCGAGTTCCGCGGCAACCAGACGTTCACCTTCCACGGCGGACTGTCGTGGAAGCGCTTCGACATGAGTACCAGCGACTTCCGCCGCGCCAACGAACTGCTGATCCCGGCGTTGCCGGCCGGCACCTCGATCGCCGACATCAGCATGCTGCTGACCGGCTTCGGCAAGGGGCTTGGCTCCAGTTCGCCGTCGTCATGGCTGGTGCCGGATCTGGAGAAACTCGCATCGATGTTCGACATCTACTGCAACTGCAATACCGGCGTGCCGGGCGGCGACTTCAGCCTGACCAGCATCACCAACGGCAATGCGCGGGTGAACAACTTCGGCGTGCGCGAAGAAGACACCGGCGGCTACTTCCAGACCAACTTCGACATCGACCTGGCCGGTCGTCCGCTGCGCGGCAATGCCGGCATCCGCTATGCCAGGACCGAGATCGACACCGTCGGTTACTCCTCGGTCGGCGGCGGCACCGCGGTCAACTACAACCACAGCTACAACGACTGGCTGCCGTCGGTGAACCTGGCATGGGATGCCGCCGAGACGCTGGTGCTGCGCTTCGGTGCGGCCAAGGTGATGGCGCGGCCGCAACTGGGCGCGCTGAATCCCGGCTCCGGCATCACCTTCAATTCGACGGGCGGGACCAGCACCGCGCGCGTGGGCAATCCGTTCCTGGATCCGTTCCGTGCCACCACCGTGGACCTGAGCGCCGAGTGGTATTTCGCCAAGGATTCGCTGTTGTCGGTCGGTCTGTTCTACAAGGACATCGATACCTACATCCAGGAATTCCGCGCGACGATGACGTATGCGGAGACCGGCCTGCCGGTCGAATGGGTGCCGGCCGGCTTCGACCTGCAGAACGAGGTCGATCTGCGCCAGTGGATCAACACGCCGGGCGGTCCGTTGAAGGGCGTCGAAATCAACTACCAGCAGCCCTTCACCTTCCTGCCTGGCTTCTGGAAGGATTTCGGCCTGCAGTTGAACTACACCCACGTCGAATCGACGATCACCTACGGCAACTCGGACGTGGCCAATTCCGACGTCACCTTCGAGAACGACCTGGTCAACCTGTCGCCGGATTCGCACAACGCGACCGTGTACTACGACAACGGCACGTTCAGTGCGCGCGTGTCGACGGCCTATCGTTCCAACTACCTGCAGCGTGTGCCGGGCCAGAACGGCAACGACGTAGAAGGCAAGCGCGGAACCCGCAGCGTGGATGCCTCGATGTCGTACAAGCTCAACAAGCAGCTCAGCTTCAGCCTGGAAGGCATCAACCTGACCGATGCCTACAACCAGCAGTTCGTGGATTCGGTCCGCGACAGCACATCGGTCTACCACCACACCGGCCGCGAGTTCCTGCTGGGCCTGCGCTACAAGTTCTGATCCACAACCCCTGGGCCGTCGGACGTTCGCGTCCGGCGGCTTTTTGTGGTCCGCGATCAGAACGTCCCGCGCTGCACGAATGGCACGCGTTGATACAACGCGCGTTCGCCGCCGCGCGGGTCGTCCTGCATCGCCGGCGTCGCGCCGAACACCATCGTTTCGCGACGCGGCAGCGAATACGGCGACCACGTCGTGGTCGCACCGGTGCGCGGATCGCCGCTGCGGGCGAAGGCGAGTAGGGCATCACGCATTGATGTCGCCACGGCACGCGCTTCGTTGCTGATGCCGGTGCGCGAACCAGGCTGCGCGATGGTGTCGAACACCAGCGGGATGTCGAGTGTGTGGAACGCGCGGCATTGTTCGCCGCCCTCGACATCGCGCGGATACCAGTCGAGCTGATAGGCCCAGGTGTTGCCGCGACCATCGCGTGCGCGCACTTCGAGTTCTTCCACCGCGCCGCGCCAGGAACGGCCGGCAGTGGTAGCGGCGAAGAAGACCTCCGACGGCGTGTACTGCGGATACAGGCGACGGTATTCGGCGATGACATCGTTCGGGTCGAGGTCGACGAATTGCTGCGCGCGCAGTTTTGCCGGCAGCGTGTCCCATGTCAGCGCGAAATTCCCGGGATCGTTGCCGAGGAAGGCGCGGGTTTCGTCGCGGGTATTGCCGATCACCATCGGGATCGAGGCCGATTGCGATGGCGCATCCGGCCAGAACGGATGCCGCGGCAAGGCCTCGCCGGCGAGTACCGGGCCGAAGTACAGCGCGGTGTCTTCGACCCGCGAAGGATCGCGGGTGCGCAGCGCTTCAATCAATGTCGCTGCAGGGATGCGCAACAACGCATCGACATCGCGCGCGCCGAGCGCGTCCATCATCAGCTTCGCGCGTTGCGCGGCGGCACGCGGCCCGGCGGCGGTGACCTGCTGTCCGCTCATCGTCCATGCGCGATGGAACAACCCGCGCGCGGCCGGCATCGCCATCAGCGTGGCGATCTTGGCGCCGCCCCCGGACTGGCCGAACACGGTCACGTTGCCGGCATCGCCACCGAACTCCGCGGCGTGCTCGCGTACCCACTGCAAGGCTGCGATCAGATCCAGCTGGCCGACATTGCCGGACTCGGCGAAACGCTCATCCAACTCGCCGAGGTAGAGATAGCCGAATGCGTTGAGGCGATGGTTGACGGTGACCACCACCACGTCGCCATGCGTGCACAGCTGCCTGCCGTCGTACAGCGGATCGCTGCCGCTGCCGTTGTTGAAGCCGCCGCCATGGATGTAGAACAGGATCGGTCGCCGCTTGCCGTCGCGCAGGCCGGGCGTGGTGACATTGAGGAACAGGCAGTCCTCGCTGCCCGGCCCGTCGTTGCCGCCTTGCGGTGCGCTGCTGCCGAACGCGCTCGCATCGCGCGCGCCTCGCCATGGAGCTTCGCGTTGCGGAGGCTGGAAGCGATGCGTCGAGGTGTCCGCGCCGTAGCGGATGCCGCGGAACACGTGCAGGTCGCCGCTGCGCAGGCCGAGGATGCGGCCGCTGCGCGTGCGTGCGCTGCTGCGTTCGATGCCTGTCGCAGCGAAGCCAGGCGCGGAAGCGGCCAGCGCGAGTGCGAGCGACGCTTTCAGCAGGTGCCGGCGATCGCGATCCATCGCCGCCTCAGCGCAGCGGTTCACGGCGTGGAAGTGGTTTCAGCGGTTCCATCGTGTCCAGGTTCCAGTCCGCGGGCACGAACGCCTGCCGCGTCTCCGCGACCTTCGGATAGCCGCCCACTTCGGCTTCGCTGTCGATGTGCTTGCCGCGGCCTTCGATGGCGTTCTCGAGGATGCGCCGGTCGATGTCATCGCGATCCCACGGACGCGCGCCGGCGTTGGCCAGCACGCTGTCCTGCACGTCCTTGGCCGGCATCGGCTTGACTCCGAACGGCAGCGGCGGACGCGTCTTGAGCATGCGCCAGCCGGCGCTGTTGCTGCTGTAGCGGCCGGTCTGCGGCAAGGTCTCGCCATAGCGATCCACCGCCAGGTTGTCTTCCATGTACAGGTCCAGCCAGCCGGAGCCACCGAACTGGAAGAACGGCGTGCGCTCCGGCGTGTTCGGGCCGCCGCGCATCGAATTGCCGACCAGCACCAGTTGCCCGTCCTGATAGGGATGGCCGTCCCATTCGGCGGCGATCAGGTTGTAGTGCACCGCGCGCTGTCCCGGATTGTTGATCAGGTTGTTGACCACCCACCCCTGGGTGCCGCCCTTGAACATCGGATTGCGTTCGCGGTTCTGCGAGTAGAGGTTGCCGATGATCAGGATGTCGCGCGCGTTGTCGTGGATCAGCGAACCCTTCGAATGTTCGCCCTTTGCGTGCGTCGCGTAGCCGAGGCCTTCGGCGAGGATGTTGTTGCTGAAGGTGATCCGGTGCGAAGTGCCGGCGCGCCACTGTTCGGGCGTGTCGCCCTTGAAGCGGGTGCCGGAGGCCGACAGGTTCTCGTCGCTCGACCAGGTCAGCGAGCAGTGATCGACGATCACGTCGTGCGCGCCGACCGTGCTGATCGAGTCGAAGTCGGTGCCGGCCATCTTCGCTAGCCCGGCTTCGCCCGGCCGCACGCGCAGGTGCTGGATGATCACGTTGTGCGCGCTGAGGTCGATGCCGCCGCGGACCAGGGTGATGCCCGGCTGCGGCGCGGTCTGTCCGGCGATGGTCAGAAAAGGTTCCTTGATCTTCAGCGACTTGACCCCGAGGTCGATCACGCCGCCGACTTCGAACACCACGATCCGTGGGCCCTTGGCGTCGATCGCTTCGCGCAGCGAGCCGGGGCCTTCCGTGGCCAGGGTGGTGACCCGGATGATCCTGCCGCCGCGCCCGCCCGGCGTGTGCGCGGCCCAGCCCATCGCGCCGGGGAAGGCGAGTTGCGGCGGCGGGGCTTGCTGCGCGGCGAGCGGCGTGGCGCAGGCCAGCAGCAAGGCCAGGCCGAGCTGGCGGATGGTCGACGTGCGACCGGTGATGCGATGGGTCATGGCGTTCCCTCCCAGGAGACGTTGCCGATCATAGTGCAGTGCACATTGTCATTGACACCGGTTTCCTATACAACCTTTCCGCACATGCAGGAGGGGGTCGGGGCAGGGGATGGATCGGATCGTGGACATAGACAGTCGGGCAATCGCGCAGCAGCTGGTGGAGGCCCGCCGGCTGGCCAGCGCATTGCCGCAGTATCCGGGGACGATCCCCGCAAGCCTTGATGCAGGCTACGCTTGCCAGGATGCGGCGATCCCGATGTGGCCATCGTCGATCGCCGGCTGGAAGGTCGGCAAGATCCCGGACACGTGGGTCGACAGGTTGGGCGAGGATCGCCTGGTCGGGCCGATCTTCGAAAACCGCGTGCAGCGACCTCATGACCATCGGGGGACATTTCCCGTGATCACCGATGGCTTCGCCGCGATCGAGGCCGAATTCATCTTCGTGCTGGGCGCGGATGCGGCGGCCGGCAAGACCGATTGGACCTTTGACGAAGCCGCGGCGCTGGTCGACAGCCTGCGCGTGGGCGTGGAACTGGCAGGCAGTGCGCTGCCCGATATCAACCGTCTCGGTCCGCCGGTGGTGGTCTCCGATTACGGCAACAACGCCGGCCTGATCCTGGGCCCGGCCATCGCCGACTGGCAGCAACGTTCGATGGACGAGCTGCCCTGCGAAACCTTCATCGACGGGATGTCGGTCGGCAGCGGTCGCGCCAGTTCGATTCCCGGCGGTCCGCTGGCCGCGCTGGTATTCGCCCTGTCGCGCTGCGCGCGACGCGGACTGCCGCTGCGTGCGGGTCAATACGTGTCCACCGGCGCGGCCACCGGCATCCATGACATCGTGGCCGGGCAACAGTCGCGGGTGGAATTCCCGGGGCTGGCCTCGTTCCAGATCACCGCGATCGTCGCCCAACCGCAGGAGTGGCCATGAACACGCGTCGACAGTTCCTGACCGGCGCGGTCGCTGCTGCCGGCGCGGCCATGCTGCCGCGCACGTGGGCGGCGGATACCCGCCTGCTCACGGCCACCGACGTGCACGTCAAGGACTACCCGACGGTCGAGGCGGTGCGCTGGATCGGCGAGACCCTGGAACGCGAGACCGACGGCCGCCTGAAGCTGCGCCTGTACCACTCCGGCCAGCTCGGCCGCGAGTCAGAGGCGATCGACATGGCCCGCTTCGGTGCCATCGACATCACCCGCGTGTATTCGGGCGCACTCAACAACGCGTTCCCGCTGACCCGTGCGCTGTGCCTGCCGTACGTGTTCGATTCGGTCGCGCACATGCGTCGCGCGCTGGACGGCGGCCTGGCGGAGTCGGTGCTGGCCGGGTTCGCGTCACGCGATCTGGTCGGGCTGGCCGTGTACGACAGCGGTGCGCGCTGCTTCTACAACACCAAGCACCCGATCGTGATGCCGAAGGACCTGCATGGCCTGAAGCTGCGCGTGGCAAGTTCCGACATCTTCATCGAGCTGGTTCGCCTGCTCGGCGCGAATCCCACGCCGATGTCGCTGGGCGACACTTTCTCCGGCATGGAGACGCACATGATCGATGGTGCCGAGAACAACATGCGCAGCTTCCATTCCAGTCGCCACTTCGAGGCCGCGCAGTACTGGTCGCAGACCGAGCATTCCTACGCGCCGGACATCCTGCTGCTGTCGCGCCGCACCTTCGACGCGCTGTCGCCGGCCGACCGCCAGCTGGTGCGCGAGACCGCGCGCGCCTCGGTCGCGGTGATGCGTGCGAAGTGGGACGAGTCGGAAGGCAAGGCGCGCCAGGCCGTGCTCGATGCCGGCATCCGCAGCAACGAGGTCGACATGGCCGCGTTCCACGCCGCCGCGCGACCGCTGCGCGACCGCTACCTGCAACAGCCCGAGATCCAGGCCCTTTACCGTCGCATCCGCGACGCCGCCTGAGCAGCCCAGGAACCAACGGATGTCCGAACCCACGACCGCTCCGCCGTCCAGCGCCGTCCAGCGCGCCCTGGACAAGCTCGCCGGCCTGACCATCGGCATCGCCGCCACCGCCCTGCTCGGGCTGGTGGTGGTGCAGGGCTGGCAGGTCTTCGCCCGCTATGTGATCAACGATTCGCCCAGTTGGACCGAGCCGGTGACCCTGCTGTTGCTGGCCACCGCCACCAGCCTGGGCGCCGCTTGCGGCGTGCACACCAACCGCCATTTCGGCTTCTTCCTGCTGCATGACCACGTCAGGCCGGGCGCGCGCCTCGCCATCGACCTGATCGTGACCCTGGTCATCGTCGCCATCGGCGCGGTACTGGCCTACTGGGGCGCGGTGCTGCTGGTCGACGGACTTGGCATCAAGGCCGCCGGTGCCAACCTGCCGCAGAGCATCAATTACCTGCCGCTGTCGCTCGGTGGCGCGCTGATGGTGGTGTTCGCGCTCAACCGGCTGGTGCTGGCGTTCGGCCCACAGGGACCGGCCGTGCCCGAACCCGCGGCGCAGGAAGGAGACCTCTGATGGCGATCTCCCTGCTGTTCCTGGTGTTCGCCTTGCTGCTGATCATCGGCGTGCCGGTCGCGTACGCGCTGGCGGCCTCCGCACTCGTCACCCTGCTGTACCTCGACCTGCCGTCGGTGGTGCTGGTCCAGCAGATTTCCGCCGGCACCGGTTCGGCATCGCTGATCGCGATCCCGCTCTTCATCTTCGCCGGCGAGATCATGATGCGCGGCGGCATCTCCGAGCGCCTGATCGCGTTGGCGGCGTCGCTGGTGGGCCGCCTGCGCGGCGGGCTGGGGCAGGTCTCGATCCTGTCCTCGCTGTTCTTCGGCGGTGTGTCCGGTTCCGCGATTGCCGATGTCTCCGCGGTCGGCGGCACCATGATCCCGCAGATGGTCAAGCGCGGCTACGACCGCGACTTCGCGGTCAATGTCAGCGTGACCGCAGCGCTGGTCGCGTTGCTGGTGCCGCCGTCGCACAACCTCATCCTGTTCTCGGCCGCGGCCGGTGGCGGCCTGTCGATCGCCGACCTGTTCGCTGCCGGCATCGTCCCGGCGTTGCTGATGACCGTGGTGCTGATGGTCACCGGCTACGTGGTGGCGCGCCATCGCGGCTACGGCGTGGAGCCGTTCCCCGGCTGGCGTGCGGTGGCGGCACGGATGGTGTCGGCGCTGCCGGGCCTGGGCCTGGTGACGCTGATCTTCGTCGGCATCCGTGCCGGCATCTTCACCGCGGTGGAGTCGGCGGCGATCGCGGTGGTCTATGCGTTGCTGGTGACCAGCGTGCTGTACCGGCAGCTCGACGTGCGCGAGTTCCTGGCCACGGTGGTGCATGCCGCGCGCAGCACCGGCGTGATCCTGTTCGTGATCGCCACCGCGGCGGTGTTCGGCTGGCTGCTGGCCTACCTGCAGGTGCCGGCGGCGGCGGTCGAGTTCCTGCAATCGTTTGCCCACAGCAAGTCGATGGTCCTGCTGATGATCATCGTGATGCTGCTGTTGCTGGGCACCTTCATGGACCTGGCGCCGCTGATCCTGATCTGCACGCCGATCTTCCTGCCGGTGGCCAGGGCCTACGGCATCGACCCGATCCACTTCGGCCTGGTGCTGGTGCTGGCTGGCGGCATCGGCCTGGTGACGCCGCCGGTGGGCTCGGTGCTGTTCATCGGCACCGCGATCGGCAAGATCACGATTGCACAAAGCCTGCGCACGATCTGGCCGTTCTGGCTGGCCGGCGTGGTCGTGCTGCTGCTGGTCGCGTTCGTGCCCGAGTTGTCGATGTGGCTGCCGAAGGCACTCAAGGCGTGACCCTGCCTGCGGCGCTGCTGCATGCGGTGCTGGGTGTCGCGGTCATGCTGCCTGCGGTCGCGCAGGCGCAGGACGCGCCATCGCTGGCCGGTTTCGGCGACGCGATCCATCACTGGCGCAACGTGCATGGCGACAAGTACCCGCGGCATGCGCCGGATGAGGTCGCGAAGATCGCCGACACCCTCCTGCTGTACCAGCGCGTGGACGGTGGCTGGAAGGAGAACGAGGATCCGGCACGCATCCTCGACGCCGACACCCATGCGCGCTTCGCCGAAGAGGCGAAGAAGACCGGCGGCAGTTTCGACAACCGCAACATCTACACGCAGCTGGATTACCTGGCCACGGCGTGGGCGATCACCGGCAATGCGCGTTATCGCGATGGCAGCCTGCGCGGCCTGCAATTCACCCTGGCGCAGCAGATCGCGAGCTGCGGCGGCTGGCCGCACACGGTGCCGGCACGCGAGTCCTACTATCCGCATATCACCATTGCCGACGATGTCACCGCCGGCGTGCTCGGCACCTTGCGCAAGGTGCTCGATGAGCGCGCGCGCTACGCCTTCGTCGACGCCGCCACGCTGGCCCGCGTGCGCGATGCGGTCACGCGCGGCGACGACTGCCTGCTGCGCCTGCAGGTGCGCCAGGGCGATCGCCTCGCCGGCTGGGTCGGTCAGTACGACGCCACCACGTTGCAGCCCGCGCAGGGCCGCAAATTCGAGCTGCCATCGATCACCGGGCAGGAAACTGTCGGCGTGGTGCGCTACCTGATGTCGATTCCGTCACCGTCGCCAGAGGTGATCGCGGCGGTGGATGGCGCGGTCGACTGGCTGCGCCGGGTCGAGCTGAAAGGATGGCGCATCGAGACCTTCGACGCCCCGCCGGAGCAGTTCCGCTATCACGGCACCGACAAGGACCGCAGGCTGGTTGCCGACCCGAACGCCAGCACGTGGGCGCGCTTCCACGACCTGGCCGACAACAGCGCCGTGCTCGCAGACCGCGAAGGCCGCAGGCTGGCGCGCTATGAAGATGTCACCCGCGAGCGCCGCACCGGCTACGAGTGGTACGGCAGCTGGCCACGCGCACTGCTGAAGACCGAATATCCGCGCTGGCGCGCCGCGCTTGGCGGCGGTCGCTAGAATCGAACCATTCCACCGCTTTCCGAAGAGTCCGCCCCGTCCATGACCGTCCGCAGGAAATCCGCCGGTTCCGATGCCGCTGCATCGGGCAAGGCCTCCACGATCAACGACATCGCCCGCTTGTCGGGAGTGTCGAAGAAGACCGTGTCGCGGATCATCAACGACTCGCCGCTGGTGCGGAAGGACACCCGCGACCGCGTGGAAGCGGTGATGCGCGAGGTCGGTTATTCGCCGGATCCGATGGCGCGCGGGCTGGCGTTCCGCAAGTCGTTCCTGATCGGCATGGTCTACGACAACCCGACCGCGCAGTACATCGTCAACATGCAGTACGGCGCGCTGGACGCGTTGCGCGATTCCGGCTTCGAGCTGGTCGTGCATCCCTGCGACAGCCGCAGCCCCGGCTACATCGACGGCGTGCGCCGTTTCGCCCAGCAGCAGAAACTGCACGGGGTGATGCTGGTGCCGCGTGCGTCGGAAGACCAGGCGCTGGCCGACATGCTGGCCGACATCGATTGCCGCTACACGCGCATCGCCTCCGTGGCGATGGATGAGCCGTCGCGAATGGTGGTCACCCACGACCGCAACGGCGCGGCCGAAGTCGCCGATTACCTGCTCGGCCTGGGCCACACCGACATCGCCCTTATCACCGGCCCGCAGGCGTATCGCTCGGCGATCGAGCGCACCCAGGGCTTCATCGAGGCGATGGCCAGCAAGGGCGTGCAGGTGCCGAAGGCGCGCGTGGTCGAAGCCGGCTACACCTTCGAGTCCGGCGTCGCCGCGGCGGAGAAGCTGCTGTTCGGCAAACAGCGCCCGACCGCGATCTTCTGCGGCAACGACGAAATGGCCGCAGGCGTGTACAAGGTCGCGATGCGCGCCGGCATCGCCATCCCGCGCCAGCTCTCGGTGATCGGTTTCGATGACAGTCCGTTGGCCTCGCGGTTGTGGCCCTCGCTGACCTCGGTGCGCCGCCACACCCGCGACACCGGCCGCATCGCCGCGGCGATGCTGATCCAGCCGGAAGCGGCGGTGGCGCTGTCCGCGGCCAGCATCCGCCCGCACCTGATCATCCGCGACTCCGCCCAGCCGCCCGAATGACCCCCGTGGATCGCGTTCGACGGCTTTTGTCGCGCCGCAAAATGACACCGGTGTCCAGGACTCGCTAGAATCCGCCAAACCCCTCACGTCCGATGCCCGATCACGGGCACCACGAAGCACCGCCGGAGCACCCTGCATGTTCAGCAAGACCTACCACGCCACCCATCCGGACATGATGTCCGGCGCCAGCAACGACCAGCTCCGCGACCGCTACCTGGTCGGCGAGATGTTCGTCGCCGACGACATCCGGTTGAGCTACTCGCACAACGAACGCTTCGTGATCGGCGGCGCGGCCCCGGTGAGCAAGTCGGTCGAATTGCCGAAGCAGACCGAGCCGGCTTCGGCGGCCGGCCATCCGTTCCTGGAGCGTCGTGAGCTGGGCGTGATCAACGTCGGCGGCGGCACCGGCACGGTCACCGTCGATGGCAGCAGCTTCGAGCTGGGCCCGAAGGATGGCCTGTACATCGCGATGGGCAGCAACGACGTCTCGTTCGCGTCGGCCGATGCGGCCAACCCGGCGAAGTTCTACCTGGCCTCGACCCCGGCGCATGCGCGCTTCGAGACCAAACAGCTGTCGATCAAGAACGCCGTATCGCTGGAGCGCGGCGCGCTGGAGACCAGCAACGAGCGGACCATCTACCAGTTCATCGTGCCGGCGACCTGCCAGTCCTCGCAGTTGCTGCTGGGCCTGACCGTGCTCAAGACCGGCAGCGTGTGGAACACCATGCCGCCGCACCTGCACGACCGTCGCAGCGAGATCTATTTCTACTTCGACCTCGCCGCCAACGATCGCGTCTACCACTTCATGGGCGAGCCGGACGCGCAGCGCCACATCGTGGTGCAGAACGACGAAGCGGTGATCTCGCCGCCGTGGTCGATCCACATGGGTTCGGGCACCAGCAACTACGCCTTCATCTGGGCAATGGGCGGCGAGAACCTGGACTACACCGACATGCACGTGCTGGACATCTGCCAGCTCAAGTAAGCACCACGCATCGCCGTGCCCGCGTGCGGGCCGGTGCCAACACAAGGGGAAGGGCTCGTCATGGCAAATCCGTTCAGTCTCGAAGGCAAGGTCGCGCTGGTGACCGGCGCCAATACCGGCCTCGGCCAGGGCATCGCATTGGCGCTGGCGGAAGCGGGCGCGGACATCGCCGGCGCCGGCATCGTCCCCGCCGATGAAACCGCCGAGAAAGTGCGCTCGATCGGCCGTCGCTTCGTCAACATCGATGCCAACCTGATGAGCATCGAGCCGGTCACGCGCATCGTCGAGGAAACCCTCGCCGGCCTTGGCGGCTTCGACATCCTGGTCAACAACGCCGGCCTGATCCGCCGCGCCGACGCAGTCGATTTCACCGAGAAGGACTGGGACGACGTGATGAACGTCAACATCAAGTCCGCGTTCTTCATGTCGCAGGCGGCGGGCAAGCACTTCATCGCCCAGGGCCGCGGCAAGGTCATCAACATCGCCTCGATGCTGTCGTTCCAGGGCGGCGTCCGCGTGCCGTCGTACACCGCGTCCAAGAGCGGCATTGCCGGCATCACCCGCCTGCTCGCCAACGAGTGGGGCAACAAGGGCGTGAACATCAACGCCATTGCGCCGGGCTACATGGCCACCGACAACACCGCGCAGCTGCGCGCCGACGAGGACCGCAACAAGGCGATCCTCGACCGCATCCCGGCGGGTCGCTGGGGCATCCCGGCCGACCTCGGCGGCACCGCGGTATTCCTGGCCTCCAGCGCGTCCGATTACGTCAACGGCGCGGTGATCCCGGTCGACGGCGGCTGGCTGGCGCGCTGAGGCACACGCATACGGGACAGGCGGGGCGAAATGGGCTCCCTCTCCAGGACATCACCCCTGTCTGTCCCGCTCTCTTCCGCTTCGGCGAGGTGCATATGCGCATCCTGTTGCTGATCCTTGCCGTATTGCTCGCGATGTCGAGTGCGACGGCCGAAGCGCAATCGCCGAAGCGCGTCTTCATCGTCGGCGACTCCACCGCCAGCGAGTACGGCTCCGAGCGCGCACCGCGCCAGGGCTGGGGCATGCAACTCCAGTCCTTCCTCGATCCCGCGGCGTGGCAGGTAAAGAACCACGCGCAGTCCGGGCGCAGTTCGCGCAGCTTCATCGATGAAGGCTGGCTGAAGCCGGTGGAGGCATCGCTGACGCGTGGCAACGTGCTGCTGATCCAGTTCGGCCACAACGACGAGAAGGCCGAAGACCCGACCCGCTACAACGAACCCGCGCAGGCGTTCCCGCAGTGGCTGATGCGCTACGTCGCGCTGGCGCGCGAGAAGGGCGCCACGCCGATCCTCATTACCCCGCTGGCGCGACGCAAGTTCGAGCGCGGCAGCAAGATCGACCAGTTGCTGGACACGCACGGTGCGTACTCGATCGCGGTGCGCGAATTGGCGAAGCGCGAGCAGGTCGGATTGATCGATCTCGATGCCGCAAGCACTGCATGGTTACGCGCGCTCGGCGACGACGCATCGAAGCCGTTTTACATGCACGTGCCCGAGCAGAAGCTCGCCGACGACACCCACCTGCAGGCACGCGGCGCGACCGCTGTGGCATGCCTTGTCGTAGGCGCCTGGAAGACGCTGGATCCGGCGCTTGCGAAAACCGTGGTGCGCGATACCGACTGCGGCGCACGCGACACCGCATTGGCGGATCGCGCCGCGCAGGCGCATCCCTCGCAAGTCGTGCACGAAGCCGACATCGCCCGCCAGCAGCCCGGCCCGCACGGCGGTGCCGGCACCACCACCGCGTATCCGTTCTTCGCCGATGCGCCCGGCCTGAGCTTCTTCTTCCGCAAGCGCGTGCTGCACAAGGGTGCCGGCATCGGCATGCACCAGCACGACAAGGACGAGGTCTATTACGTCGTCAGCGGCAAGGGCCGCTACATCATGGACGGCACGATCCGCGACGTCGGCCCGGGCGACGCCATGCTCACCCGCACCGGCAGCACCCATTCGCTGATGCAGGCCGGCGAGGACGATCTGGTGATCCTGCTCGCGTATCCGAAGGCCGCGAACTAGCGGCTCACCGTGTCGCGGCGTCGAGCGCCGCTTTCTCCTTCGCCGCCGCGTGTTCCGTATTCGCCACAGCCGCACGCGCTGCATCCTTGTACGCATCCGCGGCCTGCACGACCGCAGCGGCCTGCGGCTCGGGACGACGCTCCTCTTCCGGCGGCTTCGGCGGCGAACATGCCGCAACCAACAAGCAGGCAATCGACAGGATCATGCGCATGGTGATCTCCGAAGCGGGCGAGCCGTGGCCTATCCTACGCCCGACCCTACGCATCGGAGCCCGCGCATGTCTTCACCACGCTGGACCCTGGATGGACAACGCGCGCTGGTGACCGGTGCCAGCGCCGGCATCGGCCTGGCGATCTGCCGCGAATTGCTGGGCCTGGGCGCGCAGGTGCTGATGGTCGCGCGCGACGCCGCCGCGCTGGAGCAGGCGCGCGCCGAACTTGAAGACGAATTCCCCGGTCCCGAGGACGCGGTGCTGGCGCTGCCTGCCGATGTCACCGACGAAGAACAGCGCAACGAGATCCTCGATTGGGCGACGGACCTGGGCGGCCTGCACCTGCTGGTCAACAACGCCGGCGGCAACATCACCCGCCCGGTGCTCGACTACGGTGAAGACCAGTGGCGCGGCATCTTCGAGGTCAATCTGTTTTCCGCGTTCGAACTCTGCCGCGGCGCGTACCCGTTGCTGGCGAAACACGCGTCATCGGCCATCGTCAACGTGGGCAGCGTATCCGGCATCACCCACGTGCGCAGCGGTGCGCCCTACGGCATGAGCAAGGCCGCGCTGCAGCAGATGACCCGCAACCTCGCGGTGGAATGGGCGGAGGACGGCGTGCGCGTGAACTCGGTGGCCCCGTGGTACATCCGCACCCGCCGCACCAGCACCAAGCTGGCCGATCCCGACTACCTCGATGAAGTCCTCCTGCGCACCCCGCTGGGCCGCATCGGCGAACCCGAGGAAGTGGCGGCCGTGGTGGCATTCCTGTGCATGCCGGCGTCCAGCTACATCACCGGTGAGTGCATCGCGGTGGATGGCGGGTTCTTGCGTTACGGGTTCTGACGCGCGTCGGGCCTGACAACAGCTCAAGGCTTGAAGCGTCGTTTGGGGGTAGGATGCAAGCGCATGCACGCCGGATCCTCCAGCGGACCTTCGGAGACGGAAGCCTCGATCGGCACGTCGGATCAGGGCGCGGCTACGGCAATCGATGCGCACAACCGCACCTTGTTCGAGCTTGCGCCAGACGGCCTGCTGATCGCTGATCCGCAGGGTCGCTACCTTGATGCGAATCCGGGCATCTGCAGGATGCTCGGCTACAACCGCGACGAGCTGGTCGGCATGCGTTCTTCCGACATCGTGGCGGCAGACGAGGCGGAGTACATCGCCCCGGCGCTGGATGCGATCAAGGCCTCATCCGGCTACCAGCGCGAATGGACGTTTCGCCGCAAGGATGGAACGACCTTCGATGCCGACGTGCACGCCACCCCAATGCCCGACGGCAACCTGCTGGCGGTGGTGCGGGACGTCTCCGACAGCCGGCGTGCGCACGAATATAGCGAGCACCTGGTGGCCATCGTCGAATCCTCGGGCGATGCCATCATCGGCAAGGACCTGGACGGCATCATCACGAGCTGGAACGGCGGTGCCGAAGCGATCTTCGGCTATCCGGCGGACGCGGTGGTCGGGACGTCGATCCGCCGGTTGATCCCCGGCGATCGGCAGCATGAGGAGGACGCGATCCTGGCCAGGCTCCGGTCCGGCGAGCGCGTCGAGCATTTCGAGACACGCCGACAGGCGCGGGATGGACGGATCATCGATGTCTCGATCACCGCATCGCCGATCCGGGATGCCCGCGGCCAGGTCATCGGTGCTTCCAAGATCGCGCGGGACATCACCGAGCAGAAGGCGCGCGAGCACGACCTGCAGCGCATCACCCGGCTCTACGCGGCGCTCAGCCAGGTGAACCAGGCAATCGTCTGGCTGCGCAGCCGCGACGAATTGCTGCCGAAGGTTTGCCAGGTCCTGGTCCAGTTCGGTGGGTTCAAGATGGCATGGATCGGCTGGCACGACCCGATCGGCGGCCGCCTGCTTCCGGTGGCCAGGTGCGGGGACGACAGCGGATACCTCGACAGCATCGAGGTCTTTGTCGACGAGCGTGCCAAGGGTCACGGCCCGGCCGGCATGGCGTTTCGCAGCGCTGGAACCTGCATCAGCAACGACCTGCTGAACGATCCGTCGGCGTTGTCGTGGTGGGCGGAGCAGCAACGCCAAGGCCTGCGTTCGGCGGCCGCGTTTCCGATTCGCCTGCACGGCATGGTGTGCGCGACGCTGAACGTGTATTCCGAGGAAGCGGGGTTCTTCCAGAAGGAGGAAATCGCCCTGCTGGAAGAGGCTGCTGGCGACGTGTCGTTTGCCCTGGAGAACGAGGCGCGCGAGCAGGATCGCCAGGCGGCGACGGCATTGGCGCTCAACGAGAAGCGTTTCTCCGAAGCGATGATCGACAGCATGCCCGGCATCGTCTATCTGTACGACGAAGCGGGGCGCTTCCTGCGCTGGAACCGGAATTTCGAAGCGGTTTCCGGCTATTCGAGCGAAGAGATCGCGGGCATGCATCCACTGGATTTCTTCCCGCAAGCGGACAAGGCGCAGGTGGCGGGGCGGATTGCCGAGGTCCTCGCTGGTGAGTCTGCATTCGTCGAGGCGGATTTCCTCGCCAGGAACGGCAGCACCACGCCGTATTTCTTCACCGGCCGACGGGTGGAGTTCGAGGGTACGCCGTGCCTCGTCGGGGTCGGCATCGACATCTCCGGGCGCAGGCGAGCCGAAGAGCGCCTCAGCGAGAGCGAACGCAAGTATCGCGAACTGGTGGAACATGCCAACAGCATCATCCTGCACTGGTCGCGCGAGGGCCGGGTTCTGTTCCTCAACGAATACGGGCAGCGATTCTTCGGCTTTTCCGAAGACGAGATCCGCGGCCGTAGCGTCGTCGGCACGATCGTTCCGGAGACGGACTCGGAAGGACGCGACCTCAAGCAGGCGATGGAGGAAATCTGCAGGAACCCGGCCGCATTCGAACAGAACATCAATGAAAGCATGCGCCGCAGCGGTGAACGGGCCTGGATCGCCTGGACCAACAAGACAGCGCTCGACACGAAGGGAGAGGTCGCGGAAATCCTCAGCATCGGCACCGACATCACTGCGCAGATCAAGGCGGAGGAAGCGCTGCGCGCGACCCAGGCGACCCTCGAACAACGGGTCATCGAACGCACTGCCGAACTGGAATCGGCGATGCACGCCGCCACTGCTGCCGATCGCCTCAAGTCGGCCTTTCTCGCCACGATGTCGCACGAACTACGCACCCCGCTCAACTCGATCATCGGATTCACCGGCATTCTCATGCAAGGCCTCGCCGGTCCGCTGAATCCAGAACAAGCCAAGCAAATGGGCATGGTTCGCACGAGCGCCAACCACCTTCTCGAATTGATCAACGACGTCCTCGACATCTCCAGAATCGAGGCCGACCAGTTGAACATGCAGGCCCAATCATTCGACTTGCGCGGAGCGATCGAGCGCGCGATGACCACAGTCGGGCCGCTGGCGGAAAAGAAGGGACTGGCCCTGAATCTGATCGTCGAAACACCGTTGGGCGAGATGGTCAGCGACCGCCGCAGGCTGTCGCAGGTGCTGATCAATCTGCTTGGGAACGCCATCAAGTTCACGGAACGCGGCTCGGTGACGCTGTCGGCTGCGTATGTGCAGGCACCGGATGCGCCGGCGGACCAGGCGACCGCAGGGACTGTACGCCTGCAGGTCACCGACACGGGCATCGGCATGCGTCCCGGCGAGTTGGCCACGTTGTTCAAGCCCTTCCATCAGCTGGACTCGGGACTCACGCGGCAACACGAAGGCACCGGCCTGGGCCTGGCCATCAGTCGGCGCTTGTGCCGCTTGCTCGGTGGCGACATCGCCGTCTCCAGCGAATGGGGCAGGGGCAGCACGTTTACCGTAACCTTGCCACGACATTGGACGGCTCAGGCATGAACCGCACCATCCTGCTGATCGAGGACAACGAACAGAATCGCTATCTGGCGACCTATCTGCTTGAGCGCAACGGCTATCGGGTGGTGCCGGCCGTCGACGGGCCGTCCGGTATCGAAGCAGCGCAGCGGCAAGTGCCTGACCTGATCCTGCTCGATATCCAGCTGCCCGGCATGGATGGTTACGCGGTGGCCAGCGCCTTGCGTGGCAATGAATCGCTGCGCGATACGCCGATCATCGCGGTGACCTCGTATGCAATGATGGGCGATCGCGAAAAATCGCTCGCGTCCGGCTGCAATGGCTACATCGAGAAACCAATCAATCCCGACACCTTCGTGTCCGAGATCCGACGTTTCGAACCGAACGCGAGCGGAGAATCTCCATGCGGAACGTCCTGATCGTTGACGACAAGGAAGAGAATCTCTATTACCTGAAAGTCCTTTTCGAGGGTCACGGCTACCGAGTCGCCACCGCGCAGCACGGTGCCGAGGCGCTGGTAAAGGCGCGCAGGGATCCTCCCGCGATCATCGTCTCCGACCTGCTGATGCCGGTGATGGATGGCTACACCCTGCTGCGGCACTGGAAGGTCGATGCGCACCTCCGGCACATTCCCTTCGTGGTCTATACCGCTACCTATACCGAAGCCGAGGACCAGGACCTTGCGCGCAGCCTGGGTGCGGACGGGTTCATCCTCAAGCCGTGCGAACCCGACGTCTTCCTCGCCCGGATCGAAGAGATCGGCGCTAGCGTTGCCGGGGCCGACGCGATCGGCGCCGACATGCCGAGCGGAAACGAAAGCGATCTGATGCAGGTCTACAGCAGGACCCTGATCCGCAAACTGGAGCAGAAATCGCTGCAGCTCGAAGACGCCAATCGCGCACTGCAGGAAGACATCGCCGAGCGCAACAAAGCCGAGAACATGCTGCGGCTGCTGATGTCCGCCGTGATGCAGTCGAAGGAATCGATCCTCATCACCGATGCGCAGCTCGACCTGCCGGGGCCTCGCATCCTCTTTGCCAATCCCGCGTTCACCACCCTCACCGGCCATGCCAACGAGGAGGTCATCGGCCAGACTCCGCGGATCCTGCAAGGGCCACGCACGGATCGCGCGGTTCTGCAACGCCTTCGAGAGAACCTGAAACAGGGCGAGCAGTTCGAAGGTATCGTCACCCAGTACCGCAAGGACGGAAGCGAATACGAACAGGACTGGCAGGTGGCGCCGATCCGCGACGCCGACGGCACGATCACCCACTACGTCGCTCTGCAGCGCGACATCACCGAGCGCAAACGTACTGAGGAAACGCTGCGAGAGAGCGAAGCCAGCCAGCGGCAACTCGCGCAGGCACTGGAGGGCAAGCACGACCGCCTGCTCGCAGCCCAGCGCGTGGCGAAGATCGGCGACTGGGAGACCGACCTGGCCACGATGGACGTGACCTGGTCGGAGGAGTCCTACCGGATCCATGAGGTCGACCCCGCCACCTTCCGCCCCACGCATGACGCCTTCCTGGAGCTGGTGCACCCGGCGGATCGCGATCGGGTCGCGAAGGCGTTCGCCGCTTCGCTGGACCACCACCTGGCGTGCGAGATGGAGCACCGGTTGCTCCTGCGCAACGGCAAGGTCAAGTACGTGGAAGAGCGCTGGACCACCGAATTCGACGCCAGCGGTGTTGCGGTGCGCGTCACCGGGACCTGCCAGGACATCACCGAGCGCAAGCTGGGGGAACTCCAGGTCCGCGAAAGCCGCGACCGGCTGAGCCTGGCCACGCAGTCGGCGCGGATCGGCATCTGGGAGTGGGACGTGCGCAGCGATGCGCTGGTCTGGGACGACCTGATGCACGAGCTGTACGGGATCGACGAGGCCCGGTTCGGCGGTGGCTACGAGGCATGGCAACAGTGCGTGCATCCCGACGACCGCGCACGCGTCGATGCCGACATCCAGGCAGCGCTCCGGGTCAGCGGCACCGTGGACACGGAGTTCCGCGTGCCCTGGCCCGACGGCGAAGTGCGCCATCTCAAGGTGCATGCCCTGGTCCAGAGCGACGACAGCGGCTCGCCCATGCGCATGATCGGGATCGGCACGGACGTCACCGAACGCAAACTCAGCGAAGCCCGGATCCGCTACCTGAGCCGCGTGCACGCGATGCTCAGCGGGATCAACACGTTGATCGTGCGCGTGCGCAGCCGTGACGAGCTGTTCGCGGGGGCTTGCCGGATCGCGGTCGAGGACGGCAAGTTCAGCATGGCGATGATCGCGATCGCCGATCCGGTCAGCGGCGTTGTCACGCCGGTTGCCTGGGCCGGAGATGACGACGGGATCGTCGACGCCATCCGCGCAGTGCTGGCTTCCCCCGAGCGGTCACCGAACAGCATGATCGTCCGCGCGATGCGCGGAAATACCGAGCTTGTGTCGAACAATTCGATCGACGACCCGCAGTTGCTGCTTGCGCGAGAGTGCGCCGATGCCGGAATCCGGTCGGTGGGGGTCCTGCCGCTGATCGTTGCAGGCGAAGCGATCGGCGTGTTCGTACTCCACGCCAGCGAACACGAGTTCTTCCACGCCGAGGAAATGAAGCTGCTGAGGGAAGTGGCGGGGGACATCGCGTTCGCGATCGCCCATATCGCCAATCAGGAACGACTGGAGTATCTGGCCTACTACGACGAGCTCACAGGCTTGGCTAACCGCACCCTGTTCCTCGAGCGGGTGGCGCAGACCCTGCGAAGCCATTCAGGCAGTGGGCGCAAGCTCGCCTTGTTCCTGTTCGATCTGGAACGCTTCAAGAACATCAACGACAGCTTGGGTCGCGCCGCCGGCGACGCCTTGCTCAGGCAGGTCGCGGGCTGGTTGACCCGTAATGCAGGCGACCCGGCGCTGCTCGCGCACATCGATGCCGACCATTTCGCCTTCGTGTTGCCGGAAGTGATGCCCGACGGGAACCTGGTCGGACTGCTGGAAAAGACCCTGGAGCGGTTCGAGCAGCATCAGTTCGACTTGGGGGGAAGCCCGTTCCGGATCGCTGCGAAGGCGGGCGTGGCGGTGTTCCCCGGGGACGGCGAGCATGTCGACGTGCTGTTCAGGAATGCCGAGGCGGCGTTGAAGAATGCCAAGGCCAGCGGCAACCGCTACATGTTCTACCAGGCCTCGATGAACGAAAGCGTGGCGGTGCGCCTCACTCTGGAAAACCAGTTGCGCCTCGCGCTGGAGAACGACGAGTTCGTATTGCACTACCAGCCCAAGGTAAGCCTGGCTACCGGACAGATGACCGGTGCTGAAGCCTTGATCCGGTGGAATCGGCCGCAGGTCGGATTGGTGCCGCCAGGCCAATTCATCCCGGTGCTGGAAGAAACCGGCCTGATCCACCATGTCGGGCGCTGGGCCCTGCAGCAGGCCATCGCCGATTACCTGCGCTGGAAGCGTGCGGGTCTTCCGGTCCAGCCGATTGCAGTCAACGTGTCATCGCTGCAACTGCGCAGTCCCGGTTTCATCGCCGAAATCCAGCAACTGGTCGGCATCGACCCCGCCGCCGCGTCCGGCCTGCAACTGGAAATCACGGAAAGCATGGTCATGCAGGATATCCGGCAGGGCATCTCCACGCTCCAGGCGATCCGCGAAATGGGCGTGACCGTCGCGCTGGACGATTTCGGCACCGGGTTCTCCTCGCTCAGCTACCTGTCGAAGCTGCCGTTGAACATGCTGAAGATCGACCGTTCTTTCATCAACGACATGAGTGACACGCCAGAAGGCATGTCGCTTGTTTCCAGCATGATCACCCTGGCGCATACGCTGAAGTTGAAAGTGGTGGCTGAAGGCGTCGAGACCGAAGAGCAGGCGCGTTTCCTGCGGCTGTTGCGCTGCGACGAGATGCAGGGCTACCTCTACAGCAAGCCGGTGCCCGGTGACGTGTTCGAAAGCCGGTTCCTGGCGCAGCCCGTCGGCGGATGATGCTTGCGCGTCGTGCAACGACCTTGCTGTCCGAAGCGCAGCTCACTGCCACGCAGACAACGAAATCGCCAGGTTCGCGGTGAAGCCCTTCGCGGACGCAAGCGGGATCGAGAACACCGACGCCGCATCCTGTTCGATGCCGACCGCGCCGCCGCCCAGGCGGATCAAGTCCGCTTCCGATTTCGATCCCGATGCCCAACGATCGTCGGCCCAGACGTAGCGCAGTTTCCACTGCTTCGCTTCGTCGCGCCTGGCGAACAGCACCAGGGTATTGCGGAACAGGTACTCGCCGGGGATGTGGCTCTTGAGGAACAGTGCGCCGTCGATCTCGTAACCCGCGTTCGACACGGCAAGGTCGATCGAGAATGCGACTTCCTTGCCGGTCTCGATCTTCGATGAATCCAGGAACACGGAGAACAGCACCGGCGAGCGCGCCGCCGCGCTGAGGTTGCCGTCCTTGTCGAACAGTTCGGCGTACTCGCGTCGCACCGCGCTGGCATGCGCCTGCGTGCGTGAGGTCAGGTCGTAGGTGTAGGCGCCGCGCGGGGCCACCGTGGCCTCGATGTAATAGGACGAGGCGATGCGCTTGCCGCGTTTGCGCGCCTGTTCGATCTCCGGCGGGAACGGCAGCGCGGCGATCTCCAGCCGCGCGGTGGCGCTGATGTCGCCGAACAGGAAGCGCACCAGGTTCTGGTAGCCCTCCTCGGAATTGACGATGCCGAAGTGGCCGCTGTGGCTGCGGTTGACGAACGCGCGCGGGCTGCGGTCCACGTAGGCGTTCTCGATCCTCACCAGGCCATCGCTCATCGGGCCTACCGCGAACGACGACAGTCCGTTCGCGACGGCGTAGTCGCGGCTGTTGGTGCCGACCAGGCAGAAGAATCGCTCCTCGGGAAAACCCGAGCCCTCCAGCGTGTTGACCTTGTCCTTCGGCACCTTCAGGTACTTGGCCATGTTGGTACGGCTGAAATTGTTCATGTCGTTCATCGACAGGAAGCTCGGCACGTTGATCCCGCCCATCTCGATGCCGTTGTGTGGCGTCGCGTAGGTAAAGACCTTGTCGACCATGCCGCGCACTTCCGCCGTGGTCACCGTCTTGTTCTGCAGCAGGCAACGGCAGATCAGGCCGCCCATCGAGTGCGCGACCAGGTAGACCTTGAAGTCGCGGCGCGCCGTCTCGGAGGTTCCGCAGATGCGGTCGCGCAGGTCCAGGATCTTCTGCGCGAGCGCGGCGGCGGCATCCGGAATCGATGGCTTCCTGCCATCGCCGAACGCGGGATCGGCGGGATCGTAATAGCGGTGGATCGCGATGGTGCGCGCAGGCATCTTGTTGTCGCGGCGCTCGGCGCCCGCCGCGTAGTTGTCCACGTAGCCGTAGTCCTTCATCAACCGCACCAGCGGCGACTCGAACACGAACTTCAGGATGCGGCCGTCGTGCGCCTGCCGGATCTTGGTCGAACCCGCCTCGAAGCCCATGAACGGGGTCGAGGTGGTCTGCACGATCTCGTCCTGCGTCATCGCATAACCGCGCACATAGATGATCGGATAGAAGGGTCGTTCGATCCTGGCCACGTCCGTGTCCTGCTGTTGAAAGGGGAAGGTTTCGCTGCTCGCCCTGCAGATTGCTTCGCCTAGGCGATGTCCTCGCCTTGCTGTGTCCGCCGGCGCAACTCCGCCAGCATCGCGCGATCGGTCATGTCGCCTGCCCATGCCGGGCGCAGCTGGAAATGCGGCTGGTCGACGATGGTCTTCCAGTTGCCGCCCCATTCGAGCCCCAACTCCATCCCCAGCGCACCGACCGCCTTGTACAAGGGCGATTCCGGCAGATAGCGGTTGCCGCTGAACACCCCGATGTCGAACGCGATGCCGAAGTTGTGGTTGGAATACCCGCCGCGTGCGTTGGTGACGATGTCGCCGGCGCTGGTGCGCCCTTGCGCGTACAGCGCGTCCTGCTCCGCGTAGGTGCGGGTGCCGCTGATGATGTTGATGCTGATGCCGTTGTCGCGCGCCTTGAAGTAGAGCGCCCGTGCGTACGGCCGGACATGCGGCAGCAGGGTGGCGATGAGCCGTTCGCTCCTGGCATTGGCGTGATCCCGTGGCCCCGTGAACGCGACCGAGGGCGTTGCTCGTGGACGGACGATGGCCTGGTAAATGGCGCCCCACGTCTGCGGTCCCGCCCGTCCATCCACTTCGATGTCGAGGTTCTGCTGCACCGCTCGGATCATTGCCTCGGTCTTCATGCCGGACGCCTCGCTGATTGATCGCTCGCACTGCATTCAACGCAGGCATGCGCGATGCTCGGTCAGGTTTGCACGAGACATCGAGAGGCAATATGAACACCACCGCCGGTGGTGATCGACATGGCGAACCACCGGCCCACGTGGTGCGGTACTCGCGAGTTACCAGTGCTTCGGCAGCGCCTTCACGATGGTCATCCGGTGCTGCTTGTCCTTCAGGATGAAACCGCCGCGCACCAGGTCGCGGAGCACGTGGTTGACCATCTCGCGGCTGGCACCGACGCGGGTCGAGATTTCCAGCTGGGTGAACGAGCGCGGCACGCGCAGCACGTCGCCGTCCAGCACCGCCGCATCGGCCAGCAATGCCGCTACTCGTTCGTACACGCCATCCAGCGCCAGGCTGCGGATCTTGCCGGTGGCGTTGCGCAGCCGCGAGATCAGCGTCAACACCAGGCACTCGGCGAACTCGGGATGCGCAAGCAGCATGCCGCTCAGTTCATCGGCGGGGACCAGCACGCACTCCGAGTCGACCACCGCCTTGACCGAGGCCGAGCGTGGCTCGCCGTCCAGCATCATCTCGCCGAAGAACTCACCCGGCTCCAGGATGTTGTAGACCACCTCGCGGCCCTTGCTGTTGCCGGAGTAGACCTTGAGCTGCCCCTGGATCAGCACGTACAGGAAGTCCGCGGAGTCGCCTTCGGTCAGCAGCGTCGTGCCCGCGGGAAGCGTTGCACGGGCATGCTCGCCGCGAGTTCGCGGAGCAGGTTGCCTGAGAGGCGGCGGGTGGTCGCGTTCATGGTCGTGGGGTGTCGCATGCCGGCGATGGCGCGACTGCATACAGTGACCAAGTCGGGTCGGAAGGGGAAGCGGGCCGGTGGGCTGTGTGAAAAATTACCGTCGTGGAGGTTGCGGCGAGCATCACGTCTCTGATCGACCCAAAGCAGCGTCTGCGCCGTCGGGAGGCTCGCCGCCGGCGCGAGTCGGGCAGTGGGCGATCAGAGCGATGGGACGGTGCCGCCGTCGATGCGGTACTCGGTTCCGGTGATCGCACTGGCGCGTGCAGATGCGAGGAAGACGATCAAATCGGCGACTTCACGTGGCGCTGCAGGCCTGCCGAGCGGAATGCCGCCCAGCCAATCCATGACGAGCTTCTTGCCGCCTTCGTAATCCGTCCCAGCGTTTTCGGCCATGCGTTCCGCAAAAACCACGGACGCCTCGGTCTCGATCCACCCCGGCGCGACCGAAAGCACCCGCACACCCTTCGGTGTGACTTCCTTGGCGAGCGACTTGCTGTACGTCGTCAGAGCCGCCTTCGCGGCCGCATAGGCAGTCGTTGATTCGGGCAAGGGCATCTCGCGCTGGATCGAGCTCACGTGGACGATCACCCCTGAGCCCTGCGCGAGCATCGACGGCAGCAGCGCGCGATCGAGACGCACCGCCGGCATCAGGTTCAGGCTCAGCTCGGCGAACCAGTGCTCGTCGCTGATCGCAGCAAAGCCACCCGGCGGCGTGCTCGAACCACCGAGTACATCGATGACGATATCGACGCCTCCCCAAGTCTCGAGAGCGGTCTGGGCAAGATGCGAGACGCCCTCCGCCGTCATCAGGTCCGCGCACACGTACCTCACGCCATCCAACGGTTGCGCCGGCATCTTGCGGGCGGAGGTCAGCACCTGCGCCCCTGCGTCCACGAGTCCTTGCACGACGGCAGCGCCAAGGCCCAGCGTGCCGCCGGTGACCACGGCCCTCAGGCCACCGAGTTGCAGGTCGAAGCTCATGCGCTGATCTCCAGGCTGGCGATCAGGCCGCGCTCCAGGCGGAAGGCCAATGTCATGTCGATGGGGCTCCCGGGAAAGCTCCCGGCCACGTGGCTGCTGACGACATGCAGCCCGTCGACCTGTTCGATGGCGAAGGGCTCCTGTGTGTACGTGTACAACGTAGACGACTCGGCCTTCCACGCCTTGATGGCGTCACGGCCGACGTGCGTCTGGCCTTCGTCCCTCACGATGCCCTGGGCTGTGAAACAACGGGCGACGTCGTCAGGACCTAGTTTGTCCGCCTCGAGATAGGCGGCGATCGGATCGGGGAGCGTTAGAGCGGTCATGGGTGAACTCCGTGGTGAGGACGGTTCACAAATTGCGCCCCGGCAGCTATTTAGGGAATATCCTAGAATTCGAATGAGTCATGAAGAAGCGAATGCATAATGCGTGGATCGGACTTTGCCGAGCTCAAGGCCTTCGTGGCCATCGTGGAGCGCCGGAGCTTCGCCCGCGCGGCAGAGCATCTGGGCTTGTCGCCCTCTGCGCTCAGCCAGACCATCCGGCAACTCGAGGGTCGCATCGGCGCGCGCCTGCTGAATCGGACCACCCGCAGCGTGGCGCCCACTGCAAGCGGCGAGCAGCTCTACATGCGCATCGCGCCGCTGTTCCGGGACATGGCGGCCGCTGTTGCCGAGGCGAGCGAGTCGACCGCCCAGATCCGCGGCACGCTTCGGATCAACACGCTCGGGATGGCGGCGAGGACCGTCATCGCGCCGCGGCTGGCAAGGTTCCATCAGGAAAACCCCGATGTCGTGCTCGACATCGTCGTCGACGACACGCTGGCCGACATCGTTTACGGGCGCTTCGACGCCGGCATCCGCGTGGGCGGTCGGCTCGAGAAGGACATGGTGGCCGTCCGCCTCACGCCGGATCTCGCCATGGTTGCGGTGGCGTCTCCGGCATACCTCGCGCGGCACGGCTTGCCGAAGTCGCCTGCCGACCTGCACGACCATGCGTGCGTCAACTGGCGGCTGCAGGCGGACGGCAGCAACTACCGGTGGGAGTTCGACAAGCGGGGGCAGCGGATCGAGGTGGCCGTCGACGGCCCCGTCGTCACCAACCACGCAGACATCGGTGTTGCGGCTGCGTTGAACGGGCTCGGCATCGCCTATCACTTTGAGCAAGACGGTGTTGGTGATCTATTGGCGCAGGGGCGATTGGTACGCGTGCTCGCGGAGTGGTCGGTGTCGCGCCCCGGTCTTTACCTCTATTACCCGAACAGGCAGCACCAACCCGCTGCGCTGCGTGCATTCATCGACTGCCTGTTGGATCGAACCCCTCCTGCGCAACCGCGTTCGCCCGGGGGCTAGCGCGCGGCGTCTCGCGACGATGCCCTCGACGTCACACGAACCTGCGCCGGCGAAGGCAGCACATCAAGCCGCTCGCACATGCGCGCGCCTCCACTCCCTGGGCGTCACGCCCGCCTGCACCTTGAACGCCCGCGACAACGCCGACTCGCTGGCATAGCCGACGGCATCCACCAGCACCTTCAACGGCTTGCCGCCGCGCAACCCCTTCTGCACCAGCAGGATCCGCCACCGCTGCAGGTACTCGCCCGGCGTGCATCCCACCGTCGTCCGGAACGTCTGTGCGAAAGAACTGCGCGACATGCCCGCGACCGCCGCCGACGCTTCCAGTGTCCACTCGTCGCGCGGCCGCTCGTGCATCGCGACGATCGAGCGTCGCAGGCGCGGATGCGCCAAGCCCGCCATCAGGCCGGACTGCAGCTGTGCGCTTTCCATCTGGTGGCGCAGCACCTGGATGAGCACCAGTTCGAACAACCGGGCCAGCACCTCGCGGCGGCCGCAACGCTGCTCGAACGCTTCCTCGAACAGCAGGTCCAGCAGCGGGCGGGTGCCGACCAGTTGCTCCAGCGGCAGGCAGAGGTACGTCGGTAGCGCGGACACCAGCGGATTCTCGGCGGCGGACTCGAAGCCCAGGGCCGCGCAGGCCAGGTCGGCACCGTCCTCGCCTTCCACCACGAAACGGTGGTCGCAGGGCCGCGGGTACAGCAGCAGGCTGGGTGTATCGATGGTGATCGGCTTGCCTGCGGCGTGGTGGACCACCACGGTGCCGCGCTTGATCAGGTGCAGTTGGCCAAGCGTGCCTTCCGCCGGCAGCTCGTGGATTCCGCAGATATTCCCGGTGTGGCTCACCGTGGCCCGCACGGGGAAGTTGCCCAGCAGCGCATCGAGCCTGTCGGCCATGTTTGGACTCAAAGACAAGTTTTCTGGACTTTACAGCACATATGGTCTGGTCGACTCCGGGATAGTGGCCTCACCGGGAACGACCCGGCCCACTCGATCCCAAGGAGCTCCGCCATGAACATCCTCGCCCCGCTGGTCCTCGCCTCCGCCCTCGGCCTGAGCACTGCCGCTTCGGCCGCCACCCCGGCGCCGGTCGCCGACACCCGCCCGACCGTCGTCCTGGTGCACGGCGCCTTCGCCGACGGCTCGTCCTGGAACAAGGTCATTCCGCTGCTGCAGGCCGAAGGCCTCAACGCAGTCGCGGTGCAGAACCCGCTGACGTCGCTGGAGGACGATGTCGCCGCGGCCAACCGCATCATCAATGCGCAGACCGGCCCGGTGGTGTTGGTCGGACATTCCTGGGGCGGTGCGGTCATCACCCAGGCCGGCGGGCACGACAAGGTCAAGTCGCTGGTCTACGTCGCAGCCTTCGCGCCGACGCTCGGTGCCCATTCGGCGGCAGACACCACCGCCTTCCCGGCGCCTCCCGGCTTCGCGCACTTCATCGCCGACGCCGACGGTTTCCTCACCCTGCCCGCCGACGCCATCGCCCGCGACTTCGCCCAGGACGTGAGTGCCGAGGACGCCAACCTGATCCATGCCACCCAGGGCCCCGTGCGCGGCGCGAACTTCGAACAGCCCGTCACCGTGGCCGCATGGACCGGCAAGCCGTCGTGGTACATCGTCGCCGGCCAGGACCGCATGATCGATCCCGGCGCGCAACGTGCGCTCGCGAAGAAGATCGGCGCCACGACCACCGAAGTGCCGACCAGCCACGTGCCGATGGTGTCCAGCCCGGAAGCGGTGGCGAAGGTGATCATCGAAGCGGCGCGCGCCGCCGCCAGGTAATCCTGCATCGAGCGGTACGTTTACAAACCTACAAAACCGGGACGGAGGTAGTTAAGTTCGCTTAACTGCCTCCGTCCCGGTTTTGCCGGGTTGCGGCGCGTCGCACGGACGTCCCACAAGACGGGTAATCTCCGAAGTGCGGGGAGCTTCACCGGACGCACCGAAGGGGTTCGACTTTCACGTCCATCCAAGACCCAAGCGCGCATGGTTGGCATCGCCCCGCCAATCCGCGTCCACCAAGCCACGGGCAACACCCAGAGCCAGGAGGTCGATGTGCACCAGCCCGATGAAGGGTTCAAGCTGACACGCCGCGAATTGCTGCTCACCAGTGCGACCTCGGTCGCGGTGACCCTGGCACCGAGTGCCGCCGCCGTCGCGGACAAGGCGATGGCACCCAGTCCCCAGAAGGCCCCCGTGAACGCCAAGGTGTCGCTGACCGTCAATGGCAAGCAGCACGCGCTGGAGCTGGATACGCGCACGACCCTGCTCGACGCCCTGCGCGAGCACCTGCGCCTGACCGGCACCAAGAAGGGCTGCGACCACGGCCAGTGCGGCGCCTGCACGGTGATCGTCAATGGCGAGCGGATCAATTCCTGCCTCAGCCTGGCGGTGCAGCACGAGGGCGATGCGGTGACCACCATCGAAGGCCTCGGCACGCCGGACAAGCTGCATCCGATGCAGGCCGCCTTCGTGAAGCACGATGGCTACCAGTGCGGTTACTGCACGCCGGGCCAGGTCTGCTCGGCGGTCGCGGTGCTGGACGAAATCAAGCGTGGCATCCCCAGCCACGTGCAGGACGACATCACCGCACGCCCGCGCGCGACCAACATGGAAATGCGCGAGCGCATGAGCGGCAACCTCTGCCGCTGCGGCGCCTACTCCAACATCGCCGATGCCATGGCCGAAGTGGCCGGTGGCAAGGCGGGGAGGGATCGCACATGAGGGCTTTCAGCTACGAACGTGCGAAGACCCCCGCCGACGCGGCGAAGGCAGTAGCCGGTACCCAGGGCGCGAAGTTCATCGCCGGCGGCACCAACCTGCTCGACCTGATGAAGCTGGAAGTCGAAACGCCGACCCACCTGGTCGACGTGCAGGACATCGGCTTGGACAAGGTCGAGAAGACCGACGACGGCGGCTTGAGGATCGGCGCGCTGGTCAGTAACACCGCATTGGCCGCGCATGAGCGCGTGCGTCGCGACTACGGCGTGCTCACCCGCGCGATCGTATCCGGCGCGTCCGGGCAGTTGCGCAACAAGGCGACCACCGGCGGCAACCTGCTGCAGCGCACGCGCTGCCCGTATTTCTACGACACCAACATGGCCTGCAACAAACGCCAGCCGGGCTCCGGTTGCGCGGCGATCGACGGGTTCTCGCGGCCGCTGGGCGTGATCGGCACCTCGGATGCCTGCATCGCCACCTATCCTGGCGACATGGCGGTGGCCCTGCGCGTGTTGGATGCCACGGTCGAGACGGTCAAGCCGGACGGCAGCACCCGCAGCATCGCGATTGGCGATTTCCATCGCCTGCCCGGCGACAAACCGCAGCAAGACAACGTGCTGGAGCGCGGCGAACTGATCACCTACGTGACGCTGCCGAAGCCGCTCGGCGGCCGGCACGTCTATCACAAGGTCCGCGACCGCGCGTCCTACGCGTTCGCGCTGGTGTCGGTGGCGGCGGTGGTGCAGAAGGATGGCTCGGCGCGTTTCGCATTCGGTGGTCTCGCCCCGCGACCCTGGCGCGTCGACGCCGCGGAAGCCGCGCTTGGCAGCGGCGTGCAGGCAGCAGCGGCGAAAGCGCTCGAAGGCGCGCGTCCCACCGAACAGAACAAATTCAAGCTCACCCTGGCGGAACGCACGCTGGCGGCGGTACTGGTCGAGGGAGGACGCTGATGGCCATGAAATTCGACGCACCATCGGGCGCCAACCTGTTTGACAAGGCGAAGGTGGTCGGCAAGTCGACGCCGCGCATTGACGGCCCGCTCAAGGCCACCGGCACCGCGCCGTATGCCTACGAGCGCCATGACGTGATCGCCAACCAGGTCTATGGCGACGTTGTCGGTGCCGGCATCGCCAAGGGCCGGATCAGCTCGATGGATGTGACGCAGGCGCGCGCCGCGCCCGGCGTGCTGGCGATCATCACCGCACCCGCGACCAAGCCCGTGGGCAAGGGCATCGGCAACAACGCACCCCTCTTCGGCGGCCGCGACGTGACCCACTACCACCAGGCGATCGCCTGCGTGGTCGCCGAGACCTTCGAGCAGGCACGCGCCGCCGCGGGCCTGATCAAGACCCGCTACGACGTCGGCAAGGGCGGACGCTTCGACTTCCCGCGCCTCGCGCCGTCTGCGCCGTTGGCGAAGGGACGCGAAGGCAAGCCCGACAAGCAGACGCTCGGCGATTTCGATGCGGCATTCGCTGCCGCGCCGGTCACGATCGATGCGACCTACCAGACCGCCGACGAAAGTCACTCGATGATGGAGCCGTTCGCCACCATCGCCGCGTGGGAGGGCGACAAGCTCACGCTATGGACCGCGAACCAGATGATCCAGTGGGCGCAGGACAGCATGGGCAAGATCCTCGGGATCGACCCGAAGAACGTCCGTGTCGACTCGCCGTACATCGGCGGCGGCTTCGGCGGAAAACTGTTCATCCGCGCCGATGCCGTGCTCGCCGCGCTGGCCGCCAAGGAAGTCGGCCGCCCGGTGAAGATCGCCCTGCAGCGCCCGCTCATCGCCAACAACAGCACGCATCGACCGGCGACCATCCAGCGCCTGCGCATCGGTGCCGGTCGCGACGGCAAGATCACCGCGATCGCGCACGAGAACTGGTCGGGCAACATCAACGGCGAGGATGGCGAGAACGGCACCTACCAGACGCCGAAGCTGTATGCGGGCGCGAATCGCCTGGTCGCCAACTACACCGCCGCGCTCGACCTGCCGGAAGGCAATGCGATGCGCGCTCCTGGCGAAGCGCCGGGGCATATGGCGCTGGAAGTGGCGATGGACGAGCTCGCCGAACAACTCGGCATCGATCCGATCGAATTGCGCGTGCGCAACGAGCCGGACCGCGTGCCGGGCGATCCGACCAAGAAGTTCTCGGACCGGAACCTGGTGCGTTGCCTGCGCGAGGGCGCAGAGCGCTTCGGCTGGAACCGTCGCAATGCCAAGCCGGCGCAGGTGCGCGATGGCCACTGGCTGGTCGGGATGGGCGTGTCGGCGGGCTATCGCGCGGCACCCATCACCAAGTCCGCGGCGCGGGTGCGGCTGGATGGCGAGGGCCACGTCGTCGTCGAAACCGACATGACCGACATCGGCACCGGCAGCTACACGATCCTCGCGCAGACCGCGGCGGAGACGATGGGCGTGCCGCTGGATCGGGTGAAGGTGATCCTCGGCGACTCCGATCTGCCTGCGTCGTCGGGGTCCGGCGGCCAGTGGGGCGCTGCAAGTTCCACCGCCGGCGTGTATGCGGCCTGCGTCAGCCTGCGCCGCAAGATCGGCGAGAAGCTCGGCTTCGATGGCGATGCGGCGACGTTCGCGGACGGGCGCATCCGCGCCGGCGAGCGCACGTTCGCGCTGAAGGATGCCGGCGAGCTGTCCGCCGAAGACCAGATGGAGATCGGCGAGTTCATGAAGGAATACGACGTCGGCACCTATGCCAGCCACTTCTGCGAAGTCGGCGTGCATGCCTACACCGGCGAGACGCGAATCCGTCGCATGCTCGCTGTCTGCGATGGCGGCCGCATCCTCAATCCGCTGTCGGCGCGCAGCCAGGTCATCGGCGGCATGGTGATGGGCGCGGGCGCGACGCTGATGGAGGAACTCGTCGTCGACAAGCGCTTCGGCTTCTTCATCAACCACGACCTGGCCGGCTATGAAGTGCCGGTGCATGCCGACATCCCGCACCAGGACGTGGTGTTCCTGGATACGCTCGATGCGGTGATCTCGCCGATGAAGGCGAAGGGCGTCGGTGAATTGGGCATCTGCGGCGTGGCCGGCGCGATCGCCAATGCCGTCTACAACGCCACCGGCGTGCGCGTGCGCCACTACCCGATCACGCTGGACAAGTTGATCGGGCAACTGCCGCCGATCGCCTGACACGCAGACGCATGGACTTGGAGCCGCCCGCGAGCCGGCACATCGCTACCGGCGATGCGTTCGATCCGTTGACCGTGGGCGCGTCGCCGGGGCATGCGTTCCTTGCCGCCGGCAATCCGCGCACGGTGCTGGAAGCGGCGGCGGCCTCGATCCGTCGCGGCGATCGCGGTGTGTTGGCGCTGGTGCTCGAGACCGAAGGCTCCACCTATGCCGGTGTCGGCGACTTGGTGCTGTTCGACGATGACCTGCAGGTCGGCTGGCTGAGCGGCGGCTGCCTGGAGCCGCAGCTTGCGAAACGCGCACGCGATGTCGCCGATAGTGGCGGCATCGACTTGGTCGAGATCGACACCCGCAGCGACGACGATCTGCTGGCCGGGTCTGCCCTGGGTTGCCGCGGCCGCCTGCGCATCGCGATGCTGCCGCTGCGGTCGATGCCGGGTGTCGATGCGCTCATCGATGCGTGGTTGCACGGCGGCGTTTCGCTGCTCGCACGCATCAGCACCGATGCCGAAGTCGAATTCCAGGCGGGCTCGCAGCGCGCGCAGTGGCGACTCCGCAACGAGCATCAGGCTTGGCCGGGCGATGCAAGATCGTGGCGACTATTGTTGCAGCGGCTTCCGCGCTTGCTGGTGCTTGGCGCGGGTCCGGAAACATCGACGCTGATCCCGCTGTTGCGCGAATTGGGATGGTTCGCATGCCTTGCGGAGCGGCGTTCGCGCTGGAGTGTCATGGGGCATTCGGCGGATGCGCACCTGCAACTCGCGCCCGCTTCGGCGATTCACGACGTGACGCCCGATGCCGTGCTGGTCATGCACCACGACTTCGAGCTGGACCGCGAAGCACTGGACGCACTTGCCGGCACCGACATCGACTTCATCGGCCTGCTCGGCCCGCGCCGCCGCCGCGATGATCTGTTCAAGCTGCTGGCACCGAATCAGTGCGAATCGCTGGTGCCGCGCCTGCGTTCGCCGGTGGGTCTCGATCTCGGCGGCCGCGGCCCGGAGGCGATCGCACTGAGCATCGCCGCGCAACTGCAGCAATGGCGGGTCGTGGCGGCGTCGGCGTGAGCCAATCGCATGCCGTGGTCGTGCTGGCGGCGGGCGGCAGCACACGCCTCGGCCAACCCAAGCAATTGCTGACCCGCGACCGCGAGACGCTGGTACATCGCGCCGTGCGCCTGGCGTTGCAAACAGCGCCCGCGCAGGTGCTGGTCGCAGTGGGCGCACAGGCGGATGTCATCGCAGAGAACGTGGCTGATTTGCAGTGCGAAATCGTTCGCAATGCCGAGTGGCAGTCCGGAATGGCGGGCAGCCTGCATGCCGCGGGAACCCGTCTGATCAAGGACATTCAACGGGTGCTGGTGCTCGTCTGCGATCAGCCGGGACTGGAGCGCCAGCATCTTGATGCCTTGCTCGAAGGCGCTGGTGCAGCGGAAAGCGGCTGTGCCGCCACCGTGCACGGCGATACGCTGGGCGTGCCCGCCGTGATCCCGCGGGGCTGGTTCGGATCCATGCAGATGGCGGGCGACCGCGGCTTCGGCGTCCGCCTTGGACAGCAGCGTGCGGCTGGCGTTTTTCAGCTGGAAGCGCCGGAACTCGGCATGGACATCGACAACCTCCATGACCTCGCGTGCGCGCGAAAACAGGCCTGGTTGGACGATGAATGACCCGAATCGCGGGTATTTTGCCGTTTTCAAGGCAGAATCCGCCGAGTAGTGCGTGTGTGCCACATGACAGATCGACCAGACGGTGATCCAATCCGCGTGCAGTCCTGACAACCCCGAGGAGAAATCGAACATGGCAGCGAAGAAAGCGGCTCCGGCCAAGAAGGCCGCTCCGGCCAAGAAAGCAGCAGCGAAGCCCGCAGCACCGAAGCCGATCAAGGAAACCATGAGCAAGTCCGGCCTGGTCGCGCACCTGGCCGAAGCCAGCGCCGTGGCAGCCAAGGACGTCCGCGCCGTGCTGGCCGCGCTGGAAGGCGCGATCCACGGGTCGGTCAACAAGAAGGGCGCCGGTGCATTCGTGTTCCCGGGCATCCTGAAGATCACTGCGGTGAAGGTTGCGGCCAAGCCGAAGCGCAAGGGCATCAATCCCTTCACCAAGGAAGAAGTCTGGTTCGCCGCCAAGCCGGCTTCGACCAAGCTGAAAGTGCGTCCGCTGAAGAAGCTCAAGGACGCGGCGCTCTGATCGCTTCGCCGATCCGCAGCAACTGATGGTTCGCGTGGCGTTGGGCAGTGATGCCCAGCGCCGCGTTACGGTTTGGATTTCGCCGGGTCTTCCTCCGGTGCCACAGTCGAGCAATGGCTCGCCTTGATCTTCTTGTCGATGCTGTCGAACGCGGCCTGCCTTTCGCGGCGGCTGTCGTTGCCGGCGTATTTCAGCTTGAACTCGGCATCGTCCAGGTGCCTGTACCACGACGCGCATAACTGCTCGGCGGGAACCGCAGTGCAGGTGTCGTATTTCATCTCGCAGGCGGCACCCATGCCCAGTGCGGTGCTGCCGTCGATGCCGACGACCTCCAGCCGGGCGCAGGTGGGTTCCGGGCTGTCGGTTTCGCCCAGATAGTCCTTGTTTTCCCAGGTGCGGCACTGGAACAGCGCGGGTGGCGCGGGCAGTGCGGCCGCTTCCGGTGCCGGTGCGCGCTTCATCGCCGGGCCGCGCACCATCACGAAGTCGCCGTATGCCGGTTTTTCCTCTGGCGCTTCGACCGCAACGGGTTTCTTCGCCGGCACCGGCACGGTCTTCACCTCGCCGATGCGTCGCACTTCCTGCTTCATGCCGGCGGCGCAGGGCGTGCCGTTCTGCATCGACACATTGCCCTTGGCGTCGGTGCATTTGTAGAAGACGGTTTCCTGCGCACAGGCGGCATGTGCGGCAAACAACATCATGATGGCGAGTAAAAAGCGACGCATCTCAGCGGCTACCGCAGTCGTCGTGCAGGCGGGCGTTGATCCCGCGTTCCTCGATGCGCAAGCTGTCGCGTTCCTTTTCCTGGGCATTGAAGAAGCGCGTGCGGATCGCATCGCGACGATCTCGCAGGCGCGCGCAGGTTTCGCGTGGCGGCAGCATCGCGCACTGGTCGCGGATCCAGGTGCCGCCACCGCCGATCACCGGCCGATGGATGCCGCCGTGTGGTGGACGCATCGAGCCGTTCGGTTGCTGCAAGGGCGGTTGCGCGATGCCGCTGCCGGAGGATCGTGTCGGCCGTCCCACCGCGCGATAGCCCAGCGTCCACAGCGGCACCCAGCGCGGATTGCCGGCACCGTCTTCGCTGGTGTAGCGGTCGCCGTCGGGCGTGGTGCACTCGTACATCGGACGCGGTGGTGCCAGGTAGACCGTGCGCACCGGGGGCGTGGGCGCGACCGGGCCGGGGACGGGTGCCGGCACCGGGGCCGGCTTCGGCTTCGGCGCGTCCTGCGGGCGCAGCATCTCGCGCGCCTGTTGCTGCTGGCCCTTGGGGCAGGGCGTGTCGCGCAGGCTCTGCTTGCCGCCGGCATCGGTGCAGCGATAGACGGTGACCGTGCCGCTGGCGGGTTTCGCCTGTGCGAATGCGGTGCCGGTGAACGGCAGCAGCAGGCTCGTCAGCAGGAGAGCGGCGATACGCATCGCCCTATCTTGGCCGCGCACGCGCCGGCGCGGAAGTCCGCGCGTCGGTGGCGTTCAGCGTTCGCCGCGATCAGGCCGACTCCAGCGCCGCCGGGATCGCCTTGATCCCGCGCAGCACCATCCGCGCGATGCTGGCGGCGGCGTCGCGGCCTTCCTGCACCGCGGTCACCACCAGATCGGCGCCGCGCACGCAGTCGCCGCCAGCGAACAGCTTGTCGTGGCCGGTCTGGTAGGCCAGTCGGCCCTGCGCGCCGACCGCCAACCGCCCGTTGGGCTGGGCGTCGACACCCTGCGCGGCCAGCCACTCCGGCACCTTCGGCGAGAAGCCGAAGGCGATGATGACGATGTCGGCCTCGACCACCGATTCGCTGCCGTCGATCGGCTCCGCGTTGCGGCGCCCTCTGGAGTCGGGTGCGCCCAGCCGGGTCTCGACCACGCGCACGCCGCTGGCGGCCTTGCCGTCGCTGCTTTCCACCGCCAGCGGCTGGCGGTTGAACAGGAACTGCACGCCTTCCTCGCGCGCGTTCGCGACTTCGCGCGCGGAGCCGGGCATGTTGGCCTCGTCGCGGCGGTAGGCGCAGGTCACGCTGGCCGCGCCCAGGCGGATCGCCGAGCGCACGCAGTCCATGCCGGTATCGCCGCCACCGAGCACGACCACGCGCTTGCCTGCCAGATCCGGCATCGCCAAGGTGTCTTCCCAGCCGGCGATCGGCCGGCCGTGCGGGTCGCTGCCGGTGACGATACGGCCGTTCTGCACCAGGAAGGGCAGCGCAGGCAGCACGCCGGCCAGGTCCTGCCCGGGCAGGCCGCCATCGGTGTAGCGGTACGCGCCAAGCCCGAGGAACACCGCGTCGTAGCCGGTCAGCAGATGCTCCAGCGTGAGGTGGCGGCCGATCTCCACGCCAAGCTTGAACACCACGCCCATGCCTTCCAGCACCTCGCGGCGGGTGGCGATCACCGACTTGTCCAGCTTGAAACTGGGAATGCCGAACTGCATCAACCCGCCGATCTGCTCGTAGCGGTCGAACACGGTGACCGCGATGCCGCTGCGCACCAGGCGATCCGCGCAGGCCAAGCCAGCCGGTCCCGCGCCGATCACCGCCACATGTTTGCCGGTGGCCACCACCTTGGACAGGTCGGGTCGCCAGCCCTGCGCGAAGGCGGTGTCGACGATGTATTTCTCGACCGCACCGATGGTGACCGCGCCGAAGTCGTCGTTGAGCGTGCAGGCGCCTTCGCACAGGCGGTCCTGCGGGCAGACCCGGCCGCACATCTCGGGCAGTGGGTTGGTCTCGTGGCAGAGCGCTGCGGCTTCCAGGATCCGGCCTTCCTGCACCAACTGCAGCCAGTTGGGGATGTAGTTGTGGACCGGGCACTTGGCTTCGCAATACGGATTCCCGCAATCCAGGCAGCGGCCGGCCTGGTGGCTCGCCTCCGGCTGCGCGAACGCGCCGTACAACTCGTTCCAGTCGCCGGCGGTGCGCAAGGCGAGCGGCAACTTGCGCGGCATCTCGCGCGGCGCGTCGAGGAACTGGAAGACCTGCTTCTTGCTCATGCGGCTCGCCTCAGTTCGTTCGCCAGCGCTTCCAGGCTCGCCGCCTTCGGCTTCACCAGCCAGATCTTGCCGACGTAGTCGCGGAAGTTCTCGAGGATCCGCGCGCCCCAGGCGCTGCCGGTCAGGCGCACATGCGCGGAGACCAGGTCGGTCAGGTGCTGACGGTAGTTGTCGAAGCCTTCCGGGGTGATCCGCACGATGTCGATCAGTTCGTGGTTGTAGCGATCGACGAAGTCGCGCTCGAGGTCGAGCACATAGGCCAGGCCGCCGGTGAAGCCGGCACCGAAGTTCAGCCCGGTGCGACCGAGCACGACCACCGCGCCGCCGGTCATGTATTCGCAGCAGTGGTCGCCGGCGCCCTCGATCACCGCGGTGGCGCCGGAGTTGCGCACCGCAAAGCGTTCACCGGCGCGGCCTGCGGCGAACAGCTCGCCGCCGGTGGCACCGTACAGGCAGGTGTTGCCCAGGATCGGCGCGTCCTGCGAGGCGAAGCGGCTGCCACGCGCCGGCCGCAGGACGATGCGCCCGCCGGCCATGCCCTTGCCGACGTAGTCGTTGGCCTCGCCCTCCAGGTGCAGCTGCAGGCCGCCGGCATTGAACGCGCCGAAGCTCTGCCCGGCGCTGCCGCGCAGGCGCAGGGTGATCGGGTTGGTGGCCATGCCGGTGTCGCCGTGCACGCGGGCGATGCGCCCGGACAGGCGTGCGCCGATGCTGCGGTCGGTGTTGCGGATGCTGTCGCTGTGTTCGCCGCCGCCACCGCGTTCGATGGCGCCGGCCAGCGCGGTTTCCAGGCGCGCGGCCAAGCCGTTCGGCGGGGCCTGCAGCGCCGGCGAGCCGCAATAGGCGGCGGCATGCGACGGGTCGCGCTGCAGCAGGCGGGACAGATCGACATCGACATCTTCGCGAGTCGCGTGTAACGCCTGTTCCAGCAGGTCGGTGCGGCCTACCGCTTCGTCCAGGGAACGCAGGCCAAGCACCGCCAGCCATTCGCGCACGTCCTCGGCGACGTTGCGGAAGTAGCACTCGGCGCGCTCGGGCAGGCCCTTGAAGTGGTCGCGGCGCAGGCGCTCGTCCTGGGTGGCGACGCCGGTAGCGCAATTGTTGAGGTGGCAGATGCGCAGGTACTTGCAGCCCAGCGCGATCATCGGCCCGGTGCCGAAGCCGAAGCTGTCGGCGCCGAGCAGCGCGGCCTTGATGACATCGAGGCCGGTCTTCAGGCCGCCGTCGGTCTGAAGCAGCACGCGCCCGCGCAGGTCGTTGTGCTGCAGCGCCTGGCGGGCCTCGGACAGGCCGAGTTCCCACGGCACGCCGGCATAGCGGATCGAGCCGACCGGGCTGGCCCCGGTGCCGCCGTCGTGGCCGGCGATGGTGATCAGGTCGGCCCCGGTCTTGGCGACGCCGGCGGCGATCGTGCCGACGCCCGCATGGCTGACCAGCTTCACCGAGATCAACGCGTCCGGGTTCACCTGGCGAAGGTCGAAGATCAGCTGCGCGAGGTCCTCGATCGAATAGATGTCGTGGTGCGGCGGCGGCGAGATCAGGCCGATGCCGGGCTTGGCATAGCGCAGCCGCGCGATCAGCGGATTGACCTTGCTGCCCGGTAACTGGCCGCCTTCGCCGGGCTTGGCGCCCTGCGCGACCTTGATCTGCAGCACTTCGGCGCTGACCAGGTAGGCCGGGGTCACGCCGAAACGACCGGAGGCGACTTGCTTGATCTTGCTGCGCTTCTCGGTGCCATGGCGCGCGGGATCTTCGCCGCCTTCGCCGGAATTGCTGCGCCCACCGAGGCGGTTCATCGCGATCGCCAGCGCCTCGTGCGCTTCCGGCGACAACGCGCCCAGGCTCATCGCCGCACTGTCGAAGCGGCGCACGATCGATTCGATCGGCTCCACCTCGTCCAGCGGCAATGGCGTGGCCGCCAGCTTGAGGTGCAACAGGTCGCGCAAGGCGGCTGGCGGGCGCTGGTTCACGGTGTCGGCGTAGAGCTTCCAGTCGGCGCGGTCGCCGGTCAGCACCGCGTGCTGCAGCGACTGCACCACGTCCGGGTTGTACTGGTGGTATTCGCCGCCGTTGACGTAGCGGAGCAGGCCGCCCTGTTCGGGCAGCGCGCAATCGTCCCAGCCGAGCGCGGTGACATGCCAGGCATCGGCCTCCAGGCGCGCGAAGCCGGCGCCACCGATCCGCGACGGCGTGCCATCGAAACAACGCGCGACAACTTCGTCGCCGAGGCCGACGATCTCGAACAACTGCGCGCCGCGATAACTGGCGATGCAGCCGATGCCCATCTTCGACAGGATCTTCAGCAGCCCCTTCTTGACCCCGCGCCGGTAGCTGCGGCCGATCTGCTGCGGCTCGCCGCTGGCCTTGCCGCCGAGGATGCCGCGCCGGCCCAGCGCGTGCAGGGTCTGGTAGGCCAGGTACGGATACACCGCGGTGGCACCGAAGCCGACCAGGCAGGCGAAGTGGTGCGGGTCGCGCGCGGTACCGGTCTCGATGATGAGGTTGACCTCGCAGCGCAGGCCGGTGCGGACCAGGTGCTGGTGCACCCCGCCGGTGGCGAGCAGGGCGTGCACCGCGGCGGTATCGCGACGCGGGCGGCGGTCGCTGAGGATCAGCAGTTCGATGCCGGCGCGCGCTGCCTCTTCCGCTTCGGCGCAGATGCGCTCGAGCGCCAGTTGCAACGAAGAGTCCGCATCGAAATACAGGTCGATGTAGCGGTGCGAGGCGGCGAAGCGTGGCAGCGCCAGCAACTGGTGCAGCTTGCGCTGCGACAGCACCGGCGAATTCAGCAGCACGTGGTCCACGTTCTCCGGACCGTCGTGGAAGATGTTGCCCTCGCGCCCGATCTGGGTGGACAGCGACATCACGCAGTCCTCGCGCAGCGGGTCGATCGGCGGGTTGGTCACCTGCGCGAATGCCTGCCGGAAGCAGTCGTACAGCGGCCGCACCTTCTTGCTGACCGCGGCCATCGGGATGTCGTCGCCCATCGAGCCGATCGCTTCCTGCTCGGTCTCGGCGAGCGGGCGCAGCACGCCTTCCTGTTCCTCGCGGGTGAGCTGGAACAGCTTCTGGAAACCGAGCAACGTGTCGTCGGCGAAGGGCGCGTCGGCAAGCGCCGGGTCGATCAGCTCGGTGTGCAGGTAGGTCATGCCGCGCTTGAGCCACTGCTTGTACGGGCGGCGCGCGCGGTTGACCGCGTCGATGGCGTCGTTGTCGAGCAGGCGGCCCTCGACCAGGTCCACCGCGATCATCTCGCCGGGGCCGAGCTTGCCCTTGGCGCGCACGCGCTCGGCCGGCAGTTCCCACACGCCGGCCTCGGAGGCGATCACGAAGATGCCGTCCTCGGACAGCGTCCAGCGCGCCGGGCGCAGGCCATTGCGATCGAGCGCGCAGGCGGCGTGGCGACCGTCGCAGGTGACCACGCCGGCGGGCCCGTCCCACGGCTCGGAATTGATCGCGTAGTACTCGTAGAACGCGGCGAGGTCGGTGTCCTTGTACTCCAGCGACTGCGTCGCCGGCGGCATCAGGATGCGCATCGCCTTGGGCAGGTCCATGCCGCCCAGCAGCAGCCACTCCAGCATGTTGTCCAGGCTCTGCGAGTCCGAGCCGTGCTGGGAGACGACCGCCTCGAATTCGGCGACATCGAGCAGCGGCGAACGCCACACGTTCTTGCGCGCGTTCGACCAGCAGCGGTTGCCCTCGATGCTGTTGATCTCGCCGTTGTGGGCGAGCCGGCGGAACGGATGCGCCAGCGGCCAGCGCGGCAGCGTGTTGGTCGAGAAGCGCTGGTGGAACACCACCGCGCGCGCCTCCAGCTCCGGACGTGCCAGGTCCGGGAACAACTGGCGCAGGTGGCTGGGCAGGACCATGCCCTTGTAGCCCAGCAGCCGCGGCGACAGCCCGACCACGTGGAAATCCGCATGCGCCTGCAGGGCGTCCTCGCTGCGCTTGCGGGCGAGGAACAACGCGCGCTCGAAGGCGTCGGTGTCGGCGTCGTCGCACTCCACGAAGACCTGCTGGACGCGCGGCATCGAGGACTGCGCCAGGGCCCCGCAGGCGGACGGATCGACCGGCACCTCGCGCCAGCCGGCCACGCGCACGCCGACTTCGGCCAGCTTGGCTTGCAGGATGCTTCGGCAGTCAGCCGTAGCGTTGTCGTCGTTCGGCAGGAACACGTTGCCGGCGGCGATGCTGCCGGGGTGCAGCGCAATACCGGCTTCGTCCGCCAGCGTGCGCAGGAACCGTTGCGCGCCGTGGATCAGCACGCCGCAGCCGTCGCCGGACAGTCCATCGGCGGCCACGCCGCCGCGATGCGCCATCCGCGACAAGGCTTCAAGCGCGATATCGACGATGGCACGCGATCCGGAACCCTCGACCTGGGCGATGAGGCCGAAGCCGCAACTGTCGTGTTCGCTGGCGGGGTCGTAGAGGCCCCGATCCGGGCTGGGCCGCATCGTCGTGATCGTCATTGGGAGGGGGGCGACAGCGCGACGTGGCGGAGGCCACGAAACGTATCGCTTCATCCGAATAGAACACATTTTGTGCGCTGCGACAACCGAGTTTCCGCAGAAAATTTCGTTGCCGCAGAAACTACTTACGCGACATTCGGCGGGACGCCTCAGCGCAGGCTGCGGCCATCGCGGGCGTCGCGGATCGGGGTGGCCTGCAGCAGTCCGCCGGTTTCGCCGGGGGCGATCTGGTCTACCCCGGACACGATGCGCGGATCGAGTTCGGACCGTGCGCGCGGCGACGGCAGGGTCGCGATGTTGGCGCTGGTGGAGACCACGGCACCCCCGAAGCCGTCGCAGAGCGCGACGACGATTGGATGTGCACTCACTCGCACCGCGATGCCGTCGTGGTCGCCGGTGATCCACGCCGGCGCATCCGCGGAGGCCGGCACGATCCAGGTGTTCGGGCCCGGCCAGCTGGCGCGCACGGCATCGCGTTGATCGGGTGCCAATGCGTCCATGGCGACGAAGGGCGCGAGCTGCGCCTCGCTGGCGGCGATCAGGATCAGGCCCTTGCCGACCTCGCGTTGCTTCAGCGCGAGCAGGCGCAGGGTGGCGGCTTCATCGCGCGGATCGCAGCCCAGGCCCCACACGCCTTCGGTGGGGTAGGCGATGACGCCGCGGTTGCGCAGGGCGGCGATGGCGGTTTCGAGGTCAAACATTGCGATCACGCGTTAATGCTCGTCATCCCGGCCTTCGCCGGGATGACAAGCCAAGGCAATCAGAACGGCGCTTCTTCCCGCGTCGCCTTCTTGATGATGCGTTTCTTGCCCGGTTCGACCTTGCTCGCGGTCAGCAGCGGCTTGGCCGGTTCCGGATGCGGGCTGACGTAAGCCTTCTTCGCTGCAACTTTTTTCGTCGCTTTCTTCGCAGTCTTCTTCGTGGCCTTCTTCACCGCTTTCTTGGCGGCGGCCGGCTTCTTCTCGGCAGGCACCTTCTTGGCGACGACTTTCTTCGCCGCCTTCTTGGCGCCGAAACCCTTGCGCGCCGGCTTGCCGGTTTCCGCCATGAACTGCTGCGCTTCCTCGAGGGTCAGCGAGGCCGGCTCGCGATCCTTCGGGATCTTGCCGTTGAACTTGCCGTCGCTGAGATACGGGCCGAAGCGACCGTTGAGCACCTGGATCTCGCTCTCCGCCCATTCCTTGATGATGCGGTTGCGCGCGATCTCTTCCTTCTCCTCGATGAGGAACACCGCGCGGGCGAGATCGATGGTGTACGGATCGTCTTCCTTCTTCAGCGAGGCATACACGCTGCCGCGCTTGGCGAACGGGCCGAAGCGACCGATGCCGACGCTGACCTCCTCGTCCTTGTCCTGGCCGAGCTTGCGCGGCAGCTTGAACAGTTCGAGCGCGTCCTCGATCGAGATCGTGTGCATCGACTGGCCGGGGCGCAGCGAGGCGAATTCGAGCTTCTCGTCGGTGTCCTTGTCGCCGATCTGCGCGTACGGGCCGTAGCGGCCCAGGCGCACGCTGATCGGCTTGCCGGATTTCGGGTCGGTGCCGAGTTCGCGCGCGCCAGTGGCTTCGGTACGGTCCACCGATTCGGATTTCTCGTCGACCAGTTGCTTGAACGGGCCCCAGAACTTCTCCATCAGCGGGATCCAGTCCTCCTCGCCGGCGGCCACCGCGTCGAGTTCGTCCTCGAGCTTGGCGGTGAAGTCGTAATCGACATAGCGGGTGAAATGCGAGCTCAGGAAATTGCTCACTGCGCGGCCGACATCGCTGGGCCGGAAGGCGCGACCTTCCATTTCCGCGTACTTGCGGAACAGCAGGGTCTGGATGATCGAGGCATAGGTCGATGGGCGGCCGATGCCGTATTCCTCCAGCGCCTTGACCAGCGAGGCTTCGGTGAAGCGCGGCGGCGGCTGGGTGAAATGCTGGTCGGCGTGGATGCGCTCGAGCGGGATGGTGTCGCCGGGCTTCATCAACGGCAGCTTGCGGCCTTCATCGTCGTCGTCGCTGGCCTTGCTGTCCTTGCCTTCCTCGTACACGGCGAGGAACCCGGACACCACCACGGTGGTGCCGCTGGCGCGGAAGCTGTGCTCGGCACCGGCGGCCAGTTCCACGGTCACCGTGTTGAGGGTAGCCGGGATCATCTGGCTGGCGACCGTGCGCTTCCAGATCAACTCGTACAGCTTGCGCTCGTCGTCGCTCAGGAACCTGCCCACTTGCGCGGGCGTGCGCAGCGCCGAGGTCGGGCGCACCGCCTCATGCGCTTCCTGGGCGTTCTTGGACTTGGTCTTGTAGACGATCGGCTGGTCGGGCAGGGCATCGGTGCCGAAATCCCGCGCGATCACGTCGCGGATCTCGACCAGCGCATCCTGCGACAGGCTCACCGAGTCGGTACGCATGTAGCTGATCAGGCCGACCGTGCCTTCCTCGCCGATCGCCACGCCTTCATACAGCTTCTGCGCCACCTGCATGGTCTTGCGGGTGGTGAAGCCGAGCTTGCGCGCGCCTTCCTGCTGCAGGGTCGAGGTGGTGAACGGCGGCGACGGACGGCGCTTGCGCTCCTTGCTGGTGACGTCGGTGACGTGCAGCGAACCGCCTGCCGCCTGCTGGATGCGCTTGCGCGCGGCTTCGGCATCCTCGCCGTTGGTGAGGCTGAACTCGAGGTTCTTGGTGTCGCTGACGAACTTGTTGCCGTCGAGCTTGGACAGCCGTGCGGTAAAGCCCTGCGACGGATGCGCGACTTCGGCCTCGATCGACCAGTATTCGTTGGCCTTGAATGCTTCGATCTCTTCCTCGCGCTCCACGATCATGCGCAATGCCGGCGACTGCACGCGGCCGGCGGACAGCCCGCGCTGGACCTTGCGCCACAGCACCGGCGACAGGTTGAAGCCGACCAGGTAGTCCAGGGCGCGCCGCGCCTGCTGCGCATCCACCAGGTCGGTGGCGATCGCCCGCGGGTGCTGCATCGCTTCCTTGATCGCGCGCGGAGTGATTTCGGTGAATACGACACGCTGCAGCGGCTTGTCGCCGACCAGCCCGCGCTCGCGGAGGATTTCGGCGATGTGCCAGCTGATCGCCTCGCCCTCGCGGTCCGGGTCGGTTGCCAGGAACAGGTTGTCGGCACCCTTGGCGGCCTTGGCGATCGCCTCGACGTGTTTCTCGTTTTTCTCGATCAGGTCGTAGCGCATCGCGAAGCCCTGCTCGGGATCGACCGCGCCTTCCTTCGGCACCAGGTCGCGCACGTGCCCGTAGCTGGCCAGGACGGTGAAGTCCTTGCCGAGGTATTTGTTGATCGTCTTGGCCTTGGCGGGCGATTCGACGACGAGCAGGTTCTTGGGCATGCGGCGCAGCTTCCGGTGGGTCGGTGAAGGCGGTGTGACTCTCCGCCGCAGAAGCCAACGCCCGGGGTGGTTGGCCCCGGGCGTTCGATTCATCTCTTTACAGTGGACTCACGGGCCGGGGGCTGTGTCAAGCATTTGCTGCCGGCCGGCAGCAGGAGCAGCCCTGGCCGGAGCCGTTTCAACTCCCCGCAGCGGCGGCGCGCTCGATGTAGGTCTGGTAGGCCGGTATGGCAATCGCCAGCATGATCGCGATGTAGGCCACGATCAGCAGGGCACCCAGGATCAGGACGATGATCGCGACCGTGCCCAGTCCCTTCTGCTGGCGCCCCGGGTCATGGGTGAAGGCCCAGCGATCCACCACCAGCGTACTCGCGACCATGTCGTGCAGGCCGCGCTTGCGCTCGGTCAGGCCGGCCATGATGTAGCCGATGTAGAGGGTGAGGTAGCAGAGCAGGTGCGAGGCCCAGCGACCCAGCGCCCGGCCACGGCTCAGGCGGTGGCCATCGCTGTCGGTGACCTTGATCCCCACCGCCATCTTGCCCAGGGTGGCCTGCGTGCCCGAGGACTCCATGCCCACGTAATACAGCCCGCTCACGAGCGGGTAGGCGAGGTAGATCACGGCGATGAAGCCGCCGATCGCACCGCCGCCCAGCGAGTCGAGGTTCTCCAGCGCGCCCAAGCTGCCGATCCCGATCACCAGCATCCCGACGATGACGATCGCGTAGTAGGCGATGCCGACCAGCATCGAGTCGATGAAGAGTGCCGCCGTGCGCCGCCAGAAGCCGGCATAGACCACCTTCTCGCCGGCGCGGAAGCCATCGCCCACGTCCTCGACGACGGCGGTCGGCGGGGCGTACAGCGAATCCTGGCCTTCGGCCGGTGACGTTTCGATCGTGTTCAATGCACCGGCTCCGGTTCGTCGAGGAACATCTGCGTTTCCATCCAGGCGTAAGCCGCTTCCGACCCCGGCTGGTTGAACAGCACCATCAGCACCACCCACTTGAGGTCGTCGAGGTCCAGTTCGTCCTGGTCCAGCGCCATCGCCCGGTCCAGCACGAGTTCGCGCTGGCCGGCGTCGAGCACGCCGTTCTGCTCCAGGAACAGCAGGAAGCCGCGGGATTCGACATCCAGCTTGTCGAGTTCGCTGCCGTGGAAGATCCGGGTCGGCCCGTTCACCCTCTGCTGGCCAGTAGTGGGCCGTTGGCGTGCCAAGGTGTCGAGCCAGTCGAAGGCGTTGCGGATCTCGGCGCCGGAGAACCCGGCTTCGGTCAGCTCGCTGACCAGCGGACTGTCCAGCGCGGTGAAGTCGTCGCCGGTCAGGATCGCGTCGTTGGCGAAATAGTGCTCGAAGAGGTACAGCAGGACATCCAGGATGCTTTCTTTCATGTCCCCCGGCCTGCGCCCTCGGGCGCGTTGAACCGCTGTCAGGACCCGATCCGGGCGTAGCGTCCGTGTTCCGCCGCGATCCGCCCGTCGAGCTCCAGCGCCAGCAGCATGGAGGACAGGGTGGCAGCCGTCAATCCAGTGCGCGCCACCAGGTCATCCATACCGGTTGGGTCGTGGCCGATCGCTTGCCACAAGCGGTTGTAGTCGCCGTCGCTTTCGGGTGATGTCGGCGCAGGTGCTGGAGGAGTCTCCGGCAGCGGCTCCAGCTGTCCGCGCAAGGCCCGAGCGAGATCGACCACCAGCGGTGCTAGCGCGTCCAGCACCTCGGCGGGCGATTCCACCAACTGGGCACCTTCGCGCAGCAAGCGGTGGCAGCCGCGGGCCATCGGGTTGTGGATCGAACCGGGAATGGCGAAGACCTCGCGGCCCATGTCCGCTGCCAGTCGTGCAGTAATCAGTGCGCCGGATTTCTCCGCGGCTTCCACCACCAGCGTGCCCAGACTCAGGCCTGCCAGGATCCGGTTGCGGCTGGGGAAGTGCTGGCGCAGCGGCCCGGTGCCGGGCGAGTGCTCGCTGATCGCCGCACCGGCGCTGGTGAGCCGATCCAGCAATGGGCGATGGCGCACCGGGTAGGCGATGTCGGGCCCGGTGCCCAGGACCGCCACGGTCGGGCCGGCCACGTCGAGCGCGGCTTCGTGCGCAGCCGCGTCGATCCCGGCAGCCAGTCCGCTGGCCACGCACAAGCCGGCCTGGGCGAGGGCGCGGGCGAACAGGGCGGCATTGGCGCAGCCGCCGGCGGTTGCCGCCCGGCTGCCCACCACCGCCACCGACGGCCGCCACAGCAGCCCGGGATCGCCGGCCAGGAACAGCATCGCCGGCGGCGAGGCGATTCGCCGGAGCAGCGGCGGATAGGCGTCGTCGCGCCAGCCCAGAAGATGATGGTTGGCGGTATCCAGCCAGTGCTCGCCACGGGCAAGTGCTGCCGGATCGGGCGCGCGAATCGCCTTGCACGCTTGGCTGTCCAGGCCATGGCTGGTCCAGTCGCGCTGGCCTGCTCGGTAGGCATCCTCGGCGCTGCCGTGGGTGTCCAGCAGGCGGCGCAGCGCGCTGGCCTGGGCACCGCTGAGCAGCAGGCGGAGCAGGGACGCATGTTCGGGCGTGATCGGCATGCCGCCAGCATCCGCCGCAAACGACGACGGCGCCCTGGGGCGCCGTCGCGTGCTGGGGTCGGAAAACCCCGCTACCTCAAGCCGCAATCAGTACGGCGCGTCAGGATGCTTCAGCTCGTAGCCGATCTGGGTCGGTTTGACGCTGCTCATCACCAGCGCGTAGCTGACGTTGTTGAAGGTACGGAACACCATCGCATGGCCGGCGAACTCGTCCGGCAGGCGCACCTTGGACTCGAACAGGGTCAGCGACTCGTCCTTGTCCAGTCCGTCCCTGACGTTGTCCACCGTGGAGCTGCCGCGCCGCCACATCGAGAACACGGTGCCGTTGTCGATGCCCTCACGGGCACCGCCGGAGATCGCGATCACGTCGCGCGGGCCGCCGGTGCGGTACTTGTCCGCCACCGACATCACCGTCAGGCGGCCGTACTTCTGCTGTTCCTTCGGCGGATGCGGGAAGAACTGCAGGTCGTATGGCTGCGCCTCGACGGGCACAAGGCGATCGCCGACGCGGACGTCACGGCCCTCTGCGTCGAGCAGCAGGGTCGAGGCCTGGATCCCGGCCACTTCACCGCGGGTCACCGTACCGGTGGTCTGGGTGATCAACTCGTAGCCGAGCATCTCGGTGTTCTTGCTCGGGAAGACTGCGTTGGTCCAGAACTCGCCGGTGCCGCGGAAGGTGTCGCCGCGCGCATCGAGATCCTCGCTCTGGAACAGGTCGCAGCACAGGCCGGCGCGCTCGACGAAGCGGTAGCGCTTCTCCGCGCGAACCACCAGGTAGCGTTGACCCGCCGGAATGCCTTCCAGTCCCTTGATGTAGGCGACCTGGCCACGCGTGCTGCGCAGGCGATCGTCTTCAAGCCCAACCACATAGGGCAGGCCGTCGATGCTGTCGACGATCCGCAGGTCCTTCAGGAAGGGCTCGATCTCGGACAGGTTGACCGCATTGACCGGGCCTTCCGCGCGCTGGCCGGGCTGCACCGCGACGCGGTCCAGATAGGCCAGGCTGAGCACGTCGCCGGGATAGATCAGGTGCGGGTTCTTGACCTGCGGGTTGGCCTGCCAGATCTCCGGCCACAACCACGGCCGCTGCAGGAAACGACCGGCGATATCCCAGAGCGTGTCGCCACGCTTCACCACGTAGGTGTCGGGATGGTCGCCGCGCAACTCCACCGCGGCAGCGAAACTCGCCACCGTCAGCAAGGCGACGGCAAACATCGTGCGTACGCCGCGTGCACGAGGCACGACAGGACGCAACGTCTTAGAAACACGTTCAAGCATGACGGCCATCTCCCCGCTTCCCTTGGTAAAAAACCCCCTGAAGCCGACTCACTATAGTCCACAAACCGCCTGCGCTGGCAAGCGCCGGCTCAGTCCGGGGCGGGTACAATCGCGAAGACTGTCGCAAATACGGACGATGACGTCCCGGACGCACTGCCATGGCCCTGCTCCCCATCCTCGAATTTCCGGATCCGCGCCTGCGTACCAAGGCAGTCGCGGTGGCCCCTGCCGAACTGGCCGAACCCGCTTTCCAGCGGTTGTTCGACGACATGTTCGAAACCATGTACGACGCCCCGGCATCGGCCTTGCGGCCAGCCAGGTGGACGTGCACAAGCGCTTCATGGTGATTGACGTGACCGAGGACAAAAGCCGGCCGCTGGTGTTCGTCAATCCGGTGATCGGTGCCCGTCAGGGCGAGCAGGTGTACCAGGAAGGCTGCCTGTCGGTGCCCGGCATCTATGCGGACGTGACCCGCAGCGATGTGATCACCGTCGATGCCCTCGACCGCCATGGCGTGCCGTTCACCCTGGAGGCCGACGGCGTGCTCGCGGTGTGCATCCAGCACGAGATGGACCACCTCGACGGCAAGCTGTTCGTCGATTACCTCAGCCCGCTGAAGCGGGAGATGGTGCGCAAGAAGCTGGCCAAGGCGCGCCGCGCCGCCTGACCCGCATCGGATCGGCTGTCGCCACGTCGCCGTCCACGTTTGGAGAACCGCGTTTGAAGATCGTCTTCGCCGGCACGCCGGAATTCGCCGTGCCCTGCCTGCGTGCCTGCGCCAATCTGGGCGAGGTCGTGGCCGCCTACACCCAGCCGGATCGGCCGGCCGGGCGTGGTCGTGGCCTGCAGCCGTCGCCGGTCAAGCTGGAAGCGATCAAGCGCGGCATCCCGGTCCACCAACCCGAGAACTTCCGCAGCGTCGCATCGAAGGCCGAACTGCGCGCCCTGCAGCCGGACGTGATGGTGGTGGTGGCGTATGGCCTGCTGCTGCCGCAGTCGGTGCTCGACATCCCGGTGCATGGCTGCTGGAACGTGCATGCCTCGCTGCTGCCGCGCTGGCGTGGTGCCGCGCCGATCCAGCGCGCGATCGAAGCCGGCGACACCCGCAGCGGGGTCTGCCTGATGCAGATGGAGAAAGGCCTGGACACCGGCCCGGTGTTGCTGGCGCAGGCGCTCGACATCGGCCCCACCGAGACCGGCGGGCAACTGCACGACCGCCTGTCCGAACTTGGCGCGCGCGTACTCGGCGATGCGCTGGGCCTGTTGCGCGCCACGATCCAGTTGCCGCCGCATCCGCAGCCGGAGGATGGCGCGACCTACGCCCGCAAGCTCGACAAGGCCGAAGCGCGACTGGACTGGTCGCTGCCGGCGACCACGCTGGCGAACAAGGTCCGTGCCTTCAATCCGTGGCCGATGGCCGAGGCGATGCTCCTGGGCGAGCGGGTGCGCATCCACGGGGCGGTCGCCCTGGATGAAGCGCATGGCGCAGAACCCGGCCGAGTCCTGCGCAGTGGCCGCGACGGCATCGACATCGCCTGCGGCAGCGGCGTGTTGCGGATCCGCGTGCTGCAGCGGGATGGCGGCAAGGCGATCACTGCGGCGGATTACCTGAACGCACGTCGCAATCCCGCCGCATGAGCGCAGGGGTCAACGCCCGGGTCAGTGCCGCCCGCGTCCTCGACGTGGTCCTCCATCGTGGTCGTTCCTTGAAGGCGACCCTGGCCGCGGCCTTGCCCGCGCTGGAGGATCCGCGCGACCGTGCGCTGGTGGAAGCCATCGTGATGTGCGCGTTGCGCCAACGCGCGCGTTTCGATGCGGCGCTCGCGCAATGGGTGGCCAAGCCGCTGGAAGCACGCGACCACGAACTGCGCGCGCTGCTGCATGCGGGTTTCGCCCAACTGGAAATCGGCCTGCCTGCGCATGCGGCGGTGGCGGCCAGCGTGGACGCCGCGCGCGCGCTGGGTCGCCCGCACCAGGCCGGCCTGGTCAATGCCGTGCTGCGCCGCGCCCAGCGCGAAGGCCTGCCGCAGGCCGGCAACGAGGCGGCGTGGCCGGCCTGGCTGGCACGGCGCATTCGCGACGACTGGCCCGGACAGGACCAGGCGATCTTCGCCGCCAGTGCGCAGGAAGCGCCGATGTGGCTGCGGGTGAATCGTCGCCTGCAGTCGCGCGATGCCTATGCCGAGCGCCTGCAAGAGGCCGGTATCGCTGCGCAGACGCTGCCCGCACTGGCCGATGCATTGCGCTTGGACACGGCGTTGCCGGTGCACGCATTGCCGGGCTTCGATACCGGCGCGGCATCGGTGCAGGACGCTGCCGCACAGGTGGTGGCCGATGCACTCGCACCGCCACCCGGCGCACGCGTGCTGGATGCCTGCGCCGCACCCGGGGGCAAGGCCGCGCACCTGGCCGAGCGCGATCCGTCGTTGCGCATCACCGCGCTCGACGTGGATGCGCGGCGGGTGCGACGCATGCAGGAGACCTTTGCGCGGCTCGGACTCGCCATCGACGCGCGCACCGCGGACGCCCTGCGACCGGAAGCGTGGTGGGATGGCGTTGCCTACGACGCGATCCTGGTCGATGCGCCGTGCAGTGCGACCGGCATCGTGCGCCGGCAGCCGGACATCCTGCTGCACCGGCGCGAGGCCGACATCGACGCGCTGGTCGAGACCCAGGCGAAGCTGCTGGACGCCGCGTGGCCGTTGCTGGCATCGGGTGGCACGCTGCTGTACGCCACCTGTTCGATCCTGCGTGCGGAAAACGCGGCGCAGGTCGAGTCCTTGCTGGCACGCACGCCGGCCGCCGTGCTGGAACCGCTGGATGCAGCCTTCGGCCGCGACACCGGCTTCGGCCACCAGCGACTTCCCGGCGAAGAGGGCATGGACGGCTTCTTCTACGCGCGGCTGAGGAAGTCGTAACCGCGCGTCGCTATGATTCCGCGATGACCCAAACCCGTCGCGAGACCTGGCTGTTCTGGCTGTTCGCCCTGCTGATCCTCGGTGCCGGGCTGGGGCTGCGCGATCCGTGGCCGGCGGACGAACCGCGCTTCGCGCTGGTGGCGAAGCAGATGGTCGAAAGCGGCGACTGGCTGTTCCCGCATCGCGGCAGCGAGCTGTATTCGGACAAGCCGCCGTTGTTCATGTGGTTGCAGGCGAGTGGGTTGTGGCTGACCGGCAACCTGCGCATCGCCTTCCTGCTGCCGTCCCTGCTCGCCGCGCTGGGCACGCTGTGGTGCGTCATCGACCTCGGCACGCGACTGTGGACGCGGCGCATCGGCGTGTATGCAGGCTGGGCCGTGCTGCTCACGATCCAGTTCACCTGGCAGGCGAAGAAGGCGCAGATCGATCCGCTGGTGGTGTTCTGGATCACCCTGTCCTGCTACGGCCTGTTGCGGCATGCGTTGCGCGGGCCCGACTGGCGACTGTGGGCGCTGGGCTGGGCGGCGGCCGGACTGGGCACGATCAGCAAGGGCGTAGGCGTGATCGCGCTGTTCATGCTGCTGCCGATGGCGTTCGCGGCGCTGCGTGGTTGGCCGGGTGTGCGCCTGCATGCACGCGATGCCAGATTCTGGCTCGGCCCGCTGGCCTTCCTCGCTGCCTGCGGGGTATGGCTGGTGCCGATGTTGCTGGCCGCGCTTGGCAAGGGTGGCGATGCCTACGCCGCCTACGTCGACGACATCCTGCTGCGACAGACGCTGACCCGCTATGCCGATTCCTGGCACCACGGCCAGCCGGCCTGGTATTTCATCGAGGTCGCGCTGACCGCCTGGTTGCCGACCATGTTGGCGTTGCCGTGGGCGATTCCGGCGTGGCGTCGACGGTTGCAGCGTCGTGATGCGCGCTACCTCCTGCCGCTGGCGTGGGTGCTGCTGGTGTTCGTGTTCTTCAGCATCCCGTCGGGGAAGCGCGACATGTACATCCTGCCGGCGTTGCCGATGCTGTGCCTGGCGCTGGCGCCGCTTCTGCCCGGAATCCTCCGCAAGCCGAGTGCGCAGCGCCTGCTGGCGGGGTTCGTCGCGCTTTTCTCGCTGGCACTGCTGGGCGCGGGGCTGGCGATGCTGTTCGGCGAGCCCGGCTTCGAGCGCAAGTTCATGGACGGCCGCGATGCCGCGGTCGCGCATGGTCTTGCAGCGATGTTCGTGGCGTCGGGTGCCGCAGGGCTCGGTGCGCTGCTGTGGTTCGGCCGCCGCCGCGCGCAGACCGCGCTGGTGGCGATGCTGGCCACGCTGTGGGTGCTGTATTCGCTGGTCGGCGCGCCGCTGTTGAACGACGGTTCGTCCTCGCGCGGATTGATGCGAGACGTAGGCGCAGCGCTTGGGCCCGAAGCGCAACTCGGCCTGGTCGGCTGGCGCGAGCAGCAATTGCTGATGGCCGATCGCCCGGCCGCGGATTTCGGTTTCAAGCGTGACCCGAAACTCCAGTTCGTCGATGCGCTGGCCTGGCAGCGGCAGGCGTCGGCTTCGCCACGCTGGCTGCTGGTCGAGGGCAGCGCACTACCAGCCTGCGTGGACACGGCGCGCGCGCGCGACATGGGCAATGCCAACCGCCGACGCTGGTGGTTGCTGCCCGCCGCCGCGACTCGGGCCTGCCGATGACGCCGGTGCGCGTGCTGCATTTCGTCACCGGTGGTTTTTCCGGCGGCGCGACCCAGGTGGCCGTGCAACTGGTCAATGCCGCGCGCGAAAGCGATGCGATCGAGCCGCTGCTGGTGTTGCGCCGGAAGCGCCACGCGGATCCGGCGCGCATCGAAGAACTGCGTGCTGCCGGGGTGCCGTTGGAACTGGTCGCGGGCTGGTCGCATGCGGCGACCATCGCCGCGCTGGTGAGCGTGTGCCGGCGCTTCCAGCCCGACGTGCTGGCCGCGCATGGTTTCAGCGAACACCTGTGGGGTCGCTACGCGGGTTTGTTGGCGAAGGTGCCGCACCTGGTGCATGTGGAGCACAACACGCGCGAGCGCTACAGCGCATGGCGGCGTGCGCAAACGCGCTGGCTGGCGAAGCGCACCGACCGCATCGTCGGTTGTTCGGAGGGCGTGCGCCAGGCATTGCTGGCGATGGGCATGCCGGCCGAGCGCACGATCGCGATCCCGAACGGCGTGCGCCTCGAACCGTTTGCAAACGCCGATGCGCATCCGTTTGCGCAGCGCATCCCCGGCATCGTCATGGTCGCGCGCTTCTCGAAGCAGAAAGACCACGCCACGGTGCTGCGCGCGCTCGCCCTGTTGCGCGAACGTGGCCTGTCGCCGCCGCTGCTGTTTGCGGGTGGTGGCAAGGACCTGCATCGCAGGCCGCTGGAACGATTGGCCGATGAGATCGGCATCGCTGCCCAGGTGCAGTTTCTTGGCGTGGTCCGCAACGTGCCCGAACTGCTGATGACGCATCAGCTGGCGGTGCTCGGTACCCATCACGAAGGCATGCCGCTGGCCCTCTTGGAAGGCATGGCTGCCGGTTGTGCGGTGGTCGGCAGCGCAGTGCCCGGCGTGCGCGAAGTGCTGGAAGACGGCGTCGATGGCTTGCTTGTGGCGGAATCGGATCCGGTCGCGATGGCCGATGCACTGGAGCGCGTCCTGCGCGATCCGGAGCGCGCCGCGCGGATGGCGGCGACCGCGCGTGAAGTTGCCCTGCAACGCCACGGTCGCGAGTTGATGAACCAGCGTTACGAGGATCTGTTCGTGTCGCTGGCGGGGCGCGCGTGATCCAGCTCGGCCGCGATCCGCTGCTCGCAGGCCCAGGCGTGGCCGATGATGGTGTGCAGATCCGCGTATCGCGGCGTCCACCCAAGCGCGGCGCGCGCGGCCGCGGCATCGGCCACCAGCGACGGCGGATCGCCGGCGCGGCGCGGCTCCATCACCACCGGGATCGGGTGGCCGGTGATCCGGCGCGCGGTGTCGATGACCTCGCGCACCGAGAACCCGTTGCCGTTGCCCAGGTTGTAGCGCGCGCTGCCGGCGCCGCCCAGCAACTGGCGCAGGGCCAGCAGGTGGGCATCGCAGAGGTCGGCCACGTGCACGTAGTCGCGCACGCAGGTGCCGTCCGCGGTCGGGTAGTCGTCGCCGTACACGCCGATGTGCGGGCGGCGGCCGGACGCGACCTGCAGGATCAGCGGCACCAGGTGGGTTTCCGGATCGTGGCGTTCGCCGATCTCGTTGTCCGGATCGGCGCCGGCGGCGTTGAAGTAGCGCAGGCAGACCGACTTCAGGCCGTAGGCGTGGTCGTAGTCTTCCAGCAGTTGCTCGACGAACCATTTGCTGCGCCCGTACGGATTGATCGGCGACTTCGGGTGGGCCTCGTCGATCGGCACATACTGCGGATCGCCGAAGATCGCCGCGGTGGACGAGAAGATGAAGCGCAGGATGCCGCGCGCACGCATCGCGTCGAGCAATGTCTGGGTGGCGGTGACGTTGTTGCGGAAGTACTTGCCGGGATCGGCCACCGATTCGCCGACCTGGATGAAGCTGGCGAAATGCATCACCGCCGCGGGCTGCACCTCGGCCAGCACGCGATCGACGAACGCGGCATCGCCCACATCGCCCACATGCAGTTCCTCGCCGCGCACCGCGTTGCGATGGCCGCTGCTGAGGTCGTCCAGCACCACCGGGCGGTAGCCGGCCTGGCGCAATGCCTTGACCATCTGCGAACCGATGTAGCCGGCACCGCCGGTGACCAGGATGGTGTCTGTCATGGGGAATCGACGCGCGATCTCGGGTGCTCGATTGTCGCCGATGCGGGTGCGCCCGTGCCCTATCCTTGCGCGCCATGATCCGCGCCATCGACTTCCGCGACCTGCGCCTGCCCTTGCTCGTCTGGGGCGCGGTCGCGCTGGTCTCGATTTTCCTGCACGGGCCGCTGCCCTTGTATTCCACCCGCAGCCTGGCGGTGGCGTGGGAGATGTGGGACCGCGGCAGCGGGCTGGTGCCGCTGTTCAACGGCGCGCCGTATTCGCACAAGACGCCGCTGCTGCAATGGTTGATCCATGCCGGCTGGCTGGTGACCGGCGTCAACGACATCTGGCCGCGCCTGCTGATGGTGCTGCTGGGGATGGTGGCGATTGCCCAGACGGGCGTGCTGGCGCAACGCCTGTATCCCCAGCGCGCGGGCATCGCCGCGAATGCCGCGTGGGCCATGGCGGGTTTCTGGTATTTCTTCCTGTTCGGCCTGCAGGTGATGTACGAGTTGCCGCTGACGGTGGCGGTGCTCGGCGGCATGCTGGCGTTATGCCGACGACAAGGCGATGCATGGCTGCCGTGGTGGCCGGGCCTGGCGCTGGCGATCGGCTTCGGCCTGCTGGCGAAGGGGCCGGTGGCGTTGCTGCATCTGGGCGTGCCATTGCTGGCGGCGCGCTGGTGGCATCCGGCTGCGCAGGCAGATGCCAGGCGCTTCGCGCGGTCGGCGTTGCTTGCCACGCTGGGCGGCATCGGTATCTTCGTGTTGTGGCTGGTGCCGGCGCTGTTGTTGGGCGACCCGGAATACCGCCGGGCCCTGTTGGTCACCCAGACCGCCGGGCGGATCAAGGACAGCTTCGACCATGCCGAGCCCTGGTGGTGGTACGCGTCGATGCTGATGGCGCTGATGGCCCCGTGGTGGTGGCAGGCCTGGTGGTGGCGGCAGGTACCGGAGCTTTGGCGCGATCCCGGCAATCGTTTCGCGTGGATCTGGGTGGTCGGGATGCTGTTCTGCTTCAGCCTGATCAGCGGCAAACAGCCGTACTACCTGCTGCCGGGCTTCGCCGGCTTCGCGCTGTTGCTGGCGGTCGCCGCGGACGCGCGTCCACGGCTCGGCGTGATGCCCGGGATTGCGGTGGTGACGCTCGCGGGGTTCCTGTTGGCCTTCCCGCTGTATGCCGATCGCATCAAGCTGCCATTCCCGGCGCAACTGGGTTGGTCATTCCCGTTGGCCGGCGGCGCGATATTGCTGGTCGGAATCGCGATGCTGCGCTGGCGGCGACTGCCGGTGCTAGCCGCCGGGTCGCTGGTGGCGATCAGCTTGCTGCATGCCGCGGTAACACCGTTGCTTCGCGCGCAGTTCGATTTCACCCAGACCGCGCGGGTATTGGGCGAAGCACAACGCAACGGCGCGCAGGTCGCGTTCCTGGGCGAATACCAGTTGCAGTTCCATTTCGCCGGCCGCCTGCACGATCCGGTGAAGGTGCTCGATGAGGGGGCGGCGCGCGATTGGGCGCTGCGGCATCCGCGCGACATGATCGTGGTCAACACGCGCGATGCGTGGACGCACCCGGGGCCGCAGCCGCTCGTGCAGCAACGCTTTCGCAAGCGCTGGATCCAAGCCTGGCGGGCAGGCGACTGGCGCACCCTGCCGGCGCAGCAGATTCCGTTAAGGCCGGCGACGGGCCAGCTGCCCGAGCAGCCGCGCTGACAGGTCGCGGGCGACATCCACCGGCAATTGCCGCAGGTACAGGGGCGCGCCGAATGGCGAGGCCCCGGCGGTATCCAGCAACAGGCTGGCCATGCCCAGCCTGCGGTCCAGCGGCGATTGCGCCAGCCGGACTGCCTGGATCTTGCCGATCTCGGCGAAATTCCAGGTCTTCGACAGCCAGCCGCTGCGCCAGGCGACCAGCTGGTCGTTGCAGGCATGGCCGCAGGCATCGGCGATGCGACGCGCGCGCCAGAGCTGCAACGGCAGCAGGGCCGGCATGGCGAGTCCGATCAGGCCGAAGTGCCAGGTCAACACGGCGGTGCCCGCCAGCAGCATCAGCACGCCCGGCACGGCGATGCGCCACCACGCATGCCGATGCAACGGCCGCCAGTGCAGCGCATCCCAGCCGGCCGCGGGCAGGAAGTGCTGGATCAATGCATCGCAATGCGCGGGGGTGGCGATCGGCGCGAGTTCCTTCAGTGATTGCTGGGCCCCTTCGCCGCGCTGGCCGGATGCGGTCTGCACGCGCAGGCTGCGCCGGTCGAACCAGCGATGCAGCACGCCTTCGTGCAGCGACCACGACTGGATCCGCCGGCGCTTCGCGCTGGAGCGGGTGCGGGCCAGCAGGCCGCGCTCGACGCGGATGCGGGCGTCGTCCTCGCGCAGGGTGAAGCCGTGGTACTGCAGGAAGGCGAGCAACACCGACAGCAGCCGCACAAGCAGCAGCGCCACCAGCACCAGGCTGGCCACCGCCAGGCCGACGACGACAGGGTTGTCGTCCGCATGCGCGCCGGCAAACCCGGTGAACCAGCCGAACGCGACCTCGCCCCAATGGTCGATGAGCACGCCGAACACGTTGTCGCCGGTCTGCGCCAGCGCGCCGAACGCGGCGGCGACCACCAGCATGCCGCGGTTCGAGATCAGTCCCAGCCGGAGCACCTCGGCGTTCGACATCGCCAGCAAGGGCGCGGCTTCGAGCGCATCGACCTGCGGCGCATCGTTGCTGGTGGCATGGCCACGCTGGCGGATCAACGCCTCCAGCGCTTCCGCCTGATCCAGCCGCAACACCCGCATCTGTGCCTCGGGCTTGATTCCGCCGGCGGATTCCAGGCGCACCTCGGCCACGCCGAACAAGCGGTGCAGCAACGACTGGTGCAGGTTGACGTTGTGGATGCGCGCGTACGGGATCTCGCGCACGCTGCGATGCAGCCAGCCGCTGCGGATCACGATGGCATCGCCGCGCAGGAGATAGCGGTAGGTGAAGTACTGCGCCAGCGACACCGCGACCAGCACGACGACGGCGATCAGCCCGTACAGGTCGGTTTGATCGCCGCGGCCCGCGAACAGCAGCACGATCAGCGCCGGGATGAAATTCTTGAGCTGGGCGATCAGCACGAACAGCCAAGACAGCGGATGCAGGCGATGTTCCTGCCCGTCCTGCGGCAAGGCGGCGGTATCGGTGGTCGGGTCGTTCATCGCTTACAGCGCGTCGCCGGCATCGTCGAGCTGCTTGGCCAGGGCGTCGCGCAGGTGCTGCGCATCGGCATCGTCCAGCCCGCGCACGGTGATTCCGCTCAGGTGCACGGCAGCGGTGTGTACCACCAGCGTGGCCAGCCCGAAGCGGCGTTCCAGCGGTCCGTGCTTGAGGTCGACATGCTGCACCCGGCTCACCGGCACCCGCGTTTCCCGCCACCACAGGCGACCCTGGCGCAGCCACAGGCCGGCATCGTCCAGCACCCAGCGCTGGAAGCGCAGGCGCGCGCCCAACAGCAGGCCCGCAATTGAGGCCAGCAGCAACGCACCCAGGCACCAGCCCAGCCGGCGCCACAGTTCATCGACATCGGAAGTGAAGAGCACTGCCGCGCATGCCAGCAGCGGGAATGCCGCAAACCCCAGCGCCACGCTGGCGGCATGCAGGCGCACCGCGCGCGCCGGCGGTGCGCGCCAGTCGGTGGCTTCGGCGGTCGCGCGGTCGAGGTCGGCGTCGCTCATCGATACAGATCCAGGTAGGGATTGGCTTCGCCGCTGCCGGGCGGGCGCAGGGTATAGCGCTTGTAGGTCCATTGGTACTGCGCGAAGTCGCGCCGCGCGATCGCCTCGATGCCGGCGTTGAGCGCGGCCACCGCATGCGCCGGATCGGCATCGCCGACGGCGTCCGGCGCGGCCTGCACGTGCAGGGCGAAACGCGGCGGTGAGGTCCCCGGCAAGCGTTCGCACCAGGCGAACAACACGCGGGCGTCGCTGCGTGCGGCAAGCCGGCCGAGCAGGGTCATCGTCAATGCCGGCTTGCCGAAGAACCGCGCGAACTCGCCCTCGCCGGCCTTCGGCTGCTGGTCGGGCAGGATCCCGACCACGCCGCCCTTCTGCAGCCGTTTGAGCAGGGTGCGCACGCCGGCGGCTTCGGCGCGGACCTGTTCGACATCGCCACCCGCATTCGCCCGCACGCGGCGCAGGAAGGCCTCGCCGATGGCGGATTCCGGCGGCCGGTAGAGGATCGCCAGCGCGGTCTTCATCGCCAGCCACTGGTTCAGCAATTCCCAGTTGCCCATGTGCGGCGCGGCGACGATCAGTCCGCGCGGATCGTCCAGGGCGGCATCGAACAGCACCTCGCCGTGGACTTCGGCGATCTCGGCCAGGTTGCGCGCGACCGGTCGGGTCCACAGACGCATCGTCTCGAAGGCCTGGCGCGCGGTGGTGCGCAGGATCTCGCCCAGCAAGCGCTCGCGTCCCGTCGCATCGAGGTCCGGGCGGATCAGTTCGAGGTTGCGCCGCGCCACCCGGGCTTCGCGCGCATTGGTCGCGATCCACAGCCGGGCCACGCCATCCGCCAGCAGGCGCAGCAGCGTCCATGGCAGGCGGGCCACGGTCCAGGCCAGGGCATACAGCAGGGCGGCGGCGAGTTCGCTCATCCGGTTCAGTCTATCCGGCACCACGGGTTAGGCTTGCCGGATGCTTGCCCTGATCCAGCGCGTGACCTCCGCCTCGGTGGCCGTGGACGGCACCGTTATCGGCGCCATCGGCCCGGGCCTGCTCGCGCTGGTCGCGGTCGAGCCGGGCGATACCGACGCGCTGATCCAGCGCATGGCCGAGCGCCTGCTGGGCTATCGGGTGTTCGCGGACGCCAACGGCAAGATGAACCGCTCGCTGGCTGATGCCGGCGGCGGCCTGCTGCTGGTCAGCCAGTTCACCCTGGCCGCCGACACCCGCAGCGGCATGCGCCCCAGCTTCACCACTGCCGCCCCGCCCGCCGACGCTGAACGCGGCTTCGACCGGCTGGTCGAACTGTGCCGGCAACGGCACCCGCCGGGGGTGGAAACCGGCCGCTTCGGTGCCCATATGGTGGTGAGCCTGGTCAACGACGGCCCGGTGACGTTCCTGCTGCGCCCCTGAGCGCACGGGGCGTGACGCCAGTGGCGGCCGCCGTTCAGGCGGGCCGCAAGCCAAGCACCCGGCAGCGCAGTATAATGCTGGGTTCCCTAGCGTCGTCCGCGACGCATCCTCGAAACGGTAGCCCGATACATGGCCAACGAACGGCAGACAGCCCCCCAGTCCGACATCAAGATCCTGATCAGCAAGGGTCTGGAGCAGGGTTACCTGACCTACGCCGAAGTCAACGATCACCTGCCGGACGACATGGTCGACCCGGAACAGATCGAAGACATCATCGGCATGATCAACGGCATGGGCATCGAGGTCCATGAAGTCGCGCCCGATGCCGAAACACTGCTGCTGGCCGGCCAGTCCGCCAGCGGCCGCGAGGTCGACGACACCGCCGCCGAGGAAGCCGCCGCCGCGTTGACCGCGCTGGATTCCGAGGGTGGCCGCACCACCGACCCGGTGCGCATGTACATGCGCGAGATGGGCACGGTCGAGCTGCTGACCCGCGAGGGCGAAATCGCCATCGCCAAGCGCATCGAGGAAGGCCTGGCGCAGATGAACGCTGCGCTGGCCAGCTTCCCGGGGTCTGCGCAGCAGTTGCTCGAAGACTACGAGTTGCACAAGGCCGGCAAGAAGCGCCTGGCCGAGATCGTGGTCGGCTTCAACGATGGCGAGCCGGAACCCGAGCCGGTTGCGGCGGTAGTCGTGGCCGATGACGACGCCGAAGCCGACGACGCCGACGATGCCGAAGAGACCACCGACGAAGCCGACGAGCCGGGCCCGACCGGTCCGGATCCGCTGGAAGTCGCGGCGCGCATGGAGGCGATGGGTGCCGCGTTCGCGCGCTTCCAGAAGGCCTACGCCAAGGGCGGCCCGACCGCCAAGCCGGCGCTGAAGGCACGCGAGGAGATCGCCGAAGTTTTCGTCACCTTCAAGTTGCCGCTGCCGCTGACCGACGTGCTGGTGCGCCGCCTGCGTGAAGTGGTGGGCTCGGTGAAGGAACACGAGCGCCGCATCCTCGACCTGTCCACGCGCCAGGCCAAGATGCCGCGCAAGGATTTCCTGAAGGCGTGGGAAGGTAACCAGACCAATCTCGAGTGGGTCGATGAACTGCTCAAGCGCAAGCAGAAGTGGGGCTCCGCCCTGCGCGACGTGCGCGAGAAGATCATCGCCGAGCAGGAAGCCACCATCGCGATCGAGAACGCGATGCACGTGACCCTGGCCGACCTCAAGGAAATCAACCGTGCGATGGCCTATGGCGAAGCCAAGGCACGCAAGGCGAAGAAGGAAATGGTCGAGGCCAACCTGCGCCTGGTGATCTCCATCGCCAAGAAGTACACCAACCGTGGCCTGCAGTTCCTCGACCTGATCCAAGAGGGCAACATCGGCCTGATGAAGGCGGTCGACAAGTTCGAGCATCGCCGCGGCTTCAAGTTCTCGACGTATGCAACGTGGTGGATCCGCCAGGCGATCACCCGCTCGATCGCCGACCAGGCGCGCACCATCCGCATCCCGGTGCACATGATCGAGACGATCAACAAGCTCAACCGCATCTCCCGCCAGATGCTCCAGCAGTACGGCCGCGAAGCCACGCCGGAAGAGCTGGCGAAAGAAATGGACATGCCCGAGGACAAGATCCGCAAGGTCATGAAGATCGCCAAGGAACCCATTTCGATGGAGACCCCGATCGGCGACGACGAAGACTCGCACCTCGGCGACTTCATCGAGGACACCAACGTGATGTCGCCGGTCGATGCGACCACCGACATCAACCTGACCGAGACCGTGCGCAGCGTGCTGGCCGGGCTGACCCCGCGCGAGGCCAAGGTGCTGCGCATGCGCTTCGGCATCGACATGAACACCGACCACACCCTCGAGGAAGTCGGCAAGCAGTTCGACGTCACCCGCGAGCGCATCCGCCAGATCGAGGCCAAGGCGTTGCGCAAGCTGCGCCACCCGAGCCGCTCGGAAACGCTGCGCAGCTTCCTCGACATCGACTGATCGAAGCCGTTTCGCCAGTTCGCAAAACCCCGCTCCGGCGGGGTTTCGCGTTTCTGCCGACACGGCGTCGCGTGCTAGCGTTTGGCCTCACACGTGGATTGGGGCATGGCATGCATAACGCTTCGTGGACCCTGCTCGCCGGCATGGCGATGCTGTTGTCGTTCGGTGCACAGGCCGCGGATGCGCGCGATGCAGGCCATCTCGCCTTCACTGCGGTCGATCCCTTCATCGGTACCGGCGGCGAGGGCCACACCTTCCCCGGCGCGACGGTGCCGTTCGGGATGGTCCAGCTCAGCCCGGACACGCGCATCCAGGCGCGCAAGGACGCCTACGGCTGGGCGGCGGGCTACCGGTATTCGGACAGCACCATCGTCGGGTTCTCGCATACGCATTTCTCCGGCACCGGTCATTCCGACCTCGGCGACGTCTTGCTGATGCCGGTGGCCGGCGAAGCGAAGATCGAACGCGGCGACCCGGACGTCCCCGGCAGTGGTTACACCTCCCGTTTCAGCCATGCCAGCGAACGTGCGGAGCCCGGCTACTACGCGGTCACCCTCGACGATGCCGGCGTGCGCGCCGAACTCACCGCAAGCGCGCGGGTCGGGGTGCATCGCTATGCCTTCGCGCCCGGCAAGCCGGCGCACGTGCTGCTCGACCTGCGTACCTCGATGTACGACTACCCCGGCAAGGTGTTGTGGTCGCGCATCCGCGTGCGCGCCGACGGCACCGTGACCGGCTTCCGCGAAACCCGCGGCTGGGCACCGGGGCGGCAGCTGTATTTCGCGATGCGCTTCTCGCAACCACTTGTTGGCCACGCGCTGCACAACACGGAAACCGACATCGCCTACAAGGGCTTCCCGCCGCCGGGCGAAAAGGATCCGACCCGGCGTGCTCAGATCGAGGGCCGGCAACTGGTCGCCAGTTTCGATTTCGGCACGGGCCTGCGCGCGCCGCTCATCGCCAAGGTGTCGATCTCGTCGGTCGACGAAGCAGGTGCCATCGCCAACCTCGATGCGGACATGCCGGGCTGGGATTTCGATGGTGTGCGCACGGCGGCGAAGGCGCAATGGGCGCAGGCCCTGGGCGTGGCCGACATCGATGCGCCGGAACCGATGCGCAAGGCCTTCTTCACCGCGCTGTACCACACGCTGCAGGCGCCCAGCCTGTTCATGGACAGCGACGGCCGCTATCGCGGCCCGGACAACGCCGTGCACCAGGCCAAGGGCTGGACCAACTACTCCACGTTCTCGCTGTGGGATACCTATCGCGCGCTGCATCCGCTGCTGACCATCGTGCAGCCGGAGCAACGCAACAACGACATCGTGCAATCGCTGCTCGCCGCGCGTCGCGAAAGTCCGTACGGCGTGCTGCCGGTGTGGGCGTTCCACGGCCAGGAGACGTGGTGCATGATCGGCTACCACGCGGTGCCGGTGATCGCCGACGCGTACATGAAGGGCATCCGCGGCTACGACGCCAACGAAGCGCTCGATGCGATGGTGGCCAGCGCGAACTACGGTCCCTACGATGGCATCGCCCAATATCGCGAACTCGGTTACGTGCCGATCGACGAAGAAGGCGAAGCGGCATCGAAGACGCTGGAGTACGCCTACGACGACTGGACCATCGCGCAGGTCGCGAAGTCGATGGGGCGAAAGGACATCGCCGCGGAATTCGGCAAGCGCGCGGCGAACTGGAAGCACGCCTTCGATGCCGAAACCGGCTTCATGCGCGCACGCAAGCGCGATGGCAGTTTCCGCGTTCCGTTCGATCCGGATGCGAGCGGTTACGGCACCGACTACACCGAAGGCAACGCCTGGCAGTACTCGTGGTACGTGCCGCAGGACGTGGCCGGGCTGGCCGCTGCGCATGGCGGCACCGACAAGCTCCTGAAGCGGCTCGACGATGTCTTCGACGCCAAGGTCGATCCGAAGGTGTTTGCGCACATGGAAGACATCACCGGCCTGATCGGCTGGTACGCGCACGGCAACGAACCCAGCCACCACGTCGCGTATCTCTACTCGCATGCTGGCCAGCCGTGGCGCACGCAGGCGCGGCTGAAGCAGGTCATGGACACGCAATACAAGCCCACACCCGATGGCTTGGCCGGCAACGACGACCTCGGCCAGATGTCCGCCTGGTTCGTGTTCACCTCACTGGGCTTTTATCCGGTTGCGCCGGGCAGCAACGAATACATCCTCGGCCGCCCGTTCGTGCGCAGGGCCAGCCTGAACCTGCCCAACGGCAAGCGCTTCACCGTGCTCGCCGACGGCCTGGACGATGGGCACACCTACGTGGACAGCGTGATGCTGGACGGGAAGCCGCTGGATCGCGCGTTCATCACCCACCAGGAATTGATGGCCGGCGGCGAGTTGCGCTTCAAGATGCAGGCCGCGCCGAACAAGGAATGGCCGGGCAACGGGGCGAAGTCGCCCTATTCGATGTCGAACGAATGAGCGGCGTGCACGCCCGGTAGAATTGCGAACTGATGCGGGCCTATAGCTCAATGGTTAGAGCAGAGGACTCATAATCCTTTGGTTCCAGGTTCGAGTCCTGGTGGGCCCACCACACTGCACCGCCCGGTTTGCGAGCTTCCGCTAAGGCTGCGCTGTCGATTCTTCCGGGGACGCCGGCTCAGCGGCGTGTGTCGGATTCACCGGAGCAATCCACTAGCTGGTCGACCGCGTCGTTTTCTTCGCAGTTTTCCGGGCAGCCTTTTTCTTGCCGCCACCATCCTGTTTGTTGACGGTCGCCCAGGCGATGCGCTCTGCCGCGTCGGTGGAGCGACCTTGGGCTTTCTCGCTCTCTTCGATATGCGCAGCCTCTCGCTTCTGCTTGTCGGTATAACTGGATTTGTCGCCACGGGGCATGATTCTTCTCCTTGGGACAACGGTGACTCAGGATTTCAGGCACGTCGTGACGAACACGCCAAAAACAGAAACGCGACGCGGGAGTGGATACCGTGGAAGGGCCTTCCTTTATGTCCTTTTGGCCCGCGGTCCGGAAGATATCCTCAAGGTGGGCATGACCCATGATCCGCTTGAACGCTGGTCGTCTTTCCATCCTCGCTGGTTCAGGACGTTCGACCTCGATCACAGCCTTCTGGTCGAAACCGAAACGCGCGCGGACGCACAGGCGCTTGAGACTTCGCTGCATCGAAGCCTGGCCGCGCATCGGTGTCCCATGCCCCTTGCGATGTTTGCCCCTGCTGGAGGCGCAACAGAGTGGTATCGGGGTGCATACGACACGGCCGTTGGCTTCGTACTTCACTGCGAACAACAGGGGTATGTCATCCACCAGCAGGTCCGGGAATGGCTGGCCCCGGCAATGTCGGAGGAACGTGCCCGGTTGGATGGGATTGTTCGTGAAGCCTTCGAACGCCAGTGCGCAGGCTTGCTGAGCCCGGATCAGCTGGACCTCGTGCGTGCGCTTGTCGAGTCGCATCGTGAATTCGCTCCTGACATTCAAAACATGTTCCCGTCCGTGCTTGTCGAAGCCCTGCGCCTCAACGGTTGAGCGAGGGGCCCGCCACAATGAAAACAGGCCCCCGAAGGAGCCTGTTTGTGTGTCGCCATGGTGGTAGTGCGGCTTAGCGACCGTCGCGGTCGGCATCCCCAGGCAAAGCACGCTCGACGCCATGCCATGCGTCACGCACGGCGTGCTTGGCGTCGTTCCATGCCAAGCGAGAGGTGCCCTTGGCACGATCCCAACCGCGTTCGAGATCGCCCTCGCTGGCATCCCATGCCTTTCCGGCACTGTTGCTGCGAGCCTGGGTGCCGTAGCGGTAAGCAGGCTTGTAGTCCTGGTCGTAATCGTAGACGGGCTTGTAATAGTCAGTGCCCGCGTAGCTATCGGCGTAATAGCGATCGGTCGCGTTGTAGGTGCGATAGGTGCGATCCGTGCGATCAAACGCATCGCGCACCGCATCCTTCGCCTTCTCCCACGTCAGGCCAGACTCGGCCTTGACGTTCTCCCAACCGTCTCGGGCGCGCGATTCCAGGGAGTCATCCCAGGCCAAGGCACCGGAGGAAGCACGCAGATCGCTGCCGTACTCGTAGGCCGGAGCGTAGTCCTCGTACCTGTAGTTGCGGTCGTAGTACGGGCGAGCGGCGTATTCGGTGCGCCAGTAATCCGCCTCGCCGGTGGGATCGACCCGTTCGGCGACGCCCTTGCCAACCGCCGCGCCGGCAAGCGTGCCCACCGCGCCACCTACCAAGGTGCCGATCGGTCCAAGCAGCGAGCCAATGGCTGCGCCCGCCACGGCACCGCCGGTTCCGCCCAAACCAACGCCCACGGGATGGGCACCGGGCGCGCCAGAGATGGGATCGAGATTCATGTCGTTCGTGTTGGCCATGATGATGTCCTTTTCAATGAGCTGGTTCGTTCAACGAGCTGGTTCGGCCGTGAATGAGGCATTCGTTTCCGAGCGGAACCAAGCAGTAAGCGAAAGGTGCGCCACGCGCACCTTTCGCACCCACACCAAAGCGCAGTTCAGCGGTTCTGCTGATCGTCGCGCTGCGGCGCATCCTTGCGCTGCTGGGACTGATCGCGATCACCGGTGGCCTGCTGCTTGTTGCCATCTTCGTTCTGCTGCTTCTGTTGATCGCGCTTCTGATTCTGGTTGTTCTGGTTGTTCTGATTCGCCATGTCGAAATTCCTTCTTCAAGTTGGGAGGGCGGCCATCCGACCGCGGGAAGAGAGTGCCTCGGCGTCTGTCGATACCAAGCGAAAAATTCGTAGTCGATCGGTGAATTGGAAACACTTGTCGCATTCACCCTGAATAGTTCAGGTCAGAGTGACGATGTCAGGGCGGTCTGGGGTGAGGCAGGCGCATCCGGAAAAAGCGTGCGTATTGCACGAGTGCCGCGGATATCCCCGCCGAGAGATGCCTTGATCAGCGACAAGGCCTTTGCTTTGCGATCCCGAGTGATCGCTGCAACGGCATCCCCAGGAATCCACAACTCCATTTCCCGCATGTTGGCATCGGTCGCCGTGGACAGGATGCAGGAATCGGCCGAGATGCCAGTAAGCACCAACCGCTGGACGCCAAGCTTCGTCAGCAAGATAGCCAAGGGTGTGCCAAGAAAAGCGGAATGCTTCGGTTTGAGGATGTGGTAGTGCCCTGCACGTGGCGACAGTGCACGCGAGATGGTGGATGAGGGGCCGTCGGATGTCTGGCAGGCCGCGATCAATTCGCGGAAGTCGCCTTGCCAGTTCGAAAAGTTGTCGTTGACATAGATGACTGGGGCACCGGCTTTGTCGAAGCGATCGCGAAGTCGGCGAATCGCGCGGCTACACGTGATTGCCGACTTCGCCAGCGCGGTGCCCCCGTCGAAATCGAACAAGTTCATCATGTCGATGACGAGAAGCGCGGTCTCGGATGGCGGGGATGGGTGCATCGGAATAGCGTGAGTGATGGACTGGCTCGCAAGTATTCATGGGCGATGTCATCACGCCGTCTTTTCGCGCCACTGGGTTAAAAAAATGCCCCCCCAGAGGAGATTGCCCAAGATGGCCAAGCAAGCCGATAGCGCGCAAGTCACCGAACTCCTGCTGCAGGCTCTGGAAACGGAGCGCGGTGGGATCAAAATCTATACAGCCGCAATTCAGGCCGCCCAGAACGACGACCTGCGCGCGGAATGGGAGGAGTACCTCGAAGAAACCCGTACACATGAGCAGGTTCTCACACGGGTGTTCGAAGCGATGGGCCTGGATACCGAAGCCAAAAGCCCGGGGCGAGATGTCGTCGCCCATCAAGGAGCTTCTCTGGTGGCGGCAATCCAGATGGCGATGGCAAACGCGACCGCCGAGGCGGCGGAGCTGGTCGCCGCTGAATGCGTTGTGCTGGCCGAGACGAAGGATCACCAAAATTGGGAACTGATCGGCAAGGTGGCCGAACAGGGTGGTCCAAGTGCCAAGGTGCTGAAGGCCGCGCATGAAGCGGTCGAACAAGACGAGGATCATCACCTCTACCACACGATGGGATGGTGCCGGGAACTCTGGATCCAGAGCCTGGGGATGCCTGCAGTCCTTCCGCCACCGGAAGAGATCAAGAAGGTGGAGACCGCCATTGGCGCATCGCGTGCGGAACAGGCACGCGAGGAGTACCTCTGACTCCCCAGGCAAGTGGCGCGCCTTTTGGCATGAAAGGGGCAGCCAGGCGGGTCGATGTCACCCCGCGGGTCCGCGCTGACGCAAACGTTCTGCACGATTCGGAGCGACGCGATGGAAACAGACTTCCGGCCGTTCGACTGGCATCGCATCCTGCTGGGAGAGCAGCCTCCCGCATACCTGCTCGAAGTCGCCATCAAGTGCGTGCTGGTGTTCTGCCTCCTCTTGCTCGTCATGCGGCTGATGGGCAAGCGAGGGCAGAACAACCTCAGCCCGATGCAGCAGATGCTGCTGATCGCTCTTGGCTCTGCCGCAGGTGATGTCCTTCTCTATCCATCGGTAGCCCTTTCCTATGCGGCGCTCGTGTTGGTGGGGATCACGATGCTCACGGTGGGACTGGAAGCGTGGACTCAGCGCTCCAAGCGGGTACGCGAGCACACCGAATCGCGTCCCAGTGTGCTTGTGGTGAATGGCGTCATTGACCATGACGCACTTAGGCGAGAACGCACGACGCTTCGGGAATTGCATGCGGAACTGCGCGTGGGCGGGGCGCGTTCCTTGTCGCAAGTCAGGTATGCAATTCTGGAGATGACAGGGGAGTTCAGCGTGTTCCTCAACGATCGTGAGCCGGAAGACGAAGATCTCCTGGCGATCGCATCCGATGAGCAGACGAATGTCGATTCCAGGCGTGCACCTGGGACTTGATGCGCAGAGAGGCCAGCGCAGTTCCCGCATTGTGGTTTAGCGAAATTTTCACTCGGGTTTGCTAGATTTCCGGTGCGCCGATGCAGGGGCGCGGCGCAGCCTGAACCAAGATGCGAGGCTGCCGATGAAACTAGCGGTGTACGTTCCCGATAGTCGTCCCTACCCTTATGTCCTGACACCGGACTGCTTGCAGCCCTCCATTGCGTGCGAGCACGAACATGGACGACTTCACCTGGAAGGTGTCGTGAAGTTGGACGAAGGGATGTTGCCGGCGATTGCTCACTCGATATCAAGCGAGCCTGACTTCGAGTACGTGATCTACAGCGGATACGGGATGTGGACGATCGAAGCCCTGTTGGGTCACGCGCCCCGGCGCGTTCCCGAGGAAAATCAGGATTCTCAATGCCGGTGAGTGCGCGGAACCGGGGCGCTCGGCCATCCGAGACCGCTATGCGAGTGTGCGGTGTTGTCGATGTCTCCCGAGACCGATTTCGAGTATGTCATCCACGACGATGTCGGCATCAGGATCGTGGATGCGCTGATGGCGCGCCCGGATGGGTTCCAACATCACGCCGTGATGGCGTGGCCGACGGCTGAAGCGCGCGCGTACGGTGAAGACGCGTTGCTGAAACCTTCATGCCGCGATGCGGCGACAGTGGATAGGATTCTTCCCGATCCAAACTCGGAGGACGCCCGATGCCGATCCGGATTTACACCACCGCGCCGGCGCGCGACCTGTCGGACGACAGATCCTTCGGCATCGTGGCGTGGGAGGATGGAGGTGCCAGTGGCGACGCTTACCTGATCGTGTACCTCCCCGACGGCACGCCTGTCCTTCGCGGCGCTCGCGTCGAGTTGACGCAGGACGAATGTCCCGGAAGCGTCGAGCACGCGATGCGTATCCGTCTGCAACGACTTTGGGATGTTCCGCCGCAAGCGCAGGGACGACCTTTCGAAGAACTGCGCGAAAAGAACTGCGCGAAGAGATTCCGGTTGAGGAGTTCGTGCTGACGCAGCGCGACAAATCGATCCTCAAGGGACTGGTCGGACAAATGAGCATCGAGGCGCAGACCGAAGAACTCGCGAAGGCGTTCCTCGAATTCCGGTAAGCACGGAGGCTGGAGATACCTGCAAAAGGCAGTGATCCGCTGACCGGCCATTCGTGACATCGGCATGACCCTGCACATGCTTGCATGGGGCTTTCGGAACTGGACAGCCCGATGGACAGGATCCTCGACGCGCTGGCAGCGGAGTTCGCACTGCCCGAGATGGAACTCCTGGTGGCCGCCTTGGTGCGACTGGCCATGGCGGCGCTGCTGGCGGCGGTGATCGGTTGGGAACGCGAGCAGAAGGGGCGCGCTGCCGGGCTCAAGACCCACATCCTGGTCTCCACCGGATCCGCGCTTTTCATCCTTGCGCCCGTCATGGCCGGTATTCCTGGTGCCGAAAACACGCGGGTGATGCAGGGCATCGTGTCCGGGATCGGCTTGCTGGGCGCGGGTGCGATCCTGCGCAACCGCGAGGGCACGCAGGTCGAGGGCCTGACCACGGCGGCGAGTATCTGGATGACGGCGGCGATCGGCATGGCCGCAGGCATGGGCCTGGAGGTGCTGGCGATCACCGCCACGGTTTTGACGTGGTTGGTGGTCGCCGCGATCCCGAAGCTGATCGGCAGCACGCCGGCGCACCGCGGTGGCCCGGGGCCGGATCAGCGCTGATTTTTGCCTACATTCAGGGATCGCGCGCAGGCGCGGCACGCCAGACCGCATTCCCCACGTCATCGGCGACCAGGATCGCGCCGTCCGCCTGCACCGCGATGCCAACCGGTCGACCGCGTGCATTGCCATCGGCATCTAGGAAGCCGGTGAGCAGTGATTGCATCGGTCCAGCGGGTCGTCCATCGCTGAATGGAACGAATACGACTTCGTAACCGGTAGCGGGCCTGCGGTTCCACGAGCCATGCAGGCCGATGACGGCACCGGCGCGTCCGCCGCTCCAGACGCCTCCGGGCGAGAACGCCAAACCCAAGGGTGCGACGTGGCTGCCGAGTGCGTAGTCCGGCTTGATCGCCTTGGCAACCAAATCGGGCTGCAGCGGCTTGACCCGCGGATCGAGATTCTGTCCGTAGTAACTGTACGGCCAGCCGTAGAAGCCGCCTTCGCGCACTTCGGTCAGGTAGTCCGGAACCAGGTCGTTGCCGAGTTCGTCGCGCTCGTTGACCACGGCCCACAACGCACCACTACGCGGTGCGAACCCCAACCCGACCGGGTTGCGAAGTCCCGATGCGAATACCCGCATCGTGCCTGCGACCGGATTGACTTCAAGGACGGCGGCGCGGTTCGTTTCGACGGCCATGCCGTTCTCGCCGACATTGCTGTTGCTGCCCACGCCCACATACAGCAGCCGGCCATCGGCGCTGGGGATCAAGCTCTTGGTCCAGTGGTGGTTGAGTTCGTCGCCCTTGCCCGGCAGTGCGACAACGCGCCTGGGTTGCGCGGTGATCCGCGTGTCGCCGGCGCGATACGGAACCACCACCAGCGCATCGGCATTGGCCACGTAGAGGGAGTCGCCGATGAGGGCCATGCCGAACGGCGAATGCAGGCCGGTGAGGAAGGGTCGGGCGATTTCGGCGATGCCGTCGCCATCGACATCGCGCAGCAGGGTGATGCGGTCGGCACTGGGAACGCCCGCGCCGGCGCGTTTCATCACCGAGCCCATCACCTTGCCCTTGATGCCCTTGACGCCACTCTTGCCGGGTGGCGCATTGGATTCCGCCACCAGCACGTCGCCATTGGGCAACACAAGCAGCCAGCGTGGATGCTGAAGGCCGGTGGCGAAACGGGTGACGCGCAGCCCTGCAGCGGGGATCGGTGCCGCATCGGCGGGCCAGCCGGTGGCGGGCGCGATCCTGACCGTGGGAAAGAGATTGCGTTCCGGCGGCGGCAGCATGGGATCCGGGCCGGTGCGCGCTTCCGGTGCCACCGATTGGCCAACTGCGCAGGCGGACGTCGCAAGAACGAACGCGATCACTAGCGCCAGGGCACGCATGCTCAGGTATCTCCATGCAGCCGGTTGTTCCGGCCGCTTGTCATGCGAGAGCATCATTCACGCCGTGTCGCCCCGGGGTGAACTGGCCTGCACGACAGCATTCGACGGGCGATGCGCATGCCGGGAGGCTCATTCACGGATCGATGATCGAGACCGGCCCAATCTGGACTCAACGCAGCCGGATGACCGCGAAACGGATGGCACTGGACGACTATCGAGGCAAGCGCGAGTTCAAGTCGACGCCGGAACCCGTCGGGCGAGCGCGCAAGCGCACCGGCGCGCGACCGATCTTCGTGGTCCAACTGCACCACGCAAGTCATCGCCACTACGACTTCCGCCTGCAGGTGGGTGGCACGCTGAAAAGTTGGGCGGTGCCGAAAGGGCCGAGCTTGGATCCCCAGGTCAAGCGCATGGCGGTCGAGGTCGAGGATCATCCGCTCGACTACGCGGGCTTCGAAGGCGACATTCCGAAGGGCAACTACGGAGGCGGTCACGTCGCCGTCTTCGATCGCGGGACATGGACCACGGATCTGGATGTCGAGGCACAACTGGCGAAGGGACATCTGCGCTTCGAACTGCACGGCGAAAAGTTGAAGGGCGGTTGGCATCTGGTGCGATCGGGCAAGCCTGCGCGCCAGCCGCAGTGGCTGTTGTTCAAGCAGGACGATGCGTGGGCCGGTTCTGGCGAGGCAGATGACATGCTGGACGATGTGGCACCCGCGCCAGCCGAAGACGCCAAGCGCGCGCGACGTCCGGGCACGAAGACCAAGACAGTGCGCAAGCCCCCTGCACCCACCAAGAAGCGAGCGCGCTCAGCGAACAGCGGCAAGAGCGATTGGCATGCCGAAGCACTCGAGCTGCCGGGCGCACGCAGGCGCAAGCTGGCGGCAACACCGCCGGTACCCCAACTCGCCAAGCTGGTCGACGATCCACCCGACGGCGACGACTGGCTCCACGAACTCAAATGGGATGGTTACCGCCTGGTGTGCGCGATTCGCGCAGGCAAACCCAGCCTGTTGTCGCGCAATGCGCTCGACTGGAGCGAACGCGTTTCCGAAGTTCGCGATGCCATCGAACTGCTCGGATTGCAGGAGGCGGTGCTGGATGGCGAACTGGTGGCGGGACAGGGCAGTCGCGAGGATTTCAACGAACTCCAGCAGATCCTGTCCGGCGAAATACAGGGCACGTTGCGCTATGTCGTGTTCGACCTGCTGCATCTGGAAGGCGTGGATCTGTCGGAGGTGCCATTGCTGCGGCGCAAGCAGTTGCTCGAACGATTGCTGGCCACGGCACCGACGCGGTTGGCGTACAGCTCGCATGGCATCGGCAACCCGAGCGACGCGTTCAAGGCGGCGGTCGATGCCGGGTTCGAAGGCATCGTGTCCAAGCGCATCGACGCGACCGTGCATCCGGGTCGCAGCGATGCCTGGCGCAAGACCAAGGCGCTCGGCAGCGACGAATTCGCGGTGGTCGGCTACACGCCGCCGAAGGGGTCGCGAACCGGCATTGGTGCGCTGCTGCTGGCGACGCCCGACGAACAGCATGGCTGGCGCTACGTCGGGCGGGTCGGCAGCGGCTTCAACGACGCGCAACTCGCGTCGTTGGGCAAGCGCTTGCAGGGAAAGGGCTCCACGAAGCCCAGCGTGCATGTGCCGGAGAACGACACCGACCTGCGGCAGGCGCGCTGGTTTCCGAAGCCGGCCTTCGTGGTGGAAGTGTTCACCCGCGGACTCGGCGGGCGCGGCTTGCTGCGGCAGGCAAGTTTCAAGGCTATGCGTGCTGACAAGACCGTTGCATCGCTGCATGACAGCGATCTCGGCACGGCGAGTGACAGCAAGACAACCGAGGCGAGGTCCGTGGCGAAAAAACCGACCAAGTCCGTCCGCAAGACCGGCAAGGCCCGGCAGGCACCGGAACTGAGCAGTCCAGGCAAGCTGCTGTTTCCCGACAACGGCATCAGCAAGCAGAGCCTGGCCGACTACTACAGCGCCGTCATGGACTGGCTGTTGCCGGAGATTCGCGACCGACCGCTGTCGCTGGTGCGCTGTCCCAGCGGCATCGGTGCGCAGTGCTTTTTCCAGAAGCACGCCACGCCCGGCTTCGAACTGGTGTCGCTGGTCCCGGTCACCGAATCCGACGGCGGCAGTGAGGACTACTTGGCCGTCACCGATGCCGCCAGTGCCATGGAACTGGTGCAGTTCAACGCGATCGAGTTCCATCCGTGGGGCTCGAAGGTGGCCGATCTCGAGCATGCGGATCGGTTGGTCTTCGACCTCGATCCCGACGAGGCGGTGGCGTGGAAGGACGTCATCGTCGCGGCGCGGCAGCTGCGCGATTTCTTGGAACAAGCGGGCCTGCAGTCGTTCGTGCGCACGAGCGGCGGCAAGGGCCTGCACTTGGTGGTGCCGCTGGCACCCGCCGCACCGTGGGAACGTGCGCGCGCCTTTTCGCAGGCGGTCGCGGAGGCCGCCCGCGAGATGGATCCGCTGCGCTACATCGCCACCGCTTCGAAGCAGAAGCGCAAGGGCAAGATCTTCATCGACTGGCTGCGAAACGGGCGCGGTGCGACCAGCATCGCCAGCTTTTCGGTGCGCGCACGCCCGGGTGCACCGGTGGCGATGCCGCTGCGCTGGGAGGAACTCGGCAAGGTCGCCAGCGGCCATGCCTTCGACATACGCAATGTGCCGGCACGATTGAAGCGGCTGAAGTCGCATCCCTGGGAGGGCATCGAGAAGGTACGCCAGTCGTTGCCGGACTAAGGACGTCGACAAGGCCGTGACACCGCCCGGTGCAGGCTCGGGATCCTGTCCCCGTCAATGAGTCCCTCGCCATGGCCCGACCCATCTGGACCGGAAACCTGTCGTTCGGCCTGCTCAACGTCCCGGTGTCGCTGATGTCGGGCACGCGCAGCACCGACCTGTCCTTCCGCATGCTCGACGCGCGCGATCGCAAGCCGATCCGCTTCGAGCGGGTGAATGCGGACACCGGGGAGGAAGTGCCGTGGAAGGAGATCATCAAGGCCTTCGAGTACGACAAGGGCAGCTATGTCGTCATCGAAAAGGAGGACATCGCCTCCGCCGCGCCGGAAACCCATGAATCGGTGGAGATCGAGACCTTCGTCGACGAGGACGCGATCGACGTCCGCTTCTTCGAGAAGCCGTACGTGCTGGTGCCGGGCAAGAAGGCGGAAAAGGGCTATGTGCTGCTGCGCGAGACGTTGAAGAAGGCGAAGAAGATCGGCGTGGCGCGGGTGGTGATCCGCACGCGCGAATATCTTTCGGCGGTCATGCCGCTGGGCGATGCGCTTGTGCTGGTGCTGATGCGCTATCCGCAGGAACTGGTGGATCCCGTCGAGTACAAGCTTCCGGCCGGCAAGGCCAGCACCTACCGGATCGCGCCCAAGGAACTGGCGATGGCCACCCAGCTGGTGGATTCGATGGCGAGCAAGTGGAACCCGGAGGATTACCACGACGAGTTCCGCACGCGGTTGTCGGAGATCATCCGCAAGCGCATCAAGCAGAAGGGCAAGACCACCAAGGTGCTCGACGAGGCGGAGGACGCCGCGGAAGGGACCGCGACGAACGTGGTCGATTTCGTCTCGCTGCTGCAAAAGAGCCTGGGCGAGAAGGGCGGCAAGTCCACGAAGCCCGCGAAGTCGGCCAAACCACGCAAGAGCGCATGAGGACAAGCCGCATGGCCAAGAAAACGAAGAAGGTCGCACCCTCTCCCGGCAACGTGCGAGCGGATCGCGTTGCGGCCAAGCAGCGCGCGTTGCAGCAAGTGATCGATCGCGAGGATGGCGCGCGTGGAAATGTGGAAAAGCCTAAGACGGTCGTGCAGGCAGGCGTCCGCCCGCAGCCTTCGCGGATGCCTGCGCAGCACCTGGCCAAACCGGGGAAGGAAGCGGATCTGGCATTGGCACCGCGCTTCGAGGCACCCGGTTATCAGGGCAGCGAGAAACTGCAGGGCATGAAGGCGATCGTGACCGGCGCGGACTCGGGCATCGGTCGAGCTGTGGCTGTGTTGTTCGCCCGCGAGGGTGCTGATGTCGCGATCTTCTACCTCAATGAGCACAAGGACGCACGCGAGACGGCGCGTTGGGTCGAGAGGGAGGGCCGCGAGGCGATCCTCGTGCCGGGCGATGTGTGCGATCCCGCGTTCTGCAACCGCGCCGTGAAGCGCATCGCTAGGCGCTTCGGCCACATCGATGTGCTGGTCAACAACGCCGGTTTCCAACTGCATGCGGGTTCGCTTGAAGACATCAGCGATGCGCACTTGCAGCTGACCCTGCAGACCAATATCGCCGGCTACTTGCACATGGCGCGCGCCGCCCTGCCTCACATGCAGGCGGGCGCTTCGATCGTGAATTGCGGATCGGTGACCGGCCTGTTCGGCAGCCCCAAGCTGATCGACTACTCGACCAGCAAGGGGGCCGTCCACGCCTTCACCAAGGCGCTGGCGGCCAACCTGCTCGACCGCGGCATCCGGGTGAATGCGGTGGCACCGGGGCCGGTGTGGACACCATTCAACCCCGCCGACAAGCCGGCGGACGAGGTGGCGGAATTCGGCAAGGACAGCGCGATGAAACGGCCCGCGCAACCGGAGGAACTGTCTCCCGCTTTCGTGTTCCTGGCATCTCCGGTGACTGCGTCCTATATCAACGGCATCGTGCTGCCGGTGATGGGTGGCCCAAGGGGCTGACACGGTCAGATCGCTGTCTGGGTCGACAACGCCGGCATGCCGATGCGGGACGCGACCCTGTCTTGCCTGTGACGAACGGTTCCACGTGCGGGGCGAACCGCATCGATTGAGCGGCGACTTGCGAACGGGCACGACGACAGGACTAGGATCCTCGACCGTCATCCACGTCATCCGTGTAGGTTCGTCCACATGCTCAAGCCGCTCGCAGCCCTCTGTTTGCTGTCGCTCGCAACACCTGCCCTCGCCGGCGAATGCGAGGCGAACTTCAAGAAGTCCGGCAATCCGCTGGTGATGACCACCTGGAGCAGTGCGGTCACTGTGCCGAACCTGTCCACCCGCGATGCGCTGGCACAGATGCGCGGGATCCTGGTGGCCGAGAAGATGGACGTGATGGCCGAGGATGCCGACGGTGGCACCTTGCTGGTGGAGCAGCGCCAGGACAAGGCCGCGCGACCGATCCCGACCACCATCACGGTGAGCGAGGTGGCCTCCGGCACCCGCATCGAGATGGCGGTGAAGATGGAGCGCGGCGTGTTTTCCAAGGCCGAGCAGATCCAGCCCTACATGTGCGGCCTGTTCGCCAAGGTCAAGGGCGGCAAGGAAGGGATTGCAGCGGCCAGGAAGGGCGCGGGTGCGTCCAACAACGAGGCCACCGGCAACCAGGACGTCTTCATCTTTTCGCGGATGATCGCGGGCGAGGCCAACAAGAACGCGATCGCGGTGAACGCGCGCCACAAGGGTCGCAAGTACACACTCACCGGGCGTATCGAAATCCTGATGGAGGATGGCGAGGACTACAACCTGATTTTCGACATTCCCGAGATCAGCGAGATGGCACTCAAGCCGTTGCCGTTCGATGCGCAGTTCAAGGTCAGTGTGTCCTGCCTGTTCAAGCCGAACCAGCTGACCACCGTGCTCGCCTTGCGCGAAGGCCAGAAGGTGACCCTGACCGGGACCGTGAAGCGCTATGACGACATCAGGCGGGTGATCTGGCTGGAGAACTGCGTCAAGGCCAAATGACCTGCAGCGGCAGCGGCCTCAGCGCCGATGGCGCCGTGCCAGGAAGTGATCCAGGCTGGCCTTGCCGGGGCCGGCCATCAATAGCCAGAACAGCACGGCGACGTACAGCACTTCGTCCAGTTCGACGAATTCGTTCACCGTGGAAATGGTCGGCAGCACCACCACCGCCAACGCCACCAGCATGTTCACGATCATCGGCACTGCAGCCAGGCGCGTCCACAGGCCGACGATCAGCAACCCGCCGCCGATGAGGTCGGTGGCGCCGGACAGGGTGGCGCTGAGCAGCGGGAACGGGATGCCCCACTCGACGAAACGGGCGGAAAAGAACTCGAGGTTGTGCAGCTTCGCCCAGCCGGTTTCCAGCCAGAAGTAACCGAACACCAGCCGCAGCAGCAGCGGACCCAGCCACTCGTACGCAAGCATGCGGTCATGGAGCATGTCGAGCATGCGCATCGCGGGGCTGGACGGTGCCGTCCCGGCGGCGCGTGCGCGCCGGTTCGCATAAGTGGCGCAACCTTGCATGGGTGTGTCCTCAATCAGGATGGGAGTGGAAGACGTCGGCAGCGAGCACGCCGTCGGCAAGCCAGCGCTTGAGCAGGCTGGCGGCACGCAGGGCGCCGTCGGCGTGGCGTGCGTGCGATCGTTCGCACAAGCGGGCGAAGGTGTCGCCGCACTGGATGGCCTGCAGGGCCTCGGCTTCGTCGAGGTCGAGCCTCCGCCAGTGCACGTCGGCCGCGTTGCGCCACAGCAGCCAGTGCGTGGTCGCGCGATCACGCAGTCGCGGCAGCGGCAGGCCGCGCGCGCGTGCATCGACCACGTCGGCTGCATTGGTGCGCAGTGCGAGCAGGCGTGTTGCGGGATGCAGTTTCAGCTGCAATGCAGGCCAGGACTGTGCGGGCAGCGTGGCGATGGCATCGAACCCGAGCGCATCCGCATCCGCGGCATCGAACACCTCGCCCTGCTGCCATTCGAAACGGGCGAGATCGCTGATCTTGCGCGGCACCTCGCGACGCGACGCCAGCCAGTCGGCGAACGCGTGTCCGAAGTGCCGAACGGACGGTCGCGTGGAGGGATGCGCGCGCAGGTACGCATCGGCGAGCGCATCGAACCGCGCGTCACCGAGTACGGCCTGGGTTGCCGGATAGTCCTGGCCGAGGACGTCGGCCAGGCGCAGTCGATAGGCATCGGCGTAGATGCGCAGGCGATCGTCGCGGGTTTCGCCATGCAGGCGCGCTGGGTCGATGGCACCGGCGAAGCCGGCATCGCCATGCAGCAGCCAGGCCTGCATCGCCGACTGGCGCTGCTGCAAGGTCGGCACCGCGTTCATGCGGCGATTGCCTGCCGCGCATCGCTGGCGATGCGGCGGGCGATGTCGAGTTCCTGCAACAGGTCGTGCAGCGGCGGGATATCGTCGTCGCGCTCGATCATCGTCGGTACTTCGCCGAAGCGACGCAACGCGTGCGCATACAGCGCCCACACGCCGTCGCAGACCGCGGCGTCGTGGGTATCGATCAGCAGGCCGGAGCCGAGCGCGTCCTCGCTGTGCCCGGCAAGATGGAGTTGTTTCACTGCGTGTCGCGGCAAGGCATCGAGATAGGCGGCCGCATCGATGCCGTGGTTGTGCGCGTTGACGTAGACGTTGTTGATGTCGAGCAGCAGGCCGCAGCCGCTCGCTTGGACGAGCGCGCACAGGAATTCGGCTTCGCCCAGGGTGTCGCCGGCGAAGCGCAGGTAGCTGGACACGTTCTCCAGCACCAGTTGCCTGCCCAGCGCGTCCTGCACCTGCTGCACGCGCGCGGCGACATGGGCGAGGGTTGCCTCGTCGCGCGGCAGTGGCAACAGGTCGTGCAGTTGCACGCCGTCATGGCGCGACCAGCACAGGTGATCGGAGATCAAGGCGGGCCGCACCCGCTTCGCGAGTGCCGACAGCGCACGCAGGTACTCGCGGTCGAGCGGGTCGCTGCCGCCGATGTTCAGCGCCACCCCGTGCATCGCCAGTGGCCAGCGTTCGGCGATGCGGTCGAGCATCGCGAGCGGGCGGCCGCCATCGACCAGGTAGTTCTCGCTGACGATCTCCAGCCAGTCGACGACGTTGCGGTCGGCCGACAGCAAGGCGTCGTAGTGCTGCGGGCGCAGGCCCAGGCCAAAGCCTTGCAGGGGGCTATTCATCGGCATGTCCGGTGAGGTGGGCGCGCCCGTTCGGCACGGGCGCGCTGGCGGAGGCTCAGGCCTTCTTCGCTTCCGGCTTGGCCGGCTTGGGCATCTCGAACTTGCCGCCGGCGACCTTGCAGTCCTTGGCATTGGTTGCGGTGAAGCCCTGGCCCTTGCAGGCGTTCTGGCCCTTGCACGCATTCGCGGCGCTCTTGCATGCGCCGTGGCCCTTGCAGGCGTTGGCACCCATGCAATGACCGGTCTTGGCGGTGCCGGTCTCGCCGGCATTGGCGATGGGCGCACCCATGAACAGCGCGGCGGCGGCGATGGCGAGCGACAAGCCGGAAACGGTGGTGGTCTTCATGCGGGGATCCTCGGTTCGGAAGGGAGTTGGGGCGCCGCAGGGGGAGGTCCGCGGCGCCTGTGTATTCCATCCGGATGCGGGCAAGCGGAATATCCCGCGAGTCCGGGGGATATGCCCCGCGTCCGCAGGTGCGATGCGTTCCAGCGGTCGTGGACGCGCGCGCATGAAACACCGGGCGAACGGTCATGGCCGGCAACGCGGGGCTGGCCTAGGATGCAAGCCGTGGACACCCTTCCCGACAGCGCGGCCCTCGACATCGATCGCGACAACGTGCTCGAGACCGTGCTCGGCGCATATCGCATGCGCGTCGAGATCACCGCCGACGTGCGCTACTGCGGCACCTGGTACGACCAGGAGCCGGCCACGCGCCATGGCCAGTTCCACCTGCTCACCGAGGGCACGTGCTGGGTCAGTGGCGCCGCGCTGGACACGCCGGTGCAACTGCATCGCGGCGACCTGATCGTGTTCCCCGCCGGCGTGCGCCACCTGCTGTCGTCGAGCGCGGATGCGCACCTGCCCACGTCCAACGAAATCGAGCCGGACGACACCGCGATGCTGTGCGGCGAACTGGAATTCATCACCGGCACCAGCAACCCGATCTTCAACGCGCTGCCCGCGTATTTCGTGGTGCGATCCGACGCCAGCAGCGACGGCTTCCGCCAGCTCGCGGCGATGCTCACCGAAACCAGCCGCGACCGCCGCTGGGGCCGGCAACTGGTGCAGAACAAGCTGGCCGATTCGCTGTTCACCATGGCCGTCTGCGAATACGTGCGCTGCGCCGATCGCCCGCGCGGCTTGCTTGCCGCGCTGACCGATGCGCGGTTGTCGCGCGCGCTGGCCGCGGTGCACGAACGCCCCGGCCAGGACTGGACGATCCAGTCGATGGCGCAGCAGGCCAACATGTCGCGCACCGCCTTCGCCGAACTGTTCACCGCCACGGTCGGCGTGCCGCCGATCCAGTACCTGGCGCAATGGCGGGCGACCGAGGCGCGTCGACTGCTGCGGAACCGGCGTTTCTCGGTGGGCGCGATCGCGGAGATGCTGGGCTATCGCAGCGAGGCCGCATTCCGGCGTTTCTTCAAGCGCATGGAAGGGATCGGCCCGGGCAAGGCGCGCAGCGGCGGCGATGACGCGGATCCCTGAGTCGCTTCAGCAGTGAAGGCATGCGGCGGCCGGTGAATCACGCGCGGCAGGCGTGACCTGTTTCGCGTTTCCGCGCTGTGCCATCCGGCCAACATCGCGCTGTCATGATCCCGCGGCAGGCTCCCTCGACTTTCCACGGGGGAACGGGTCATGCACCACCTGCACCGCGCCGGCGCGATCGCGCTGGCCACTCTTCTGCTTGCCGCATGCGGTGCCGCGCCGGGCCCGGACGCCGCCATCTCCTCGGCATCGCCCGCGGCCAACGCATCGGCGGACGCGCAGGTGGCGGATGATGCCGATGCATTGCGCGAACGCGCGCGCCAGGCGATGCAGGCCTCGCGGATGTTCGCGCCGGCGGGCGACAACGCGCTGGAGCATTACCTCGCCCTGCGCGCCCAGGCAGCGGACGATGCGAGCGTGCGCGCCGCATTGGTCGACCTGCAGCCGCAGCTGGTGATCGCGATCGAGCAGGCGATCGCACGCGGCGAATACCCCGAAAGCCGTCGATTGCTGGACTTGCTGGCGCGCGCGGATACGCAAGCGCCCGCGTTGCCGCGGCTGCGCGAAACCGTGGCCAGCGCCGAGACCGCTGCGCGCGATCGCGAGCTCGCGGTGGACGCCGAGACACGCGCCGAGGCCGAGCGCGCCGAAGCGGAACTCCGCCGCGTCGCCCAGGAAAATGCCACCCGCCTGGCCACAGAACGCGGCAACGCACCGGTGCGTCCTTCGCAGCCATCGGCGACCGGCAATCCCGCACCGTCGCAGCCCACCGCGACCAGCGTCGTGCCCGCTGCAGATGCACCCGCCCGCACCGTGGCCACGCCGCCGGCAAGACCGGTGGAAGCACCGCGTCCTGCGCCGCCACCGGTCCAGCAGGTCGCGGCATCGATGCCAGCACCGTCGCCGGCGAAACTGCTGCGCGACGTCGCCCCGCGCTATCCGGAGGGCGCGTTGCGCCAGCGCCAGTCCGGGCAGGTGCAGGTCGCGTTCACCATCAATGCGCAGGGCGGCGTGGAGTCGCCGCGAGTGGTGTCATCGGATCTGCCGACTGCGTTCGATCGCGCGGCACTCGCTGCGGCGTCGCGCTGGAAGTTCGAGGCCACCGGCGGCAGCCAGCCGGGTTCGCGCACGGTGCGTTTCGATCCGCCGGGCGGCTGAGCCGCTCAGGCGATTCAGGGTTCGACGATGTCGCCGTGCATCGGCGCGAGCCGCTTGAGCAGGCGGTTCTGCGTGCCCACCGGAACCTTGCGCACGGTCATCACCTCGATGAGGTCTTCGACCAGTGCGTTGAATTGCGCGTCGTCGATGTTGCGGCCGGCGTGCGATTCCTGCATCGACAGGCCACTGTAGGTGCACGGCCCATCCGACTCCGCGCAGAACTGCTCGATCAGCATGCTGCGCAGGCGGACGATGTCGGCATCGGCGAACTGGAAGTTGATCCGCTCGTCCTCGACGATCTTTTCCAGCAGGGCATCGACGATGCCTTCGATGCCGGATGCGCCGCCGAGTTGGTCGTAGGTGGTGGCCTTGGGCGAGGTGGCACAGGCGGCCAGGAAGACCGACAGTGCCAACATCAGCCCAGCGCGATGGAGTGGATGCCGTGCCATCAGAACGACGCCTGCACGGAGAGGTAGGGGCCGCGCTGCTTGTCCAGCGTGGCGATCGAGCCGAGGTCGGCATACGCGGCGACCACCGCGACATGCTTGTTCGGGAACCACGCGACGAAGGCGTCCTTCCAGTCGTCCTCGCGGGCGAAGCCGAGGTTGTCCGGCTTCTGCCGATACTCCACGCCGACTGCCCACTGCGGATCCAGCAGCAGTGCCACCGAGGATTCCAGCACCAGCGAACGGCCGGCCCTGCGGTCGCCGCCGAAGCCGAGCAGGCCTGCCTGGTTCGCGCTGGTGCTGCGCAGGGTCGCGTTGACCAGCAGATGCCGATCGAAGGCCGCGGCCAGGAACAGCTTGCTGGCCGCGAGGTACACGTCGGTGCCACTGTCGTCACGCGCGCCGACCGCGGACGGGATCGCGAAATCAAGCTGGCGCTTGTGCTGAACGCCGAAGGAAATTTGCGGCATCGCGGTGTACAACAGGTCGCCGCCGAGGCGGACCTTGGCACCGATCACCTCGGCATCGAAGCGTCCCGTCGGCAAAGAAAGCCGACGTTGCAGTTCGCCCAACCCGAAGCGCTGCCGCGCATACGAGAGTTCGACCCGGTTGCGGAATGTGTAGGCGACACCCGCGGCATCCAGCGAGTAGTCGCCGGTATCGACGCGAGTCGCGAACGCGGTGCCGCCGTTTTGCGCATCGGTGCCGTAGCCGGACAACACCGCCCATGGCACCAGCCCGCCGCCCGCACTGCCCTCGAACTGGGTGGCACCGCCGGTCGCCAGCAGGCGGCCATCGGCGGCGATGGCGCAGGCCGGCATCGCGATCAACGCGGCAAGCGCGATGGCGAAGCGACGATGGCGCGGCAGGTGGTGGGCACGTGTCATGCGATCTGTTCGCTCCGCGTCGATGCGTTGGCCTGGAAGTCGTCATGCCAGCGACGGAAATCCTCCGCAGGCACCGGCTTCGAGAAGAAATAGCCCTGCACCATGTCGCAGTGCAGGCGTTGCAGGATTTCCAGCGAGCCGGACTGCTCCACGCCCTCGGCGATGACCACCAGGCCCATGTTGTGACCGATCTCGATCGCCGATCGCACGATCACGGTGTCCTCGGGGTTGGTGTCCAGGCGCATCACGAAACTCTTGTCGATCTTGATCTCGTCCACCGGCAGGCTGCGAAGTTGCGCCAGCGACGAATGGCCGGTGCCGAAGTCGTCGATCGACAGACGCACGCCCAGCGCGCGCAACGCGCGCATGGTGATCAGCGCCGACTGCACATCGCGCATCACCGTGCTTTCGGTGATTTCCAGGATCAGTTCCTGTGCCGGGAAGCGATGCGCCTGCAGCAGGCCGGCCACGCGATCAGGCAAGCGCGCATCGAGCAGATCCATCGGCGACAGGTTCACCGCCAGGCCGATCTCCAGTCCGTCCTCGCGCCACGCGGAGGCCTGCTGCAGGCCGGCAGCGAGCACGAAGGCGGTGATCTCGTGGATCAGGCCGCAATGCTCGGCCAGCGGGATGAATTCGTCCGGCGAGATCGTGCCCAGCGCCGGGTGCTGCCAGCGCAGCAGCGCTTCCGCATGGGCCACGCGGCCGCTGCGCAGGTCGACCTTGGGCTGGTAGAACACCCGCAGTTCGTCGCGCTCGCGCGCCCTGCGCAGGTCGCTGATCAGTCCGATCCGGCGCAGGTGGGTTTCGTCATGGCCGGTCTGGTAGACCGCGACCCGCCGCTGTGCCTGCTTGGCCTCGTACATGGCGATGTCGGCGCGGCGCAGCAGCGCATCCGCACTGGTCGCATGCAGCGGATACAGGGTCAGGCCGATGCTCGCGCCGATGCTGACCTGCGCCTGTCGTTCGCTGAGGTCCAGCGGCGCTTCCAGCGCGCGGATGATCGACCACGCGCGTTCCTGCGCGCTCGCTTGGTCGGTATCGCCGATCAGCACCAGGAATTCATCGCCGCCGAGCCGGGCCAGCCGGTCATCGCTGTCGATCGCATTGCGCAGGCGCCGCCCGACTTCCTCCAGCACGCTGTCGCCGAAGGCATGGCCCAGGGTGTCGTTGATTTCCTTGAACCTGTCGAGGTCGAGCAACAGCACCGCGCATCGGGTGTCGCTGCTGCGCGCGTGTTCGAGAGCGGCTTCGAGCAGGGACAGCGCATGCACCCGGTTGGGCAGGCCGGTCAGGGTGTCGTGCTGGGCCTGGTGGCGGATCCGCTGTTCGCGTTCGGCGATGCCGCCCTGCATGCGATTGAACGCATTGGCGAGGTCCGACAACTCATCGTCGCCCGCGACGGCCAGGTTTTCCGCGTAGTCGCCGGCTTCGATCCGCCGTGCGGCATCGGCCAGCCGCGCCACCGGGCGGGTCACGCTGCGGCCCACGACCACAGACACCACCAGCGCCAGCAAGGCGGCCAGCGTGGCCAGCAGCATGATTTGCCGCTTCAGCTGCTGGTACGGCTGCATGGCTGCGTCCACGCCGGCCAGCAAGAGCACATCGATCCTGCCCGGGTGCGCGGGTCGGCCGGGGTGATGCCGGCGTGGAACTGCTGCTCGCCCAGCGCGATGCGGGTGCGCTCGCGCGGCAGTGCGGGCAGTTGCGCTAATGCGTTTGCGGATTCGATGTCCAGGCTGCTGGCGACCAGCCGCCAACCTTGCGCCTCGCGCGCGCCGATCGCCGCATCCAGTCCGGTCAGCGAGTGGTAGTCGCGTGCTTCGCGCGCGCCGAACAAGCGGCCCATCGCCACCCAGCCGATCAGCCGCGGCGCCAGGACCGGCACCACCACCAGCGAATACGGTTTGTCGCCGAGTTCGACCACGCCCGCGCTGCTGCCTTGCGTGCGCGCCGCCTCCAGCAACGGTGCCAACGCGACGGCTTGCGCGGTCTCGTCGCCGTCCAGTGTGCTGGTCTGCAGCTTGCCGTCGACATCCAGCAACAGCGACGCATCCGCACCCATGCGTTGCCCGTGGTTGAGCAAGGCGGACAGCACGGTTGAGGCATCGCCGGTGGCCAAGGCCTCGCGGAAGGCGAAGTCCGATGCCAGCGCACCGACCGCCAGCGTCAGTTCCTGTCCGCGGTCGCGTTGCAATTGCCGCCAGACCTTCTCGCCCACGTCGATGCGTTCGGCCAGTTGCCGATGCACGTCGCGATTCACCGCGACATCGACGATCAGCAGCGTGGCCAGCTGCATCAGCACCAGGATCGCGACCAGCACTACCACGATCCGCGCACCGAAGCTGAGCCGGCCGATCCCCGGCACTCTCACCGATTGTCCTTGAGCTTGCGGAATTTTTCCTGCAGCGCGCGCAGCTTGTCGTCGGCCGGCGCGGTCGCTTCCGGGGTGGCCACCAACGACAGCGACACGGCCCGCTCGAGCGGTGCATCCGCCAGCACGATGCGCTCCTCGTGCAAGGTGCCGCCTTTCAGTCCCGGGTGCCAGACCCGCAAGGTGTAAGTGCCGGCGGGCGCGTCGATGCGGCCCAGGCCACGGGCATCGGTGATCGCGTGATGCGGCGTGTCCAGCACGACCACGTAGGCCAGCATCCAGTCGTGGATGTTGCAGCCCAGTTCGACCACGCCCGGCGTGGCGAACACCACCGGCGCGGCGGGCTTGCCCGAGTACAGCGGCAACTCGAAGCGCTTGGCAGGCGAGAACGAATACACCTGGTGGCGCACGTTGTCGCTGTTGGGGAACACCACCGGCGTGCCCACGGTGACCACCGTGACCCGCGGCACGAACTGACTCTCGCGCTGGTCGATGGTGCCGCGTCCGGCGCGGGTCGCTGCCACCGCCGCCGGCGAATGCAGGCTGACCACCGCATCCGCGGCCGGCGCGCCCTGGCCGGTGACCACGACCTGCAACCTGGCTGCGTGCACGCTGCCGGCGAAACCGCACGCCAGCGTGCACAACGCAGCGATGCTGCGTGCGTTGCGCACGGATCCATTGTTCGATGCCAAGCCGATGCCCCCTGCACGCGGTGCTTGCAGGAGTCGTCATCGCGACTCCCATCCCGGATACTTAAGCATGATCCTCGCCAACTCACGAAGATGAATTCGACAATCCTGCTCGACGCGATCGAACACGAAACCGCCGCCGATCCACGCTGGTGCGTGCTGTGGCTGCACGGCCTGGGTGCCGACGGCAACGACTTCGCGCCGATCGTGCCCGACCTGGTGCGCCGCGACTGGCCGGCGATCCGCTTCGTGTTCCCGCATGCGCCGGTGCGCGCGGTGACCATCAACAATGGCGCGCGCATGCGGGCCTGGTACGACATCCGCGACTTCGACCTGGCCAATCGCGCCGACCACGAAGGCGTGGCCGAATCGGTGGCGCAGGTCGATGCGCTGATCGCCCGCGAAGCCACCCGCGGCATCCCGCCGGAGCGGATCCTGCTGGCCGGTTTCTCGCAAGGCGGCGCGGTCACGCTGGCCGCGGGACTGGCGCGCAGCAAGCCACTGGGCGGGCTGGTCGCGCTGTCCACTTATATGCCGATGGGCCTCGAACAGGCGCGGGCATCGCTGCAACCCGCCGCTAGCGCGCAACCGGTGTTCATGGGCCATGGCGTGTTCGATCCGGTGGTCCCCGTCGCCGGTGGCGAGGCCGCAGCGCGCGCGTTGCGCGACTTCGGGTTCGAGGTGCTGTGGCGGCGCTATCCGATGCAGCATTCGGTCTGCGCCGAGGAGATCCAGGACCTCGGCGACTGGATGACCGCGAGGTTCGTCGCCGGCTGAGATGGCCGGCCCGTGCTGGCGGGGCTACTATCCGCCGGGACGGGCAGCGTGCTCATGCTGCCGGGGAGCGTCGCGATGGGAGCCGAGCCGATGCGTGTGCTGATCGCGGACGACGAGCCGCTGGCGCGCGAACGCCTGCGCGCGATGCTCGCCGCGCAACCCGGCGTGGATGTCGTGGCCGAAGTCGGCGATGGCCATGCGGCCCTGCACGCCTGCGCCGAGCACCACCCGGACATGATCCTGCTGGACATCTCCATGCCCGGCATCGACGGGCTGGAAACCGCGCGCCACCTGGCCGAGTTCGATCCGCGCCCGGTAGTGGTGTTCTGCACCGCCTACGACCAGCACGCCTTGTCCGCGTTCGATGCGCAGGCGGTCGACTACCTGGTCAAGCCGGTGCGACCGGAACGCCTGGCTGCTGCGCTGGAACGCGTACGCATGTTCACTGCCGGACGCGCGCCGACGGTGGCGGCCGAATCCGATGCCGTCCGCAAGCGCACGCATCTGTGCGCCCGCCTGCGCGGCAGCCTGCGACTGATCCCGATCGAGGATATCCGTTACCTGCAGGCGGAAGAAAAGTACGTGGTGGTCCACCACGCGCGCGGCGAGGACCTGATCGAGGAATCGCTGAAGGCGCTGGAGTCCGAATTCGGCGACCGATTCGTGCGCATCCATCGCAATTGCCTGGTCGCGCGCGGCGAGATCGTCGAGTTGCGCCGTGGCGGCGATGGCCATACCCAGGCGGTGCTGCGCCATGGCGCGCATCCGCTGGAAGTCAGTCGGCGCTGCGTGGCGCAGCTGCGCGAGACCCTGAAACACCTGTGAGACCCGCAGGCCGTGGGCAACACGCGATAATGCCCGCATGACCACGCTGCGCATCGCCACCCGCAAGAGCCCGCTCGCCCTCTGGCAGACCGAACACGTCGCGGATCGCCTGCGCGCTGCGCATCCCGGCCTGGTCGTCGAACTGGTGCCGATGAGCACCCGCGGGGACGAAGTGCTGGATCGCTCGCTGGCGGCGATCGGCGGCAAAGGGTTGTTCCTCAAGGAACTGGAAGTGGCGATGCAGCGCGGCGATGCCGACTGCGCAGTGCATTCGCTGAAGGACGTGCCGATGGAGCTTGAGCCGGGCTTTGCCCTGCCGGCGATCCTGGCCCGCGCCGACCATGCGGACGCTTTCGTGAGCAATCATTTCGATGGCATCGAATCGCTGCCGCAGGGCGCGCGCGTCGGCACGTCGTCGCTGCGCCGGCAGGCGCAGTTGCGCGCGCTGCGCCCGGACCTGCAACTCGTCGACCTGCGCGGCAACGTCAACACCCGGCTGGCGAAGCTGGACGCCGGCGACTACGACGCCATCGTGCTCGCCTGCGCCGGCCTGCAGCGGCTCGGCTTCGATGCACGCATCCGCGCGCGGCTGGATGCGCCGCAGTGGTTGCCGGCACCCGCGCAGGGCGCGATCGCGATCGAATGCCGCGAAGGCGCCGATACCGTCATCGCACTGTGCGCGGCACTGGACGATGCCGACACCCGTACCTGCGTCACCGCGGAGCGGGCGATGAATCGCGCCCTGCATGGCAGTTGCCACGTGCCGGTGGCGGCGTATGCGCGGCTTGATGGCGATGCGCTGTCGCTCGCCGGCCTGGTTGGTTCGGCGGCGGATGGGAGTCGTGTACGCGCGCAAGCGCAAGGTCATCGCAACGCTGCTGAAGCCCTCGGCATCGAAGTGGCCGGATTGTTGCTGGAACAGGGCGCGCGCGAACTGATCGACGCGCGGGACGACACTCAGAATGCGTAACGAAGATTGAGTGTCGCGTCGGTCTGGTTGCGGCCGCTGGCGTCGCTGTCGCGCCGGAACTCCACGCCGGAACTCAGGGTCAGGTCGGGTTGCAGCTGCAGGTTGAACAGCAGGCTGTTGCGCAGGTAGGTGCCGTGCTGGCCGGTCTCGACGCGGGTGGTCTGCGACAGTCGCGCGCGTTCGCCCAGCGCCTGCCGCCATTCCAGTTGCCCGCGCAGCACCGGGCCGGTGCCGGCGGTGCCGTCATCGGCATAGGCCTGCAGGCGATAGGCGGTGTCCACCGAGAACGCCACGGTCGCCTCGTCGGTGCTCAAGGCCTGGACGCCAACCTGCATGCCCACGCGGTCGTTGCTGCCCTGCGGCTTCATCCAGTCGCTGCGCTTGCGGTCGGCGATGTGCAGCACGGCACCGTTGCCGGGCAGGTCGCCGCCGTCGATGCGGCGCTGGCCGGCGGGAATCTCCGGCATGCCGGACACCTGCCATTCGCCACGGACGCAGGCGGCGGCCAGACACTGCGGCGGTGCCAGTAAACGCTGCGCCACCATCGGTTCGATGAGTGGCGCGGGCACATGGTCGAGGGTGATCGGCGGCGCGGTGAACGCCAGCCACAGCAACGGCAACATGGGTCAGTCGTCGCGGGAGACAGGACGCGATTCTATCGCGCGGGGTCAGTAGTACAACGTGACCATGTGCTTTGCCTGGGCGAAGAACAGCCAGCGCTCGGCGAACGCTCCAAGCAGTGCGCTTCCGATCGCCAGCGGCAACGGCCAACCCGCGCCGGCGGTGGCGTGCCAGGCGAACAGGCACAGCAGCGGGATGCAGGCGAACAACAGCACCGATGCGATCCGCAGCAGGCGGGCGTGGCGGCGCGCCACCGCGAAGGCCATCTCGCGGGTGATGTAATTGGCTTCGGTATGCGGACGCTCGAACACAGAAGGCTTGCGATGCGGCAGGCCGATGGCGTCACCACGCGACTGCGGCAGCGGGCTTCGGTCGATGTCGCGCCAGTAGGCCAGCTTCAGCACGAGCAGGACGAGCGCGATGGCGGCCAGCAGCCAGGGCAGCGTGCCATCGAAACCGCCCGCGCCGGGCCAGGTCGACAACAGCATCGGCAGGCCGCCGGTGAGCAGCGCGAACAGGATGTACCCGGGCACCACCAGCCGATGCCGCCAGGCCGGGATCGGCTTGAGCGAGGCATAGATCATCGCGGTGCAGGCGATCGTGGCCAGGCTCAGCAGCGCCACCGCACCGGCCATCACCCGCACGCCCATGTCGGTGCGTCCGGGTCCGGTGCCTTCGGACAGCATCAGCAGCAAGGCTGCGGCGGGAACGAAGGTGGCGACCGCCAGCACGCCCTCGCGCGACAGCCACGAGGTGCGCCATTGCGAGAACGCGCGCCACGCACGCAGCGGCTTGCCCAGGTGCCAGAACGAGGCCAGCAGGCCCAGCGCCACCGCGATCCCCGCATAGAACAGCAATAAGATCCAGCCCAGCGCCTGGAAATCGCGCGGCGGTTCGCCCAGCGCAATGCGCAGGCCCAGCCAGGTCCACAGGCCCAGGCCGGCACCGGACAGGGTGGTGAAGATCAAGACAGAAAAAGCAGGGTTCATGCGCTGCACGCGTGCGCGGCACTGCCGCGCGCATCGCATGGACGGGCAGGCAGGACGCCTGCCCCGGGCGTTCCGAAGGCGAGCATGTTGCGCCATGGATGGCTGCGGGATGGCCCCATCGAACGGCGCGGAACGAAGCTCACTCGAGCACCACCGCCGTGCCCGACACCGACACCATCAGCATCGCGCCACCGTCCTGGACCTGCACGGTTTCGTAGTCCAGGTCCACCCCGACGATCGCGTTGGCGCCGCGTTCGCGGGCGGACTCGATCATGTCCTCCAGCGCCTGGGTCTTGGCCCCGCGCAGCACTTTCTCGTAGCTGCCGGCGCGGCCGCCGACCAGGTCGCGCAGGCCGGCGAACATGTCGCGGAACATGTTGGCGCCCAGGATCGCATCGCCGCCGACCAGGCCCTTGTATTCGACGATGCGGCGGCCTTCGACGCTGGGGGTGGTGGTGACGAGGAGCGGGGTGTCCTTGGCCATGTGGCGTGTCCTTGTGTGGGTTGCGGGTATGGTTCGATCAGCGCTTGAGGATGCGATGCAACCAGCGCGAGGCGAGGTTGCCCGTGTCGCTCGATGCAGGTGCATCGTCTGCGTCATCCGCGTCGGTGCGTCGCGGGCGCGGAGGCAGGTAGCGATTGACCGGTTTGTAGTCGAGTTCCGGCATCAGCGTCACGCCGCCGCGATCGGCGACCAGCAGCGAGACCTTCGAGGTCGGATCGCCGAGGTCGCCGAAATGCCGCGCCTTGGTCGGGCAGGCCTGCACGCAGGCCGGCTGGCGATCTGCCTCGTCAAGCTTGTCGTTGTAGATGCGGTCCACGCACAACGTGCATTTCTTCATCACCCCTTCGACTTCGCTGTACTCGCGTGCGCCGTATGGGCAGGCCCACGAACACAGCTTGCAGCCGATGCACTTGTCCTCGTCGACCAGCACGATGCCGTCCTCGGCGCGCTTGTAGCTGGCGCCGGTCGGGCACACGGTCACGCAGGCGGGCGTCTCGCAATGCAGGCAGGAACGCGGGAAATGCAGGGTCTGCGCGGGCTGCTTCGTGGCCGCATCCGCTTCGAGTTCGTAGCTGTGCACGCGGTTGAACCACACGCCCTGCGGATCCTTGGCGAACGGGCGCTCGTCGGTCAGCGGCCCGGCGATGCCGCCCGCATTCCATTCCTTGCAGCTGGTCGCGCAGGCATGGCAGCCCACGCAGGTGTCGAGGTCGATGACCAGGCCGAGCTTTTTCTTCGACGGTGGAGGCAGTGTCGTCACGCGGGCTTGCGCCTTTGCACCGCTTCCGGAATCGCGTCGACGCGGCGCATCTCCGCATCCAGGGTGTTTTCGTCATCGCGATACGCCAGCGCGAGTTCGGTCGCGTCATTGCCCAGAACAGTTCGTCGCGCACCTTCAGCGTCGGCACACCGAACACGCCGAGGCGCATCGCTTCCTCGCCATTCGCCAGCAGCTCGCGCTTGACCTCGTCGCGGGCAATCGCCGCGGCAAGATCCTCGATGCCGAGCGAGCGGGCGACATCGGCCAGTGCCTCGATGCTGTCGGCGGCGCGGCCGTGTTCCCAGATATGCGCGAACATCGCATCGATCGCCGCCATCCGATCCGGCGCGGCCAGGCACAGGCGCAGCGCCGGCAACGGGTTGAACGGATGGGCGGGCGGGAACACCAGCGGGATCCCGGCCTGGCGCGCCTGCCACAGCACGATGCGGTAGGTATGCCGGCGCTTCTGCGGGATTTCCGCCGGGCCGAGCTGGCCGACATGGTTGAGGATCGCGGCGAACAGGATCGGCTTCGGATTCAACGCCACATCGGCATGGTCGCGGCGGAGGCGTCGCCACTGCAGGTAGGCGAACGGCGAGATGACATCGAAGTACCAGTCCAGCGATTCGCTCATTTCGAATTCCCCTTGCGCGACATGCGCTCGCGAAGCTGCGCGCCGTAGCGCAGCGGCGCTTCGTTCGCTTCGGTGAACGCGAGCGGCTTGAATTGCGGTTGGCTTTCGTCGACCTGCGCGCTCGCCTTGCGGATCGACACGCGCAGGTCGAACCATGCGGCCTGCCCGGTGACCGGATCGGCATTGGCGTAGTCGCCCTTCGGGGTGACGTCGGAGATCAGGTGATTGAGCAGGAAACCCTTGGTGCTTTCCGGCGCGTTCTTCGCCAGTTTCCACGCGCCCTTGCGCTTGCCGATCGCGTTCCAGCTCCACACCGTGTCCGGCTGCACGTTGGCGGCGAACTTCGCCTGCACGGTGATCGTGCCGTTGTGCGAGGTCACCTCGATCCAGTCTTCGTCGGCGATGCCGTACTGCGCGCCAGTGTCCGGATGCAGATACAGGTAGTTGCGCGTGGCGATCTGCCGCAGCCACGCATTCTGCGAACCCCAGGCGTGATACATGAACATCGGGCGCTGGGTGATTGCGGAAAGCGGGAAACGCGATTCCGTTCGCACCTGCCGATCGGGAACGGCTGCATTGACTTGTTCGTGCTCGAACGGCTCGTACCAGATCGGCAGCGGATCGAAATACGTGGCCACGCGCTGGCGATGTTCCGGCGGCGGTTGGTGCGGGCCGTGGCCCTGTGCGGCGAGCCGGAACTTCTGCAGGGTCTCCGAATACAACTGCAGCACGATCGGCTCGGCGGTGGGCACGAAGCCGAAGCGCTGCGCCCACTGCAGGTAATCGCGGTTGGCCATCTTGAAGTAGCGCGCCGACGCCGGCACCGGCGAATGCCAGAAGCCGCCGTGCTCGATGTAGCGCTGCAACTGATCGGGGTTAGGCGCGCCCTTGCCTTCGCTCTTCCCGTCTTCGCCGCGCCAGCCGGCCAGCAATCCCACTCCGGGCGCGCGTTCGTGGCGGACGATGTAGTCGGCATAGTCGCGATATTTCGGCGAGCCGTCTTCGTCGAGCAAACCGGGCAGGCCGATGCGCGCGCCGAGTTCGATCAGCACCGACTGGAAGCCGCGCACATCGCGCGGCGTGCCGTCTTGGCCGAGTTGCGTTGCCGGATCGAACACCGGGTGACGGATCGCATCGCTGGCGGCGTCGGCATCGCTGATCGGACGATCGAGCAGGCTGATCGCGTCGAAGCGTTCCAGGTAGGTCGTGTCCGGCAGCACCAGGTCGGCATACGCGACCATCTCCGACGCATACGCATCGGAGTAGATGATCCGCGGAATGCGGTACTCGCCAGCCTCGTCCTTGTCGGTGAGCCAGTGCATGGTCTCGCCGGTGTTCATCGCCGAGTTCCAGCTCATGTTGGCCATGAACATCAGCAGCGTGTCGATCCGGTACGGATCGCCGGCCCAGGCGTTGCGGATCACCGTGTGCATCATCCCGTGCGCGGCGAGCGGATACGCCCACGAATACGCATGGTCGATGCGCCGTGGCTGGCCGTGATGGTCGACGACCAGGTCCTCGGGCCCGTGCACGAAGCCGAGCGGCGCGGCATCCAGCAGGCCATCGGGCTTGCGAAGCTTGCCGGGACGGTTGGCCGGCGGGATCGGTTTCGGGAACGGCGGCTGGTAGCGGAACGAACCGGGCGCATCGATGGCGCCGAGCAGCAACTGCAGCAGGTGCAACGCGCGGCAGGTGTGGAAGCCGTTGCTGTGCGCGCTGATCCCGCGCATCGCATGCATCGACACTGGCCGTCCCACCATCTCCGCATGCTCGCGGCCCCAGCTGTCGGTCCAGGCGATCGGCAATGTGAGGTTGGAATCGAACGCGGCCTCGGCGAGTTCGCGCGCGATTCGGCGAATGGTCGATGCGGGGATGCCGCAGCGTTCGCTGACCGCCTCCGGCGCGTACTGCGGGTCGAGGTAGCGATCGACGATCAGCTGGAACACCGGGCGCGCGCTACGACCATCGGCAAGTGTGTAGTTGCCGACGACGGCGGGGGAGATGTCGATGCGGCCGGCATCGACAGCGACATTTTTCTCTGCATCCCAGCACAACGAACCGCCGTCCGCGTCGCGCGCGAACATGCCATCGTCCGCGCCGCCGGGATTGCCGATCACCAGCCAGTGCGCATTCGCATAGCGCACCAGGTAGTCCAGGTCGATGCGGTCCATCCGCAGCAATTCGTGGATCAGCGCAAAGGCGAACAGGCCATCGGTGCCGGGACGGATGCCGATCCATTCGTCGGCGATCGCGCCATAGCCGCTGCGCACCGGGTTGACCGCGATGACCTTGGCGCCACGTTCCTTCAGCTTGCCCAGGCCGAGCTTGAGCGGGTTGCTGTCGTGGTCCTCGGCCACGCCCCAGAGCATCAACAACTGCGTGTGCTCCCAGTCGGGCTCGCCGAACTCCCAGAAGCTGCCACCGACCGAGTACAACCCGCCAGCGGCCATGTTCACCGAGCAGAACCCGCCATGCGCGGCGTAATTGACCGTGCCGAACTGCTGCGCCCACCAACCGGTCAATGCCTGCGACTGGTCGCGGCCGGTGAAGAACGCGAGTTCATCGGGATTGCGTTCGCGGATCGGCTTGAGCCATGACGTGGCGATGTCGAGCGCCTCGTCCCATTCGATCTCGCGGAACTCGCCCGCACCGCGTTCGCCCACGCGCAACAGCGGCTTGCGCAGCCGCGCCGGCGAGTAGTGCTGCATGATCCCGGCCGCGCCCTTGGCGCAGAGCACACCCTGGTTGACCGGATGGTCGCGGTTGCCCTGGATGTAGCGAATCTTCCCGTCGGCCAGCCAAACCTTGATGCCGCAGCGGCAGGCACACATGTAGCAGGTCGTCGATTTGACCTCGTCGCCTGGCGAGGGCGAGAGGTTGAGGGCGGGATCGGCCATCCGCGCATTGTGCCCGCGTGCGCCGGGCACGGCCACGTCGCGCGGCACACGGCATAATCGTCGCATGGACCGCTACGAACGCATCATCGGCCTGCATCGCGTGTTGCAGGCTTCCCGCCGCCCGGTGACGGTGGCCCGGTTGCAGGACGAACTCGGCTGCTCGCGCGCCACTGTCTATCGCGACCTCGCCTTCCTGCGCGACGGCCTGATGGCGCCGCTCATCGGCGATGGCGAGGCCGGCTTCAGCTACGACAAGACCGAGTCCGATCGCTTCGAGTTGCCCGGCCTGTGGCTGAACTCCGAGGAGTTGCACGCGCTGCTGGCCGCGCAGCAACTGCTGTCGCGCAGCACCGGCGGCATGTTGTCGGCGGCGATGGCACCGCTGCAGCAGCGTGTCGAGAAATTGCTGGACGCGCATTCCGGCGGCAAGACCTGGCCGGTCGAGCGCGTGCGGGTGATTCCGCATCGCATCCGCCGGATGGACGAGCCTGCGTTCCGCATCGTCGCGTCGAGCGTGCTGGAGCGTCGCAAGCTGGCGTTCGATTACCGCGCCCGGTCGACCGACGAGAAAACCCGCCGCACCGTCAGCCCGCAACGGCTCACCCACTACCGCGACAACTGGTACCTCGATGCGTGGGACGAAACCAAGCAGGAGTTGCGCAGTTTCTCCATCGACCGCATCACCGGCGCGCGCTTCGCCGATGGCGTGGCCCGCGACGTCGCCGACGACGAACTCAACGCACACCTGGCCGGTAGTTACGGGATTTTCTCCGGCGCGCCGAAGGGCTGGGCGACGATCCTGTTCAGCGCCAAGGCCGCGCGCTGGGTCGCCGATGAACACTGGCATTCGCAGCAGCAGGGCCGTTTCCTGCCCGACGGTCGCTACGAACTGAAGGTGCCGTATTCGGTGCCGCGCGAACTGCTGATGGACGTGCTGCACTACGGCGCGGATGCCGAGATCGTGGAGCCCAAGGTCTTGCGCGAACAGGCGCGCGCGCACCTGCAGCTCGCCCTCGGCAACTACCAGCAATCGTGATGGGCGGCGTACCGGTCAGCGCGGCCTCGCGCGACGAACCGATCGCCTTGGCGCTCGGTGCGGGTGGCGCGCGCGGGCTGGCGCAGATCGGCGTGATCGAGGCGCTGCAGGCGCGCGGGCTGCGCATCGTCGCGATCGCCGGTGCGTCGAGTGGCGCGTTGGTCGGCGGTGCCTGCGCGGCGGGCAAGCTGGATGCGTTGCGCGACTGGCTGCTGGGCACCAGCCGCGGCTCGATGCTGCGCCTGCTCGATCCCGGCTTCGGCCGGCCCGCGTTGTTCACCGGCGACCGCCTGCTGGAGAAGCTGCGCGAGGTCGTGGGCACGCCCCGCATCGAGGACCTGCCGATCGATTTCACCGCGGTCGCGGTCGACCTGATGCGCCAGCGCGAAGTCTGGCTGCGCCGTGGCGACCTGTGGGATGCGCTGCGCGCGTCGTTCGCGATTCCCGGCATCTTCACCCCGTTCACCCTGGGCGGGCGCGAACTGGTCGATGGCGGCCTGCTCGCGCCGTTGCCGATCACCGCGACGCGCCTCTCGGGCGCGCATCGCCTGGTCGCGGTCGACATGCACGGCTGGCCGCAATCGCCGCCCGAGGAACTCCCGCAGGAATACGACGACGCGGAAGGCAAGAGCGCGCCCGGCGTCATCGGCCGCTGGATCGGCAAGCATTTCGGCGGCGATGCCGATGGCGACGGCAAGCCCGACCACCACATCGGCCTGACCGAAACCATGTCGCGCTCGCTGGACACCATGCAGGCGCAGATCGCCCGCGTGCAGCTGGCGCTGGATCCGCCGGAACTGCTGATCCGCATCCCGCGCGACGCCTGCCAGTTCTACGAATTCTGGCGCGGCGAGGAACTGATCGAGATCGGCCGCACGCAGGCCGACAAGGCGCTGGACGCGGCGGGGTATTGAGCGTCGCAGCCCGTGAGAAGCACGCCTTGCAACCTGTCCTCCACACGACAGGAAGCGCCGCCATGACCCGCGAAGACCTCGATTCCGCCCTCCGTCACGCCGTCATCCTCGGCACCTTGGCCGTGCTGCTTATTCCCGCTGCGCGCGGCAGTAGCGAGTGGCTGGGCTGGCTGCCATTGTGGCTGGTCGGCATGCCGTTGGCGGCGTGGTGGAGCCTGCGCGGGTTCCCGCTGCCGGAGATCGCCGTTCGCATGCCGCGGCGGCGGCGCGTGCAGGCAACCCGGCGCTCGCTGCGCCGGCTGCCGCAGCAGGCGTCGCTGGCACGCCGGGCCTGAGCTTCCGGCACATCGGCTGGGCGTGGGCCCTGTGCTAGCGTTCCGGGTTTCCCGTGACGCCCCGGAGCCGCCCATGTCCCAGCTGTCCAATGCCTGCCACATCATGAGTGTGGCTGCCGGCCTTGCCCTTGCCGGCGGTGCCGCCGCGCAGAACTCGCCAGCCGGCGATGATCCGTACGCTTGGCTGGAAGACGTGCAGGGCGCGAAGCAACTTGACTGGGTGAAGGCACGCAACGCCAAGGCCGAAGCCGAGATCGCCACCACCGCCGAGTTCAAGTCGTTGGAGGCGGAAATCCTCGCCATCCTCGATTCCGACGCCAAGATCCCCGGCGTGCAGAAGATCGGCGATTACTACTACAACTTCTGGAAGGACAAGCAGCACGAGCGCGGCTTGTGGCGCCGCACCACGCTGGCCGAATATCGCAAGGCCAATCCCGCGTGGGAGACCGTGCTCGACCTCGACGCCTTGAACAAGGCCGAGGGCACCAAGTGGGTCTGGCACGGCGCCGACTGCCTGCGCCCCGCCTACGAGCGCTGCCTCGTGGCGCTGTCGCCCGGCGGTTCCGATGCCGACGTCACCCGCGAGTTCGACCTCACCACCAAGCAGTTCGTGCAGGACGGTTTCTTCCGCGCGGAGGCCAAGGGCGGCCTGTCGTGGATCGACCGCGATACCGTCTACGTCTACACCGATTTCGGCAAGGGCACGCTCACCAGCTCCGGCTATCCGAACATCGTCAAGGAATGGAAGCGCGGCACGCCGCTGGCCAGCGCGAAGACCGTGTACGAGGGCAAGCCGGGCGACATGTACATCGCCGCCGGCCACGACCACACGCCCGGCTACGAACGCGATTTCGTCAACCGCACCCTGGCGTTCTACAACGACGAGTTGTACCTGCGCGGCGCCGACGGCAGCCTCGCCAAGGTCGACGCGCCGAATTCCGCACAGAAGGGCGTGCACAAGGACTGGCTGGTGCTGGAACTGCGCGAGCCGTACGAAGCCGGCGGCAAGGCCTACAAGCCCGGCTCGCTGATTGCCACGAATTTCAACGAGTTCATGGCCGGCAAGCGCGAGTTCACCGCGCTCTTCGAGCCCACCGACAAGTCGTCGCTGGCCGGCTACACGTGGACGAAGGACCACCTGGTCCTGAATGTCATGGAAGACGTGAAAAACAAGCTCAGCGTGCTGACCCCGGGCAAGGGCGCGTGGGCGAAGCAGGACTTCGTCGGCGCACCGACCATCGGCACCGTTGGCGTCGGTGCGGTGGACGATGAGGACAGCAATGCGGTGTGGCTGACCGCCACCGATTTCCTGACCCCGACCACGCTGTCGATCGCCGATCTTGGCAAGCAGCCGGAAGTGCTGAAGTCGAACCCGGTGTTCTTCGACGGATCGAAGAGCGTCATCGAGCAGCACTTCGCCACATCGAAAGACGGGACGAAGGTGCCGTACTTCCTGGTGCGTCCCAAGGCGCTGGCGTTCGACGGCAAGGCGCCGGCCCTGCTTTATGGCTACGGCGGTTTTGAAATCTCGATGACCCCCGGCTATTCCGGCGGGATCGGCAAGGGTTGGCTGGAGAAGGGTGGCGTGTATGCGCTGGCCAACATCCGCGGCGGCGGCGAGTACGGCCCGCGCTGGCACCAGGCAGCACTCAAGGCCAATCGGCACAAGGCCTACGAGGACTTCGCCGCGATCGCCGACGACCTGGTCGCGCGCAAGATCACCTCGCCGCAGCACCTGGGCACGATGGGCGGCAGCAACGGCGGCCTGCTGATGGGCAACATGCTGACCCAGTACCCGGAGAAGTTCGGCGCGATCGTGGTGCAGGTGCCGCTGCTCGACATGAAGCGCTACAGCCACCTGCTGGCCGGTGCTTCTTGGATGGCGGAGTACGGCGATCCGGACACGTCGGACTGGTCGTTCATCCAGGGCTTCTCGCCGTACCACCTGTTCGATGCGAAGAAGGACTATCCCGCAACGCTGTTCACCACCTCGACCAAGGACGATCGTGTCCACCCGGCGCATGCGCGCAAGATGATGGCGTTGATGGAAGCGGCCGGTAAGGACGTGCGCTATTACGAGAACATCGAGGGCGGCCACGGCGGCGCGGCGAACAACGCGCAGTCCGCGCACATGACCGCGCTGGCGTACACCTTCCTCTGGCAGCAGTTGAGCCAGCCCGCCAAGACCGCTGCCAGCGGTGATGTCGAGGATGCGAAGCCGCAGCGCCGCCCGCGTGGCGGCATATCGGGATCGCGCCTCTGAACCTCGGAGCACACCTCCCCAACCCTCCCCTGCATTCGCAAGGGAGGGAGCTTGCACGACGCAACCCAAGGCCCCATCCATGAAGTCCACCACGATCATCGCCGGTCTTTTCCTCATGAGCAGCATCGCCAGCGCACAAGCCCCGTCCACCCCGCCCGATGCGGCGAAGAAATCGCATGTGGTCAAGGCCCCGCATGGCGCAGAGCGGCAGGACGAGTACTACTGGCTGCGCGACGACAAGCGCGAGGACAAGGCGATGCTCGGCTACCTCAATGCCGAGAACGCCTACGCCGATGCATTGCTGGCGCCGCTGAAGCCGGTGCAGGACAAGCTCTACGACGAGATCGTGGCGCGCATCAAGCAGGACGATGCCAGCGTGCCGTTCCGCGAGCGCGGCTGGTTGTACTACAGCCGCTTCGAGGCGGGCAAGGATTACCCGATCCATGCGCGCCGCAAGGACGCCGCAGGCATCGATGCGAAGACGATTTTGCAGGCCAACGAATCCGCCGACTTTACCGGCGAAGAGGTGTTGCTGGACGTCAACGCGATGGCGACCGGCAAGGACTATTACGCGGTCAGCGGTCGTACGGTGAGCCAGGACAATCGCTGGCTGGTGTACGGCGACGACACCAATGGCCGCCGCCAGTACACCCTGCGGATCAAGGACCTGCAGACCGGCAAGGTGCTGGACGATGCGATTCCCGGCACCGCCGGTTACGGCGTGTGGGCCGACGACAACAAGACGTTCTTCTACGTCGAGAACGACCCGGAAACGCTGCTCAGCACCAAGGTGAAGAAGCACGTCGTCGGCACCGATCCGAAAAGCGACGTGCTGGTCTATGAAGAGAAGGACGATACCTACTACATGGGCATCGGCCGCACCCGCGACGACGAGTACATCGTCATCGTGCTGGACAGCACCGTGTCCAACGAGACGCGTTACGCATCGGCCGCAACTCCGGCCGAGTTCAAGGTGCTCGCACCGCGCGCGCGCGATGTCGAATACGACGCCGACCACCACGGCGGTCGCTGGGTGATCCGCACCAACGATGGTGGCGCGAAGAACTTCAAAGTCGTCACCGCCGCCGACGGCAGCGGCTCGCGCAAGGACTGGAAGGACTGGATCGCGCACGACCCGCAGGTCTTCCTCGAAGGCATCGAGTTGTTCGACGGTTTCGCCGCCGTGGCCGAACGCTCCGGTGGCCTGGAGCGCGTGCGCGTGCTCAAGGACGGCGGTGCCTCCGACTACGTCAAGGCCGACGAGAGCGCCTACTCGATGGGCCTGGACGTCAACGCCGAAACCGACACCGACTGGCTGCGCTACAGCTACACCTCGCTGGCGATGCCGGCGACCACCTACGAGCTCAACGTGAAGACCGGCGAGCGCCGCGAACTCAAGCGTCAGCCGGTGCCCGGCTACGACCCCGCCAACTACGCCACCGAACGCCTGTGGGCGACCGCGCGCGATGGCGTCAAGGTGCCGGTCTCGATCGTCTACCGGAAGGGCTTCGCGAAGGATGGCAAGGGTGCACTGCTGCAGTACGGCTACGGCAGCTACGGCGCGTCGATGGATCCGGGTTTCAGCGTCACCACGGTCAGCCTGCTGGATCGCGGCATGGCCTACGCCATCGCCCACATCCGCGGCGGCCAGGAAATGGGCCGCGCCTGGTACGAGGACGGCAAGCTGCTCAACAAGAACAACACGTTCACCGACTTCATCGACGTCACCGATTTCCTGGTGAAGGAAGGCTATGCCGCGCCGGACCGCGTGGCCGCGCTGGGCGGCAGCGCCGGCGGCCTGCTGATGGGCGCGATCGCCAACATGGCACCGGACAAGTACGAGGTCATCCTCTCGCAGGTGCCGTTCGTGGACGTGGTGACGACGATGCTCGATGCCACTATCCCGCTGACCACCAACGAATACGACGAATGGGGCAACCCCGAGCAGAAGAAATTCTACGACTACATGCTCAGCTACTCGCCCTACGACAACCTCAAGGCGCAGGCCTATCCGGCGACCTTCGTCGGCACCGGCCTGTGGGATTCGCAGGTGCAGTACTGGGAGCCGGCGAAGTACGTGGCGCGGCTGCGCGACCTCAACACCTCCAGCGAGCCGGTGGTATTCCGCACCAACATGGAGGCCGGCCACGGCGGCAAGTCGGGTCGCTTCCGCCGCTACCGCGAACAGGCGGAGATGTACTCCTTCATGCTCGACCAGCTGGGTGTCGACGCCGGCAAGTGACGCGTGTCCCGCCCCCTGCCTTGCGGCAGGGGGCTAGGGGAGAGCCGCTGCGGTTGGCGATACTCCCCGCATGAGATCGCGCTTTCGCCTGCTCTGGTGGTTGCTGGCCTACGCCAGCCTCGGTATCGGCATCGTCGGGATCGTGGTGCCGGGGCTGCCGACGGTGCCGTTCGTGCTGCTGTCCGCGTTCGCCGCCGCACGCGGCTCACAGCGCCTGCATGCATGGTTGCTGGCGCATCGCCAGTTCGGTCCGATGATCCGCGACTGGGAACGCGAAGGTGCGGTCAGCCGCCGCGCCAAACGCCTGGCCATCGCGATGATGGCGCTGTGCGCGCTGGTGATGTTCCTGACCGTGCCCAAGTGGTGGATGGCGGCCAGCGGCACCGCATTCATGGCCATCGTCGCGACGTGGCTGTGGCGGCGGCCCGAGCCGCGACAGTGAGCAGGGCCGCGGGTACACTGCCGGCATGATCAAGCGCCTCGCATTCGCCACGTTCCTGCTCTGCCTTCTCAGCGCCTGCGGCAACAAGGGCCCGCTGGTGATGCCGGATGCACCGGTCGACCTGCCGGCCCCGCCTGCGGACACGCCTGCGCCTGCCACCACACCGGAAAGCGCCAGCGGAACGCCTGCCGCGCGCCGCTGAGGCGTCGATGCCGCTGCACTTCACCAAGATGCATGGTGCCGGCAACGACTTCGTCGTGCTGGACCTGCGCGATGGCGCGCCACCACCTGATCCCGCCACCTGCGCCCGCATCGCCGACCGCCACATGGGCGTGGGCTGCGACCAGTTGCTGACCGTCGAGGCACCGCGCGAAGCGGGCTCGCTGGCGTCGTACCGGATCTGGAATGCCGATGGTTCGCCGTCCGGGCAGTGCGGCAATGGCGCGCGCTGCATCGCCGCCTGGCTGGTGCGCGACGGTGCGGCACCCGCGCAGGGCGAGTTCGTCATCGACAGCCCATCGCGCAGCCATCGCGTCGCGCATGATGACGAGGGTGGCTTCCTCATCGAGATGGGAACACCGCGGTTCGCGCCCGACGAGATCCCGCTGGCCGGTTTCCTGCAGGCGCAGGACGATTACGCGGTGCAACTCGCCAATGGCGAGCGCATCGAGCACCTGCGCTTCGGCGCAGTGTCGATGGGCAATCCGCATGCGGTGATCGAGGTCGCCGATGTCGACACCGCCGACGTCGCCCGCATCGGCCCGGCGCTGCAGCGACATGCGGCGTTCCCGGACTCGGCGAACATCGGTTTCGCGCAGGTGTTGTCGCCGGGCCACATCCGCCTGCGCGTCTTCGAGCGCGGCGTCGGTGAGACCCTGGCCTGCGGCAGTGGTGCCTGCGCGGCGGTGGCGGTGCTGGCGGCGCGCGGTCGCATCGACGGCGAGCGCGAGGTCGCGGTGGACCTGCCCGGCGGTCGCCTGCGCATCCGCTACGATCGCCACGCAGGAACGATATCCATGGGCGGCCCTGCTGCCTTCGTGTTTGAAGCAACGATGCAGCAACAAGGGAGTGGCGCGTGACGATGGGCCTGGACAACACCAACGAAAAACTCGGCGCGCATGAAGTGGCCGCATGGCTGCGTCGGCACCCGACCTTCCTGCAGCAGTTTCCCGACCTGGCGCTGACCCTGGTGGTCCCGCGCGAGGACGGCCCGGCCGCATCGCTGGCCAGCTACCAGTTGGAAGTCCTGCGCGACAAGAACCGCGAGCTCTCGCGCCGCCTGCACGACCTGTTCGCGAATGCGCAGGAGAACGAGCGGCTGGCGGTGCGCACGCACCAGCTGACGCTGGCGCTGATGAAGCAGGGCAGCGCTGCGGACACGCTGCGCGCAATGGCCGCATCGCTCGCCGAAGATTTCCAGGGCGACCTGGTACGCATCGTTGCCTTCCATCCGGTCGATGGCATCGGCGATGTCGACTGGTTGCAGGTGATCGCCCAGGACGACCCGCGCCTGGCCGGTTTCCGCGACATCCTCGGCAGCGGCGAACCGGTCTGCGGCCGCCTGCACCCCGACAAGAACGCGCTGCTGTACGGCCCGCGCGTCGACGAAGTGCAGAGTTCGGCGTTGCTGTCCTTGCCCGGCGTTGGCGTGGTCGCGGTGGGCAGCCGCGATCCCAATCGCTTCTTCCCCGGCATGGGCACGCTGTTCCTGCGCATGATGGGCGAGGCGCTGGCGACGGGGCTGCAGCGGTTCCCGCGCGGATGACATGAACGCGACGGGTCCGGTCGAGGCCTTCCTCGCGCACCTGTCGGTCGAGCGGCAAGGTTCGCCGCACACCCTCGACGCCTATCGTCGTGACCTCGGCGTACTGCAGGCCTGGGCGGACGGCAATGGCCGCGCCTTGCTCGACCTGCAGGGTGATGACATCCGCGCCTTCATCGCATCGGAACATCGTCGCGGGTTGTCGCCGAAATCATTGCAGCGACGCCTGTCTGCCTGCCGCAGCCTGTATCGCTGGCTGCTGAAGAATGGGCAGGTCGCGGCCAGTCCGGCCGAGGCGATCCGCGCACCCAAGGCACCGCGCAAGTTGCCGCAGGTGCTCGACGTGGACGAAGCCGTGCAACTGGTGGAAATCGCCACCGATGCCCCACTCGGCCTGCGCGATCGCGCCCTGTTGGAATTGTTCTATTCGTCCGGACTGCGCCTGGCGGAAACCTGCGCACTGCGCTGGGCAGACCTCGACTTCGAACAAGGCTTGGTCAGCGTGCTCGGCAAGGGCAGCAAGCAGCGCATCGTCCCGGTGGGTTCGCATGCGCGCGCAGCGTTGCAGGCATGGCGCGAGGCGTCGGGTGGCACGACCGCGTCGCCGGTGTTCCCGGGCCGCGGCGGCAAGCCGATCACCCCGCGCGCTGTGCAACTGCGCCTGCGCCAGCTGGCGATGCGCCAGGGCGTGTTCAAGCGCGTGCATCCGCACTTGCTGCGCCACAGCTTCGCCAGCCACATGCTGGAGTCCTCCGGCGACCTGCGCGGCGTGCAGGAACTGCTGGGCCATGCGGACATCGCCACCACCCAGATCTACACGCACCTGGATTTCCAGCACCTGGCCAAGGTCTACGACGCCGCGCATCCGCGGGCGAAGCGGAAAATCCAGGGGGCGCACGAGTAGCTCGGCCTCTGCTCGTCATTCCTGCGAAGGCAGGAATCCAGCGTCTTGGCTTTCAACAACCTAAAGTCACTGGATCCCTGCCTTCGCAGGGATGACAGCCTGTTTGTCCAGGGGCTCCATCGTCATTCCTGCAATTTCAACGTGTTCCCGGGTTTCGCTTCGCTCTACCCGGGCTACGATTGGCTACGGTTGGCTCAGCCCCAATTCCCCACGCCGCCGAACGGCCGTGGCGGTTGCAGCGGTTGCAGGATGTGCCAGCTGTCGATGTGCAGGGCGACGTCGTACGTCGCGTCCAGGCCGCGTCGCTTTACCGCATCGACGAACGCGCCGTAGCGCGCCTCGATGCCTTCGGCCCAACGCGCGATCTCGGGTGCCTGCGGGTGGATGCGACGGCGGTACAAGGCCTGCGGCACGTGCACGATGCCGGCGGTTTCCGACAATCGCAGGCAAAGGTCGTAATCGCTGGCATCGGCATGCGCGCTGGCGAAGCCGCCGGCATCGCGACATGCCTGCATGCGCATGATCCGCAGCGGCCCGGTCATGAAATCCAGCAGCAGCGCGTCCGCCGAATACGGCAATTCGCAGAGAGGACCGGGGCCGAGCACGCGGTTGTTGGCATCGACCAGTACATGTCGGCTGTAGGCCATGCCGGCGGCGGGATCGGCCGCCAATGCGTCGAGCAGCGCCGCGAACGCGCCCGGTTCCAGCGCGTCGTTGCCATCAAGCACGCTGACGAAGCCGGCGTTGCTGGCGCTTGCCGCGTGCGCAAGAGCGCCGGCCTCGGTCATGCCGACGGTTGCGGCGATACGCAGGCGTGGATCGGCGGCGATGGAAGACACCGCGACGACATGCGCCGCCTCATCGAGCGGGCAGAGCGTGGCCTGCCAATCGGTGAATGCCTGCGTGCACAGGCTCTCCAGTGCGCTTGCAAGAAAGCGTGCGTCGCCACGCACCGGCACCAGGACCTGCAACATCGGCGCGGTCATGCGTCGCCACCTTTCGACGATGCATCCTTCGGCCGCAGCACATGCCGCGCACGCACGCCCAGCGACAGCGCGAACTTGCCCTGCAGGCCGCGGCGCTGCAGCGCGCGCTGGGCGGCGTCGAAGCTCGCGCGCACCTGGCGCAGGCGGCTTGCATGGGAAATCGACTCGTCGCGCATGCGGTAGCGGTACAGCGACTTCGGCAGATGACCCACCTCGACCCGTTCGGACAGCCGCAGGCAGAGGTCGTAGTCGTAGGCGACCGGCATGCTGGCATCCACGCCGCCCACCGCGCGATAGGCGTCGGCGCGGATCAGCCGGAACTGGTAGGTGATGAAATCGACCAACAGGTCGTGCGCGGAATACGGCCTGAGGAAGCGTCGACCCGGCGCCAGGTAGGTGCCGTCTTCCGCGACCTCAACGTACTCGGAATAGCCCATCCCCAGCCGCGGATTGGCTTGCATGAAGGCCAGCATCGAGGACAGCGCGTCCGCTTCCAGCATGTCGTCGCTGTCCAGGATCGCCAGGTACTCGCCGCGTGCATGCGACATCGCGGCGGCGCAACTCGCGCTCACTCCACGGTTGCGGCCATCGCCGAGCACGCGAAAGCGCGGATCCCGTGCGGCGTAGGCGGCCGCGACCGCGCCGGAGCCGTCGGTCGAACCGTCATCCCACAGCAGGCATTCCCAGTGCGGATAGTCCTGCGCCAACAGGCTGTCCAACGCCGCCGGCAGGAAGCGGGCGGTGTTGAACATGGGAGTGGCGATGCTGACCAGGGCAGACATGCCGCAAGTGTGCCCGAACCGGTCGGCTTGAAGCACGGGGCCGCGACCCCACATCGGGATTTCACAGGAGATGCCGATGGACCCCAGCCAGAATCCCACCGTGTTCCATGCCACCACGATCGTTTCCGTCCGCCGCAACGGCCAGGTGGTGATCGCCGGCGACGGCCAGGTCACGCTTGGCCACACGGTGATGAAGGCCAACGCGCGCAAGGTGCGCCGGCTTGGCAAGAACGGCCACGTGCTGGCGGGTTTCGCCGGTGCCGCCGCCGATGCCTTCACCCTGTTCGAGTTGTTCGAGGCCAAGCTGGAAAAGCACGGCCAGTTGCAGCGCGCCGCGGTCGAGATGGCCAAGGACTGGCGCACCGAGCGCCGCTTCGGGAAGCTGGAAGCGCTGCTGGCGGTGGCCGATGCCGAGACCAGCCTGATCATCAGCGGTACCGGTGACGTGATCGAGCCGGAAGACGGCCTGATCGCGATCGGCTCCGGCGGCATGTACGCGCTGTCCGCGGCGCGCGCGCTGCTCGCGCATACCGAATTGGATGCCAAGTCCGTCGCCACCGAGGCGCTGAACATCGCCGGCGACATCTGCATCTACACCAATCGCAACATCGTCTGCGAAGTGCTTTGAAGCCTGTCAGTTTTTTGCTGTCATTCCTGCGAAGGCAGGAATCCAGCGACTTTGATTCTCCGAAACAAGACACTGGATCCCTGCCTTCGCAGGGATGACGAGCCAGAACAGCAGGGATCACGAGCAAACCCATGCACAAGATCGACAACACCTCCACCAACATGACCCCGCGCGAGATCGTCGCCGAGCTCGATCGCCACATCATCGGCCAGCACGCGGCCAAGCGTGCCGTCGCCATCGCGCTGCGCAACCGCTGGCGGCGCGCGCAGCTTGCCCCCGAGCTGCGCAACGAGGTGATGCCGAAGAACATCCTGATGATCGGCCCCACCGGCGTCGGCAAGACCGAGATCGCGCGCCGCCTGGCCACGCTGGCGAATGCGCCGTTCGTGAAGGTCGAAGCGACGCGCTTCACCGAGGTCGGCTACGTCGGCAAGGACGTCGAGCAGATCATCCGCGACCTCGCCGACACCGCGGTCAAGCTGTATCGCGGCCAGGCCAAGCAGCGCGTGCGCACGCAGGCCGAGGACCGTGCCGAAGACCGCATCCTCGATGCCTTGCTGCCGAAGCGCGAGGCCGCGCCGGCGTTCGGCTTCAACCCCAATGCGACCACCACCGTCGACATCGGCGCCGAGCCGTCGTCGCAGGAATCGACGACGCGGCAGAAGCTGCGCAAACAGTTGCGCGCCGGCGAACTGGACGAGCGCGAGATCGAACTCGACCTCGCCGCGAATGTCGGCGTCGACATCATGACCCCGCCCGGCATGGAAGAGATGGGCCAGCAATTGCGCCAGGTGTTCGGCCAGTTGGCCGGCGGCAAGACCCACAAGAAGTCGATGACGATCAAGTCCGCGCGCCCGCTGCTGATTGAGGAAGAAGCCGGCAAGCTGGTCAACGAGGACGAGGTCCGCGAAGCCGCGATCGAGGCCTGCGAGCAGCACGGCATCGTCTTCATCGACGAGATCGACAAGGTCGCCAAGCGCAGCGAAGGCATGGGCGCCGATGTCAGCCGCGAAGGCGTGCAGCGCGACCTGCTGCCGCTGGTCGAAGGCAGCACCGTCAGCACCAAGTACGGCGCGGTGAAGACCGACCACATCCTGTTCATCGCCAGCGGCGCGTTCCACCTCGCCAAGCCCAGCGACCTGATTCCGGAAATGCAGGGGCGCTTCCCGATCCGCGTCGAACTCAGCGCGCTGGGCAAGGACGAGTTCGTGCGCATCCTGACCGAGCCGAAGGCCTCGTTGACCAGGCAGTACGTGGAGCTGATGGGCACCGAAGGCCTGCAACTGGAGTTCACCACCGATGCCGTCGACCGCCTCGCCGAGATCGCCGCGCATGTCAACGAACGCCAGGAAAACATCGGTGCCCGCCGACTGCACACCGTGCTGGAACGCCTGCTGGAGACGTTGAGCTTCGAAGCCCCGGACAAGGGCGGCAAGCTGGTGATCGACCGCGCCTACGTGGATGCGCAACTGGGCGAGCTGGCGCGGGATCCGGATTTGAGTCGGTACATTCTGTGAAACCACTGCGCTTGCCTGTCGACGCGGGCGAGCGCACTATGCGTTGCAATTGCGATGCATGGAGTCCGCGATGAAAACCGCCACCCTTCCCTCGTTGCGGGTCGAACCCGCCCTGCGCGAAGCCGCCGAAGCCGTGCTCAAGGACGGCGAGACGCTGTCGGGGTTCGTCGAGGCGTCGGTGCGCGCGCAGGTCCGCCAGCGGCAGTTGCAGGATGAATTCATCAAGCGCGGGTTGGCTGCGCTGGAATATGCGCGCATCAATGATGCCTACTTCACCCCGAGCAATCGCTGGCTCGGCTGGATGTCATGCTGAAGCCGCGCATCTCGGAGATGTGATGGCCTATCGCTTGCGGATTTCCGCCGACGCTCAGGCCGACATGGAACGGCTCTTTGCATTCTTGGTGGAGAACGACATCGATGCTGCCCTGCGCGCCCGCGCAGCCATCGAACGCGGATACGTCCAGTTGCAGGAATTTCCCTTCGCTTATCGCAAGAACAGCGAGGGCGGCAACCCGTTTCTGCGCGAGTTGCTGGTGCCGTTCGGCACTGCCGGTTACGTGATCCTGTTCGAGATAGGCGGCGATGCCACGGTCACTGTGGCGGCTGTGCGGCATCAGCTGGAAGACGATTACCGCTGAGTCTGCGAGAGATCTCAGACGAGTTCGGCTTCGATCTGTCCCCACTGGCGATCGCGGACCATCACGAACCGGCATTTGCCGCTGCTCAATTCCGCCCACAAACCGCCGATGTCGCGGTCGTCCTGCGCATCCGTCCAGCCATGCGCGCCTTTGTATTCAACGACCAGGAGCGTCCCGTCTTTCAAGGCGCAGACGAAGTCGGGATAGAAGCGGCCATTCGCCTTTTGCAGGAAGAACGAACCGCCGCCACGATTGACAAGGTTGCGCAGCCAGAACCGGATCCGCCCCGCCTGCGCCAGCATGTCCAGCTGGACCGCGCACTCGAATTCTTCTTTGCTGTCGAAGTCGCCGATGCGCCCGTGGAAGTGCTTGCGGAAATCCCAGTGACCGTATTCGCTCTTGCGGGGGTCGTAGTCCCGGCTGGGCGCATAGCCTTGCGGGTCGAACTCGAAAAGGAACGCATCGTTCACCGCGACTCGATCTTCGCGACCTGGTCCGAACAGGACTTGCTGATAGGCACGGTTGACGGCTTCCCTGCGCAGACGCTTGATGTTCTCGTCCAGCAGCTTGCGGAGAGTGAACTTCAACTGGTTGGCACGCGCCAGGTTGAACCCGTCGGTTCCCAGCAACGCGCGCAACCATGCAGTGACGAAGGCCTGCTTGCTGGCGTGCGTCAGCGAGGGTTCCAGCAGGTTGCGGCACAGCCATGCGGCCAGTCGGGTTTCGTCCCAGTGCTCCGGCGTATAGCTCAGGCCGAGGTCGCGTTGCAGGTCGGGCAGAAAGCCCACCTTGACCTGTCCCTCCGCACTCACGTCGATGGTGCCGCCGCCAGCCACGCGTGATGCCAGCCCCAGCGCGGACAGGTCCTCCGGAGTGGGCGCGGCCTGGTAATACGACAGCGCCCCCGGGTATTCCAATACCTCGGCGTCATCGAACAATTGCAACTCGCCTTGCTGGTACAGGGCGAGTTGGGGTACGCACAGGCGTTCGCCTGTTTCGGCGGGCGTCTGAAAAGGCTCGATGGCGGTGGTGCGGCTGGTCTCTGCTGCCTGCACGATCGCCGCACGGACTGCTTCGTCAGAGACCGCTTGCGCCACTTCCTCTGCTTCCGTTTCGGAAAGCGGAGTGGTGATCGTCAGGGTCTTGCTGCCCTTGTCCCAATGCAACTTGTCCTTCAGCGCATCGGGTATGACCGGCTTCTTCGGTAGCGCAACAGCCACCGGCGTGAACACGATCTTCGCGCGCCCGCCGAAATCCATGCCCGCCTGGTCGGCTCTCTGCGCGGCGACGAACTGGTTCACGTCCCTGCGCTCGAACCCCGCGCCACGCACCAGCCCATCGCGCAATTCGCTGGCAACGCGCGCGAAATCGCTGGATCGGATGAAAGCGTACGACTGGTTGAGTGCCGGCGTGGCGCGCGCCTTGGCATCCGGCTGACGCAACACGCGGCCGATCAGCTGCTCAACCGCCGTGCCGGATTGTTGCGAACTCAGGCCGACGAGCACGTATGCGAACGGACAATCCCAGCCTTCGGCCAGCGCCTTCTGGGTGATGACGAACTTCACCGGACAGGTCGGATCGGAAATCCCGAGCTTGTATTGCTTTTCGATGGCTTCCAGCCCGCGTTCCTCGCCCGTGGCGATCACGATCTCTGTGGCGGGAATCCGCTGGTTCTCGACCAACTCTTTCTTCACCCGCTCCGCGTCGAGCGTCTCCATGCCTTGCCGGCGTGGTTCGGACTGGATGAGCGCCAGCGGGCGCAGGTAGGGCGCGCCATTGCGATGCTCGTCGTCGGCGAGCTTCTGCAGTTCGTCGCGTCGCGCTACCGCATCGCCCAGGCACTGCTGCCAGTCAGGTTCCGCTTCCAGCAGGACCGGCAGCTTGATCATCTGCTCGGCCTTCAGTTCCGCGGCACCCACGCTGTGCAGCACATTGCTCGGCTGCTTCTCGGTGTCGGGCGTGGCGGTCAGTTCCATCACGCCGCTGGGATGGAAGCGTTCCAGCGTGTTGAAGCGGATCTCGGTGCGCGCGTTATGCGCTTCGTCGATGACCAGGAACGGGCGACGCATGCGCAGGACGTTGGCCAGCGAATACGGGATGGTGCCGTCGTCGTTCCTCAGCAGACTCTCGCGCTGGACGGAAGAAAGGTTGTCGAAGTGCTGCATGAGCGAGCCGCTCGACGCATACACCTTGAGGTCCTTGGTCTCCTCGCGGGCGAAGGCCTGCGCAGTGGCGACGATGACGACGGTCGACGTCTCCAACGTTGCCCGCGTGATCGACTTGGCCTCGTCCAGATCCATTACGGTGACCGGGCCGGCCTGTTTCAGCGCGTGGTGGTATGGATGCTCGAGTTGGCGCAGTGCCTTCAGCGTCTGCTCTCGGATCGCGTCGCTGGGCACCAGCCACAACACAACGCTGTGCTCGCTGCGCAGCAGGTGGGTGTTGACCAGTACAACCGAGCTTGCCGCCAGGAAGGTCTTGCCGCCGCCGGTGGGCACGCGCAGGCAGAAGTAGGGCATGTCTGGCGCGAAGCCGGGTAGCGGGTTGAACGGCTGGTGCCTCCCCACAGTTCGCCAGTGAGTTGGTAGAACGCGGTGTTGGCATTGCCTGTCGCGTTGCAGGCCTCCAGATATTTCCGCACCGATTCCAGCACGCGGGTCTGGTAGTCCTTCGGCGCGAATGCGCTCACGGTGAGACGTCCAGCGCATAGGGCGTCTGCTTGAACACGATGCCTTCGCGGTTGAGGCGCGGCGTGCCGAGGCGGCAGGCCGCGGCGTAGATCACGCGTGGTCCGTCGTGCTTCGGCAGTTTGTCCAGCACCACGCCGGTCAGCACGTTGCCGCTGTCGATGGCGAGGTCGTCGAGGATGCCGTTGTAGAGCAGGTAGATGGCGCGGCCTTGGTGCACTCCGAGCTTCGCGGATTTCTTGCCAGTGGATTTGTAGCCGGTCCCGGTTTCCGAGAACCAGACGAATTCGGCGAGTTGCGCGAACGTCACGTCGTCGCGGATCTGGCCGTCGGCGGTGAACAGCGGTTCCTTACTGAGCTTGCAGAACTGGAAGCCGCCGCCGAGTCCGGCGACGTGGACTCGCTTCTTGCCGGCGAGCGGCGTGTAGCCCTCGATTGCCTTTCGGACGCGCTCGCGCGTCTTGTTCCTCGCAACGTCGTCGTTGAGTTCGACGAGGATGTGGTGAACGGGTTCCTCGAAGTCCTGATTCAATCTGAGCACAGCGTGCGCCGTTGTGCCCGATCCGCCAAAGCTATCGAGTACGAAGTCACCGGGCTCGACCACCATTCCCAAGAGGTCGGCAATAACCTCTGAGTCCTTCGGAAACGGAAACGCTCCTGCGCCAAGGATGGCTTCGACCTCCAGCGTGGCTGCCCGCCCGTCCTTGTAGAACACGCTCATCATCGGCTCTTCGTCGATCTCGAACAGGTAGCTCTTGCGGTTCGGGATCGTCGTGTGATCCTTGCCGAAATGGATGCGAGGAGGATCCTCAGCCAGTGCCGCTTTCGTGGTGTCCTCTTCCCATCGCCAGCCGGTCGATGGCATGGCGCAGGGCAGCTGGGTGACGGGGTGCGAGATGGGATAGCGCGGGCGGTTCTCGCGGCCGTCATCAGGGCCTGCAAAGTCCGCCGCGAAGTAGAGCCCGCGGTTGTCGGACCAGTTGTAGTGCTTATGCCCCTTGCGCGGATCACCCTTCGGCAGAGCCCGATACCAAGCCATCATCTCCTTGCGGATCGTGGTGTGGCCGTCACCGTGCTTCTTACACAAACTCTCGTAATGCTCGAGTACGGCGTCGACGCCAGGCTTCTTGCGCCTCCAGCGGACCTTTTTCTCCTTGAGCAGAGCCTTGTTACGCGCGAAGGCGACGATGTACTCATGGGTAACGGAGACCAGCTTCGAATCGCCCTTCTTGCCTTTCTCCCAGACGATCGTGGCGACCTCGTTCGCGCCACCAAAGACTTCGCGCATCAGGGCTTGCAGGTTGCCAACCTCGTTGTCGTCGATGGACACGAAGATCGCACCGTCATGCCGTAGAAATTGCTTCAGCAGCACCAACCGCGGATACATCATGCAAAGCCAGCGGTCGTGCCGGTCGAGCGTCTCGCCTTCCTTGCCGACGACTTCGCCCAGCCAGCGACGGATCTCCGGGCTGTTGACGTTGTCGTTGTAGACCCAGCCCTCGTTGCCCGTGTTGTACGGCGGATCGATGTAGATGCACTTCACCTGCCCCGCGTAACGCGGCAGCAGCGCCTTCAGCGCATGCAGGTTGTCGCCCTGGACGATCAGGTTGCCGCTGTCCGGATCCCCGCATGACAGCTGGGGCACCGGTTCAAGCAGTCGATAGGGCACGTCCTTGTGATGCTTCACCACCGCGGACTTGCCGATCCAGTTGAGCGACGGCATCCAGCGCTACCCCGCCTGCCGGCAGTCGTAGGCAACGATCTCCGGCAGTTGTTCGAGCAGGGACTTGGGCAAGCGACGTCCGCGAAAGCGAATCTTTCGCGGACTATAAAGCAATTCTTTGCTTGCTCATCAAGCAAATATTGGGCGTGTGCGGGCGAGCCGCCTCTACGTTTGCGCGATGAAGAGCGAACAGGCCGCCTTTGGCGAACGTTTCCGTGCCGCGCTGAAAGCGCAGGGGCAGAGCGAGAGCCCGAAGGAGATCGCCGACCTGCTGCCGCGCTACGGCGGCACGCCGGTCTCCGCGCAGGCCGTGTCCGGTTGGCTCACCGGCAAGAGCGTGCCGCGCCAAGCCAATGTGCGGGCGTTGGCGAAGATGCTGCGGATGGATGCGCATGCCTTGCAGTACGGGGACGCGGCCGGGCACCAGGTGCGCGAACCGGGCAAGGCATGGAAGATCCCCGCCGCCGATCAGCTCGCCATCGATGCCTTCCTTGCGCTACCCAATGCGCAGCGCAAGGCGATCCGCGATTTGATCGCCACCTTGGCGGCCTCTGTCCCCACCTGAGTCCCTCAGGCATGGGTGTACAGTGTATTGACAAAGTCATTACACGCGAACACGATGGGTGCACATGGACGAGCGGCACCACATCGGCGGCAGTGATTTGGTCTGGGATGCCGACAAGGCTGGTGCGTATTGGCAGAAACTATGCTCAATGAGACATTGAAGAAGCGCCTGGCCAAGGATCGGCCGGTCACCAGCATCACCCTGCGCATCCCGGTGGACGTGGTCGACAGCCTGAAGGCGATCGCCCCGCACAAGGGCTTCAGCGGTTACCAGACGCTGCTCAAGTCCTACATCAGCGAAGGCTTGCGCCGGGACGAGGCGATCCATGCGGACGATCTGGTCGAGCGCCTGACGCAGGCGCTCAAGAAGCGCGGCGTGTCGGAAAAGGTGCTGGGCGAAGCATTGCGTGACATGGCCGGCTGAGATCACCCCAACCGCTGCATACCCGCCCAGCGTTCGCCGGGTGCAAGCACCACCGGCTGCACCACCTGCGCCGCTTCCACGCAAACGAATCGCCGCCAGTCGTCCGCTGCGAGGTCGGCGATGCGGGCACACAGCGACGCGCCGGGATTCCACACCACCACATCGCCGAAGCCCTCCTGCTCGATGGCCAGCGTGCCGTTGCCGTCGATGACCGCCAGCGGTGCGACCACGTCGCCATAGATGCGGTCGACCTCACCGTCGAACGTCACTTCGTAATTGTGTTCGCGATGCAGGGTGCCGCCGTTGGCGCTGTCTTCGTAGTCGCAGCCTTGCAGGCCTTCAAGGGTGACGTTGGCGATATCGGCCACGCGCAGGTAGGTGTGCAGGGCGGCGGTGAAGGCGAACGGCTCGTCGCCGGTGTTGGCGATTTCCAGTGTCACCGACAGCCGCGTTGCGTCGAGATGCAGGCGCAGGCGGGCACGGAACGGATGCGGCCAGCCGGGGAAACGGGTGCCATCCTCGGCGAGTTCGAACAGGGCCGCGTCGTCGTCGATGCCGTGGAAGGTCCATGGCGTGGTGCGGGCGAAGCCGTGCTTGAGCAGCGGGCCGCGTTCGGCGAATTGCGGGAAGATCACCGGAACACCACCGCGGATCGCGGCCTGCCCATCGAACACTGCGCGTTCGCTGAGGAACAGGCGTTCGCGGCCGTCTGCAGGAATCCACGACAGCATGTGCGCGCCATGCAGGGCGACCAGCGCGTTCGCACCGTCGGCGTGCAGTCGGATGCAGGGTGTGTCGCGGAACGTGGTGGGCTCGGCATGCATGCGCAAAGTCTCGCATGTGGTGGCTCAGCCCGAGGACAGGGCCTGCAGCCAATGGCGGAACACCGGTTCGGCATCGACCCGCTGGCGCAGGGCAGCGCGGTGCAGGCGCGCATGTTCCAGTGCGAGGGTCAGTGGCACGGTGTGCTGCGGCGTCGACATCACGGCCGATGCAGCGGAGAGCATCGCGATGGCCGCCTGCAACGGCATCGGCACCACGTCGACGGGGTTCTCGAACGGATTCGCGCACAACGCCGGATCGGACGTCACCAGGTATTGCCGGCACACGAACGGGCGCTGCGGATGGATGCTGCAGGCATCGTCCTCCAGGAACGGACAGGCCAGCCCCAGCGCGAAGTAATCGCGGGCGAGGGTGCGTGCACCGTCCAGCGAGAGGTCGGGATCGCGATGCAGGAACGCATCGGCCAGGCCGGCATCGCGCAGGCGGGCGACGCGGTCGGCGAAGCGGGCTTCGATCTCGCGCCGGCGCGGCGCGGGCATCGCCTCGACCAGCAGGAGCAGGGCATGCGCCTCGGGCGGAGTGACCGGCACCGGCTGCGCGCGGCAGCAGGCGGAGCAGCCCTTGGCGCAGGTGACGTAGGCGCCGGTGTTGGCCTCGTTCTTGCGGACCGCGTGGTCGATGGCGGCGTTGTCGATGGCCTGCATCGCCGGCAGCAGCTCGTCCAGGCGCGCGCGGGACGGCGGTTGCGGGGCGGAGACGCGCAGCGCTTCGCCGTCGATGCGCAGGACCAGTTCGATGCGGCGAGGGGCAGGCATGCCGGGATGGTACGTGCTGGCGGGACGCGGGCGGCCAGCCGCGGCCACCGGTGCGATAATCCCGGCATGAGCGAATCCGACAACAAGGCCGACACCACCCACTTCGGCTTCCGCGACGTGCCGGTGGGCGAGAAGCAGAAGCTGGTCGGCGAGGTGTTCTCGTCGGTGGCCGGCAAGTACGACCTGATGAACGATGCGATGAGCCTGGGCATCCACCGCGTGTGGAAGCGCTGGTTCGTGGCGACCGCGCAGGTGCGCAAGGGCGACCGCGTGCTCGACCTGGCCGGCGGCACCGGCGACATCGCCGCGCTGCTGAAGGATCGCGTTGGCGATGCCGGCGAGATCGTCCTCGGCGACATCAATGGCGAGATGCTTCGCGTCGGCCGCGACCGCATGACCGACCGAGGGAATGTGCGCGGCTTCGAATACGTGCAATGCAATGCACAGTACCTGCCGTTCCCGGATGCCAGCTTCGACCTGGTGACGATCGCGTTCGGCCTGCGCAATGTCACCGACAAGGACATGGCCCTGCGCGAGATGCTGCGGGTCTTGCGCCCGGGCGGACAGGCGCGGGTGCTGGAGTTCTCCGAAGTGCAGGCCGAGTGGTTCAAGCCGATCTACGACTTCCACAGCTTCAAGGTGCTGCCGAAGCTGGGCAAGCTGTTCGCCGGGGATTCGGACAGCTACCAGTACCTGGCCGAGTCGATCCGCAAGCATCCGCCGCAGGCGCAACTGAAGGCGATGATGGAAGCGGCGGGCTTCGACCGTTGCGAATTCCGCAACCTCACCGGCGGCATCGTCGCCGCGCACACCGGCTACAAGGTCTGATGCGATGAACGACCAGAAGCCCCTGCGCAGTTTCCGCGAAAGCCCGTGGCGCTATTCGCAATTCGTCGTGCTCGGCCTGATCGTCGCGGGGCTGGTGAAGTGGCTCAGCCCGTTCGGCTGGGTGCCGGCGCTGGTGGTCGGTGCGGTGGTGGGTGCCGGCTACCTGTTGCTAGAGAAGAAGCGCGGCGTGATCTGACGCGGTCAAGGCGCATGCCGGGACAGTACTCCGTCACCCGGATGCGACCGCTTCGTGTCGGAGATCCGGTCTGACGGCCGGGATCTTGCGCACGACCGCCCACTCGGCGACCAGCAGGTTCGGGACCCAGCTCAGCCACGCGATGACCGGATAGGCCAGCGCGAACGGAATCCCCGAGATAGCGGACACCGGCAGCAGGATGCGCAGGGTCACGGCGGCGAGCGTCAGGGCGAAATTGCGGGTCATCCAGCGGCGGTGTTCGGCGACGTTGCCCGCGCGGATCGCGCGATAGGCACGCCACCCGCTGTATAGCCAGGCCAGCGCCAGCGCGGCGAATCCGGATTTCGAGACGAGGCCACCGTAGGCGAATGTGGACATGTACAGGCCTGCAAGACCGCCAAGCCCGACGCCGGCGCCGAGGTAAATACGCCCCGACGTCCGATGCAGGCGCGGAAACCTGCGACGCAGGCGCTCGGAGAACTGGAACGGCCCGAGCGCAAGCGCGATCGACGCCGCGAACACGTGGGTGTAGATGCCGAAGCGGTGCACCTGGAAATTCGCGCGCATCTCCGGCCCGACCAGTTGTCCCAGCGGCAGTGCGCCATAGGCAACGAGCGCGTAGGCGGACACGACCAGCGCGAGCACCACCATGCATCCGAAGGCGAAGCGCTTCATTCGTGGAGGCCTCGCTTGTTCATGGCTGCCAGCCGTAGCTCAGCTTCACGAACACGCTGCGGGTGCTGCCGAACAGCTCCAGGTTGTCGTCGTCCATGAACGCGCCGTAGGACGCGCCGGCGTACAGCGCGGTGCGCGGGTTGACCTTGTACGAGTAGACCACCTGGCCAGCCCAGTCGCGCGCGGTCTCGTTCACCGTGGTGGTGTACAGCGCCTGGTCGCGCAGCACCTCGCTGCCCTGCAGGGTCAGGCGCAGGCGTTGCTGCGGGGTGAACTGCCAGCCCAGGCGCAGGTCGGCCACGCTGGCGTCGAAGGCCACGCCGCCGTCGCGGTGCAGGCGCTGGCGGCTCACATCCCATTCCACGTTGATGCCGCGACCGATCGAGGTATTGCCCCAGGTGCCGATCATCTCGCGACGGCCTACACGCGCAGCGGTCAGGTCGAGCTGGCGGCCGAAGTTCATGTAGGTGCCCAGTTGCAGGCGACCGGTCGGGCGGAAATTGCCCCACAGGTTGATGTTGTGTTCGTCGAACATGTTGCCGCGCCAGAAGCGCTCGCGCAGCAGCGGGGCGATGCCGAAGTTGCTCTGCTTCGCGCCCTGGAAGCCCAGCTGGAATTCGAGTTCGCGTTCCAGCAACTGGCCGTCGTAGCGATGGGTGACGTCGTAGTCGCCGTACAGGAAGAAGCGATGGATGGACTTGCCGTCGCGGTACCAGGTGCGCTGGCCGCCAATCAGAGATTTGTCCACGCCGACCTGACCGATGAAGCCAAGATCGGCGCGGAAACCGGGGTCGATCTCGACGTGGTTGATGTCGAAGTTCCAGTTGCGGTTGCTGAAGGTGTAGCCGGCGCGCCAGGCGTTGCCGGTCGGTGTGGCGTCGGAGAAATCGAGATCGGTAGTCCTGTTGTCGACAACCCGGTCGATGAACTCTGCGGAATACTCGGACTGGCTGTGCAGAAACTGCGCGGTTGCCGTATGTGCGCCCTTGCGCCAGCGACCGTCGACCCCGACCAGATCGTTGCCGTAATCATCGCCATGACGGAACGTGCCGATCGCGCCGAGGCTGAGCTGGTCGTTGAAGTCATGGCGATAGCGACCCACGGCCACATTCGCCTTCTGGTCGATCGACTCGAACCCCGAGCGAAGCACGCCGGGCACCAGCACCAGGGTGGTCGCGTCGCGCGCCACGATCGCGCCGTAGGCACCGCTGCCAGTGCGGCCGGTGACCCGCAAGCCGAAGTCGGGGTCGGCGATCTGGCGGGTGTAGAGCACATCGAACTGGGTGGTGAAATTGTCCGCGCCTTCCAGGAAGAACGGCCGCTTCTCCTGGTAGAACAAGGCAAAGCTGCTGTTGAAATCCAGTTGCAGCTGGTCGGTTTCGACCTGCGAGAAATCCGGGTTCAACGTGGCGTTCAAGGTCATCGCCGGCGATGGCGCCCAGCTCACGTCCACGCCCGGTTCGATGCTGGTGTCGGTGCCGCCCCACGGGGTGCCGGCCGCCGGGCGCGACTGGATCGTGCCCATGGTCAGCGTGGGCACGACTTCGAGGTTGCGGCCCTGTTTCACCCCGGCGATGCCGGTGTACTTGCCCCATTCGCACTGGAAGCAGTTGCTGTCGCGCGGAACCTTGTGGCTGGTCATCTGGAAGCGCTTGTCGCGCGGCCAGGTGCGGATCAGCGACACGCCCCATGTCTGATCCTGCGCGCCGGTCGGGAAGCGCAGGGTGGAGAAGGGGATGCGGATCTCGACATCGAAGCCTTCTGCGGTGAGCTGGCCGGCGCTGGTCCACAGGCCGTCCCAGCTGGCATCTTCCTGGTTGCTGGTATTGGTCTCGTCGCGGATCAGGTCGCCCTGCACGCCCAGCGGATTGACCACCATCTCGTAGCCGCGGCGGTTGTCGTTGAAGGTGTCCAGGAACACGCCGACCCAGTCGTCGTTGAACATCGCATCGCGGTCGCGCAGGTTGGCGCGCACCGAAGACGGATCCGGGTCCATCGCCTTGAACGAGACGTACAGCGCGTCGTCGGTATAGCCCAGGCGCACCCGGGTCTTGGCCTGCGCGGGGGTGTTGTCGCCGGGACTGATTTCGTAGTCGATCGACTGCTCCAGCGCACCTGCCCACCCGGCATCGTCCAGCTTGCCGTCGATCACGATGTCGCCCTGCAGGCGCGGGATCGCACCCGCGGGAATGCGCGACGTGGTCGGCGCGGCGGGCGTGGCGTCCTGCGCCTGCGCGAACGGCGCGCACAGCAGCAGGGCGATGGTCAGTGCGCGGGGTTTCGGTGCGAACAGATTCAAGCGGCTCTCTCCATGAGTCGTGCGGTCAAGTGGTGCAATCGATGGCGCAATGGGTGGATGGATGCAGGCGGATGCGATCCGGTTGCCATGACCAATGGCAGGGGGCGCGTTACATGGCGCGCGTGCTGCGCCTGGCGTTAACGATGCCGATGCGCGATGTCTTGCACGCAGTGCTGCAGGTGGGCCTGACCGATGGCACGGGGCGGTTGCGGCGGTCTCACGCGGGCGGCGCTAAACTCGCGGCTTTCCGTTGCAAAGGCCTTCCCCATGCGCCCATCGAATCTGAGCCGGCTTGTCCTGAGCCTGTCCATTGCCGCCGCCCTCGGCCTGCCCATGGCGGCTTGCACCAAGAGCCCCGCACCGGAAGCGGCCGCCACCGCCGCCAAGCCCGCCGCCAGCGTGGAGAAGGTCGTGGACGAACATTCCTATGCCGAGCCGGACAAGGTGCGCACCACCGACCTGGCGCTGGACCTGAAGGTCGACTTCGCCAGCAAGACCATCAGCGGCACCGCGACCTATGCGCTGGAGTGGATCGACAAGGCCGCGACCCAGCTTGCGCTGGACAGCCGCGACATCAGCATCCAGAAGGCCGAAGGGCTGGGCGCAGACGGCAAGTGGAGCGACCTCAAGTTCGCACTGGGCGGCAAGGATCCGATCCTGGGCAGCAAGCTGACCATCGAGACGCCCAACCGCCCGGCCAAGGTGCGGGTGACCTATGCGACTTCGCCCGAGGCCTCCGGCCTGCAGTGGCTGGAGCCGTCGATGACCGAGGGCAAGAAGACGCCTTTCATGTTCAGCCAGTCGCAGCAGATCCACGCGCGCTCGTGGGTGCCGTTGCAGGACACGCCGATGATCCGCTTCACCTACAGCGCCAACGTCAAGGCACCGGCGGACGCGATGGTGCTGATGAGCGCGGACAACGATCCGGCCGCAGTGCGCGATGGCGATTACAGCTTCAAGATGCCGCAGAAGATCCCGTCCTACCTGCTGGCGATCGCCGCCGGCGACCTGGTGTTCAAGCCGATCGGCGCGCGCAGCGGCGTGTGGGCGGAACCGACGATGGTGGACAAGGCGGTGGCCGAATTCATCGACACCGAAAAGATGATCGATACCGCCGAGAAGCTGTACGGCCCGTATCGCTGGGGTCGCTACGACCTGCTGGTGCTGCCGCCGTCGTTCCCGTACGGCGGCATGGAAAATCCGCGCCTGACCTTCGCCACGCCCACGGTGATCGTCGGCGACAAGTCGCTGGTCTCGCTGATCGCGCATGAACTCGCGCACAGTTGGTCGGGCAACCTGGTGACCTTCGCCACCGACAAGGACGCGTGGCTCAACGAAGGCACCACCACCTACGTGCAATCGCGCATCACCGAGTCGCTGTACGGCCGCGACATGGCGGCGATGGAAGAGGTCATCGACCGCAACGAGCTCAAGGAAGAATTCAAGGAGCTCGATCCCAAGCTGCAGCGGCTGTCGCTGAAGCCCGGCGACCTGGCCGATCCCGACAATTCCTCCTCCGCCACCGTCTACACCAAGGGCGCGTGGTTCCTGCAGTTCCTGGAGCAGCGCTACGGCCGCGCCGTGTTCGATCCGTGGCTGAAGGGCTACTTCGACCACTTCGCCTTCCAGAGCATCACCACCGCGCAGTTCCGCGATTACCTGAAGGCCAACCTGGTCGACAAGCATCCGAACGTGGTGACGATGGCCGAGGTCGATGCGTGGCTGTTCGATGCCGGCATCCCCAACGGTGCACCTGTCGTCGAGTCCGGCAAGTTCAGCACGGTCAATGCCGCGCGCATCGCCTGGCAGGGCAGCAACAACCTGCCGAATCCGATCGTCACCGACGAGTGGACGACGCAGGAATGGGTGCACTTCCTCGAAGGCATGCCGGACACGCTCAAGCCGGAGCAACTGGCGCAGCTCGACACCGCGTACAAGTTCACCGGCACGCCGAACGGCGAGATCGCGATGCGCTGGTATCCGCTGGCCGAGCGCAGTGGCTATGCGGCGGCGCGTCCAGAGCTTGGCAAGTTCGTGGAGCGGGTCGGCCGGCGCAAGCTGATCATGCCGATCTACACCGCGCTGGTCGCCACGCCGGAGGGCCTGGCCTTCGCCGAGCAGTCGTTCGCCCGCGCCAAGCCGGGCTATCACCCGATCACCACAGGTTCTGTCGAAGGCGTGATCGCCAAGGCGAAGGACAAGGCGGCCTCGACGACGGTGCCGTTCCAGCCCGACGCGCCCGCGGCCACGCCGGGCAAGATGGAATCGATGGAAGTGCCGCAGGAACTGCATCCGGTCGATCCGGCACCGCAGACACCGCCCGAGAGCTGATCGCCAGCGTGGTGAAACGGGCGAAACGTTTCGCCGCGATCGCCGTGCTGGCGATCGTGGCGACTTCGTTGATTGCGGCGGTCGCGTTGTGGCGCGATCCCTTCCTGCTGGTGCGCGGCGAGTTCGCGCGCCAGCGGGTGGCGGCAGGATTGTCGCGTGCGAGTGTGGACGTGGCCGGTCATCGCTGGTCGTACGCCTATCGCGATGCCGATGCGGCCGATGCACCGACCGTGGTGATGCTCCACGGCTTCACCGGCAGCAAGGAAAACTGGTACCCGCTGGCTGCGCAGCTGGAAGGCCGCTATCGCCTGCTGATCCCCGATCTGCCCGGTTGGGGCGAAAGCGAACGCAAGCCGGGTGCCGTCTACGGGTTCACCCAGCAGGCGGCCAATGTGGTGGCCTTCGTGCGCGCGCTGTCGCCCGGCAAGCCGGTGGTGTTGCTTGGCCATTCGATGGGCGGTGGCATCGCCGCGCTCGCCGCGGCGCGCTACCCGCAAGACATCGGCAAAGTCGGCTTGCTGGATGCCGCCGGCGTGCGCTTCAAGGACAACCAGTTCGGACTGGACGTGCTGGCCGGCAGGAATCCGTTCGCGGTCGAGGACGACGCCTCGCTCAAGCGCTACATCGACATCGTCTTCCATGACGCGAACGCCAAGCCATGGCTGCCGTGGCCGGCCTCGACCGCGATCATCCGCAAGCGCCGCGCCGACGCCGAATTCGAGCAGGGTGTGCTGACCCGCATCGGTCGCAGCGAGGAAATGCTGTTGCCCGGCAAGGAAGCCACCAACATCCGCCAGCCGGCACTGTTGTTGTGGTGCAGGCAGGACGCGGTGATCGATGCCAGTGCGCTGGAGTTGTACGCGCAACGCATCCCGCAGGCGCGCAAGGTGCTGCTGGACGGCTGCGGGCACATGTCGCTGATGGAGCGGCCGGCCGAGGTCGCCGATGCGGTGGTGGCGCTGGTCGATCGCTGACGGCGTCGCGCGGCGATGGGCGTGCTTGTACGATCGGCGTCGGCCGGCGAATCTCCTTCGCCCGCGACGACAACGCAAACGGAGTTGCCTCATGAAGACCGCATCGCTCGCCATCGCCGCCGTGTTGCTGCTCCCCGCCTGCAAGGGCGAAGATCCGCAGGCCGCCGCGCAAGCCGCCGCCGCGCAGGCCGCGGCGAAGGACCAGGCCGCCGAGGCGATGGCGAAGCAATTCGACGATGCCGTGACCGCGCAGAACTGGACGCTGGCCAAGGCGCATGGCGAGATCCTGCAGATCGAGCATCCCACCAGCGCCGCTGCCGAGCGGGTCAAGCCGAAGCTCGACGAGATCAAGGCCAAGGCCGAGGCGACCCAGCAGGAGGCGCGGCTGGCCTCGTTGTGGGCCTATGGCGATGAACCCGTCGGCAAGAACGGCCACCAGCTGTCGGCGGCGATTTACTCGCAGGAACCGGTGGATACCGACGGCAGCGGTGCCAAACCGGTGCGGCTGATCTTCCGCGACCATCCCGAATGGGGCCGCAGCAGCTACCTCGTCCTGGAAGCCGGCGACTTCGACTGCTACGCGGGTTGCAAACTCAAGGTCACCGTGGACGGCAAGGTCCACACCTTGCCGGGCTCGCGGCCGAAGACCGATGACGCCATCGCCATGTTCGTCGAAGACTGGAAGGGCCTGTGGAAGCTCGCCAAGTCCGGCAAGCAGCTGTCGATCGAGTTCCCGACCAAGACCGTCGGCAAGCGCACCGCCGAATTCGAGGTCGGCGGGCTGGATGCGTCGAAGTTGCCGAAGTGGAATTGAGTGCGCCGACAGCAGCACCGTAGCCCGGACAAGCGCAGCGCATCCGGGGTTTCGTACGTCGGATGTCGCGATACCCCGGATGCGGCCGTTGGCCTTGTCCGGGCTACAAGATCTTGACCGCTCTCCCGCAGGCGCGGGAGAGGGAGTCCCGGTTCACGCCAGCGCGTAACCGAACTGCTGGCGGAACTGCTGCGAGAATTCGTCGTGGTCGAAGCGCTGGTTCTGGGTGCCGGGGTGTTCGACCTTGAGCGCGCCCATCAGGTTGCTCATGCGGCCGATGGTCATCCAGTCGTAGCCTTTCTCGATGCCGAAGATCAGGCCGGCGCGGAAGGCGTCGCCGCAGCCGGTGGGATCGGTGACGCGGCGTTCGTGCGCGGGCGGGATGCGGTGGGTGATGCCGTCGGCATGGATTTCCGCACCCTGCGGGCCACGGGTGGTGATGTACGCCTTCACCTTGCCGGCGATCTCCTGCTCGCTCCAGCCGGTGCGTTCCTGCAGCAGGTTGGATTCGTAGTCGTTGACGGTGACGTACTGCGCCTGTTCGATGAAGTGCCGCAGCTCCTCGCCGTTGAACAGCGGCATCGCCTGGCCGGGATCGAAGATGAAGGGGATGCCGGCTTCGGCGAATTCGGACGCGTTCTGCAGCATGCCTTCGTAACCGTCCGGGCTGACGATGCCGATGGTCACGCCGGGCACGTCGCGCACATGGTTCTCGTAGCTGCGCATCATCGCGCCCGGATGGAAGGCGGTGATCTGGTTGTTGTCGAGGTCGGTGGTGATGAACGCCTGCGGGGTGAACAGTTCGTCGATCACCTTGACCCGGTCCAGAGTGATGCCCTGTTCCTGGAACCACTCGCGGTACGGGCCGAAGTCGGCGCCGACGGTCGCCATCGGGATCGGGTCGCCGCCCAGCAGCTTGAGGTTGTAGGCGATGTTGCCGGCGCAGCCGCCGAATTCGCGGCGCATCCGCGGGACCAGGAACGACACATTCAGGATGTGCACCTTGTCCGGCAGGATGTGGTTCTTGAACTGGTCGGGGAACACCATGATGGTGTCGTAGGCCAGGGAACCGCAGATCAGGGCAGCCATCGGGGCCTCGCGGGCGCGTGGACGAAAAGGGCGCACAGGGTAGCGTCGGCATCGCCCGGCGGCCAGCGACGGCTGAATCGGAGCGCGGCGCTGCCCGGCAATCTCCTTGCCGGGCAAGGGGGCATTGCTAGATTAGCGGCCCCGGCGTCAGCCGCGGTCTCCGCGCTCCCGACCAGCCTTTCGGCCCCGCGTCCCCCGACGTGGCCATTCACTTTCCTGGCATCTCCCGCATGTTCAAGTTCCTCAGGGGCTATTTCTCCAGCGACCTGTCCATCGACCTCGGCACCGCCAACACGCTGATCTACGTGCGCGGGCAGGGCATCGTCCTCAACGAACCCTCGGTGGTCGCCGTGCGCCAGGATCGCGATGGCGGTGCGCGCCGGGTCGCCGCGGTGGGCAGCGAGGCCAAGCAGATGCTCGGCCGCACCCCGGGGCACATGAGCACGGTGCGGCCGATGAAGGATGGCGTCATCGCCGACTTCACCTACACCGAAGAAATGCTCAAGCACTTCATCCGCAAGGTGCACAAGTCGCGCTTCCTGCGTCCCAGCCCGCGCGTGCTGGTCTGCGTGCCGGCCGGCAGCACCCAGGTCGAGCGCCGTGCGATCAAGGAGTCGGCGGAAGAAGCCGGTGCCCGCGAGGTCTACCTGATCGAGGAACCGATGGCTGCCGCAATCGGTGCCGGCATGCCGGTGACCGAGGCGCGCGGTTCGATGGTGGTCGACATCGGCGGCGGCACCACCGAGGTCGCGGTGATCGCGCTGAACGGCATCGTGTATTCGCAGTCGGTGCGCATCGGTGGCGACCGCTTCGACGAATCGATCGTCGCCTACGTCCGTCGCCACCACGGCATGCTGATCGGCGATGCCACCGCGGAGCGGATCAAGCTGGAGTTGGGCAACGCCTATCCGCAGCAGCACGTGCGCGAGATCGAGATCTCCGGCCGCCACCTGGCCGAAGGCGTGCCGAAGATCATCACCATCAATTCCAACGAGGTGCTGGAGGCGCTGCGCGAGCCGCTCTCCGGGATCGTCGCCGCGATCCGGCTCGCCCTCGAGCAGACTCCGCCCGAGCTTTGTGCGGACGTGGCCGAACGCGGCATCGTGCTGACCGGCGGCGGCGCACTGTTGCGCGACATCGATCGCCTGATCAGCGAGGAAACCGGCCTGCACGTGCAGGTCGCGGACGATCCGTTGACCTGCGTGGCACGCGGTGGTGGACGTGCGCTGGAGCTGGTCGACATGCACGGCAACGAGTTCTTCACGCCGGAGTGAGTCTGTATCCGGAGATCGGCCATCCATGGCCGACTCCGAAGCCGCGTAGCGAAAAACGTGGTTTTCGCTAGGCTACGCAAACGTCGTTGCCGTTTGCGTTGGTCCCTCCCGGGCCAAACCGTCGCTTCGTTCCTTCTCCCAAAGCCCTCGCCGACTCGCCCACGTGCCGCCTTACGCCGGACCTCCCGCAGCCCGCCCTGGCGATGTCGCCGGCGTGCTGCGCCTGCTGGCGTACCTGATCCTGGCCACCGCGTTGATGGTGCTGGACTACCGCAGCGGCTGGCTGCGCGCCGTGCGCACCCAGGCGGAAGTGGCGGTGCAGCCGTTGTGGTGGCTGGCCGGGTTGCCCTCGAAAGTCGGTACCGGCCTGCGCGAGGAAGCGGTCACCCGCACGCAGCTTGCGCGCGACAACGAGCGCCTGCGCAATGCCCTGCTGATCCAGTCCGCGCGCAACGCCCGTATGCGCACTGCGGCAGCGGAAAACGAGCGCCTGCGGGGCCTGCTCGGCAGCGCCGAGCGTGGACGGCTGGATGTGCAGCTGGCCTCCATCCTCGATATCGACCTGGACCCGACTCGCCAGCGCCTGTTGCTGGACAGCGGCAGCAACGGCGGGGTGCGCGTGGGTCAGGCCGTGATCGATGCCGGCGGTCTGATGGGGCAGGTGATCGCCACCACTCCAACCACGGCCAGCGTCCTGCTGCTGACCGACCCGGATCATGCGGTGCCGGTGGCGGTGGCGCGCAGCGGCATTCGCCTGGTGGTGTATGGCAGCGGCCGCAGCGACGCGTTGCACCTGGCCGACGTGCCGCTGTCCGCCGACGTGCGCGCCGGCGACCAGTTGTTGACGTCCGGCCTGGGCGGACGCTTCCCGCCCGGTTTCGCGGTGGGCACCGTGGGCGCGCTGCGGCCGGACGACAGCCGCGCCTTCCTGGAAGCCGACGTGACGCCCGCCGCGCAACTCGACCGCGGGCGCGACGTGCTGTTGCTGCGCGGCTACAAGCCGGTGCCGGCGATCAATCCCGCCGGCATCGCGCCACCTGCCACCAACGCATCCGCACCTGCATTGACGACTCCTGCCGCGCCGATGAATGCCGTCGTGCCGCCACCGAGCGCGCCCGCGCCGGAGCCGCGCCGATGAGCCGCGCACGCAACGGCTGGGTGCTGCCGGTCAGCCTGCTGCTGGCGCTGCTGCTGGGGCTGGTGCCCTTGCCGGGGATGTTGCAGCCGTTGCGGCCGTACTGGCTGGCGCTGGTGCTGGCCTACTGGTTGCTGGAAGAACCCGAGCACATCGGCCTGGGCGTGGCGTTCGCACTGGGCGTGCTGGCGGACCTGGTGTTCGGCGGCCTGCTCGGCGAGCAGGCGATGCGGCTGGTGGTGATGGCCTTCATCCTCGATCGCTTCCGGGCGCGCATGCGCTTTTTTCCGCTGTCGCAGCAGGCGCTGGTGATCGGCGTTTTGCTGCTCAACGACCGCGTCATCAGCGCCGCCATCCACGTGGTGATGGGCGCTCCGCAACTACCGTGGTTGTACTGGCTGGCACCGTTGCTGGGCCTGCTGCTGTGGGCGCCGCTGCATTTCGCGCTGGACACCCTGCGCCTGCGCCGGCGGGGTTGAACGCACGCCGATGATCCGTCGCGCCCGCCAACTCAAGGACCATGCGGTCGAGGCCGACCTGTTCCGCCGGCGCGCGCTGGTCGGGTTTTTGCTGGTGCTGCTGGCGTTGGGTGGCTTGGCCGCCTGGTATTTCCGCCTGCAGGTGATCCAGCACGCCGAGTTCGCCACCCGCTCGGAAGCCAACCGGCTGCGGCTGGTGCCGGTCGCGCCCGCGCGCGGCCTGATCTACGACCGCAAGGGCCGGCTGCTCGCCGACAACGTGGCGGCATGGAGGTTGGACGCGGTGCCGGAGCGCGCCGGTAACGCCGAAGCCCTGCTGGCGAAGCTGCAGTCGGTGGTGGTGCTGGACGACGAACAGCGCAGCCGCTTCCTGCGCGACTACAGGAACAGCCGCCCGTTCAAGCCGGTGACGATCAAGTTGCGCGTCTCTGACGATGAAGCCGCCCGCTTCGCGGTGGATCGCTGGCGTTTCCCCGGCGTGGAGCTGGTGCCGTACCTCGGGCGGGTGTATCCGCAGGGCGCGCTGTTCGCGCACGTGGTGGGCTACGTCGGCCGCATCGACGAGAAAGACCAGGCCGCACTGGGCGATGCCGGCGGCGCGTACTCGCACACCGGCAAGACCGGGCTGGAGCGCTATTACGAAGCGCAGCTGCGCGGCAAGCCCGGCTTCCGGCGGCTGGAAACCAACGTCGACGGGCGCACCGTGCGCGCGCTGGACACCGTGCCGGCCACGCCGGGTACCGACCTGCGGCTGTCGATCGACATCGACCTGCAGCGGGCGATGGTGGACGCCTTCGCCGAACTGGAAGGCACCGCGGTGGCGGTCGACCCGCGCAGCGGCGAAATCCTGGCGATGGTCAGCCTGCCGTCCTACGACCCCAACCTGTTCGTCAACGGCATCAGCCATGCCGACTACCAGGCGCTGAACGACAACCCGTCGCGGCCGCAGTTCAACCGCGCGGTGCTGGGCGGCGTCGCCCCCGGCTCCACGATCAAGCCGATGCTCGCCCTGGCCGGCCTGGACAGCGGCGTGCGCCGGGCCGAGGACAAGACCCTGTCGACCGGCATGTTCTACCTTGGCGGCCAGCGCCGCGGCTATGGCGATTCGCATCGCGGCGGCCACGGCTGGACCGACGTTCGCAAGTCGATCTATGAATCGGTCAATACCTACTATTACCGGCTGGCGCTGGACATGGGCATCGCCAGGATCGACGAATACCTGGGCCGCTACGGCTTCGGCAAGCCGACCGGCGTGGATCTGTCCGGCGAGATCGGCGGGATCCTGCCGTCGCCGGAATGGAAGGCGGCGAACGCGTCGAAGCAGGGCAAGTGGTATCCCGGCGACACCGTGATCACCGGCATCGGCCAGGGCTTCTGGAAGGCCACCACCCTGCAACTGGCGCAGGCCACCGCGATGCTGGCCAACAACGGCTGGGTGCGTCGCCCGCATCTGGTCAAGGACATGCGTGCGGATTTCGCCGCGGCGTGGATGCCGGTCGAGCTGGTACCGCCGACCCGCGGCAGCGACAGCGCCGCGCATCTGCAGGCGGTTCGCGAGGGCATGATCGCGACCGTGCACGGACCCGGCACCGCGACCAACATTCGCCACGGTCTGACCTACCTGATCGCCGGCAAGACCGGCACCGCGCAGGTGGTCAGCCGCCGCGGCAGCGCGGCGATGAACCCGCGCAGCCTGCCGATGCACCTGCGCCATCGCGGCCTGTTCATCGCCTACGCGCCGGCGGATGCGCCGACCATCGCGATCGCCGTCGCGATCGAGGGCGGCGGCTACGGCGCATCCAGTGCGGCACCGGTGGCGCGCAAGGTGTTCGATGCCTGGCTGCTGGGCAAGGCCGTGGCACCGCCGCCGCAACAGGAACAGGCCGCGGCGATCGATGCCAATGCCGATGCTCAGGCGGCGTTGCCGCCGGATTTCTCCGGCGTGCAAGGCAGTCCCGGCGCGGCGATGCCGGCAGCCGCACCCGCAACGGCGGCATCGCGCCGATGAGCACCCTGCTGCGCCTGCTCGCCGACCTGCTGCTGCGTTTCCTGCGCACGCTCGACCTGCCGCTGCTCGCCGCCCTGCTGGCGGTCATGGGGATCGGCTTGGCCACGCTGTACAGCGCCAGCAACGAATCGATGCGCCTGGTGACTGCCCAGGGCGTGTTCTTCTGCGTTGGGTTGAGCGCATTGTGGGTGGCCTCACGGATCCCCGCGCACATTCTCAAGCAGGCCACCCCGGCGATTTTTGCGTTGTCGATGATGCCGTTGGTGCTGGTGCTGTTCATCGGCAGTGGCAAGTACGGCAACCACTGGATCAGCCTGGGCTTCTTCAATTTCCAGCCATCGGAACTGGCCAAGCTGACCCTGCCGATGATGCTGGCCTGGTACCTCGACCGCCAGCGCCTGCCGCCGCGTCTATCCACCTTGCCGGTGGCCTTGCTGATCATCGCCTTGCCGGTCGGCCTGATCCTGTTGCAACGCGACCTCGGCACGGCGGTGCTGGTGCTGGCCGCGGGTGTGTTCGTGCTGTTCCTGGCCGGGGTGTCGTGGTGGTGGTTCGGCACCGCCGGCGTGTTCGCCATCGGCGGTTTCGCGGTGGCGATGTTCGCGCCGATCAGCTGGTTCTCGTTCCTGCGGCCCTACCAGCAGAACCGCATCCTCACCTTCCGCGATCCCGAGAACGACCCGATGGGCGCGGGGTGGAACATCCTGCAGAGCAAGATCGCGATCGGTGGCGGCGGGCTGACCGGCAAGGGCTGGGGGCAGGGCACGCAATCGCATTTGGACTACTTGCCGGAGCACACCACCGACTTCGCCTTCTCGGTGCTGTCGGAAGATTTCGGTTGGATCGGCGTGATCGTGGTACTGGCGTTGTACCTGTTCGCGGTCGCGCGCTGCCTGTGGATCGCGGCGGATTCGCGCGACGGCTATTCGCGCCTGCTCGCCGGCACCATCGGCCTGTCGCTGTTCGTGTATGTGCTGGTCAACGCCGGGATGATCTCCGGCCTGCTGCCGGTAGTCGGCGTGCCGATGCCCCTGATCAGCTACGGCGGCACCTCGTCGGCGACCCTGCTGCTCGGCTTCGGCGTGGTGATGGCGTTGAAGGGGCGGCGCGTGCTGAATCGCTGAGGCGAAGGGTCAGACCGGCCGCAGTTGCTCGGCCCGCGATCGCGTCCTCTCGTTGACCACGTCGCCGCTGTGCAGGGTGCTCTTGCGCTCGATCAGCATGACCAGGCATTCCTGCTGCGCGCTGGGGTTGTGGCGGACCCCTTCGGCACGACGAACAGCTCGCCCTCCTGCAGGAGGACCGTGTCGACCTCCATTTCGATGCGCAGGCAGCCGCGCAGGACCAGGAACAGCTCGTCTTCGTGCTCGTGGCGATGCCAGCCGAAGGTGCCGTGGACCTTGGCGACCTTGACGTAGTTGTCGTCGACATCGGCGACCACGCGTGGCGACCAGAGCTCGGTCAGGGAGGCGGCAATCGTGAGTGGGGACACGCTGTCAGGCATGACCGGGTTCCTTGTGCGCAGGCGCTGGGGACTCGATGGCGGCGGCACCGGCCGGCACCAGGCGATGGTTGCGCCTGGCCCAGGACAGCATAGCCAGCACGCTGGCCGCGACCATGGCGGTGGTGACAAGCGAATCCTCAGGTCCGAACACGCCACCGGTCAGCCAGCCAGGGCCGCAGAGATGCTCCCTGCACTCGGTGGCAAGCGGTGCCAGACTGCGCCAGCCGTCGATGCCTGAAAGCGGCACGCCGGCGAGGATGACCGTGTAGTTCCATGCCGCGTGGTTGGCGGCGACCGTCCAGAGATTGCGCGTGTGCACGAACACCAAGGTCCAGAACGCGCCGATCAGGGTGCCGGCCACCACGGTCATGGCCAGTTGCTGCGTGCTGGCGCGATCCTCGATGTTGGCGATGTGCATCAGCGCGAACACCAGCGATTGCAGCCACAGCGCAGGCAAGCTGCCGATGGCGTTCTCGAGGATCCGGAACAGGATGCAGCGATAGACCAGTTCTTCCAGTACCGCCGCGACCACGATCAGTCCGGCGATCCCGAGCAGGCCCTCCTGCCAGCCGCGATAGGCACTCACTTCATAGGCGCTGGCCGCGAACATCAGCAGCATCGCGATGCCGATCAGCAGGCTGCCGGCGATTGCGGCCAGCATGATCGGCAACGGCGCGATCCGCAGCTCGCGGGCGTCGCGTTTCTCGAACAGGCGCACGTAGGCCCAGTAGGCCAGCACCGCGAACACGAAGATGCCGATCCGCCGCAGCAGGCTGGTGGTCGCGGCGTCGGCATGCAGGACCGACTGGATCACCGGCAGCAACAGCAGGCGGAACAGTTGCACGGCGCCAACGATGGCGGCGAATGACACGAGCAATTGCAGCAGGGCCTGTCGTGCGATGCGGACGTTGGACAAGGGGTACTCCGGGACGTGCCGAGGGCGGGAAGCGGTCGCGTGGATGGCGACGCCGGTGGTGAGACTAGGTCGAACCAATCCGCGCGTTCGCGGTCTCCGATGAAGTGGCGGTTTTGCCGGATCAGGGCGAACGGACAGCCGACCAGTCCGATCCCGCGGCGGCCTTCCGCCGGCGCGGCGGCCAGGATCGGGCGGTCGTGGTGTCGTCGCGGGCCTTCGGGTGGCCCGACGCAGCGTGCCTGGAGCGAGCCGCGCAAGCTGAATCGGCCGTTCCGGGGCGCTTCCGGGCCCGTGCTACCCTCGCGCCGATGATCCGACGCGCACTTGTCCCCAGCCTCGCCGCGCTCGCGCTTGCCGCGTGCGCCGTCCCCCGCCCAAGCCGATGCCCTCGCCGCCGGCGACCCCAGCGCCGGTGGTCGAAGCCCCGCCGCCCGCACCGCATCTGCGCGACATCGGCCCGGCCCGCGCCGAGTTCGTGCGCAGTACCGCGCAACGCTTCAACATCCCTGCCGCCGAGATCGAGGCGGTACTGGCCAACGCGCAGATCCGCGAGTCGATCATCAAGGCGATGTCCCGGCCGGCGGAAGCCAAGCCGTGGCGCGATTACCGCCCGATCTTCATCCAGCCGAAGCGGATCAACGACGGCCGCGCCTTCCTGTCCACCCATGCCGCCGCGCTGCAGCGCGCAGAAGATGCGCACGGCGTGCCGAAGGAAATCATCGTCGCCATCCTGGGCGTGGAGACCAGTTACGGCGGCAACAAGGGCAGCTTCGCGGTGGTCGATGCGCTCTACACGCTGGCGTTCGCCTATCCGCGCACCGGCGATCCCGCCAAGCACGCGCGCGAGAACCAGCGCGAGGCATTCTTCCGCGACGAGCTGGCGCAACTGTTCGCGCTGGCGCGGGAGCAGCAACTCGACATCGCCACGCTCAAGGGCAGTTATGCCGGCGCGATGGGCTGGGGCCAGTTCATGCCGTCCAGCTATCGCGATTACGCGGTGGATGGCGATGGCGATGGGCGCGTCGACCTGTTCAACAACCTCGACGACGTGTTCGCCTCGGTCGCCAATTACTTCGCCAAGAAGGGCAAGTGGGAGCGTGGCGGTCCGGTGATGCAGCGAGCGGTGCGCGATGCATCCGCCACGGATTTCATCAATCCCGGCAATGCGGTGACCCTGGATCAGTCGCTGGCTAGCCTGGCTGCCGCCGGCTATCGCCCGGTCGCGGCTCCGCTGGTCACCGGCAAACCGGTCACGTTGATCACGCTCGAAGGCGTGGCCGGCCCGGAATACTGGATCGTCTACAACAACTTCAAGGCGATCACCACGTACAACATCTCGCGCCTGTACGCGACCGCGGTGTACCAGCTGTCGCAGTCGATCGCCGGCCGCGAGCCGGGGACGCCGTGAACCGGCGCGTGCTTCTGCTGGCCGCCTTGCCGTTCGCGCTGGCGGCCTGCGCGACGACCGGCACCGCATCGAAGAGCAAGCCCCCGTCGCCAGGGCTCAAGGTGGTTGTGAAGCCCGCGGGCACCGTGAACGCCACGCCGCCCCTGCAGCGACCAAAGGCGTCGCCGTATGCCGCGGCACAGGAAGACCCGAGCAAGCGCGGCGATTACGTCGCCGGCGGCCTGTTCCGCCCCGGCGAGGCGGACACCGTTCCCGACTACGTGCCGGATGTCGATGCGATTCCCGAGCCAGAGGTGCGCGACGAGCCGCGGTCGCGCGCCGGCAACCGGAAGACCTACAGCGTGCTCGGCAAGCGCTACGAAGTGCTGGACAGCGCACACGGTTACGCCGAGGACGGGTTGGCCTCGTACTACGGCAAGAAGTTCCATGGCCGGCGCACCTCCAACCAGGAGGTGTACGACATGTACGCCTTCACCGCCGCCCACAAGACCCTGCCGCTGCCCAGTTTTGCCCGTGTCACCAACCTCGACAACGGCCGTTCGATCGTGGTCCGGGTCAACGACCGCGGCCCGTTCCATGCCGGCCGTGTGATCGACCTGAGCTATGCCGCTGCGGTCAAGCTGGGCTATCGCGACCAGGGCACCGCGCGGGTGCGCGTCGAGGCACTGACCCAGGCCGATGGCGGTGGCGTGCTGGCATCGACCACCAAGCCGGCCGCTGATACTGCGATGGACCGGCTGGTCGAGCAGTTGCCCGAGGCGCTGGCGAGCGCCGGTGCGGTCGATCCGTCGGTGCCGACCAAGCCCGCGCCCGACATCGGCTACCGCTTCGACATGCAGCAGAACGGCAAGGTCATGTCGGCCGACGAATTCGATGCCTGGATGCAGTCGCGCCGCGTCCGCGTGGCCACCGGCAAGCCGGGAAAGCCTGATCCCGTGCCGGTCTCCGCCGATGCCAAGGCGTCGGCACCCACGCCTGCTGCGGTCGCGCCGCCACCGCCGTCGCCGGTCAACGCGGCCGCGCTGGTTGCCGCCACTACGGCCACCCCGACGGCCACGGCCGACGACGTGACCCTGCAAGTCGCCAGCTTCGCCAACCAGCAGAACGCGCAGCAGGCGCTGGCGATGCTGCACGGGGCCGCGATCGCCCGCGCCCGCCTGTTCGATGCCGACGTCAACGGCAAGAAAATCTGGCGCCTGCGGATCGGCCCGGTCGCGGCCGCGCACGCACCGGAACTCGCGGCGCGGATCGTGGGTCTGGGCTTCGGTCAGCCGCAGCGGGTTAGGGATTGAGTTCCGAGCCGTCATGCCCGCGAGAGCGGGCATCCATGGACTTTGATTTCCCGTGCAGAACGTCCATGGATTCCCGCTTTCGCGGGAATGACGAATAAAATCGTGTATTCGCCGCGCCTGCGCGGCCACCAGGAGTTTGCTTTGATGCGTTCGCGTTCGTTGTTGTTCGTCGCCCTCGCCACCGCCGGCATCGCCTTTGGCTCCGGCCTGTCCATCGCCCAGGTGCCCACGCCCGCACCGGTCGCCAAGCCGGCTGCGCTCAGCGACAACCTGCCGATCCCGGACGCGCCCGCGCCCGCGGTCAGCAAGGCCTGGATCATCATGGACCACGCCACCGGCCAGGTACTCGCCGGCGACAACATCGACACACCGGTGGATCCGGCCAGCATCACCAAGGTGATGACCAGCTACGTGATCGCCGCCGAAATGGCCGCCGGCAAGGTCAAGCCGACCGACCCGGTGATGATGAGCGAGCATGCCTGGCGCAGCGGCGGCGCCGGCACCGACGGCAGTTACAGCGGCTTCGAGGTCAACAAGACCGCGCCGCTGCTCGACATGGAAAAAGGCATGGTGGTGCAGTCCGGCAACGATGCCGCGATCGCGCTCGCCGAACATGTCGCCGGCAGTGAACAGGCCTTCGCGCAGCTGATGAATGCCTACGCGAAGAAGATCGGGATGACCAAGTCGCATTTCGTCAATCCGCACGGTCTCACCGCCGAGGGTCACGTCACCACCGCCCGCGACCTGGCCATCCTCGGCCGCGCGCTGATCCGCGACTTCCCCGAGGCGTACGCCTACAACAAGATCAAGGAGTTGACGGTCGGCCCGATCACCCAGCCGAACCGCAACCTGTTGCTGTGGCGCGACCCCTCGGTGGACGGCATCAAGACCGGGCATACCTCGGCGGCGGGCTACTGCCTGATGGCCTCGGCCAAGCGCGAGGACCAGCGCCTGATCACCGTGGTGATGGGCAACAGCAGCGAGAACCAGCGCGCGGTGGATTCGCAGGCCCTGCTCAACTGGGGCTTCCGCTTCTACGAATCGCACACGCTGTACGAAGCCAACACGTCGCTGGCCACCCCCAAGGTCTGGAAGGGCGCCGCCAACCTGGTCCAGGTCGGCGTGGCCCAGCCGCTGCTGGTGTCCACCCCGCGTGGCAAGTACCAGCAGCTGAAGGCCAGCATGGACCTGCCGAAGTCGCTGGTCGCGCCGATCGCCAAGGGCCAGAAGATCGGCATGGTCAAGGTCACCCTGGACGGCAAGGTCATCGCGCAGTCGCCGCTGGTCGCGCTCAGCGCGGTGGAGAAGGGCGGCTTCTTCAAGCGCCTGTGGCATGAGCTGCTGATGTGGTGGCAGGACTGACTGAGCCTGGCGGGCCTGCTGCGCTCGGCGGCAGTTGGGGAACCGCAATCGGATCCCCATAATCGGGCCATGGACATCAACTCCGACAACCCCGAACACGGCTTCCAGTTCCCCGGCACCTTCGAGCTCTCCGCGATGGGCACTGCCGACAAGGATCTTGAAACCGCGCTACCCACCGCCCTGCTGGATGCCGGCATCGAAGTCGTGCACGAATCGGTGAACTGGAAACATTCCAGCAGCGGCCGCTTCGTCTCGGTTCGCATCGCCTTCCGCGCGAACTCGCGCGAGGAGTACGACCGCGCCCACGAAGCGTTGCGCGCGCATCCTGAAGTGAAGTGGACGCTGTAGCCAGCGACCGGCGGTACGCGTTGCTGCGCGACCTCGGCCGCCAGCCCTACGAGCCGGTGTGGCGTGCGATGCAGGCCTTCACCGACACGCGCAACGAGGGCACGCCGGACGAGCTCTGGCTGGTCGAGCACGACCCGGTGTTCACCCTCGGCCAGGCCGGCAAGCCCGAACACGTGCTGATGCCGGGCGAGATCCCGGTGATCCACGTTGATCGCGGCGGCCAGGTGACCTACCACGGGCCCGGGCAGATCGTGGTGTATCCGCTGCTGGACCTGAAGCGGCTGAAGATCGGCGTGCGCGACTACGTTTGCAGGATCGAGCAGGCACTCATCGACACCCTCGCCGAATGGAACATCGATGCCATGCGCCGCGAGGGGGCGCCCGGCGTCTATGTCGGCGCTGCCAAGATCGCTGCGCTCGGCATCCGCGTGCGCCGCGGCTGCACCTTCCACGGACTGGCATTCAACATCGCCCCGGAAAGCACCGCGCCGTTCCTGCGGATCAATCCCTGCGGCTACCAGGGACTGCAGGTGATCGCGCTGCAGGACCTCGGCGGGCCGTCCTCGCTGGAGGCGGTCAAGCCGGTGTTGCTGGAGGCGCTGGCCCACCAGTTCGGGTTGGCATTGCGCCATGCCGATGGATTGCCCGCGCAACTCGCCGCCTGATCCGCGGTTCTGCGCGATAATCATGCCCATGAGTATCCGGCCATGAGCAGCACGCCCCGCACCATTCCGCTGGCCGTCGTTGCCGATGGTTCCGCTTCGCTGGAGCCGGGCGCGCGCCAGGTCGCCGACCAGAAGATCGGCCGTTCGCCGGTGTCTTTCGCCGAGGCTCCAGTGCTGCGCAAGCCCAGCTGGATCCGCGTGCGCATCCCTTCCGGCAATGCGGTGCAGGCGCTCAAGTCGAAGTTGCGCGAGAACCGCCTGGTCACCGTCTGCGAAGACGCCAGCTGCCCGAATATCCACGAGTGCTTCAGCCACGGCACCGCGACCTTCATGATCCTTGGCGACGTGTGCACGCGTCGCTGCAGCTTTTGCGACGTCGCCCACGGCCGGCCCAAGCCAGCCGACGCCGGCGAGCCGCTGCGGCTGGCCAACACCGTCGCCGACATGGGCCTGAAGTACGTCGTCATCACCAGCGTCGACCGCGACGACCTCCGCGACGGCGGTGCCCAGCATTTCGTCGATTGCATCCGCGAGACCCGCGCTGCAGCGCCTGGCATCCGCATCGAAATCCTCACTCCGGATTTCCGCGGCAAGGGCCGCATGGAACGCGCGCTCGAGATCCTGGCGCAGTCGCCGCCGGACGTGTTCAACCACAACATCGAGACCGTGCCGGATCTGTACCGCAACGTGCGTCCCGGTGCGGACTACCAGTGGTCGCTGACCCTGTTGCAGCAGTTCAAGGCGCAGCATCCGGACGTGCCGACCAAGTCCGGCATCATGCTCGGTCTGGGCGAGACCATGGAGCAGGTGCAGGCCACCCTGCGCGACTTGCGCGCGCACGATGTCGAAATGGTCACCATCGGCCAATACCTGCAGCCAAGTGCGCACCACCACCCGGTGCTGCGTTACTGGACGCCGGACGAATTCAAGGCGCTGGAGGACTACGGCATGGCACTGGGTTTTTCCCACGTTGCCTCCGGACCGATGGTGCGTTCCAGCTACCACGCCGATCGCCAGGCTGCCGGGCTCGCCTGAAACGAAAACGGCGCGGTTGCCCGCGCCGTTTCGTATTGCGGTGTCGCGAATTACAGGTCGAACCCGAAACCCGCGCCGGCGCTGGATTCACCGCTGCTGAAGCTCGCACCCAGCGAGAACGAACCACGGTCGCCCAGCCGCTTGCCGTAACCGATCGACACCGCGCCCTGGCTGCCTTGCGTACCGATGCCGATCGCGATGCGGCCCTTGGCACCATTGCCATTCGCGGCGTTGACGGACATATGGGTCATCGCGCTGCCCATCGCGCCGATCTGGTCGATGCGCCTGTCGGTCTGGGCGAAGCGACGATCCACCTGCTGCTGGTACTGCGTGAAGGTGTCGTTCCAGGCCGCGAACTTCTGGTCGGTGTAGGTCTTCGCCGAGGCCAGGGTCTGCGTGGCGGTGGTGTCGGTGTAGCTCTTGGATGCGGTCAATGTCGCGGCATCACCGGTTGTGGCGAAGCTCTTGGCTGCGGAGAGGGTCGCGACGTCGCCCGCATCGGCGTGCGCGTTCGCACTTTCCAGCGTTGCGGCATCGCCCGCATCGGCATATGCATTGGCCTGTTCAAGCGTTGCCGCATCGCCTGCATCCGCATGGGCGTTGGCTTGCTCCAGCGTCGCGGCATCGCCGGCCTCCACCATCTCGGCCACCTGGGTCATGTCGGCGTTCTCACCATCTTGCCCGGCCGGGCCCTGCGCGCCCGTCGGCCCTTGTTCCCCCTGCGGACCTTGCGACCCGGCGGGGCCTTGCTCGCCCTGCGGACCGGCAGGACCGGCGGGGCCCGGCTCGCCCTGTGGACCCGCGGGGCCTTGCGGGCCGGCCGGGCCCTCCGGGCCACCCACGCTGCCGGCCAGTGCGGTCAGGCGCGCGTCCACCGCCGCAAACGCCGCACCCACGTTGTTGAAATTGCTGCCCTGGATGGTGAAGGTCGGCGCGGTGAACACGCTGCCCGTGAAAGCCGCGCCACCACCGAACCAGTTCGCCAGCATGCGCAACTGGCTGATGTTCACCGCATCGGTATCGGCGATGCCGGCGGCGACGTGGATCAGGCGAGCATTGAGGTCGCTGTCGTAGGGGTCGCCATTGACATCGAGTTGCCCCCTGGAATGCCCGAACGACACCACGCCGGATTCGTCGGCGACCGCCTGGAATCCGATCGCCGTGCTGTTGTCGGCCGATGCGCGGCTCTGGCTGCCGAAGGCACTGCTGTTCTGCGCACTGGCGGAGTTGTTGGAACCGAACGCGCTGCTGTTCGCCCCACCGGCAGAATTTCTGGTGCCGAACGCATTGCTGGAGCGGCCGTCGGCCGTGTTGCTGCGGCCGAAGGCGCCGCTGTCTTCACGAAGGGCCTGGTTGCCACTGCCGAAGGCACTGCTGTCGTTGCCGCTGGCCGTGTTGCCTGCGCCGAATGCACCGCTGAAACGGCCGCCGGCGGTGTTTTCCCTGCCGAATGCGCTACTGCCGCCGCCGTTGGCGCTGACCGTGTTTCCGGAGCCGAATGCGCTGCTGGCGCTGCCGCTGGCCGTGTTTCCTTCGCCGAACGCACTGCTTAGCAGGCCCTCAGCCTGGTTACCGCTGCCGAACGCGTTGCTGTCGTCCTCTCTGGCGAAATTCAAGAAACCGAACGCGCTGCTTCGCAGGCCATCGGCTTGGTTACTGCCGCCGAACGCGTTGCTGTCCTCCTCACTGGCCAAATTTCTGAAACCGAACGCGCTACTTAACTGGCCGCGGGCGATGTTGTTTGCGCCAAACGCGTTGCTGCTTTCCGATTCGGCGAAATTGCTGTGGCCGATCGCACTGCTACGCGGACCTTCGGCGAAGTTCAATGAACCGAACGCGCTGCTTGCCTCCGCGTTGGCCCTGTTGCTGTAGCCGAATGCGCTACTTTGCATGCCGCTTGCAATGTTCCGGTGACCGTAGGCCGATGCTGTCGGGTCGCAGGTGCTGTTCTCGCCGGTGGCACCTTCGCCATCCTCGATGCCCTGGTTGGTGGACGCTGCCGGCACTGGATTGCCGGCGGCATCCAGGCACACCGGATCGGCGGCCAAGGCCGGCATCGACAATGCCAGCAGCAGCGCCAGGGACAGGGCGGAAACAGCCGGCGCGCGCCGGAGGCGGAAGGTGCGAAGGTTCATCGGAAGATTCCTGGGTCGAAAGGCGGGCGAAATGCCGGCCATGTCTTCCCTATGCGCAAGCCGGGGCGGAACCTTGTCATGCCGCGCGAAACACACCAGCGGGCCGATTGCAGGCCGTCTCCGCGCGTATGCGAAACTCGGGGACGAAACACGTCAGATGTTTCCTCCACGTACGGAATTCCCCGCAAATGGCCCACTCCATGCCCGAGACTTCGGTCACCGTCCTGCTGGCGCGCGCGCGCGCAGGCGACGCGGCGGCGATGGATGCCATGTTCGATGCCGTGTACGAGGAGCTCAAACGCGCCGCGCGCGCGCAGTTGCGGCGTACCCGTGACGCGGTGGACACCACCGTGCTGGTGCATGAGGCCTATCTGAAGCTGGCCGGCGGCGTGCAATTGGTGGCGGTGGATCGCAACCATCTGCTGGCGTTGTCGGCGCGGGCGATGCGACAGGTGCTGGTGGATCACGCCCGTCACGCGCAGGCGCAGAAACGTGACGGCGGCGAAGCAGCGTTGACGCTCACCGCCAACCTGGGCGCGGAGGCCGCCGCGGTGGTCGATGTGCTGACGCTCGAAGGGATGCTCGAAGGCCTGCAACGGATCGATCCCCGCGCCGCGCAGATCGTGGAGTTGCGTTATTTCGGCGGCTATTCCGAACCCGAGATCGCCGACATGCTGGGCATCAGCGGAAGCACCCTGAGCCGCGACTGGCGCAAGGCGCGCGCCTTCCTGTTCGCGGAAATGTCGGCGTGAATGACGACGCGATCGGGCGCGCGCGTCGTGCGTTCGAGGTGTTCGAGGCGGCGGTCGAGCAGCACGGCGATCAACGCGAACGTTTCCTGACCGAAGCCTGCGCCAACGATGCCGCACTGCGGATGCAGGTGGATGCGCTGCTGGCAGGGGACCGCAACACCGGCGATCCGTTCGCCGCGGCGGCCGGCTGGAACCATGTGCTGGGCGGCGACACCCATCAGGACGATCCGATGCTCGGCCGCAGCATCGGCGCATGGCGCGTGCTCGATGTCCTCGGCCGCGGCGGGATGGGCGCGGTGTACCGGGTCGAACGCAGCGACGGCGCGTATGCGCAACGGGCGGCGCTGAAGCTGATCCGGACCAGCGCGGATTCCCCCGCCGCGCGCGAACGCTTCCTGCGCGAACGGCAAATCCTGGCCGGCTTGCAGCACACCAACATCGCCACCCTCCTCGATGGCGGCATCAGCGCCGAAGGCGAACCGTATTTCGTGATGGAGCTGGTCGACGGCATGCCGCTGGACCGCTGGTGCGACGGGCAAGGCCTTGGCCTGCGCGAACGCGCGATGCTGTTCCTGCAAGTGCTGGACGCCGTGCGTTACGCGCATCGCAACCTGGTGGTGCATCGCGACTTGAAGCCCTCCAACCTGCTGGTGGATACGAGCGGCCGCGTCAAGCTGCTGGATTTCGGGATCGCCAAGCAACTGGAAGGCGCCGAGCTGACCCGCACCAGCGACCGCGCCCTGACCTTCGAATACGCCTCGCCGGAACAGTTGCACGACGCACCGATCACCACCGCCACCGACATCTGGCAGCTCGGCATCGTGCTGCATCGCCTGTTGTCCGGCGCGCATCCGTTCGGACTGACCCGCGATACCCCGCTGGCCAAACAGTTGCAGCAACTGGAACGCGAACCGGAGCCGTTGACCCGCGCGGCCGCGCAAGCCAGTCCGGAGCTGGCCGCGCAACGTGGCGGACTAACGCCGACGGCACTGACGAAGGCGCTGCGCGGCAACCTGGCGGCCATCGTGCAGGCCTGCCTGCGCCGCGATCCGGACGCGCGCTATGCCTCTGCCGATGCGTTGGGCAACGACCTGCGCGCGTGGCTGGACGATCGGCCGATTGCCGCAGTGCCGTTGTCGCGTGGCGAACGCGCGCGACTCTGGCTGCGCCGCAGCCGCGCATTGGCGGCATCGGCGGGCATCGTGGCCCTTGCGTTGTTCGCCGGCACCGGCGTGGCGCTGTGGCAGGCGAGCGAGGCACGCGAACAGGCGCGCATCGCGGACCAGCAACGCAAGCACGCCGAACGCGAAGCCGCGCGCTCGGACGCGGTCACCCGCTTCCTGACCGACGACCTGTTCCGCCATGCCGATCCTTACGCCAGCGGCGAGCCGGACATCCGCGCACACGAGCTGCTGGATCGCGCCTCTGGCCAACCGATGCAGCGCTTCGCCAAAGCGCCGGACATCCAGGCCGTCTTGCGTACCAGCCTGGCTGCGGCATACCTCGGCCTGGACGACTTCCCCGCAGCCGAAAAGCAGCTTCGCGCGGCGCTGACGTTGCTGTCCGCCGATGCGGGCGAGCGGCAACGCCGACAGCGCGCGCAGACCATGCTCGGCATCGCGCTGGCCAAGCAGGACAAATGGGAGGAGGCGCATGCCGTGTTCGCCGCGGCACTGGCCGCCGAACGCGCATCGGCCGCACCCGACGTGGCCACGCAGTTCGACCTGCGCGGCTGGCTGGCGCAGATGGACTACAAGCGCGGCAAGCTGGAAGCGGCAGGCGATGCCTACGCACCGCTGATCGCCGAGACCGCGCGCGTGCTGGGCGAAACCCATGCGGGGACGCTCGACATGCTCCGGCAAGCCGCCAGCGTCGACCTGGACCTGGGCGAGGAAGCGCGCGCCGAACAGCGCTACCGCCGCGTGTACGAGATCTATGCAACTGCGTTCGGCATCGAGAGTCCGGAAATGCTGGGTCCGGCCGTCGACCTCGGTCGGGTGCTGGTGCGACTGAAGCGCTTCGACGATGCCAATGCATTGCTGCAGCCGGCGGTGCAACGGGCGCGCAAGCAACTCGGCATCGAACACATCGAGACCCAGCGCGCCATCAACGAACTGGCGACCAGCCATCAGTTCGGGAAGCGCTTCGACGAGGCCGAGGCCGGCTTCCGCGAAGTCCTGGCGGTCCGCGAACGCCGCTACGGCGACGACGCCATGGCCACCCGCACCTCGCTGAACAACCTGGCGATGCTGCTCGGCAGCACGGATCGCGATGCCGAGGCGATTCCCTATTTCGAACGCGCGCTCGCCGCCGAGCGTCGCGCGCTGGGAGACAGTCACCCGGACACGCTGGTGCTGTCGCACAACCTGGCGATGGCGTTGCGCGATGTGGGCCAACGCGAACGTTCGATCGACATCCAGCGGCAGAACGTCGACCTGGCCAGGCGCATCCTGCCGGCCGACCACTGGCAGACCTCGATCTACATCGCGGTGCTGGGGCAGACCCTGACCCAGGCCGGCCGCCTGGACGAAGCCGAACCACTCCTGCGCGCCAGCCTTGCCAACTTCAGTCGCCAGTTCGGCGACGATGACGGCCGCACCCGCAAGGCGCAGCAGCTCCTGGAGGCTTGGCAGGCGCGCAAGACGGGGCAGCGTTCCTGAGGCGTTGGAAGCCTGCCGGCAAGCACGACCACGACATCGCCTGATCTCCCGATCACACAGGTGTTGGCCAAGGCGGCGAGACGGCGGGGTGTTTGCGAAGCGGCATTTCGAGCCGCGGAGCAAATACCCGCGGTCTCGCCGCTGAGCCCGGACACGCTCGTGAAGATCGGTCACCCGCCAGCGATCCACAGCGTCCCGAATCCGTTCACACACCCTCGCGCAGGCCCGCTACAGTGGGGACGAGCCGCGGCGGGCCGAACTTCCGGCACTGTGCCGCGGTCGCAGTCCAGCGCATCCTGCAACGACGGCTCCCCACGCCGCGGAACCCACGAATGACATCCAATCGCACCCTGCTCGCCCTGTCCCTTGGCCTTGCACTTGCCGCTCCGCTGGCTCTGCTTGCGCGTTCGGCCGACATCACCTCGCTGCCGTCCGCGCCCACCGCCGACCAGGCCACCACCTCGCGCCTGGTGTACGGACTGCTTTCCGACAGCCGCTATGCGTACCGCCCGCGTGCGCTCGACGATGCGATGTCGAAGGATGTGCTGAAGCGTTACCTGGAGTCGCTGGACCCGGGCAAGGTGTTCCTGACCGCGCAGGACGTCGCCAGTTTCAATCGCTACTCGACGACACTGGACGATGCGATCAAGGGCGGCCAGGTCGAACCGGGCTGGGCGATCTTCGCGCTTTACCGCCAGCGCGTGGATCAGCGCATCGGCCATGCGCGAAAAGTGCTCAAGGGCGAGTTCGACTTCAGCGGCGACGAGCGCTACGAATACGATCGTGAGGACGCGCCGTGGGCCGCCGACGATGCCGAGCTGAACGCGCTGTGGACCAAGTCGGTACGCAATGACTGGTTGCGCCTGAAGCTGGCCGGCAAGCAGCCAGACGAGATCCGCAAGACCCTCGACAAGCGTTACGCGAACCTGCTGTCCAGCGTGGATGAACTGAAGGGCGAGGAAGTCTTCCAGACCTTCCTCAACGCCTATGCCGGCGCGATCGACCCGCATACCGATTACCTGACCCCGCGCAGCGCGGCCAACTTCACCATGACCATCTCCAATTCGCTGGAGGGGATCGGCGCGGTGCTGTTCAAGCAGGACGACGTGATCGTGATCCGCGAACTGGTGCCCGGTGGCCCGGCGATGATGAGCGGCAAGCTGAAGCCGGGTGATCGCATCGTCGGCGTGGGCCAGGGAACCTCCGGCGAGATGAAGGACGTGATCGGCTGGCGTACCGATGACGCGGTCGAGCTGATCCGCGGCACTGCCAATACACAGGTGCGGCTGGACATCGTTTCGGCCGAGGCACCGATGGACGCCAAGCCGGCGCGGGTGGTGCTGACCCGCGCCAAGGTCCGCCTGGAGGACGCGCGTGCCAAGGCCGAAACGATCACCCTGCCGGCTGCCGATGGCCAACCGGCGCGCCGCATCGGCGTGATCAAGCTGCCGGGTTTCTACCAGGACTTCGAGGCGCGCCGCCGCAACGACGACACCTACGCGTCGGCGAGCAAGGATGTCGAGCGCATGCTCGGCGAGTTCCGCACGCAGAAGATGGATGGCGTGGTGCTGGACCTGCGCGGCAACGGCGGTGGCTCGTTGAGCGAAGCGGTCGAACTCACCGGCCTGTTCATCGACAAGGGCCCCGTTGTGCAGGTGCGCGAATCCGGTGGCCGCGTCAGCGTGGACGAGGACCGCAAGACCGGCGTGGCCTGGGACGGGCCGCTGGCGGTGCTGGTGAATCGCGGTTCCGCATCGGCTTCGGAAATCGTGGCCGGTGCGATCCAGGATTACGGCCGCGGCCTGATCATCGGCGAAACCAGCTTCGGCAAGGGCACCGTGCAGAACATGGTCGACCTGGATCGCTGGCCCGCCAACGAGGAGCCGCGTTTCGGCCAGGTCAAGCTGACCATCGCCCAGTTCTTCCGCCCCGGTGGCAGCAGTACCCAGAACAAGGGCGTGGTGCCGGACGTGAGCTTCCCGACCAGCGTGGACGCCAGCGAATACGGCGAGAGCACCTACGACAACGCGCTGCCGTGGACGCGGATCGCCGCGGTGCCGCATGTGCAGTACGGCAATTTCGCGCCGTTGCTGGGCCAGCTGGATGCGCGCCATGACGCGCGGTCGGCCAAGGACGTCGAATTCCAGTGGTGGGTCGAGGACGTGCGCACCTTCCGCGAGGAGCAGGCGAAGAAGTCGATCTCGCTCAACGAGGCCGAGCGCCGCGCCGAGCGCGACAGCTTCGACGCCAAGCGCAAGCAGCGCATCGAGGAACGCAAGAAGCTCGGCATCGCGCTGGATCCGTTGCTGGAAGGTCGCTCCGACGATGGCCTGCAGGCCGACGAACGCAACGTGGCCGAATCGGTCGCGCGCGAGGAAGCGGCGAAGAAGGTCACCGACCCGCTGCTGCGCGAATCCGCGGCGATCCTGGGTGATGCGATCGGCCTGCTCGGCAAGGACGCGAAGCTGGCATCGCAGGTGCTGCCGGAAGCGCGTACCCAGGGCCACTGGGTCGACTGATCGGATCGACCAACGCTCAGCGCTTGCGCCGGCCCTTCGCGGCGGGCGCTAGCGTCGGTAGCTGCAGGCCGCGCTTGACGGTGTCGAACACCAGCCGGGTTTCGTAGCGCTTGATGTTGCCGTCGCTCTTGAAGAGCCGCTCCGCGGTCTCGCGATAGGCGGCCATGCTGGTGGTCGCCATGATCACCAGGTAATCCCACTCGCCGGCCAGCTGGTAGCACTGCTGCACTTCCGGGGTGGCGCGCATGCGCGTGTAGAACGCATTGAGCTGGCGGACCGATTCGCGCTCCATCGTCACCCAGACCGCAGCGAGCACCACCGCCGGGAACGCTTCGGCATCCAGCACCGCGACCTGCCGCAACAACCCATGCGCGCGGTATCGCTTGATGCGCCGTTGTACCGCGCTGGGCGAGAGGCCGACGGCCTCGCCGAGGGCGGTGAGCGTGCGCCCGGCATCGTCCTGCAGGAGCTCCAGCAGGCGGTGGTCGAAGGCATCCAGGACGACGGAAACAGTCACGCAAAAATATTGCGCCACCGCGCATGAATTTTCAAACCGCGTCCACGGCTCGGCGCTAGCCTGAGCGCATGCACACCACCTCTTCGGCCGCCACCCCCACCGGCGGACGGATCGCGCTTGCGCTCGCCGCGGTCTACGTCATCTGGGGGTCCACCTATCTCGCCATCCGCTTCGCGCTGGAGGGCGGCTTCCCGCCGTTCCTGCTCGGCGGCATCCGCTTCACCATCGCCGGCGCGCTGATGTACGCCTTGCTGCGTTGGCGCGGCATGCCCGCACCGACCCGCGCGCAATGGGGCAACGCGGTCGTGCTGGGAATCCTGCTGATGTTGCTGGGCAACGGCATGGTCAACCTGGCCGAGCAGACGGTGTCGTCCGGCATGGCCGCGGTGGCGGTGGCTTCGGCACCGTTGTGGATGGGCATCTTCGCGGCGATGCGCGGCGATCGCCCGACCCGTGGCGAGTGGGTGGGCCTGGGCATCGGCTTCATCGGCGTGCTCTGGCTCAATGCCGGCAGCAGCCTGTCGGCGACCCCTATGGGAATGCTGGCCTTGCTGGTGGCCACGCTGGCGTGGTCGTTCGGCTCGATCTGGAGCCGCGGTCGCGATCTCGCGCCACCGTTCATGAATGCCGCAGCGCAGATGCTTTGCGGTGGCGTGGCGATGATCGTCGTCGGCCTGCTGAGCGGCGAGCGCATGCAGGCGTTGCCGACGCCGCATGCGCTGGGTGCATTCGCGTACCTGATCGTGTTTGGCTCGTGGATCGGATTCACCGCCTACATCTGGCTGCTGCACCACGTGCGCCCCGCGCTGGCCGGCAGCTATGCCTATGTCAATCCGGCGATCGCGGTCCTGCTTGGCGCATGGCTCGCGGGCGAGCGCTTCGGCACGCACGAACTGGTGGCGATGGGCGTGATCCTGCTTGGCGTGGTCGCGATCACCTTCGCCAAGGCGTTCAAGGCGGCATCGCGATGAGCGTCGCGGCATGAGCGCGGCCGTTGGTGCAGGCCCGCTGGATCGGCGCGGCGTGTGGATCGCGATTGCGGCGTACGTCGCCTGGGGCCTGATGCCGCTGTACTGGCATCTGCTGAAGGTGGTCCCGGCGATGCAGATCATGGCCCACCGGGTGGTCTGGAGCGCGCTGCTGGTCTGCGGCTGGCTGGGCTTCAAGTACGGCCGTGGCTGGGTGCGGGAAACGTTGTCGCGGCCGCATGCGGCGCCGCTGCTGGCCCTGAGCGGTGCGCTGATCGCGTTCAACTGGGGGCTTTACATCTGGGCGGTGAATGCCGGCCACGTGGTGGAGTCCGCCCTCGGCTACTTCATCAATCCGCTGCTCAGCGTGATGCTGGGCGTGGTGGTGCTGAAGGAGCGGCTCAACCGGGTGCAGTGGCTGTCGGTGGGGATCGCCGCCATCGGCGTGCTGTGGCTGACCGTGAGCTACGGCAGCTTCCCGTGGATCGCATTGGCGCTGGCCGCGTCGTTCGGCATCTATGGCCTGGTGCGCAAGCTGCTGGGCGTGCCGCCGGTGCGTGGCCTGGGCGTGGAAAGCCTGTGGCTGCTGTTGCCTGCGCTCGCCTTCCTGCTGTGGAGCGAGGCGAGCGGCCAAGGTCAACTGTTGCCGCATGCCGCTGCACCGAGTTGGGGCTGGAGCGTACTGGGCCTGCTGGTGTTCGGCGGCGTGCTGACCTCGCTGCCGCTGATCGGCTTTGCCGCCGCGGTGCAGCGCATTCCCTATTCGCTGGTGGGACTGCTGCAGTACATCTCGCCGACCCTGCAGCTGCTGGTCGGCGTGCTGGTGCTGCACGAGCCGTTCGGTCAGGAACGCGCGATCGGCTTCGGCTTCATCTGGCTCGCGCTGGCGCTGTATGCGGCCGAGGGCCTGCTGCGTTCGCGGCGCACAAAACCCGCCATCGCCTGAGGCGCGGCATCGATCACGCCGCAATCAGACGTGGTGTGGACGCCGCGGTTGTGACAACGCCAGCGGTTCCGGGCAGAAATTGCGTGCAGGCGTTGCGTTGTCCAGCCAGTCGATCACCGTCGGTGCCAGCAGGTCCAGGCGCATCGGCAGACTGATGTGGTCTTCGCCAGCCACTTCGATGTAGTGCGCGCGCGGCGCGGCGGCGGCCAGCGCGCGACCATGCGCGACCGGTACGTGCTGGTCCTCGCGGCCATGCAGCAACAGTACGCACGCCGGCACCTGCGCGAGCGCCGCACTTACGTCGATCTGGTCCAGCGGCAATTGCAGGGTATCGCCGGCATGCGCAATCGCCCGCTCCAGCGCGGCATCGTCCAGTTGCATGCGCAGCATGCGGTGGGTGAGCTGCTGGGCGAGCGTTTCCGGCGGCTTCGACAACATGTGCGGGACCATGTCGCGGATCGCGCTACCGGCGTTGTCGAACGATTCGATGGCGATGACGTTGTCCACCTGCGCACCGAGTTCGCGCGCGCTGAAGATCGCGGTCGCGGCGCCGTAGGACACGCCCATCAGGTGCAGCGGGCCGACCACCTCGCCACGCGCGCGCAGCGCCGTGATCGCATCGGCCACGTCGCGCGCTTCGCGCAGGCCGTAGCCCGAAAGTGCTGTACCGGAACGCCCGTGGTTGCGCAGGTCCAGGCTGATCGTGCGATAGCCGGCCTGCGCGAGTTGCAGCGACCATGGCAGCAGCGAGCCGCCATCCATCATCCAGCCATGCAGCAAGACCACCGTGCCGCGCGGTGCCATCGGGGTGGCGCGCGGGATGGCGAAGTCGAGATCGAACTGCATGCGCCCGTGTTGCGTGCCGTCGGGACGGTAAGCGTAGTCCAGCACGTAGTCGCCCGGATCGAACGCACGCCAGAACAGCGGCACGCCCGCGGACGTGACCACGAAGCCTTGCCGATGCGGCAGTCGCGCCACTGCCTGGTCGATGCGTGCGGTCGGCAGGATCGGCGAAGTGCCGCCGGGCGCGACCAGGCGCTTGCCGAGCATGTCGGCGGCGTCCGGCCAGGCGAAGCCGGCCAGCAACAGGCAGGCGCAGAGGAGGAGCAATGCGCGACGCATGGGCGCGATCCAGACGGCAGGGGGTCGCGCAGCGTATGGGTCGCCGGCCCGCGCATCTACCGCATTCGCGTGACAGTGCGATGACAGGCAGCAGGCATTCAGCCTGTGCCGCCTGTCATCGCGGCGGCGCGTCGTTCAGGCGCCGCGCAGGGCGTCGGTCACCGGCAGGCTGGCCGCGCGGAGGGCGGGGAACAGGCCGCCAATGAAGCCGATCGCCAGCGCCCACTTCAGTCCTTCCCACAGCAGCGCGGGGCTGACCTTGAATTCGAAGCTGAGCTGCGACGTGCCGCCGGCCAGCGTCGAGGCGGTATAGCCATTGAACACCAGCCAGGCGACCAGCCCGCCGAGCAAGCCGCCGAGCAGGGCCAGCAGCATCGTTTCCAGCATCACCGCGATCACCACCGGCACGCCGCGGAAACCGATCGCTCGCAGCGTCGCGATCTCGCGCGCGCGCGAGGCGACGGTGGCGAACATGGTGTTGAGCGCACCGAACACCGCGCCGATCGCCATGATCGAACCCACCACGATGCCGATGATGCGCAGCACCTTGGTCAGCGCTTCGGATTGCTTGCTGAAATAACTCAGCGTGGTATCGGCTTCGACCTGCAGGCGCGGATCCGCCGCCAGGGTCGCCTTGAATGCGTTGAATTCCTTCGCGCCCACGAGCTTCGCGTACATCGACGCACGGCTGCTGCCGCGTCGGTAGGTTGCCGATACCACCTCGGCATCGGCCCACATTTCCGACGCCGTGGCGTCCCTGGAATCGAAGATGCCGACGACCGTCCACGCCTGGTTGCCCAACCGTACCTGCTTGCCGACCGCCAGCCCGGCGAACTGCCGCTGCGCGCCGGTCCCCACCACGAGTTCGCGGCGTCCGGGCTGGAAGGTGCGCCCTTCGACCAGCTTCAGGCCGGGGCGTACCGCGAAGGCCATGTCGCCCACGCCGCGCAGGCTGACGTTGCCGTCGTCCTTGCTGTCCTTCAGCGGAACGGTGGCGGCCACCAGCAGCTCCGCGGATGCGAGCGGCCTGCCTTCGCCATCGCGCGCGATCTGCGGCGCGCGGCTGATCGCATCGATCTGCTCGCGCGACAGCACCGACCCCAGTTCGGCCGACGAGCCACCGCGCAGCACGATGGCGGTGTCCTCGCTGCCGCTGGCGCTCACCGTTTGCCGGTAGCCTTCGCCCATCGCCAGCAGCGCCACCAGCACGCCCACCACGCCGGCGATGCCGATGACCACCACCGACGAAGCGCCGATGCGCTGCGACAGGGTGCTGATGCCGACCTGGGTGACGGAGGCCGCCTGCCGGCCACTGCGGGTGAATGCCATCCACAGGGCGAACAGCGCGACCGCGCCGAGCAGCGCCGGCCACGGCAACACGATCCACGCGGCCAGGAGTGCGGCCAACAGCAGGGCCAGGCCGAAGCCGCGCAACAGTGACTTCATCTTCTTCATGTCGTTCCCCTCAACGGCCCGCGAGGGCATCGACGATGTTCAGGCGCATGGCGCGGATCGCGGGCAGCGCGCCGACCAGCAGGCCGATCGCGACCATCAAAGCGAGGCCCAGCGACCAGCTGCGCCAACCGATCGCCGGCAGGTTGATGGCACCGTTGCTGGCGGCACCCACGATGGGGGCCAGCACCGTCGCCAGCGCCAGGCCGAGTACGCCGCCGATCAGCACCAGTACCACCGATTCGGCGAGGACCATGCCCAGTACGCTGGTGCTGCTGAAGCCGATGGTCTTGAGCACCGCCAGCTCCGACGTGCGTTCGCGCACTGCCTGCGCCATGGTGTTGCCGGTGAGCAACAACAGGGTGAAGAACACCGCGCCCATGATGGAACCCACGATCAGCCCGATGTCGGCCATCTGCTTGAGCTGGGAGGCGAAGGCCGCCTGCTCGTTCATGGTCTTGGTTTCGTGCGGCGAATTCATCGACAGCGCGTCGATGGCCTTGGCGGCGGCGTCGCTGCGGTTCACGTCGGACACGCGGCTGATGTACCAGCCCACGTCACCGTCCACGTAGGGCGTGGATTCCTCGAAGTACTTGTAGTGCATCAGGATCAGCGCATCGAAGAAACCGGCCTGCTTCTTGTCCTTCGGGGTGAGCGTGCCGACGATGTCGAACGACCAGTTCAGGGTGCCGTCGCTGTTGGGGAAGATGTTCGACTGCAACGGGATCTTCTGCCCGACCTTCCAGCCGAAGCGCTTCATCATCGCCTCGCCCACCAGGATGCCGGTGCGGTTGGCCTTCCACGCCTGCACTTGCGCCGGGTCCACGTGGATCTCCGGGTACAGGTCCAGGTAGTTGTCTGCCACCGCGAAGGTGAACAACTGGTTGCGCGGGTTCTGGTAGACGCCGCCGAACCAGTTGGCGTGGGTCACGTCCTCGATGTTGTCGACCTTGCGCAGGCGGGCTTCCAGCGACTGCGGCAGGCTGTCCATGAACGACAGCCGGGACGACGTCTGCAGGCGCTGCGCGCCGTCCGCGTTCTGCCCGAGCGACGCGAACGTGGTGCGGATTCCGTCCAGCATGCCGAACAGCAGGAACGCGGCCAGGATCGAGGCCAGGGTCAGGAAGGTGCGGGTCTTGCGCCGGAACAGCGCCGCCCAGATGAGGTGGAAGTATTTCATCGCATGCTCCCGTGGCCGGCCTCAGGCCGGGTCGGCGTGTTCGCCGACCAGCGTGCCCTTGTCCAGGTGCAGGGTGTGGCTGGCGTACTCGGCGGCCTTGGGGTCGTGGGTGACCATGACGATGGTCTTGCCATGCTCGCGGTTGAGCGTCTGCAGCAGGCCCAGGATGTCCTCGGCGGACTGGCGGTCGAGGTCGCCGGTGGGTTCGTCGCAGATCAGCAGGGTCGGGTCGGAGACGATCGCGCGGGCAATCGCCACGCGTTGCTGCTGGCCGCCGGACAACTCCGCGGGCTTGTGGCTGACGCGATCGGACAGCCCCACCAGCTGCAGCGCGACCTGCGCGTTGCGCTTGCGCTGCGCGCCGGACAGGCGGGTCAGCAGCAATGGCAGCTCGACGTTCTTCTGCGCGGTCAGCGCCGGCATCAGGTTGTAGAACTGGAACACGTAGCCGACGTGCTGGCTGCGCCAGTGCGCCAGCTGGCCCCCACCGAGCTGGTCGATGCGCTGGCCGGCCACTTCGATGGTGCCGGCCGTAGGCGAATCCAGGCCGCCGATGAGGTTGAGCAGGGTGGTCTTGCCGGAGCCCGACGGGCCCATCAGCGCGACGAAATCCCCCTCCGCGATGTCCAGGTCGATGCCGTGCAGGACCTCGACTTTCTCGGGCCCGCGCTGGTAGGTCTTGGTGAGGTTGTGGATCGAAACCAGGGATGCCATGGCTGCCTCGTCGATGGATGTCGGGTCGTTGGTTCTGGGATGGGCGGCGATGCGGTGCTGCCCGCAAGTTCGATGGATGGCGGTCAGTCGGTGCCGGTGGCCACGGGAGTGCCGTCCACCAATCCCGCGGGCGGCGCGACCACCACGGTTTCGCCCGGTGCCAGGCCGGAGATCACTTCGCGGTGTTCGCCGAGCGCGCCGCCGGCCTGCACCTTGCGCAGCTCGACGATGTCCTCGCCGCCGACCACGAAGATGGCGTCGCCGCCATCGCGCCGGACGATCGCGCTGGCCGGGACGCGCACGCCGCGCTTCGGCTCGGCATTCGCCTCTGTGGCCTTTTCCAGGAAGCTCACGGTCACGCCCATGTCCGGCACGATGCGCGCGTCGCGCGCCTTCAGCGCCACCCGCACCTTGACCGTGGCCTTGCCGCGGTCGGCGGTGGGGATGATCGCGATGACCTCGGCGGGGATTTTCCAGTCCGGGTAGGAGTTCAGGGTGGCTTCCACCGGCATCTTCGGCTGGACCCGGCCGATGTAGGCCTCGCCGACGTCCACTTCGACCTCCAGCGAATCCATGTCGACGATGGTGCCGATACCGGTGCGGGTGAAACCGCCGCCGGCGGACAGCGGCGACACGATCTCGCCGGGCTGCGCCGCCTTGGCGATCACCACGCCCGCGAACGGCGCGCGCACGATGGTGTTGTCGACGCCGTTGCTGGCGATGGCCAGGCTGTTGCGCGCGACCTGCGCGTTGCGTTGCGCGGTGGCCACCTGCGCGCGGAGTGCGTCGCGCTGGGCCACCGCCTGTTCGAACTGCGCGCGCGAGACCAGCTTCTGGCCGACCAGCGCGCCGAGCCGTGCGGCGTTTGCCTCGGCTTCCTTCAACTGCGCCTGGCTGCCGAGGATCTGGCTCTGCGCGGCGGCCAGCTGCGAGGCGGACAGGGCGCGCTGGGCATCGGCATCGACCGGATCCAGCGTTGCCATCACCTGCCCGGCTTCGACCCGCTGGCCTTCCTCGATCAGGACCTCGCGCACGCGCCCGGTGATCTTCGACGAGACCGTCGCCATTCGTCGCGCCACCACGTAGCCACTGGCGTCCAGCACGGAGGCACTGCCGCTGCCAGCACTCAGCGAGACCGCGCTCGCCGTCTGCACCGGTACCGCCTGGTCGCGACCGAACAGGAACCAGCCGGCCGCGCCCAGCACCACCACTGCGCCGGCTGCGGCCAGGCCGATCCACAGGCCCTTGCGGGAGGTCGGCGGCGGCGGGGCGCTGCGGTCGATCTTGAGGGAGTTGAGCAGGTCGGCTGAATTGGTCATGGGCGATGCGAAGCAGAGGAGGGATCCGGGATGGACGCCGGCAATGATGCGTGCCGCGTGATGGTCGCCACCTTCGGACAAGCGATTCCTGCTGTCAAGTTTCCTTTACATATCGATGTCGGCGCGCAGGCGGTGGTCGCCGTGGTCGCGAATGCATGCGCCATTCCCGATGCACGCAGGCTAGCGCTGGCGGCGATGGCGGTCACCTGACGGTTGTCATGTCGATTGCATGAAAGCCGCGACTGCCGGCATGGGCATGTTGCGCGGAGGATGCACGCCATCGACCACGGGGAGATGTGCGATGCACGGCAACGATGAGGTACTGGCGCGCTTGCAGCAGGCAGGCAAGGCCTACGGCAAGCTGCGTGCGCTGGACGGGTTGGACCTGTCGCTGCGTGCAGGTGAGGTCACCTCGCTGCTCGGTGCCAACGGTGCCGGCAAGACCACCGCGATCGGCCTGCTGCTGGGCCTGTTGCGCGCGGACAGCGGCACGGTCCAATTGTTCGGGCGCGACCCGCGCGAGCTCGCCGCACGCCGCCGGATCGGGGTGATGCTGCAGACCGCCGGCCTGCCGGAACGCCTGCGCGTCGGCGAGTTGCTCACGCAGGCGCGCAGCTATTACCCGGACGCGCGCAGCATCGCCGACTGCGTGGCGCTGGCCGGCCTGGACGGCTTGCTGGATCGCCCCTACGGCAAGCTCTCCGGCGGCCAGCAGCGGCGCGTGCAGTTCGCCATCGCGGTGTGCGGCCGGCCGCGCCTGCTGTTCCTCGACGAACCCACCACCGGCCTCGACATCGATGCCCGGCAGAAGCTCTGGCAGGCGATCCGCGAACTGGTCGCGCAGGGCAGTGGCGTGCTGCTGACCACCCATTATCTGGAAGAAGCCGAGGCGCTGTCCGACCGCGTGGTCGTGCTCGATCGCGGCAAGCTGGTCGCCGAAGGCAGCGTGCGCGAGATCCGCGCGCATGTCTCGCAACGCCGCGTGCGTTGCATCACCGGCATCGATGCTGCCCTGGCCGCGCGCTGGCCCGGCGTGCGCGAGGCGGTGCGCGATGGCGAGTACCTGCGCATCGTCGCCGAGACGGCCGAACCGGTGGTGCGACGTTTGTTCGATGCCGATCCGGACCTGCACGAACTGGAAGTGCAACGCGCCGGCCTGGCCGACGCCTTCCTCGAACTCACCCGCAACGCCGACTCGGCTGATGTCGAGCAAGCAAAGGAAGCCGCCTGATGAACGCCATCGTCCACCACGCCACGTATTCCTCGTGGCGCAGCTATCTGCAGGAAGCGAAGTGCGAGTTCCTGCGCATGCTTCGCGAGCCGTCGTTCTGCCTGCCGGTGATCTGTTTTCCGGTGCTGTTCTATCTGTTGTTCGGCGTGCTCCTCGACAAGGGCACAGGCGGGGCGTCGCAGTATCTGCTCGCCACGTACGGTGCGTTCGGGGTGATCGGCGCGGGGCTCTTCGGTTTCGGCGTGACCATCGCGGTGGATCGCGAGAAAGGCCTGCTGCGGCTCAAGCGCGCGCTGCCGGTGCCGCCCGGCGCGATGCTGCTGGCGAAGATGGTGATGGCAATGCTGTTCGCCGCGATCATCTCGCTGGTGCTGGCGGTGATCGCCGCGACCGTGGCCGGGGTGGTGCTGGAGCCATCGCAATGGATCCGCCTGTTCGTGATCAACGTGCTCGGCGTGCTGCCGTTCTGCGCGATCGGCCTGTACGTGGGCTCGCTGGTCGGCGGCAACGCGGCACCGGCGCTGCTGAACATGCTGTACCTGCCGATGGCCTTCCTGTCCGGCCTGTGGCTGCCACTGACGATGCTGCCCGACATTCTCTCCACCATCGCACCCGTGTGGCCGGCGTATCACCTGGGGCAGCTCGCGCTGAAAGTGGTCGGCTTCGACATGGGCCAGCCGATCGGCATGCACGTGGCCGTGCTTCTCGGCATCACCGCGCTGTTCTTCGTGCTGGCGCAGCGCCGCCTGTCCGCGGCGGAATGAGCGTGCCATGATCCGCGCAGCCCGCCACCGGAGCGACCCGTGAAGCGTCTTTCCCAGCTGCGCTGGCTGCAACCCGCGCCGGATTCGGTGGCGGCGCAGGAACTGCGCCTGGGGCGTTCGCCGTGGACCAACTTCATCCACCTGGTGTGGTCGGTCTGGGTGTTCCTGACCCCAGCGCTGTCGGGCGGGGAGTACGGATTCAGCTGGCAATGGCTGTGGCTGACCCTGCTCTCGTACCCACTGTTCCTGTGGGCCTACGTCACCAGCGTGTTCGCTGCGCCGCGCCGCGCCCACCTGGCGGCGCTGGCGATGGTGGCGATATGCCTCGCCCTGCTGCCCTGGTATCCCTCGGGCCTGAGCTACTTCGTGTTCGGCTGCGTGATGCTGCAGCCACGGCGCTCGCGCTCGATCCTGCGCTACCTCGGCACGATCGCCGTGCTGAACGTGGTCCTGATCAGCTACGCGCGATACATCGGCTATCCGTGGCAGGCGCTGGTGTGGATGCCGACGGTGACCGCGATCATCGGCGTGATCGTGATGGTCGAACGCATCAACCGCGAACGCGAGGTCGCGCTGAAGCTCTCGCACGACGAGGTGCGCCGGCTGGCCGCGCTGGCCGAACGCGAACGCATCGGCCGCGACCTGCACGACCTGCTCGGCCACACGCTGTCGATGGTGGCGTTGAAGTCGGACCTTGCGGGTCGCCTGCTGGATCGCGATCCTGCCGCCGCACGCAACGAGATCGGCGAAGTCAGTCGCGTCGCCCGCGAGGCGCTGGCGCAAGTGCGTCGCGCGGTGACCGGGATCCGCGCCGCCGGCATCGCCGCCGAACTCGCTGCGGCCAAGCTGCTGCTGGAAACCGACGGCGTCAGCTTCGACTATCGCTTCGACGACGGCTTCGCCGGCAACGCGCTGCCGCCCGGCGTGGAAAGCGCGCTGGCGATGACCGTGCGCGAGGCCGCCACCAATATCCAGCGGCACGCACGCGCGCAACGCGCCGAGGCCAGCTTCGGCATGGACGGCGGCGACGCGGTGCTGCGCATCGTCGACGATGGCCGCGGCGGCGCGATCGTCCCCGGCAACGGACTGGTCGGCATGCGCGAGCGACTGGAAGGCGTGCACGGCAGCCTGCGCATCGATGCCGGCCCCGGTCGCGGCACCCGGGTCGAAGCGCGGGTGCCGCTGGCGGCCAACGATGATCCGATCGACGACGGCATTTTCGACGACGGCCGGATCGACGAAGCGTCGTAGCGATTGGTCGCCACGGGCGATCTGCTAACGTCCCGCGCATGTCGATGCCCCCTCCATTCGCATGATCCGCGTCCTCCTGGCCGAGGACCAGGCAATGCTGCGCGGCGCGCTGTCCGCGCTGCTCGGCATGGAAGACGACATCGAGGTGCTCGGTGCCGCCGCCGATGGCGAAGCCGCCTGGCGCGAGCTGCAGCGGCTCAAGCCCGACCTGCTGGTCACCGACATCGAGATGCCCGGCCTGACCGGCCTGGAACTGGCGCAGCGGATCCAGCGCCACGCGCTGCCGATCAAGGTGGTCATCGTCACCACCTTCGCGCGTGGGGGTTTCCTGCGCCGCGCGCTGGACGCCGGCGTCTGTGGTTACCTGTTGAAGGACGCACCCGCCGAAGACCTGGCCGAAGCCCTGCGCAAGGTCCATCGCGGCGGTCGCGCGATCGACCCGAACCTTGCGCTGGAAGCCTGGGGCGAAGCGGACCCGCTCAACGACCGCGAACGCCAGGCCCTGCGCCTGGCCGGCGAGGGCATGAGCGCGGGCGAGATCGCCGCCAAGCTCAATCTCTCGCAAGGCACCGTGCGCAACTACCTGTCCGAGGCGATCGGCAAGCTCGGCGTCGGCAACCGCATCGAGGCGTATCGGCTGGCGCGGCAGAAGGGTTGGCTGTGACTGCTGCATCGCCGGATGCGGCCTGCGTGCATCGGGCGTAGGCTGCGGGCGACATCCAGAAAGGGAATCACCATGCATCCTGTGCCACGTCCGATGTCGTTCCGGGTGGTCGCCGTGGTCGCCCTGCTCTGGAACCTGTTCGGCCTGCTCTCGTTCTACCTGCATGTCACCGCGACACCCGATGTCGTCGCCACTTGGCCCGAAGCCCAGCAGCAGATCGCCGCGGCGACGCCGCGCTGGATCTTCGTGCCGTTTGCCGTCGCCACCATCGGCGGCGTGCTGGGTTCGCTCGGCCTGCTGCTGGGCAGGCGCTGGGCGGTGCCGGTGTTGCTGCTGTCGCTGCTGGCCATCCTTGTGCAGTTCGGGTCGATCTACGCGATCACGCCCACGTGGGCGCTCACCGGCATCGGCGGCGCGATCCTGCCGCTGTGCATCGGCTTGTTCGGCCTGTTCCTGTGGTGGTACGCGGGCAAGGCGGCGTCGCGCGGCTGGTTGCGCTGAGCCGCGAGACGATCAGCGCATGGCCGCAAACCTCGCCATTTTCCGCTTCGATGGAAAGAATCCCGTTGCGGGATGCCATGGAACCCTGCCGATGATCGCTGTCGTTCGCCCGTGTGTGCTCATCGCCGTCGCCACAGGCGCCTTGCTGCTCGCGGCCTGTGGTCGTGGCCAGCCCGCGCCCGCCAAGCCCGAGCCGCCGGTCGCCACGGACACGCCGCCCGCGACGTCGCCGGCACGGATCGTGGCGGTCGTGCCGCCACCCAAGCCAGTGGCCTACAAGGTCGAGGGCGGCGCCGATGACTGGCACGGCACCGGGATCGTCTGCGATTTCGAGAAGCCGTTTCAGCTCAAGGGTGGCGGTCTGACCGTGTATTTCACCCCGACCTCGAAGGACGGCGGCACCTACAAGTACGACGGCCACCTGAGCGGTTTCGGTGTGCGCGGCGGCGAGGCCTACTCGGTCGAATGGATCGGCAGCGCGCCGGTCAGGATGAAGGGCTGGGGCGTGGGAACGGTAATGACGCCGATCGGGCCGCAGAGCGACAACGGCGTCGAGCACTACACGATCGAGCGATCCACCGAACCTTGCCCGGCGGCTTGAACGCTCAGGCCGCGGCGCGCGCCTTGAGCATCGCGTAACAGGCGCGCAGGCCCTGCGCTTCACCACCGGCCGGCTTGCCGGCGCGGTCGCTGTCGTTCCACGAATAGACATCGACATGCGCCCAGCGCTGGCCTTCGGTCACGAAGCGCTCCAGGAACAGCGCAGCGGTGATGCTGCCGGCCATGGTGCTGGCGCTGCCGTTGGCGAGGTCGGCAATGCCGCTGGTGAGATAGCGCAGGTACGGCCGCCACAGCGGCATCCGCCACAACGGATCGCGCGTCGTGTTCCCGGCCGCCAGCCAGTCGTTGGCCAGCGACTCGTCATTCGCATACAGCACCGGCAGGTCCGGACCCAGCGCGATGCGCGCGGCACCGGTCAGGGTGGCAAAGTCGAGCAGCAGGTCGGGCTTGAGCTCGCAGGCGCGGGTCAACGCGTCGCACAGGACCATCCGCCCTTCGGCATCGGTGTTGTCGATCTCCACGCTCACGCCGGTGCGGGTGGCAACGACTTCACCGGGGCGGAAGGCATCGGGACCGACCGCGTTCTCGACCGCCGGCACCAGCACGGTCAAACCCAGCGGCAGCTTGCGCGCCATGATCAGTTCCGCCAGCGCCAGCGCATGCGCGGCACCGCCCATGTCCTTCTTCATGTTGCGCATGCCGACCGCGGTCTTCAGGTCCAGGCCGCCGGTGTCGAAGCACACGCCCTTGCCGCAGATCGCGACATGCGGATGCGAGGCATCGCCCCAGCTCAGTTCGATGATGCGCGGCGGGCGATGCGAGGCGCGACCGACTGCGTGGATGGCCGGATAATTCTGCGCGAGCAGATCGTCGCCGGTCGTGACCGTCAGCGCCGCGCCATGTGTGGCCGCGAGTTCGCGCGCCAACGCTTCCAGATCGGCCGGCCCCATGTGTTCGGTCGGGGTGTTGACCAGGTCGCGCACGCGTACGCAGGCAGCCAGCAGGTCGAGGGTTTCGACATCGAAGGTGTCGACCAGGCGCGCGGGCAATCGGGTGTTTTTCTTGTAACGGTCGAAGCGGTAGCAGCCCAGGCCCCAGCCGAGATGCAATGCCTGGCGCGTCAGGTCATCGACATCGCCGACGACCTGCCAGTCGCCGCCCGGCAGCGCCAGTGGTGCATGCGCGTAGCTGTACGGATCCAGCGCGTCGCCGATGCCGATCACCGCACCGCCGATCGCGCCCTCCGCATCCGCCCAGCTTTGCGCGGTGCCGGCACTGCCGTCGAAGCGTTGCGCGGCCAGCCAGGCCTGCACGGCCGGCACCTGCGCATCGCGCCAGGAGGCGAAGGCGGCCTTGTGGACGAGGTGCAGCGGCTGCGGCGTCATCGCCGCATCGACCATGGCGAAACCGGCGGGCAGGGTCATGCGGCCTGCTCCTTGTGCAGGTGGGCGTCGAGCGCGTCGGCAAGTTCGCCGAGGGTGGTCACGCGCAAGTCGGCATGGGCAAGCGCCTCCGGCCAGGTGTGGTCGCCGCGGTCGATCCAGCAGGTCTGCAGGCCGGCAGCGGCGGCACCGGCGATGTCGGTGCGCGGATCGTCGCCGACATGCAGCACTTGATGCGGCGGCAGGCCGAGCCGCTTGCAGGCTTCGTGGAATAGGCCGGCATCCGGCTTGGCCGCGCCGTACTCGCGCGCGCTCAGCGAAAACACGAACAACGGGGCGATGCCGACCGCGCCGAGATCGGCATTGCCATTGGTCAGGCCCGCCACCGGCAGGCGCGCGGCGATCCGCTGCAAGCCGGCTTCAGCATCGGCATAGAAATCCACGCGGTTGCGTTCGCGGAAGAAGATCGCGTACGCGGCGGTGGCGAGTGCCGGGTCGTCGCCGCTTTCCTTCAGCGCGCGCTCGATGGTCAGCCGCCGCAGCAAGCCCAGGTCATGCGCATGCTCCGGGAACTGCGCGAACACGCGTTCGCGAAGATGGCGCATCTCGCTGATCGGGAAGCGCTCGGCGGTACGCGGGCTGTGGGCGACGAACCAGTCGTGCAGGGCGCATTCGATGCGCTCGCCGATCGGTGCGAACGGCCACAGGGTATCGTCGAGGTCGAGGGTGACGGCACGGATGGGAGACTTCACCGGCGCATTGTAGGACGCGCCCGCGCCACAGGCGTGATCGCGGTCGCGCTTTGCCGGCATGGCCGGTCTCAGCTCATGTAGCCCGAAGGCCGCATCCGGGGTTGGCTCGCCGATCCCTCATTCGAGCAGCTTCGCCCAGCCTTCCATGCCCTCGATCCGGGTCAGCACGATCTTGACGCAGACCAGCATCGGCACCGCCAGCAGCAGGCCGATGATTCCCCAGATCCAGCCGAACACCATCAGCGCCAGGATCAGGATCAGCGGCGACAGCGCCATCCGCTTGCCGAGCACGATCGGCGTCACGATCTGTCCTTCCAGCGTGTGCAGGCCCAGGTAGATCGTCGCCGGCAGCAACGACTGCACCGGATCGTCGAAGCTGGAGAAGCCCATCAGCAGCATCAACACGATGCCGATCAGCGGCCCGACATAGGGAGCGAAATTGAGGATTGCCGCCATCGTGCCCCACAGCAAGGCCTCGTCGAGCGGCAGATCCATGAAGAAATACAGGCAGCCGGCAAACACCAGGCCGACCACCGCGTTGATCACGCTGATGGTCAGCACGTAGCGACTGACTTCGGTTTCGATCGCCTGCAGGATGCCGACCGTCACCTTCTTTTTCTGCCGGTCCGGCAACAGCGCGATCGCGTGCCGCTGCAGGTCCTGTCCATAGACCATGAAGAAGAACGTCAGCAGTACCACGGCCAGAATCGACGTGATCAGCATCGGCGTGGTGGTGAGCACGCGGTAGGGATCATTGACCTCGGTCCTGACCACCTGCACCGGCCGCGAGGTGTTCTCGCCACCGGCGGCGCGGGCGATGTTCTCGGCGGCCTTGTTCGCCTCCTGCATCGGTTTGGCCAGCTTCTGCAGCTTGGGTGCCAGGCTGCGCAATTCGCGCGGGGCCTCGCGGATCCATTCGCCGGCCGGCTGCACAAGTTGCTGGCCAAGCAGTACCGCCAGCGCGATACCGCTGCACAGCACCGCCAGCGCGGCCAGGAAGCGCGGGATGCGAATGCGCTGGAGCACGCGGATGATCGGGTTGCCGACCAGGGCGAAGAACATCGCCAGCAGCACCGGCAGGATCAGGTCCTGGGTCGCCCACAAGGTGTAGCCGACCGCCAGCACCGCCAGCACCACCAGCGAGGCCGACGCGCGCGGGCGCGTGGGGGGCGAAATGCTGTCAGGGACAATTTCCGGTGTGGCCGGAATGGTCCCTGACACCATTTGCGTTTCCGCGTTGTCTATCGGCGGCGCGCTCATCCGCCGCGCGCAGCCCGTTCGATCGCGGCGATCTCGTCATCGCTGACAGGTGCCACGCCCGCACTGCGGTCCGCGACCGCACCGGTGGCATCCGCGGCGTTGCCCGCGGCATCCGCCGCCTGTTCCGCATCCTCGGCCGCGGCCTGTGCGCTGCCACTGGCCAGCATGCCCGACAGCGCGGTGACCAGGTTGAGCAGGCCACCGCTGCCAGCCAGCTTCAACGGTTGCGTGCGGCCGACCAGGAAACCGCTGGCCAGTCCGGCGATCACGATCCGCCCCGGCGTCCAGCTTTGCCGCCAGGTCGTCTTGACCTGCTGCCATTGCGCGCTGGTGCGGCGCTCGCGGTCTTCTAGCGCCTGTTCGGCCTGTTCCACCTTGGCGATCAATGCATGGAAGCTCATCTGGGTTCCTACGGTGGGGTCACGTCGACGCCCAGCCCCTTCTTCATCGGCTTGCCGGCGGTGGCATTCGCCTCGGCCACGCGTTGCGCGGCGTCGACGCTGGACTCGGCGCTGCCCGGGTTCGGCATCAGGTCGGCCAACTCGCCGAAACCGAGGCGGGCGAACTGGCGACGCGTGGCCTGCATCCGGGTGTGTTCGAAGTAGCGCATCGCCGCGACCACCGCGGCGACGGTGATGGCGATGCTCAATGCGGACGCGATCAACAACGAGACCAGCCAGGAAATCCCGGCCGCCTGCATCGCCGCGATCAGCGCCCCCATCAGCAACAACCAGGAAGACGCGCCGAAGGCGATCGCCACACCGGTGAACGCCAGTGCCCGGCCGAACGCGCTGCGGGCGAGCGAAAAATCCGCGGCGACCAGGATGCGCAGCGCCTTCAGGCTGTCGCTGGCGGCCTTAAGTCCGGCACGGCTGTCCGCGCCCAGCGCATGCAGAGCCTCGCCCAGATCGGGCGGGGCCTGCGGCTTGGCGGCAGGATCGGGCGGTGGCGCGTCGCCGTCGGCGCGCATGCGTGCGGCTTACTTGTCGCTGCGGCCGAGCTTGGAAATGATCCAGCCGGCAGCGAAGGCCACGCCGAAGGCGGCCAGCGGACGCTCGCGGATCAGCTCGGCAGCGCTGTCGATGAGGTCGCGGCCCTTGTCCATCAGCGCGTCCATCTGCTCACCGGCCGCACCGCCCAGGTGTTCGGCGGCGCTCAGCCCGGCCAGCGCGCCGTCGGCCAGTTCGGACTTCATCTGCGCCTTGCCCAGCTGCACTTCGCCGCCGGCCGCGCTGGCAGCGCCCTTGATCGCATCGCCGGCGGCAACCGCCGCCTGCTTCAGGTGAGAGCCGGCTTCGCCGAGATTGGATTTGACCGCGTCGGTGTTGTTGCTCATCCGGAACTCCTCGTGGGGAAACATGTGGAAATGGGGAATGCAGCTTGTAACGAACCATCTTTAACGAAGATGCAGGCTCGCATCGTCCACGTGATGCGACCGTCATGGCGCGATGCCGATCAGCGCATCACCAGCTGGCCGCTGTTGCGTCCGCGCAGCACGCGCAATACCAGTTGTTGCGGTTGCGCCGAAACCGCCGCGCGGAAGCCGGTCAGGTCGCTGAAATTGCCGCCGCTCGAGGCCAGTACCACGTCGCCGCGTTGCAGCCCATTCTGCGCCGCGCGGCTGCCGCGCTGCACCTCTTCGACCAGCACACCGGCCAGCCCCTGACGGCGCAGCGATTCCGGCAGCTCGGCGAAGCTGGCACCGCCCAGGCGTTCGTCCAGCTGCGCGCCCTGCAACGCCTTCGGCGCTTCGCGCAGGCTGGTGGCCAGCTGCAGCGGCTTGCCGTCACGGCGCACGTCCAGGGTGACCCGCGCATTGACCGGTTGCAGGCCCTGGAAATTGCGCAGTGCCTCGGCGTTGTCGATGTGGTCGCCGTTGGCGGCCAGGATCACGTCGCCGACCTTCAATCCGGCGGCTGCACCGGCGGAGCCGGGATAGATCCGGGTCACCACCGCGCCGCGGGTTTCGCCCAGCCCCAGCGCGCGGGCGATCTTGGCGTCCACGTCCTGGGTATCGATACCCAGGGTGCCGCGACGGACCACGCCGCCGGCCAGCAACTGATCCTTGATGTTGTTGGCCAGGTTCACCGGGATGGCGAAACCCAGGCCGATGTTGCCGGCCATCGAGCCCTGCCGGTTGTAGCTGGCGGTATTGATGCCGATCAGCTGGCCGTTGAGGTTGACCAGCGCGCCGCCCGAGTTGCCGGGATTGATCGAGGCATCGGTCTGGATGAAATTCTGGAACCCCGCGCCGGGCAGGTTGTTGCGGCCGATCGCCGAGACGATGCCCGAGGTCACGGTCTGGCTGAAGCCGAACGGGTTGCCGATCGCCACCACGAAGTCGCCGACCTGCAGACCGTCGCTGTTCGCCATCGGGATCGCGGTCAGGTCCTGCGCCGGGATGCGCATCAGCGCCACGTCTGTATCGGCATCGCCACCGATGAACTCGGCCTTGAGCTTGCGGCCGTCGGCCAGCATCACCTCGACCTCGTCCGCGTTCTCGATCACGTGGTTGTTGGTCAGCACCAGGCCGCGCTGGGCGTCGATGATCACGCCGGAGCCCAGCGACTGGGCGATGCGTTCCTGCGGGATGCCGAACATCCGGCGGAACACCGGGTCGTCGCCGAACGGCGTGTTGACCCGGACGCGCTGCTTGCTGGTGACGCTGACCACCGCCGGCAGGACTTTCTTCAACATCGGTGCCAGCGACGGCACCGGCACGCCGTTGACCGCGGTCGGCAGCGCGCCAGCGGCCGGCACGGTTGCAGTGCTGGGGGGCGGTTGCGCACCGGCGGGCGCGTCCAGCATCAGATCGAGGCCGGTGGCGGCGAATCCACCGAAGGCGGCGGCAGCGGTCAGGGCCAGCAGGGTGCGGCGGGCGGTGCTCGGGGCGTGCTGCATTGCGGGACGACTCCGGGATGAATCAGGGGGATGCACCGGTCGGTGCGCATTCACACTTTCCCCCGGCGCGCTTGAATCTTCGGTGAAACCGCGGCGGGATGCGCGTGTCAGCCGGCACCCCCGCTTTGCAAGTGGTTTTCGACAAAATTTGGCGTTGACTTGCCCGGGCACGCTGGGTACCTTCGTTTGCTGGCGAGCCACTACATCTTGTGGTCAAGCTCGTCGAACAGGCCCAAGACTTGTGCCCGGGGAGGGACGCAAGGCTTGGCAGGAACGACGTCGGGGAGCGGCGCGTGACGAGGCTGGAGTTCGGCGGCAACGCCAGGAAAACCAATGACATGCAGGCTGCGCGCAGCGCGCGGCATGCATCGTTGCCGGCGGAATTCGCCGCAGGCGACGCATATCGATCACGACGCGGCCCCGCCGCGCACGCGCAACAGGACAGGAGAGTCGTCAGGCATGAGCACGGTGAGGCTGGAAGCAGTGGCCACGGACGCAAAGCAGGACATCCCGATGCAGCCGGCCTCGCTGGACATCTGGGACAAGAAGTACCGCCTCAAGACCAAGCAGGGCGTGGCCCTGGATGCCGACATCGACGGCACTTACCAGCGCGTGGCCAAGGCGCTGTCCGAAGCCGAATCCACCGCCGAGCTGCAGCAATACTGGATGGAGCGTTTCGCCTGGGCACTGCGCCGCGGTGCCATTCCCGCCGGCCGCATCACCAGCAATGCCGGCGCGCAGGAACACAAGCCGGCGACCAGCACGATCAACTGCACCGTGTCCGGCACCATCACCGACTCGATGGACGGCATCCTCGACAAGGTCCACGAGGCCGGCCTGACCCTGAAGGCCGGCTGCGGCATCGGCTATGAATTCAGCACGCTGCGCCCGCGTGGCGCGTTCGTCGCCGGTGCCGGTGCATACACCAGCGGGCCGATGTCGTTCATGGATATCTACGACAAGATGTGCTTCACCGTGTCTTCGGCCGGTGGCCGTCGCGGCGCGCAGATGGGCACCTTCGAAATCGCCCACCCGGACGTCAAGGACTTCATCCGCGCCAAGCGCGAAGACGGCCGCCTGCGCCAGTTCAACCTGTCGCTGCTGATCACCGACGGCTTCATGGACGCAGTCAAGACCGACGCCGACTGGCCGCTGGTGTTCCCGGTGGCAGTGAAGGAAGCCGACGAGATCGACCTGGCCAACCCCGCCCAGGTGGTCTGGCGCGAGTGGCCGACCCACGCCGGCTACATCACCCGCGAGGACGGCCTGGTGGCCTGCAAGATCTACGGCCAGATCCGTGCCCGCCACCTGTGGGACATGATCATGGTGTCCACCTACGACTACGCCGAGCCCGGTTTCATCCTGATCGACCGCGTCAACGAGATGAACAACAACTGGTGGTGCGAGACCATCCGCGCCACCAATCCCTGCGGCGAGCAGCCGCTGCCGCCGTACGGCGCCTGCCTGCTCGGCTCGATCAACCTGACCAAGTTCGTCAAGCATCCCTTCACCGACAAGGCCAGCTTCGACTGGGAGGAATACAAGGAAGTCGTCCGCGTGTTCACCCGCATGCTGGACAACGTGGTCGAGGTCAACGGCCTGCCGTTGCAGCAGCAGCGCGACGAGATCGCCCGCAAGCGCCGCCACGGCATGGGCTTCCTCGGCCTGGGCAGCACCGTGACCATGTTGCAGATGAAGTACGGCAGCAAGGAATCCTGCGAGTTCACCGAGCGCATCGCCCGCGACATGGCTGTCGCCGGCTGGGAAATGGGCTTGGCGCTGGCCAAGGAAAAGGGCGCCGCGCCGATCATGGACGAGGTGTTCGAGGTCACCGCCGAGATGCTGCGCAAGCGCCCGGAAATGGTGAAGGACGGCTGGACGCTGGGCCAGCAGATCAGCGGCAAGGTGCTGCACGCGAAGTACAGCCGCTACATGCAGCGGGTGGCCGAGGTCGCCCCGGAACTGGTCGCGGAACTGGCGGAGGTGGGCGCGCGCTTCACCCACCACAGCTCGATCGCGCCGACCGGCACGATTTCCCTGAGCCTGGCCAACAATGCCAGCAACGGCATCGAGCCCAGCTTCGCCCACCACTACAGCCGCAACGTGATCCGCGAAGGCAAGAAGTCCAAGGAAAAGGTCGACGTCTGGTCGTTCGAGTTGCTGGCCTATCGCGAACTGGTCAACCCGAAGGCGATGCCGTACGCCGAAGACGCCGCGGCCAGGCTGCCGGACTACTTCATCAGCGCCGACGACATCACCCGAAGGCGCACGTGGACGTGCAGGCCGCCGCGCAGAAGTGGGTGGATTCCTCGATCTCCAAGACCGCGAACGTCCCCACGGACTACCCGTACGAGGACTTCAAGGACATCTACCGCTACGCCCACGAGCAGGGCCTGAAGGGCTGCACCACCTTCCGCTTCAACCCGGCCGCCTTCCAGGGCGTGCTGGTCAAGGACGCCGACCTCGAGAACACCACCTACCGCTTCGAGCTGGAAGACGGCAGCGTGGTCGAGGTCAAGGGCAACGAGCAGATCGAATACGACGGCGAAATGCACACCGCCGCCAATCTCTTCGACGCGTTGAAAGAGGGTTACTACGGCAAGTTCTGACCGCGCCCTGCGGCGGACGCGGCAGTCACGATTCGTCACGCTGCACGCACGCCGCAAGCAGGTATAGGATCGCGCTGTAATACCCACCAACCAATGCCCTACAGGAGGGCTTCATGAGCAATGGAAATGGAGTGGCGGCCACGCTGTCCGATGCCGCAGAAAGCGTGAAAGAGAAAGCGTCCGAGATCGGTGGTGCCGTGGCCAACACTGCCAGCGCCACCGTGGCGAAGGCGAAGAAGGCCGCGAAGTCCGCCGAGAAATCGGTGAAGTCCTCGGTCGCCAGCGCCAAGAAAGCCGTGGCCAAGCGCACCGAGAAGGCCAGCAAGGCGGTCAAGAAGACCGTTGCCAACGCGAAGAAGAAGCTCGCCGCCGCCAGCGCCGATGCCAAGAAGGAAGTGGCCAGCCTGAAGAAGAAGGCGACCGGCAAGAAGGCCGCCAAGAAGGCACCCGCCAAGAAGGCCGCTGGCAAGAAGGCAACCAAGAAAGTCGCCAAGAAAGCCACCGCCAAGAAAGCGGCAGTGAAGAAGGCGGTCAAGAAGGTCGCGAAGAAAGCCACGGCCAAGAAAGCGGCAGTGAAGAAGGCGGTCAAGAAGGCACCCGCCAGGAAGGCAGCTGCGAAGAAGGCACCGGCCAAGAAGTCCGCGGCAAAGAAGGCAATGAAGAAGTCCGCGGCCAAGAAGGCGCCGGCGAAGAAAGCCGCCAAGAAGGCAACGAAGAAGAAGTAAGCACGCACCACGTCCGCCCGGCGTCGCGCCGGGCGGATGGATTCGCAACGCAAATACCCATAACAACAAGACAGCACGGAAACCGGAACACACATGGCCGTCAGGATCGAAAAGAAAATCAAGGGCTACGCCGTCGTCACCCCCGAGGACAAGGCGAAGGAAGCGGTCAAGGTCGACTCCGTCAGTCGCGCCCAGGCGGAGGCCGACCTGCCGGTCGCCGACGTCATCCAGATGCACGAGCGCATCGAGCGCCCGGAAGTGCTGATCGGCAGCACCTACAAGATCAAGTCGCCGCTGGTCGAACACGCCATGTACGTGACCATCAACGACATCGTGCTCAATGCCGGCAGCGACCATGAACACCGCCGTCCGTTCGAGATCTTCATCAACTCCAAGTCGATGGAGCATTTCCAGTGGATCGTGGCGCTGACCCGGATCATGTCCGCCGTGTTCCGCAAGGGCGGCGACGTGACCTTCCTGGTCGAGGAAATGAAGGCCGTGTTCGACCCGAAGGGCGGCTACTTCAAGGCCGGTGGCGTGTACATGCCGTCGCTGGTCGCCGAGCTCGGCATGATCATCGAGGACCACCTGAAGTCGATCGGCATGATGCACGACCCGGAGATGAGCGACGCGACCCGCGCGCTGATCGCGGAGAAGCGCGCGGCGTTCTCCAAGCTGGGCTCAAAAAAAAACTCTGACGTGACCCCGGTCGCCGGCGTGATCGCCGACTCCACCGCGGACCACCAGGAAGAGATCGAAGTCACCGGCGACGGCGCGAGTTTCCCGCCGACCGCGACGATGTGCCACAAGTGTTCGACCAAGGCGCTGGTCCTGATGGACGGGTGTGCGACTTGTTTGAATTGTGGGTATTCGAAGTGCGGGTGATCTCGCAGTAACACGCTTTTACGGCCAGGCACTCGTCTGGCCTGTGTTCAATGGGGATACGGCTATGGCAAAGCACAAAGTTTTTATCAGCTACGATCATTCCGAGGACGCTGTCTACAAATACCTCTTGTGTGCATGGGATGCGAACCCATCGTTCGATTTTGAATTCGACAATCGAAGCCCCAATGTTGCCATCGACAGTACCGATGCGGCGGCAATTAAGACAGCACTTACAAAGAAAATGAAGGAATCCACCCATCTACTTGTACTCGTCGGCGAAAAGTCGAACGAGAGTAAATGGATGAAGTGGGAAATCGACCGAGCAAAAGATACCGATACGAAGCTTAAGATTGCTGCAGTGAAACTCGCTAAAGCGAACATATGTCCGGCTGGTCTACTGGGATGCGGAGCTTCGTGGGCGACCAGCTTTGAGCGCGATCGAATCATCGACGCTCTCAACGGTGCCACTAATAATTACTAGGTAAAGCGGCCACACTAATGAACGCACCTAGGCAGCCAGTTTGCTTCGTAGTAATGGGTTTCGGCCGCAAGACAGACTACGAGTCGGGTCGAACCTTGGATCTCGATGCAACTTTCAGCGAAATCATCTCTCCAGCCGCTGAGGCTAAGGGGTACCGTTGCATCCGAGCTGACAAGATTTCGCACTCGGGGCTCATCGATCTGCCGATGTATGAAATGCTTTTACGAGCAGACCTGGTTATTGCAGATATTTCGACGGGCAATGTAAACGCTGTGTACGAACTTGGTGTAAGGCATGCGCTGCGCCCGCGATCGACAATCATCATAAAAGAGTCGAAGGGCCGCCTTCACTTCGATCTGAATCACGTAAACACGTTTGAATATGAACATTTAGGGGATGACATAGGCTCACGTGAGGCGCGTCGGGCGCAAGCGGATTTAGGGCTCCTCATTGAAGCTACAACGAACTCAAATCGCCCGGATAGTCCCGTTTACACATTTCTTCCGAAGCTTCAGCAGCCACGTTTAACAGATGAGGAGTACGAAGATCTCCTTGACGCCGCCGAAGACGCACAAACGCGCATCACTGCACTCCTAGACGATGGGCAAAATGCAATTGACCAGAGCGATTTCGAAAAAGCGGTAGTTGCATTTTCTTCGGCTAGAGAACTTCGGCCAGATGACACATACATCCTGCAACGACTGGCTCTGAGTACTTATAAGGCGTCTAAGCCTTCTAAGTTGTCAGCCTTAATCGATGCTTTGCGAATTGTCGATCAATTAGGCCCTGATGACTCCAACGACCCAGAGACGACGGGGCTGGCTGGCGCTATCCATAAGCGTCTTTGGCAAGAGACAAAAGATGTTGTTCAGCTGGAACGTGCAACCAAGTTTTATCGTCGTGGATTCGAGATTCGACGCGACTACTACAACGGCGAGAATCTCGCTCTCTGTTATGACCTTTTAGCCGACCAATCGACTGGGGCTGAAAGAATCTTTTATAGGGTTTCAGCTGAGCGTACGCGTCACGAAATCGTTGCGCTTTTAACCGCTATAACGGCAGCTGACACATTTCAGGATCGCAGCGATAGGAAGTGGATATTTGCAACGCTTGCGAATTCCTACTTGGCACTCGGGCGCTTGGATGAGGCTCGCGCAGCGGAAAATGAATTTCGTAATGAACTGCCAGCGGATTGGGAAGTGCAGTCTTTCGAAGAAGGGAAGGTCGCTGCTCAGCGAGACCGGAGCACATAGCGAAACAGGGGTCAGAGTCGACCTTTCTTGAGGCCAGAAAACAGGGGTCAGAGTCGACTTTCCTCAAAGGCAGGCATGTACCTGCTTAGCCCAGGGTGTCCGATGCCCCCGTGTTCAGCGTTGCACTGACATGTGCGTCGCAGACGCGGTATTCCGCGGCCGCATCCGCCGCCACCATTCTTGCCACGAACCAAGGGTCAGCGTCGACTTTGATGCGGGGCGGAGCACTCAAAGCAGTTAACGTAAGTCGACAAGTGGAGTGACCAATGCACACTTTTGCGCGTAGAGCTTCGTTATGTGTAGCCGCTTTAGCTGTGCTTGCAACGCCTGCATACGCTTACAAACTAGCAACCAAGGCCTCAGCCGAAGAACGTCGACTGGCCGGAATCACAAATAGTTCTTGGACAGCGGCGCTTTCTTACATCGCTGCGCGCGGCATGCCGCTGTTGACTGAACCGGTCCACGAAGAAGCTACGAACAGAATCTACGGATGCAATGGCGATGTGTGCGCCGGTGCTGAGGCCACCCAGGCGCCTGCTGCAGTGCTCTCCGGCGTGCGATGGAATGACGATCCACCCTTTCGCATGACAGCGCAGCAGGCGCGAGGCATGGGGTGTCAGACCGCGTCGACTATCCGTTTTGAGACGCAGCCAAATTGTTGGGTAAGCCTGTTCCGTGATGCGGAAAAGCGCGCCGCCAAAGGCGCGAAGTACGGTCCAGGCGACGCAATGCTTTATCGCACCCACTTCGGTGACCTTCAATTTCTTCACGCGATGGCCAGCCGAAACGGCGAGCTTGCGCGAGACACAAAGCAGCGATTGATGGACTGGTTCGAATTCACCTGGCGCTCTGCGCTTGGCGAATACACGTTGGATACAAGGCTGAAAAGCATCACGTCCAACCAAACCATCGTGGCGGCATTTGGAAAAACCGACTGGCGCCTGCTTGATCTATACACGCAGGGTGCGAGTGGCGGATTGCGGGGGCGTGTAAGCGACGTTGCGTTCGGGTCATTGCTTCATGCGTTGGAAGATAGCTACGCAGCCGGGCACGCCGCGCGCGAGGAGTCCAGCGGGAGCGCGCGTTGTTATGCGGGTGACATTAGTGTTGAAGCGCCAGGTGCGATCCTCGCGTTCCATTCCTACAGTCAGCAGGATCACGAAGCACATGAAGAGGCTGACAGCCGTGCCAAGTTCATGGCGGATTTTCAGCAGCCAGGGAACGTAGTGGACGTTGGGCGCGCGTTAGTGCGAGCCCGGGCACAACGGCTGCCTTGGGAAACCATGCGTCCGATGTTCGACTGTCTCCTGACGCTGGAAAGGCCAACCACGCCGGCAGGTCCGGGCGAGGGGTTCGAGAACTTGAACTGAGACGCGTTAGCTTTGCGAGGCATTTCGATCTAAGGAAAAACAGGGGTCGGGGTCGACTTTTCTTGAGGCGGGCATGTCCCGCCTTTCGCATGTCTGGAACAAGCAGAGCTTCCGTCCGCCTTCGGCGACCGGGTAACTTCTATTTGCAGTAGAACACGTGTCAGAGTCGCCTTTTCCCTCCGGAATCTCGGCTCCCGTCCCTTGGGATGAGAGAGCTCCCGACATCGCGGTTGGCAGAGTGGTTATGCCGCAGACCGCAGATCTGCGTAAGTGCCCGCGGAGTGTATGGGGTAGCAGTGCAGCAAAGGGTTTGGCTCCCTCAGTCTCCGCCGCCAGTGGCGGCTACGCCTGGCGCCAGGTCGAAGACTCAAACCTAGATAACCCCCGACAGGTGCCGGAAATAGGAATCGTATGTCCCAGCCCTCGCTCCCGGCGGAGCTTGAATCCCAGGAACCCGCTATTGCAGGTTGTTGCGACGTAGAGAAGCCCGCACTTCAGCGATACGAATTGTTGCTCAGCTGAGGATCTATTGAGGCGACGTTCAAACGTGTTTCACCGCAGATCGATCAAGGGCTAGGCGAAGCACCCGACAACGCCCTCATCGCAGCCCCATCAGCGGCTGCGGGTGCCATCGCACAAGAGACTGCCATGTTTATCGCAATGAGCACTTGCTTGTTGGGATCAAGCTCAGCCGAAAATTCGCCTTGTCCAGTTGTGGTTGCATCCAAAACCGCTTTGGTGCGCTTCACTGCGAGCGAGCCGGACAAGTTGTCCCGGATCGATGACTGCATGGCATTTGTGGCACCAGACAGACCAGCCCATGCCTTCGCGGCATTTCCAGTGCTCAGCGGGGCGGCGACAGTGCCGGCAATGACTCCAAATGTGCCAATCCCGGTTTGCGCAAGCCCCGTTCTGCTGCCATCCGCTTCGTACCAATTGTGCACTTCACGACAGTACATAGTTGACGCCATAAATGCGCTGAGAGCTTCGCGAGTTGTGCACGTCTCTGCTACGCACGGGTGGGTGGCTTTGGGCCAAGGCCACATCGGGCTATGCCGCCCTTGAAAGGTGGCGCAACTTGTCGTCGACAGGCAAAAAACTAGAGCAACTACTGTGCGCATTCGTATCTCTCCCCAGGAGATGTCGTCTGCTGGCGAATCGTTCCGGCGTTAGTCTCTGTTGTGTCTTGGCCAGCCCGCAATGTGAATAGTTCACTACCGAGCCAAGTAAAAGAATGAGGAAACACGAGTCAGAGCCGATTTTTCTCCAGAAAAGGTGTCAGGGACAATTTCCTGTCTTCCCAGGCATCAGCGGAAACCTCGTTGCGTAGCGACGTGTGCCTTCATCGCCGCATCGCGATCTGCGTGAAGGCATGCTCCAGAGCGCGCCGCTAGGATCGGCGCATGCCTCGAACCCTCAACGCGCTGTTCTTCGCCCTGTGCCTGCCTGTGCTCGCCTCCGGCTGTCCCCTCGAACGCGAGGCGCAGGTGCCGCAGGCCCGCGCAGGCGACGCGACAGTTGCAGCCGACGGCTACACGCAGGTCCCACGCAGCGCAGACGGGATCGGCAAGGCCTACATGGGCCGCGAGATTGCGTCGGTGATGGGCTGGCAGGGCGCGGCGTGGCTGGAGCGCGAGGAACGCGAACGCGAGGAGCGCGGCAGCGTGCTGCTCAAGGAGCTGCGCCTGGCGGCGGGCATGCAGGTGGCCGACATCGGCGCGGGGACGGGTTGGCATGCGCGGCGCATGGCGCCGATGGTCGCGCCCGGGCGCGTGTACGCAGTGGACGTGCAGCCGGAGATGGTGGCCATGCTGGAGCGCGTGGCGGCGCAGCCGGGGCTTGCCAACGTGGTGCCGGTGCTGGGTGGCGAACGCGATCCCGGGCTGGCGCCCGGCAGCATCGACCTGGCGCTGATGGTCGACGTGTACCACGAGCTTGCGTACCCGGCGGAGATGCTCGATGCGCTGGTGGTTGCGCTGAAACCCGGCGGGCGGCTGGTGCTGGTGGAATACCGCGCCGAGGACGATGCCGTCCCCATCAAGCCGGTGCACAAGATGAGCCAGGCGCAGATCCGCCGCGAAGTCACCCGGCATGGCCTTGCATGGGAGCGCACCGCGGACTCGCTGCCGTGGCAGCACGTGGTGGTGTTTCGCAAGGCCGAGTGATGCGCTGGAGCGGGAAGAGGGGTCGAGGAACATTCCCGTTTGAATCGATGCAGCAAGTGGCCGGGCTCTGGCGCGCTCTTTCGTTGGCAGATGCATTGATCGAGGAGACGACCATGCCCTTCCGTTTCGCCGCCAGCCTTGCGTTGCTGCTTCTCTCGTTCGCACCGGGGGCGAGCGCGCAGTCGGCGTTCGCCGGACCGCAACCGGTGATTGCCGTCGATATCCCGGCGCAGCCCTACGATGCAGGCACGCTGCGCGTGCTGGTGCCGTCGTCCGCCACCGAGGGGCGCTTCTCGGTGGTGGAGCTCACCGAGCACCCGCCGTATCGCACGCCGGCGCATGTGCACCCGGAGATGGACGAGAGTTTTTACGTGCTCGACGGGACGCTGGCGCTGCAGATCGACGGGCGCAGCCATCGCCTGCCGGCCGGCTCCTTCATCCACATCCCGCGCGGGACGGTGCATGCGCAGGGCAGCGCCGATGATCGCCCGGTGCGGTTGCTGGTCACGCTCTCGCCCGGCGCATTCGAGCAGTTCTTCCTCGATCGCGTGGAACTGGCGAAATCCATCCAGCGCAGCGATGCGGGGTTCCAGGAGCGCTTGCTCGGGATCGTGCGGCGCTATCCGCGCTGGCTGGCGCCACCGCCGATGCCGGAGTAGCCACGAACGTTCCGTTTGCAAAAAGGTGTCAGCGACGATTTCCCTTGGTCGATGTCGGCGACAAACCGGCAAAGAAGCACGCCAAGCCGTTGCTTGACGCAATGACCGACATGCCGCGCGAACTGCGTAACGAAGGCGGGGCAAAGATGATCCGCGCCCTGGTGAACGTGCGACGCGACGCCGACTCATGTTCCCGTTCCTGTAACGCGTGTCTGACCCGCCAATGGAGGTTCCATCGATGCATCGTCTGCTGACTGCTCTGCTGCTCGCACTTGCCGCCACGTCCACGACGCCCGCCGTGGCGGCGCAGGAATCCTGCAAAGGGCTTCGCTACGGTGAAGGCACGCGTGAGGTCTGCCTCAAGCAGGGTGAAAGCTCGTTCGCGGATGCGGTGGTGTCGTTCAAGCCGGGCAAGCGGGCCGCGGCTGGCACGGCCGCCAAGCCCGGACACACGCTGGGCAAGCCCGATTACACGATGCCCTCTGCACCGGGATTCCTCGCGCTGGGTTGCGATGGCGAGTTGGTGGTGCGCTTCGACGACAACGCGCTGGTGCAGTCCGCCGGGCCCGATCTGTACATCTTCGAGGTGGGGCCGGATGTGGAGGCCACCGACGTCGCGGTGTCGATCGATGGCGAAACATGGATCGAGGTGGGGCGGGTCGAGGGCGCGCGCTCCGACCTCGAACTCGAAGGCCTGATCAAGGACGACCAGAGCTATCGCTTCGTGCGCATGCGCAATGCCAGCACCGACTGCGCGGGTCGCTACCCTGGCGCCGATATCGACGCGGTCGCGGCGGTCGGCTCGGCGATGCGGCTGTCGCTGGACAGCGCCGTGCTGTTCGATGTCGGGTCGGCCGAACTGAAGCCCGCTGCACGCGATGAGCTGCTCAGGGTGGCCGGCCTGGTCAAGGCGCGCAGTGGCACTGGCCCCATCCGCATCGAGGGCCACACCGACAGCGATGGCGACGCGGCGATGAATCTGGCGCTGTCGCAACGGCGAGCACAGTCGGTCCTGGATTTCATGGCAGCCGAGGCCGGCCTGGACAGGCAACGCATGCAGAGCATCGGCGCGGGGGAGTCGCGACCTGTCGTCGCCAACGACAGCATCGTCAACAAGGCGCGCAACCGGCGGGTGGAGATGATCGTGCGCTGACCCGGCAAACGACAAACCGGGACGGAGAGCGTCAAGCGGTCAACTCTCTCCGTCCCTGGGGTACGAAAACGGTGTCAGGGACAATTTCCCGCAAAGGCATCGCGGACAACCCTTGGCTACGCATGTCACGGGCATGCAGCAGTGGAATCGGCAAGATCCCGGGTTATCCATCGCTGATGCTCACGCCTACCGCACTGACCGTGGAAGAACGCGCCGCGGTGCTGGCATCGTCCACGTGGCCCGGGATGCCGCTGATGGACAAGCGTACCGCCGACTATCCGGATCGCTATCCCGTCGTCACCGTGAAGTTGAGCCATGAGGGCGCGCTGGAGCGGGCCAACGTGCGCAACTATTACGTCATGGCCTACGGCATCGCCGAGCCCAGCCACACCGACAACATCAATGGCCTGCTCGACTTCCCGGGCGACAAGGCACGTCTGGAACGACTGCAACCGCAGGGTGATCGGGTCTCGCTGAAGTTCTCCGACGAGCGGGAGATCGACGGCGAGATAAGCAGCTGGGCGTTCGATATTCCCGGCTGAGAAGGCCGCGAACACGTGTCGGAACTCACTGACTGAGTCCGCACGTGCATCAAACCCGCCGCATGGAAACGGGCGGCCGAAGCCGCCCGCACGGATGCCGCCACGAAGGAGGCGGAACGCGGTTACTTCGGCATCAGCACGCTGTCGATCACGTGCACCACGCCATTGCTCTGGCGCACATCGGCGGTGGTCACCTTGGCGGTGCCGCCCTTGCCGTCGGTCAGGGTGATGCCGCCCGCGCCATCCGACATGGCGGTCAGGATGGCACCCTGCACGGTGGTCAGTGTGGCGCTGCCGCCGCCGACCTCGATCTGTTGCGTGAGGGCTGCGGCATCCACGTTGCCTGCGACCACGTGGTAGGTCAGCAGGCCGGCGAGGTCGGCCTTCATCTCCGGCTTCAACAGCCCATCCACGGTGCCCGCGGGCAGCTTGGCGAACGCGTCATCGGTGGGCGCGAACACGGTGAACGGACCTGCGCCCTGCAGGGTGGCGACCAGATCGGCGGCCTTCACCGCGGCCACCAACGTACTGAGGTTCGGCGCGGCGGAGGCATTGGTCACGATGTCCTTGCCCGCGTCCATCGCGGCACCGCCGACGCTGGGATTGGCCGGGGTCGCGGGCATCGGGTCTGCCGGCATCGGCGTGGCCGGGGTTTCGGTCGCCACGGGCGGTTCGGCGGGCGCGGGGGGCTCGGCCGCGCTGCAGGCGGCCAGCGCAAGCGCGGTGGCGATGGCGATCGGCAGGGTGAGGTGCGGCTTCATCGGCATTCTCCGTAAGTAAGTGAGGGACGCCCGCCGTTGCGGCTCTCGGCCGGGCGTGCGTAGTGACGATACGAAGGCGCGTGCAAGGCGGATGCATCGGCGGCGTTCGGAAATGCGTTGCGCCAGGTGAAGGTTCCGTTGGCGCTCATGAACGTGCATGCGGCGTCATGAAGCACGCACATGCCTGGATGCGCGCAGCGACACGCGTCTTTGCTGAGTGGCCACGCGCATCTGCCTGAACATTGCCGACACCACACGCGACTGCCTCACCACGCAATCACCGCGGGGTCGGTATCGATACGCCTCCATTCGGAAGGAGACCATGACATGCAGAAGTTGATCATCGCAGCCGGCCTGATGCTGGCCATGTCCACCGCCAGCGCCGATGGCGTGGAGAACAAGTGGCGCGTCGAGTTCAGCGGCAATGCCGAGAGCGCCGGCCGTATCGTCCTGCAGGTCGCGCCGGCCAAGGGCGAGCCGATCCGCGCAGTGGCGGAGGTCGTCAATGGCCGTGCCGAGAACGACGTGGCCCGCGACGTCGGCGCTGCGTTGCAGGCGGTGGCGAGCGACCACTACAACGTCGAGGTCGATGATGGCGAGGACGTGCTGCTGAAGAAGCAGGGCGGAGAGGGCGACTTCGTGGTCACCGTGGTGGAGAACACCGTGCAGGGCGTGCGCATCGACATCGACGCCGAGTGACCCTGGAATGGCGGCGAGGGAATCGATGCGCCGATTCCCTCGCCTGTCGTCCTGCGCTTACTTGACGCGGAACGCCTGCCCCAGCAATTGCGCATCGAAGCCTTCGCTGTCGCCCGCGCCCATTGCATAGCGATACAACGCGGCCGAATAGATCCCGGACAGCGCGGCCTGCACCAGCGCCGCCAGCAGCAATGCGGCGATCACGACGGCCACCACCAACCCGATCAGCACGCCGCTGCCGGTCATCGCCACGGCGACGATCGCCGCAGCGCCGGCAATGATCAGCGCGAAGAAGATGAAGGCGAACACCAGCCCCACGCCGCCCTGGCCGATCAGGTTCTCGCCCCAGGTTTTCTTCAGGAGCAACGCGCTTTCCTTGACCGCGTCCAGCGGGCCGATGTCGCGCGATACCAGCACCGGCACCACCAGGAAACTGGCCAGCGTCCAGGCCACGCCGATCAGGCCCGCGACGATCCTGCCGAGGAAGCCGGCGCGCTCCTGGATCGCGCGCAACACCATGCCCACGGTCGCGGCGATGGCGGCATAGCCCAGGATCGGCATCGCCTTGCTGCCGGCGATGCGCAGGCCGTCGCGCACGGTCGGGTCCCCGCCGTCCAGGCGGATCATCGCCGCGCCGACCAGCGCCGAGTTGAAGAAGAAGATCACGAAGTACTGCACCAGGTAGAACAGGAAGGCCAGCGCGTAGGCCGTCGCCGACATGCCGCCCTCGCGCAGTCCGTCCAGTGCGCCCAGGCCGAACGCCGGCAACAGGAACGCCGCCGCCACGATCAGCGTGCAGATCGCCGACAGCAGCGGGAACACCAGCAGTTCCTTGTCCTTGGCCAGCACGCCGGCACTGGCCTTGATCAGGCCCCAACTGCGGGAAAAGCGCTCGAACATGGCAGTTCTCCAGAACGGAAAATCGTGAGCGGAGTATGCCGGAGGTACCCTGTTTCCGCTGCGGCTAAACTGCGGGTCACGACCATCACCACCCCAAAAGGAACCTCCCATGGCATTCACCACCACGGCCTCCGGCCTGCAGTTCGAAGACACCGTCGTCGGCAGCGGTGCCGAAGCGCAGCCCGGCCGCAACGTCACCGTCCACTACACCGGCTGGCTGTTCGAGAACGGCGAGCAAGGCGGGAAGTTCGATTCCAGCAAGGATCGCGACGAACCCTTCATCTTCCCGCTCGGCCGCGGAATGGTGATCAAGGGCTGGGACGAAGGCGTGCAGGGCATGAAGGAAGGCGGCCAGCGCACCCTGATCATCCCGGCCAGCCTGGGGTACGGCACGCGCGGCGCGGGTGGCGTGATCCCGCCGAATGCCACCTTGAAGTTCGACGTTGAATTGCTGGGTGCCTGACGCGGCAGCCGGCTTGCCCTGAGCGTCCCGGGGCACCAGCGGTGTCCCGGGCTGGAGCGGTGCCTGGGTCAGGAATCGAACGTGTCGCCTGCCGGTGGCAGCGCCGGGAACTGCGCGGTCATGCGTACGCCGGGCATCATGCCCCAGCGGATCCCGATGCGACGCAGGCGCGCTTCCACCCGTTCAAGCGATGCTGCAGGCGTGGCGGAGACGATGGCGTCATGCCGCTCCGCCCACGCGCCAGCGAGGACGAAGACATTGCCGGCGCGCGCCTAGATGTTCGGCATCTCCGATTCCAGCGCATCCAGTTCCGCTTCCAGCGCATCGCTGCCGGGCGTGTCCTGCATCAGGCTGAGGCTGTCCATCTCGGCATCTTCTTCGGGCGTCGATGCCAACATTCCACCCGCACGGGTGGAGCCGACGTGATCGCGGTGTCCACACGCCGTGAATCAGCGAATGGACGGGCATCGGTTTACTGCAGGCGCAAACGCGTGGTGATCGCGCAATGGTCGCTCAACGGGTCGGCGGTGAAGGTCCTCTCGTCGAAGTCGAGCTGGTCGGCGGTGGCCCGGCGATCCAGCACGATGTAGTCGATGAAGTCCTTGTAGCGCGGATTGCAGCGCGCCGATTGGTCGCCGGATGCGCGCGCGAGATCGGCGTTGGCCGGCAAGGCATCGTCCCAGTCTGCCCACACCTTATCGCCCGGCATCACCAGGCGACGGTTGAAGTCGCCGAGGACCGCGAAACGGATCTCTTCGGACGCGCGCGCGTCGATCCAGCGCTCCAGCATCGGTAACTGCTCGAAAAGCGTCGCGCAGGCGTCGTTGCGATCGCCCGCGCTGCAACCGGCCTTGAGGTGCACGGACAGCAGGCGAATCGGCGTTCCATTGACGGGCCTGACGATCACATCGACGCCGGAGCGCAGGTCGGGATTGCCGACCTGAACATCGGTCACGTCGGCCAGGCGATCGAAGGCCAGTCCCTTGCGGATCGCGAAACCGGTGCGTTGTGCGTTGATCGTCAAACCGGGCCGGCCGCCGCACTCGCCATTTCGACCGGTGCCGATGCGCGTTTCGATCACCACGCTGTAGCGCGACGGATCGAACACGCGTTCGGCGGCCGCGCGCGATTCGACCTCCTGGAATGCGATCACGTCGGCGGCCAGGGCGTCCACGTAGTCGCGCATCGCGGCGTAGTCCGCGTCGGTGCGTGGCCGGCAACCCGAGCCATTGCGTTCGGCCAGGTGCTCCATGTTCCAGGAGGCCAGGGTGATCGTCGATGCAGCGGAAGCCTCGATGCCGCGATCGGGAATTCCCGTGCAGGAAGTGGCGAGCAGGCAGAGCGTGGCGAGCAGGGCGTGATGTTTCATGCGTGCAGTAAATCACCTGAGGCTTGCGATGCGTGAAGCGACCCACGATCGCGGACGGCAGCACGCAGAGCGCAGCATGATGGAGTAGGCAGATTCAGCATCCTGCCGCGCTGACCCGCACCTGCTCCAGTGCGCAAGGTCATGTACATTGACGAGCAAGCGATTGTCGCCGCCGCTGTGTCCCTGGATCTCTTCCTGTCACGGAGCCCCACGATGGCCAATCCGCAGCCAATGCTCGGTCCTGTCATCGCACTGGTGGCATGGACGGCACTGATGTGGGGCTGGATGTATGCGACCCGCATCCCGGCGATCCTGCGCCTGCGCATGCGCCTGGACGGCAACCTGCCGCGTGGCGAGCAGATGGCGACGCTGCCGCCACGGGTGCGCTGGAAGGCGGACAACTACAACCACCTGCTGGAGCAGCCGATCCTCTTCTACGCGGTCGGGCTCAGCCTGGCGGTGCTTGGCGATGCGTCCACCGTGTCGCTCGCGCTGGCCTGGACCTATGTCGCGCTGCGGGTGGTGCACAGCCTGTGGCAGGCGTTGGTGAACGTGATCCCGGTGCGCTTCGCGCTGTTCGCGGTGTCGTCGCTGGTGTTGTTCGCGCTGGTGGTGCGCGCCGCGCTGCAGGTGTTCTAGGCGTGCCCGCGAGGCTGCATCAAAAGCGCCAGCTGGCACCGATCAGCGGCCCGGCCAGGGTGGCGTCCACGCGCGTGCCGCGGTCGCGGTAATCCACCGACCAATGGCGCAGGCCTGCCAACAGGTCCACCGCGATGCGCTCGTCCTGGTGCACGCACAGGCCCGTGGCCAACCTCAGCGAACGTTGGTGCAGGCGGCCTTCCGCAGGCACACCCGGCGGGACCAGCCCGTCTTTCGAGGATGCGGAATAACTGAAGTCGCCCAACAGGACCAACCGGTCGCGCCGTGCATAGGCGGACAGGAAGAACGCGCCATCGGAATCCTCCAGCACCTCGCTGAAGGACTTGTCGATCTTTACGGACGGCGCACCCGCGCGCGCCGGAGGGCCAGATGCGCGGGCCGGGAATCGTGCCGCGGTCGATGGCGGCCTTGAGCGGGAAGATCGGACCGCCGGCATCGCGCCGCGATGTGGACGCGGCGTGCACGACGGATGACGAGCGTGCAAGCTTCGTCTGCATGGAGAAGCGCGGTCGGCTCCGTCGTTCTCCTCCCCTATCAACGCTTTGCCGTTGTAGTCACCACAACACGCGAGAACCTGCCCATGTTCAATCACATCATGATCGGTACCAACGACCTCGACCGTTCCGAAGCGTTCTACAACGCCGTGCTCGGCGTGCTGGGCGCGGGCGCGCCGCTGCGCAACCAGTCGCCGAGCGGGCACCTGCGGCTGTTCTATCGCCACGCGGGCAGCACCTTCTGCGTGGCCGAGCCGATCGATGGCGAGCCGGCGACCTGCGCCAATGGCGCGACCATCGGCTTCAAGTGCAGCTCGCCGGAGCAGGCGAAGGAATTCCACGATGTCGCGGTGGCGTCCGGCGGCATCTCGATCGAGGATCCGCCTGGCCTGCGCACCAGCAACATGGGCAGCCTGTACCTGGCCTACGTGCGCGATCCCGACGGCAACAAGCTGTGCGCGCTGTATCGGCCGAAATAATCCGCACAAACAAAAACCCCGGGCGTTGCCGCCCGGGGTTCTGGTGCCGCTCACGCGGCGCAAGCGTCGAGTAGAACTTACTCGGCCTGGACTTCTTCGGCCTGCAGGCCCTTCTGGCCCTGCGCAACCTTGAACGAGACCTTCTGGCCTTCCTGCAGGGACTTGAAGCCCGAGCCCTGGATGGAACGGAAGTGGACGAACAGGTCATCGCCGCTCTGCGGGGTGATGAAGCCGAAGCCCTTGGCGTCGTTGAACCACTTGACGGTACCGGTTTGACGATCAGACATGGTGTTACTCCTTGGAACAGTGGAAAAGGCACGGCCCGCGAAATGCGGTGCCGGACTGTCGAGCAAGGGGTAACGCGAAGCGATGGAGCAGATCGTCTGGAAAGGCCGTTGCCGGCCCTGGAACCTGTTGATCGACACGCATCGGAGCCACGATGTACCGTGATCCCGCTTTGAACAGTGCGCGCACCGTACCTCACTTTTGGACCTAATTGTGAACCGAGGGGTGAATTCCTCGCTCCAGGTATCAGTTCAGCCCGGTTCCACGGGCCGGCAGGCGGCCACGAATCGAGTGATCGCCGGTAATACCCCGGGCACACGTTTGGGGTCGTAAACCCCCACCAGCGGCGTGCTGTGGGTGCCTTCCGGCAGCAGTTGCAGGGTCGCCGGCACCTTGGCGCGCTCCAGTCTGGCGGCCAGTTCACGGCTGTCCTGGGCCTCCACCACCGTGTCGCGCAGGCCGTGGACGAGCAGGAACGCCGGCTCGTCGCCATCGATGAAGTTCACCGGCTGCGCCCGCGGCCATTCCGCTCGATCGCCGAAGATCGGCACAAGATCGCCGGTGATCGCGAAATCATGCGGCCCCGATAACGCGATGGTACCGGCCAGATCGGTCGGTTTCATGCCGTGCGCCTCCAGGTAGCGCCGGTCGGTCGCCAACAACGCGGCGATCTGTGCGCCCGCGGAATGGCCGGCCACGAACAGGCAACGCGGATCGCCGCCCCAGTCCGCGGCATGCGCGCGGGCCCAGGCGACCGCGCTCGCGCCGTCCTCGACGAAGCCGGGGAAGGTGGTCGCCGGATAGGTGCGGTAGTCGGCCACCAGCACCAGCAGTCCCTGGCTGGCCAGGCGGCGGCCGACGAAGCGGTAATCCGCGCGATCACCGGTCTGCCAGCTGCCGCCGTAGAAGAACACCACGACTGGCGCAGGCCCGTTGGCCGCGACAGGGCGGTAGATGTCGATCCCGTGACGCGCGCCGGGCGCGTAGGCCGCGGTGGCATCGGCCGGGGGCTGGCCGCGGTTGGCTACGGTGAAAGCCACCCGCAGGCAGCCGCTGGTCAGCAATGCGGTCGCGGCGAGCAGGGCCGGGCCGAGCCAGCCACGCCGGCGCGGGGAATGGTTTGTCGATGTCATGGCCCGTAGTTACGCGAAGTCGCGTGAAACGGATGCGCTGGCGTGGCTATGCCTCGAAGAAAGCCGCGAATGCCTGCACGGTGCGTTCGATGCTGGCATCGTCCACGTCGAGGTGGGTGACCAACCGCAATGTCGGCAGGTAGCCGATGCTGATGCGGATACCGGCATCGCGCAAGTGTGCGTCGAGTGAGCGCAGTCGGCCGGCCGGCACGTCGATGAACACCATGTTGGTGTGCTGGCCGAGCGGTTTGATGCCGGCGATCCCGCGCAGTCGGTCGGCCAGCCGCGCCGCACGGTCGTGATCCTGTTGCAGGCGCGCCACGTGGTGATCGAGTGCATGCAGGCCGGCAGCAGCGAGGATCCCCGCCTGCCGCCACCCACCGCCGCAGACCTTGCGCCAGCGTCGCGCCTTGTCGATCAACGCATGCGAACCCACAAGCACCGAGCCGACCGGCGCGCCCAACCCCTTCGACAGGCAGATAGAGACGGTATCGAAGTGCCGCGCGATCTCGCGTGCCGGCACGTTGCAGGCGACCGCGGCGTTGAACAGGCGCGCGCCGTCCAGGTGCAGGCCCAATCCGTTCGCTCTTGCCAGGTTGTGTGCGTCTTGCAGGTAAGCCAGCGGAAGCGGACGGCCCTGCCAGGTGTTTTCCAGCGCCAGCAATCTGGTGCGGGCGAAGTGTTGATCCACCGGCTTGATCGCCGCGACGATGCGATCGAGTGGAAGCGAACCGTCATCGGCATGCAGGATCGGCTGCGGCTGGATCGAGCCCAGCACCGCCGCGCCGCCACCTTCGTACTTGTAGGTATGCGCCTCCATGCCCACGATGTATTCGTCGCCGCGTTCGCAATGCGCCAGCAAGGCGAGCAGGTTCGACTGCGTTCCGGTGGGTACGAACAGGCCGGCATCGAAGCCCAGGTCATCCGCCAGCCGCTGTTGTAGCGCGTTGACCGTGGGATCCTCGCCGTAGACATCGTCGCCGACCTGCGCGTCCAGCATCGCCGCGCGCATCGCGACAGTGGGCCGGGTCACGGTGTCGCTGCGCAGGTCGATGATTTCCATGCCTGATTCCTTCGGTCGCCAGGCACATTGTGCCCGGATGCGCACGTGGCGATTCGCCCGGGCCAGCGCGTTGCGGTGCGTGGGGATTCGAACGTACGCGAACCGCTAGAACGTCGCGTCTTGATCGCGACGTGCGCCGGGGCGATGGGAGACATCGTGGCCGGGCGACAGGATGCGGCGATCTGCCGCGCCGTGGACCATCACCCGATTGCGGCCGCCGTCCTTGGCCGCGTAACACATGCTGTCGGCGATCGCGAGCAAGCGCTCGACGGACCGCTCGCCGTTGTCGAATTCGACCAGGCCGATACTGGCGCCGATACGGAATTCGGTGCCATTCCAGACGAATGCGAAGTCCATCACCGCGCTGCGGATTTTTTCCGCCACGTTGCTGGCATCGGCCGGGGCGGCGTTCTCCAGCAGCACGGCGAACTCGTCGCCGCCCAGGCGCGCCACGGTGTCGTGCTCGCGCAGTTGCTTGCGCAGCAACACCGCCAGCTGCCGCAGCAATTCGTCACCGGCGCGGTGACCGCCACGGTCGTTGACCGCCTTGAAACGGTCGAGGTCGAGGTAGAGCAATGCATTGCTGCTGCCGGACTCGCGGGCGTGGCCGATCGCGCGCTGCAGCTGCGCGCGGAAGGCGCGGCGGTTGTGCAGGCCGGTCAGCGCATCGTGGTTGGCGTGATAGGCCAGTTCGCGGGTCAGCCGGGTGGCGGCGGTGACATTGCGGAACGTGACCACCGCACCAAGCGGGCGTTTGTCGCGCGCATGCACGGGCGCGACCGCACCATCGACCAGGATCACGTGGCCATCGCGGCGGACCAGCGAAACGATGGCGTCGAGATCGCTGGAAAAGCCCTCAGACAACACATCGATGCTGCGACCTTGATGGTCGGTGAACTCCACCACGTGGCTCAGCTTGCGGCCCAGGCAAGCATCTTCCTTCCAGCCGGTGAGGTGGGACGCCACCGGGTTGAGGCAGGTCACCCGGCCCTTGGTGTCGACGATGGCGATCCCGTCGGCGATCGCGCACAACGCGCTGTGGTTCCGCTCATGCGATTCCCGGCAGGCGTGCAGTTCGGCGCGCACGGCGGCAAGCTCGGACTGCAGCCGGTTCAGCGTATGCGCTGCTTCGTCTTTTCCCCCACCGGGGGATGCCGGTGAATCATCTGTACCGGTCCTGGTCATCGGCCGGAGCATGACCTGACGCGCGCCAAATTCCGGTGAAGCCCGGTTCCGATGGTGCGTGCCTGGCACTCAACGCGACGTGCGTGACAGCCTTCGCTGGTTGCGTACGGCGGTGTTCCGGGCCGGTCGCAACGCGGCATTGCCCACGCCGATCCACAGCCCGGCGACATCGTTCCAGGCATTCATCCAGCCGGCCGGTGTCCAGGATGCGGGCCGCGCGCCGATCATCATGATCCTCGCCGGCAACATGGCCAGTTCCATCCCGGCCGCCTGCATGCCGTCGGTGGTGGCGTCGATCTTTTCGGCGGTCATGCGCCGAGTTTCCGACTGGTGCCAGGGCGAGAGCATCGTCGCCGGATTGGAGAAGGCCAGCATGCGCGCGGCGATCACATTGGCGGCGGCCGTGCCGGTGGTGTTGAGCAGGGCAGTGGCGGCGCGGGTTTCGCGGCGGGATGACATTGGGTGGGTTCCGGGAGGTTGTGCGGTAGGCACGATGCAGCATGGCGGATGAAAGGCCCGTGCAGCCATGAGGCGAGACCGACCGCCGGATGCGCGCGCTTGCGGCTTCACCATCCGCGCACACGCCATCCGCAAGGCTGCGCGTCATTTCGTGGAGCCAACCCGCATGATCCGTCCCCTGCTGATTGCACTGTCGCTGATCACTGCGCCTGTCTCGGCGCAAGAGGCCGCCCTGTCGAACACCGCGGTGCAGGGCCTTGACCTGCAGCGCTATGCCGGGCAATGGCACGAAATCGCGCGGTTGCCGATGTTCTTCCAGCGCAACTGCGTGGCCAATGTCACTGCGACGTACACCCCGCGCGCGGACGGCATGATCGGCGTGCGCAATGCCTGCGATGACAAGGAGGGCGAGGCGATGGTGTCGGAGGGTGTCGCGCGTCCGGTATCCGGCCAGCCGGGTCAACTGGAAGTTCGCTTTGCTCCCGATTGGCTGGCGTGGGCACCGATGACCTGGGCGGATTACTGGGTGGTGGAGCTGGATCCCGACTACCAGTGGGCGGTGGTCGGCGGGCCGAGCCGCAAATACCTGTGGCTGCTCTCGCGTACGCCGAGCATGTCGCCTGCGCAATTCGATGCGATCAAGGCGCGCGCGGCACGGCGCGGCTATCCGGTCGATCGCCTGGTGATCTCGCCGGATGGCATCAGCGGCGATTGATATCGTTGCAGGATGTCGCAGAACCGCTTCCGGAGAACCGCATGCTCGATAGCCAGGACATCGAATGCCCGTATTGCGGCGAGGCGATCAACCTGCTGCTGGATGCCAGCGCGGGATCGCAGCGCTACATCGAGGATTGCCACGTCTGTTGCCGGCCGATCACGGTGGTGCTCGACGTGGATGCTGACGGCGATGCGATGGTGCGCGTGCAATCCGAAGAAGACGTCTGAGCCGCACTGCAACCTCGCCTCCACGCGCGTTGCGGATGCAGCAACCTTCCAGCATCGGTTGCGCATGCTGCCGGTATGCTGGCCGCCGTCTTCCGCATCCGAGCCCCTCATGCGCACCTGCCTGCCTGCGTTCCTGTTGTTCGCCGCCGCATGTTCCTCCGCCGCGATGGCAGGCGACGGCTTCGCTTGGCCCGAAGCTCGCAAGGCGGCGGTGAACCTGGCCTACGACGATGCACTGGATTCGCAGCTGGATACCGCCATCCCGGCGCTTGATCGCCACGGGTTGAAGGGCAGCTTCTATCTGATCCTGTCGGCGCAATCGGTGCGCACACGTCTGGCCGATTGGCGCGCTGCTGCTGCGAATGGTCACGAACTCGGCAATCACAGCCTGTTCCACCAGTGCTCGGGCAAGGGCCCGGAGCGGAGCTGGGTGGCACCGCAACGTGATCTGGATAGCACCACGGTGGCGCAGATGCGCGACCACGTCGAGGTGGCCAGCACCATGCTGCAGGCGATCGACGGACGCACCCTGCGCACCTACACCGCGCCCTGCGGCGAGGTGGCGGCGATGGATGGCAGTTACTTGGACGAGGTTGCGCCGCTGTTCGTCGGCATCAAGTTGATCGGCGGTGCCGTGGTCGACGACATGGCGACGCTGGATCCATCGGCGGTGCCGGTTGCGGCACCGGTGGGCATGAGCGGCGCGCAACTGATCGCGCTGGTGGAAGAGGCCGGCCGCAAGGGCACGATGGCCAACTTCACCTTCCACGGCATCGGCGGCGACCATCTGCAGGTGTCGGCGGAGGCGCACGAAGAATTGCTCGCCTACCTCGCCGCACATCGCGACGTGTACTGGACTGCGCCCTTCGTCGACATCATGGGTTGGGTGCGCGGGCAACAGGCGAAGCGCGGCGACTGAACCGGCCTCGCAGTCAGTGCCCGGGCATGCCTTCGCCGGATGCCGTTGATACCCGATCCGCAGCCAGCAGCTTCGTGATCCGCGCAGCCATGTAGTCGTGGAACGGGTTGTAGCTGAGCCGTTCCAGGCTGGCCTGCGGCACCACCAGGGTGTTGCGTTCGCCGCGCAGGGCGATCGCGCCGAGTTGCAGCGGATGGCCCTCGCGCGGAATGTGTCCGTACAGCGCATCGTCTTCGGCGAAGGGCAGGGCGATGTGCGAGAGCGAGAACACATCGGCCGGATAGTCGATGCCGAGCGGCTGCATCGCGACTGCACCACCGCCGGCAGGGCGCGTGCGTGCGACCGCGGCAGGATCGTCGAGCGAGGTCGTGCCCACCATCGTTGCCGCATGCGCGTGCGCGGGGCCGTGCAGCAGTGCGTCGGCCCATGCGGTGGTCGCAGGGACCTGCAGCGGTTGCAGCAGGCGGTTGCGGTTGACGTCGAACAGCACCAGTTCGTTGCGATTCGTCGCGAGCTTGTCGAACAGCAGGCGGTCGACGGCGGATGCATCGACGGTGTCGTCGACCACCGACTGGAACGCGAGGATCGGCGGCAGGCCCGACAGGCGGCCATCGGCGGCCAGCGCGGCCAGACCGTCCTGCAATGCGGCAGTGACCAGGTAGGACTCGCGCGCGGCGTGCACCGGGAACGAGTTGTACTTGAACGGGTTGTACTCGGGCAGCACCTCCGACCACGCGGAGCGCGCATAGCGTGGCAATAAGGCAGGCAGCCCGGCGAGTCCCGCATAACGGGCGAAGGCGCTGACCTTGATCATCGGCGACAGCAGGATCAGGTGGTCGGCATCGACCCGTTGCCCGCGCCGCAGCCGCTCGACTTCATGCAGCAGGGCCAGCGCACCGCCATTCGAGTAACCCACCAGGTGCACCGGCAGGCGTCCATCGGCGTGACGCCGGGCTTCGTCCATCGCCACCGCCACCGCGGCCTGCCACTGCGAGCGCTCGGCACGCACCAGCGCGCCCGGCACGGTGCCATGCCCGGGCATGCGCGGCACGATCGCGATGTAGCCCGCCGCGTTGTACAGCGTGGCCAGCCGCAACATGCTGTAGGGCGCGTCGGTCAGGCCGTGCACCAGCACCGCGACCCCGCGCGGCGCGCCGCGCGTCTCCAATACGAACGAACGATTCCAGTCGCGCCGGAAACGGTCGGGCGCACTCAGGCTGCCGGCGGTGTAGCGATTGAGCGGATGCGCGTCTTCCGGCGTCATGGCGGCATCGAGCTCGGCGCGGACGCGCGCAAACAGAGCGGTCTCGCCGGCGATGTAGGCCTGCCAATCGCCGCGCAGGATGTCCGCGGCGGACGGTTCTTCCGCCGCCAGCGTGTGCCACGGCTGCAGCGGCGATGCCTTGGCCGCCTGCCATGCACGCAGCGCCAGCAACGCGATGGCGATGCAGGCCGCGATCACGATCAGTCGCAGCGCGTGGCCTGCACTCGCGGGCAGCCAATGCTGTCGTCCGGTGGGCGTGGCGTCCGGTTGCTTCGAGCTCATGCGCAGGGGATCCGCGATGCAGGCATGGCCCGCATGATGCGGGCAAATCGCGGGCTGCGGGCCTGCATGCGCCACGCGTTATCCTTGCGCGTCGAATCCGATCGGGTCATCCCCATGCAACGCATCCTCGTGTCCCTTGCCCTGTTCGCCGCCATCGGCCTGGCCCATGCCGGCGAAGCCGTCCACTTCGGCAAGCCGCTGCCTTCCACCGCGCCGGTCGCCGTCGCCGATGCAGTCGCGGCGTTCGACCAGCACGCCGGCAAGCCGCAGCGCTTCAGCGGCCGCATCGTCGAGGTCTGCCAGGCCGAGGGCTGCTGGATGGTGCTGGAGGACAACGGCCAGACCGCGCGGGTGATGTTCAAGGATCATGCGTTCCTGATCCCGAAGGACAGCAGCGGCCGCGCCCAGGTTGGGGGCGTGCTCTCGCGCAAGGAACTCACGCCGGAGCAGGTGGCGCACCTGCAGGAAGACGGCAAGGGCCTGGCGGTGTCGCCGGTCGAGTACCGCATCCTCGCCGACGGCCTGGAGATCGAAGCCGGACCGAAGTCGTGACCGCCATGTCGGAACTGCCGCCCTGTCCGCGCTGCGCGTCCGCGTACACGTACGAGGACGGTGGCCAGTATGTCTGCCCGGAATGCGCCCACGAATGGTCGCCGGCGCAGGCAGAGGCCGCTGATGAAGCGAAGGTGGTGCGCGATGCGGTCGGCAACCTGCTGCAGGATGGCGACACCGTCACCGTCATCAAGGATCTCAAGCTCAAGGGCTCGTCGCTGGTGGTGAAGGTCGGGACCAAGGTGCGCAACATCCGCTTGGTCGATGGCGACCACGACATCGACTGCAAGGTCGAGGGCATCGGCCAGATGGGCCTCAAGTCCGAGTTCGTGAAGAAGGCCTGAAGTCGCGTCGTTGCAGGGCGCGAAACCGGGCCTTCCGGCACATGCGCGGCATGCCGCAGCCGGTGAGGCTCGGGCGATGAAACGACTCGCCTGCTTCGCACTCTTGCTGTTCGCCAGCCTGCCCTGCCTTGCGCAGCAAGTCGGCGATCGCGAGTTCGCCCCCAAGGTGTCGCCATCGGCCTTCGCCGAAGGCAAGGGCCCGGTGGTCTGCCTGGACGAGGCGCACCACAACTTCCACACGCTTGACGGACGCTTCCATGCCTTCGGCGCATTGCTGCGCCGCGACGGTTACGTGGTGCAACCGAACCGTTCCGTCTTCGATGCGACGAGTCTGTCCGCCTGCGCGGTGCTGGTCATCGCCAATGCGCAACCCAGCGACGCGAACTGGAACGACTATCCGACGCCCACGCCGTCCGCGTTCGCCCCGGCCGAAATCGCAGCGGTGCGCGAGTGGGTGCAAGGCGGTGGCCGCCTGTTGCTGATCGCCGACCACATGCCGCTGGCCGGCGCGGCGCTGGCACTGGCCGCGGCGTTCGATGTGGAGTTCAGCGACGGCTTCGCGTTCGCCGGTGTGGGCGACGAGGCGAAGGCGAAGCCCACGCTGTTCCGCCTCGACGAGGGGACGCTGGCCGACCACGCGATCCTGCGCGGACGCAATGCCGATGAAGCGATCGCGCAACTGCGCTCGTTCACAGGCCAGGCCTTCCGGGCGCCGGGCGCGCAGCCGTTGATGGTGTTGCCGGCAGGATTCATCTCGCTGCATCCGGCGAAGGCGTGGAAATTCGACGATGCGACGCCGCGAGTCGAGGTCGGCGGCTGGTTGCAGGGCGCGGTGAAGCACGTCGGCAAGGGCCGCGCGGCGTTCTTCGGCGAGGCCGCGATGTTCACCGCGCAATCGACCGGTACCGAGCGCCGCCCGATGGGCATGAACTCGCCGGATGCCGAACAGAACGCGCAGTTCGTGTTGAACCTGTTGCACTGGCTGGCGCCGCCTTCGGCCGGGTCGACGAGCGCGACCCACGGCTGACCTGCGTCAGCCGGCCATCACCCGGTCGCGGCCGGCGTGCTTGGCTGCATACAACGCGGTGTCCGCACGTTGCAGCAGGCTGGCGATAATGTCGCCCGGCTGCACGCTGGCCACGCCGATGCTGATCGTGACCGGCAACGCCGCCGAGGCGAACTTCACCGCCTCGCGCAGGTATTCGCATTGCAGCACCGCCTGGTCGAGGCCGACGCCAGGCAGCACCCAGGCGAACTCCTCGCCACCATGACGCGCCAGCAGGCCGTGCCCTGCGCTCGCCGCACGCATGGTGTTCGCCACCTGCACCAGCACGTCATCGCCGGCGGCGTGGCCGTGGGTGTCGTTGACCGCCTTGAAGTGGTCGATGTCGAGCAGCGCGACGCAGCAGGCGTCATCGCCTTCCAGCGCGAGTTCCAGCGCCGCGCCCAGAGCGCGCCGGTTGGCGAGCCCGGTCAGTGCATCCAGACGCACCTGTTCGTGCAGGTCGGCATTGGCCAGTTCCAGTTGCTCGCTGAAGCGAGTCAGCTGATCCTCGTACCAGTTGCGATCCTGCAGTTGCAACTTCAGTTCGCGGCTCACCCGGTGCAACTCGAGCAGCGAGGACACTTGCCTCGACAAGGCATCGAGCGCCTTCAGCTGGAACGGTTCCAGCTTGCGCGGCGTGTCGTCGAGGACGCACAGCGTGCCCAGCGGCAGGCCTTCGAGATCCAGCAGCGGCGCGCCCGCGTAGAAGCGGATGCCGGGCGCGTCGGTGACCAGCGGGTTGTCGCGGAAACGCAAGTCCTCGCGCGCGTCGGCGATCACCATCGTCTGGCCCGGGTCAAGGATGGCATGCGCGCAGAACGAGACGTCGCGCGAGGTTTCTGTATCCGCCAGGCCGAGGCGCGCCTTGAACCACTGGCGATCGGTATCCACCAGCGACACCAGGGCCATCGGCACGCCGCAGATGGCCGCAGCGATGGACACGAGGTCGTCGAAGGCAGCGTCGGATCCGCTGTCGAGAATCCCGGACCGATGCAGCGCACGCAGGCGCTCGGCTTCGTTGTCCGGTTTCGCTGGGCGCTGCATCTGGCTGTCCGCGATGATGGATGGAGATAGCTTAGCGCCGTGGGTCGCGCCGGCGCCTTCACTCAGATGACCAGCGCCGCATGCAATGGCGCGTCGCCATCCCAGCGCGCGCGTCCGTTGAGGAAACCCAACTCGATCAGCATCGACACGCCGACCACCTCGACCTGCAACTGCTTCGCCAGCCCGTGCGCCGCCAGCAAGGTGCCGCCGGTGGCCAGCACGTCATCTGCCAGCAACACGCGTGCGCCCGGCGGCAGCGCGTCTGCCTGCACCTGCAGCGCGTCCTCGCCGTATTCGAGCGCGTAGGCCTGGGTGAACACGCGGCCGGGCAGCTTGCCCGGCTTGCGCAGCGGGACGATGCCGGCACCCAGCGCGCGCGCCAGCGGTGTGCCGAGCAGGAAACCGCGCGCCTCCATCGCCAGCACGGCGTCGATGCGGATGCCGTGCCACGGCGCCGCCAGCGCTTCGATCGCGTCGTCGAAGGCCGCGGCATCGGCGAGCACCGGCATGATGTCCTTGAACACGATGCCCGGCTTCGGAAAGCCGGGCACGTCGCGGATCAATCGGGTCCAGTGGCTGTTGGTCATGGCGGCGTCATCGGGAGCGGCTGCCCATGATGCCGCGCGAGCCGGTCGCCGCATACACGAAGGGGACGGCAAGCCGTCCCCTCCGGGGCATCCCTGCCACAAGCGGGATCAGAGACCCAGCACGCTCTCCGCGCTGGTGTAGGGCAGGCCATGCGCCTCGGCGACCGGCTCGCAGGTCAGCTTGCCTTCGCAGACGTTGAGGCCTTCGCGCAGGTGCGGATCCTGCTCCAGCGCCTTGCGCCAACCCTTGTCGGCCAGGGCCAGGGTGAACGGCAGGGTCACGCTGTTCAGCGCGAAGGTCGAGGTGCGCGCGACCGCGCCCGGCATGTTGGCCACGCAGTAATGCACGACGCCGTCGACCACGTAGGTCGGGTCGGCATGCGTCGTTGCGCGTGAGGTTTCCACGCAGCCGCCCTGGTCGATGGCGACGTCCACGATCACCGAGCCCGGCTTCATCGTCTTCAGCATGTCGCGGGTGACCAGCTTCGGCGCGGCCGCGCCCGGCACCAGCACCGTGCCGATCAGCAGGTCGGCGCGACGCACCAGTTCCTCGATCGCGGAACGCGTCGAGAACACGGTGGAGATCGAGGTGCCGAACTGGCTGGCGAGGCGCTTCAGCGCATCCGCCGAGCGGTCGACCACGGTGACCTGCGCGCCCATGCCCACGGCAATCGTCGCTGCGTGAGTACCGGACACGCCGCCGCCGAGGATCACGACTTCGGCAGCGGGCACGCCGGGCACGCCGCCCAGCAGCACGCCGCGGCCGCCCTGCGCCTTCTCCAGCGCGTGCGCGCCGACCTGCGGGGCCAACCGACCGGCGACTTCCGACATCGGGGTCAGCAGCGGCAGCGAGCCGTTCGCCGCAGTGACGGTTTCATAGGCGATGCAGACCGCGCCGGAATCGATCAGGTCCTTGGTCTGCGGCGCATCGGGGGCGAGGTGCAGGTAGGTGAACAGGATCTGCCCCGGGCGCAGCTTCTTGCGCTCCTCGGCCAGCGGCTCCTTCACCTTCACGATCATGTCGGCGCTGGCGAAGATCTCGTCGGCGGTCTCGATCATGGTCGCGCCGGCAGCGATGTAGTCCTCGTCGGTCAGGCCGGCACCGAGGCCCGCGCCCTGCTGCACGATGACCTCGTGGCCGTGGTGGACCAGTTCCAGCACAGACGACGGGACCAGGCCGACGCGGTATTCGTGGTTCTTGATTTCCTTCGGTACGCCGACACGCATGCTGGAATCCTCCCGTGGCAGGCGTCGGCGGACCCGGCGCCAGAAGGACGGCAGTATGCGCGGGGGATCGCGCACTTAGTCGCCGAATTCGTTGCCATGAATGCGCGGATGCCGCATTGTCTGCGAATCCGAGGCTCATTCGTCGAATCATATGCGTGCCAATCTGCCGACCCTCGACGACCGCGACCGCGCGATCCTGCGCCTGCTGCAGGCGGACGGTCGGCTGAGCAACCTGGAGCTGGCCCAGCGCATCAACTTGTCGCCTTCGTCCTGCCTGCGCCGGGTCAAGCTGCTGGAGGAGTCCGGGCTGATCGCGCGCTACGTGATGCTGCTCGACGAGAAGCTCGCCGGCCTGCCCGGCACCGCCTTCGTGCTGGTCACCCTGGATCAGCAAGGCCGCGCCGCGCTGGACGCATTCGAGGCCGCGATCAATCGCCATCCCGAAGTCACCGAATGCTGCCTGCTCGCCGGCACCGCCGACTACATGGTGCGCGTGGCCTATGCCGATGCCGCCGACTTCGAGCGCATCCACACCGGCATCCTCACCCAGTTGCCCGGCGTGGTGCGCGTGCAATCCACGCTCGCGTTGCGCACGGTGAAGAAGACCACGGCCTTGCCGGTGTGACGTGGCGCCTGCGGCATCGAGCCGGAGTCAACAAACGCTATGGTCAGAAACGTCGCCCCGGCACTACCCGCGGACTCACTGCGCTCGGCACACTCGCGCCAGTCGATGGCCTGGCGGGGAAGGATGCGCAGCAAGCTGTTTGTTCCGGGCATTCGCCCCGAGTTGTTCGCCAAGGCATGGTCGGGCGATGCGGACGCATTGTCGTTCGACCTGGAGGATTCGGTGCCCGCCGCGCGCAAGCACGAGGCGCGCGGCAACGTGGTCGGATTCCTGTGCGGGCAGGGTGATGCGAGTGGGGCCAAAGCGATCATCGTGCGCACCAACGCCGTGGACACGGCGTGGTTCGGCGGCGACCTGGCCGCGCTGGCCGGCTGCGCCATCGACCTGTTGAATGTCCCGAAGATCGAGGACACGGCGGCAGTCCGCGCGGCGGCCGACGCCGTGCGGGACAGCCACGGCCAGCAGGCACCCGGACTGCTGCTGAACATCGAGACACCGCGTGGGCTGGCGAACGCCGCGGCGATCGCCTGTGCGGATCCCCGCGTCGTCGGCCTGCAACTGGGCCTTGCCGATCTGTTCGAGCCGCATGGCATCGCGCGCACGCCGGCCAATGTGCATGCAGCGATGTTCGCGCTGCGCATGGCGGCGGCGCAGGCCGGGGTGTTCGTGCTGGATGCGGCTTGCGCGCGCATCGAGGATGCGGACGGATTCGAGTCCGAAGCGCGGATGGCGCGCGAGCTCGGCTTCATCGGCAAGAGTTGCATCCATCCGCGCCAGGTTGCGCTGGCGAACCGCGTGTTCATGCCGTCCGAACAGGAGATCGCGTGGGCACGGCGCGTGGTCGCCGCCGCCGCGGATGCCGAGGTGCGCGGGCATGGCGCGTTCCGACTGGACGGGCGCATGGTCGATGCGCCGTTCGTGGCGCGTGCGCGCAACCTGCTGCAGGCGATCGATCGCGAAGAGGAGAATTGAGATGCCGATGCTGAAGGCGCTGGGCTGGGTGGTGGCATGCGTGCTCGGTTGGGCGATGCCCGCGCATGCGGACAGCCTGATGTCCCTGCAGGCCACTCCGGTGGCGGCATTGCCCGCCGATGTGCAACCCACCGCGGTGACCTCGGTAGGCGACCGCATCATCGTCGTGGCCGGCGACACCCTGTGGCTGGAGCGGGCCGATGGCAAAGGCTGGCAGGCCCGCGCCTGGCCGACCGGGCTCGGAGCGGGCCGCCTTGGCGCCATCGCGGTCACGCCCGAGCGCACGCTTGCGCTGCTGGCCGATGCCGAAGGCGGTCCCTCGCTGCGGGCAGCGAGGTTGCGACTGGCCGGCGACGACCTCGTCGTTGAACCGCTGGCCGTCCTCCCGCAAGCCCTCGCGCGGGCACATATTGTGGTGAACAACGGCGGCATGCTGGTGGTCGGGCTGGACACGGCCGGCATGCCGAAGATGTTCTCGCGGCAGAGCGATGCAGCGGATGCGCGCTGGTTGGCGGAAGCCGCCCCGCCTGCGGCGGTCGACAGCCTGCTTGCACAGGGCGCAAGCCTGTATGCCAGCGTTGCGGGCGCGGGAAACGATCGCCTCCTGCGCTGGCAGCCCAAGGTGGGCTGGAACGACGTCGGGGCAATCCCCGGCAACGTGGTGCCGGGTGCCGCGCGTGCGATGGGCCAGGGGCACCTGCTGTTTTTCCTGCGTGACGCTGCGCAGGCGCGTGCCGTCACCTGGCATACGGTGACGCGCGCATGGGCCGAGGTGCCCGGTGCCGGCGTCGCCTCCGGCGCGTTCGCCACGCCGGCCGGAAAGGGCGTCGCACTGGTCATTCCCGGCGGCGCGGGCGCGACGCTCTCGCGTGTCGCATTCGAAGCGCCGGACCTGCTCCTGCGCTGGCTGGACTGGGCGATCATCGTCGTTTACCTGGCCGCGATGGTCGGGATCGGCGGGTATTTCTACCTGCGCGAGAAGGACGGTTCCACGTCATCGTTCTTCGTCGGCGGGCGCAGCATCCCGTTCTGGGCCGCCGGCGTCAGCCTGTATGCGACCAACGTCAGCTCGATCAGTTTCATCGCGATCCCGGCCAAGGCGTTCGAAACCAACTGGCAATACCTGACCAACAACCTGATCGCGGTGCTCGGCTTGATGTTCGTGGCGGTGTGGATCGTGCCGCTGCTGCGCCGGCTGGACCTGATGTCGGTCTTCAGCTACCTGGAAACGCGCTTCCATCCCGGCATCCGGATGATCGCCAGCGCGCTGTGCATCGTCACCCAGATCGGTAGCAGGATGAGCATCATCCTGTTCCTGCCCGCGCTGGCGATCGCCTCGATCACCGGCATCGACGTGGTCTGGAGCATCCTGATAATGGGTGTGTTCACCATCGTCTACACCACGCTTGGCGGCATGAAGGCGGTGATCTGGACCGATTTCGTGCAGGTGTTCGTGATGTTCGGCGGCGCCATCTTCGCCATCGCCTTCATCGTCATGCACATCGACGGTGGTGCCGCCCGTGCCATCGAGGTGGCGCTGGCCGAGGACAAGACCAAGCTGTTCGACTTCAGCTTCGACCTCACCCGGGCCACGGTCTGGGGCTTCATCTTCCTGGTGGTCTTCGACGTGGTGCTGACCTTCCCGAAGGACCAGGTGCTGATGCAGCGCGTGCTGTCCACCAAGTCGGACAAGGAAGCGGGACGCTCGGTGTGGACCTTCGCCGCGATCATGATCCCGGGCGGCTTTTTCTTCTACGCGATCGGCACCGCGCTGTACGTGTTCTACCAGGCCCATCCGGAGCGGATGAACCCGACCCTGCCGCTGGACGCGACGTTCCCGCTGTTCATCGCCGCGGAGCTCCCGATGGGCGTGACCGGGCTGATCATTGCCGGCATCTTCGCCGCCGCGATGTCCACCCTGTCGAGCATCATCAACAGCGTGTCGACGCTGGTGTCGGTCGATTTCTACGAGAAGCTGGCGAAGCACCCGACACCGCAGAAGAGCGTGCGCTTCGCCGAATGGACCGGCGTAGTGGTCGGGGTGCTCGGCATCGTGATCGCGATCGTGCTGTCGCGCTTCGACATCCGCTCGCTGTTCGACGTTTCGATCGAGATGGTCGGCCTGCTCGGTGGCGGCTTCGCCGGTGCGTACACGCTGGGCATGTTCACCCGCCGCGCGAACGCGCCAGGCGTGGCGATCGGCATCGGTGCCAGCCTGGTGCTGACCTTCGTGATCTGGACTTTCCAGTTGGTCCATCCGTATTTCTACCTGGCGATCTCGATCATGCTGTGCATCGTGATCGGCTACGTGGCCAGCCTGTTTTTCCCGGTGCCCACGCGCTCGCTGGATGGCCTGACCATCTATCGCGACGCCAAGACGCCCGTCGCCTCGTGACGCGCCGCGTCGTGCCGGGCAGGCGCGGGCTCGTGTAGCCTGCCGCCCATCGCCGCGCGCGTGCGCGCCATGGAGCGTCGGTGGAAACCCAGTACATCCATACCTTCGTGAGCGTGGTCGACCAGGGCTCGATGGCCGCGGCTGCGCGCACGCTCAACATCACCCCGGCGGCGGTCGCGCAGCAGATCCACACGCTTGAGCGCGAACTCGGCGTGCGTCTGATCGGGCGGGTGGGGCGCACCGTGAGCGTGACCGAAGAAGGCGCGCGCATCCTCGAGCGCGCGCGCGACCTGCTGCGCGGGATCGCCGACCTGCGCAGCATCGCGCAGGACACCGCGCTGTCGGGCGAACTGCGGCTTGGTGCCTGCCCGACCGCGCTGGCGGGCATGCTGCCGGACATCCTTGCGCGGATGGTCGAAGCGTTCCCGCAGATCAACGTGTTCATCAAGCCCGGCTATTCCGCCGAGCTGTACCGCGCGGTCGAAGCAAGCGATCTGGACGCGGCCTTCGTGCTTGAGGCACCGTTCGCGCTGCCGAAGACCTGCGCCTGGCAACTGCTGCGCGAGGAACCGCTGATCATGCTGGTGCCGGCGTCGATGGCGCATCGCGATCCGCACGAGATGCTCGCGACCGAGCCGCTGATTCGCTACGACCGTCATCAGTGGGGCGGCCGACAAGCCGACGAATACCTGCGCAATGCCGGCATCGCGCCCAACGAGCGCTTCGAGGTGAACGCGTTGAATGCGATCGCGGTGATGGTGGATCGCGGCCTGGGTGTCTCGCTGGTGCCGGATTGGTCGCCGCCGTGGCCGGAAGGACTGAAGCTGGCGCGCCTGCCGTTGCCGTTGCCGGCCGAACCGCGGCGGCTCGGCATCGTCTGGGCGCGTTCCAGCGTGCGCGTGCGGCTGGTCAACGTGTTGCTGCAGGAAAGCGCCAAGGCAGCGAGGCAGCAATGACGGGTTCGCGCGCTTCGCGTCGCGGGACGCAAGCGTGCTGCATTGCAGCAACAACAAAAACTAGTCTCTGAACATACGCCGCGGCGGCTGACACATGCACGGGTGGCGGCATAGCCTGCGTGGGACAACATGCAGGCGAGGTTTCGCGATCCCGGGAGGGACTCGCCGCGCCGTACCGCGCACCTGTCCTTGTCCACCAGGCCGACACGCCACAAGGCGCGCCGTTCTCCGCAAATGGCATAGGAATGCACCACATGATCAAACCACTTTCCGCCGCGATCGCCGGCATCCTGCTGGCATCCGTGGCTGCCCCCGCTTTTGCGCAGAGCGCGGCAGCCCAGAACGATGAAAAGGACGAGGCCAAGCAGCTCGACGCGGTGATCGTCACCGGCAGCCGCAGCCCGAAGGCGGTCGACAAGATCCCGGGTGCGATCACCGTGGTTTCGCAGGAGGAAGTCGCGCATACCAGGGCGCTGACCGAGGATGCCACCGCAGTGCTGGCGCGCACGGTCCCCGGTTACGCGGAATCCTCGCAAGCGATGAGCAACACCGGCGAGAACCTGCGCGGCCGCGTCGCCCTGCGCCTGCTGGATGGCGTGCCGCAGGGTTCGCCGCTGCGCGAGGGCAGCCGCAACGGCACTTTCACCGACATGGGCATCGTCGACCACATCGAAGTGATCAACGGGCCGTCCGCATCGGAGGGCATCGGCGCCGCCGGCGGCATCATCAACTACATTTCCAAGATCCCGTCCAAGGAGGGCAACGAGTTCACCCTCAATACCCGCTACTCCACCCAGTTCGGTGACGACAGCGGCGGCTGGAAAATCGCGGGTACCTTCGCCAACAAGACCGCCAACCACGACGTGCTGCTGGCCGCCTCGCGCATCGAACGCGGCATCAGCTACGACGGCAACGGCCGCCGGGTGGGCATGAACACCAGCGGCTCGGTCTCGGATTCAACCGCGGACACGATCTTTCTGAAGGGTGGCATGTATTTCGGCGCGGACGGTGAGCAGCGGCTGGAGGCAAGCGTCAACCTGTTCAAGATCGAGGGCCACGGCGACTACATCCAGGTCGAAGGCTGCCGCTTTGATCCGGACGACTGCCCGGTGCCGACCACCAACACCTCGGAGCGCGGCAGCATTGCCGGCTCGCTGGCCGAATTCAACGACTTCAAGCAATACCAGGCGAACTACAGCCACGCCGATTTTTTTGGCGGCACCTTGCTGGTCAACGCCTACAAGGCCGACCAGGCGATGCGTTACCTGCCGGAGAACGGTGCCGACAAGCAGTTGGTGAAGCCAGCGCCGCCGGATGAAGAGCGCATCTTCGATCAGTCGGAAATCGTGTCGAATAAGCAGGGCCTGCGTACGTCATGGACGCGTCCGGACCTGTTCGGGACCAAAGGCCTGGAATTGCGGGTCGGCCTGGACCTGGTCGAGGACGAGGCGCAGCAACGGCTGGCGCTGACCAACCGGTTGTGGGTGCCGCCCATGGACTACAAGAGCTTTGCCCCGTGGATGCAGCTCAGCTGGGACATAGGCCCGGTCACCGTGAGCGGCGGCATCCGCCGCCAGGATGATGAGCTGATGGTCGCCGACTACACCACGGTGGCATTCAACGACGCGGTGGCGGTGCAGGGTGGCGGTGTCGAATACAAGGAGACGCTCACCAACCTGGGCGTGGTCTGGCGCATCGGCGGGGGCTGGTCGGTGTTCGGCTCCACCGGCGAAGGGTTCACCCTGCCCAACATCGGCATCCCGTTGCGCAACATCAATGCGAATGTGCTGCCCGAGAACCGCCGGGTGGACCGCATCGCCGATATCGCCGCAATCGTGGTCACCAACACCGAGTTCGGTTTCAACTGGCGCGGCGACCGCGGCGCGTTCAGCGGCTCGCACTACGACTCGAAGACCGACTTCGGTGCCTCGCTGGCGATCGATCCGATCAACAACGATTTCATCCTGACGCGCGCGCCGAACCGCATCAAGGGCTATGAGTTCACCGGCGAATGGCGCTTCAACGACGACTGGAAAGCGAGCGCGCTGTATTCGCACATGGAGGGCATGACCGCGTTCTGGGCGGACGATACGCGCGGGCGGTTCAAGGCCGGCGAACTCACCAAGCCGATGGGCGTGCTTGACCTGAATCCGGACAAGTTCAGCTGGTCGGTGAAGTGGGGCGGGCTGGCCAATACCGAAATCACCCTTGGCGCGACGCGGCTGTTCTCGCGCAGCCTGTCCGGCAGCGACACGCGCGCCTTCGACAATGCCTCGTACTTCTACAGCGAAAACACCACGGGATACACGCTGTACGACATGTCCGTGTACTACAAGACGGAGCGTTTCGGCAGCTTCACCCTGGGCATCGAGAACCTGTTCGACAAGCAGTACATCCTGAGCTGGTCGCAGTTGCCGGGCTTCCAGAACTACTGGGCCGGGCGCGGGCGGATGGTGTCGATCAGCCACACCATCACGTTCTGATGGCGCAGGTGTTCGGGTTTCACCACGGGGCCGGGCCTCCCACCGGCCCCGTGGTGCGCGCAGGCCGGTCAATGGCCCGCCGCCGCGTGACTGCGTGGCTGCTGCTGGCGGCGCTGGCGGTGCCTGCCGTCGCCCAGGACGAACGCGCGTTGCCGGTCGCCACGCCGGCATCGCAGGGCGTGTCTGCAGAGCGCCTGCAAAAGCTCGACCGTTTCATGCAAACCTCCACCAGCCCTGCCGGCTACCTGGGTGGGGTGGTGCTGGTGGCCCGCAACGGTCGCATCGTCGAACAGGGCGTTTTCGGCCACCAGGACCTCGCGCGTGCCGAACCGATGCAAGCGGACGCGATCTTCCGCCTGTACTCGATGACCAAGCCGATCGCATCCGTCGCGGTACTGGCGCTGCTGGAAGACGGCAAGCTTTCGCTGGACGATCCGCTGTCGCGCTTCCTGCCCGAATTCGCCGATATACGCGTTGCCGATGGCGGCAGCGTGGACGCGCCGCGCTTGCGCAAGCCGGCACGGCCGGTCACCCTGCGTCACCTGCTCACCCATACCGCCGGATTCGCGGCTGGGCTGGACGGCGATGCGGTCGCCTCTGCCTTGCGCGAACGCGCCGATCCGCATGACGCAAGCGACTTGCGCGACTACGCCGCTCGCGCCGCGCGGCTGCCGCTGGCCGCGGATCCGGGTACGCGTTTCGGCTACGAGGGCACCAATACCGAACTGCTGGCGCGCGTGGTCGAGGTCGCCTCGGGCCAGCACTTCGGCGATTTCCTGAAGCAACGCATCCTGTCGCCGCTGCGCATGCGCGATACCGGTTTCGAGGTGCCGCAGGCGCAACGCCATCGCGTGGTCGACATCACCACGATGGGCGACGACGGTCGCCTGCGCATCGCCGACGGACCGAGTGCACGCACTCCCGGCGCACGCCTCAATGCCTACGAAAGCGGGGCGGGTGGTCTGTATTCCACCGCCGCCGATTACGCGCGCTTCTGCCAGATGCTGCTGGGTGGGGGCAGCCTGGATGGCGCGTCGATCCTTGGCCGCAAAACGGTGGAGCTGATGCTGGGCAATCACCTGGCCGGCATCCTCGATCCTCCGGTCAACCAGTACAGCGGCGCCGAGGGCTTCGGCCTGGGGGGCTACGTGGTGCTGGATCCGGTGCGCCGCGGGCAACCTGGTTCGGTGGGCCAGTTCGGCTGGTCCGGCGCGGCATCGACGAATTTCATGATCGATCCGAAGGAACAGCTGCTGGCGATCCTGCTGCTGCAACACTTGCCACGGCCGGAGCGCACCGACGACCTGCCACGCATCGGCCGCAATGTGCAGGCGTTGGTGTACCAGGCGTTGCTGCCATGAGCGCTTGCGCGCGCGGCCGGCATACTGGCGCTTCCCTGATGCCGATGCGAGCGTACGGGCCATGACCGATCCGCACGAGACGCTGCCCGGCGACGACGAACCGCGTCGCGCCGTGGCCACCGAATACAAGTTCTCCCACGTCACCACCCAGCGCTATCTGCCGACGCCGGGCAAGCCGCCAGGCTGGCCGTTCGCCGAGATCGGTCACTGGATGGTCGACGCCAATGCCAGCGCCGACGACTGGGTCGCCGAACTCCGGGACTGGCGGCGCGAGCACCTGGTGCGGATCGGCTTCGACGACGCCAATTACCGCCGCCCCGAACTGCAGTGGGCGCGCAGCAATTTCGTGCATGCGCAGATGATGGTCGAGGATCGCTTCTTCTTCGATCCGGAGGCGGGCCGCTATACCGTTGATCGCTATCTCGATGACCTCGAGGCGCGCTTCGGCGGCATCGACAGCGTGCTGGTCTGGTTCGTGTACCCGAACATCGGCATCGACGACCGCAACAAGAGCGACCTGGCGCTCGACCTGCCCGGCGGTATCGACGGCCTGCGCGGCGCGGTGGATGCGTTCCATCGCCGCGGGGTCAAGGTGTTCCTGCCGACCATGCCCTGGGACCACGGCACCCGCCCGCCCGAACACAACGACTGGGACACGATGGCGCGCCTCGTCGTCGCGGTGGGTGCCGATGGCATCAATGGCGATACCTACAACGGCGTGCCGCGCGCGTTCTTCGATGCCTGCGACGCCGTCGGCCGGCCGGTGGTGCTGCAGCCGGAGTCCACCATCAGCGCGGAAGAGCAGCTGATCTGGAACGTGCAGAGCTGGGGCAAGAAGGCGCCGAACGAGGTCGTGCCGCCGGTGGCCAAGTTCAAGTGGCTGGAACCGCGGCACATGATCAATTACGAAAACCGCTGGGGCCGCGACCGCAACCACGACCTGCAGTACATCTTCTTCAACGGCATCGGCTACAACGCCTGGGAGAACGTGTGGGGGATCTGGAACCAGTTGACCGACCGCGATGCCGAGTCGCTGCGCCGGATCGCCACCATCGAGCGCGCGTTCGCGCCGCTGATGACCAGCATGGACTGGCGGCCCTACGAAAAGACCCTGCAGCGCGGCGTGTTCGCCAGCCGCTTCCCCGGCGAGGGCCGCAGCCTGTGGACCCTGGTCAACCGCCACGAGTACGCGATCGACGGCGAGCAGTTGCGCCTGCCGCACGCGCAAGGCAGGCGCTGGTTCGACGCATGGAACGGCATCGAGCTGCAGCCGCGCATCGATGGCGACGACGCGGTGCTGTCGTTTGCGCTGGAGCCGCGCGGCTTCGGCGCGGTGCTCGCGCTCGATGCCGGCACGCCGGAGGACGGCATCGATGAATTGCTCGGGGTGATGCGCGAACGCGCGCGCGCGCCGCTGCAATCGCTGTCGAGCACCTGGCATTCGTTGCCGCAGACGCTGGTCGAGATCTCGGCGACGCCTCCATGCGCAACGCCGCCCGAGGGCATGCTCGCGATCCCCGCCGGCGACTTCGATTTCGTGGTCGGCGGCGTGGAAATCGAAGGCCAGACCTGGGAAGGCAATGACGTCCAATACCCGTGGGAACCCAACGCGCGCCGCTTCCATCGGCGGCGGATGGCGATCCCGGCGTTCCACATCGACCGTCACCCGGTGACCAACGCGCAGTTCAGGCGCTTCATCGAATCCAGCGGCTACGCGCCACGCGATCCGCACAATTTCCTGCGCCACTGGCGCGATCGCGCGCCGTTGCCGGGCTGGGGCGACAAGCCGGTGACCTGGGTCGGCATCGAGGATGCGCGCGCCTACGCCGCCTGGGCCGGCAAGCGCCTGCCGCGCGAATGGGAATGGCAGTACGCCGCGCAAGGCACCGACGGCCGCGCCTATCCGTGGGGCAACGACTGGCGCGATGACGCGGTGCCTGTTCCCTGCCGCGAGCGCCACCTGCACGCGCCGGATGATGTGGGCCTGCATCCACGGGGTGCGAGCCCGTTCGGCGTGCAGGACCTGGTCGGCCACGTATGGCAATGGACCGACGAATACCACGATGCGCATACGCGAGCCGCGGTGCTGCGCGGCGGCAGCTATTACCGGCCGCAGACATCGCACTGGTATTTCCCGCAGGCCTATCGGCTCGACCAGCACGGCAAATACCTGCTGATGGCGCCCAGCAAGGATCGTTCCGGCTGCATCGGCTTCCGCTGCGTGGTGGATGCGTGATGCGGGGCAGATCCCCGGGGACGGCGCGGTGTCGCCGGCGATGAGCATCGACCGCATCGCGTTGCGCGGGCCGCTGGGCGACGCGTTGGCCGCGAACCTGCGCGGCCGGCTGTCGCATTTCATCGTCGACGAACACAGCCCGGCCATTGCCTTGTTCGCGCCGGAGCTGCGCGCGCGCAACCAGGAAGGCGACTGGTATGGCGAACATGCCGGCAAGTGGCTGTACGCCGCCGCGCGTGCGGTGATGCATGGCGGCGACGCCACCCTGGCTGGCAACCTGCGCCGGGTGGCCGACTACCTGGTGTCGGTGCAGGAAGCGGATGGCTACCTCGGCACCTATGCGCCGGAGCGCCGCTTCATGCGCAAGCAGCCGCCGAAGCCGGTGAGCTGGGACGGCGCGCCCAGCCTGCGTACCTGGGACATCTGGACGCATGCCTATTTGATCCTGGGTCTGGTCGAAGCCAGCCGCGCCCTGCGCGAGGACGCGTACCTCGCGGCCGCGCGACGCATCGGCGACCTCTGCCTGCACGCGCTGACCGATGGCGGCATCGACATCAATGATCTCGGCAATCACCACGGGATGTCGGCGACAGTGCTGATGGATCCGGCGGTGGAGCTGTATTTCGCGACCGGCGAAACGCGCTATCTGGATCTCGCGAAGCGGATCCTCGCGCAGGTAGAAGCCAATCCCGCGCTGCGCTTGTTGTCGCGCGCGCTGGAGGGCGCGGATGCCTCGGAGATCGCCACCGGCAAGGCCTACCAGCTGATCTGGAACCTGGTCGGGCTGGCCAAGCTGCATCGCGCCACCGGTGAGGCGCGCCTGCTGGAGGCCGTGCAGCGGCTGTCGGAGAACATCCGCGCGCACCACCTCAGTTTGGGTGGCGGACCGTGGGGCGGCGCTGGCCATCGCTCGCGCGAGGTATTCAATCCCGCCAACGTGTTCAGTCCGGAAGGCTATGTCGAAACCTGCTCGACCTTCGCCTGGATCCAGCTCAACCGTGAACTGCTGCGCATCACCGGGCATGCCCGCTACGCAGGCGAAATCGAGCGCAGCGCCTACAACGATCTGCTGGGCGCGCAGGCCGCCGACGGCGAGGACTGGTGCTACTACGTGTTTCCGAACGGACGCCGCACGCACACCACGTACTGGCGTTGCTGCAAATCCAGCGGCGCGATGGCGCTGGAGGAATTGCCGGCGCTGGCCTATGCGGTCGACGGCGACGGCCTGCGCGTGCAGGTCTACGGCGCGGGCGAGGTCCACGCCCGCCTGCCAGGCGCCGGTGCGGTCACGCTGCGCCAGGACACCGAATATCCCTTCGCTGGCGTGATCCGGATGCGGCTGTCGGTCGAACGCGAAGCTGCATTCGCGCTGCGCCTGCGCGTCCCCGAGTGGGCCGCCGAGATCGGCCTGCAGGTCAATGGCGAAGCGGTCCAGGTGGAGATCGATGGCGACGGATTCGCGCTGCTGGCGCGGCACTGGCATGACGGCGATGAAGTCGAGCTGGCCTTGCCGCTGCCGCTGCGCATCCACCATGCCTGCAACCGCAACGTGCAGGAGTCGCGGGCGCCGGACGGCAGCCCGGTGGCGCAGGAAGTGCTGCGCCATGCCTATTGCGCGCTGACCCGCGGCCCGCTTGTGTTCGCCACCGGGCTTGTCGACGGCTACAAGCACGACGAAACTCTGCCCGAGATGCCGACGACGGACTGGATCGACACCACCGCCGGCAGCGCCGCGCTCGCACTGCGCGTGCCGGGCCGCACGCCGATCCTGTTCGAGCCGTATTTCCTGGCCGCTGGCCGCCGCGATGGCAGCTGGCGGCTCACGTGGCTGTCGCTCCCGCCAGCCGCGGCCGAACCGGCCTCAATCAAGAATTCGTAGCGCCAGAACATATGAAGCGCGCCTGTTTATCGCCCGGGTCCTCGCGCAGAGTGGCCCCCATGTTCCCCGCATCGGCCTGGCCGGACCACGCATGCTGAGCCCTTCGCCACCTGCTGCTGCAGCGGCCGCCGCCGGTCCCCTGGCCGGCATCCGGGTGCTCGACCTCAGCGCCTACATCGCCGGTCCCTACGGTTGCACGCTGCTGGCCGACCAGGGCGCGGAGGTGATCAAGATCGAGCCGCCCGGTGGCGACAACCTGCGCCAGTACCCGTCGACGCTGGACAAGGAAAGTCGCGCTTTCCTCGGCATCAACCGCAGCAAGCGTGGCATCATCCTCGATCTCAAGAACGCCGGCGACCACGCCAGGCTGTTGAAGCTGGTGCGCAGCGCGGACGTGCTCGTGCACAACTTCCGTCCCAGCGTCCCGGCGCGGTTGGGCATCGACCATGAACGCCTCAACCTGATCAATCCGCGGCTGGTGTACTGCGCGGTGACCGGCTACGGCGAAAGCGGGCCGATGAAGGACAAGGCCGGCTACGACCAGGTGCTGCAGACGATGACCGGCATGTGCGTCATGCAGGGCAAGCGCGGCGGTGCGCCGGAAATCATCTACGGCTCCGTGGTCGACTATTACGCGGCAGCGTTGCTGGCCGCCGGGGTCTCCTCCGCGTTGTACGAACGCGAGCGCAGCGGTCTGGGCCAGTACGTCGGCGTGTCGCTGCTGCGCAGCGCGTTGACGATGCAGTCCGCGCGCATGGTCTGGGCCGAGGGCGAAGCGCTCGACATCGGCCGCGACATGCGGTCCGGCGGTGTTACCGGCCTGCATCCGACCCGCGACGGCTACCTCTACATTTCCGCCAACACACCGCGGTTCTGGCAGGCGCTGTGTGCGAAGACCGGAATGCAGGCGCTCGCCGCGGACCCGCGCTACGACAGCGTGCGCAAGCGCGCCGCGCACGCGGCGGAGATCGTGCCGATCCTGCACGAAGCACTGCTCGCGCATGACGCCGAGAGCTGGGAGCGCATGTTCGGCGATGAGGTCCCCAGCGCCGCCGCGCGTCGTCTGGAGGACATGTTCGACCATCCCCAGGTGCAGGCCGAGGGCTTGGTCGCCAACCTGGCGCATCCGGTGGTGGGTCACTATCGGGGCGTGACCCAGCCGATCCACTTCGGCCGCACCCCGGGTCCGCCGCCATTCGCCGCGCCCACCCTTGGGCAGCACGACGACGAACTGGCAGGCGCCGGCGAGTCGGCTGGCTGACAGCGAGGGCGGTTGCTGCGTCGACGGACGTCTGCAAGGCAATGCGCGCGCCAGTCCTCCCGATGCCGGGTTCATCACGATGAAGGGCAGGATCGCGGTGATGCGGCAAACTGCCCGCCACCAAAGCCAGCCTGATCGCCATGCACCTCGTACGCGCGCTCGTCCTGTTCGCCAGCCTCGCCGTGGGTGGCGTCTCCATCGCCGCAGATCCCCCGGCCGAAGCGGAGAAGATCAAAGTCCCGCTGCCGTGGAAGCAGGGTCAGGTGCTGCACTACCAGGTCGAACAGGTGGAAACCGACACCAGCCCGGGCTCACGCGAGAAATCGATTTCCACGTCGATGATCGAAGTGAAGACCATCGAGGCCGGCAAGGAGGGCTTCCTCCAGCATTGGCGCGGATACGACAACAAGCAGGAAGTGCTCGAAGGCGACAAGGAACAAGCCAAGGCGATCGCCGACGCGATGGAGGGCCTGGAAGACCTGGCGTTCGTCATCGAAATGGACGGCGAAGGCAGCTACAAGGGCATGCGCAACCTGCAGGAAGTGACCACGCGACTGCGCGCTGCGATGCAGCCGGTGATGCTCAAGTTGGTGCGCGAGACCACGACGAAGGCGACCGCTGCGATGGAGCCGGCCCAGCGCAAGGAGGCGATGGACAAGGTCGAAGCCGAAACGAATGCCGTCCTGGATCGCTTCACCGCCCCGCAGGTGCTCGAAGGCATGCTCACCCGCGACATCCAGACCGTGCTGAATTTCACCGGTGCGGAGCTCGAGAACGACCAGTCCTACGCATTGGACACTACCCTGGAAAACCCGACCGGGGGTCCGCCGTTCCCGGCAAAGCTGACGTTCGGGCTGTACGTGGACAAGGATTCGCCGGAAGACGTTTGGCTGGAATGGACCCTGGAGATCGATCCGGTGAAGGGTGCCGTCGCGATCTGGGACACCGCAGAGCGTCTGTTCGGGCGCAAGATCGACGAGGCCGAGCGCAAGACGCTGCCGTTGCAGGTCAGCATCGTCGACAAGGGATTCATCGTGTTCGAGCGCGCGACCGGCATTCCCGAGATGTACCAATACGTGCGCAACACCAAGATCGCCGAGAACGCCAATTACGAGCGTCGCAGGATGCGACTGGTGGAGCAGGCGCACGACCATGAGTGGTCCGACGAAACCCCGCATGCCACCGAGCCGGAGCTGAGCGCCGAAGAACGCGATGCCCAGCTGTGTGCGGACGATGGTGCCGATATCGCCGCGGCAATCGCGGCGTGCTCGCGGGAACTGGAGCGCAAGGATCTGGAGCCTGCCAAGCGCGCCGCGTGGCACGGGCAACGCGGCTGGCATCGCTACCGGAATGAACAGGGCGCGGAGGGTGTTTCGGATTTCGGCAAGGCGATGCAACTCGATCCGACTGCGCATGAATATGTGCTCGGCCGTTCGCGCGCGAATCGCCAGGCGGGTGATTTCGCGGCGGCATTGGCGGATGCCGATCGCGCGCTGGCGATGGAGCCGAAGTCCTCGCATGCACACGCGGCGCGCGGGGTCGCCTTCGAGGGCATGGAGAAGTGGCCGGATGCGGTGGCCGCGTACGGCAAGGCGATCGACCTGGCCGCGGACAACCCCACCTGGTACGACGCGCGTTGCTGGGCGCGTGCAATGGCCGGCGACCATGCGGGCGGCAAGGCCGACTGCGCGCGTGCCCTGGAGTTGGACGCCGAGTCCTGGAACAGCTACAACTCGCGTGGTTATATCGAGTATCGGTTGGGCAACCACGCCGCTGCAGTGGCGGACTACGACAAGGCCATCCAGCACGTCCCGGAGATGGCCTCGTCCTGGTACATCCGCGGCCTGGCCAAGCGCGCCCTGGGCGATGCCAAGGGTGCGGACGCCGACATCGCCAAGGGTCTGGCACTGGATCCCAAAGTCGCGGAACGCTACGCCGGTTACGGGGTGAAATAAGTCGCATGCAACGTCGCCCGGTCGGCATCGCCGCGATTCTCGCGTTGGCGATCATCGGCGATGCGCACTCACGCACGGTCTACCGCTGCGTGCGCGATGCGACCGTCAGCCTGTCCACCGCGCCGGAACCGGGCAGCAAGTGCGAAGCGAAGACGCTCGACGAAAACGCTGCGATGTTGCCCAACCTGTGGGGCGAGCTCGGCGTGTTCAGCGGCACCTTGTACGAATGGAAAGCGCCGGATGGCGTGCTGATCTACACCACCCGGCGCATGCCGGGGGCGACGCCTTACCTCAAGTTCACCGTCGAAACGCCGAAGGGCTCGCCCGCGCATGAAGGCCTGGGCCAGCTGGGCAAGCCGCGGCTCGACGCGCATGCGCCGACGTTCCGCAAGGCGGCGAAGGCACGCAAGGTCGACGATGCCTTCCTGCGCGCGATCGCCCATGCGGAAAGCGGCTTCGACGACAAGGCGGTGTCGCCGAAGGGCGCGCAGGGATTGATGCAGTTGATGCCGGACGTGCAGCGCGACTACGCCGTGACCGATCCGTTCGATGCCGCGCAATCCATCGATGCCGCGGCGCGCCACCTGCGCGCATTGCTCGCGCGCTACAAGGGCGATTACGCACTGGCCGCGGCCGCCTACAACGCCGGCATCGGCACGGTGACGAAATACCGTGGCGTGCCGCCGTATGCCGAGACCATCGCCTACGTCACGAAGGTGCAGGCCTTGCACGCGCGCTATCGCCAGGCGATGAAGCTGCCGCCGCTGGATCCGCCACTGCGCGCGGCGCAGTAAGCAAGCCGCGCGATTTGAGCAGTCAATGATCCAGCGGCCTACCAGCGCCCATCGATACGCTTTGATGCGTTGTAGACGCAGTTGCCGCCCGTGATCGCTCCGGCATCGTCGAGCACGCGAAAATTGCGTGCCGTCTCGCGCTTGTAGGTCAAGCCACGCGAGGAGCCCGTGGTCAGGCGCAACACGCCGGTGCCGGCGTCGAAGGTATAGCGACCGGTGCGGCCGTCGAAATCGCGATAGGTACTGCCGTCCACGATGCCGAAGTACGCGCCGGTAAACAGGCCGACACCGGGCAGGGTGCATTCCCACACGCTGCCGATCGCAAGCGCTTTGCCGCTGTTGCCAGGGCCGGGGCTTGATTGCGATGCCGGTTTCGTCGCCGGTCTGGTTGCCGGTTTTGATGCCGCCGCCTTCGCGGCAGCGGCAGGAACGATATCGGCGGGATTCCACCACAGCTCGCGACTGCTGTCCTCGACCAGAAAGCGACAACCCCATTTTGGATCGAGTTCACCGCCGGTGGCTTTGACAGGTGTGTCGCCGGTGAACCCTTTGATCACGTATCGCTCTCCGGCCGCCGGGCAGCTTGCTGCCAGCGCTTGCCCCGCGAACATCGCCATTCCGATCAGCGGCAGTCCCAGAATTTTCATTGCCTCCTCCACCAACAAGCCAACAAGCAGAATGCCAGGCGAGCATAGCCTGCTTGCGCAAGCCGAGCTCCTGCGCGATACCTAGCCCGCTCCGATTCTTGGGTAGGAGGAAGGTTATGGCTACAGGAAATTGAAACGCCATCTTCGGGCAGTCTGCCGGGCGGACGGCGGTCACGCGAGCGCCCGTCTTGGGCCCGGATCGAAGTCGGCGCGTGGGATTCCGGCCTGGCTGATGGTCCCTGACGCCATCTGCACGAGATCTTGAATGCGCCGCGCGATTAGCCGGTCTTTGCGCGCGCGTGGTTAAGCAAATGTTGGTGTTCATCTTGGCGCGCGGGACGCGTTCAGACGCCACCCGTAAGGTGCGAATCGTGAGTTGCGGGATGCGTTGGCCCTGTCAGCGGCGCATCCCGCAACCGCACCAGACGATCCGTTTTGATCCCCCGCAGAACGAGAGGTATCCCATGCACAAGACCAACAAACTCGCCATCCTGTCCATCGCCCTGGCTTCGGCCCTGGCGGCACCGGCGGCGTTCGCGCAGAGCGCCCCCGCCAATCCGCAGGATCCAACGCCGCAATCGATGCCGCAGCAGCAGCCCACCGAAGCGGTTCCGCAGGCCGCCCCGGCGCAGAAAACCTGGGCCGAACTCGATGCCAACGGCAATGGCTCGTTGAGCGCCAGCGAAGCCGCTCCCATCGAAAGTCTCACCAAGGTGTTCGCGAAGGCCGACAAGGACGGCAATGGCGAGTTGACTGCCGATGAGTACAAGACCTGGCTGGCGGCCAATGGTGGTGGCAAGCCCAAGGCCGGGCAGGGCTGACGCAAGACTGAACAACAACAAGAAAAGTTGAAGGTTGTGGCACGAAGGGCGGCTCAGGCCGCCTTTCGTTTGCCTGCGATTTTTTCGGGCACGTACACTGCGCGCATGAATACGCAACGTAACGGGGGTATCGGTCTGGTCGGTTTCGATGCCGACGACACCCTCTGGCGCAGCCAGGATTATTTCGATGACGCGCAGGCGCAATTCGAGCGCATCGTCGCCGGTTACGTGGATCTGGACGATGTGGCCGGCCGGCTGTACGCCGTGGAGAAGCGCAACCTCGCGCTGTTCGGCTACGGCGTGAAAGGCATGGTCCTGTCGATGGTCGAAGCCGCGGTCGAGATCACCGAGGAGCGCATCAGCGCCGGCGACCTGCATCGCATCGTCGGCCTGGGCAAGGCGCTGTTGCGGCATCCGGTCGAACTGCTGGACGGCGTGCGCGAGGCCGTCGAGACGATCGCCGCCACGCATCCCGTCGTGCTGATCACCAAGGGCGATCTGTTCCACCAGGAAGCCAAGGTCCGCGACAGCGGCATGGCCGACCTGTTCCGCCGCATCGAGATCGTCAGCGAAAAGGATCCCGCGACCTATGCGCGTCTGTTCGAGGAATTCGGCATCGCGTCGCAGCGCTTCCTGATGGTCGGCAATTCGCTGCGCTCGGACATCGCGCCAGTGATCGAGCTCGGCGGGTGGGGCGTGCATGTGCCGTACCACACGACCTGGGCGCATGAGGCCGATGCCAGCCTGCAACACGGCGGCGAGCGCATGCGCACGATCGCCGGCATCGCCGAACTGCCGCAGGCGATGCGTGAGCTGGATGCCATCGCCGCGCGCTGAAGCGGGCCCGCGGCATTGATGCACAATTCGCGGATGTCGCGTCGATCGCTCATGTTGCTGGTTTCCCTGTTGCTGCTCGCCGGCTGCGACGCGGCTCCGTCGCGCGCACCTGCGGCGGGCCGGCAAGCGTCGTCGGCCATCGACCCCGCCATCGTGGACAGCGCGCTGGAGTTCCGCGGACAACGTCCGTGCGTGGATTGCGCAGGCATCGACGCGTGGTTGCGCCTGCAATCGGGCGACGGCCTGCAGCGCTACCAACTGGTCGAGCGCTACCGCGATGGCGGCCCCGGCCTGCGCTTCGAGGACGAAGGCGATTGGACTGCGCAAGGCGACTTGCTGCGGCTTACGTCATCGCAGGGCGGCGAGCGCGTCTACGTTCGCCAGGAAGACGGCAGCCTGCAGGCGCGCGGCATCGATGGCGCGTTGTTGCCGGCGCTTGCCGACGATGTCCTGCTGCCGACCCGATTGGACGATGGGCAGTGACGGATGGCATCGCGACCTTCGGCGGCGGTTGCCATTGCGGGCGCGTGCGTTTCGAGGTCGATGCGGCGCGCGGTTTCGAGGTGCTCGACTGCAATTGTTCGATCTGCCGGATGACCGGCTTCCTGCACCTGATCGTGCCGGCCACGCGCTTCCGCCTGCTGTCCGGTGCGGATGACCTGGTCGAATACACCTTCAATACCGGCGCGGCGAAGCACCGGTTCTGTGGGCATTGCGGGATCAAGAGTTTCTACGTGCCGCGCAGCCATCCGCATGGCTTCAGCGTCAACGCACGCTGCCTGGATGACATCGATCTTTCTGCATTGCGAGTGGTCACGTTCGATGATGGCGATCGCGATGCCGCAACGGCGGCAGTCGCGCATTTGGCCGACGCCTGAGCCAACCAACAAATTCACACACAACATAGTGAATGTTGACGCCGATGCCGCTTGGCGGCATGATCCGGGCAAGGCTGCTCATGCGGTCTGAAAGCCTGGGAGGGCTCCAATGCGAAAGCGCGTGACCACGGCATCCCTGCCGCGGCGATGGTGTCGGGATGTGCCCTTCATCGCGTCGTGGATCGGCCCGCCGGCATTGGAGCATGGCGATGGCGGCGGTTGACCTTGCCGCGCGGGCGGGCGCAGAACCTGCCAGCAAGCCGCTTCCCGGCGCGTGGGTCGCGCTGGCGATGCTCACTTTCATCTACGTGCTCAATTTCCTCGACCGTCAGTTGCTGGCGATCCTGGCCAAGCCGATCCAGGACAGCCTGGGTGTCTCCGATACCCAACTGGGGTTGATCGGCGGACTGTACTTCGCGCTGTTCTACTGCCTGATCTCGATTCCGGTCGGCTGGCTCGCCGACCGCAGCAACCGGGTCAAGGTGCTCTCGCTCGCATGCGCCATCTGGAGCGCCGCCACCGTGGCCTGCGGGATGGCGAGCACCTATCCGCAATTGGTGGTCGCGCGGATGAGCGTGGGCGTGGGCGAGGCCGGCGGCGTGCCGCCGTCGTACGCGATCATTTCCGACTATTTCCCGCGCGGGCAGCGCGGCACCGCGCTTGGCCTGTTCAACCTGGGGCCGCCGATCGGCGCGGCGATGGGCATCGCCTTCGGTGCATCGATCGCCGCGGCCTACAGCTGGCGACTGGCTTTCATTCTGGTCGGCGCGATCGGCATCGTGGCCGCGCTGGTGCTGCTGGTGCTGGTGCGTGAACCGGTGCGTGGTGGCTTGGACGCACCGCGTGCCGATGCGGCATCGACCTCTGCATCCGCCAAGGCCGGTTTCGGCGAAACGATGAAGATGTTCGTGAGTCGCCCGGAGCTGGTGCTGGCCGCACTGGGCAGTGGCGTGACCCAGATCGTGACCTACGGGCTGGGCAATTTCACCACCCTGTTCCTGATGCGCGAGAAGGGCATGGTGCTGGAGGAGGTCGCGCTCTGGTACGCGCTGGTGGTCGGCATCGGCATGAGCGCGGGGATCTTCGTGTCCGGGCGGATGATCGACCGCTTCACCCGCCGCTCGCGCAAGGCCTATGCGCTGCTGCCGGCCGCGACCCTCGCGCTGGCGGTGCCGTTCTACATCGCCTTCGTGTGGGCACCGAGCTGGCCGATGGCCCTGCTGTTCCTGCTTGGGCCCACCTTCCTCAACTACTTCTACTTGTCCTCCGCAGTCACCCTGGTGCAGGAAGAAGTGCGTCCCGAGCAGCGGGTGATGTCCGGTGCGTTGCTGCTGCTGGTGATGAACCTGATCGGGCTGGGCCTGGGGCCGACCTTCGTCGGCGCGGCCAGCGACTGGTTCCGCGCCAGCCATCCGGACAACTCGCTGCAGATGGCCCTGTACACCCTCGTGCCGTTCTACTTCGTCGCCATCGGCCTGTTCCTGTGGCTGGCGCGCGTGCTTGGACGCGGCACACCATCGCCCATCGTCGGAGGTGCCAGCGCATGAAACACCGTCGCATCATCGCAAGTTGTGCCGTGGCCGCGGGCCTGGCGCTGTCGCTGTCCTGCATCGCTGGAGGAGTTTCGATGACGTCACCCGCAAGCGGCCCGGTCGTGGCCATCCAAAGCGGTTCTGTCGAAGGATCGAACGAGGCCGGCCTGCAGGTGTTCAAGGGCATCCCTTATGCCGCGCCACCAGTCGGCAAGTTGCGCTGGAAGCCGCCTACCGCAGTCGCGGCATGGAAGGACGTGCGTGCGGCGAAGGACTTCGGCAAGGCCTGCATCCAGCCGACCACCCGCGCACCGAGCATCTACAGTTCCGATGTCAGCCCGACCGGCGAAGACTGCCTGACCCTCAACGTGTGGGCACCGGATGATGCGAAAAACGCACCGGTATTCGTGTGGATCCACGGCGGCGCGCTGTGGTCCGGCACCAGCAAGGAAACGATGTACGACGGCAGCGCACTGGCGCGCCAGGGCCTGGTGGTGGTGTCGATCAATTACCGGATGGGCGTGCTCGGCTACCTGGCGCATCCGCAGCTCAGTGCGGAATCCGCCGATGGCGTGTCCGGCAACTACGGCCTGCTCGACCAGGTCGCCGCGCTGCAGTGGGTACAGGACAACATCGCCAAGTTCGGTGGCGATGCCGGCAACGTGACCATCGCCGGCGAATCCGCCGGCGGGCTCAGCGTGCTGTACCTCATGGCCTCGCCGAACGCGCGCGGGCTGTTCCACAAGGCGATCGCGCAGAGCGCGTACATGATCTCCACCCAGCACCTGAAGGAGGATCGCTACGGCGTGCCGGCGGCGGAAAAGATCGGAATACAGCTGGCGGCGAAGTCGCAGGTGGTGAACATCGCGGGGCTGCGCGACATCGACGCGCAGGCGCTGACCGACGGTGCTGCGGTGCTCGGCTTCATGCCGTTCGCTGCAGTCGATGGCAAAGTCCTGCCGCGACAACTGGTGGACAGTTTCGGCCATCGCGAACAGGCACCCGTGCCGTTGCTGGTCGGCTTCAACAGCGGCGAGATCCGCTCGCTCACGATGCTCGCGCCGCCGGTGCCGGCGAATGCCGCCGCGTATGAAAGCGCGATCCGCGAACGCTACGGCGACCTCGCCGACGAGTTCCTGCGCCTGTATCCGTCCAGCGATATGCAGGAAAGCATCTATGCGACCACGCGCGATGCGCTGTACGGCTGGACCTCGGAGCGGCTGGCGCGCGCGCAGGCGGCGATCGGCCAGCCGTCGTATCTCTATCTGTTCGACCACGGCTATCCGGCGGCGGATGCGGCCGGCCTGCACGCTTTCCATGCCAGCGAGATCCCGTATGTCTTCGGCACCTTCGACAAGACGCCGCCGCGCTGGCCGAAGGTGGAAGCGGCGCCGCGCGAGACGCGGATGTCCGACGCGATGATCGGCTACTGGACCAGCTTTGCCCGCGATGGCGTGCCGCAGGCGAAGGGCGAGGCCGCCTGGCCGCGTTTCGCGCAGGGCAAGTCGTACATGCGTTTCGGCGATGAGCCGCAAGTCGAGCGTGCGTTGATGCCCGGCATGTTCGAACTGCACGAGGCCGCGATGGTGCGCCGGGCGAAGGCCAACCAGGCCTGGAACTGGAACGTGGGGATGGTCTCGCCGGTCCTCGCCAAGTAACGGCGACTTCGCCGCACGTCTCAGCGCGTGCGGTTTGCCGACTTCTTCGCGGGTGCCTTGTTCGCGGGCGTTTTCTTCGCCGCAGGCTTCGGCTTGGCGTCCGCGCTGCCGACGCCCGGTGCCAGCGAATGGAAGCCGGCGGCCATGAACTTCGCAATGCGCTGTTTGACCGCATTGAAGTCGTCGGAGTGGCAGAGCCCGCCGGACAGGCGGTCGATGCGGCCGGTGCGCGCCAGCGTGTTCATCAGCGCGCCGGTCACGAAGTGGTAGCCCCAGAAAATGTCTTCGTCGGCATGCCCGGGCAGCGCCTGCTTGAGGATGCCGACCAGCTTCAGCACCACCGGGTCGAAGTGCACGTCCATCAGCGCCGCGCCCTCGGGCGTATTGCTGGCGCGGGCACCGAACGCGGCGTAGTTCATCCAGCCTTCGCCGCCCTGCACGTACAGGTCCAGGTCGGTGTCCAGGAACGCATGCAGTGCGCCTTCCACCGTCGGCGCGTCGCCGGCCTCGGCGGCGTAGCGATCCAGCGCGGCCATGCGCGCGCTGCTGGTGACGGCGGCGCGGCGCGCAAACACTTCCTCGAACAGGTTCTGCTTGTCCTGGAAGTAGTAGTGCACCAGCGTGGTGTGGATGCCGACGTGCTGGGCGACATCGCGCAGGGTCACGCCGTGCAGGCCGTGCTTCGAAAACAGGTACTCGGCGGCGTCGAGGATCTGCTCGATGCTTTCCGCGCGCTGTTCCGCCTTGCTGCGGCGCACCCGTTTCTTCAGGGCCTGTGGCATCGGGTCGCTGCGCTCTTCATCGTCCCCGAGTCTAGGCAGCGCACTCCGCAACCGTCAATCGGATGCGACATCCGCAGTGTCTGCCGACATCGCGTCCTCGCGCAGGCGCTGCTTGTCGATCTTGCCGGTGGCGGCCAGCGGCATCGCGGCCAAGGCGAACACTGCGTCTGGAAGCCACCACTTCGCGACCTTGCCATGCAGGCAGGCCAGCATGGTATCCGCGTCCAGCACTTCGCCGTCATGCAGTTCCACGAACAGCACCGGCCGCTCGCCCCATTTCGGATCCGGTCGCGCGACCACCGCGACCTGGCGCACGGCCGGATGACGGCCGACGATGTCTTCCATCTCCGCCGGATTGATCCATTCGCCGCCCGACTTGATCAGGTCCTTGGCGCGTCCGCGGATGCTGAGATGGCCGGCCTCGTCGATGCTGGCGAGGTCGCCGGTATCGAACCAGCCGTCGGCATCGACCGCGTCGTCGCCGGCCAGGTAATAGCGATCGACCACGCTGGCACCGCGTACCTGCAACTGGCCCTCGTTGCCGTGCTGCTCCGGCAACGGCAAGCCATCGGCGTCGATGACGCGCATGTCCAGGCCCATCGGCGCGCGACCCGACCCCTGTGCCTCCGACCAGCGCGCGCCCGGCGGGGCGATGGTGCCAAGCGGCGAGAGTTCGGTCATGCCCCAGCTGGACTGCACCTGCACGCCCAGGCGTTCCTCGATGCGGCGGATCAGTGCCTCCGGGCAGCGCGAACCACCGATCAGCACGCGCTTGAGGTCGGGCAGCGCGTCGCCGGTCGCTTCGACATGGTCGACCACGCCCAGCCACAGCGTGTACACGCCGACCGCGAGGGTGACGCTTTCTTCGCGCATCAGCGTGGCCAGGTGCGCGCCATCGGCATGGCGCCCGGGCAATACCAGTTTCGCGCCCACTGCCGGTGCCGCGAAGGGCAGGCCCCAGCCATTGGCATGGAACATCGGCACGCCGACCAGCACGCTGTCGTCGCGCGTGAGTGCCATCGCCTCGGCCTGCAAGGTGCGGAGTGTGTGCAGGTAATTGGAGCGGTGCGTGTACAGCACGCCCTTCGGCGCGCCGGTGGTGCCGGAGGTGTAGCAGAGCCCGGCCGATGCGTTTTCGTCGAAGTCGCCCCACGTGACCGGCGTGCCCAGGGTTTCAAGCAGGGACTCGTGCGACCACAGGCGCGCGGTCGAGCCGGGCAGCGCTGCATCGCCCGGCAGTGGTTCATCGAGGATCACCACGTGTTCGACGCGCGGGCACAGCGGCAGCAGCTCGCACAGCAGCGGCCACAGGCTTGCTGCAACCGCGAGCACGCGATCGTCGGCTTCGTCGATGATCGTTGCGAGGTGCTGCACGGTGAAGCGCGGATTGAGCGTGTGGCAGACCAGGCCCGCGCCCATCGTGGCGTAGTAGGTCTCCAGGTGATGGCGGGTATTCCACGCCAGCGTGCCGACGCGATCGCCGGTCGCCAGCCCGAGTGCGAGCAACGCCCCCGACAACCGGTTGCTGCGCTCGCGCAACGCGGCATAACCGATGCGATCGACCGCCGTGCCCGGTTCCGCCCACACGATCTCGCGCCGCGGCGCCCAGCGGGCGGCGTGGTCGATGAACTTGTCGACGGTCAGCGCGTGGCGTTGCATCGTGCCTCGATCCGGAAAGCGGCAAACGCACCGGCCGCGTGCTGCGGCCGGCGATGGGCAGTGATCAGAACCATTTGGTCGCGCGCAGGCCGAACTGGCGCGGCGCACCGGCAAAACGCAGGCCGGAGTTGATCGCCGCCACGTAGCGCTGGTCGGTCAAGTTGGTGCCGTACAGCGTGACCAGCCAGTCGCCGCGTTGCCAGGCGATCTGCGCGGTGACGATGTTGCGGCTCTCGATCAGGTCGCCGCGCGCTTCGTTCTGGAACAGCGTGGCCCACTGTTCGGAGACGTGGCTGTAGGTGATGCGCGGGGTGAGCGTGCCGCTGCCGACGGTGAAGCTGCGTTGCACACCGAGGTTGAACGTCAGCTCCGGCGCATAGGTCTGGTCGCGGCCCTTCAGGTCGATGCAGCTCACGCTGACCGGTCCGGTCAACGGATTGCAGGGCAACACCGAGACGCTGCGAGGATCGGTGGCGTAGAACTGGCCGAGCTTGCTGCTCAGCACGCCCAGCCCGGAATCGATCCGCCACTTGCCCAGGTAGGCCTGCACCTGCGCCTCGAAACCATGCATCTTGGTGGTTTCGGGGACGTTGAGTTCGAAGCCGAACACCGGCAGGTCCGGATAGCCGATGGTGACCTGGAAGTTGTCGTAGTTGTTGTAGAAGGTATTGAGCTGGGTGTGCACGCGCCCGTCCAGCCACACCGCCTTCCAGCCCAACTCGAAGCTCTGCACCTTCTCGCCGTCGAACGGCGCGGGTACGCCGAACCCGACCGGCACATTCAAGCCGCCCGGACGGAAGCCGGTCGCCGCGAAGGCATACAGGAAGTGATTGGCATCGACCTCGTAGTTCAGTGCGACCTTGCCCGAGAAATTCTTGAACTTCGCGGTCTGGATCGACTGGATCGGCGTGCCGTATTGGGAAACGTCGATGTTGTTGGTGGTGTCGCTGTGCGCATAGCGCCCACCGAGTTCCAGCTCCAGCTTGTCGGTGATGTTGAAGCCCACCTGGCCGAACAGCGCCGAGGTCTTCTTCGGGTTGGTGCCCTCCAGGCGGTACTCGGTGAACACGCTGCCCGGAGGCGCGCCGATCACGAACTCGCCGGGCAGGAAGGTGTAGGTGTCCTTCTGCCAGTACGCGCCGAGGATCCAGTTGATCCGGCCCGTCTCCGGTGAGATCAGGTTGAACTCCTGCGACCAGATGGTTTCGTCGACCACGTCGCGGAAGATGGTGTTGCCGGTGCTGGTGCCGTCGAGGTCGGCCGCATACGCGGTCTGGCCCTGCTGGTAGCCACTGGTCGAGCGGAACCTGATGCCATTGGCGAAACGGTAGTCGAGCTTCAGCACCGAACGAGTGAAACGGTCGTGCGCCTTCATCTCCGCATTGGCGGTGATGTCGAACAGGTCGTTGGTCGCGGTCACCGGATCGGACGGATACGCGCCCATGTCGAGGTCGTTGTAGTCGGTCTTGAACAGCACCGACAACGCCTCGCTCGGCGTCCACAGCAGGCCAAGCCGCGCGCTGCGCGAACGCAGGCGGCCGTCGCTGCCGGTCCACGGCCCGGTGATGTCCCAGAAACTGTCGCGGTTCTCGCCATTGACCGAGATGCGCGCCGCCAGCGTCTCGCCGATCGGCAGGTTGATCGCGCCCTGCAGGGCCACGTCGCTGTAGTTGCCGAGCTGGCCGGCCACGTAGCCTTCGACTTCGCCGCCGACCACCGGATCCTTGGAGGTGACGAACACCGCGCCGCCGGTGGCGTTCTGGCCGACGAAGGTGCCCTGCGGCCCGCGCAACACTTCAACGCTGGCGATATCGTAATAGGGTTCGCCGGCGAAGTAGCCGGGGAAGGTGGCCACGCCATCGCGATAGGTGATCACGCCGGTGGTGGTCTGGGTGTTGTGTTCGGCCTTGCCGATGCCGCGGATGTTGAAGTCGATGCCCTGGCCGAAGTTGTTGACCGTCGCCGAGGGGGTGGCGAACTGCAGCTGGTCGACCACGCTGACGCCCCACTTCTCGAGGTCCTCGCCGCTGAGCACGGTGGCCGCAAGCGGCGTGGTCTGCAGCGGTTCGTCGCGACGTTCGGCGGTGACCACCACGGTGTCGAGGGTGCGCGCCTGCTGGTCGGCATCGTCCGCCTCCGGCGTTGCGGACTGCGCGGCCGCAGTGCCGCCCCACGTGAGCAGCAGCAACGGGATCGCCACGCTCAAGGCGTGCCTTCTGAAACCCTTCATGAGTCCTCCCTCCCAGGATTCGTCGGTCGCGCGGATTGCGCGAGTGGGCCTATCTGACACCGTCTTTTGTCAAACGTCAATATTCATTCACGAATGAATAAAGATATTTACCGCCCCTGGCACCAGTGCTAGTCTCGCCCGCGCCCTTCCGGGCAGGACTGGAGCTTCAAGATGATCGATCTGGCGGGGCGGGTGGCGATCGTGACGGGGGCCGGCGGTGGCCTGGGCCGGCAACATGCGTTGCTGCTGGCATCGCGCGGCGCGAAGGTGGTGGTGAACGACCTTGGCGACGGTGCGCAAACGGTCGCCGCGGAGATCGTCGCGGCCGGCGGCCAGGCGCGTGCGCTGCAATGCTCGGTCACCGATGCCGCCGCGGTGCAGGCGATGGTCGATGGCGTGCTCGCCGAATGGGGCCGCATCGACATTCTGGTCAACAACGCCGGCATCCTGCGCGACAAGTCGTTCGCGAAGATGGCGCTGGAGGATTTCCGCCTGGTGGTCGACGTGCACCTGATGGGCGCCGCCCACTGCACCAAGGCGGTGTGGGACGCGATGCGCGCGCAGGGCTACGGCCGCATCGTGATGACCACCTCGTCCTCCGGCCTCTACGGCAACTTCGGCCAGGCCAATTACGGTGCCGCGAAGATGGCGCTGGTCGGCCTGATGCAGACGCTGGCGCTGGAAGGCGCGAAGCACGACATCCGGGTCAACTGCCTGGCACCGACCGCGTACACGCGGATGATGGAAGGGATCCTGCCCGACGACCAACTGGCCTTGCTCGATCCCGCGCTGGTCAGCCCCGCGGTGCTCGCATTGGTGGCCGATAACGCACCGACCCGCGCGATCCTCTGCGCCGGCGCTGGCGGCTATGAACTGGCGCAGATCACCCTGACCCAGGGCATCCACTTGGGTGCGGCACCCACCGCAGAATCCTTGCTGCAACGCTGGGCCGAACTCGCTGATCGCGATGGCGAAATGGTGCCGGGCACCGGCTTCGACCAGGCCCGCCACGAGTTGCGAAAGGCCGGTTTCGACTTCGACGCCGCAGCGAGTTAATCCGCCGCGATCTGCTCGCGCGGCACCCGCACCACGCCTTCCATCAGCACGCGCGCGGAGCGCGACATCACCGCCTTGGTCGCGACCCATTGGCCGTCGACCTGCTTCACATCGGCACCGACCCGCATCGTGCCGGAGGGATGGCCGAAGCGCACCGCGTCGCGGCTGCCACCACCGGCCGCGGCGTTGACGAGCGTGCCGGGCACCGCCGCAGCGGTGGCGATGGCGACCGAGGCCGTGCCCATCATCGCGTGGTGCAATTTGCCCATCGAGATCGCCCGCGCCAGCAGGTCGATGTTGGCCGCTGCCACATGCTTGCCACTGGACGAGACGTAATCCTTCGGCGGCGCAACGAACGCGATCTTCGGCGTGAGCGGGCGCGCCGCCGCCTGCGACACATCGGCGATCAAGCCCATGCGCACCGCACCGGCCGCGCGAATCGCTTCGAGCCTGGCCAGCATCGCCTTGTCCTCGTTGATCGCCGGCTGCAATTCGGAGCCATCGAAGCCCAGCGCCGCAGCATTGACGAAGACCATCGGCACGCCCGCATTGATCAACGTGGCCTTGAACGTGCCAACGCCGGGCACGTCGAGTTCATCGACCAGATGGCCGGTGGGAAACATCGCGCCATCGTCTTCGCCCTCGTCAGCGGGATCCAGGAATTCGAGTGCGATCTCGGCGGCCGGGAAGGTCACGCCGTCCAGCGCGAAGTCGCCGGCTTCCTGCACCTCGCCATCGCGCATCGGCACATGCGCCACGATCGTCTTGTGGATGTTGGCCTGCCAGATCCGCACCGTGCAGATGCCGTCACGCGGTACGCGAGCGGGATCGACCAGCCCGTTGGCGATCGCGAACGGACCCACCGCCGACGACAGGTTCCCGCAGTTGCCGCTCCAGTCGATGAAGTCGCCCTCGATCGGCACTTGCCCATAGAGATAATCGACGTCGTGATCCGGCACCGACGACTTGGCGATGATCACCACTTTGCTGGTGCTGGACGTCGCACCGCCCATGCCGTCGGTGTGCTTGCCGTAAGGATCCGGCGAGCCGATCACCCGCACTAGCAATGCATCGCGCGCCTTGCCCGGCGCACGCAAGTCTTCGGGCAGGTCATCGAGCTTGAAGAACACGCCCTTGGACGTGCCGCCGCGCATGTAGGTGGCGGGGATGCGGAGCTGCGGTGTGAAGTTGGTCATATCAGGCCACCTTGTTCGCCGCCAGGAAATCCTGCGCAAACCGCTGCAATACGCCGCCCGCCTCGTACACCTCGACATCCTCGTCGGAATCGAGCCGGCAAATGACCGGCACCTCGACGGTCTCGCCATTCGCGCGATGGATCACCAGCGTCAGCGTCGCGCCCGGCGTGCGTTCGCCTACGACGTCGAAGGTTTCGGTGCCGTCGATCGCGCAGGTCCTGCGGGTGTCACCGGGCAGGAATTCCAGCGGCAGCACGCCCATGCCGACCAGGTTGGTGCGATGGATGCGCTCGAAGCCCTCGGCCACGATCGCTTCCACGCCCGCCAGGCGCACGCCCTTGGCCGCCCAGTCGCGCGAAGAACCCTGGCCGTAGTCGGCGCCGGCGATGATGATCAGCGGCTGCTTGCGGTCCATGTAGGTTTCGATCGCTTCCCACATGCGCATGACCGTGCCTTCGGGTTCGACCCGGGCCAGCGATCCCTGCTGGACCATGCCGTCGACCACGGCCATTTCGTTGACCAGCTTGGGATTGGCGAAGGTCGCGCGCTGCGCGGTGAGGTGGTCGCCGCGATGGGTGGCGTAGGAATTGAAGTCTTCTTCCGGCAAACCCATCTTGTGCAGGTATTCGCCGGCCGCGCTGTCCAGCAGGATCGCGTTCGATGGCGATAGATGGTCGGTGGTGATGTTGTCCGGCAGCAACGCCAATGGGCGCATGCCGCGCAGCGTGCGTTCGCCGGCCAACGCACCCTCCCAGTACGGCGGGCGACGGATGTAGGTGCTCTGTGGCCGCCAGTCGTACAACGGGCTCACCGGCTCGCCATGTTCGACGCGCACGTTGAACATCGGCCCGTAGACCTTGCGGAACTGCTCCGGCTTGACGCTGGCCTTCACCACCGCATCGATCTCGGCGTCGTCGGGCCAGATGTCCTTCAATCGCACCGGCGTGCCGTCGTGGTCGAGGCCAAGCACGTCCTTCTCGATGTCGAAACGCACCGTGCCGGCGATGGCATACGCGATCACCAGCGGCGGCGAGGCGAGGAAGGCCTGCTTCGCGTACGGATGGATGCGGCCGTCGAAATTGCGGTTGCCGCTGAGCACCGCGGTCGCGTAGAGGTCGCGCTCGATGATCTCCTGCTGGATCGCGGGATCCAGCGCGCCGCTCATGCCGTTGCAGGTGGTGCAGGCGAACGCGACGATGCCGAAGCCGAGTTGCTCCAGTTCCGGCAACAGGCCCGCCTCTTCCAGGTACAGCTGCACGGCCTTCGAGCCCGGCGCCAGCGAACTCTTCACCCACGGTTTGCGGGTCAGGCCCTTCGCGTTCGCGTTGCGCGCGAGCAGCGCCGCGGCGATCACGTTGCGCGGATTGCTGGTGTTGGTGCAGCTGGTGATCGCGGCGATGATCACCGCGCCATCCGGCATCAGGCCCTGCGCTTCCTGTCGGAGCGCGCCGTCGAGCCCCACCGCGATACCGCGTTCGGCAAGATCGCTGACCGGCAGGCGGCGATGCGGATTGGACGGGCCGGCCATCGTGCGCACCACGCTCGACAGGTCGAAGTGCAGGGCGCGTTCGTATTGCGCATCGGCCAGGTCGTCGGCCCACAGGCCTGCGGCCTTCGCATAGGTCTCCACCAAGGCGACCTGCGCGTCCTCGCGTCCGGTGAGGCGCAGGTAATCGAGGGTGTTGTCGTCGATGAAGAACATCGCCGCGGTCGCGCCGTATTCCGGTGCCATGTTGCTGATCGTGGCGCGGTCGCCGATGGTCAGCGCGGCCGCGCCTTCGCCGCGGAATTCGAGGTATGCACCGACGACCTTTTCCCTGCGCAGGAATTCGGTCAGCGCCAGCACCACGTCGGTGGCGGTGATGCCGGCCTGCGGCTTGCCGGCCAGTTCCACCGCGACGATCTCCGGCGTGCGCATCCACGACGCGCGGCCGAGCATCACGTTCTCCGCTTCCAGTCCGCCCACGCCGACCGCGATCACGCCCAACGCATCGACATGCGGCGTGTGCGAATCGGTTCCGACGCAGGTGTCCGGGAACGCGACGCCCCGCCCTTGGCCGGTGTATTGCACGTAGACCACCGGCGACATTTTCTCCAGGTTGATCTGGTGCATGATCCCGTTGCCCGGCGGGATGACATCGACGTTCTTGAACGACTGCTTGGTCCAGTCGATGAAGTGGAAACGGTCCTCGTTGCGGCGATCCTCGATCGCGCGATTCTTGGCAAATGCGTTCGGGTCGTAGCCACCGCATTCCACCGCCAGCGAGTGGTCGACGATCAGCTGCACCGGCACCACCGGGTTCACCTGCGCCGGGTCGCCGCCCTGCTCGGCGATCGCATCGCGCAGACCGGCCAGGTCGACCAGCGCGGTCTGGCCGAGGATGTCGTGGCAGACCACCCGCGCCGGGAACCACGGGAAGTCGAGGTCGCGGCGGCGTTCGATCAGTTGCGTGAGGTACGCGTCGCGCATCGCCGGATCCGCCTTGCGGACGATGTTCTCGGCATGCACGCGGGCGGTGTAGGACAACGTGGCGTAGGCATCGGGGCGGATCGCCTCGATGGCGGCGCGCGCGTCGAACCAGTCGAGGTTGGTGCCGGGCAGGGGCTTGCGGAAATCGACGTTCATTGGCGTTGGCTACGTGGTCGCGTCAGGCCGCCATTGTCGCGCATCGCCCCGGCGCACGCAGTTGGACACGTGGATGGACGATCGTCGTCCGTACAATGGCGCCCGCATGACCATCGCGCCCGCCATCCCCGCCGCTGAGCTGCGCCTGTCCGTCGCCCCGATGATGGACTGGACGGATTCGCATTGTCGCGCCTTCCATCGCGTGCTCGCGCCGCATGCGCGGCTGTACAGCGAGATGGTCCACGCCAATGCGGTCATCCATGGCGATCGCGCGCGCTTGCTGGCGATGGATCCGGCGGAACATCCGGTTGCGTTGCAGCTGGGCGGCAGCGAGCCGGCCTTGCTGGCGCAGGCCGCGCGGATCGGTGTCGAGGCCGGCTTCGACGAGGTCAACCTCAATTGCGGTTGTCCGTCCGATCGCGTGCAGGCCGGTCGCTTCGGCGCCTGCCTGATGCGTGAACCGGTGCTCGTCGCCGAGGGCGTGGCCGCGATGATCGCTGCGGTGGCCGGCGTGCCGGTGACGGTGAAGTGTCGGCTCGGCGTGGACGACGACCACGAGTGGGAACGCTTCCTCGCCTTCATCGACACGATTGCGACCGCAGGCTGCGTGACCTTCGTGGTGCATGCGCGCAACGCCTGGCTGCAGGGTCTGTCGCCGAAGGAAAACCGCGAGGTGCCGCCGCTGCGCTACGACTGGGCTTACCGGTTGAAGCAAGAGCGACCCACGCTGCAGGTGATCGTCAATGGCGGCATTGCCGATGCGGCGGAAGCGACCGCGCATCTCGACCACGTGGACGGCGCGATGCTCGGCCGCGCCGCATACCACACGCCCTATCTGCTGCACGAACTCGATGTTGCATGGTTCGGTGGTTCGACAGGCTCACCACGAACGGAACTGCAGTCGCGTGGCGACCTGCTGCGTGCGTATCGGCCGTATGTCGAAGCCCAGCTCGAACGCGGGGTGTTTCTCAAGCACATCGTCCGCCACGTACTTGGCCTGTTCGCAGGCCAACCGGGCGGACGCGCGTTCCGGCAGATGCTCAGCGAGGGGGCGCACAAGCCGGGTGCCGACTGGTCGCTGGTCGAGCAGGCGCTGGCGCTGACCGAACGCAGGGAGCAGGCCGCATGATCACCCGCGACATCGACACCTTTGCCGCTTTCGCGCGTGAGGCATCGGCGGATTTCGGTCCGGCGACGGCGCGTGCCGCATTCCTGGTCGCGCCCGATGGCTTCGCCCTTGCCGAACAGTCGGCGCAGGACAATGCATACATGGCCGAGGCGGCGGCTTTCGACGCGTCCCGCGCCTCGGCCCAGCACCGCGACCTGCAGCGTGCGATCTCCGCCGTGCTGCCGACGATCTGCTTCGCCGGCGACCCGGTCACGCCGGATGCGCTGTTCCCCAACAACGTGTTCGGCACCGCCGCTGGTCGCGTCGTCATCGGTCGAATGCGTCATCCAGTGCGCCAGCGTGAGGCCACCCGCGCCGACATCCGAAGCTTCTTCCGCGAGGTACTGGGACGCCAGGAAATCGACCTGTCGACGCAGCCGCATGCCTGCGAACTGACCGGCGCGCTGGTGATCGACCGCGCCCGCGGCCTCGGCTTCTGCGGCCTGTCGGAACGCTGCGATGAAGAGGGCGCGCGGCTGATGCACGAGGCCCTCGGCCTGCGCGCCACCCTGCTGTTCGAACTCGCGCCGGGGGAGTACCACACCAATGTGGTGCTGGCGGTGCTGGCCGGTCGCGCGGCGGTGATCTGCCCGCGCGGCTTCGCCGATCCGGCGATTCCGGCGGCCATCGCGGATCTCTACGCACCGCATGCTGCGGTCTGCGATGACGCCGAACATGCGGCTTTCGTCGGCAACTGCATCGCGCTGTCGGCGGACACGGTGTGGATGAGCGCGAACGCTGGGGTCGCCTTGTCCGATGCGCATCGCCGGCAACTGGCGGCGGCGGGGTTCGCGGTCGAAACCGTGGGGCTGGAGGCCATCGAGGCCGCGGGCGGATCGCTGCGCTGCTGCATCGGCGAGATGTATTGAGCGGCGGGTCACACCCTCACACCATGCGTATGTGCCTGAATGGCGGGGTATCCTGTTCAGGAAACTTCAGGGCGGATTCACCGCCTGGATCCAGAATGGCAGCCGATCCCGCTCCCTCGATGTCGCCACACACCATGACCCGAGTCCCCAAGTCCTTGTCGAACCTGCTGTGCGTGGCCGTCCTGGCAGGGCTGCCCCCGGCTTCGGCGTGGGCGCAGCAGTCACCGCCACCGCCGCAGCGTGACCGTGGCGATGCGCGCAACAACGACGACAACCGTCGCGGCAGCCTGTCGGATGCCGTGCGTCGGGTCGAGCGTGACACCCGCGGTGAAGTGCTGTCGGCGGAGCGCGTGCAGTACGACGGCCGCGACATGCACCGGGTCAAGGTGGTGGACGACCAGGGCCGTGTGCGCGTGTTCATGCAGGATCCGCAGCGTCGCGACAGCGGCTCCACGCCGTCGCCGCGCAGCGGCGGCAACACTGGTGGTGGCAACAACGACCGTGGGCAGGCACCGCGCCGACCGCCTGCACGCGACGATGACGACTGATCGCGCAAGCTGAACCTGTTCAGCCTGCTGTTGTCGGGCAATCCGATCCCCATTCCCGAGGAGTTCCCATGCGTATCCTGCTCGTCGAAGACGAAGCCCCGCTGCGCGAGACCCTGGCCGCGCGCCTGAAGCGCGAAGGCTATGCCGTGGATGCTGCGCAAGATGGCGAAGAAGGTCTGTACATGGGCCGCGAAGTGCCGTTCGACGTCGGCATCATCGACCTTGGCCTGCCGAAAATGTCGGGCATGGAGCTGATCAAGGCCCTGCGCGATGAAGGCAAGAAATTCCCGGTGCTGATCCTGACCGCGCGTTCCAGCTGGCAGGACAAGGTCGACGGCCTCAAGCAGGGTGCCGACGATTACCTGGTCAAGCCCTTCCACGTCGAGGAGTTGCTCGCGCGCATCAATGCTCTGGTGCGCCGCGCTGCCGGCTGGAGCAAGCCCACGCTGGAATGCGGTCCGGTGATGCTGGACCTGGCCGCGCAGACGGTCAGCGTCAACGGCGGCAACGTCGACCTGACCAGCTACGAATACAAGGTGCTCGAGTACCTGATGATGCATGCCGGCGAGCTGGTCTCGAAAGCCGACCTCACCGAGCATATCTACCAGCAGGATTTCGACCGCGATTCCAACGTGCTGGAAGTCTTCATCGGCCGCCTGCGCAAGAAGCTGGATCCGGACGGCGCGCTCAAGCCTATCGAAACCGTCCGCGGCCGCGGTTACCGCTTCGCCATCGCGCGCAGCGGCGACTGAGTTCCCGGCGGGATCCGACGGAGTGGTCGCGCCCGAGCCGGCCGTCGAAGGCGAGGGCGCGAGCCGGGCAGCGCGCCTGCGCCGTTTGCGCATCGCCCAACCGCGCTCGCTGCAGTCGCGGCAGTTGTGGGCGGCGAGCCTGGGCCTGATCGCCTTTCTCGCACTGGCCGGCTATGCACTCGATCGGGCGTTCCAAAGCACCGCGCAGAGCGGCATGCGTGAACGCTTGCACAGCTATGCAATGGCATACGCGGCCAGCGACTTCGCGCGCGACGGCAGTCTTGTCCCACCGTTCGATGTGCCGGATCCCCGTTTCAAGCGACCGGGGAGCGGCCTGTACGCGCAGATCGTGCTGCCTTCTGGGCATTGGGAATCCGATTCCGGACAGGGGCCGCAGTTACCGACGGGTGCGATGCTGGATGCTGGCCAGCAGGTGTTCGAGGGGCCATTGCCACTGACCCGCATCGACGGCGGCGCCGGTCAGGTTTACCGCTACGGCTACGGGCTGATCTGGACCGGGAGCGAGGACTCCCGTCGCGAATTCCGCTACACCGTCTACATCCTTGAAGACACCACCGCGCTGGGTCGGCAGGTGGCCGCGTTCCGTTCCGCGTTGTGGATCAATCTGGGCGGCGCCGGCGTCGTCCTGCTGCTGCTGCAGATGTTGGTGCTGCGCTGGAGCCTGCGTCCCCTGCGCGACGTGATCGGCGAACTCAAGCGCGTGCAGAACGGCCAGGCCGCGGGCATGAGCGAGGCGCATCCGCGCGAGCTCGAACCGCTCACCGAAAGCATCAACGCCTTCATCGAGGGCGAGCGCGAGAACCTGGACCGCCAGCGCAACACGCTGGCCGACCTGGCGCACAGCCTGAAGACGCCGCTGGCGGTGCTGCGAACGCGCCTGGACAGCGGTGCCGATGAAGCCGAATTGCGCAGCGAAGTGGAAACCCAGTTGCGCCGGATGGGCGACCTGGTCGGCTACCAGCTGGCGCGCGCCGCGCGCTCCGGTCACCAATTGTTCGCCGCGCCGATCGAGATCGAGCCGCAGGCCGAGCAGATCGTCACCGGCCTGGAAAAGGTCTATGCCGCCAAGCGCGTGCTGTGCGAATTCGAGATCGCCGCCGAGGCGCGCTTCCACGGCGAAACCGGCGACCTGCAGGAACTGCTGGGCAACCTGCTGGAGAACGCGTTCAAGTGGGCGAGGTCGAAGGTGTTGCTGACGGTGGCCGAGGGCACGCCGGTGCCGGGCCGGCGCCCGGGCCTGTCGATCACCGTCGAGGACGACGGCCCCGGCATCGCCGACGATCGCATCGCCCATGTGCTCCAGCGCGGCGTGCGCGGCGACGAGCGGGTGCACGGCCACGGCATTGGCCTGGCGATCGTGCAGGACATCATCAAGGCCTATCGCGGCGAGCTGCATGTCGGCCGTTCGCAGGAGCTGGGCGGCGCGAAGTTCGAGGTCGTGTTGCCGCCGGGGTTGTAAATGTTGACGCCGCACGCGCGCCCCGCGGCTTGGGGCAAGGCTTCGCCGCTCTGTCCAGTCATCCAGGGCTGACGCCGCAGGCGCGGGCCATCCATGGCCCGCTCGAAGTCTTGCCCCAAGCCACGGGGCGCACCCGAACAACGTTGTCAGGCCAGCAATGGTGCCCCGTAGAACCGCTGCAAATGCGCTGCGACAGCGGGCATCGCCTCGCGCAGCGTTGCGGCATCGCTGAAATGGTGCTCCGTGCACACCGCGAAAAACTCTTCCGGCGATTCCGCGGCATACGGATCAATCGCGGTCTCGCGGCCGGCATCAACGTCTTCGCACAGCGTTTCATATGCGCGCTGGAAATCCGCAGCCCACAGTCGTTGCCAGTCGCGGGGCAACGGCGGGGTGCCGTCCATGGCGCCATCCAGGGCGTCGAGCTTGTGGGCGATCTCGTGCGCGATCACGCAGAAGCCGTCGCCGGGCGCGGCAATGTCCGCGCGCACGTCGGCCCATGACAGGATTACCGGGCCGCGTTGCCAGGCTTCGCCGATCAGTTCGTCGTCACCTTCATGCAGCACGCCCTGCGCATCGATGTGGTTGCGTTGCACCCGGAACGCTTGCGGGTAAACCAGCAATTGCGACCAGCCGTGCAGGCCCTCGCGGCCGAATTCGAGCAGCGGCAAGCAACACAACATCGCAAGACGCAGGCGCTGTACCTCATTCAGGCGGAGGCCCTGCAACGGGGTGATCGCCTTGTCGCGGAGGAATTCGGCGGCCAGCAGGCGCAGGCGTTGCTCGCGGTCGGTACTGATGTGGCGCAGCCAAGGCAGGCCGGCGGCGGCTTGCCGCCAGAGCGTGTCATCGAGAATGGGGGGTGTCGCCTTGCGGCGCGAGAACGGCCAGATCACGCGAACGGATCAGGCAACACGGGCTGCCCTTAGCGGAACATGCCCGGCAGGAAGCTGTGGAAGCGGGGCGGGTTGGTGCGGGTGCCGCCGGTGGCGCGCGGCGAGGCCGACACCGCCGGCTTGGCCTTGTGGGTCTGCCGGGCCGCAGGGACGACCGCTTCGTCGACCTGGCCGTCGTCAGTGCGTTCGGCCGTGCTGGCGACGGCGTCCGGGCAGGCGTCCTCCGCGACCGATTGCCGGGATTCGCTGGCCATGGCGTGGCCGCTGGCGGCCAGCAGGACGAGGCAGAGCAGCATGGGACGCAAGCGCATGGCGGTCACCGGAAAGAAAGGGGTGCGGAAGGCATGTCCCCACCTCCCACTATAGCGTGGATGCGCGCCGGGCACGAAAGGTTGCGTTGCTGCGTCGCAGCAGGCATTACGCCCCCTTCGACCGCAGACTGCGGGCATGTCCGTGGCCATCGCCGACCCGCCTGCCGTCACCGCACCCGCCCTGCGCCGGGCACTGATCGCGGGCGCCCGTCGGGTGATCGCGGCCCGCGATGAACTCAACCGCATCAACGTGTTCCCGGTGGCCGATGGGGATACCGGCAGTAACCTGGCATCGACCCTGGGCAGCGTGCTGCAGGGCGCACTGAGCCGGCGCAGCCGCCACATCGGCGAATTGCTGGTCGGGATCGGCAATGACGCGATCGACGGCGCGCGCGGCAATTCCGGCGCGATCATGGCGCAGTTCCTGGTCGGCCTGGCCGACCAGGCGCGCAATGCGCCGGTGCTGGATGCGGTCAACCTCGCGCTGGCGGTACGGCGTGGTGCCGATAGTGCGCGCGCGGCGCTGGCGCAGCCGGTCGAGGGCACCATCCTCAGCGTGATCTCTGCCTTCGCCGATGCGCTGGACGAAGCCGCGCAGCAGCCGCAAGGCGACCCCAAGGGTGGTTTCGCGCGGGCCCTGCAGCGGGCACGCACGGCCCTGGCCGACACCCCGAAGCAGATGGCGCTGTTGCAGAAAGCGGGCGTGGTCGATGCCGGCGCGCGCGGGTTCGTCGACTGGCTGGAGGGCATTGCCGAATACGTCGAGGGTGGCCCGCGCGCGATCCGCCTGCACGGTCTCGCGTCGGTGGCGGCCAACGATGGCGGGCCTATGCCGGCGCACGTGCATGAAGACGTGGATCCGGCGCATCGCTATTGCACCGAATGCCTGGTGACCGGCGATGGCATCGACCGTGCCGCATTGCAGGCCGTTCTGGCGGATGCCGGCGTCGATTCGCTGGTGGTCGCGGGCAGCGGCACCCGGGTACGCGTGCATGGTCATGTGGGCACGCCGCAACGCTTGTTCGATGCCTGCGCGGAGTTTGGCCACGTCGATGCGATGAAGGCCGACGACATGGTCCTGCAGCAACGCAGCACGGAATCGCCGACCCTGCTCGCCGTCGTCACCGACAGCGCCGCGGACTTGCCGGTGGCGATCGCGGAACGCTTCGGCATCCATGTGGTACCGGTGCGGGTAAGCCTGGACGGGCGCGATTACCTGGATCGGCTTGGCCTGACCGCAGGCGAGTTCTATCGACGCATGGCCACCAGCGCACGCTTGCCGCAGACCAGCCAGCCGCCGCCTGGCGACTTCCGCCGTGTTTTCGATCATGTGCTGGCCTACCAGCCGGGTGCGGTCTACGTGGGCGTGTCGCGGGCGTTGTCCGGGACCCTGCAGTCCGGCGAGACCGCCGCGCGCGGGCGCGACAAGCAGCCGCGCTGCATCGATACCGGACATGTCTGCGCGGGCCAGGCACTGCTGGCGTGGCGCGCGGGCGAAATGGCCGTGGCCGGCGCGGACGCCGATGCCATCGAGTCCGAATTGCAGCGCCTGCGTCCGCTGACCACGACCTGGGCGATGGCGCGCGACATCTCGCATGCGGTGCGCGGTGGCCGCATCCCGCGCTGGGCCGAGCCGATGGTGCGCTGGAGCGGGCTGACCCCGATCGCGGCGGTGTCCCCGCAGGGAACGCTGAAGGTCGCCGGCGGATTGTTCGCGCGCAAGCAGGCGCCGGCGGCGTTTGCACGTTACGTTGCCAAGCGCACGCCGACGGCGCCTGGCTGGCGGTTGATCGTCGGTCACAGCGATGCGCTGGCCGATGGCGAGCGCCTGCTGGCCGCCTTGCGCGAACGCCTGCCGGTGACGGAAGCGCATCTGGTCGAGGTGGGGCCGGCGGTCGGCGCACATGCCGGGCCGGGCACGCTGGTGGTCGGGCTGCAACCCTCACCCGGATGACGCAGGCCGGGCGACTATCATCATCGCCATGCCGCCTCTCGCCCTGACCGCATTCCTGTTGCTGCTCGCCTATCTGCTCGGCTCTGTGTCCGGCAGCTTGCTGTTGGGCCGTTTCCGCAACATCGACATCCGCGAGCACGGCAGCGGCAATGCCGGCGGCACCAATGCGCTGCGCACGTTGGGCTGGAAATTCGCCCTGGGGGTGGCCGTCATCGACATCGCCAAGGGCGCACTGGCTGCGTGGCTGGCGCTGCGCTACGCGCCGCTCGGTACCGGCTTGACCGTCACTGCGCATGGTTACCTCGCCGCGGCGCTGGCGGTGGTCGGGCATGTCTGGCCGATCTGGCACGGATTCCGCGGCGGCAAGGGCGCGGCGACCGGCGTCGGTGGCCTGCTCGTATTGTGGCCGTGGATCGTGCCGGTGCTCTTGCTGGTCTGGATCCTGGTGCTGGTGAGCACCGGCTATGTCGGCCTGTCCACGGTGGTCGCTGCGTTGTGCCTGCCGCTCGCGGCATGGTTGTTCGATGCCGGCCCGGAGCGGATGAGCTTCGCGATCGTCATCGGTCTGTTCCTGGCATGGACGCATCGCGCCAACCTGGTGCGGCTGTGGCATGGCAAAGAATCGCGCTTCGAGCGTGCGCGCCTGCTCTATCGCCTGTACGGCCGCAGCCGGTACTGAACGATGCGAACCGGCGATGCGCAGCAGGAGCGCGCCTTGTTGCAACGGCTGTCCGCCGGGCCGGTGAGTGGCGGCACCCTGGCGCGCGAGGCCGGCCTGACCCGCGCCGCGGTGTGGAAGCGCATCGATGCGCTGCGCGAGGCCGGCATCGGCATCGACGCATCGCCCGGCCGCGGTTATCAGTTGCAACAATCGCTCGACTTGCTGGACGCCAATACGATCCGTGCTGAATTACCGGCTGATGTGAAGGGCGCATTGGCCGGGCTCGACATCGCGTGGTCGCTGGACTCGACCAACAGCGAATTGCTGCGTCGTGACACGCCGGCAAGCGGCTGCGCTGTGCTCCTGGCGGAACGCCAGACCGGCGGTCGTGGGCGGCGCGGACGCGCGTGGGCCTCGCCGCTGGCGGCGCATGTGTATCTGTCGTTGTCGCGGCGTTTCGATGGTGGGCTGGCGCGGCTCGGTGGCCTGAGCCTGGTGGCCGGCATTGCGGCTTGCGAGGCCCTGCATGGGCTCGGTTTCGACAGCGTGCGCCTGAAGTGGCCGAATGATCTGGTGGTCATCGATGGCGATGGCCTGCGCAAGCTCGGTGGCCTGCTGGTCGAAGGCGGCGGCGAAGTCGCCGGCGCGGCGCGGGCGGTGATCGGGATCGGCCTGAACGTGCGGATGCCGGCACGCAACGGTGCCAGCATCGACCAGCCCTGGGCTGAACTGGCCGGACTTTCGGAGCAACCGTCCTCGCGCAATGTCGTGGTGACTGCGCTGCTCGCACACTTGCTGCCGGCGCTGGACGCATTCGACGCGCACGGCCTGGCCCCGTTCCTGTCGCGCTACGCGGGTTTCGATGCGCTGGCCGGTCGCGAGGTCGCGATCCACGAAAGCACCGGCGCATGGCCCGCAACCGCGCTCGGCATCGCCGACGACGACGGCGCGCTGCGCGTGCGCGATGCGAGCGGCACGGAACGCCGCGTGCATGCCGGTGACGTGAGCGTGCGCGCCCCTCGACAAGACTCGGGACAGGCATGAGTACGTGGTTGTTCGACCTCGGCAACACCCGGCTCAAGTGCGCGCCGTTACTGGCTGATGGCGGCATCGGCGAGACCGCGGCCATCACTCACGATGACGGCACGGATTGGCTCGACGCCTTGCCCTCCGGCGGCGTGGCCTGCATCGCCAGCGTTGCATCGGATGCGCGTCGTGCCGCCTTGTTCGATGCGTTGTGCGCGAGCTTCACCCGCCTGCACCGGGTGCGCACCGAACGCGTCCTCGGACCGCTGCGCATTGCCTACGAGAACCCGGCGCATCTTGGTGTGGATCGTTTCCTGGCGATGCTCGGGCAGTGCGGTGAAGGCCCGGCGCTGGTTGTGGGCGTGGGCACTGCGTTGACGCTCGACCTGATCGATGCCGACGGCCTGCATCGCGGCGGCCGCATCGCGCCATCGCCGCGGACGATGCGCGAGGCGCTGCACGCACGCGCAGCGCAATTGCCGTTGGATGGCGGCGTCTATGCCGAGTTCGCCGACGACACCGTCCACGCGTTGGCCTCGGGTTGCGAAGGCGCGGCGTTGGCGCTGATCGAACACAGCCTGGAGGCGGCGCGGTCGTTGCTCGGCGTGGTGCCGGCGCTGTGCCTGCATGGCGGTGGCGGGGACGCCTTGCGTGACCGCTTGCCCGCGCATCGCTGGCGGCCGGATGCGGTGTTGCACGGGCTGGCGCGCTGGCACGCGCTGCGCATCGCATAAACTGGCCCGATGCTGCTGCGCGCAACCCTCGTCATCCTGTTCATGCTCAACCTGGGCGCGGCCGCCTGGTGGGTGCTGCGTCCTTCTGTGGTCGATGCCGGTGCTGCGCAAGCGACTGCCGCCGGCGCACCCGGCCTGCGGTTGGTCAACGAACCGCTGGTCGCGGCCATGCCGATACTCGCGCAATCGCAGCCTGTCGCACCTGCGCCCACCACGTCACCCGTGGCGGGCGTCCCACCAGCCGAGTCCGCGACCTCCACAGCGACGGTCTGCCTGCGCTTCGGTCCATTCGCGGACGCCACGGCGCGCGATGCGGCCCGCAATGCGCTCACCGCGGCGGGCGTCTCCGCGGTGACCCGCGACAGCCCGGCCCGTTCCGCGCGCGGCTGGAAAGTGGCGATGCCGCCGCTGGCCTCGCGCGAGGACGCGGTGGCGATGGCCGAGCGGATCAAGGCCGCCGGCATCAGCGACCTGTACGTGATGAACGAAGGCGCGGACGCCAACAGCATCGCCCTTGGGCGCTTCGGCAGCGAGGATGCCGCACGCCGGCGCGAAGCCGAAGTGCGCGGCAAGGGCTTCGCCGCGCAAGCCACCCCACTTGGCGACACCCCGTCGCAGGCCTGGTTGGATGCGCGCCTGCCGACCGCGATCAGCCCCGCATCGCTGGCTGCCGTCGCGCCGTCGCGCGGCATCGACTGCGCCACCCTGCGCTGAACCGGGTTTGGGCCGCCGGCTGTGCCGGGCTAGAATTGAATCCAGCGCCGCTTTAGCTCAGCAGGTAGAGCAACCGCCTTGTAAGCGGTAGGTCATCCGTTCGATTCGGATAAGCGGCACCACAGCCACCGCCGGCAACGCAGGCGTTGCGTGTCCCCACCGCAGCGCAGATGAGGGACTTCCGATGAGCCGCAGCACTCCCCCTGTTTCCGTGTTCGGCGTGCCCACCGACATCGGGGCCTCCCGCCGCGGTGCTTCGATGGGCCCGGAAGCGCTGCGCGTCGCCGGTCTGGTCGAGGCGATCGCTGCACGCGGGATCGACGCCCGCGACATTGGCGATGTGCAGGGCCCGCGCAACCCGACCAGCGCACCGGTCGACGGCTACCGTCACCTCGACGAAGTCGTGGCGTGGAATCGCGCGGTATTCGACATGAGCACGCGCGAACTGCAGGCCGGGCGCATGCCGATCATGCTCGGCGGGGATCATTGCCTGGGCATCGGTGCGATCGCCGCGGTCGCCGCGCATTGCCGTGCGACCGGCAAGAAACTGCGGGTGCTGTGGCTGGATGCGCACGCCGATTTCAACACCCGCGAGATCACGCCGTCCGGCAACATCCACGGCATGCCGGTGGCCTGCCTGTGCGGCCTGGGTCCCGACGTGTTGACCGGCATGGCCGGCTTCACCCCCGCGGTGACGCCCGACCAGATCCGCCAGATCGGCATCCGTTCGGTGGATGCCGGCGAGAAGCGCCTGGTCCAGCAGCACGGCCTGGACATCTACGACATGCGCTACATCGACGAGGTCGGCATGCGTCGTGCGATCGAGGAAGCGCTGGACGGCGTGGATGCCGACACCCACCTGCATGTCAGTTTCGATGTCGATATGCTGGATCCGGCGATCGCCCCCGGTACCGGCACCCGCGTGCCTGGCGGGGTGAACTACCGCGAAGCGCAGCTGATCATGGAAATGGTGGCCGACACCGGTCGCATGGGTTCGCTGGATCTGGTCGAGGTCAATCCCGCGCTGGACAAGCGCAATGCGACTGCGCGGCTCGCGGTTGACCTGGTGGAAAGCCTGTTCGGTAAATCGACGCTGATGCGCGACTGAGCTCGCGGCTCGCTCCGCGGTTCATCCGCGGTTGGGCGAACCGAACATCACTGCACGCCGGCTTCACTACCGGATGGGGTTTCATCGTCTGCGTGGGCCGTGTGATTGCTGCAGGCCTGCCCCGAATACGGCCAACCCATGAGGAGAGTCACATGAAGCGTTTGTTCGCACTGCTGCTGCTCGCGATGTTTTCGATGTCCACCCTGACCGCCTGCAACACCATGGCGGGTGCCGGCAAGGACGTGCAGAAGGTCGGCGAAAAGGTCGAGGACAAGGCGCAGGACTGCAAGGATGGCAAGTGCTGAGTCGCGCACTTCCTTCGCACTGACGAAGGAGGGAAGACCGCAAGGATGCGTGGCGGGCCGGGGCAACCCGGTCCGCCTCTTGCTTGATGGGTGCCGGTTGCAACGCATCGATCCGACTGGCTAAGCTCGCCGCGTTCACAACCCTGAAGTGAGGCGGTCATGATCAAGATGAGCAGGTTGGGCGCGGCGATGCTGCTGTGCATGGTCGTGCTGGCAGGCTGCAACACCGTCGCCGGTGCCGGCAAGGACGTGCAGAAGGTCGGCGAGAAGGTAGAGGAAGCCGCGAAGAAGTAAGCCGCATTGCATCGCGGAGAAAGGAAGGCCGGCGCACGCCGGCCTTCGTCGTTTCGCGGCGGCGATCTCAATGCCGGTACGGCGGATCCTGCACGAAGCCATTGGGGAACGCCCGCGGCGTGGTGCCCGCATACGGCGCCCGGTAGCGCGGCAGGATGCCCAGCGCGATCAGGGCGTCGGCATCGTCGTAGCGCAGTTGGCTGACCTGCTGCGGCGTGCGGCTCGCGCGCACGAACTCGGTCTGCCCGACCGGTGCCCATTCGCGCTGGCCATGGCCGGTGCCCAGCCGCTGCGGCATCGCCTCGGCTTCGGACGCCATCGCGCGGTCGGCGCTGGCGGCCGATGCCGCGGCCTTGCGGGCCTCGTTGCGGGCCATGCCACCTGCAATCGGCGGCGCAGGTGGCGGTGCGTACACGGGCCGTACCTGGCGTTCGCGGAACACCGCGACGCCGACCACGCCCACGTTCGCGGGCCGCCCGGTACGTGCGGCATAGCTGTCCGGCAGGTCGGTGAACACGAACTGGGCGATGTCGTCGAGCGACTTGCGCCAGCCGGCGATCTCGGCGCTTTCCCACGGCTCCAGCACATAGCCACCCTGCGATGGCGAGGCGGTCTGCCCGGTGACGGCGTTGACGCCATCCACCGACAGCACGACCAGCACGCGCTCGCCGGTGTTGTTGGTCAGACGCACCGAATAGCGATGGCCGGGCACGCCGGCGATCCAGTCCTGGCCGCGGTGGCGGTATTCGGGCAGGATCTGCCTGCTGTCGCGGTCGACCACGTCCAGCAGCACGAGGTCGCGCGCCGCAACCGGCATCGAGCAGGCAACGGTGGAGGTGAGGGCAAGGGCAAGCAGCAGGCGACGAAACATGGCGACGGTCTCCCAGCGCGGAAGTGCGCTGCCCACATGCCAACGCGCGGCGCACAGGAACGGGGTTGCGGGGCGTCGCAGTTACACTGTGCGGCCCCGAATCACCGCCTCGGCCCGCGCCTCGCATGAGCCACACCCGCGTCCTCACCGGCATCACCACCTCCGGCACCCCGCACCTCGGCAACTATGTCGGCGCGATCCGCCCGGCCATCGCTGCGTCGCGCGCGGCCGGCGTCGAGAGCTTCTATTTCCTCGCCGACTACCACAGCCTGATCAAGGCGCAAGACCCGGCGCGGACGCAGCGCTCCACGCTGGAAATCGCGGCGGCATGGCTGGCCTGCGGACTCGAACCGGACAAGGTTTGGTTCTATCGCCAGTCCGACATCCCGGAAATCCCCGAGCTGACCTGGCTGCTGACCTGCGTGGCCGGCAAGGGCATCCTCAACCGTGCGCATGCCTACAAGGCGGCGGTCGACCGCAACCGCGCCGAGGGCGAGGACGACGATGCCGGGGTGAGCGCGGGCCTGTTCATGTACCCGGTGCTGATGGCCGCGGACATCCTGATCTTCAATGCACACAAGGTGCCGGTCGGGCGCGACCAGGTGCAGCACATCGAGATGGCGCGCGACTTCGGCCAGCGCTTCAACCACATCTACGGGCAGGATTTCTTCATGCTGCCGGAAGCGGCGGTGGACGACAACGTGGCGACCTTGCCCGGCCTCGACGGCCGCAAGATGAGCAAGAGCTACGACAACACCATCCCGATGTTCGCCTCGCGCAACGAGCTGAAGAAGCTGATCGCCGGGATCCTCACCGACTCGCGCGCGCCGGGCGAACCCAAGGACATCGAGGGTTCCGCGTTGTTCCAGATCTACCAGGCGTTCGCCTCGGCGCAGGACACTGCGGCGTTCGCGCAAGCGTTCGCCGACGGCATCGGCTGGGGCGATGCCAAGCAGCAGCTGTTCGAACGCATCGATGCCGAAGTCACGCCGCTGCGCGAAAAATACGAAGCCTTGATGGCCCGGCCCGCCGAGATCGAGGCGATCCTGCGCGATGGCGCGGCGCGTTTGCGCGCGCAGCACGCCACCCCGACCCTGCAGCGCCTGCGCGAGGCCGTGGGCTTGCGCGACCTCTCGCAGGTCAGCACGGTCGATGCGAAATCGGCGAAGAAAGACGCAAGCGTGGCTGCGCCGACGTTCAAGCAATACCGCGATGCCGACGGCAAGTTCTACTTCAAGCTGGTGCAGGGCGAACGCGTGCTGCTGCAGAGCACCGGCTTCGCCTCGCCTCGCGATGCCGGCCAGCGCATCGCCGCGATCAAGCAGGGCGAGATCGGCGACGGTGCGAGCGACTTCGCGCTGGGCGACGGCGTGACCGACGAGGAAGTGAACGCCGCGCTCGCGGCCTTCGTCGCCGCGCAACTGGAAGGCGAGGGCCAGGCATGAGCAATGACGTCGCCGGCATCCCTGCCTTGGCGCTGATCCTGTTCACGCCGTGGTTCCTGATTCTGGCCGCGCTGTACTGGCTGTACCCGCGGCAGCCACGCAACGCCGCGCGCCTGCGCTTCGACGCGATCGCCCTGCTGCTGGCCTTTGCGGGTTGCCTGGCCAGCCTCTACTGGAGCTTCGGCATCGCCGATCGCAGTTACGGACAGCTGTGGCCGCAGATCCTGGCGACCTCGGTGGGTTACGGCGTGTTCCTGGCAGTACTCACGGCGGCGTTCTACCTGCGCCGCAGGATGCTGGCGACGGGCTGATCAGTCCCGCGATGTGGCGCGGAGCCCGCTCTTGTGGGAGGGGGTTCAGCCCCGACAGAGGAAGGCATCGGGGCTGAAGCCCCTCCCACATAAGCCTCGCCTGGCCCAAGACAGTTGCTTCTAGAGGGTCAGTCCCAATCGTTCCAGGCGACGCCGCGCTCCGGGAACTTCGTCCGCACGATGCAGAAGCGTTGCCCGGTCGGCGCTTCCATCACCCACCAGCGCTTCACGAAGGCGATTTTCTTCGCGCCGAGCGCTTCGAGGCGATCCGCCTCTGCGTTCACGTCATCGGCTTCGATGTCGAGGTGCACTCGAGAGGGATGCGCGACCTTCTGCACTTCGATGTGCAGGTCGCCCGGCGTGTCGCCGAGCATCTGGTATTCGGCATCGCCATCGCCGGCGTCGCGGTCCGCAATGCTGCAACCGAGTGCTTGCGCCCAGAAATCGGTGGCGGCATCGAGATCATCGGTGTTGCAGTCGATGATGAAACCGGAGAGACGGCTGCGATGGGGCATGGCGATTCCTCCATAGCCCGGGTAAGGGCAGCGCACCCGGGTAGTGGCGATGCGAACCCGGGTGCGGCCTTCGGCCTTACCCGGGCTACGAACTATGCCGGCTGGGCCAGATCGTCCAGCAACGCCGCAAGGAAGCGCGCCGCTTCGCCGCCGGTGCAGGCGCGATGGTCGAAGGTCAGCGAGATCGGCATGCGCCGGTGCACTTCGATGCCGCCCATCACCGCGACCACGTCATGCGAGAGCTTGCCCGCACCGACGATCGCCACGCAGGGCGGCACCACGACAGGCGTGGCATAGCGGCCGGCGAACATGCCGAAGTTCGACAAGCTGATCGTGTAGCCGGAAAGTTCCGACGACGGGATGCTGCGATCCTCGACCTGCGTGCGCAGGCGCTTGATCGCCGCGCGCACGCTGTTGCCGTCGAGCATGTCGGCATTGCGCAGGGCCGGCACGAACAGGCCGTCGTCGGTGTCCACCGCGATGCCGAGGTCGACGTGCGGATGCAGGGTGCGGGTGAGGTTGGCGCCGTCGAACCACGCATTGAGCGCGGGCACCGCCTTGCAGGCCGCGACGATGCCGCGCACCAACCGCGCGGTGATGTCCTGGCGACCACTCCAGGCATGCAGGTCGGCATCGTCGACCAGCGTGGTCGGCACCACCTGCGCATGCGCGTCGGCCATCACGCGGGCCATGTTGCGACGCACGCCTTTCAACTGTTCCGGTTGGCCGCTGGCGACCGCACCCGGCGGCTGCGTGCGCATCGGCTTGCCGGACTGCGACAGCGTGCTGCGCTGTGCTGGTGCCACCGGCGCCGGAGCAGCAGCGGCTGGCGTGACAGCTCGTGCGGGCGCTGCGCCCGGCTTGGCGGAACCATCCGCGGCCGCGCGCTTCACATCGTTCATCGTCACCGTGCCGTCCGCGCCGCTCGGCGCGACGCGGGCGATATCGACGCCGAGCTTGCGCGCCGTCGCGCGCACCGCCGGCATCGCCTTGACGCCACCCGCCGCGATCGCCGCCTGCGCGACGACGGCATCGCCGACCTGCATCGCGCCGACCACGGTACCGGCATCCGCCTTCGCAGCAGCGGATTCGGACACGGGCACCGGTTTCGGTTCATCGTGGGTCGGATCATGGTGGTGGCCGGTGTCCTGGCCTTCCGCGCGCTGCGGCATGGATGCATCGACTTCGAACTCGGCCAGCATCGTGCCGGTGACCACGATGTCGCCCGCCGCGCCGGCCAGTTGCAGCACCTTGCCGCTGACCGGCGAGGGCACGTCGACCACCGCCTTGGCGGTTTCCATCGAGACCAGGTTGTCGTCGAGCTTGATGACGTCGCCAACCTTGACGTACCACTCGACGATGGTCGCGTCCGGCAGGCCTTCGCCGAGGTCGGGAAGCAGGAATTTCTTCGACATGCGGGGTCCTTACGAATGCGCCATCGCGCGCCTGGCGGCGGCGATGATCTTGTCCACGCTGGGCAGGTACTTCATCTCCAGGCGGAACAGCGGGATGTGGGTGTCGTAGCCGGTGACGCGCTCGACCGGGGCGACCAGGTCGAACATGCATTCCTCGGCGCAGCGCGCGGCGATCTCGGCGCCGAAGCCGGCGGTCTTCGCGGCCTCGTGGACGATGACGCAGCGGCCGGTCTTGGAGATCGATTCGGCGATGGTCGCGAAGTCCAGCGGCTTCAGCGTGGCGACGTCGATGACCTCTGCGCTGATGCCTTCCGCAGCGAGTTTCTCCGCAGCCTCCAGGGTTTCCTTGACCTGCGCACCCCACGTCACCAGGGTCACGTCGCTGCCGTCGCGCAACACGAAGCAGACGTCGAGCGGCAACGCCTCGCCATCGTCCGGCACCAGTTCCTTGTACTGCCGGTAGATGCGCTTGGGTTCCATGTAGATCACCGGATCCGGGTCGCGGATCGCGGCCAGCAGCAGGCCGTAGGCGCGCTGCGGCGACGACGGCATCACCACTCGCAGGCCGGGTACGTTGGTGAAGATCGATTCGTTGGCTTCGCTGTGGTGCTCCGGCGCGCGGATGCCGCCGCCCCAGGGCACGCGCAGCACCATCGGGCAGGTCAGGCGACCGCGGGTGCGGTAGCGCATGCGTGCGGCGTGGCAGACGATGAAGTCCACCATCGGATACATGAAGCCGTCGAACTGCGCCTCGGCGACGGGCTTCATGCCTTGTGAGGCCATGCCGACGGTCAGGCCGGCGATGGTGGTTTCGTCGAGCGGCGTATCGAGGATGCGCTCGGTGCCGAAGGTCGCGGACAGTCCGGCCGTCGCGCGGAACACGCCGCCGTTGACGCCAACGTCCTCGCCGAGCACGACGACGGAATTGTCGTTGCGCAGCTCGTAAGCGAGGGCCTGGGTGATCGCCTCGATCAGTGCAATCGGTTGTGCGTCGCTCATGCGCGCTTCTCCGCGGCGATGGCCTGTTCGCGTTGCGCCAGCACGTCCGCTGGCATGTCGCCGTAGAGGTAATCGAACATCGCTTCGACCGGCTGCACCGGGGTTTCGAGGTAGGCATTGATCTCGATGTCGACGCGCTTGCCGCAATCCTCGATCCAGGCCTTTTCCTGGGCCTCGCCCCACAGTTTCTGGTCGGTGAGGAACTTGCGCAGGCGCAGGAACGGTTCCTTCTCCCAGGCGGCCTTCACTTCGTCCTCGCCGCGATAGCGGCGGGCGTCGTCGGCGGTGGTGTGGTCGTGCAGCCGATAGGTCATGAACTCGATCACGCTGCCGCCGTCGCCGCTGCGGGCGCGCTCATGGGCGCGGCGCATCGCTTCCAGCACCGCGACCAGGTCGTTGCCATCGACTTGCAGGCAGTGCAGGCCGCCGGCCAGGCCTTTCTGCGCGAGGGTATCGGCACCGGTCTGGGCCTTGCGCGGCACGCTGATCGCCCAGCCGTTGTTGATCACGCACAGCACCAGCGGCAGCTTGTAGGCACCGGCGGAATTCACCGCCGCATAAAAATCGGTTTTGGAAGAACCGCCATCGCCGCAGGTGGCCACCGCGACGCGATTCTCGCCACGCAACTTGAACGCCAGCGCCGCGCCCGAGGCCATCAGGCACTGGGTGGAGATCGGCACGCACCACGGGTAGTCGTTGCGCGGGATCTCGAAGTCGTTGCCGCGTTCGTCGCCGCCCCAGTACATCAGCACGTCGCGCGGCTTCACCCCGCGCTCGAACTGCGCGCCGTATTCGCGATAGCTCGGCGCGAACACGTCTTCCGGCTGCATCGAGGCACCGATGCCGACATGCGTGGCTTCATGCCCCAGGCAGGCCGCGTAGGTGCCCAGCTTGCCGGTGCGCTGCAGCGCGATCGCCTTGGTGTCGAAGGTGCGCACGAAGAGCATGCGCTTGAACAGCGGCAGCAGTGCTTCCGCGCTCGCCACCGCCGGCGGCAGGTCGCCGGCGAGGGTGCCGTCGGGCTTGAGGTATTGCAGGTATTCGATCTCGAAACGCGCCGCAATCGTCATCCGTTCCATTCCACGATGCATTGGTTGCGAATGATACGGTTCGCCGGTTAACCGGTCGTTGCGCAGTGCGGCATTCAAGCCGCTCGAGGCGCACAAAAAGAAGGCGCAGCCGGGGCTGCGCCTTCTTCCGTTGATCGCGATCCTGGTTTACGGGAAGGAAACTGTCTGCGCGTTGTCACTCAAGTCGGGATCGGTGGTTTCGGAGGAAATGGTGGCCTCCAGAACATACGCGTTCGAGGACGTGCCGGAACTGAAGCCGAGGGCGACGAACTGGAATGCGCTGCTTGACCCGGCCGGGATGCTCCTGCTGGTGGTGCACCTGAACGCGGTCAACGTTATCACCCGCTTGCAGCCCCAGCCGGCGGGCGGCACGATGTTGCTGAAGAACACGCCGCGCGGCAGCGTCAGCCTGAAGTTCGCGACCGCGCCACTAGCCGCGTCGGGACCATCATTTCGCAGGGTGAGTGTCGCCTTGGCCAAACCCGGCTGCGCCTGTTCTCCAGACCAATTCACGCCGAGGTCGGCGGCCTGTCCCGCCAGCACCTGCGCGGTGGCCTGGTTGTTGGCCGAGTTCGGGTCGCCGGTGGACGAAGCCACAGTGGCGGTCATGCGCAACACCGGCGTGCCGGTGCTGGCCACGCTCACCGTGAAGCGGTCGGCCGCGCTGCTGGCGAACTCGCTGGCGGTGCAGTCGACGGTGGTGGTGTGCGCCAGGGCATCCTGGGTCGCAGCTGCGCAGGTCCAGCCGGAAGGCATCTCGACCACCGGCGTCACCAGCCCGTCGAACATGATCGACAGCGACGCCGGATCCGCGGAGCTGGGGCCGGCATTGGCTACGTCGACATGGAACACGGCGGTATCGCCGCTGCCGATCTGGGTGGATTCCGCAGAGGCGGTGACCGAAAGATCCGCGTTCAGGATCTGGGCGAGTCGAATCGAAATCCGCACCGGGTCGTGATCGGAGGTACGCAACGGCGGATTCTCTGACGTGTAGGGCGGATCGAACTCGGCGAAATGCCCGTGACGGAAATCCGCGTTGACGCGCGCGTGGTCGACCAGGACCTCGGCCACGCCCGGATCCATCGCCAGCGCCTCGTTGACCACCGCGTGATCCAGGCTCTGGCTGATGTTGCCGAAGATGTACGAGTAACGCTGCTCGGGATCGGCGATGAGCTCGTTGCCCATGATGAGCGGGATGCCGCCATTGGCGGGGCTCAGCGGGCTGTCCGCCCAGAAGACGACCTCGCTGGCCGGCGCGGGATTGCCGGTGGTGATGCCCATCGCGTCGACGTACCCGTCGTTGACTTCGAAGGCATTGAAGTCGCCGACCAGCACGATTTTCTCGTCCGGGTTCGCGGTCTGCAGATCGTCCACCAGTTGCGCCAGGAATTCCGCCTGCTTTGCGCGCTTGGCGCGGACGCGGTCGCCGCTGCTGCCGGTGGCGTCGTTGCCGTTTAGCGAGCGCTGATGGACCACGATCGCGGTGATCGGGTAGTTGCGGCCGTCGTCCAGCGTGACCAGGGCCTTCAGGCGCAGCGGCGGACGATCGTTGAGCAGCGAAGTGTCGCCACCCGGTTCACTCCAGGTGGTGGTCTTGCCGTGCTGTTCGATTTCCACGACCTGGACCCGTGAGACCGCACCCGCGGCACGCGTATTGACCAGGAAGCCGACATCGATGCCGCCCACGTCGTTGCCTTCCTGCAGGTAGGCGACATAGGTCGGCTCGCTGGCGCAGGTGCTGTTGAGCTTGTTGGCCAGCGTGCTGAGCGCATTGAGGTTTTCGACCTCGACCGCGCCCAGGATGTCCGGCGTCTTCAACCAGTCGCAGATCACCGCGGCGGCCTTGGTCACGCGCTTGTCGAAGTTGAGTGTGCTGAGGGTCGGACCGGAGCCATTGGCGATGTCGTCGAACAGGCGCAGCATGTTGAAGCCGGCGATGGTGACGTCGTCGCTGGTCGGATCCGACACCGCCTGCGCGGTGCCCGGGACAATGGTGGGTGGTGCGTCGGCGTCGTACAGCAGTTCCCACGCGCTTTCGGCGAAGTTGCTCCCGAAATAAGTGAGAACGCCGGCCAGGTTGCTGACGGTACCGCCGGCATCCACACGCGGCGTGCCGCCCGATGGGACGACCAGCGGATACACCTTCAGGCGTTCCTGGTTGGCATCGAACAACGGGATCGTCGGTGCTGCCGGGTACGGATCGAAGATACTGATGCCGGCTTCGCGCAGCGGGCGCTGCACGCCGGCGACGACGATCTCGAATTCGCCATTGAGGTCGCTACTGGTGACCGAATCCTCGTTGGTATTGCCGGGGGACTGCGCCACGATCTTGCCGCTGGCGACCGTGACTCGCATGCCTTCCAGATGTTCCAGGACGTCGGGCAGGCTGCTCGCGCCGAGCATGGCCGCGGTGATTTCCACGGCAGCCGGCAGCGGGTTGCCCGTGCTCGACACCACCATGCTGGAAGGCTGCAACTGGGTGCTGGGCATGTTGTACACGCCGCCCGAGCCAGCGAATTCGTCGACAGTGCCGGTAACCTGCACCAGGTCACCGATGTTGAAGGCCGGTGCGGTGCCGGTGAACACGAAGACCGCTTCCGATGTCATCGAATCCGCATCCACCGATGCATCCGGCGACTGCATGAAGAAGCCGTTGCTGCGCTTGGCGGTGACGATGCCGGAGGTAGTGACCGCGGTGCCATCGAAGGGGGATTCGCTGCCGTTGCCCTGGATGTCGTGGATCGCGGCCGCCGCGGCGTCGTCGTTGAGGATGGTGCCCAGGCCGCTGGCATCGCCGACGGTGGCGCCGACGACGTTGCTGATGTTGACCAGGAAACCTTCGTTGCCTTCCACCGCGGTTTCGCCGTTGACGGTCACGGTGAAGCTGTAGGTGCTGCTGCCGGCGGGAATGGTCTGGCCGGTCAGGCTGCTGGCGATGTAGTCGCTGCCGGCAGTCGCGGTGCCATCGGCGGTGGCGATGTCGAAGGTGACGCCACCCGCGCCGGCTGGCGCGCTCAGGCCGACCGTGAAGGTGAAGATGGTGGTACCGGCGTTGCCTTCGGCCAGGGCGACGTCGTTGATGCTGATCAGGATCGGGCCACCCGCACATGTGGCGCTGTGGGTGCCGAGGCCGGCATAGGTTCTGTCGTCGAATCCGTCCCACTCGGTTGCTGGATCGAACGCATCGGATATCGAGGTATCGCCACTGCACACCGACGATTTGCGGCGAAGCGTGCGGTCAACCGTGGATGTACCCCCGGTGCCCCACCCGGTTCCCGGATCCACGCCGACCTGGCCGAAGGAATCCACCACCGTGTTGTCGGTCCTGCGGAGTACCCAGGCGTCATCGCCGTTATGGGTGATGCTGCCGCTCAGCTGCTGACAGCTGGTGGCGGGGATTTCAGCGTTGGTCGCCGGTGGGATAGCGCTGGTATTGCAGACTACGTAGGTGCCGCCGTTGGGAAGCTCGATATCCGGGAGTGAGATCGTGCTTGTGGGGCCGTTCGCCTCCGGGCGGCCATTGGCGTACAGCTCCAGCTTGTATCCGGAGAGATTCACGGGGGTGCCTGTGCCGTTGTAAAGCTCCAATGCCTTGTTGTTGCCCACGCTGGCTTCGATGTATTCCGAGATCAGGAGGTCGGCGGCCTCTGCGCTGCCCGCGCCCATGGCAAGCAACAGCGCCACGCTCAGGCGCGAAAATGTCAGTTTCATCAGTTTGGAATCCCCGGAATTGAGCAGGGCCACCCGGCCCGTCGGGCGATTCTGCTGCATTTCCGTGACAAGCGCATGGCATCCGCGGACCCCATGCGACAATCCCGCGCCATGACTATCGACCGCAACGAACGTCCGCTGGAAGCCGGCATCCACACCGACCTGGAAGGCCGGCTGACCTACGGCGGTTACCTGCGCCTCGACCAGTTGCTGTCCGCGCAGCAGCCGCTGTCGCAGCCCCCGCATCACGACGAAATGCTGTTCATCGTCCAGCATCAGACCAGCGAGCTGTGGCTGAAGCTGCTGATCCACGAGCTGACCGCGGCCACCGACCACCTGCACAACGACCGCGTCTGGCAGTTCGGCAAGGTCATCGCGCGCTGCAAGCGGGTGCTCGACCAGCTGACCTCGCAATGGTCGGTGCTGGAGACGCTGACGCCGTCCGAATACATGGAATTCCGCGACATCCTGGGCCCGTCGTCGGGGTTCCAGTCGTTGCAGTACCGCACGGTCGAGTTCCTGCTCGGCAACAAGAACGCGGCGATGCTGAAGGTGTTCGCCCACGATGCCGACGGCCACGCCGCACTGCAGGCCGCGCTGCTGGCGCCGAGCCTGTACGACGAGTTCCTGCGCTACCTCGGTCGCTGGGGCCACGACGTCCCATGGCAGCACCAGGAACGTGATTTCTCGCAGCCGCATGTGATGGATCCGGGCCTCGTGCCGGTGTTCGAGCGCATCTACGAGGACACCGGCCGCTACTGGCGCGAATACGCCCTGTGCGAGGATCTGGTCGACCTGGAAACCCAATTCCAGCTATGGCGGTTCCGGCACATGCGCACGGTCATGCGCATCATCGGCTTCAAGCCCGGAACCGGCGGTTCCAGCGGCGTGGCCTTCCTGCGCAAGGCGCTGGAGCTGACCTTCTTCCCCGAGCTGTTCGAGGTCCGCACCGCGATCGGCCCGGGCCGCGACTACGGCGCGCCCGACCTGCCGGCGCGCTAAGGCTGGCGTTGCCGCAGGCCGCGTCCTGAATGGGCGAGGTTTGACGTTTCACGCGCTCCTCGGCCATCCTCGCCCGGTTCCGCGCCCGCCGCGGATCCTTGGCACCAGCATCCACACAGGGGAGACCGCATGAGCGGAGCCGCAACCACCAACACGCCGGACGCCGTGCCGGAATTCCGCCAGGTAATGGGCCATCCACGACCGTTGTGGATGCTGTTCATGACCGAGTTCTGGGAACGCTTCGCGTTTTATGGCATGCGTTGGGCACTGGCCTTGTACATCGTGGCCCAGTTCCACGGAGGCGACAGCGCGGGTGAGGCACCGGCGAGCCGGCTGTATGGCGCATACCTGGCCCTGGTCTACGCTGCCGCCCTGTTCGGTGGATATGTCGCCGACAAGGTCATCGGCTACCAGCGCTCCATTCTGCTGGGTGCTGTTGTCATGGCGGCCGGCCTGTTCATGGTCATGTGGCCGGATGAGAACGTTTTCAAGCTAGGCTTGGCGACGGTCATCGCCGGTAACGGCCTGTTCAAGCCGAACATCTCCACCATGGTCGGCAAGCTCTACCTGCAGGGCGACGACCGCCGTGACTCAGGCTTCACCCTGTTCTACATGGGCATCAACCTCGGCGCGATGATCGCCCCATGGCTGACCGGCCTGCTGGCCGAACGGATCATGGGCGGCTCCCCTGATTTTCCTGCCTACAAGGTCGTGTTCCTCGTGTCGGGTATCGGCATGCTGATTTCGCTGGTGTGGTTCTGGTTTGGCCGCAAGCAGTTGGAGGGTATCGGCCGGCCAACGCCGGGTACGGAGGGCAGCGGCCGCGTGCTGATGACCGCGATCTGCACCCTTCTTGCCATCCCGGTGATCTACTTCCTGTTGTCGATCGGCGCGGGTGCGCTGCAATGGATCCTCACCGCGCTGTTCGTGGCGCTTTGCGTGCTGATCATGCGCGAGGGTTTCAAGGATGGCCCGGTGCGCCGCGACATGGCGATCGCGATGTTGATCATCTTCGCGTTCAACGTGCTGTTCTGGTGCTTCTTCGAACAGGCCGGCAGTTCGTTCAACTTCCTGGCCCAGAACATCGTCAATCGCGATTTCGGCGGATGGACCTTCCCGGTGGGCTGGTTCCAGTCGGTGAACTCGGTGGCGATCATCGTGATGGCACCGCTCATGGCGTGGCTTTGGGTGAAGCTGGGTCGCAACAATCCTTCGATCCCCCGCAAGTTCGGCCTTGGCTTGCTGTTCAACAGCCTGGCCTTCCTGCTGCTGATGTTCGCGCTGTCCAGCCTCGTTGATCCGCAGAGCCTGAAGATCCCGTTCTGGACGCTGTTTGCGGTCTACTGGATCCAGTCGATCGGTGAGCTGTGCCTCTCGCCCATCGGTTTGTCGATGGTGACCAAGCTGGCACCAGTACGCCTCGTCGGCTTCGGCATGGGTGGCTGGTTCCTGTCCACGGCCATCGGCAACAACCTGTCCGGCATCTTTGCCAGCCATGTCAGCGGTACCGAGGGCATGAGCGTGGAATCCGCGCTCGGCGGCTACACCTTCGGCTTCTGGGCGCTGCTGATCCCGGGTCTGTTGCTGTTCCTGATCGCGCCGCTGATCCAGCGCCTGATGCACGGCGTGAAGTAAACAAGAGCGTTTCAGCGCACGAAACAAAAACGGCAGCTTCGGCTGCCGTTTTTGTTTGCGTCGCCGGTTGCGTTTATTCGGCGGATGTATCGCCGCCGCCGGTGTAGTGCTCCGCACGTAATTCCAGTTCGTCCAGACGATCCAGGAGGCGGAACAGCAGGGCGCGTTCGTCGGCCGGGATATCGCCCAGCAGGTGTTGCTCGAAGCCGAGCGCCAGCGGCACGATCTGGTCGTAGACCGCGTAGCCGGCTTCGGACAGGCGCAGCATCGAGCGCCGGCGGTCGTCGTCGTCGAACTCGCGGGCGATGCGCCCGGCGTCCATCAGCTTCGCCACCGCGCGGCTCACCGCGACCTTGTCCATCGCCGTGCGCTGCGCGACCTGGTTGGCGGAAAGCCCGGAGAACCGACCGAGCACGGCCATCACCCGCCACTCCGGGATGGTCATGTCGAAGCGCTCCGAATACTCGCGGGCGATCGCGTTGCTGGTGCGATTGGACAGCACGCTGAGCCGGTACGGCAGGAAGTTCTCCAGCTTCAGCTGCCGGTGCTTCGGCTGGGCGGTGTAGGGCTGGGCGTCGGGTGCCTGGCTGGGATCTGTCATGTGCTGCGCCGCGCCTTGAGATGGTTGCATCTGAAACTATAGAATATCCGCCTCACAGCCGAGGAACCGCCATGAGCGCACAGCCCAATCTTGGCATGCAGCCGACCACGTTCGACAACCCGATGGGCATCGACGGCTTCGAATTCGTCGAATTCGCCGCGCCGGCGGGCCAGGCACAGCACTTGCACGACTATTTCAAGCGCATGGGCTTCACCCAGGTCGCGCGGCACAAGACCCGGGCGATCAGCACCTACCGGCAGGGCGATTGCACCTTCCTGATCAACGAGGATCCGGACAGCTTTGCCGCGCGCTTCGCCGCCGAACACGGCCCGAGCGCCTGCGGCTTCGCGATCCGCGTCAACAAGCTGGCCGAATGGGCGCGCGTGCAGGCGCTGAAGAACGGCGCCGAATCGTTCGATGCCGCCGACGAGCTGACCAAGGCGGTCGCCGCGCCGGTGATCAAGGGCATCGGCGGTTGCATGCTCTACATCGTCGATCGCTACGACGAGAAAGGCACCATCCACGATCCGGACTACGAATACCTGCCCGGCGTGGATTTGCTGCCGACCGGCTTCGGGCTGACCTTCATCGACCACCTGACCCACAACCTCTACCACGGCAACATGGCGAAGTGGGCGGACTACTACGAACGTTTGTTCAACTTCCGAGAGATCCGCTACTTCGACATCAAGGGCGCGAAAACCGGCCTGCTGTCGAAGGCGATGACCGCGCCGGACGGCATGGTCCGCATCCCGCTCAACGAGTCCAGCGACCCGAAGTCGCAGATCAACGAATACCTGGACGTGTACGGCGGCGAAGGCATCCAGCACATCGCCTGCTTCACCGACGACATCTACGCGACGGTGGAGAAGATGCGCGACACCGGCATCGAGTTCCTGGACACGCCGGACACCTATTTCGACGTGATCGATGCGCGGATCCCCGAGCATGGCGAAGACGTCGAGCGCCTGCGTGCGAACAAGATCCTGATCGACGCCGACCCCGAGACCAAGCAGCGCAAGCTGCTGCAGATCTTCACCCTCAATGCGCTCGGTCCGATCTTCTTCGAGATCATCCAGCGCAAGGGCAACGAAGGCTTCGGCGAAGGCAACTTCCAGGCGCTGTTCGAGAGCATCGAGCGCGACCAGATGAAGCGCGGCGTGCTGTAGTTTTTAGCTCCCTCTCCCTCTTGGGAGAGGGTTGGGGAGAGGGGCTTTCAGGGCGCGACTGCAATGACGATCGAAAGCAACGGCTACCAGACCGGCTTTGGCAACGAATTCGCCAGCGAGGCGATTGCCGGGACGTTGCCGCAGGGGCGCAACTCGCCGCAGGTGGTCGCGCACGGGCTGTACGCCGAACAGATCAGCGGCACCGCGTTCACCGCGCCGCGCCACCAGAACCGCCGAAGCTGGCTGTACCGGATCCGCCCGGCGGCGATGCACGGGCCGTTCGCGTTGTTCGAGCAACCGCGCTTCCACAACGATTTCGAGACCGGCCCGGTCACCCCGGACCAGTTGCGCTGGAATCCGCTTCCGCTGGCGGATGCGCCGACCGACTTCATCGAAGGGCTGGTCACGATGGCCGGCAATGGTGGCCCGTCAGCAGGCGCGGGCATCGGCATCCACATGTACGCCGCCAATCGCGACATGCAGGGCCGCTTTTTCTACGATGCCGACGGCGAGCTGCTGATCGTGCCGCAGCAGGGCCGGCTGCACATCGAAACCGAACTCGGCGTGCTCGATGTCGAGCCGCAGGAAATCGCGCTGATCCCGCGCGGGATTCGCTTCCGGGTGGCGTTACCGGATGGCGAGGCACGCGGCTATGTGTGCGAGAACTTCGGCGCGTTCATGCGGCTCCCGGACTTGGGTCCGATCGGCAGCAACGGGCTGGCCAATCCGCGCGATTTCCTCAGTCCGAATGCGGCGTATGAAGACGTCGATGGCGAATTTGAGCTCATCGCGAAGTTCGAGGGCCATTTGTGGCGCGCGGACATCGGCCATTCGCCGCTGGACGTGGTCGCCTGGCATGGCAACCACGCGCCTTGCAAATACGACCTGCGCAGCTTCAACACGATCGGCTCGATCAGTTTCGACCATCCGGATCCGTCGATTTTCCTGGTGCTGACCTCGCCCAGCGATACGCCCGGCGTCGGCAACATGGACTTCGTGATCTTCCCGCCGCGCGTGCTGGTGGCGCAGGACACGTTCCGCCCGCCATGGTTCCACCGCAATATCGCCAGCGAGTTCATGGGCCTGGTGCATGGCGCGTACGACGCCAAGGCGGACGGTTTCGCGCCCGGCGGCTGCTCGCTGCACAACTGCATGACCGGGCACGGTCCCGATGCCGCCACCTTCGACAAGGCCAGCGCTGCGGACACATCGAAGCCGGACTACATCGGCGGCACCATGGCCTTCATGTTCGAGTCGCGCCACGTGATCCGGCCGACGCGACAGGCACTGGACGCCGCGCATCGCCAGCGCGATTACCAGGCGTGCTGGGCCGGGTTGCGCAAGCGCTTCGTCGCGCCGCACGAGTGAACGCGGCGGCTCCGAAATTCGCGGCGCGTTAACCGCAAAGCGTCAGACTGCGGGCTCACGAACGAGGAGCCCAGCCGATGCGGACACTGCTTTCGATTGCTTTGCTGGTCGCCCTTGCCGGTTGCGGCGAGCGCGGCACACCTGATGCCAGCCCCACGGCGCCAACCGAGGCGGCTCCCGTCGCGGACAGCACGGTAACCCCACCGGTCGCTGAAACCCCTGCACCCCCTGACGGCGATACCAGCGGTTCGCTGCGCGTGGACAAGCCCGCCGATGGCACGATCAGCTTCAACGGTTTCGGCCCTGCGGCCTTTGGCGCAACCGCAGAAGAAGTGCGCATGGCCTGGGGTGGCGACCTCGGCGATGAGCAGCCGTCCGAACCGGGCGGTTGCTATTACCTGATCCCGCAACCGGTCGGCGAGGCCGGCTATCGCACGGCTTTCATGATCGAAGGCGACACCTTCGCGCGCATCGACGTGCGCCGCGACGATGTGACCGCGCCGGGCGGCGGCAAGGTCGGCATGAACAAGTCGCAGATCGCGGCGCTCTACGCCGGCATCGAGCAGGAGCCGCACAAGTACACCGAGGGCCAGTACCTGAGCGTCAGGGATCCGGCCGGCGGCAAGGCGATGCTTGTGTTCGAGACCGACGGAAAAACCGATGACGCCAAGGTCACCGCCTGGCGCATCGGCCTGCAGCCGCAGGTGGATTACGTGGAAGGCTGTTCCTGATCGTGATCATCGCCATCGGTGCCGGGCGTGCTGCCTGCGCCCGGCATCGGTGGCTGTTCGGCCATGTGCAATGACAACGCGGCCTTCGCCATCAGGTGCGCGCTGATCGGCGCGGTGATGAACAGGAATGCAGTGATCAACAGTTCGCGCGGCTGCGGGTCGGTGCCGGCGAAGGCGTGGTAGCCGACCGAGGCGATCAGCACGCAGCCCACGCCCAGCGTGCTGGCCTTGGTCGGCCCGTGCAGGCGCTTGAAGAAGTCCGAGAGCTTGAGCAGGCTGAAACTGCCGACCAGCAGGAAGAAGCAGCCGACGGCCAGCGCGAACACCAGGGCGATCGCGATGATCCAGCTCATTCGACGATGTCCCGGCGCAGCACGAACTTGCTCAGCACCACGGTACCGACGAAGCCGAGCATGGCGATGACCAGCGCGGCCTCGAAATACACCGCAGTGCCCAGATGCATGCCGAACAGCACCAGTTGCGCGATCGCCGACACGAACAACGTGTCCAGGGCGAGGATCCGATCCGGCAGGCTGGGCCCGCGCAGCAGCCGGACCAGGGCCAGCAGCATGGCCACGCCGACCACGTGCATCGCGGCGATCACCGCCCAGCCGACCAATTCCAGCGGGGTCACGGGAAGATCTCCATCAGCGGTGCCTCGTAACGGGCCTTGATCTGCCGGATCACCTCATCGGGATCCTTGAGGTTGAGTACATGCACCAGCAGGTGGCGGCGATCCGCGGACAAGGACGAAGACACCGTGCCGGGGGTCAGGGTGATGATGCTGGTCAGCGCGGCGATGCCGTGGATGTTGGCGATGTCCAGCGGCACCCAGATGAAACCGGGGGTGATGTTGCGTTCCGGCCCGAGCACCTGCAGCGCGACCACGATGTTCGAGCGCACGATGTCCAGCGCCAGCACGCCGGCCATTCTCGGCACGCCGCCCAGGCGTCCGATGCGGGCGAATTCGCGATCCAGTCGCGCGGCGAACGGTGGAATTGCCAGCGCCAGCACCAGCGCCATCAGCGCATGGCCGACAGTGACCGCGTCGTTCATCAGCAGCCAGAAGCAGAACACCGTCACGCTCAGCGGCGGCGAGGGCAGCCAGCGCTTGCGCCATGGCGTGCGCGTCGGGTTCATGGCGCCCGCCTTGCCGGCAGCGCGGCATCGATCTGGCGCACGTACTCCGCCGGTGCCAGCAACTGATCCGCGGTGGCGCGGGTGAACGCAAGGACGGGCGCTGCCGCCAATGCCATCGCGATGCCGTAGCAGACCAGCAGCAGGACCGCGGCGCTTTCCAGCGGCGGTGCGGTCAAATTCGCGGCGGCGGGCGCTGCGTTCAACGCATCGACCTCGTCCTGCGCGTGGGCCGGTTCGGAATCGCTGCCCCAGAACACGTGCACGCCGGTGCGCGCCACGCCGACCAGCATCAGGAAACTGCTGCCGAGCACGCAGCCCCAGACCCAGCCAATGGAACCTGCCGGCACCGCATCGAGCAGCAGCAGTTTGCCGATGAAGCCGGACAGCGGTGGCAAACCGGCCAGCGAGACCGCGACCAGCAGGAACAGCAGGCTCCGCATGCGCCCCATCCGCGGCGTGGCCATGTCCTTGCCGGCTCCGCCGCGTCCACGCTGGCGCACCAGGTCGGCGAGCAGGAACAGCGCCGCGCCGGCCAGGGTGCTGTGAACCAGGTAGTACAGCCCCGCAGCAATGGTGCCCGGCGTGGCCAGCGAGAACGCCACGAACAATGTCGCTGCCGAGCCCAGCACCAGGTACGCGGCGAGAAGGCGCAGCCGCTGCGCCGACAGCACACCCAGCGCGGCCAGCACCAGGGTGACCGCTCCCAACACCTGCAGCGCCGGCCAGGCAAAGCCGGCCAGCGGCCCGGCCAGGCCGAAGCTCAGCGTGCCCACCCGCAGGACTGCATACAGGCCGACCTTGGTCATGATCGCGAACAGTGCAGCCACTGCCGCCGGTGCCAGCGTGTAGGTCTGCGGCAGCCACAGGTACATCGGCAACAGCGCGGCCTTGGCGCAGAACACCACCAGCAGCATGCCCGCCGCGGCTTCGACCAGGGCGAGGTCGCTGGCCGGCACTTCGGCTACGCGCGCGGCCATCTCGGCCATGTTGAGGGTGCCCAGCAGGCCGTACAGCAGGCCCAGCGCAAGCAGGAACAGGGTCGATGCGCCGATGTTGAAGGCGACGTAATGCAGGCCGGCGCGCATGCGCGCGCCGCCGCCGCCGCTGAGCAGCAAGCCGTACGAGGCGATCAGCAGCACTTCGAAGAACACGAATAGGTTGAACAGGTCGCCGGTCAGGAACGCACCGTTCAGGCCCATCAACTGGAACTGGAAGAACGCATGGAAATGGGTGGCGCGGCGGTCGCGGCCACCGCAGGCATGCAGCAGGCAGGCGATCGCCAGCAGCTGGCCCAGCAACACCATCAGCGCCGACAACCGATCCACCACCAGCACGATGCCGAGCCGCGCCGGCCAGTCTCCGAGCAGATAGACGCTGATGTCGCCCTGATCGGCGTTGCGCAGCAACAGCAGCGACACCGCCAGCACCGCTGCCAGCGAAGTCCACGCGATCACCCGCTGCGGCAGCATGCCGAGGCGGCCGTGTTCGACGAACAACATCGCCGCCGCGGCCAGCAGCGGGATCAGGATCGGCAGCAACGGCAGGTGATCCATCATTCGCCACCACCGCGCGTTTCGCGTGCGCGTGCGTCGTCGTGGCGGCGTTGTTCATCGCGACGGAATGCCTGCTCGCCGGCGTCGCCGTCCACGTGGTCGCTGCCGTTGTCGGCGCGGCTGCGCATGGCGATGACGATGCTCACCGCAGTCATCGCGAAGGCGATCACGATCGCGGTCAGCACCAGCGCCTGCGGCAGCGGGTCGGTGTAGTGGGCGAGGGTGGTCGGCACGTCGTCGCGCAGCACCGGCGGCTTGCCGGGCGTCAACCCGCCGCTGGTGAAGATCAGCAGGTTGGTGGCGTAGGACAACAGGGTCAGGCCCAGGATCAGGTCGAAGCTGCGCGCGCGCAGCAGCAGGTACACGCCTGCCGCGGTGAGCAGGCCGATGGCGCTGGCCAATGCGAATTCCATCAGCGCGCCTCCGTCATCGCAGTTCCCCGGTGCGGGTGGAGCGGGTGCCAGGCTGCAGCACGCCCATGCGCGAGCTGCGCGTGCGCGAGGGCTTGATCGTGCCCAGCATCGACAGGATCAGCATCGCCCCGCCGAACACCACCAGGTACACGCCGGTATCGAACACCATCGCACTGGCCAGCGGCAGTTCGCCAACGAGTGGAAGCCAAGGCTCCGCATGCCCGCTGGTCAGGAACGGCAGGCCGAACACCAGTGGCGCGATGCCGCCGATCGCGGCCACCACAAGGCCCACGCCGATGCAGCGGACGTAGTCGAAGCCGAACCGCGACTCCACCGAGGCCGCGCCCTGGATCACGTACTGGATCAGCAGCGGCACCGCCAGCACCAGCCCGGCGATGAAGCCGCCGCCGGGCGCGTTGTGGCCGCGCAGGAACAGGAACACCGACACCGTCAGGGTCAGCGGGAACATCAGCTGGGCGAGGTCGGCCGGCACCGGCAACTGCACCGGCGGCCCCGGCATCACCCGCTCCGGCAACAGCCGGGTGCGTCGCAGCAGCGCGTGCACGATCAGCGCGGCGATGGCGAACACGGTGATCTCGCCGAAGGTATCGAAGCCGCGGAAGTCGACCAGGATCACGTTGACCACGTTGCGGCCGTAGGCCTCCGGCAGCGAGCGCGCGAGCATTTCCGCGCCGGCGGGATCGGGTGCGCCGCGGGTCATCACCGCATACGCCAGCAGGCCGATGCCCAGGCCGGCCGCGCTGGCCACGGCGATATCGCGCAGGCGTCGGCGCGGGGTGCGTTCCGGCGGCGAACGCGGTGGCAGGTAATGCAGGCCCAGCAGCAGCAGTGCCAGGCTGACCATTTCCACCAGCAACTGGGTCAGCGCCAGGTCCGGTGCCGACAGGAACACGAAGGCCAGGCTCATCATCAATCCGGCTCCACCCAGCACCACCAGCGCCAGCAGGCGCTGCCGGTACAGGCGAATGGTGAACGCGGTGCAGGCGATCAGGATCAGCCAGCACAGCCAGCCGAGCAGCGGCATCGGTTGCGGCGCATGCCAGGCCAGCGGTGCGTGGTTGCCGGACAGGAACGGCGCGGCACCCGCGGCGATCGCCGCCAGCACCAGCCACAGCAGGCTGCGTTGCAGGCTGCCGTTGGCGATGGTGTCGGTGAAGCGATCGGCCAGGGTGGACAGCGCCTGCATGTTCCAGCCGAACACGCTGCGCGCCAGCGAGTGGCGGACGATGGCGTGCAGGTCCAGCAACCGGCGCAGGCCGAAGTACAGGACGAAGCCGCCCAGCATCCCGCCGATGCTCATCAGCAGTGGCTGGTTGATGCCGTGCCACACGGCCAGGTCGAAGGTCGGTGCCGCCGGCCCCAGCGTGCCTTCGGCGGCCGCGCGCAGTGCCGTCTGCACGGTCAGCGCCGGCAGCATGCCCACGCCGAGGCACAGCGCCACCAGCACCGCGACCGGGATGCGCATCCACACCGGCGGCTCGTGCGGCATCGTCGGCAAGTTGCGCGGGCCCTTGCCGAAGAAGGTGTCGTGGACGAAGCGCAGGCTGTAGGCCACGCCCAGCACGCCGGCCAGCACCGCGGTGATGCCGACGAACCACTGCATGCCGTCGTGCGCCTCGATCTGCAGGGCCTCGGCGAAGAACATTTCCTTCGACAAAAAGCCGTTGAGCAGCGGGATGCCGGCCATCGCCAGCGAAGCCACGATCGCCAGCGCGCTGGTCCACGGCAGGAAGCGCCGCAGGTTGCCGAGCTGGCGCATGTCGCGGGTGCCGCATTCGTGGTCGATGATGCCGGCGGCCATGAACAGCGACGCCTTGAAGGTGGCGTGGTTGATGATGTGGAACAGCCCCGCGACCACCGCCATCGGCGTGGACAGGCCGAACAGCAGGGTGATCAGGCCCAGGTGGGAGATCGTCGAATACGCCAGCAGCCCCTTCAGGTCGTGCTGGAAAATCGCGTACCACGCACCGACCAGCAGGGTGATCGCACCGATGGTGGTGACCACGTCGAAGAACAGTTCGGTGCCGGCCAGCGCGGGATGCAGGCGCGCCAGCAGGAACACCCCGCACTTCACCATCGTCGCCGAATGCAGGTAGGCGGACACCGGCGTGGGCGCGGCCATCGCCTGCGGCAGCCAGAAGTGGAACGGGAATTGCGCGCTCTTGGTGAAGATGCCGGCCAGCACCAGCATCAGGATCGCCGGGTAGTGCCCGCTGGCGCGGATCGCATCGCCGGAGGCGAGTACCACGTCCAGGTCGTAGCTGCCGACCACGCGGCCGATCAGCAGCACGCCGCCGAGCAGGGCCAATCCGCCGGCACCGGTGATCGCCAGCGCCAGTTGCGCACCCTGGCGGGCGTCCTGGCGATGCGTCCAGTAGCCGATCAGCAGGAACGAACTGATGCTGGTCAGTTCCCACGACACCACCAGCAACAGCAGGTTGCCGGCCAGCACCACGCCCAGCATCGAACCCATGAACAGCAGCAGGCAGGCGAAGAAGCGCGGCGCGCAATCCTCCGCGGACAGGTAGTAACGCGCATACATCACCACCAGCGCGCCGATGCCCAGCACCAGCCCGGCGAACATCCACGCCAATCCGTCCAAGCGCAGGTGCAGGAACAGGCCGATCTCCGGCAGCCACGGCAATCGCAGCGACGGAACCTGGCCGTCCAGCACCGCCGGTGTCAGCCACGCCAGCAAGCCCAGCCCGACCAGTGGCGCCAATGCCGCGACCCACGCCAGCGCGCGATCGGAGGCACCGCGCATCGTGGTCAGGGCCAGCGCCATCAGGAACGGCAGGGCCAGGAGCAGCAGGAGCATCGGGGATCCGTGGAAGCGAGCGGCGAGCCGACAGCCGCGTCCGTTCGAGTTTAACCGATGCCATCGCGCTGCCCGCCCTCGGTATCCTGTGCGCATGCAATGCATGCAACACCTCCCCTCACGCCAACCCGCGCAATGAAGACCGCCCTGGTGTTCGGTGCCAGCGGCCAGATCGGCCTGCCGCTGCTGGATCGGTTGGGCGATGCCGGCTGGCGGGTGCATGCGCTGTCGCGGCAGGCGCGCTCGGACACGCCGGGCCGGCACTGGCTGCAGGGCGACTTCGCGCGGATGCCGGCATTGCCTCGCGAGGTGGATGCGCTTTTCAGCTGCGGTCCGCTGGATCTGTTCGCGCGCTGGTACGCCACGGCAACCATCGCGTCGCCGCGGGTAATCGCGTTCGGCTCGACCAGCGCCACCAGCAAGCATGCCTCCGACGACGAACACGAACGCGATCTCGCTCGTCGCCTGCTCGGCGCGGAAGCGGCGGTGTTCCAAGCCAGCGAGCAGCGCGGTGCCAGCGCGACGATGCTGCGCCCGACCCTGGTCTACGGCGTCGGCCGCGACGCCAGCCTGACCCGCATCGCCGGCATGGCCCGCCGCTGGGGCCGCTTCGTGTTGCCGCGTCGCGCCGATGGCCTGCGCCAGCCAGTGCATGTGCAGGACCTGGCCGATGCCGCGTTCGCCGCCAGCTTGGCGGCGGTCACCGCCGGCCGCAGTTACGAACTGCCCGGCGGCGAAACCTTGGCCTACCGCGAGATGGTGCGCCGCGTGTTGGCCTGCCTGGATCCGCCGCTGCCGCTGCTGGAATTGCCGATGCCGCTGTTCCGCGCCGCGCTGGCCGCTGCGCAGGCGCGTGGGGTGGCACGCAATCTCACGCCCGCCGCGGTGGCACGCATGCGCGAGGACCTCGCCTTCGACGCCGCGCCGGCGCGGCGCGACTTCGGCTACGCGCCGCGCGGGTTCCGGCCCGAGTCGCGTATGTTCGACGCGCCCGACCGCAGCGACTGAGCGTTACAACTCTTCGGCCGATGGCAATACGCGCTGGCGCACGCCGGCACGCAACGCGACCACCAGCACGCCGCCCAGCACCATCGCCCCGCCGATCCACAGCGCAGGCCCCGGGCGGTCGCCCCAGAACACGATGCCCAGCACGATCGCGAGCACCGGCGTGAGCAGCAGGTAGGGCGTGACCGTCGCCACCGGGTGCCGCTGCACCAGCCAGTAGAACACCCCGTGGCCGAGCAGCGACGAGAACACCGCGGCGTAGATCGCGGCACCCCATGCGATCCCGCTGGCATCGCGCAGCGCGACGAAGCTGCCGGGTTCGAACACCGCGCTGACCGCCAGCAGCGGCAACAGGCTGAGCACCGCGGTCCAGCCCTGCTGGTCGACCATGCGCACGTCCTTCAGCCCGCGCATCAGCACGGTGCCGATCGCCACCATCAACGACGAACCCATCATCACGAACAGGGCCGCCGGCTGCGCCAGCACCATTGGATCGAAGCCCAGAACCAGCACGCCGGCGAAGCTGATCGCCACGCCCACGCCGGTGCGCCAGCCGAAGCGCTCGCCCAGCACCCACCACGCCAGCAGCACCGCCATCGGCACATAGACCTGGGTGACGATCGCCGGCGAGGACAGGTCGCCGGCCAGTTTCAGTGCCAGGAAGCTGGTGCCGAAGTGCAGTACGCCGTTGAGCATCGCCACCGCGAACAGCCGCGTCCATTGCGCGCGCGGTGGCACCCGCATGAACCCCACCAGCAGCGCGGCCAGCAGGCCCATGCGCATCGCGGTGAACAGGAACGGCGGCACCTCGCGCAGGGCATGCGCGGAGGTCAGGAAATTTGTCGCCCAGAACAGGCAGATCAGCAGGACCAGGACGAGGTCGCGCCCGCGCAACCCCGTCGCGGTCATGGTGCGGTCACCACTGGATGCCGAGCTTGCGATACAGCTTCGACAGCACCCAGGCCGGGCCGATCAGCAGGTACTTGAGGTCGGTGAAGAAGCTCGGCTTCTTGCCTTCGTACAACTTGCTGTGGCCGATGAACTGCGCGATCCACGCGACCACGAACACGCCCAAGGCCAGCTTGAACAGGCCGGGCGTGCCCAACGTGTCGTGCAGCCAGCGGGTCATCCATGCCATCGCCACGAACACCGCCAGCATGCCGAAGCCGATCGCCCGCGATGCGCGGTAATAGAACATCCAGCCGCCGAACATCGCCAGCGCGGCCCACAGGCCGGCATTGAACAGCGTGCCCGGCACCGGGATGCACCACAGCAGGCCGATCACGCTCCACAGGATCAGCGGCACCGCGAATACATGGATGCGTTGGTTCATCAGGTTCACGTGGTCGCTGGAGTAATGCGCGAACCAGTGGTCGATGGGGCGGTTGCCGGCTTCTTGATGCACGGTTGCGTTCATGCTGTCTCCGGTCTGCGCGTGCGCATGGCGAGGATACTCCAACCGGCGCACGATGGATAAGTCGGGTGACTTGTGCAGTAGGAAAATTCCTAACTCAAAACAGGGAGAATTCCTATTGATCTGTTTTCCGCGTGGAGAGATAAGTTTCATGAACTTCACGAACGAAAGGAATGGAAATGGCACGGGAAAACATCAGAAAAGCGGTGCTGTCTGTGTTCGCGATGGCGCTCTGCTTCGGTCACGGTTCAGTCAGCGCGAGCGATGACATCCCAACATTGGATGCCGTAATCGCGCAGGCGGACTCGGTCCAGACGTTCTACGCGATGCTGCTGCCTCCAATTATGATTCTTGGGCCACCTATTCAATACGACCAGATTGATCCGGTCAGTAGCGAGGAAAGTGATTGCGAAAGACTCCAAAACATGACCTTCATGCTTGGATGCAGTGCGAGTGGTCTGCAGGAGCGCGATACGCTACGCAGCAAGAACTCGTATGCGGCGGGCAGCAGCATGTATCAGTTGCTTGAGTACCAAGCTCGCCCTGATACGGGTCTGTGGGCAGCCAGTGATTTCGGGAGTGCATTGAATGCATTCGAGCTTGAGTGGGCGCAGGGTGGGGATCTTCAACGGGTCTCCGAGGAATTCTTCGTGGATATTGCGGCCATCTGTAATTCCCAGTTCGCAAGTAGCGCATCGCAGGAAAACGTCAATGCTTGTATTCGCGCTGGCGGACAATTCTTGGTGGAGATGGCCAATTTCATCAATCCGCAGACGCGCAATACCTGGGTGGATGAAGTTCTCGCAGATACGTTGCAGATCAGGCCGACTTGGAGCGGGGTCAGGTTTTCCTTTTCATATAACGGAGTGTCTTCATCATTCGGATTCGATTCCATTCCAGCCGCGCTTCCAAGTTACAAGAAGAATCTCTTCAAGGACTGGGGTGCAAGCGGGTGCGAGAGGACAGGCAGGCAGCCGGTTGTCCAATCGCCTGATGCTTGAAAAGAAAAGGATGTCTCATGAGAAAGATCATATTCCTTGCCATAGTCGCCTCTCTGGTTGCTGGGTGTCAGCCAGAGTCGCAGGTGCCAGTGGAAGTCGACTCCCAACAAGAGCGTGAGTCCTCGAAGCAAACCAGTAAGCCGGCTTCTCCTGCTTACGCAGACACTCCCGTTTCGGAGGTTAACTGGCAGGAAGAGTCGGCATGGGTGGACGACAGCGCCAAGATCGACGGGCGAACCTCCATTTCGACCGCGCGTTCGCTGGAAGAGGCCAAGTGGTTGCAACGGCATGGCTTCCTGACCCGCAGCAAGATCGATTACCTGCGAGGGTTGGGGTTCACCGAGGTCGAACGTCTGGCGCGCGCAGGCAATCGCGACGCGATCCTGTTTTTGGGTGAGCAATTCATCAAGGACGGGCGCGGTGACCTGATCGTCGGGGCGCTCGACAAGCTGATCGATCGGGAGGCGTCCATTCCGGCGCTGCACTTGCGTGCCCGCTACAAAACCTCTCGGGTCACGGAAGTGCCGGGTGACCTGCCAACGGATAGTTGGCAGTGGCGGGATGCGGCGTTCGCGAGCAGTGATGCCAAGATCGATGTGGCGTCGGACTACTTTGCCGCGTATCTGCTCGGCGACTACCGGGGGTCCCAGATTGCGACGAAGATGTTCGCCTACGAGAAAAACGGATTGCCGCCGGTGGTTTACACGAACGCCGCACGCCTGGTGGCTGGCATGTCGCAGTCGGGACGCCCGATCACCCTCGACCCCAGGCCGATGCCGGATGAAGCCAGGGGCGCCAACGATTTCTGATCGAGATGGCTTGGCGGGGGCTCAGTCCACCGAGATCCCCGCGAGGCGGTCCAGCGCCTCGGCGTACTTGGCGCGAGTGCGGACGATGACGTCGGGAGGCAAGCGTGGGCCGGGCGGCGTCTTGTCCCAGTCCAGCGTTTCCAGGTAGTCGCGCACGAACTGCTTGTCGTAGCTCGGTGGGCTGGTGCCGACCCTGTACTCGTCCGCAGGCCAGTAGCGGCTGGAATCCGGCGTCAGCACCTCGTCCATCACGTAGAGCTTGCCGTCGTCGTCGGTACCGAACTCGAACTTGGTGTCGGCCAGGATGATCCCGCGCGTGGCCGCGACGTCGCGAGCGAAGGCGTACAGCGCCAGGGTCGCATCGCGCACCTTCTCCGCGCGCTCGCGGCCGACCAGATTGACCGCCGTGGCGAAATCGATGTTCTCGTCATGGTCGCCGACCGCGGCCTTGGTCGACGGCGTGAAGATCGGCGTATCGAGTTGCTGCGCCTGCTGCAGGCCCGGCGGCAACGCAAGGCCGCTGATGGCGCCACTGCGCTGGTAGTCCTTCCAGCCGCTGCCGATCACGTAGCCGCGCGCGATGCATTCCACCGGCACCGGGGTCAGTTTCTTCGTCACCACCGCGCGCTTGGCGTACAGGGTCGGATCGACGCCGGCTGGCAACACCGACGCAACCTCGATGCTGGTCAGGTGGTTGTCGATGATGTGTCTCGTCTGCTCGAACCAGAAATTGCTGATCTGGCAGAGCATCTCGCCCTTGCCCGGGATCGGGTCGGGCAGGACCACGTCGAACGCGCTGAGGCGGTCGGTCGCGACCATCAACAGCGTGTCATTGTCCAGGTCGAACACATCGCGGACCTTCCCGCGGTGGCGCAGGGTCAGGCCGGGCAAGTCGGATTGCAGCAGGGTGGTAGCCATTCGCGGGTGGTGGGCATCGTGGGGCGCACAGTGTAGCGGCCGCCCCATGCAGGGGCGGTCCCCCGTGGCAGCTGATGCACAGCCCGCCCCGTGGCAGCCTAGTAAGATGACCCCCATGAAACGCTGGTACGGCAAATTCTTCGGACTGATCGCAGGCTGGCTGCTGTTCCGCCATCCTGCCGGCGGGCTATTGGGCCTGCTGATCGGGCATGCCTTCGATGCCGACTGGTTCAAGTCCGCGCGCGACAACCCCTACGGCGTGCTCGAAGTGTCCAGCGATGCCACCGACGCCGACGTCGAGCGCGCCTATCGCCGGCTGATCTCGCAATACCACCCGGACCGCCTCGCCGGCGCTGCCCCGGAACTGCAGCAGCAGGCCGAGGAAAAGGCCCGCGAGATCAACACCGCTTACGACCGCATCAAGACCCTGCGCAAAAAAGCCTGACCTGCCGTTGCCGGCAAGCCAGGCCAAGGATCCCCCATGGGATCAGGAGCGTCGGGTCAGGGCACGTCGTGTCAGAAGCGGAAGTTCAAGGTCAGCTGCAGGGTGTCCAGGTCCAGGCGGTCGTCACTGCGAAGCATGTCGGTGCCGTTGGCGTTGACCAGCAGGAACGGATTGGTCGCCGGTGCGGTACCGCGGCTGACCCGCACGCGTGTGTCTTCGTCGTCCAGTCGCGTGCGCAGGTATTCCAGCCCCAGCGAGACGTTGCCGGCGATCTTGCGCTCCACGCCCAGACCGAACTGCACGCCGTCGGCGTCGCCGGAATCGGTCAGGTCGAATGCATTGGCGGTGTTGGTGGTCTCGAAGCGGTTATTGAGCTTGGCCCGGACCGCGCCTGCGGTGGCATAGGCCAGCCAGTCGTTGTCCTGCCCGAATGCCATGCCCGCGCGTGCGCGCACCGCGATGGTGTTGTCCAGCTCGCGGATCATCGCGTACGAGGCGGGCGTGGTGCTGAAGCCGCTGACGCCGTCGCGGGCGTCGTGCTTGTTGTACTCGGCGAGCGCACCGAACACCCAGTTGCCCATCTGCCAGTCGTAACCCATGCGCGCGCCGAGGGTGCTGCCGCCGCGGTCGTCGAAGCAGCCTTCGCCCGGCGTGCGGCCGGTGGCGATGCCGCCGCAGAATCCGGGCAAGAAGGCATCCGCGCCGGAGCCGGTGCGCACGGTGTCGCCGAACGTGCCGTCCAGGTTGTTATCGAACAGCAGCGTGCCGTCATCGCCGCCGCGCGGGTCGGTGTTGCCGATGCTGGTGCCGACGTAGAAGCCCGACCACTTGTCGGCTGCGTCATCCGATTGCGCCAAAGCGGGGCCGGCCGTCGCAGCCAGCGCGAGGAAAAGCAGGGTATTCCTGACCATCATCATCGATCCTTCGAAAACGTGATTGCTTACGGGTCCCGTGGATACGCGGCGGGATCGGGCCCGGATGCAGTCGGCATCGCCGATCCTGAATGAATGGGCGGGTTCGGTTCACACGCTAGAATCGCGCCACCGCCGATCGGGGATTCCCATGCTGCCTGCCGTCATCGCCCCGTCCATCCTGTCTGCCAACTTCGCGAAACTCGGCGAAGAGGTCGACAACGTGCTTGCCGCCGGCGCGGACTGGGTGCACTTCGATGTGATGGACAATCATTACGTGCCCAACCTCACCATCGGCCCGCTGGTCTGCGAGGCGCTGCGCGCGCATGGCGTGACCGCGCCGATCGACGTGCACCTGATGGTCGAGCCGGTGGACCGGATCGTTCCCGACTTCGCCAAGGCTGGCGCATCGATCATCAGCTTCCATCCGGAAGCCAGCCGGCATGTGCATCGCACGATCCAGCTGATCCAGTCGCATGGTTGCCAGGCCGGACTGGTGTTGAATCCGGGCACGCCGACCGAGGTGCTGGACTACGTGCTGGAGGATATCGACCTGGTGCTGCTGATGTCGGTAAACCCCGGTTTCGGCGGGCAGGCATTCATTCCCTCTACGCTCGACAAGCTGCGCAAGGTGCGGGCGATGATCGATGCGACCGGCAAGCCGATCCGGCTGGAGGTCGATGGCGGGGTGAATGCGGACAACATCGGCGCGATCGCCGCGGCCGGTGCCGATGCCTTCGTCGCCGGCAGCGCGATTTTCCGCGAGCCGCGCACGCGTGAAGCGTATGCGGACAGCATTGCGCGCATGCGCCAAGCCGTGGGGGCGGCGCGTTGAGCGGCGTCGGGGGACGGCGCTCGTTGAAGCTGGTGTCGCTGCTCGCGCTCGCTTGCGCCATCGCGATGCCCGGCATGACCCGCGCGCAATCGCTTGACCTGCTGGTCGGCTCGTACACCGAGGGCGATGCAGCAGGTCTGTATCTGTATGCGTTCGATGTCGAAACGGGCCGCATCGCCGCGCAGCCCAGGCAGTCGCTGCAGACCCACAACCCGTCCTGGCTGGTGGTCGCGCCGGACCAGCGCAATGTCTATGCGATCAACGAAAACGGCCCGGGCAATCCGGATCCCATGGGTCGGGTCACCCGCTTTTCGCTGTCGGACACGCATGTGCTGCAGGAGCAGGAGCGCGTCTCCAGCCTGTCCGATCATCCGACCCACGCCTCGATGTCGGGGGATGGACGCCATCTGTTCGTCGCCAATTATTCGGGTGATGCGCAGCCTGGTGGTTTGCTGACGGTGGTGCCGATCGATGGACAGGGTCGCCTGAGCGCCGCCACCCAGGTCGAGAGCTACCAGGGCAGCAATGCGAACCCGACCCGACAGGCGTCCAGCCATGTGCATGCGGCCACGGTGTCGCCGGATGGCCGGCATGTGCTGGTGGCGGACCTGGGTGGTGATCGCGTTTACGTGTACCGATACGCCCAAGGCGCGAACGCCGAGCGTCCGTTGCAAGCCGCTACGCCCGCGCATGTGCAGTTCCCGGCCGGCAGCGGCCCGCGCCACGTGGCGTTTTCCAACGACGGCCGGCATGCCTACGTCACCCTGGAAATGACCGGGCAGGTCGCCGAGCTGGACTTCGATGACGGTGCGGCGCGTATGCGTCGCATCCACGAGCTGGCACCTGCCGGTTTTACTGGCGCACACGGCGCGGGCGCGATCCATCTTTCCGCCGATGGACGATTCCTGTACGCCGTGAATCGCGGCGACGACCATCACATCGTGGCGTTCTCGGTCGGCGCTGACGGTGCGTTGACGCCGTTGCAACGGCGTCCGACCGAAGCCGCCAGCACCCGCGAATTCACCATCACGCCGGACGGGCGCTTCCTGTTGCTCGCGATCCAGGGCGCAAACGCGCTGGCCGTGCTGCGACGCAACCCCGCCAGTGGATTGCTGGGCGACACCGTGCAGACCTTGCCACTGCCGAAGCCGTCGTTCCTGCAATTCCTGCGGCCGAACTGAGCGGCGAACAGGCAAAAAAAACCGATGCCGCCATGGGGAGGGGAGCGGCACCGGTCTGGAAGAGTGGGGCGTCCTGCCCATCCGTCGTCCCTGCGATGGACTCTCATCATCCGGATCAACCGTGACGCGCGTGTGACATCCGCGCGGTCTTAACGCGTTCCCGCTAGCCTGTGCGCATGACGACCTCCACCACACCGCGCTGGCGATTGATCCTCAACGGCAAATCCGCTGGCGACGATGATGTCCGCGAGGCCGTGGCGGCCCTGCGCGATGCAGGCGTGCAGCTCGACGTGCGGGTCACCTGGGAAGCTGGCGATGCCGAGCGCTACGTGGCCGAGGCGATCGATGACGGCATCGACACCATCGTGGCCGGCGGCGGCGATGGCACGCTGAGCGAAGTCGCCACCACGCTGGCGCATCGCGATGAATCTGCCGACGCGCTGCCCACCCTCGGCTTGTTGCCGTTGGGCACTGCCAACGACTTCGCCCGCGCGGCCGGTATCCCCGACGAGCCGGAGGCCGCATTGCGCCTGCTCCTGCAGGCACCTGCGACACCGATCGACCTGCTGAAGCTCGATGCCAACGGTGAGACCCATTGGGCCGCGAACCTGGCCAGCGGCGGCTTCGGCACCCAGGTCACCACCGAGACCCATGAAGGCCTGAAAAAACTGCTGGGCGGCCTGGCCTATGTGTTGACCGGACTGTCGAAGCTGGGCCGTATCGAACCGTTGCAGGCGCGCGTGCAGGGACCCGGCTTCGATTGGGAAGGCGACTTCATCGCGCTGGGCATCGGCAATGGCCGACAGGCGGGTGGCGGGCAGGCGCTGTGTCCGGATGCGCTGGTCAACGACGGCTTGCTCGATGTGACCATCGTGCCGCCACTCGAAGGTGATCTGCTGGCGACCTTCGGTACCGCGATGACCGAAGGCAAGGACGCCGCGCTCGACCGTGTCGCAGTCCGCCGGGTGTTGCCGTGGGTCGAGATTCAGGCCAAGCAGCCATTGACCCTCAACCTCGACGGCGAGCCGGTCGAGGCCATGACATTCCGGATCGAATGCATGCCGCATCGGTTGCGCATGCACCTGCCGGCCGATTGCCCGCTGCGCGGGAATCCAGCTAAAGTTGCGCCATGAACCGGGCGACCCCGTCTTTCGAGCATGGTTGGCGATGGTGGCGAGATTCCGCCGCCCAGACATTCTGTCTGCCTGCCCGCATGCCCATGAAGGACGCTCCGCTTGATCACCTCTGCCCAGTTCGCACAGCACGCCGCTGACGGCTTCAATCTCGTGCCCGTGGTGCGTGAGGTCCTGTCGGACCTCGACACGCCGCTCTCGGTGTACCTGAAGCTGGCCGACGGCCCGCATACCTACCTGTTCGAGTCGGTCGAAGGCGGCGAGCGTTTCGGCCGCCATTCGATCATCGGACTGCCGGCGCGGCGCGTGTACGAATTCCGCGGCCACACGCTGGAAGTTCGCGAACACGGCGACGTCGTCGAGACCCGCGAGGTCGCCGATCCGCTGGCCGAAGTCGAATCGCTTCGCGCCGCGCACAAGGTGCCGAAACTCGATGGCTTGCCCGGCTTTGCGGGTGGCCTGGTCGGCTGGTTCGGTTTCGAGTGCATCGAATACATCGAGCCGAGACTCAAGGCGAATCCGAAGCCTGACCAACTCGGCACGCCCGACATCCTGCTGATGCTCAGCGATGAACTGGCGGTGTTCGACAACCTCAAGGGCCGGCTGTACCTGATCGTGCACGCCGATCCGCGCGAACCGCAGGCATGGGCGCGCGCGAATCGTCGGCTCGATGCGCTGAGCCATCGGCTGCGCCACGGTGGCGCGCCGTATCCGGAAACGCTGGTGCCGGCCGCGATCGACGAATCCGATTTCCGCTCCAGCTTCACCCGCGAGCAGTACCACGCGGTGGTGCGCAAGGCGCAGGAGTACATCCGTGCCGGGGATATCTTCCAGGTTGTTCCAAGCCAGCGCCTGAGCGTGCCGTTCAGCGCGCGCCCGGTCGATGTGTATCGCGCGTTGCGTGCGCTGAATCCGTCGCCCTACATGTATTTCCTCGATACCGGCGCGACCCAGGTCGTCGGCTCGTCGCCGGAAATCCTCGCGCGCCTGCAACACGACGCGACCGGCAAGGGCACGGTCACCGTGCGCCCGATCGCCGGGACACGCCCGCGCGGCAAGACCGTGGACGAAGACAGCGCACTCGAGGCCGAATTGCTGGCCGATCCGAAGGAGCGTGCCGAGCATCTGATGCTGATCGACCTCGGCCGAAATGATGTGGGCCGCATCAGTCAGGCCGGCAGCGTGCAGGTCGGCGAGCAATTCGTGATCGAGCGCTACAGCCACGTCATGCACATCGTCAGCGAAGTCACCGGTACGCTGAAGCCGGGCCTGAGCTACGCCGACGTGCTGCGCGCCACGTTCCCCGCCGGTACCGTCAGCGGCGCGCCGAAGATCCGCGCGCTGGAAGTCATCCGCGAACTGGAACCGGTGAAGCGCAACGTGTATTCCGGCGCCGTCGGCTACATCGGCTGGCACGGCGACGCCGACACCGCCATCGCCATCCGCACCGCGGTCATCCAGGACGGTCGATTGCATGTGCAGGCCGGCGGCGGCGTGGTCTACGACTCCGACCCAGATGCGGAGTGGTTGGAGACGATGAACAAGGGGCGCGCGCTGTTCCGCGCGGTGGCAGAAGCGGCGAGGGGGTTGTGATGTCGACGTTTAGCCAGAGAATGGGCCTGAAGTCCATCAACCAGCTCGTTCAATTGGAAAGCATGAACGACGATCTAAGGGTTGGTCTCTGGAACGCCTTGGACAGGGATTTGTTTGCGAAAGAGCGGTTCAACGACTCGGACTTCACAGAAGCCCTATGGCGCTACTACTTCAAGTGGCCAGTGGACAGTAGGCCTATCACTAACAACGGCTTTGGGGCTGGCTACACCAGAGTATGGGAGCAAATTCGAAAGCATTTCTTTGAGGGTAGTTGGAACGAGGTTTATGACTTTGTTGAGTTCGTGCTTCGTTGCTATCCGCACGACCGTGAAATTCGTCGCGCGATTGAAGTAACGCTGGCCAGAGAGAATTCGGGGTACCGGCTGATTGTTGGGAATTTGTCTCCCATTTCCGATGAAGGAGAGGTGCGGGAAGTCGCCGCAGCAATTGAGGATGCAAACGCTCCAGTCAAAGAACATTTGCGAACAGCGCTTTCTTTTCTGACAGACAGAAAGAATCCCGATTACAGGAACTCGATTAAGGAATCCATCTCGGGTGTTGAGGCGATGGCGAAAGTCGTGACCGGTGATTCAAAGGCCACGTTAGGTGATGCGCTAAAAATCCTCGAGCGAAATGGAAAGTTGCATCCTGCTCTGAAAGAAGCATTTTCTAAGTTGTATGGATACACGAGTGATGCGGACGGGATTCGTCACGCATTAATGGGCGAAAGCAATCTCAGTCAAGCCGACGCTCGATATTTCTTGATCGTGTGTAGTGCCTTCATAAACCTGTTGAAAGTTCAGGCGAGTTGACATGCTGCTGATGATCGACAACTACGACAGCTTCACCTACAACCTCGTGCAGTACCTGCAGGCGCTGGGTGCCGAGGTGCGCGTCGAGCGCAACGACGCGTTGCCCTTGGACGAGATCGAAAAACTCGCGCCGCAACGCATCGTCATTTCGCCGGGGCCGTGCACGCCGAACGAGGCGGGCGTATCGATGGCGGTGATCGAGCGCCTGGGTGCGACCACCCCGATCCTCGGCGTCTGCCTGGGCCACCAGAGCATGGGCCAGGTCTACGGCGGCGACGTGATCCGCGCCGGACGGATCATGCACGGCAAGACCTCGCAGATCCGCCACGAGGGCAAGGGTGTATTCGCTGGCCTGCCGGACCGGTACGAAGCCACCCGTTACCACTCGCTGGTGGTGGACAAGACCACGCTACCGGAGTGCCTGGAAATCACCGCATGGACCGACAACGAGGATGGCTCGATGGAGGAGATCATGGGTCTGCGCCATCGCGAGTATCCGGTGGAAGGCGTGCAGTTCCATCCAGAATCCATCCTGACCCAGCATGGCCATGCGCTGCTGAAGAATTTCCTGGAACGTTGAAATGACTTTCACCCCGCAACACGCACTGCAACGCGCGATCGAGCATCGCGAGATCTTCTTCGACGAGATGGTCGAACTGATGCGGCAGGTGATGCGCGGTGAGGTCTCGCCGGCGATGACCGCGGCGATCCTCACCGGCCTGCGGGTGAAGAAGGAAACCGTCGGCGAGATCGCCGCGGCGGCGACCGTGCTGCGCGAGTTCGCGCGGCCGGTGCACGTGGCGGATCGCACCGGCCTGGTCGACATCGTCGGCACCGGCGGCGATGGCGCGCATACCTTCAACATCTCGACCGCAAGCATGTTCGTCGTTGCCGCCGCAGGCGCGAAAGTCGCCAAGCACGGCAACCGCAGCGTGTCGTCGAAGTCGGGCAGCGCGGATGTGCTGGAAGCGCTCGGCGCGAACATCGAATTGCAGCCGGAACAGGTGGCGACCTGCATCGAGCGCTGCGGGATCGGCTTCATGTTCGCGCCGGTGCATCACCCGGCGATGAAAGTGGTGGCACCGGTCCGCAAGGAAATGGGCGTGCGCACGCTGTTCAACATCCTCGGCCCGCTGACCAATCCGGCCGGCGCGCCGAACATCCTGATGGGCGTGTTCCATCCGGACCTGGTCGGGATCCAGGTGCGCGTATTGCAGGAACTCGGCGCGCAGCGCGCGCTGGTGGTCTGGGGTCGCGACGGCATGGATGAACTGTCGCTGGGAGCCGGCACCCTGGTCGGCGAACTGCGCGACGGCAAGGTCCGCGAATACGAACTGCACCCGGAGGACTTCGGCATCCCGATGGCGCACAGCCGCAACCTCAAGGTGGCGGACGCCGAGCAATCGATGGCGATGCTGCTGCAGGCTCTGGACAACCACGAAGGTCTGCCGCGGCAGATCGTGGCCTACAACGCAGGCGCGGCGCTGTATGCGGCCGGCGTGGCGGAGGATATCGGCGACGGCATCGCGCGCGCGCGCAAGGCGATCGCGTCGGGCGCGGCGCGGGCGAAGCTGGACGAGTTCATCGGAACCACGCAGGCGCTGGCCGGCGCTTGACGCTGCATCCGCCCCCGCGCACCCTCCCGCAGATGCTCATTTCCCCGACCACAGCGCCGATGCTGCTGCTCCGCAATGCCGACGTGTACGCGCCCGAGGCGCTGGGCCGCCGGCACCTGTTGCTCGGCGGCGGCAAGATCCTGTGGATCGGCGCGGACGAACCGGTGCTGCCGGAATCGCTCGATGTCGACACCATCGACCTGGACGGCGCGCGGCTGGTCCCGGGCTTCATCGACGGCCACGTGCATGTCAGCGGTGGCGGCGGCGAGGCCGGCTTCGCGACCCGCGTGCCGGCGCCGTTGCTCAGCCGCTACACGATGGCCGGCGTCACCAGCGTGGTCGGCCTGCTCGGCACCGACGATGCCACCCGCAGCACCGCCGAATTGCTCTCGCATGTGTATGCGCTGCGCGAGCAGGGGCTGTCGGCGTGGGGTTATTGCGGCGGTTACCACGTCCCGCCAGCCACGCTCACCGGCAGCGTGCGCAGCGACATCGCCCTCATCGAGCCGTTGATCGGCATCGGCGAACTGGCGATCAGCGACCATCGTTCCAGCCAGCCCACGCTCGACGAGCTGTTGCGGCTTGCCTCCGACGCGCATGTGGCGGGCTTGATGAGCGGCAAGGCCGGCATCGTCCACCTGCACCTGGGCGACGGCAAACGCGGCCTCGACCTGGTGCGCCGGGCGCTGGACACCAGCGAGTTGCCGCCGCGGGTCTTCCAGCCGACCCACGTCAACCGCAAGAGGGCCCTGTTCGAGGAAGCCGTGGAACTGGCGAAACGCGGCTGCCACGTCGACATCACCGCGTTCCCGGTCGAGGAGGGCGAAGACGCCTGGCCGGCCGACGAGGCGCTGGTCCGCTACCTTGACAGCGGCGCGCCACCACAACGGGTCAGCATCAGTTCGGATGCCGGCGGTTGCCTGCCCTGCTTCGACGGCGAAGGTCGCGTCTGCGGGATGGACGTGGGCCACTCCGGATCGATGCTGGAGACCTTGAACGCGCTGCTGGCGCGCGGCCTGCCGCTGGAACGCGCGCTACCGGCGTTCACCAGCAACGTGGCCGGCCTGTTGCGGCTGGCCGGCAAGGGCCGGATCGCGGTCGGCATGGATGCCGATCTTGTCGCGCTGGATGCCGCCGGTCGTGCCGACCTCGTGCTCGCCCGCGGGGGCGTGCATGTGCGTGCCGGCGCGCCGGTGCGGCGTGGTATGTTCGAGCGCTGATTCGAGCAAGGTTTCGAGGACCCCGCAGCACATGCCAAGCAAGGTGGCCGAAGGCGCGCAGCGCGGCTGGATCGTCCCCATTGGCGGGGCCGAGGACAAGGACAACGACAAGCGGGTGCTGCGCCGGTTCTTCGAACTGTGCGGCGGCGCGGGCGCGGACATCGCGGTGATTCCGACCGCAAGTCGGCTCAACGACACCGGCGACCGCTACGAGCAACTGTTCTCGGAGATGGGCGCGGGCAACGTCAGCGTGCTCGATTTCGATACTCGCCGCGATGCGCACGAGCGCAACCGCGTGGCGGCCATCGAACAGGCCTCCGGGATCTTCATCACCGGCGGCAACCAGTTGCGGTTGTCCACGATGCTCGGCGGCACCCCCATCGCGCAGGCGATCCGCGCCCGCAATGCGCATGGGATTCCGGTCGGCGGCACCAGCGCCGGTGCCGGCATCCTCAGCGAACACATGATCGCCGGCGGCGAAAGCGACAGCGCCACGCCGCATGCGAACAGCGTGCGCCTGGCGCCGGGACTGGGCCTGACCAATCGCGTGGTGATCGACCAGCATTTCCGGCAGCGCGACCGGCTTGGTCGGTTGCTGGCAGCGCTGGCCTACAACCCGTTCGCGATCGGGCTCGGCGTCGATGAAGACACTGCTGCCCTGATCGGCCCGGACAACGTGATCCAGGTGGAAGGCAGCGGTGCAGTGACCGTGGTGGATGCCGACGACCTGCAGTTCTCGTCGATGGCTCAGGTCAGTGGCGATGCGCCTGTATGCATGCTGGGCTTGCAGATCCACATCCTGACCGCGGGTGCCACGTACAACCTGGAAACACGCAAGGCTTCGGCCGGGACGCTGTCGCCCAGCAAGGAATGAAACGCAAGCTGTGACGGAATTGTCGCAACGCAACCGAATCGAGCAGGGGCTTCCAGATGCGCATCTTGAATCGCAACGTCTACGTGGGGCCCTCGCAGTACGCGAAGTTCCCGGTGATCCGCCTCGAACTCGACCTTGGCGCGCTGGAGCAATGGCCCACCGCGAAGCTGGGCGACGGCTTCGTCGACGGCCTGCTGGCCGCGCTGCCCGGACTGGCCGAACACGGCTGCTCCTATCGCGAGCCCGGCGGCTTCGTCCGCCGCATGCGCGAGGGCGAGGGTACTTGGCTGGGCCACGTGCTGGAACACGTCGCCATCGAGCTGCAGAACGTGGCCGGCGAGGACGTCACCTTCGGCAAGACCCGCAGCATGTCCGACGATCGTCCCGGCGTGTATTCGGTGGTCTACGAATACGCGCAGAAAGAGGAGGGCATCGCTGCCGGCGAACTGGCGCTGAAGCTGCTGGATTCGCTGCTTCCCGCGGAGCTGCGCAGCGCCACCGACGACACCTGGAACTGGGAAGAGGAACGCGACGGCTTCATCCGCTACGCGCAACGCCGCGCGCTGGGCCCGTCGACGATGTCGCTGGTGCGCGCCGCGGAAGAGCGTGGCATCCCGTGGCTGCGCCTCAACGAGCAATCACTGGTGCAACTCGGCCATGGCAAGTACCAGCAGCGCATCCAGGCCACGGTCACCGGACGCACCCCGCATATCGCGGTGGAACTGGCCAGCGACAAGGAAGAAACCAACAAGATCCTCGGCTCGCTCGGGCTGCCGGTGCCGCGCCAGGAACTGGTGACCAGCCAGACGGAAGCGCTGCGCGCCGCGCGCCGCCTCGGCGGTGGCGTGGTGCTGAAGCCGTACAACGGCAACCACGGTCGCGGCATCACCATCAACGTCAGCGCGGAAGACGACATCCGCGCCGGCTTCGAGGCCGCGCGCGAGCATTCGCGTTCGGTGATCGTGGAAACCTACCTGGCCGGCGACGACCATCGCCTGCTGGTGGTCAACGGCGAGCTGGTCGCGGCGACGCGGCGCACGCCGGGCCACGTGGTTGGCGATGGCGCGTCCACCGTGACACAGCTGGTCGAGGTCGTGAACAGCGATCCCCGCCGCGGCGTGGGTCACGAGAAAGTGCTGACCAAGCTCAAGCTCGACCGCGAGGCCGAACTGATGCTGGAACGCGTGGGCTACACCGCGGAGTCGGTGCCGAAAGCCGGCGAAGTGGTGCCGCTGCGCTCCACCGCGAATCTCTCCACCGGCGGCACCGCCACCGACGTGACCGACATCATCCATCCCGACAACCGGGCGATGGCCGAGCGCGCCGTGCGCGCGATCGGGCTGGACGTGGGCGGCGTGGATTTCCTCAGCACCAACATCGCCGAAAGCTACAAGTCGATCGGCGGCGGCATCTGCGAAGTGAATGCTGCGCCCGGCTTCCGCATGCACATCGCGCCGAGCGAAGGCACGCCGCGCGATGCGGCCGGCCCGGTGATCGAGATGCTGTTCCCGCCGGGCGCGCCGTCGCGGGTGCCGATCGCCGCGGTGACCGGCACCAACGGCAAGACCACGACCTCGCGCATGCTCGCGCACATCGCCAAGATGGCCGGCTACACGCCGGGCCTGACGACCACCGACGGCGTCTACATCGACGGCCAGCGCACGGTGGAAGGCGACATGACCGGGCCGGTGTCCGCGCGCATGGTGATGGCCGATCCGCAGATCGATTTCGCCGTGCTGGAAACCGCGCGCGGCGGCCTGGTGCGTGCCGGCATGGGCGTGGCCGAGGTCGACGTGGGCGCGGTGATCAACGTCGCTTCCGATCATCTTGGCCTGAAGGGCATCGACACGCTCGAGCAACTGGCCGAAGTGAAGCGCATCGTGGTGGAAGTGGCGCGCGAGTGCGCGGTGCTCAACGCCGACGATCCCAACGTGCTGAAGATGTCCGCGTACACCGATGCCAAGGTCCTCTGCTACGTGACCATGAATCCGTCGCACCCGCTGGTGCGGGAGCATGTGCGTGCCGGCGGCCGCGCCTGCGCGCTGGAGGCCGGCGTCAACGGCCACATGATCACCCTGTACGACAAGGGCAGCCACATCCCGCTGCTGTGGACGCATCTCATTCCGGCGACGCTGGAAGGACGCGCGCTGCACAACGTGCAGAACGCGATGTTCGCGGCGTCGATGGCGTTCTCGCTGGGCATGAAGCTGGATGCGATCCGCCACGGCCTGCGCACGTTCGACACCACGTTCTTCCAGGCCCCGGGCCGGATGAACGTGTACAACGAGCACCCGTTCAAGGTGATCATGGACTACGCGCACAACGCGCACGCGACCAGCGTGATGGCCGACCTCGCGCAGCGCCTTGACGTCAGCGGACGGCGCATCGTCGTCGTCGCCGGGCCGGGCGACCGCCGCGACGAAGACCTGCGCGAAATCGCCGCCACCCTGGCCGGCAAGTTCGACCATTACGTGGTGCGTCGCGACGACGGCCTGCGTGGCCGCGACGGCGACGAAGTCCCGCGGATCATCTCCAAGGCGCTGGAAATCGCGGGTGTGGATCCCGCCGCGATCACCGTGATCCCCGACGAACAGGAAGCGGTCGATGCCGCCCTGCGCATGGGCCAGCCGGGCGACCTGCTGGTGGTGTTCGCCGACGCGCTGGTCCGCACCTGGAAGCAGATCATCCGCTTCAAGCCCGAGGGCGAGATGCAGAAGGCGACCGCGCGCGCTGAAGTGCCCACGCTGGAAACCACCCTGGACGAGCAACTGGTCGCGGCGATGGAAGGCGTGGTGCGCGACGAACGCGGCCTGCGCTTCGAGCGCGAGGAAAGCGATTGAGCATTGTCGCCATGCAGGAACCGTTCGAGGATTCGCGGCGGCTGACCGGTGCCAACCTGTATTTCGACGGCGCGGGCGCGGCGCTGGAAACGTCGCCGGGCCTCGCCTTCGATGCGGACACGTTGCAACGCTGGCGCGCGAACATCGTGCTTGCGCGTGCATTGCTGGATTGGCCGGAAGGTGCCGTCGTGGTGCGCGAGCACGCCACCGGTGCGTCGCTCGCCTTCGAGGCACCGTTCGACCAGCTCTACATCGCCGCCGAAGTGAACGAGTGGGCGCTGTATTCGGCGCTCGGCCAGCGTGCCAGCGATGCGCCGGTCGACGAGGAAGCCGAGCATCCACGCCCGCACGTCGCCCACGTCGACGACGACGGCGCCCTGCGCCAGTTGCAGGCGCTGGCCGCGACGGAAGCGAAGCCGGCGCTGCGCGCGTTGGTCGATGCGGCCCGCGCACGCGGCGTGCCCGCGCATGCGGACGACGATGCGTTGTCGCTCGGCGAAGGCGCGACCTCACGGACTTGGCCGTTGTCCAGATTGCCCGCGATCGACGACGTGCCGTGGTTGCAGTTGCATGCGATCCCGAAAGCCGTGGTCACCGGCTCCAACGGCAAGACCACCACCGTGCGCCTGCTCGCGGCGATGCTGCGCGCGCACGGTCTGCACGCGGGCTACAGCAGCACCGATGGCCTGTTCATCGACGGCGAACGCGTCGAGGCCGGCGACTATTCCGGTCCCGTCGGCGCGCGCACCGTGCTGCGCGATCCGCGGGTCGATGCCGCCGTGCTGGAAACCGCGCGCGGCGGGCTGCTGCGGCGTGGCCTGGTCGCCCGCGATGCGCGCGTGGCGGTGGTCACCAACGTCGCGGCCGACCATTTCGGCGAATACGGCATCCACACGCTGGATCACATCGCGGCGGTGAAGCTGGTCGTCGCCAAATCGCTCGCGGCCGATGGCCTGCTGGTACTCAACGCCGACGATCCGATGCTGGTCGCGCATGCGCCGGCAGCGCGCCGCATCGGCTGGTTCTCACTCGTATTCGCCGATGCGATGGGGCGCGGCGCGCCTGCCTGCGGTATGCGCGATGGCCAACTGATCCTGTTCCGCGACGGCATCGAGTACGACCTCGGCGATGTTTCGGCAATGCCGCTCTCTGTGGGCGGCGCGGCGCGCTACAACATCGCCAACATCGCGGGAGCGTCGTTGGCGGCGGATGCACTGGGCGTGGCGACGGACACGATTGCGGCCGTGCTCGCCCGCTTCGGTGCCAGCAATGCGGACAACCCCGGCCGCCTGCAGCGCTGGACGCTGGGCGATGTCGAGGTGCTGCTGGACTATGCGCACAACCCGGACGGCCTGCGTGGCCTGCTCGATGTCGCGGCCGGCCTGCGTCGCGGGGGGCGCCTGGGACTGCTGCTGGGCCATGCCGGCAATCGGCTGGAATCGGATTTCCATGCCTTGGCGGCGGTTGCCGCCGACGCGAAACCCGACCGCGTGTGGCTGAAGGACATCGGTGGCGAGTACCTGCGCGGGCGCGCCTCCGGCGACGTGGCGATGATCCTGCGCGACGCGCTGCTTGCGTCCGGCATCGCCGAGACCGACCTGCCGATCTGCCTGGACGAAGCACAGGCCTCACGCGAGGCCCTGGCCTGGGCACGGGCTGGCGATTTGCTGGTGTTGCCCGTGCACGAACTGGCGCGACGCGACGAGGTCGTGGCCTTGCTGGATCGCTTGCAGGCCGAAGGCTGGCGTGCGGGCGAGGCGTTGCCGGCGGACGCGTGAGCGGGCTCGCTTAGAATGGCGCTCCCCCGCGAGCGCCCTGCCATGCACGACGACCGATTCGCCCGCCTGCCCAAGCCGCCGTATTACGCGGTGATCTTCAGTTCGCTACGCCGTGGCGATGCCGCCGATGGCTATGCCGAGGCCGCGACACGCATGGATGAGTTGGCGCGCGTGCAGCCCGGTTTCCTGGGCGTTGAATCCGCGCGCGACAACGAAGGCTTCGGCATCACCACCGCGTATTTCGACAGCGAAGCCTCGATCAAGGCCTGGCGCGGCCACGACGAACACGCCAGCGCCCGCCAGCGCGGTCGCGACGCTTGGTATGCGCAGTTCGCGGTGCGGGTGGCGAAAGTGGAACGGGCCTACGAATGGGAGTGCGGAAATGCATGATGTGCTGAAGCGCATCCTGGCGCGCAAGCAGGAAGAAGTGGCTGAACGCCGCGAGCGTGTCTCCCTGTTCGAGTTGAAGGCGCGTGTTGCATCCTCGCCGCCCGTGCGCGGCTTCGCCGATGCGGTCGAGGCGAAGATCGTCGCGGGCTTGCCGGCGGTGATCGCCGAAATCAAGAAGGCCAGCCCGAGCAAGGGCATGATCCGACCCGATTTCCATCCGGCCGAGATCGCGCGCAGCTACGAGGCCGGCGGCGCGGCCTGCCTGTCGGTGCTGACCGACATCGATTTCTTCCAGGGCAGCGATGCCTACCTGCGGCAGGCGCGTGCGGCATGTTCGCTGCCGGTGTTGCGCAAGGACTTCATCGTCGATGCGTACCAGTTGCAAGAGGCGCGCGTGCTCGGCGCCGACTGCGTGCTGCTGATCGCCGCGGCGCTGGACGACCGGCAGCTGTCCGAATTCGCCTTCATCGCCGACGAGCTCGGCATGGACGTGCTGGTCGAGGTGCACGACCTCGACGAACTCGAGCGTTCGCTGCCGATCCCTGCGCGCCTGCTCGGCATCAACAACCGCAACCTGCGCACGTTCGAGGTGTCGCTGCAGGCCACGCTGGACCTGAAGGCGATGGTACCGAACGATCGCGTGCTTGTGACCGAGAGCGGCATCGTCGCCCCGGCCGACGTGCAGTTGATGCGCGATGCCGGCGTGCATGCCTTCCTGGTCGGCGAGGCCTTCATGCGCCAGCCGGATCCGGGCCGCGCGCTCAGCGACCTGTTCGCCGCGTGAGCGTGCACGAAGCCGCATCGGCATTCCCTCCGCCGCGCGACGATGCGCCGCTGGTGGTGTTCGACTTCGACCACACCCTGTACGACGGCGACTCCGGCAGCCATCTTTTCAAGTGGCTGATCCAGCGCGCGTGGTGGCGGCAGTTGTTGGCGATCCTGGCCGCACCGTTCGCCGGGCCGATGGTCGCGTTCCTGCCGACGCGCCGTGCCGGCATCTCGGTGTTCGTCTGGATCGGCACGATCGGGCTGCATCGCAGGCGTGATCTCGACGCGCTGATCGATGCGTACGTGGCCGGCCATGTCGATGCGATCCAGTCGCGCCTGTTGCCGATCGCGCTGGAGGTGTTCCGCGCGCATCGTGCCGCCGGCGATCGGGTGGTCGTGGCCACAGGCGCCCCGCCGGAACTCGCGCGCGCCATCCTGACTTTCGTGGCCCACCACGACGTGCCGGTAGTGGGCACCTTGGTCGGGCCGAAATTCGGCGCGGTCGCGGCGATCCGCCACTGCCACCACGCGATGAAGATGACCATGCTGCGCGATGCCGGTTTCATCCAGCCGGTGGCCATCGCCTACACCGACAGCAGCGCCGACCTGCCCTTGCTGCAGGCCGCGGTGCGCCCGGTGGTGGTGAATCCGAAAGCCGGCAGCGTGGCGATGTTCCGCAAGGTGCTGCCCGCGGGCACGCCGATCCTCAACTGGGGCTGCGCCGACCGCGCGGGGCAACGGGTCGCGGGCTAGCGAGCGCCATCACGGCGTTCGCTGCGACCCTGAGCGTCCCTCCACGGATGGCCGGGCTGGAGATCGGTCATTCGTTGATGTCGCGCCACGGACGGCGACGGCAGGCACAGCGCGCCGGGATCAGCCGGGCCCGAACAGCCGTTCGAGGAACGACGGGTCCTCGCTGACTTCGCGGAATTCGCCGGCGTCGTAATAGCGGCCGTAGCAGGTCTTGCAGCTCTCGAAATGGATGTCGGGATACCCGGCATCGACCATGCGGATCAGCGGCACATGCGCGCATTGCGGGCAGGCCAGGGTGCGCGGTTCCGGCGCGGACGTGCCGGCATAACGCGCGGTGTCGATCTGCTCGGCGCGCTCTTCCAGCTGCTCGCTGGCCATCAGCGGCAGCCACAGGCCGTGGCAACCCTCGCAGCGATAGGCATCGTTTTCCGGATGGCGCTGGATGCGCATCTGCGCATCGCACTTGGGGCAGGCGAATGCCTGCGGCCGGGCTGCGTCCTGCATGGTCAAGCTCCCAGTTGTTTCACGAAACGCACGGAACTGTCCTTGTAGCCGCAGGCCCGGTAGAACGCATGCGCCTCGGTGCGCTGCGAGCCGCTGGTGAGTTCGATGCGAGCGGCACCGCCGGTGCGGGCGCGGCGTTCGGCTTCCTTCAGCAACTGGCGGCCGATGCCCAGGCCCTGCGAGGTCGGGGTGACCACCAGCGCGGTGACCCGGCAGGTGATGGTGCCCAGCGGCAGGTAGTACATGTAGTCCAGCGCGACCAGCCCGCACACCGCGCCGTCGCGGCGGGCCAGCACCAGCGCCTGGCGATCGTTGGCGGCGATCGCGTCGATCCGCTCGGCGGCCTCGTCGATCTCGCAGGGATAACCCAGTTCGGTGAGCAGGCGGGCCACGTCGTCGGCGTCGGCGATCATCGCGCTTCGCAGGTCGGTGCCGAGTGGGGAATGCCCGGTGGAGAACGCCTGGCTCATGCGCAGGTCAGTCGCGGGTGCCGTAGATGACCACGGTCTTGCCGCGCGCATGCAGCTTGCCGTCGGCCTCCAGTTTCTTGAGCACGCGGCCGGCCATTTCGCGCGAGCAGCCGACCAGCCGCGCCAGCTCCTGGCGGGACACGCGCAACTGGCTGCCCTGCGGATGGCTCAGCGCGTCGGGCTCGCGGGACAGGTCGAACAGGGTGCGGTAGATGCGGTCGCTGACATCGAGGAAGGCCAGGCGGCCGGCCTTGCGGCTGGTGTCGAGCAGGCGCTGGCTGATCTGCGCACCCATCGAATACAGCAGGCGGGAGGCGTCGTTGGCCTGGGCGGTGAGCAACTGCTGCAGGCGCTCGTAACCGATCTCGGCCAGTTCGCAGGCGGTGCGCGTGCGCAGTGCCACCGCGCGCTGGTCGGCGTCCACGAACAGGCCCATCTCGCCCACGAATTCGCCCGGGCCGATGTAGCCCAGCACCAGTTCGCGGCCGTCATCCTCGCTGGCGATGATGCTGATCGAGCCGGACATGATGTAGTAAAGCGTGCCCGCGGCGTCGCCGGGCCGGAACACGTCGCTCCGCGCCGGGTACTTGCGGCGGTGGCACTGCGCGATGAAGCGCTCGATCGTCGCGGCGTCCGCCAGCAGCGGATTGATCGCGCGCGGCATGACGGGCTTGTTGAAGATCGCGCTCATCTGCACCTCGTCGGGGGATACCGAAGCTTAGGCGGAACCGTGATGGCGGGCAAACTTCTGCGCGCGCCGGGCGACGGTTTGCCGCATAATCGCGGGCCTGTCCGTGCCTCCCGGAACTGCCTGACGTGGTCAAACCGCTGCCGCGCTTGAAGCTGCAAGGCTTCAACAACCTCACCAAGTCGCTGAGCTTCAACATCTACGACGTGTGCTACGCGGCGTCGGAAGACGAGCGCCAGCGCTACATCGAGTACATCGACGAGGAATACAACGCCGATCGCCTCACCCAGATCCTCACGGATGTGGCGGAGATCATCGGTGCCAACATCCTCAATATCGCGCGCCAGGACTACGAGCCGCAGGGTGCATCGGTGACGATCCTGATCTCCGAACAGCCGGTGGTCGACAAGGCCGATGCCAAGGGCGTGATTTCCGATGCGGTGGTCGCCCACTTGGACAAGTCGCATATCACCGTGCACACCTATCCGGAAACCCATCCGGACAACGGCATCGCGACGTTCCGCGCCGACATCGACGTGTCGACCTGCGGAGTGATCTCGCCGCTGAAGGCCCTGAACTACCTGATCGAGTCGCTGGAGTCCGACATCGTGGTGATGGACTACCGCGTGCGCGGCTTCACCCGCGACGTGAAGGGCCGCAAGCACTACATCGACCACAAGATCAACTCGATCCAGGACTACCTGGCCAAGAATGTCGGCGCGCGCTACGAGATGCTCGACGTCAACGTCTACCAGGAAAACATCTTCCACACGAAGATGCACATGAAGGAATTCGACCTCGACACCTACCTGTTCGAGGAGAAAGCGAAGAACCTGTCGTTCAAGGAGCGCATGAAGATCGAGGCGCGCCTGAAGCGCGAGATCGAAGAGCTCTACCACGGCCGCAATCTGATCGACTGACCGGTTCCGTCGCGATTGAAGAAAAGCCGGCGCAAGCCGGCTTTTTCATGCGTGGAACTCAGCCCGAGCCCGGCCGCGCCGGCAGGCCCAGTGCGCTCGCGACCAGTTGCATCGCCTCCATGTCGCGCTCGCGGGTGATCCAGCCGGCCAGAGTGGGTTCGCCGGTTTCGACCGTCCACAGGCAGAAGTGGCGTTCGCGTAGCTGCACGAAGGCGGCATGCAGCAAGACGGATGTGTCGGGTGTTTCGCGCGCGTCGTCGTCGAGTTGCCACTCGATCCGCAGGCGCCAGCGCGCGGCCAGTTCGTCCAGCGCCTCCATCAACCCCTGCGCATCGTCCTCGCCCACGTGGAAGCCGGATTTCCAGTCGATCGCGTCGCGCAGCAGCAGGGCGGGATCGGCGCGCTCGCCGGCCTCGTCCAGTGCGCGCTGGAAGGCAGCGAACTGCTCCAGCGCAGCATCTTCGTCATCCGGGTTGACCAGCAACAGGAACTGCCAGGCCACGGCCTCCAGCGCATCTTCGTCATCGACGCCGGCCTGCGCATGGAACGCCTGGTCGAAGTTGTCGTCGGGGTCGTATTCGTGGGCGGTCATCATCGCGTCCTGCGGTTGCGCGGCATGCACAGGCGCGCAGCATACGTCCGCGGCGTGTGCAGGGCGGCTGCCCGTAGAATGGCGCACCCTCGATCCGGCCCCGCGGCCAGGGACGCGCCATGGCTCCCAAGGCCACCATCCACAAGGCCGAGTTGCAGGTCACCGACCTCGACCGCCACTACTACGCCAGCCACGCGCTCACGCTGGCCCAACACCCATCGGAAACCGAGACCCGCCTGTTGGTGCGGTTGATCGCCTTCGCGCTGCATGCCGACGAGCGCCTGGAGTTCGGCCGCGGGCTGAGCGACGAGGACGAGCCGGCGCTGTGGCGGCGCGATTACACCGGCGCGATCGAGCAATGGATCGAACTCGGGCAGCCGGACGAAAGCCGCCTGCGCAAGGCCAGTGGCCGCGCGACCCAGGTGGTCGTGGTCGGCTACGGCGGCCAGGCAGCCGAGGCCTGGTGGAAGCGCAATGCGGCGGCGCTGGGCCGTCTTCGCAACCTGACGGTGATCGAACTGGACGATGCCGAGGTCGCGGCGGCCGCCGAGTTGCTCGGTCGCAGCATGCGGCTCACCGCGATGATCCAGGACGGCGAGCTGCAACTGATGGATGCCGATCGCAGCGTGTCGCTGCGGCCGCGGCTGCGCATGCAGGACGGCGTGGCCACGCCGGGCTGAGGCCACTCAGAGTCGGTAGGCGACGGCCTTCATCAGCGTCGATGCCGCCGCCATCAGCGTCGGAACCGGCTGCGGCAATACCTTCGCGCCGGCATGCTCGGCGTGTTCGGCATGGCGGGCCTCGTCGTCTTTCATCACCCGCAGGATCGCCCGGCTGCGCAGGTCGGCTTCGGGCAGGGTGTGCAGGTGTTCTTCCAGGTGCGCCTCGACCTGGTGTTCGGTCTCGACCACGAAGCCCAGGTTCCAGCCGTCGCCGCGCAGGCCGGCCAGCACGCCGATCGCGTAGCTGCCGGCGTACCAGACCGGGTTGAGCAGGCTGGGCCGGCTGTCGAGTTCGCGCAGGCGGTCCGCGCACCAGGCCAGGTGGTCGGTTTCCTCCTGCGCCGCTTCCAGCAGGTGAGTGCGGGTGGCGGGGTCGCGGGCGACCGCGGCCTGGCCGATGTAGAGCGCCTGCGCACACACCTCGCCGACGTGGTTGATGCGCATCAGGCCGGCGGCGTGGCGGCGCTCGGTGTCGTCCAGGACCACGTCGGGCGTGGATTCGCCGGGGTTGGCACGCTCGGCGCGCGGGCTGCCGGCCACGGTGGACAGCGCGTTCTGCGCCGAATCCAGCAGGCGGTCGAGCGGACTCAGGGTGCGCGAGGTCGACATGCCTGCATTCTAGGCGGACGGGGTGGCAGGTTGCACGGGCCAGCGCCGCGGGCTATCATCCCGCTCCTTTCGCACCAAAAACCCGATCTGGGTTGGATCGAAAGAACAACGCGAGGCGACCTTCCGCAGCCGCAACCCGCTGCGCAACCAGCCCGACCATGCACCCCGTAGAAGAGTTCCCATGAAGACTTTCATTGCCAAGAACGAGACCGTCCAGCGTGACTGGTACGTCGTGGACGCCGAGGGCAAGACCCTGGGTCGTCTGGCCGCAGCACTGGCCTACCGCCTGCGCGGCAAGCACAAGCCCGTTTTCACCCCGCACGTCGACACCGGGGATTACCTCGTCGTGATCAACGCCGAGAAGATCGCGGTGACCGGCAAGAAGCTGCAGGACAAGATGTATCACCGGTTCACCGGTTACGTCGGCAACCTGAAGACCGAATCCCTGGCACAGGCGCTGGAGCGCCACCCGGAGCGCGTGATCGAGATCGCGGTCAAGGGCATGCTGCCGAAGAACACCCTGGGCCGCGCGATGTACCGCAAGCTCAAGGTCTACAAGGGCTCCGAACACCCGCACGCTGCGCAGCAGCCGCAAACGCTGGACCTCTGATCATGGCGATTTCCCAGAATTACGGCACCGGCCGCCGCAAGTCCTCCATCGCCCGCGTGTTCCTGCGCAAGGGCACCGGCACCATCACCGTCAACGAGCGTCCGCTGGACGAGTTCTTCGGCCGTGAGACCGCGCGCATGATCGTGCGCCAGCCGCTGGAGCTGACCAAGCACGTCGAAACCTTCGACATCGTCGCCACCACCACCGGCGGCGGCATCACCGGCCAGGCCGGTGCGATCCGCCTCGGCATCGCCCGCGCGCTGGTCGAGTACGACGAAACCCTGAAGATCGAGCTGCGCAAGGCCGGTTTCATGACCCGCGATGCGCGTGAAGTCGAGCGCAAGAAGGTCGGCCTGCACAAAGCCCGCCGCGCCACGCAGTTCTCGAAGCGCTGATTCCTTCGCCTTCTGGCGTCGGCGCGACGGGCTTGCCGTACTTCAGTACTGTCTTCGCCGCCGCGTCTTAGCCAGAAGACGAATGAACACGCGCTCCGGCGCGTGGTTTATTCGGGAATCCGGTTCGGCGTTACAATCAGTTCCATAGCCCCGTCGCCAAGCGGTAAGGCACCTGACTCTGACTCAGGCATTCGGAGGTTCGAATCCTTCCGGGGCTGCCATCTTCCAATGCAACACCGTCGAAACCCGCCGCAAGGCGGGTTTTGCGTTTGCGCGATGCCATTGCGGAATGTGTGTTCGCTGGCCGCGGTGCGACAATGCGCGCCTGCCTCCGGAGCCGCGCATGGTCGCCAGTTTTCCCGCCCCGCATGCCTCGCTCGGGGGGCTCGATGCCGCACTGCGTGATCGCGGATTCGCGGTCCTCGCGCCTGAGAGCGTGGCTGCACTGGCCGGGGTCGCGCAGGCGGATCTGGATGCGCTCTCGTCGAGCTGGAACGACTTGCTCCCCGACGAATACCTCAAGGATGGCGGCCGCTATCGCAAGCGCCGGCACTCCTGCTTCGTCGCCGAAGATGGCACCGTCAGGCAGGTGCCGCATCGCATGCACTGGCAATCCGTGGACTACAACGCCTTGCATGGCGGGATGCAGCGCTGGTTCGAGCCCATCGAGCCGACCGTGGTCGCGCAACCCGGGTGGTCGAAGTTGCTGGGCGGACTGGCGCAAGTCTTTTCACGCCGCATGCCGGTGCCGCGCTGGTCGATCGAAGCGCACCAGTTCCGCATCGACACCGCCGACGGCCTGGGCCGGCCGACGCCGGAAGGCGCACACCGCGATGGCGTGGATTTCGTGGCGGTGTTGCTGGTGGCCCGCAGCGGCGTGAAGGGCGGCGAGACGCGAGTTTTCGAGGCGAACGGTCCGGACGGCCAGCGCTTCACCCTCACGGAGCCGTGGTCGCTGCTGCTGCTGGACGATGCGCGGGTGATCCACGAATCCACCCCGATCCAGCCGCAGGACGACTTCGGCTATCGCGACACGCTGGTGTTGACCTATCGCGCGGCGGGATTCCAGGGCGATGAAGAAACTTGAAGGTGTGGTGTTCGTGGTGGGGTGGGACGACGCGCGACCTTCGGCGACATGGATGTCGCCGATGAGCCTCCATGGACGGATTCACGGCGTGTCGCGCGTGGCACGCCCCGGCGTGAACACCGCACCGCGCGCCGCTTTGCCGACACCGTTACAATTGCAACTATCACCACAAAAGCAAACTCCGAGGTCGCGATGAAACTGGGCTCACTCAAGGAAGGCGGCCGCGACGGCACCCTGGTCGTGGTCTCTCGCGACCTGTCCAGGGCGGTGCGGGCCACCGGCATCGCGCCGACCCTGCAGCGCGCGCTGGAGGATTGGGACAACGTCGCACCGCGCCTCAACGCGCTGTCCGAGTCGCTGGATGCCGGCGATGCCGACGGCGTGTTCGACCTCGACATGCAAGCGCTCGCCGCACCGCTCCCGCGCGCCTATGAATTCGTCGACGGCAGTGCCTACCTGCCGCACGTCGCCCGCGTCCGCAAGGCGCGCGGTGCCGAGGTGCCAGAGAGCTTCTACGTCGATCCGCTGATGTACCAGGGCGTCAGCGCGGGGTTCCATGGCCCGCGCGATCCGGTCAAGGTGGTCAGCGAGGACTACGGCATCGATCTCGAGGCGGAGATCGTCATCGTCACCGACGACGTGCCGATGGCGGTCACCCCGGAGCAGGCCGCATCGCACATCCAGCTGGTCGGCCTGATCAACGATGTCTCGCTGCGCAACCTGATCCCCGGCGAACTGGCCAAGGGCTTCGGCTTCCTGCAATCGAAGCCGCGCAGCGCGCTGAGCCCGGTGTTCGTGACTCCGGATGAACTCGGCGCACATTGGAAGGGCAACAAGCTGCACTTGCCGCTGCTGACCCATATCAACGGCAAATGGTTCGGCGCGCCGGAAGCTGGCGTGGACATGCAGTTCGACTTCGCACAACTGGTCGCGCACGCGGCCAAGACGCGGCCGTTGTCCGCGGGCACGATCGTTGGTTCCGGCACGGTGGCGAACGAAGACACCTCGCTCGGCGCGTCCTGCTTCGCCGAGCAGCGCACGGTGGAAACCCTGCGCGACGGCAAGCCGTCCACGCCGTTCATGTCGTTCGGCGACCTAGTCCGCATCGAGGTGCTGGATGCCGGTGGCAACAGCCTGTTCGGCGCGATCGAGCAGCGGATCGAGCGGCAGGCGATTCCCTGACGGATGGGCGGTACCGACGGTCTCGGTGGGGTCGTGAACGGCCTTCCACGGCCACGGCCGGATCGCTAATGTGCAGTGTTACCCGTTGGGTGAGACCCGATGACCGAAACGCTGCAGCTTTATTCGTACTGGCGATCCAGCGCGGCTTATCGCGTCCGCATCGGGCTGAACCTCAAGGGGCTGGCGCACAGCATCGTGCCGGTGCACCTGCTGCGTGACGGCGGCGAACAGCATTCCGAGGCCTATCGCGCCTTCAATCCGCAGGAACTGGTGCCGACGCTGTGCCACGGCCAGCGCCGGCTCGGGCAGTCGCTGGCGATCCTGGAATACCTGGACGAATTCTGGCCGGAGCCGCCGTTGTTACCCGCCAATGCGCGCGCGCGCCACCGTGCCCGCGCGCTGGCGCAGCTGGTCGCCTGCGACGTGCACCCGCTCAACAATCTGCGTGTACTGCAGTACTTCGAGCACGAATGGAACGTGCCGCAGCCGGAGCGCGATGAGTGGGTCCGGCACTGGATCGTCGAGGGTTTCCGCGCGGCCGAAACGATGCTGGCCGACCATCCCTCGACCGGGATTTTCTGTGAAGGCGATGTTCCTGGCTTGGCCGACTGCTGCCTGGTGCCGCAGGTCTACAACGCCCGGCGCTTCGGCGTGGACATGGCTGCGTATCCGACCATCGAGCGGATCGAGGCCGCCTGCCTCGCATTGCCGGCCTTCGACGCCGCGCGCCCGGAACGCCAGCCGGACGCACCTGCGCCGTCATGAACGTCAAAACGGGGACGGAGGTAGTTAAGCGCGCTTAACTACCTCCGTCCCCGTTTTGGTTAGGCGTCAGTGCGATCCGCTGCCGAACACGTCGGCGTAAGGATCGTGCTCGGCACCGCCACCCTCGGACAGGCGGAACTTGAGGGCCAGGCCATCGCGCGAGTCGGCGGCCTTCAGCGCTTCTTCCATCTCGATCCGGCCTTCCTTGTACAGCCGGAACAGGCACTGGTCGAAGCTCTGCATGCCTTCCTGCAGGGACTCCTCCATCGCCATCTTGATCTCGTGCACCTGTCCGCGGCGGAGCAGGTCGCGGATCATCGGGGTGTTGATCAGGACTTCGGTCGCCGGCATGCGGCGGCCATCGACCCCGATCACCAGGCGCTGGCTGACCACCGCCTTGAGGTTGAGCGCCAGGTTCATCAGCACGTTCTTGTGCGCGCCCTCGGGAAGAAGTTGAGGATGCGCTCGATGGTCTGGTCGGCGTTGTTGGAGTGCAGGGTGGCCAGGCAGATGTGGCCGGTCTCGGCGAAGGCGATCGCCGCTTCCATGGTCGCCGCGTCGCGGATTTCGCCGATCAGGATCACGTCCGGCGCTTCGCGCATCGCGTTCTTCAGCGCAGCCTGGAAGGTATGCGTGTCCAGCCCGACTTCGCGCTGGTTGACGATCGACTTCTTGTGCCGGTGCAGGTATTCGATCGGATCCTCGATGGTGAGGATGTGCCCGGTACTGGTGGTATTGCGATGGTCGATCATCGACGCCAGCGTGGTCGACTTGCCGGAGCCGGTGGAGCCGACGATCAGGACCAGCCCGCGCTGGGCCATGATGATGTCCTTCAGCACCTGCGGCAGCTGCAGTTCCTCGATGCTGGGGATGTCGCTGCGGATCGCGCGGATCACCATGCCGACTTCGCCGCGCTGCATGAACACGTTGACGCGGAAGCGGCCGGAGCCAGCCACCGCGATCGCCATGTTCAGTTCCAGCTCGCGCTCGAACTCGGCGATCTGCGCCTCGGTCATCAGCGAGTAGGCGACCTTCTTCGACATCCCGGTCGGCAGCGGCGCGCTGCCCAAAGGCAACAGGTCGCCCTCGACCTTGATGTTCACCGGTGCCCCGGACGTGAGGAACATGTCCGAGGCGTTCTTTTCCGCCATCAGCTTCAGGAAATAGCCGATATCCATGCTGTCTGCCCCTTGGCGCGGCCCCGGCGATTTGCACTGCCGGCGGCGGCTTCCCACAATGCCGTGGACGTACAGGACGCCACGACTCCCTATGCAAACTAGCTTCGCACACTTCCGCCGGGCGCTGCAGGCCCCCCTTGCCGGACTGGCGCTCCTGCTTGCCGGTTGCGCCACGTTGCCGCCACCCACTGCCGAACTGGATGCCGCGCAGCAGTCCGTGGTCCGCGCAGAGGCGGCCGATGCCGAACAATACGCGGCAGACGATCTGGCGCGTGCCCGCGACGGCTTGTCACGCGCGCAGGCGGCGATGGCGCGCGGGCGCGATGCCGAGGCCCGTGACGCGGCATTGGTGGCGGCGTCCGATGCCGACCTTGCACGCGTGCGCAGCACCGCGGAGACCACCCGCGCCGAATTCCGCCAGCAGCAGGACGGCATCGCCGGTTTGCGTGCGCGCCTGCAGATCGAGGGCGCGCCTCCGCCGATGGATCCGTTCGGCGAAGCCATGACCGGTGTACCGCCGGCGCAGCGCTTGCAGGCGCTGGATGCCGATCCGCGGCTCAACCCGTTCGCGCAATACGAACGCCTGCAGGCGCGCCAGGCGCTGGCTGCCGTGGAAGCCGCCAGCCGCAGCAAGCAGCCGGCGGCACTCGCATTGGCTGATCGCCGCGTCGGCATTGCCGAACAGGCCGCGCGCATCGAGGCCACCCGCCGCGAGATCGACCGCCTCGAACGCGAGCGCAGCGAATTGCTGGTCGAGGCCAGCCGCCGCGATGCCGAACGCGCGCGTGCCGAAGCCGAGCGCCTGCGCATCGAAGCCCAGGTCCAGGCCGAGGAAGCCGCGCGCCTGCGGGCCCAGGCCGAGCAGGCCGAAGCGGTGCTCGACAGTGCGCAGATCGACCAGGGCGCGAAGGTCGCCGCGGCGCGCGAGAAGGAAGCCGCGCTGGCCCGCCAGGAGGCGGAATTGGTTGCCGGGGCGAAATTGCCGGCCTCGCGCCGCGACGCACGCGGCGAGGTGTTCACCCTCGCCGGTGATGCCTTCGCGTCAGGCCAGGCGCAACTGACTGCAGGAGCCGCCGCCAGCATCAAGGCACTGGGCACTTACTTGGCGGCGGTACCCGGTGGCGCGGTGCAGGTGCTGGGCCACACCGATAGCCAGGGCGACGAGGCCGCCAACCAGGCGCTGTCCGAGCGCCGTGCACAAGAGGTGCGGGCGACCCTGGTTGCGGCTGGTCTTGCGCGCAGCCGGGTCGAGGCGCAGGGCGTGGGCGAGGGCCAGCCAGTTGCCGACAACACCACCGCAGGTGGTCGCGCCAAGAACCGACGGGTAGAGATCGTGATTGCTGATAATCCCTGAAAAAACAATTGTTTAACGCAATTTCGACGCAATCGAAAGGCAGCTCGGTCCGTTCGTCGCAGGGTCTTGCAGGGGCGGTTGTGCAGGCGTAGTGTCGATTTCCCGGATGGCTCGAATCCGCGAACCAACAGGCAGGAGACCGGTCGATGCATGACCCGTTCGACAATCGGCAGATCGCCGCCGCAAGCCAGCATCGCGGCGGCACGATCGAGGAAATCGGACGTGCCGGTCGCCTGTTGTCGTACTCCCCATCGACGCCCCGTGCTGATTGCAGCCGGGGCGTTCGCATTTGCGGGATCCGAATCGCGCATCCGTTTTCCCGTGGCTCGCTGCAAGTCGGGCCGCACCCCCAGGCAGGTCTCGGATCTGCCACAACCGCGCCGTCCCGGCCTGTCCGGCCGGGCTCCGCATGAGACCCAAGGAGGTTTCCATGTTCGAAGGACAACCACAGACGGAACTCGAAGCGAAGATGAAGTCCAGCCCCGAGTTCCGGCAGCTGTATTACCGGCACCAGGAGCTGGACAAGCAGGTGCTGGACGCCGAACTCGGCGTATTGCCTATCAATGACATGACCCTGGGCCAGATGAAGCGCGAGAAGCTCGCGGCCAAGGACCGGCTGTTGCGGATGTACGACACCCACTAGCGGCAAGCGCCTGCACGGGCGATGCGCGGCCACCTCGTCGGTCGCCATCGTCCGTGTGCCGCGCACGCGTTTTTGCAGGTCGCAAAGCCGGGTCGGTGAAAAGGGGCGGCTGCTAGAATCACCGGCTTGCCGCAACAGGCTGACCACTGCATGGCCACCCACGATTCCATCCTCGAACTGGTCGGCGATACCCCGATCATCCGTGCCCGCCGCCTCGATGTCGGCCTGTGCACGTTGTATCTCAAGCTGGAAAGCCAGAATCCCGGTGGCTCGATCAAGGATCGCATCGGCCTGTCGATGATCGAGGCCGCGGAGGCGCGCGGCGACATCAAGCCCGGCGACACCCTGGTCGAGGGCACCGCCGGCAATACCGGCATCGGCCTGGCGCTGGTGGCACAGCAGAAGGGCTACCAGCTGATCCTCGTCGTGCCCGACAAGATGAGCCGGGAGAAGATCTTCAACCTCAAGGCGATGGGCGCGCAGGTCGTGCTGACCCGCAGCGACGTGGCCAAGGGCCATCCGGATTACTACCAGGACATGGCCGAGCGCATCGCGCGGGAAACGCCGGGCGCCTATTTCATCAACCAGTTCGGCAACCCGGACAATCCGGCGGCGCACGAATTCGGCACCGGTCCGGAAATCCTGGCGCAGATGGCCGACGTGGGCGGGCTGGATGCGATCGTGTTCGGCTGCGGCAGCAGCGGCACCATGACCGGGCTGTCGCGTTGCTTCGCGACGCATTCCCCACACACCGAGCTGGTGCTGGCCGATCCGGTGGGTTCGATCCTGGAGGAATACATCAACCGCGGCACGCTCAGCGAGAAATCCGCGAGCTGGATGGTGGAAGGCATCGGCGAGGATTTCCTGCCGGCGATCGCCGACTTCAGCCGCGTCAAGGAAGCGCATGCGATCAGCGACAAGGAAAGCTTCCTGACCGCGCGCGAATTGCTGGAGAAGGAAGGCATCCTGGGCGGCTCGTCCACCGGCACGTTGCTGGCCGCCGCGCTGAAGTATTGCCGGGCGCAGGCCACGCCGAAAAACGTGCTGGCGTTCGTCTGCGACACCGGCAACAAGTACCTGTCGAAGATGTACAACGACTTCTGGATGCTCGACAACGGCTTCCTGGAGCGCGAGCAGCACGGCGACCTGCGCGACCTGATCCTGCGCCCGTTCGCCGCGCGCGATACGGTGGTGGTGGGGCCGGGCGACCTGTTGATCACTGCCTGGCAGCGGATGAAGCTGTACGACGTCAGCCAGTTGCCGGTGATGGAAGGCGACCGCATCGTCGGCATCGTCGACGAGTCCGACGTGCTGCTGCACGTGTACGGCGACGAGGCGCGCTTCCGCGACCCGGTCGCCACCGCGATGGTCAGCAAGCTCGACAAGGTGAACGTGGCGGCACCGATCGAGGCACTGCTGCCGGTGTTCGACCGCGGCCACGTGGCGATCGTGATGGACGGTGAGCGCTTCATCGGCCTGATCACCCGCATCGACCTGTTGAATTTCCTGCGTCGCCGCGTGCAGTAACGGACGAACCACACCATGAGCGAGCACAACGACCACGGCCTCGGCACCCTCGCCATCCACGGCGGGCAATCGCCCGACCCGACCACCGGCGCGGTGATGCAGCCGATCTACGCGACCAGCACCTACGCGCAGTCCAGTCCCGGCGTGCACCAAGGCTTCGAGTACTCGCGCACCCACAACCCGACCCGCTTCGCCTGGGAGCGCGGCGTGGCCTCGCTGGAGGGCGGCAGCCGCGGCTTCGCGTTCGCCTCCGGGCTTGCGGCCACCTCGACCCTGCTGGAGCTGCTGGATAGCGGCGACCACGTCATCGCGATGGACGACCTCTACGGCGGCAGCTACCGCCTGTTCGAGCGCGTGCGCACGCGCAGCGCCGGACTGTCGTTCTCCTTCGTCGACCTGACCGACCCGGCCGCGTTCGAGGCCGCGATCACCCCGAAGACGAAGCTGGTGTGGATCGAGACCCCGACCAACCCGCTGCTGAAGATCGTCGACATCGCCGCGATCTCGGCCATCGCGAAAAAACATGGCTTGCTGGTGGCGGTCGACAATACCTTCGCCTCGCCGATGTTGCAGCGCCCGCTGGAGCAGGGCGCCGACATCGTCATGCATTCGGCCACCAAATACCTCAACGGCCACTCCGACATGGTCGGCGGCATCCTGGTCGTCGGCGATAACGCCGAGCTCGGCGAGCAGCTGGCCTTCCTGCAGAATTCGGTGGGCGCGGTGCAGGGGCCGTTCGACAGCTTCCTCGCCCTGCGCGGCCTGAAGACGCTGCACCTGCGCATGCGCGCGCATTGCGCCAATGCACAGGCGCTGGCGGAGTGGCTGCAGGGCCATGCCGGCGTGGTCGACGCGATCTATCCCGGGCTTGACTCGCATCCGCATCACGAACTCGCGAAGCGGCAGATGGACGGGTTCGGCGGCATCGTCTCGGTGCGCATCGCCGGCGGCTTCGAGGGCGCGAAGCGCTTCTGCGAACGCCTCGAACTGTTCACGCTGGCCGAATCGCTGGGTGGCGTGGAATCGCTGGCCAACCATCCGGCGGTGATGACCCATGCCTCGATCCCGCCCGCGCGTCGCGCCGAACTGGGGATCAGCGATGACCTGGTGCGCCTGAGCGTGGGCATCGAGGATCTGGCGGACCTCCAGCGCGATCTGGAATACGCGCTGGCCTGAGTTCGTCTCAGTCGAAGACGATGCCGTAGCGCTCGCGCATCGCCCGCAGTTCCCGCCGCATCAGCCAGCGCAGGAGCCGGGAGTCGAGCGCATCGGGCGCTGCCGGCGGATAGTCGCCCACGAAGACCGGCGCATATGCGTTGCCAGACGGCGGTGGTGCCGCGCCGAGGAATGCGCAGGCATCGCGCACGCAGGTTTCGGGGTCGCTGCGCAGGCGTTGACTGCGCAACACCAGCACTTGCTCGCGCGGGAAGTGCGCATAGAGCACATCGAGCTGGCGGGCGTAGTCGCCGCGCGCGCGATAGCTGTGACGACGCAAAGGCGAGCCGCGCGCGAAATTATCCGCGTAGCCGTGCAGGCGCCATCGTTCCAGCAACACCGCCAGCCAGAGTGGCAAGTGCTCGTGGCCGCGCTGGCGTTCCATATGGTGGTGCGAGCGGGCGCGTTCCAGCGGATCGCGCAGCAATACGATCCAGCGCATCGCCGGGTTGTAGCGGGCGATCCGCGCCACGCAGCGCGGCTGGAACAGGTAGAACGGCGTGGCGTCGCCCCAACATGCTCCGTGCTGCGTGTCCGCGAACTGGTCGACATGGCGGGCGTCGATTTCGCCTGCCGACCAGGTCTCGTCGAAGTCCGGCGCATCGAACACGTGCGCTTCCTTGTCGACCGGCAGGCGCAGGCCCGGGCTGGCGCGCAGGTACTGGGCAAGTGCCGAGGTCCCGCACTTCTGCACCCCCCCGACCACGAACGCGATCCGCGGTTCAGGCGATGTCGGTGCCATCCACGGGGCCGGTATGCAGGGTGATTTCGGCGGGCAGGGGAAAAAGCCCGCTGAAGCGCTCGATCGAGTTGTCGACGACTTCGAACGACAGATCGGATTCGTAGCGGCACAGGACGCGCCGATGATGCTGGTGCAGCGTGGGGGCTTGTACCAGTCGCGCGCGGATTCGGTAGATGCCATGTGCCAGCTGTACCCGGAACGCGATCTTCAGCTGCACGCGCTCCTCGCCCGGGGTTCGGTCTGGCAAGCGCACTCTGCGTCCGCTGAGCGGGACCCCGCGTTCGTCCAGGATGTCGATGACGCAGGCGGCATCGGTGAGGGTCGGTTCCATTTGCAGGTCGACAGTGACATCCAGCGGGTCGTCGTAGGCAAGGGCGAGGTGGCGCGCCCCATCCTGCAAGTGCATGGCCACGATCCCGCCGTCCTCGCTGCGAAACCCCTCGGCGATCCGGATCGGCTTCGGCTGGCCTTCGCGCAAGGCTTTGGCATGCACGCGGAACAGATATTCCTCGATGACTTCCTCGGGACTGCCGAGCATCGCCATGCGCCCGGATTCCAGCAGGATCGCCCGTTGACAGAACGCGCGCAGCGCGTTGAGGTCGTGGCCGACGAACAGCAGGGTGGTACCGCGCGCCAGGATCTGCTGGATGCGTGACATCGCCTTGGCCTGGAAGGCAGCGTCGCCGACCGCCAGTGCTTCGTCGACGATCAGGATGTCCGGGTCGATGTGGACCTGCACCGAGAACGCAAGGCGCAGCGCCATGCCGGAGCTGTAGGTCTTGACCGGCTGGTCGATGTAGTCGCCGATGTCGGCGAACGCGATGATGTCGGCGAGCAGGGCGTCGATGCGCGCAGTCGTCAGGCCCAGGATCGCGCCGTTGATGTAGATGTTCTCGCGCCCGGTCAGTTCCGGGTTGAAGCCGGAGCCCAGTTCCAGCAATGCGGCTACGCGGCCATGCGTTTCCACCCGGCCGGAGGTTGGCGGCAGCACGCCGGCGATGATCTGCAACAGGGTGCTCTTGCCGCTGCCGTTCAGGCCGATGATGCCCAGCGCTTCACCGCGCTGCAGCTCGAAATCGATGCCGTGGAGAGCTTCGTGCACATGCATGCGTCTGTGCACGGCGCGATGCAGGCGTGACGAAAGCCGGGGGGCCGCGCTGGCCAGCAGCGTGCCAAACCGGTGCAGGACAGGGACTATCAAGCGCTGTGCGGGCGAGGTCCAAGTCCGGAAAGTCTTGCAGACATCCTGCACGACGATGGCCGGGGATGATTGGGTGTGGATGGCGTTGGTACCAGCGGACATGGAGGCTGCAATCGAAACCAGACGCGCATTGTAGCCGTCGCTGCCAGCGCAAATAAAAACGGGCGGCCCGAAGGCCGCCCGCAAGGTGGAACGATGTCGCTAGATGCTAGAGCTTACGGAATCGACTGCGTGCAGTACGGATCTTCGTTGCTCTCGTCGCGGTCGTCGGTGCTGGTGCCGTGGTCGGAACCGGTACCGTTGCCCTCGTTGCCGCACGGATCGGTCGTGCCGCCCGTGCCCGGACCACCGTTCGGACCACCCGGCTCGCCGGTGGACTCGCCGTTGCCGCGGAAGTCCGGAGTGGATTCCTGGGCGATGTCGGACGGACGGGTGCCCGGCAGGCTGGCCAGCGTGCCTTCGATGCCATCACGCATGTACTGCTCGCCACGGGTATCGCTGTCGGTGACGTTGGTCAGGACGCGCAGGCTTTCGTTGCTGATCAGGCTGGTGGCAACCAGGCCCGGGAACTCGGCGGTGACGACTGCGCGCCACTTGTTGCCGGCACCCGCGGTACCCCATGCGCCGGTAGCCGTCAGGCTGCCCGGGAAGGTGCCGCTTTCCAGCTGGTCCGCATACACCTGCACGGACTGGCCGGCCGGGATGAAGATGCGAACCTGCGAACGGCCCGCCTGGTCCGGATCGGTGGTGCGAACGCCACTGTCCTGGATGCCTTCCAGCGAGACCCAGCCATCGGTGGCGCTGCGGTTGGTCAGGCGGATGAAGCTGCGCTGCGCCATGTTGCTGCCCGGATTGATGGTGAAGATTTCCATCGTCGAGCCGTTGTAACGCAGCGGGAGCAGGTTGCAGGCTTCGCCACCGACCGCCGGGAACACCTGCGGATTACCCAGGATGTCGTCGCGGTAGAAGGTGGTGGTGACCGAGATGTTCTGGTCATTGATCACGGTGTCGGAGTCGACGAAGCCGCAGACCGTCAGGTTGACGCCGTCTTCACCGGTCAGGCCAACGTCGTCCGCGTCGAAGACCGGGAAGGTCACGGTGGAGCCGTTCGCTTCACCACGCATCAGTGCGGTGCCGGAGGAGCACGTGCCGTCGAACAGCCACACATCATCGCTGTAAAGGGAGGGGGAATCGTTCTCGAACGCCAGCCAGCCGCCGGTGTCGCCGGTCAGCACGACCTCGAATTCGTCGTCACCCAGGAACTCGAAACCGCCGGCGGCCACGTCATTGGCACCGATGGTCACGTCGCCCAGATTGATCCACTGGCGGCTGTAGTCGCCGGTGAAGGGGTCGCTGCTGAAGTTGTCGCCCGTCGAGATCGAGGAACCCAGCTTGCCGTCCCAGCTGAAGCGGGACTTCGGCATGTCATCGCTGAGCCAGGAATCGGCCACGTCGATGTACTTGTCGGTGTCGGCGCCGCTGATGTCGGTGCAGGCGGTGACTGCCGAGACCAGGGTCAGGATCGGCCTGCTCTGCAAGGAACCGGCGAACGGTGCGTCGTTGGTCGGGTTGATGAACCAGAAGTCACCGTTGACCACGTTGCCGATGGTCGGCGAACCGACGAACTGATCCAGGCTGGTCAGGTGCGCGTTGTCAAAACGCAGCAACAGGCCGCTGGACGGGTTCTGCGGGTTGGTGATGCCCTGCTTCGGGGTGATGCGGATGGAAACGGTCTGGTTCGGCTCTGCGGTAGCAGCGCCGGTGGGCCCGATCGAATAATAGGCGTCAAACGCGACGTCCCACGTACAAGCCAGCGTGCCGTCCAGGTAGATGTCTTCGGTGGTGCGCACGGTCGCAGAGGCTGCCGGCAGCGGGCCGACGCCGTCTGGATCGACGCAGGTCGCCGGATCCACGTTGAACACGCTCGGCGTGTAGGTGCTGTCGAACTGCGCACCGTCTTTCAGGGTCATGCGGGCGGTGAAGCCGTTGGTGAAGTTGATCGCGTTGTCCGGGGCATTGAAGTCCCAGATCAACTGTTCGCGCATCGTGTAGTCGTAACCAGACGAGATGTAAATGTTCTGGTAGGCCACCGGCTCCGGAGCCTGCTGATCCGCGGTGCCGGTCATTTCATTGCCGTTGAGCGGGGCGTTGCCGTCTTGACGGGTGCCGTAGTCGTAAGCGACTGCAGCGCCGGCCAGTCCCATGCCGGCCACAAGGGCAGCGGCGAGGACGTTCTTCTTCATGCTAGACATGTCTAACTAACTCCTGTCAGTTGGTAATACGGTGTGTTTGCAACTCTTTCCGGCTGCACGGCCCATGCCCGGTACCAGGAGGCTGGGCCTCCGGCACCCGGAATCTTCCAAGCGTTTGCATCGATGTTCTGAGTAGACGTTAATCGGGGGTGCCTTGCGGACATCCACGATTCCCCTCCCCCTGGTTGATCAAGTTGCAGCGTGGACGCTAACGTAAGGTTCAGGAATCGTCAATCCCTTTAATGTGAATAGGTTATAGCGGTGTGCAAATCCTGTGTCACAACATGACCTTGTCACGACAATGTGACATTTCGTGTCAGCAAAGCCCCCGTTCAGGTGAAAGAAGCGGAGCGTTGGCACGAAACCGCTAGACTTCGGCCCCCATAAGCCGGTCGCTCGGGCGCTGAATATACCCGTTCCGCCGTCGATCGTTGAATCGGAGCCCGCAGTGCTGACGACTGTTGCACATTCATGGAGGCATGGGCCGCTGATTCGCATCCTGGCGTGGCGCGACATCAGCGGGCGCTATCGTGGATCGCTGCTGGGTTCCTTTTGGTCGCTGCTGACTCCGCTGCTCATGCTGGCCGTCTTCACTTTCGTGTTCGGGGTGGTGGCACCGACCCGTTGGCCAGGGGTGGAGGAGCAGGGGATCGGCATGTTCGCCCTGCGCCTGCTGGCAGGAATGGTGGTGCATGGCTTGTTGGCCGAAGTGCTGTCGCGGGCCCCGGCCTTGGTGACCTCGCAACCCAACTACGTGACCAAGGTGGTGTTTCCGCTGGAGGTCCTGGGCTGGGTGTCGCTGCTGACCGGGATTTTCCACGCGTTGATGGCGTTGGTGGTGCTGGTGGTGCTGGACGGTGTCTTCGGCACGGGCTTTTCATGGACGATGCTGGCGTTGCCGCTGGTCCTGCTGCCGTACGCGCTGCTGCTGGTGGGTCTGGTCTGGCTGGTGTCCGCGCTGGGCGTGTTCCTGCGCGACTTGGCCCAGCTGGTCGGGCCACTGGTGATGGTGTGCATGTTCCTGGGGCCGGTGTTCTACCCGCGCGAGGCGATGCCTGCCGCCGCCCAGCCCTGGCTGGCGCTGAACCCGATCACGGTGCCGGTGGAGCAGGTGCGACGGGTGCTGTTCGACGCGCAGTGGCCACAGTGGGACGTGGTGGCGCAGTATTCGTTGGTGTCCGTGGCTGTGTATGTGTTTGGCTTGTGGGCGTTTTCCAGACTCAAGAAAGGATTCGCCGATGTCCTCTGAAGCCGCGCGCGCCGCGCCGCGCGACCGCTTGCTGGGCGAGTTGCTGCTCGACGCCGGCCTGCTGGGCGTGGCCGACCTGGAACGGGGGCTGGCCCTGCAGCAGAAGCTGGGCGGGCGGCTGGGCAGCGTGCTGATGCGGATCGGCGCGGTGAGCGAGGACAACCTGCTGCAGGTCCTCAGCCGACAGTTGGGATTGCCGGTGATGGGTGCCGAGGTGCCGGCCCCGGACGAGGACGCGATGCGGCTCACCGCCCTGCAGGCACCGACCGGGATCGACTGGCTGCTCGACCAGCAGGTGCTGGTCTGGCCGGGTGAGGGCAACGACCTGCTGTGCGCTGCGCGCGACCCGTTGTTGCCCTCATTGCGCGAGGCGATGCGGCATGCCTTTCCCGGTCGTCGGGTGCATTGGTGTCTGTGCCGGGCGCAGGACCTGGAGCGCATGCTCGACGGCTTGGCCCACCATGCCCGCTCGGACGAATGGAGCGGTGGCGACGAACAGCAGCTGCGGGCGATGGCCGAGGAAGCCCCGGTCGTCGAGCTGGTCAGCAACCTGATGGCGCAGGCGGTCGAGCAGCGCGCCTCGGACATCCACCTGGAGCCGGAGGAGCGCACCTTCAGCGTGCGTTTCCGCATCGACGGCGTGCTCCACAACCGTCTGCATCTGCCGCGTGACCGTTTCGACGCGGTCGCCTCGCGGCTCAAGCTGATCTCGGGCATGGATATCGCCGAGCGCCGGCTGCCGCAGGACGGGCGCATGTCGACCCGTGTCGGCGGGCAGGAAATGGACATCCGCGTATCGGCATTGCCCGGCGTGCATGGCGAGTCGATCGTGATGCGCCTGCTGCCGAAGGAGCGCAAGGAACTGGGGCTCGAGCGGCTCGGCTTCGAGGCGGATCACCTGGCGATGATGAAGGCGTGGACCGCCGAGGCGAACGGCATCGTGCTGGTCACCGGCCCGACCGGTTCCGGCAAGTCGACCACGCTTTATGCATCGCTGGCTGCCGCAAACGATGGCCTCAAGAAGATCATCACGGTCGAGGATCCGGTCGAGTTCCAGCTGCCGGCGATCACCCAGATCCAGGCGCATCCCGACATCGGCCTGACCTTCGCCAACGCCCTGCGTTCGATCCTGCGCCAGGATCCGGACGTGATCATGATCGGCGAAATCCGCGACCTGGAAACCGCGCAGATCGCGGTGCAGGCTGCGTTGACCGGCCATCTGGTGCTCAGCACCCTGCACACCAACGATGCGATCAGCGCGTTTACCCGCCTGGTCGACATGGGCGTGGAGCCGTTCCTGGTCGCCACCCCGGTGCGTGCCGTGCAGGCGCAACGGCTGGTGCGCCGGTTGTGCCCGCATTGCGCCCGCCCGCATGCGGTGCCGGCCGCGATAGAGGCCGAAGTCCGGCTGTTCGCCGAACGCGTGCTGCCCGGTATGGCGCCGCGCTGGATGGAGGCGGTGGGGTGCTCGCAATGCATGAATACCGGTTACCGCGGCCGCCTGGGCATCTACGAGATGGTGCCGGTGACTGAGGCGATGCAGCACCTGATCGTCAGTGGTGCATCGGTGAACGAGATGAAGAAGCTGGCCCGCGACGAAGGCTGCCGGTTCCTGCGTGATGACGGCCTGTTGAAGGCGTGGCAGGGCCAGACCACGGCCGAGGAAGTGCTGCGCGTCACCGGCAGTTGAGCCCCGCATGCCCCGTTACCACTATCACGCACTGAACGCCGAGGGCATCAGCCTGGAAGGCATGCTGCGCGCCGACAACGAGCGCGACGTTGCCCGCCAGTTGGAGCGGCGCGGACTGTCGGTGATCGAAGTGACCTCCGGAGAAGCCGGCGGTCGCGAGCGCCGCGGCCGCCTGCGCCACGGCGACGTGATCCTGGCCCTGCAGGAACTGGCGACCATGCTCACCTCCGGTGTGAGCATCGCCGATGCGGTCGGCAGCCAGGCGCTGGGTGCGCACCATCCACGCATCGTCGCCGCATTCAGCACCATGTCCCGCGATCTGCAGCGCGGCTTGGCGTTTTCGGCCACGCTGGCCAAGTGCGGGCTGCCGTTGCCGGAATACGTGGTGCAACTGGCGCGTGCCGGCGAACTCACCGGCGAACTCGGCCGCGCGCTGCGCGATGCCTCCACACAGATGGAGTACGAGCAGCAGCTGCGCAACGAGATGCGCAACGCGCTGATCTACCCGCTGGTGCTGGTGCTGGCCGGGGTAGCGGCGGTGGCGATCATGTTCATCTTCGTGGTGCCCAAGTTCGCCTCGTTGCTGGAGCAGGCGAACGACTTGCCGCTGCTTGCGTGGATCGTGCTGGCCTTCGGCACCTGGACGCGGGAGAATTTCCTGCTGCTTCTGGTCTTGCTGGCAGCGGTCGGTGCTGGCGCCGCATGGGCGCTGCGCAAGCCGGAGCTGCGCGCACGCGGGATGGATGCGATGTCGCGCTGGCCGGTGATCGGGCCATGGTTGGTGGAGGCCGATACCGCGCGCTGGGCGAAGGTGCTGGGTGCGCTGCTGGGCAACAAGGTGCCACTGATGCGCGGGTTGGAACTGGCGCAGTCCGGTCTGCAATTGCCGCAACGGCGCGCGCGCATGGGCGAGGTGACGCGTGCAGTGCGCGGTGGCTCCTCGCTGGCTGATGCGCTGGAAGACCACGACGCACTGACCGCGACCGGTTACAACCTGATCCGGGTCGGCGAGCGCTCCGGCAAGCTGGCATCCATGCTGGATTCATTGGCGCGGCTGTATGAAGAGGCGGGCCGCAATCGCATGAAGCGCGTGCTGATCCTGCTGGAGCCGATCGCGATCCTGGTGATCGGCAGCGTGATCGGCACGATCATCCTCGGCGTGATCCTGGCCATCACCAGCGCCAACGACCTTGCCGTTTGACCGCAGTTCCCCGAGACAACAATCGAGACGCAACGATGCGATCCAATCCCCGTTTCCGCATGCGCCACCAGCATGGCTTCACCCTGCTCGAGATGATCGTGGTGCTGGTCATCATTGGCCTGATCATGGGCCTGGTTGGTCCAAGGTTGTTCGGCCAGGCCGACAAGGCGAAGGTGCAGACGGCCAATACCCAGATCAAGATGCTGCGCGGCGCATTGCAGACGATGCGCCTGGATATCAGTCGATGGCCGACCGAGCAGGAAGGCCTGGCCTTGCTGACGACCAAGCCCGTGAACCTCGACGCGGTGAAAGGTTGGGCTGGCCCGTATCTGGATGAGGCGGTGCCGCAGGATCCGTGGGGCCAGGCCTACCAGTTTTCTCCTCAGGCCAGCGATGCCAATCCCTTCGTCCTGTATTCCTACGGCGCCGACGGCAAGGAAGGGGGAGAAGGTCAGGATGCGGACATCGGTTACTTGCCGGGTCAACCCGCCGCCCAATGATCCGCAGGCTGGCATGAGCAGGGCAGGTTTCACCCTGCTGGAGATGATCGTGGTGCTGGCGACCTTGGGTCTGGCCACCGCGCTTGCGGTGCCGGCCATGCTGCGTGGAATCGAAAGTTGGCGCCAGCAGGCCGCGATCGACGTCTTGTTGGACGCTATCCGGGCGCTTCCGGCAGGCGCGCGTGCGCGTGGCCAGCCGATCGTCATCGACGAAACCTCGTTGCGATCCGACAATCCGCCTCTGCGCATCGCGGGCGATTGGACCCTGAGCGTCCCCACACCGTGGCGCGTCGGTGTCAATGGCGTGTGCGCGGGCGGCGACATGGTTGTGGTAGGTCGATATGGCGAGAAAACCATTCGCGTCTCTACACCATTTTGCGAGGCGAAGGTCCTGCCTTGAGAACGCGTTCATCCATGGCCGGCTTCACGCTACTGGAGGCGATTGTCGCTCTGGTGATCCTCAGCATCGGCGCGTTGGCGCTGTATGGGTGGCTCTCCACGAACATGATCGCGCTGGAGCGAGTGCGGGCACGACAAGAGCAGGAGATCGTGGCCCGTTCCTCGCTCGATCTCGTGCGTCGCCTCAATCCGATGGAGACACCCACCGGGGAGCGTCGTGTTGACGACCTCATCGTCAAATGGTCGGGGAGGTGCTGGAAGGACCCAAGCCGGGTGTCATGCAATCCGGAGGTACGAGCATCTTCAATGTGGGATTGTATTTGCTGGATGTTCGCGTGACCCGCGATGGAGAGGTCGTGCATGCGTTCAAGGTGCGCCAGGTCGGCTGGAAGCAGGTGCGGAAGGTGGATCTGTGAGCGCGTGCATAAACCCGCGTTCGCGCCTCTCGGGCTTCACCCTGATGGAAATGCTGGTCACTCTCATGCTGGTGTCGTTTGCCACCATGTTGATGTTCCAGATGTTGGGCAGCTACCGCATCGCGAACGAGCGGGTGAGCGCGCAGGCGGGCTTGATCGATCGGCAGGCACTGCTTTACGACTGGTTCCGGGACACCGTACATGGCTTGTTCACGGCACGCGATCTGATATTCACCGGAGATCCCGAGCGCTTTATGGCCGTGACCATCAATCCACTCTATGCGCCGGAAGGGAGCCCGACCCGCATCGGCTGGTCCCTCCAAATGGCGACCAACGGGCGGCAGGAAATCGTGTACTCCGAATCCGGGCGCGAGCGATGGCGGCTGCCGCTGGACGGCGATGGCAGTGCGCGCTTTGTCTACTTGGATGAGTCCGGGCGCCAGAGCTCGACTTGGCCCCGAAGCTGGGATTGGTGAAGCCGGAGAAACTGCCTGCGGTCGTGATGTTGTCGCGCGGCGAAAACAGCGGTCTGTCGCCGGCGCTGGCGGCAGTCCTCGGTCCGTTGGAGCCGCCATATCGCTTGTACGGGCTGGAGCAAATGGATTGACTGGGATGCATAGGGAGCGGGGATTCGTGCTGGTGCTGGTCCTTGCGATGCTGGTGGTGCTATCGCTGGTCGCGGGCACCGTGGCCGCGATCACCAGTCGATTGGTCGCGCAGTCGCAGCAACGAGCGCAGTACATGCAGGACGAGGTGGATATCGCAAGCACGCGCGCCACGATCCTGTATCTCATGATGAGCCAGCGGGTGACCGTGCGCGGAATAACGGTGGACAATCTGGTGTCGTTCGGCGAGGACGGCGTGCGCGAGATCCAATCTCCCGCAGACCTGGATTCATCTCTCCCGATCGGCAACGAAATCGTGCCCGATGGCCGCGTGTATCGGGCATGGGCAATGCCCGTTTCTCGCTGCAGGACGACCATGGTCTGTTTGGCGTCAACTGGAGTTCGCCAGCCAGGCTGGATCGGCTGCTGGCAAACGGCGGCCGTGCTCAGGAGCCAGCCGAGACCTTGCTGAATCGCTTGCTCGATTATCAGGATGAAGACGATTTGTATCGTCTGAACAGTGCTGAGGCGGACGCATATCGCAAAGCCGGCCTGGCTCGACCGACCAACCGGCCACTTACTACTCCGATGGAATTGACGCGCGTGATGGGATGGAAGGCCGCACTTGATTTCCTGTCGCCTGCGGAAATCAACGACGCGATCAGCGTGGATACCGTGTCGATGGTCAACGTCAATACCGCTTCAGCCAGAGTTCTTCTGACGCTGGCAGGCATGGACCAAGAAAAAGTGGATCGAGTGATGGCTTTCAGGAAACTGCAACCGTTCCTGACCGACGTGTCGTTCAATCAATTCCTCGGGCGCATGCAGGCCCGGAGGAGCCCTTGACTGTGTATCCTGCCGCGTCGGGTACCTTGAAGCTTTGGTCGTCGTCGGGCGGGCAGGTGGGGCTCATTCATTGGAAAATGACGCCGATCGATGAACGAGAAGGTCGCCCTTGGCGTGAAGACTATGAGCTCATCCAATCCAAAGGCCCGAATCAAGACGCTCCTGTCTACTCAGTTCGCTCGCGGCTTTTCGCCCAGCAGATGGATGCGAGGAACTGACGGTCTGCGGCAACTGTCAGCGGGCGGTAACGGACAGGAATGGGTGCTCGCGCGCAGCTATTGTGTTTACGCCCTGCTGGACGGCACATCCGTTCCCCCGCGCAAACGGAAAGGTTACGCCGAAATGGCCACAGCTCGCTGGTCGCCATTTCTGGATACGGAGTCGCGTGTCGAATGGCAAGGGAACCGTGCCATGGTGTGGGCATGGTCGCGAGCGCGTGCGCTGGCCGGGGAAGCCGACGGAATCTTGCCGCCGCCGCGCCGGATCGTGCCCGAATCGCTGTTTCGCGGACAACCGCTGCCCGCTGGCGATGAGCTCGTGGTGTTGGAGGAAGGGCTCGAAGGGCGCGTCTGGCGCGATGGCCTGCTGGTGTCGTCGTGCTGGTGGCCCGAAGTCCCCGACCTTGGCGAGTGGAACGATTTCCGGCGTGGCGCGGGCCTCCCGCCCGCGGCGATCTTGCCTCCGCCGATTGTGCACCCATTGGCAGAGCGCATGTGGACGACACGACGCGCAGAAGGCATTGGCGAGACCTTCGGCCGTTACCGTAATTATCTTGCGCTGATTGGCGTCGGGTTAGCGACCGCAGTACTGGCGGCACTGCTGTGTGGAGTGCTCGCATTGAAGGTATCGATCTGGCAGGTCGAGGGTCAAATAGCGGATCGCGAGCAGGCGCTGGAGAAGATCATCCTGGCGCGCGAGGAGGCGTTGAGAACCCGCGATGCGGTGGATGCTGCGCTTGCCCTGCGGCCACCCGGTGGGCAACTTGAATTGATGGCGCTCGTCACACGACTCATGCGTGGCAACTGGCAATTGCTCGAATGGAAGATGGTGGATTCTCAAACCCTGCAGCTGACTGCCCGCATGGCCAATCCGGATTCCCGTGCAATCGTGTCGGCATGGGAGGCGTCCAAGCGGTTCACTGGAGTGACTGCAGAGCTCGGTCAGCAGAACGGAACCGTTGTGGTGAATGCAAAGGTACTGCCGGCCAAGCCGCAGGAAGCGCGCCCGTGACCCTGGCTTTCATGCCGAAGTGGCTGCAGTTGCGCGAGGAGTGGCGCGGCAACGCTCGCCTGCGCATGGGTGTAGCGATAGTAGCGGCCATCTTGTTCGTGTATGCGTGCTTGCTGCTTTGGGATTGGCGCAGCGCTCTCCATGAAGAATATCGGGAGCGCACTTTGCAGCTATACAAGATGGAAGCGCTGGCAGGGCAGCAGTATTGGCCAGCCCGCGCGCAGAGCGCGCGGATCGTGGAGAAGGCGGTTCTGGCCGAGATCCCGGATGCCGCTACCCTCGGACTCGCGCAGGCCGAGGTACAGACGACGGTACGGCAGATCCTGAATGCCTTTGGTCCAAAGATGTCCAGCAGTACCCGCCCTGCTGCACAGGTGGCAGGACGCCCGGGTATCTGGCGACTCCCGGTCGCGCTTCGCGGCCCTGCAAACGTGATGCAGCTTTCAGAGATCCTTCGCCGCATCGAAAGCGCGGAGCGTTTGATGACCGTGGAAGAAATGTCGATCACTTTCGCAAGGGCGAACCCAATATCGCGTTGACATTGGTGGCCTACTATCGAATTGGCGGCCGCATGCAGGAAGGCGGCGATGGCGCTAATTGAATCAATCCGTCGACACCCGCTGCTTCTGGCCGTTTTTTTTGGGGCAGTCATGGGCGCTGTCGTAGGCGTATTTCTACCGATTCGCGCGGCTGCGTTTCCGAAGGCGCAACCCGAATCTTGGGTGCTGCCCTCTGCGCAGGCATTGAAACGCTTTCGCGAGGATCAGTTCGAGCAAGTCCGCAACGGGCGCTTCTGGGGCGAACTTGCGATGCCGGGGCAGCGGGCCGCTCGCGCCGCCGTCTCGAACTGGTCGCTCGGGGCGATCGTGACGCGCCCGGTGGTGCAGGTATCAGTGACCGCAACCGGCAAAGGGCTGGCTTGGGTGCGTCTGGGCGGCGCGTTGCCGGACGGCTCTATCCTTGTGTCCGCAAGCCGGGATCGCATCTGGTTCGAAAAGGACGGCTGCAAGCGCGTCCGCTCGTTGTATCAGAACAAGGTGAGGCCAGACCCGGAAGGCTGCATCGGCGATGCAGCGTCGAAACCGGGCACTGTGCCTCCGCCGGTAACCGCAACAACCGCCAAGCCTTCTGCAACGCAGCCCGCAGAGCAGCAACCGTGACATTCCTCTTCGTAGATTTCCGCATGAAAAGTTGCCGTCCTTTCCTGGTCGCTACCGCCGCTGCGTTATTGGCGGGGGCGTGCGCAACGCCGCGCCTGGAGCTGCCTGACCCATTGCATTCCTCGCAAGGGGTTGGCACTTCGACAGGGGAAACCCTGATGGAGGCAGGCATTGAAAGCGAACGCCGAACCGCGTTGTTGCGAGGCACCACTCCTGTCGTACCCGGTAGTGGCGACGGCCTGGTGTCTGGCGTGCAGGGTGAGCCGATGCCGCCCCTCAAAGGGGGGCAGTAAACGTCAATATCGAGGGCATGCCAGTTCCTGCCTTCATCAACGAGTTCTTCGGGTCGATCCTGGGGGTTGGGTTCCAGATGGATCCGCAGGTTTCGCGCATGAACGATCTGGTCACCTTGCGCACTTCCGGACCGCAGTCACCGCGAGACTTCTATCGTCTGGCGGTGCAAGTGCTGAGAACCTATGGAGTAGGCACCGAATACACCTCGGGAATGGTGATGTTCAACCGTGCCCGCGACAACGGCGGCTCGGTTCCGCCGCTGGTGGTCAGCGGACGGACGTTGCCCGATGTGCCAATTACGCACCGACCGGTGTTCCAGCTGGTCGAGCTGCAGTCAGTGCGAGTGAACGACGTGATCAGCCTGCTCAACATGGCGTTCAAGTCGGATGCCCTCACGATCCAGCCAGACAACAGCCGCAATGCCATCGTCCTGATGGGCCGTCCGGAACTGGTGAGACAGGCCCTGGATGCAATTCGTGTATTCGATCGGCCGTATATGCGTGGCCGGACCAGTGCCCGTCTTGAGCCGGCCTTCGTGACCGCCGACGAATTGTCCCGGCGCTTGGTCGACGTTCTCAGTGCAGAGGGTTACGGCGCTTCGCTGTACACCACGGGCTCAGCTTCGGGCACGGCGGTCCTGGTTCTGCCGCTGACATCGGCCAACGCGGTGCTGGTTTTCTCGGCCGATCGTGCGGTGCTGGAGCATGCCATCGAGTGGGCTCGCAGCATTGACCGGCCCAACCCTACTGCGGGCACGGATGGCCTGTTCTATTACACCGCCAAGAACACCAAGGCGGAAGAAATCGCCAAGACGATCAGCGGGGTGCGCAGCGCGTCAACCACACGAACGCCGAGTCGCGAGACAGTCGATGGAAGTCAAGGGGGTAGCGCCTCGGCGGCACCGGCGGCACCAGCGGCTGGTGAAGTGGATCTTTCGCGCGGCAAGCTCATTCCGGATGAGCCTCGAAATGCGCTGATCTTTCAGGGCACGGCCACCGACTGGGGTCGCTTGTTGCCACTGATCCAGCAGATGGACAAGGCGCCGCGTCAGGTAATGATTGAAGTGACTGTGGCCGAAGTGACTCTTACCGATGAGGAGGAGTTCGGGGTGTCCTGGCTGGCCCGCAACAGCGATCTCGGCAAATTCAACGGCAACATCAGCTCCGGTGTCTTGGGCACCGCGACCGGTGGTTCCGGGCTCAACTACATCCTCGACATCGGCGGCCAGGCGCGCGCCTCGCTCAAGGCGCTGGCTACGCTCGACCGCATCAGCGTGTTGTCCACGCCTCGTCTGATGGTGAAAAGCGGTGAAGAGGCCAGCTTGGATGTGGGCACCGAAGTCCCCACCATCAGTTCGCAGGCGACGGGCGGCCTGAATACCGGCGGGGGCGGCACCGGTTTCATCCAGACGGTGCAGTACCGCAAGACCGGCATCCTGCTGAACATCAAGCCGGTGGTGTATTCCGATGATCGTGTGGACATCGAATTGCGCCAGGAGGTCAGCGAGGCGCTGCCGCTCGGTGCCGATTCCGGGGTGAGTTCGCCGGCGATTTTCAACCGGTCCTACAGCACCAGTCTCAGTCTGAAAGACGGCAGCGCGATCATGATTGCCGGACTGATGTCGCAGCGGCAGACCAATGGCAGCAGCGGCGTTCCTTACCTGAAGGATGTGCCGGTGCTGGGCAACCTGTTCAAGAGCCAGAAGCGCAAGCGCGACAAGACCGAACTGGTGCTGATGATCGTGCCTTACATCATCGAGACCGACACTCAGGCCGAGGAATTGACTCGCTCGCTCAGCCAGCGGTTCGAGTTGCTGGAATTGCCGCCGTCGACGACACAGCCTAGCTTGGTGCCAGTGATGCCTTCGGCCCCCGTGCGTGGACAGGACGGCGACGGCAGCGTTCTGCCCCATTGACCCGAAAGGGCGCAGACAGAATGGCGAGTGCCAAACCGGTACCAGACAAGGGCAACTCACCGGTTGCCCTTCTGGTACTCGGCATGCATCGCAGCGGCACCTCCGCTGTCACGCGGGTACTCAACCTGCTGGGCGCAGAGCTCGGTGACGACCTGATGCCTGCTGCTCCGGACAATCCGTCCGGGTTCTGGGAACACAATGGCATCGTCGCAGTGCACGACACTCTGCTGAAAGCCTTGGGGTTGCGTTGGGATGATCCCAGGCCATTGCCGAGCAACTGGTTGCGCTCGGCGGCGGCGGGCCACGCCGAGCGGGAATTGCAAAACCTGATTCGCCGAGATTTCACGGGGGTTGACCTGTGGGCGATCAAGGATCCTCGTTTGTGCCGGCTGATGCCGCTTTGGAGGCGCGTGCTTGCTTCCCTCGCCATCGAGCCGCGGGTGTTGCTGGTGTCACGGCACCCGAGCGAAGTGGCCGAATCGCTGCATCAACGCGACCGGTTGCCACAGCCGATAGGCGAGCTGCTATGGGCACGTTACCTGCTGGAAGCAGTCAAGGGCAGTGCAGGCTGCCGGCGCAGCATGATCGACTATGCCGATTTGCTTGCCGACTGGCGCCAGGTTGTCGAGCGCATCGACCAGGCACTTTCGTTGGGTTTGAAAGTGGATGCTCGGCGGGTACGCGAAGTACAGGCATTCCTGAGGCCGCAGTTGCGGCATCACGCAGCGCACGGCGCATGGCCGGGCGGTCTGCTTGCTCCCTTGGGCGAGATCGCGGGCGGAACTCTGGATGCCAATGCGGTAGATGGCGCAGCTCGTGCATTCGATGCAGTCATGCGACCCACTCAGCCATTGGTGGAGGCTTACGCCAGCTTGGTGGCAGTGGCTCGTGGGAATGAAGCGAAAATTCGCACGGATTTGGAAGCCCAAGGCCATTGGGCGCAGCAGCTGGACGGTGAATTGGATGCCGTGCGTGCGCGCCATGGCCAGCTTGTCGCCGAGCATGAACACACTGTGGGCTGGGCGCACGCACTGCAAAGCGAACTGGCGACGCTGCAAGGGCTTTACCGGCAAGCCGAGGCAGACCGGGACGAAAAGGCCGGCTGGGCGCAAAACGTTCAGGACGAGCTGGCGAGGCTGCAAGGGCTGTACCGGCAAGCCGAGGCAGACCGGGACGAAAAGGCCGGCTGGGCGCAAAACGTTCAGGACGAACTGGCGAGGCTGCAAGGGCTGTACCGGCAAGCCGAGGCAGACCGGGACGAAAAGACCGGCTGGGCGCAAAGCCTTCAGGGCGAGCTGGCGAGGCTGCAAGGGCTGTACCGGCAAGCCGAGGCAGACCGGGACGAAAAGACCGGCTGGGCGCAAAGCCTTCAGGGCGAGCTGGCGAGGCTGAAAGGGTTGTACCGGCAAGCCGAGGCAGACCGGGACGAAAAGGCCGGCTGGGCGCGAAGCCTCCAGGGCGAGCTGTCGACGCTGCAAGGGTTGTACCGGCAAGCCGAAGCAGATCGTGAGGAAAAGACCGGTTGGGCGCAGGCGCTGCAGAGTGAACTGGCGACGCTGCAAGGACTGTACCGGCAAGCCGAGGCAGACCGGGATGAAAAGACCGGCTGGGCGCGTGCACTGAACGCGGAACTAGCACAATTACGTTTGGAACATGATCGGGTTGCAGCGGATCACTTCGAAAAGCAGGATCGATTGCAGGCCTTGGAAATCAGCTTCAACGAAAGCAAGGGAAGGGAGGATGCGCTACGAGAGCGGATCGCCCGGAAAGAGCAGCAGGAGCAGGAAATGCAGTTGCAATTGGAGCGGATCGCGGCTGAATTGGCGCGCTTGCAGAATGCGCTAAGCGATCGCCAGGCCGAACTTGAGAGCGAACGCGCCACCCGCCATGTGTTCCAGCAATATGCCTCGGAGCTGGAACAGGCGGTGGGAGGTATTCTTTCCTCCTCCAGCTGGCGATGGAGTCGTCCGCTTCGTCGCTTGATGGCGGCCCTGCGCGGCTCTGCGGTCGAAGTGGCACTGCCCCAACGACCCCACCCCTTCCTTGCGACTGCCCTGCGCTGGCAAGAGCCGAGTGCGCGGGTTGCGCCAGATCAGCCTCATCAGACCGGAGAGCCGGCCGCTGGTGTGTTTGCCGGCATTGCCTTTCCGGAGGTTGATGGGCCTCGCGTCACGGTGGTGATTCCCACCTATGGAAAGCCGGATTACACGGCCCGCTGCCTGCTTTCGATTCAGCGATCCGGTGATGTCGCGTCTTTTGAGGTTTTGTTGCTGGAAGACGCCTCCGGAGATGGCGCGATGGAAGCGCTGCGTGCGATCCCGGGTCTGCGTTATCACGAGAACAAGGAGAATCTCGGCTTCCTGCGTTCCTGCAATCAGGCATTGCAGCTGGCGCGCGGCGAATTCATCTGTCTGCTCAATAACGACACCGAAGTGCAGCCCGGCTGGCTGGATGCACTGTTGCGCACATTCGATACTCATCCCGATGCGGGCTTGGTCGGCGCCAAGCTGGTCTATCCGGATGGCCGATTGCAGGAAGCCGGCGGCATCGTCTGGTCTGATGCCACGGCTTGGAACTACGGCCGGTTGCAAGACCCGGCGGCACCGGAATTCTGTTACGCAAAGGAGGTCGATTATGTCTCCGGCGCCTGCATCATGTTGCCCGCTGGCCTTTTCCGGCGGCTAGGGGGGTTTGACGAGTTCTATTGTCCGGCGTATTGCGAGGATACCGATCTGGCCTTCCGGGTACGCGCTGTCGGCCAACGGGTGATGATGCAGCCGGAAGCCGTGGTGATCCACCATGAGGGCATCTCGCACGGTACCGACGAAGCCACGGGAGTGAAGGCCTGGCAGGTGGTCAACCAAGGCAAATTCCGCGAGCGCTGGGCGCAGACACTGCAGCACGAGCATTTTCGCAACGCCGAACATCCGTTCCTGGCGCGAGACCGGTCAGCGCTGAAGAAGACCGTATTGGTAATCGACCACTACGTGCCGCAGCCTGATCGCGATGCCGGATCGAGAACGATGTGGCAATTCATGCAGCTGTTTCTGGCGCATGGCATGAACGTGAAATTCTGGCCTGAAAACCTGTGGCGCGACCCGGTCTACACGCAGCGGTTGCAGCAGGCAGGTGTTGAAGTCATGTACGGTCCTGCATGGGCCAATGGGTTCGAGCGTTGGCTGGAACAGGCCGATGGTGCGATCGACTACGTCCTGTTGAGCCGGCCTCATGTTACCCAACCGCTGTTGCAGGCGCTTCGCCGGCGGACACGGGCGAAACTGCTCTACTACGGACACGATATCCATCACCTGCGCATTCTCAGCGAATACGCCCTGACGGGTGACAAGGCGCTCCTGCCGGAGGCAGAACGTCTGCGTGCACTGGAGGAAGCGGTCTGGCGTAGCGTCGACGTCGCTTACTACCCGGCAGATGCAGAGACCAATCACGTACGCACATGGTTGACCGCAAACAATGTGAACAGTCTCGCGGCGACCATCCCGGTGTATGCCTTCGACAGTTTCCCGGAGGATCCTTGGAACAACCTGGACGAGCGCCGCGACGTGCTGTTCGTGGCCGGATTCGCGCACGGCCCCAATGCGGATGCTGCTGCATGGCTAGTCAACGAAGTGATGCCGCGACTGTGGCGGCGACACCCGAGGCTGCGGCTGTCGCTGGTTGGGTCCAATCCCACCTCGGCAGTTGTTGCACTGGCCAGCGAGCGCGTTGAGGTGACCGGTTTCGTGGATGACGACGAGCTACAGCGTCGCTACCGATCCGCGCGCGTCGCGGTGGCCCCGTTGCGCTATGGCGGCGGCATGAAGGGCAAGGTGGTGGAAGCGATGCGATTCGGCCTCCCCTGCGTCACGACTCCAATCGGCAAGCAGGGATTGGAAGACGTGGACGACTGGCTGGCAGCCCACCAGGATCCGGATGCGTTCGCCGACGCAGTATTCCGGCTGCTTGAAGACGATGCGGCCTGGCAGCACGCGTCAGTATCGTCGCAGGCGCACGCACGCAGGCATTTCTCCTCCGAGGCGATGTGGCAGGTGGTCGGGCGCGCCATCGATCCTGCGCCCTACGAGAGCGCCGACGTGCGCAGAGTGCAGTTGAGGGGAGCGGCATGAAAGTATTGATTCTCGGCGCGACGGGTTTCGTCGGCAGCTACCTCATGGAGCGCGCAATGGCGCGTGGTGACGAGGTGGTCGGCACTCACTACAACGCGACCATCGAAAACCGCGACTGGCGCCCGTTCCAGGATCGTTTGTCGCGTTGCGACATCCGTTATCGCGAGCAAGTCGATCGCGTCATCGCTCGCAGCTGCCCGGATGTGGTCTATCTGCTTTCGGCGCAGAGCTACCCCGCGCTTTCATGGGATGTGCCGGTCGAGACATTGCACACCAACGTGATCGGCACGGCTCAGGTGTTCGAATCCATCCGCGCCGCCGGAATCGACCCGGTGGTGGTGGTGGCTTGCTCCAGCGCCCAGTACGGCGAGGTTGCCGAAGCCGATATCCCCGTGCGCGAAAGCCATCCGATGCGACCGCTGCATCCCTACGGGGTCAGCAAGGTCGCTACCGAGATGCTTGCGCTCCAATACCACGCGAATTGCGGTATCCGCAGCGTCTGCGCGCGCATCTTCAACACCACGGGACCGCGCAAGACGGGGGATGTTTGCGCGGATCTGACGCAACGCGTGGCCCGGATCGAAGCCGGTATGCAGGCACCGGTGCTCGCCGTGGGAAACCAGGATACCTGGCGCGCCATCACGGATGTGCGTGATTTGGCTCGGGCACTCGAACTCCTGGCCGAATGCGGCGTCGCCGGAAACTCCTACAATATCAGCGGCGCCACGACCTACCGCATTGGCGATATCGTGGACACCTTGAAGGCGGCGTCGCGCGTTCCTCTTGAAGTGCGCACGGATCCTGCTCTGCTGCGTCCCAGCGACGAGAAAGTCATATTCGGCGATTCCTCGCTCTTGATGGCCGCGACGGGTTGGGCGCAGGAGATACCGCTTCGGCAGACCCTGGACGACATGCTTTCCTACTGGCGGAGTCTGCTTGCTTCAGAAGGGGGGCGGGATGATCGTCCGCGCGCGCGCGCCCCTCCGTCTGGGGCTGGCCGGTGGCGGCACCGACGTTCCGCCGTACTGTGACCAGTACGGTGGTTACGTGATGAACGTGACTATCGACAAATATGCCTATGTCACCCTGGATCCGTCGCCGGATGGTCTGCTGCATCTGCATGCGGTGGATACCGACGTATCCGCCGTGCTCTCTCCGGATCAGGTGAGTCCAGAGCCGGGTCCACTGCAACTGCTCAAGGGTGTCTATCTCAGGATCGTGGCGCAGTTCCTGGGGGACGAGCACCCGCGCTGCGTGTACGTACCCACTCCGATGCGCCACCGGGTTCCGGATTGGGCTCGTCGTCCACGATGGTGGTGGCGCTGGTGACCGCGTTCGCCGAGTACTTTTCGTTGGCGCTTGGCGAATACGAGATTGCACAGCTGGCATACGATATCGAACGCAAGGATCTGGACTTGGCCGGCGGTCGGCAGGATCAGTATGCGGCTGCGTTCGGCGGCTTCAACTTCATGGAGTTCTACGCCGGCGATCACGTCGTGGTGAACCCGTTGCGCGTGAAAGAGTGGATCTGGGCGGAACTGGAATCCAGCCTTGTGCTGTATTTCACCGGGGTTTCGCGCGAGTCGGCGAAGATCATCGACGAACAGTCGCGCAATATTCGTGAAAACCGGGCGGATTCACTGGATGCGATGCACCGCTTGAAACTGGAAGCCAGTCGCATGAAGGAAGCGCTGTTGCGCGGTGATCTGGTCCGTTTTGCGGAGGTGATGCGGGCTGGATGGATCGCCAAGAAGCAGAGCGCACACAGCATCAGCAACGCACTGATCGACGATCTCGAAACGCTGGCAATGGATAATGGCGCCCGCGCCACCAAGGTGTCGGGCGCGGGAGGGGGCGGCTTCATGATGTTCGTCTGCGATCCTGCGGACCGCGTTCTGCTTTCGCGGGCGCTGGCGACTCGAGGGGGCAGCGTGTTCGATTTCCATTTCAATCCGCACGGTGCGGTCGCGTGGAGGGTGCCATGAGGGAGTACATCACTGACGAGTTCGCCAAGGCGGTGGCCAACATGCAGGCGTTGGCCGATGATGTTGCGTTGGCCGAGCAAGTCGAGCGGTCAGTTCTCCTGTGCACCGATGCGTTGCGCAACGGCCGCAAGCTGCTGTTCTGCGGCAATGGCGGCAGCGCCGCCGACGCGCAGCACTGGGCCGGCGAACTGGTCAGCCGTTTCTATTACGACCGTCCGGGCCTGGCGGCGATCGCACTGACGACCGACAGCAGCATCCTCACCGCGATCGGCAACGATTACGGTTACGACTACGTGTTCGCACGCCAGGTCGAGGCGCTGGGCCAGGCGGGCGATGTGCTGGTCGCGATCTCCACCTCCGGCAATTCGCCGAACGTGTTGCGTGCCGCCGATGTCGCGCGCGCACGCGGCATGAAGGTGATCGCCTTTACCGGGCGCAGCGGCGGCAAGCTGCTGGCGATGGCCGACCTCTGCTTCCGCATGCCGTCGGACGAAACCCCGCGTATCCAGGAAGGCCACGAATTCGTCGGCCATCTGCTGTGCGCGCTGATCGAAGCCGGCATTTTTCCGCGCGATGCCGGCTGACGAAGCCATCATCCTTGCCGGCGGCTTCGGCACCCGCCTGCGCGGCATCGTCGATGATGTGCCCAAGCCGCTGGCACCTGTGGCCGGTCGCCCGTTCCTGGCGTGGGTGCTCGACCGGCTTGCGGCCAATGGTATTCGCCGCTGCCTTCTGGCCACCGGCTATCTGTCCGACACGATCGAACAACGCATCGGCGCACGCTGGCAAGGCATGGACATCGCCTATTCGGTCGAACCGGAACCACTCGGCACCGGTGGCGCGATCCGTCTCGCCGCAACGCGTTTGCTCGGTGATGCCGCACATGTATTGAACGGCGACACCTGGCTCGAATACGACCCTCGCGCGCTCGAAGCCGCCGCGCATGCCGCAGGCACGCCGATGGCGATCGCGCTGGCGCGCGTGGACGACGTGGCCCGCTACGGTGCCGTCGATATCGACCAGCATCGCGTCATCGGCTTTCGCGAGAAAGGCGAGACCGCTGCCGGCTGGATCAATGCCGGTTGCTACTTCCTCGGCGCCGATGCGCTCGCGGCATTGCCTGCGCATGATACGTTTTCGTTCGAGCAGGCGGTGCTGCAACCGCGCACGCACGCAGGCGAAGTCGCTGCGTTCACAGACACGGCGGGCTTCATCGACATCGGTGTGCCGGTGGATTACGCAAGGGCGCAGCTGCAATTCGCGGGGCAGGCGTGAGCACGGCGCACATCCGCGCGCCGTACATGGATCCTTCGGCGGATGCGCAGCTTGCCAGCTTGCCTGTGCCGCGCAAGGCGTTGTTCCTCGATCGCGATGGCGTGGTCAACATCAACCACGGTTACGTGCACACGCCAGCCAATACCGATTGGGTGCCGGGCATCTTCGAGTTGGTCGCCGACGCGCATGCGCGTGGCTACCTGCCCATCGTCGTCACCAATCAGGCCGGGATCGGGCGTGGTCTTTACGACGAAGTCGCATTCCTCGCCTACACCGCGTGGATGCATGCTCAGTTCGCTGCACGCAATACACCACTACTGGCCACGTTCTGGTGCCCGCACCATCCCGATGCCGGAAATGGCGACTATCGTGCCGATTGCATGTGCCGCAAGCCAGCGCCGGGAATGTTGCTGGATGCGATCGCGCGTTACGGTATCGATCCTGCGCAGTCGTCGATGATCGGCGACAAGCAGGGCGACTTGGAGGCCGCTGCAGCAGCAGGAGTTCCAGCAAGGCTGCTGCACGAACAGGATTGGGGTTCCGGGCTGGCCGGGATGCTGAGCATACTCTCGTGACCACGCACTCGCAGGCGCAGTAAGTGATGAGGCCTGCATGCGGATTGCCTAAGCAACCGCCCTACTGAGACAATCGATACGGCATGCAGGAAATTCATTTCAATTTCGACGTTGAATCGCATCGCCTCGACCACCCGGAGATGACGGCGACCTGGTTATTCAGTCAGCGTCTCTTGGAGTGTCGAGATGTCATCGATGGCATGCAGATCCTTTGCTCGATCTGCAGGGATTTCACCAGGCTGACACCATTGTTCGAAGGTCAGGCGATCGATCTCCGAGAGGGAATGCAGTGCAGTTCTTGCAAGATGAGTGCGCGGCTTCGCGCTGGTGCCGGCTTGCTTGATCACTTGGTCGACTCGTCGCACGAGATCTACATTACCGAGCAAAGCACGCGGCTATACGCTCTCCTGCAAGCGCGCTACCCGAACCTGCGTGGCAGCGAGTTCGAGCCGCACACACAACGACGTGCAGAAATGGCGGCATACCTGGCCTCCATCGGTGGACATGGTGAGGTCGTTTTTGAGGATGTGACGCGGCTCAGTATGGGTTGTGCCACGATGGATGCGATCGTCAGTTTCGACGTGCTTGAGCATGTGCCTGATTACCGCAAGGCCCTTCGCGAATTCAGGCGGGTCTTGCGTCCTGGCGGTTGCATGATCGCCACCTTCCCGTTCACGGATACTGCTGAAACGATCATCCGTGCGTCGTTGACTGAAAGCGGCGAGATCATCCACCACCACGAACCCGAATACCACGGCGACCCGTTGGGCGGCCAAGTCCTGTGTTTCCAGCATTTTGGCTGGGATATTCTGCGGTGCGCCAGGGATGCGGGGTTCGCGACCGCGACGATGACGATGCCATGGGCACCCGAGCAGGGCCTGCTGTATGGCAACTGGATGTTCGTGGCGAAGGCATGACGCACTCGACGGAGTCGGTGCGTGTCCTGCCGCAGGTGGCCGCGGTCGCGAGATTCGGGGCGCTGCGTCGCTGGTATCTGCGTATGTTGTGGTTGCTGGCCCCCGTGTTTGTGTTCGCGTTCGCGTTGGGCATGTGGTGGCTGGACCGCTGGTCGTTGAACGTTGCCTTCGATGCCTATCTGACCTGGCAGCGCGTGCTGGCCAACGCCGCGGTCGGACTGGTGGCGATGCTGTTGCTGGCGGCGCTGACCCGGCGGTTGCTCGCCTCGATCCTCGTGGTGAGCGCATGGCATTCTCTGACGTTCGTCGCCTCATCGATCAAGCTGGCATCGCTTGGCCTTCCGGTCATCCTGCAGGATGTGTACTTCCTCAGTGGACTGGATGCCTCTAGTTTCCACCTGTTGCGGCAGTACCTGTCCCTGTCGCAGACGGTGCTGCTCGGCATGCTGGCAGTGGTCGGCATCATCGCCGGCATGTTCTGGCTTGAACCCCGCTGGTGCCGTCCGCGCAGCCCGGTGCGCTTCATCGCATTCGCGGCAGCGGTCGCCCTGCTGGCCAGCCTGTACGCGGCGGCTTGGCCGTGGACCACGCGCTGGTATGACAAGGCGCACATCCGGCCATCACCGTTGAGTTCGATTCAGGCCACCCTGCACGGCGGCTTGGTCGCCAGCATGATTTATTACCACGGTGTCCAGCGACATCGGCAACTCACGGTGGATACCGTCGCATTGCGCGAGACGATGGCGCTGGTGGCCCACACGGCGGTTCCGGTGGCGGCCGCGGGCACGACCGTTGCGGATCATCCCGACGTGGTGATCGTGCTCAGCGAATCGTTCATGGATCCGCGCATCCTCAAGGGAATGGCGGACGTTCCGGATCTGATCCCGGCTATACGTCGCGAATTGCAGGCAGGCAATGGCGGGACGATGTTGGCGCCGACCTTCGGTGGCGGCACCGTGCGCACCGAGTTCGAGGTGCTGACGGGGATGCCGGTAGCTGCCTTCCCCGACGCCAGCTATCCGTATGTGGATCTGAGTCCGGGATTCCTGCCCGGCATCGTCAGCACGCTGGAAGCGCGTGGCTATGCCAGCCTGGCATTGCACGGGAATTCCGGTGCATTCTGGAATCGTGCCAATACCTACAAAGCGATGGGCATCGACCGATTCATTACCCAGCGTGCGATGCGAGTATCAGGTGGGCGTCTCGATGGCGCTTGGCTTTCGGATCGGTCGATGACCGACATTCTGCTTGCCGAACTGCAACGAGCGACCAAGCCAACTGTTGCCGTTGCGATCAGCATCGAGAACCACGGTCCCTATGGTGACGCGCCCAATGTGCGGGTCCCGGATGAACGCAGCAGCATTCGCTTGCCGCCAGGGCTGGACGCCAACGCTGCGAACGAGCTGCGCAACTATCTGTATCACTTGCGCAATGCAGATCGCGAGTTCGGGCGCCTGCTTGCCGGGCTGCGCGAGCGCAAGCGCCCGTTCGTGCTGTTGTTCTTCGGCGATCACCTGCCGGCGCTTGTTGGTGGCGCGTATGAACAGCTCGGTTTCGTTGATGGCCGGGGTGCTACGGAGCAACAGGTGCCGTGGGCGCTTGTTGCAGGCGTCGAAGAAGCGACAAGTAATGGCGCTTGGCCGTCGACCGCGCATGCTTGGCAATTACCGGCCATGGTCGTGCAAGAAGCAGGCGTGGACGATGACGCGTGGTTCGATTTCGTGTGGAAGGTCGGCAAGCGCCTGAATCCAGCGAGTGGTGCGCCTGCCGACGGACGACTGTTGAATGGTCTGAATGCCGGTGCCAACGCACGCCTGCAAAACCGTTTCACCGATTATGCGGAGGGCTGACGGTATGCGCGCGACAACGAAACTGTTCGCCGCATGGGTGCTAGCCATGGTGGCGCTGACCGGCTGCAAGCCTGCCCCGAAGGCGATCTTCGTGCTGGAGCCCAGCGTCGTCAGTTCGTGCCAGCAGCCGATCGCCACGCGAGTGCGCTGGGACGTATCTCCACTCGGGTTGAAGTACGCCGAGGTGGTGGTCCACAACGTGGGGCGTCGTCCCAAACGATGGGTGGGAGGCGATGCCAAGGGTGATGCCGTATCCGGCCCATGGGCGCACGATGGCTACACCGTGGTGCTCAAATCCCTGAATGGCGTGGTGCTGGCCACGCGCACGCTGACGACCACGCCGTGTCCGGGTAGCGACTGGTTGTAGTCGCGCTCGCAGGCGGCGCAAGCGCGCCGCCATGTTGGATCAGCGGCGAACGACGATCAGGGGCAGACCGGCCCGCCGATGGTCAAGCGCTCCAGTTCGGTATCGTCCACGCCGCTCTTGAGCACGAATACCGATCCAGGCTTGACCCAGTTGCCCGTGGCCTGCGACCCGGACGCGCCACTGTGGGTAAAGAGCTTGCCGCTCTCGGTGTAGATTTTCACCGTGGTCAGTTCTGGCTTTTCCTTGCGGACGTCCCACTTCAACGTCACCACGGCCCCTGGCTTGCATACGGCAAGCGCCGCAGGCTCGGCATGGATCATCTTGGTCGGTGCCACCACCACCTGCGGGACAGGTGCAGCGGCTGGCGCGGCAGTTTCGGCAACGGGCGTGGTCTGGTCGCTAGGTGCCGGACCGCAAGCGGCAAGAGTGAAGGCAAGCGGCAGCAGGATCAGGGCGGAGGCTTTCATTGTGTTCTCGTGGTTGGCAAGACGGTGGACGAGCGATTCGAACATGCGGCGGATCTTAGCGGCGCGCCGTGCAGATGGCGTCACGCCAGCGCCGCTTCCAGCTCCGGCAGGATCGTGAACAGGTCGCCGACCAGGCCGATGTCGGCGATCTCGAAGATCGGCGCGTCGCCGTCCTTGTTGATCGCCACGATCGTGCCGGCGTCCTTGATCCCGGTCAGGTGCTGGATCGCGCCGCTGATGCCGACCGCGACGTACAGCTCCGGCGAAATGATCTTGCCGGTCTGGCCGACCTGCAGTTCGTTCGGCACGTAGCCGGCATCGACCGCTGCGCGCGAAGCACCCACCGCCGCGCCGAGCTTGTCGGCCAGCGCGTAGATGACCCGGAAATTCTCTTCCGAACCCACGCCGCGGCCGCCGGAGACCACGCGTTTCGCGCTCTGCAGGTCGGGGCGATCGGAGCTGCCCGCGGCCAGGCCGATGTAGCGGGTGTGCGAGGGTAGGGCGACGTCGACCGAGGCCGTTTCGACGCTGGCGTTGCCGCCCTTGCCGGCTTCCGGCCAGGACGCGGCGCGCACGGTGGCGACCAGGGTCTGGCTGGCCGGTGCCTCGACAGTGACGATCGCGTTGCCGGCGTAGATCGGGCGCTTGAAGGTGTGGCTGCCTTCGACCGCCATCAGGTCGGAGACCTGGGCGACGCCGAGCAGTGCAGCCACGCACGGCATCAGGTCCTTGCCGAACGTGGTGCTCGGCCCGAACACATGGCTGTAGCCGGCCGCGAGCGCGGCGACTTGCGGAGCCTGCACCTGGGCGATGGCGTTCGCGTTCGCCACGTTGGCGACCGCGATCACCTTGGCGACGCCAGCGATCTGCGCGGCTTCGGCAGCGATGGACGCAGGGTCCGCGGCCAGCACCAGGATGTCGATGGCCTCCGGCGACAGCGCCTGCGCGGCGGACACGCACTTGGCGGTGGCGGCGTTGAGCTTGCCGTTGAGATGTTCGGCGACGATCAGGACCTTGGACATCAGAGCAACCCCTTCTGCTTCAGCGCGGCAACCAGTTCGGCCGCATCCTTCACCATCACCCCGCGGCTGCGCTTGGCGGGCGCAGCGTAGTGGGTGGTCTTGAGTCCTTCACCGGCGTCCACGCCGAGGTCCGCGTACGGAATGGTCTCCAGCGGTTTGCTCTTGGCCTTCATGATGTCCGGCAGCTTGATGAAGCGCGGCTCGTTGAGGCGCAGGTCGGTGGTGACCACTGCCGGCAGATCGACTTCGAGGGTTTCGAGGCCGGCATCGACTTCGCGCACCACCGTGGCCTTGCCATCGGCGATATCGAGCTTCGATGCGAAGGTCGCCTGTGGGCGGCCCCACAGGGTGGCGAGCATTTGCCCGGTCTGGCTGGCGTCGTCGTCGATCGCCTGCTTGCCGAGGATGACCAGGTCGGGCTGTTCCTTCTCGATCAGCTTGAGGAAGGTGCGCGCGGCGGCGAGCGCCGATACGGGGCCATCGACGACCACGTGGATCGCGCGGTTGGCGCCCATCGCCAGGCCATTGCGCAGGTGCGCCTGGGCGTCGGCGGGGGCGATCGTGGCGACGATCACCTCGGTGGCGATGCCCTTGTCGCGCAGGCGCAGGGCTTCTTCCAGCGCGATGTCGTCGAACGGGTTGGCCGACAGCTTGACGCCGTCGGTGACCACGCCGGAACCGTCCGGCTTGACCTGGATGCGGACGTTGTAGTCCACCACGCGCTTGTAACCGACGAGGATCTTCATCGAGCGGGAATCCCGGGATGTGACAGACCGGAGATTTTACCCGAGGAGCTGCTGCGTATTTGCTCGAAGGCGATCCCGATGACCCCGAGGGCCGTCGAGACTGCCGGGCATTCGCTTCCCCGCTCGAGATGCGGCTGCGCGCCGGCCAACCGGCTTGCATGCCGGTTGGCGTTCGCGGGCTCACAGCTTCGCTGCTCGAATTCCCCGCTCACCCCGGCAATCCCGCCGGCCACGATTCCTCCGGTTGCCCGAAAGTACGGTGGGCGACATCGGTCCGCCCGCTAGAATGGCGGTTCTCCCCCCGCATCGGAGCAAGGCCCGTGGCGTCTGCCAAGAGCAAGCAATACCCGAGTGCCGACGCCGCCCTGTCCGGGCTGGTGGCGGATGGCCAGACCCTCGCCGTCGGCGGCTTCGGCCTGTGCGGCATTCCCGAGGCGCTGATCGCCGCGTTGCGCGATTCCGGGGTCAAGGACCTGACGGTGATCTCCAACAATGCCGGCGTGGATGGCTTCGGTCTCGGCCAGCTGCTGAGCACGCGGCAGATCCGCAAGATGATTTCGTCGTATGTCGGCGAGAACAAGGAATTCGAGCGCCAGTACCTGGGCGGCGAACTGGAACTGGAGTTCAACCCGCAGGGCACGCTGGCCGAGCGCCTGCGCGCCGGCGGAGCCGGCATCCCGGCGTTCTTCACCGCCACCGGCTACGGCACGATCGTGGCGGACGGCAAGGAAACCCGCGAGATCGACGGCCGCCATTACGTGCTGGAAACCGCGCTGAAGGCCGACGTCTCGCTGGTCAAGGCCTGGAAGGCGGACAAGGCCGGCAACCTGGTGTTCCGCAAGACCGCGCGCAACTTCAACCCGGCGGCGGCGATGGCCGGCAAGACCTGCGTGGTGGAAGTGGAGGAACTGGTCGAGATCGGCGACATCGACCCGGATCACGTGCACCTGCCGGGCATCTACGTGCAACGGATCGTGGTCAACGCCACGCCGGAGAAGCGCATCGAGCAGCGCACCATTCGCCAGCCGGAGGGGAACTGACATGGCCTGGACCCGCGAACAGATGGCCCAGCGCGCCGCGCAGGAACTCACCGATGGCGCCTACGTGAACCTCGGCATCGGGCTGCCGACGCTGGTGGCGAATTACATTCCGGATGGAATGGACGTGTGGTTGCAGAGCGAGAACGGCCTGCTCGGCATCGGCCCGTTCCCCACCGATGAGACCGTGGATGCCGACCTCATCAATGCCGGCAAGCAGACCGTGACCGCTGTCGCCGGCGCCAGCTATTTCGGCAGCCACGATTCCTTCGCGATGATCCGCGGTGGCCATGTCAACCTGGCGATCCTCGGCGCGATGGAAGTCACTGACAAGGGCGACCTGGCCAACTGGATGGTGCCCGGCAAGATGGTGAAGGGCATGGGCGGTGCGATGGACCTGGTCGCCGGCGTGCAGCGCGTGGTGGTGCTGATGGAGCACGTGACCAAGGCGGGCAGCTCGAAGATCCTGCCGCAGTGCACGTTGCCGCTGACCGGCGTGGGCGTGGTCGACCGGATCATCACCGAGCTGGGTGTGTTCGATGTCACCGCCGACGGCCTGAAGCTGGTCGAACTTGCGGATGGCGTGACGCGCGAGGAAGCGATGGAGAAGACCGGGGTGCCGTTGGGCTAGTGGTGCTTCTGGCAACCCTGCGCCTCCCTTGCTTACCGCCTTGCCCAGGAAGTAAGACGATATGCGCTACGATCAGGTCGCCGATGATCGGGGATGTGAATTCGGCTGATCCATAAAGCCTTAAGGGGTGGGCTATGTCCAAGGTGTTCGGGAGTCGACGCTCGGCGTCGCACGGATCAACCGCTGTCTGGATTCTGGTTGCTTTGGCGGCACTAGGTCTGTCGGCCCTCTGGCTAGGTGCCCAACTCAGGGGTAGTGCCGATTCGCGTCCGGTGAAGCCATATCGAGATCTGTATCAGATCTACGAGGCCAAGGATCATGCCGTGTTGTTTCGGGCGGGCGACCGCTCGAACCTGCCGGACGAGCATGGGTTGGTTCCCCACGAAGGTAGTGAGAGTGGCAGCCGCCACGTCGTGCACGTGAGCCGCCGATCCGCGGAACAGGCGGCCGCAGCGAAGAAGGCTTTGGCAATCGAGTTGCCCACGGGTGAACGCTTTTCAGTGCAATTCGAGCGCAGCGAACGTGCGCCCAATGGTGACTGGACCTTTATCGGGAAAGTTTCTACGCGGCTAGGGCCGCAGTCGGCTGTGCTGACCTTCGGTCGCGCTGGGCTGTTCGGTGTGTTGCCCGTACCACAGGGCCAACAGATGCAGTTGAGCACCACGCGCGGCGTGACCGTGCTGGAGCTGGTGCGTCCGATGCATCCTCGGGATGCCGTGACCGGCGAACTTCCTGTCGATTACGTTCTGCCGGAGCAACATGTCCCGCAGCCGCAGAAAATGAAGCCGGGTCAGCGCATCGTCTCTTCCGCCAACACCACGGTTGTCCCTGCGCTGCGGGTTTCCTCAAATCCAGGCAGCACATCGCGAACATCATCAACAGCGGCGATAGCCACGCTTACTGCCACCGAGGCACCTGCGGTGCAGATCGACGTGCTGGGGCTGTACACCAAAAACATGGTCGAACTGCGCGGGAGCGTGGCGGCTGCCGAAACGGAGAGTAACAACTATCTGGCCATCGCGAACCAAGCACACCGCGACAGCAATACCGGGATCACCTTCACGTATGTGGGGTTGCGGCAGGTCGATTACCCCGCAGATGCATTCAACGGGGAGGCGCTGGGGGACCTGCAGTCAAACAGCATGCCGGATGGGACAGATATTCAGTCCTTGCGCGACACACTGCGAGCAGATCTGGTGGCGCTGCTACGGCCGTATGTCAGTGGAGATTCAAATGGTGGTATCGCGAACCTGACCTATGCCGATGGCTACGAGAGTGCCGCCTACTCAGTCAGCAACCTCAGCACATACACGTTTGCGCATGAAACCGGACACAACATGGGGTCAATGCACGACATCGAGACCTCCACGGCAAACGGGGTGATTTCATACGGGGCGTTTGAGTACTCCTTCGGGTACCGCCAGGATGGGCCACCAAAATTTGCCACCATCATGGCTTATCCAGTGAATGGCCAACCCTGGATCGGTTATTTTTCTCACCCCGGCACGACCGAATGCCTGAATGTCGCATGTGGGACGGAAGGAGCGGATAACGCACGCAGCATGCGCAACATGGCGTTGGTGATCGCTGAGTACCGATTGCCGCTGAACCAGATTCTTGTCACAGGCTCGCAAGTCATCGAAGGGGAGCCGGGAAATCTGTGGCCACGACAAGTCAACGTAACGGTGAAACTGTCGAGTCCCGCGCCCGCGGGCGGCGTACGTTTCGACATCGCAACCGAAGATGGAACGGCGGTTGCCGGCTCCGACTATTCTGGCTGGTTCCAGCCCGGTGCAGGCATCCCCGAGGGCGAATCGACCCGAAGTTTCTCGGTCACGATCTTGCCGGACATGCAGGTTGAGGCAGAAGAAACTTTCAGGGTCGTGCTGTCCAATGTGCAGGGTGCGGGCGTCTACAGAGGGACAGCCACGGTTCGCATTTTGGATGACGATCCAAGGGTGGCTGTGACGGGGCGGATCCTGGCGCCAAGCGGGGGCACCCTGCCTGCAAATGCCTTGCAGATTGGCGTCACGGAATGGAATGGCCGCAATTACCAGCAGGCATCGTATTGGGCCCAACCCCCTAATTTTGAATACAGGGCGCCGATCCAGGCGGGTTCATCCGTTCAAATCGATGTCTATGCATCAGCACCATATGCGAACACTTCCTATGATCTCGGTGTCGTGAATGGCGATCAGTACCGGGACATCGTGCTCAAGCGTGTGGTCAAGCTGACGGGCACCTTGCGGTTTGCTTCTGGGCAACCGGTTCCCACATCCTCGATCAACGTCATCGCGTGGGGGGCGACGGGATCAGATAGTGGCTCAGGCGCAACAGCCAGCCCCCCGATTTCACCTACACGTTCGATGTAGTGGAGGGGGCGGAAGTCCGTCTGGATGCGCAGAACCCGCCTGCACCGTTCGTGCGTCAACAGGTGGCCCTTGGCGAGCTTTGGTCTGATCGGGTGCAGGACATTTCGGTGGGTTCGGTACCCTCGCTGGTGATGACCGGTGCCCGCATCCTGGAAGGAGGCGCTGGTCAGAGCCTGACCGTGAACCTGAATCTCTACTTGTCCACCCCGGCACCTCCAGGTGGCGCGGCGGTGGATGTGGACGTCGTCAGTGGCACCGCGATGGCAGGCTCGGACTTCGTTGCAGCGGTAAAAAGGCGAGTCACGATTGGGGCGGGGAGTAACTCGATAACCGTGCCTGTGGTGATCAATGGCGATGCGATGCCAGAGGCGACGGAGTGGTTCAAGGTAGTCCTGAGCAATCCGTCCGGCGGATGGTTGCCGTCTCCCGAAGCGACCATTTACATCGAGAACGACGATTTCGGCCTGCTTCGCAATGACTTCGACGGCGATGGGCGTTCGGATGTGTTCTGGCGCAACTTGACGGACGGACGGAACATCCTGTGGTGGGCGGCCGACTACAACGACCAGTTCAATCCTGGTGCGGTCGCTTCCCAGTCCTGGGCCGTGGTGGGGGCCGGCGATTTCGATGGTGATGGCAAGAGCGATCTGTTCTGGCGCAACTCCGCCAATGGCCAGAACATCATCTGGCCTTCCGCCGACGGCAATCAGAAACGCAACGTAACCGCCATCACTGGACTGGATTGGAAGGTCGTGGCAACGGGCGATTTCGATGGTGATGGTCACGCCGACATTTTCTGGCGTCATGCCACCAATGGCCAGAACGCTATCTGGTGGTCTGGTGATTACGCCGCAAGAACGATGGAGCAAGCCGTCTCAACAACCTGGAAAGTAGCGGGCTCGGGCGATTTCGACGGGGATGGCAAGGAGGACGTGTTCTGGCGCAACACATCGACGGGTGCGAACGTCGTGTGGTGGTCCGGGGATTACGCGGGCTATACCAATCTCACGGGTGTGACCAACCAAGCATGGGCAGTGGTGGCGATTGGTGACTATGCCGGCGATGGCGTTGCGGACGCGTTCTGGCGCAATCAGACCACCGGCGAGCACATCATTTGGTGGAATGGGAGCTACGCGAATCAGGTGCGGGAAACCACAGTCTCGACGGCCTGGAAGCTGGTGGCATCCGGGGATTACAACGGGGACGGCGAGAGCGACCTGTTCTGGCGCAATGGCGCGACTGGGGCAAACATCATCTGGGATTCCGGACGCTATGCCAGCCGACGCAACGTCACAGGCGTGACCAACGCCGCATGGGTTATTCAGCAGTAATAGCTAGTATCACGAAAGCCTTGACACGGGCTGCACCCACCACTGGAAGCTAGGTTGTGATCTCGCAGGCGTCCCTTGGTCGGGACGAGATTGACAGCATCATCACCGAGCTGGGTGTGTTCGATGTCACCGCCGACGGCCTGAAGCTGGTCGAACTTGCGGATGGCGTGACGCGCGAGGAAGCGATGGAGAAGACCGGGGTGCCGTTGCACTGATCGGTGCGCGGTGATGGCTGCACAGCCGACCTGTGCGTGGGGTCACACTGGATTGCCGCTTTTGCATTCCTGAACGGGCGATCCGTCGCCGGTGCAAGCGTTGCCGCGATTCAGGATTGGTAGAATCCGGCCTACAGCCGGAGCTACCTGCCGGCATCGAGAGAAACCTATGCGGCGTACCTGGAGTTTGCTTGCCTGCGTGTTGGCATTAACGGCCTGCGATAGCGGCAGAAATGCTGGCGAGATCGCACGCACGGCCGGCGGGACGAACAAGGCCTTGGCCTCCGCCACGGCGACGCTTGCAGTGAACGCCATGGTGGTGACACCCGCCGCGGGGGAGAACCGCAGGCATAAGCCGTCCATTGCCGATGCACCCGACCAGGGCACTTTGCTCGGCTATTCGCAGAACGTCCCGACCAGGCAGCAGGGTGCGCTGTCGTGGCATCCCGCGGCGATCAGCGAAGCGCATGCGCTGGCGTCGATCGCCAAGGGTGAAATGCATCTGGCTGCGCCGGATGGCGGGCAGGTTCGCCTGCGCTACTTGCGCCATACGGAGCAACTGGGCGGCAACTGGACCTGGGTGGGGCAAGTGGTGGGCGGCGACGCGCGCCAGAATGCGGTCATCACCTTCGGCCCGCAGGCGGTATTCGGCTCGATCCCGCGTGGCTCGCAACCGGCGCTGCAACTGCAGACGCGCCAAGGCATCGTCTATGTGGTGGCGGCGGACCCGTCGCGACTGCTGCCTTTCAGGAGCAACGACGACGCCCGCCTACCACCCCCGGCTGGCGGAGCGACCAGCGCCGCGCTTGGCAAGCGTGAGGCGAAGGCCGCCGCGCCGCCGCGCACCGCGATCACGGCAACGGCATCGGAAAGCACCACGGTGGATGTGGTCGTGGGCTATTCCAACGGCATGCAAGCCGAGTTGGGAAGCGAGTCGGCGGTCGTTACCCGCATGGCCTATCTGGTCGAGTACGGCAACCAGGCGATGGTCAACAGCCAGGTCACCGGGGGCATGCGCCTGGTCGGAACCGCGCAGGTGACTTACAGCGACACCACCACGAACGACAGCACTCTTGACGATGTCACCGGGAGGACGCTCGCGGCGCTTACGCCACTGCATCAGGCGCGCGATGCCTACGGTGCCGACATCCTGCTGCTGGCACGCCCGTTGCGAGCGGAGCACGAGGGTTGCGGCATCGCATGGCTGCTGGGAGGTGGCCAGACGCCGATCACTCCGTCGGACGCCAACTGGGCTTATGGCGTGATCAGCGATGGCAGTTACAGCGAAGGCAACACCACTTGGTTCTGCGGCGATTCCACCCTGGCGCATGAGGCCGGCCACCTGCTGGGATCCGTTCATGACCGCGCCAACGCGAGCGGAACTGGACGTTATCCGTACTCCTACGGCTACAACGCCAGCGGTGTCTGCGATGTCATGGCCTATTGCGATGAGCAGAACGTGGAATACCAGGTCTTTTCCAATCCGCGCATCAGCATCTGTGGCGGCAACGCCTGCGGCGTGCTGGACAGCGAAGACAATGCGCGCAGCCTGAACCAGACCATCTCGCTGGTAGCGGCGTTCCGCGCGACCGTGGTGCCGCATGCGCCCGCCTCGACGCCACGCAACGATTTCGATGGCGATGGTCGTTCCGATCTGTTCTGGCGCAACCTGGTCGATGGCCGCGACATCCTCTGGTGGGGCGCGGAGTACGCGGACCAGCGCGATGTGGGCGGGGTGGCGACACTGACGTGGAACGTGGTGGGTGCCGGTGATTTCGACGGCGATGGCAGCAGCGACCTGTTCTGGCGCAACGCCAGCAGCGGACAGAACATCGTCTGGCCATCCGCCGACAACACGCGGTTGCGTTACACGACCGCGGTGACCAACCCGGCCTGGAAAGTGGTGGGTATCGGCGATTTCAACGGCGATGAACGCGACGACATCTTCTGGCGCAACACCAGCAGCGGCGAGAACATCATCTGGTGGTCCGGCGAATACGTGGGCCTGACGCGCGAACAGACGGTCTCGACCGCGTGGCAGGTGGTCGGTATCGGCGATTTTGACGGCGACGGCGAGAGCGACGTGTTCTGGCGCAATGCCTTGACCGGCGCGAACATCGTGTGGTGGTCGGGCGACTATGCCGGCTTTGCCAGCCTGAATCCGGTGGCCAACGCGGCGTGGGAGGTGGTTGCCAGCGACGACTTCGACGGCGACGGCCGTGCCGACGTGTTCTGGCGCAACCGGAATACCGGCGAGAACATCATCTGGTGGCAAGCCGACTATGCGCAGCTCCAGCAGGAAGTCGCGATCAACACCGCATGGAAGGTGGAGGCCTCCGGCGACTACGATGGCGATGGCGAGGCGGATCTGTTCTGGCGCCATTCGACCACCGGCCAGAACGTGGTCTGGGACTCTGGCCGCTACGCGAACCGTCGCGATCTGACCGGCGTGACCAACATGGCATGGGCGGTGCAGCCCTGATCTGGCGTTGTTCCGCCATGCGAATGGCGCGCACTCGTCGCGAACGAAGAAGCCGCCCGAGAGGGCGGCTTCTTCTTGTCAGCTTACATTCCGGTGTAGTTCGGCCCACCGCCACCCTGCGGGGCGACCCAGACGATGTTCTGCGTCGGATCCTTGATGTCGCAGGTCTTGCAGTGCACGCAGTTGGCGAAGTTGATCTGCAGCCGCTCGTTACCGGCATCGCCGACGAATTCGTAGACCGCGGCCGGGCAGTAGCGCGCCTCGGGCCGGCGTACTCGCGCAGGTTCACTTCGACCGGCACCGACGCATCCTTCAGGGTCAGGTGGCTGGGCTGGTCTTCGTCGTGATGCGTGCTGGACAGGAACACCGAGCTGAGGCGATCGAAGGTCAACACGCCATCGGGCTTGGGATAGTCGATTTTCGGCTGGGTCGCCGCCGGTTCCAGGCAGGCGTGATCGGGTTTCTGCCGATGGATCGTCCACGGTGGATTGCGGATGCCGAGTTTCGGCAGCAGCCATTGCTCGATGCCGGTCATCAGGGTGGCGAAGGTGCGCCCCTTCTTGAACCACTGCTTGAAGTTCTTCGACTGCAGCAGCTCGGCATGCAGCCAGCTGTTCTCGAACGCGAGGGGGTAGGCGCCCAGTTCATCGCGCTGGCGCCCTTCGCCCATTGCGGCGAACGCGGCCTCGGCGGCGAGCATACCGGTCTTGATCGCGGCGTGGCTGCCCTTGATCCGGCTGGCGTTGAGCGTGCCGGCCTCGCAGCCGACCAGCGCGCCGCCCGGGAACACCAGCTTCGGCAGGCTCAGCAAGCCACCGGCGGTGATCGCGCGGGCACCGTAGCCGATGCGGGTGCCGCCCTCCAGGTGCTTGCGGATCGCCGGATGCGTCTTGAAACGCTGGAACTCGTTGAACGGGCTCAGCCACGGATTCTTGTAGTCCAGCCCGACCACGAAACCGACGGTGATCTTGCCGTCGTCCGCGTGATACAGGAACGAGCCGCCGTAAGTGTCGCCGTCCAGCGGCCAGCCTGCGGTGTGCACGACCAGGCCGGGCTGGTGCTTCGCTGGATCGGCCTGCCACAGTTCCTTGATGCCGATGCCGTAGCTCTGCGGATCCTTGCCGGCGTCCAGCTTGTACTTCGCGATCAGCTGGCGGCCGAGTTGCCCGCGCGAGCCTTCGGCGAAAATCGTGTACTTGGCGTGCAGTTCCATGCCGCGCTGGTACTGGTCGGTCGGTTGGCCGTCCTTGCCGATGCCCATGTCGCCGGTGGCGACGCCCATCACCGCGCCGGCCTCGTCGTACAGCACTTCGGCGGCGGCGAAGCCGGCGAAAATTTCAACGCCCGCGGCTTCCGCCTGCTGCGCCAGCCAGCGCACCACTGCGCCCAGGCTGACGATGTAGTTGCCCGCGTTGTGGAAGCAGTCCGGCAGCAGCCAGTGCGGCGTGGCCTTGGCACCGGTTTCGTCCAGGAACAGGAATTCGTCCTCGGTCACCGCCTGTTTCAGCGGTGCGCCGCGTTCCTTCCAATCCGGGAACAGTTCGGTCAGCGCCTTCGGGTCCATGATCGCGCCGGACAGGATGTGCGCGCCGGCTTCGGAGCCTTTTTCGAGGACGCAGACCGAGACCTCGCGGCCGGCTTCCGCGGCCAGTTGCTTCAGCCGGATCGCCGTGGCCAACCCGCCCGGGCCGGCCCCCACGACAACGATGTCGTACTCCATCGACTCGCGCGCGATGGTGTCCTGCTCCGGTTGGCTCATCTGGCTCTCCTCTGGCTGCCGGCGATTTTCCCGGCTTCGCCTAGAGCGGGCAATCCAGGGAATCCGGAACTCTCGTCGCGCTGGATATCAACGATGCGGTTGCCGCTGGTGTTCGTTGCCGGTGCTCAGGGTCCAGCCCGCGACCTCGCGGGACAGCGTGCCCAGTGCCTGGCCGAAGGCATCGGCGACCAGCGCCACTTCGGTACCGCCGACGGGTTGAGCCTGACGGAATGTGCGGCTGCCGGCCACCGACTGGTCGGGGACGTGCAGCAGCTTCGCGTTGACCTCGATCACCGCAGTGGGTGCGCTGCCGGCGTCGTCGTAGCGGGCCTCGAAATGGCGGATGTCCATCACCAGCCGGTATTCCGCGCCGATGCCGCTTCCCTGGCGAGCGACGGACGGGATCTTGCCGCTGTCCTCGAGCATCCGCAGCACGGTTTCTTCCAGCATTTCCGGCGGCGTGCGCGCCCACATCGCGCCCTTGTAGACCTGCAGCTCGCCCGGCACCGGACTGACCGCGATGCGGGTGCCGTCGAGGATGCGTGCCGAGGTCGGGCGCACGGTGCCAAGTGCCCAGGTCGCCGACGGCCACGCCGGATCGGCGGTGGTCGCCAGATCCGGGGCAAAGATCGACGGCGTTTCCTTGGGACCGAGCAGGCTGCTGCAACCGGCAAGCGTGGCCAGCAGGGCGGCGGCGATCAGGGTGCGGGGCAGGCGGCTCATTTGGGTTCGAATTCCTTTGGCGCGTCGCGGCCCAGGATGTAGCTGGCGGGCCGGTCTTCCAGGCGGTCGGAGAGGTTGCGCAGGTCGCGGATCAGGCGGCGCAGTTCGGCCAGGGTCGGGCCGAGCTGGGCCAGGCCATCGTTGGCGAAGCTGTTCACCGCCGGGCGGTTCTCGGCAATCAGTGCATCGGCGTTGCCGGCTGCGGAATCGAGCTTCGCCACCGTCGAATCGATCCGATCCATCAGCGCGGGCAGGCGATCGATGAGGTTGCGGTCGACGCCGTCGATGACGCCGTTGGCCTTGCCGACGGTGAGCTTGAGGCCGTCTGTGACTTCGCGCGCGTTGATGATCAGCGCGGCGATGTCTTCCTTCTGCCCGGCGATGCTGCCGGTGGCCTGTTCAAGATTGTCGAGGGTGGCCGAGATGCGGCGGATGTTCTCTTCGCTGAGCAAGTGATCCATCCGCGCGACCAGCCGGTTGGCGGTGTCGGCGATGTTCTGCAACGCGGACGGCTCGGTGCGGATGATCGGGATGTCGCCGTTGTCGTTGGGTTCCAGCAGCGCGGCCTGCGGACTACCACCGCTGAGCTGGATGAACGGCACGCCGGTGATGCCCTGCTGCGAGAGCTTGGCGCGGGTATCGACCTTGACCGGCGCGTCCGCCTTCAGCTTGAGCAGGGCGATCACCTTGCGCGCGTCATCGGGAGCCAGGCTGAGCTTGTCGACCGTACCCACCGAGATGCCGTTGTACTGCACGCTGCCGCCTTCGGTCAGGCCGGTCACGGCCTCGGTGAAGACCACCTGGTATTCGCGCCAGTTGCGGTCGGACGAGAATTTCGCCGCCCACAGCGCGAACAGCAGCAGGAAGATGCTGGCAAGCAGGGTGAAGCCACCGATGAGCACGTAATTGGCGCGGGTTTCCATGGTTCCTTCCTGTTGCTAGCGGGCCTCGCGCGCGGCACGCCCGCGCGGCCCGTTGAAATATTCCTGCACCCACGGATGATCGAGCTGCTCGAGCTCCGTCACCGGAGCCGCCGCCAGCAACTTGCGATCCGCCAGCACCGCGACCCGGTCGCAGATAGCGTATAGCGTGTCGAGGTCGTGTGTGATGAGGAACACGGTCAGCCCCAGCGCCTGCTGCAGCGTGCGGATCAGGTCGTCGAACGCCGCCGCGCCGATCGGGTCCAGGCCGGCGGTGGGCTCGTCCAGGAACAGCAGCGGCGGATCCAGCGCCAGCGCCCGCGCCAGCCCGGCGCGCTTGCGCATGCCGCCGGAGAGTTGCGAGGGCAGCTTGTCGAGTGCGTCGGCAGGCAGGCCTGCCAGCTTGATCTTCAGCAGCGCCAGTTCGTAGCGCAGCGAGTCCGGCAGGTCGGGGTAGTACTCCTTGAGCGGCACCTGCACGTTCTCGCCGACGGTCAACGACGAGAACAGCGCGCCGTCCTGGAACAGCACGCCGGTATTGCGTTCGATGTGGCGGCGGTTCACCGGGTCGTCCGACAGTGCATCCACGCCGAGCACGTCGATGGTGCCGGCCTGCGGCGTGCGCAGGCCAAGGATCGCGCGCATCAGCACCGACTTGCCGGTGCCGGAACCGCCGACCACGCCGAGGATCTCGCCGCGGCGGACGTCCAGGTCCACGCCGTCGTGCACCACTTGTTCGTCGAAGCGGTTGACCAGCCCGCGCACGCGGATCAGCGGTGCGTTGCCGACGACCACGCCGTCCAGGGTGCGCTCGTTGGCTGTGTCGGTCGCCATCAGTAATCCATCTGCATGAACCACAGCGCGGCGAACGCGTCGATGATGATCACCATCGAGATCGACTGGACCACGCTGGAGGTGGTGCGCTCGCCCAGCGACTGCGCGGTGCCCTGTACCTGCAGGCCTTCCAGGCAGCCGATCAGGGCGATGATCAACGCGAAGATCGGGGCCTTGACCATGCCCACCACGAAATGGCTCATCTGCATCATTTCGTGCATGCGTGCGACGTAGGCCACCACCGGGATGTCCAGGTTCAACGCGCCGACCGCCATGCCGCCCAGCAAGCCGGCGACCATCGCGATGAAGGTCAGCAGCGGCAGCATCACCAGCAGGGCGAGCACGCGCGGAATCACCAGCAGGTCGATCGGATCCAGGCCGAGCACGCGGATCGCGTCGACTTCCTCGCGGTTGACCATCATGCCGATTTGCGCGGTGAACGCGCTGGCAGTGCGGCCGGCCAGCAGGATCGCGGTCAGCAGCACGCCGAACTCGCGCAGGAAGGCGGCATTGACCAGCTCCACCACGAAGATGGTGGCACCGAAATCGCGCAGCACCATCGCGCCCAGAAACGCGATCACCGCGCCGACCATGAACGACAGCAGGGCCACCAGCGGCGCGGCATCCAGGCCGACCTGCTCCATGTGGTGGACGGTGGCGGTGAGGCGGAAGCGACTCGGCTGCTTGAACAGGCGCAGCAGCTTGATCAGGACTTCGCCAAGGAAGGCGATCAGCGCCATCACTTCGCGGTAGTTGTCGACCACCGCGAAGCCGAGCCGGCCCAATGCGGCCTTGAAGCCAGTATCGCGCTTGCGCTTGGGGCGTTCGTCGTGGACATCCTCGATTGCCGCCACCAGCGGCTGCTGGTCGTCGCGGAAATGGAAACCCTGGAAGTCCAAGCCGCGGCGTTCGGCGAAACGCAGCAGTTGCAGTACGCCGAGCGTATCCAGGCGCTCGCAACCGCCGGCATCGACCTGGCTGGCGCCTTCCGGAGCGGCGCGCAAGGCGTCGCCGAGTTCATTGGCGTAGCGCAGGGTCCACCGGCCTTGCAGGCGCAGGATGCCGGGTTCCCCCGGATCGACGGTCGCGGTGGGTGGGTGGTGGTTGGGGCCTTTGCTCATGCGCCGGGCAAGCTTACGCAAAGCAGCGCGCATGGTGTGAAAGGGATTTGCCGCGTGCGATCCTTGCCGGATGCATGCGCGCAATGCCCTGACCGAGGCCGGTTACACCGAACGCATCGCCTTCGTGGTCGATGTGGCGCAGCACCTGCATGCCTACGGCACCACCGCGCAGCGGCTGGAAGGTGCGATCCAGTCGGTCTCCCGCAGGCTGTCGCTGGAGTGCGAACCCTGGGCCAACCCGACCGGCTTGATCCTGGCCTTCAGCGATCCCGCGCGGCCGGCGGGAGAGTCCGACACCACCCGGGTGATCCGCTTGGGCCTGGGCGACACCGACCTCTACAAACTCTGCGAAGCCGACCGCATCGCCGAAGAGGTGATGGCCGGGCACCTGGATATCCCGGCAGGCCGCGCAGCCTTGCGCGCGCTGGACCGGCCGACCAGCTGGCGCGGCAAGGCGATGCAGGTGCTGGGCTTCGCGCTGGCATCGGCGGCAGTGGCCGGGCTGCTGCGGCTGCCGTGGCTCGACATCGGCACAGCCGGTGCGATTGGCCTGTTGATCGGCCTGCTCGACATCGCCGCGCAGCGGCGCCCGCGCCTGTCCGAGGCGTTCGAAGCGATCGCCGGATTGCTCGCCGGCGGCGTGGCGATCGCGGTGTCGGCGCTGGTGGCGCCACTCAACCTCAATACCGTGATCATCGCCTCGCTGATCGTGCTGCTGCCCGGCATGGCGCTGACCAATGCGATGAACGAATTGACCAGCCGCCAGCTGGTATCGGGCACCGCGCGTTTTGCCGGGGCCATCACCACCATCCTGAAACTCACCATCGGCACCGCGATCGCGCTGGGCATCGCCGAGTTCGCCGGGTTCCAGCCGGATGTGCGCGCGCTGCGCCCACAGCCGGAATGGGTGGTGTGGTGCGCATTGCTGCTCGGTGCGTATGCCTTCGCGGTGCTGTTCCGGGCGCATCGCCGCGACTATCCGCTGGTGATGGCGTCGGCGATCGCGGGTTACCTGATCTCCCGCTTCGGCGGCGAATGGTTCGGTGCGCAGGCCGGCCTGTTCTTTTCGGCGCTGATCACTACCGCTGCCGGCAATGTTTATGCGCGCTGGCGCAACCGCCCGGGCGCGCTGGTGCGTTTGCCTGGCTTGATCATGCTGGTGCCGGGCAGCATCGCCCTGCGCGGGGTCATCACCCTGGTGCAGGCACAGGACATCGGTGCCGGCCAGGACGCGGCGATGCTGGCGCTCAATACCCTGATGGCCCTGCTGGCGGGATTGCTGTTCGGCAACTTGCTGGTGTCCGCGCGCCGGAATCTTTGACCAGGATTGCCTCGCTCGCTGTCGGATTCGCGATGAGATGCGGCGACGGGCCGGGTGGCCCGCGACAGCGCATTCAGAGCGCCGAGCAGGCTACCTGGCCCATCCCGGTAACTGGCCAAACTCGCACTGATCCCGAAACAAAAACGCCGGCGAATGCCGGCGCTTTCAGAAGCACGACTGATCGATTTACTTGATCAGGAAGTCTTCGAGCTTCTTGCCCTTGGCGGTTTCCGCGGCCAGCCAGCGCGGCTGCTTGCCGCGGCCGGTCCAGGTGTCCTTGGCATTGGCCGGGTTGCGATACTTCGGCGCGACCTTGCCCAGGCTGCGGCCCTTGGTCGACTTGCGAGCCTTCGGCGCGGTGGCAGGTGCGGCGGTAGCGGCTGCAGCGGCCGGCTTCACGGCGACGGACTTTCCGTAAAGTTCGTCGAAGGTCCAGCCGGTGCTCTTGAGGAACTTGGCGACCGCGGCCTTCACCTGGGCGGCGGGCTTGCGCTTGGCCAGCACTTTCTTGCGCTTGTTGGCCTCGGCGATCAGGTCGGCCAGTTCCTTGGTGCTGAGGTTGCTGATATTGACGCTCATTTTTGCGGGTTTCCTCGGTGGAAAATGCGGAATCCGGTTGCCGGACCCCGCATATTAACTTCCCGGATTAACTTTCGCCAATATCGGCCCACGCGACGATTCAGCCGCGGAGTTTCCCGAGCAGGGTTTCATGGTCGAGGTTTTCCGATTCCGTCGCATCGCGCGCGCGATATTCGAAGGTGCCTGCTTCCAGTCCGCGACCGGACACGACGACACGATGCGGGATGCCGATCAGTTCGATATCGGCGAACATCGAGCCCGGGCGCAGGCCGCGGTCGTCGAGCACGGCATCGAAACCGGCCGCCTTCAATTCGGCATACAGCGCTTCCGCGGCGTCGCTGACGGCCGAGTCGTTCTTCGGATTGATCACGCACACCGCGACATTCCACGGTGCCATCGCCGCCGGCCAGCGGATGCCGTTGGCGTCGTGGTTCTGCTCGATCGCCGCGGCCACGATGCGCGACACGCCGATGCCGTAGCAGCCCATCGCCGGATTGACCGCCTTGCCGTTGGCATCCAGCACCGTGCACTTCATCGCTTCGGAATACTTGCGGCCCAGCGCGAACACGTGGCCGACCTCGATCCCGCGGGCCAGCCCGAGCACGCCCTTGCCGTCCGGCGAGGCATCGCCGGCCACCACGTTGCGGATGTCGGCGGTTTCCGGCTCCGGCAGGTCGCGGCCCCAGTTCACCCCGGCGATGTGGAACCCCGGTTTGTTGGCCCCGACCACGAAGTCGGCGAGGGCGGCCACGCTGCGGTCGGCGATCACGCGGATCGGTTTCTTCGCATCCAACGGGCCGAGAAAGCCGGGCTCGCTGCCTAGGTAGTCCGCGATTTCGGCTTCAGTCGCCAGACGGTAATCCGCCATACCGGGCAGCTTGGCCAGCTTGATCTCGTTGACCATGTGGTCGCCGCGCACCAGCGCGAGCACGAACTGTTCCTTGCCGTCCGCATCGCTGCCGATGATCGCCACCGACTTCGCGGTGCGCTGCAGCGGGATGCCCATCAGCGCGGCCACGTCCTCGCAGGTCTTCTGCGTGGGCGTGTCGATGTCGCGCAGCGATTCCGACGCGGCCACGCGCCCGCCCGGCGACACCGCTTCGGCCAGTTCGACATTCGCCGCGTAATCGGAAGTTTCCGAGAACGCGAGTGCGTCCTCGCCGGAATCGGCCAGCACGTGGAACTCGTGCGAGGCACTGCCGCCGATCGCGCCGGTATCGGCGAACACCGCGCGGAACTTCAGCCCGAGGCGGGTGAAGATGCGCGAATAGGTGTCGTACATGTTGCGGTATTCGGCGGCGAGCGAGTCGTCGTCGATGTGGAAGGAGTACGCATCCTTCATCACGAATTCGCGCGCGCGCATCACCCCGAAGCGCGGGCGGATCTCATCGCGGAACTTGGTGGTGACCTGGTAGAAGTTGACCGGCAGCTGCTTGTAGCTGGCCAGTTCGTTGCGGGCGAAGTCGGTGACCGCTTCCTCCGCGGTCGGGGTGAAGCAGAAGTCCTGCTCCTTGCGGTCGCGGATCTTCAGCAGCTGCGGGCCGAACTTGGCCCAGCGACCGGTTTCCTCCCACAGCTCCTTCGGCTGGATCGACGGCATCGCCATCTCGATCGCGCCGGCGCGGTTCATTTCCTCGCGGACCACGGCCTCGACCTTGCGCATCACCCGCAGGCCCAGCGGCGACCAGGTGTACAGGCCGGCGGCAAGCTTGCGGATCATGCCGGCCTTGAGCATCAGCTTGTGGCTGATGACTTCGGCGTCGGCGGGGGTTTCCTTTTCGGTGCGGAGATGGAACTGCGAGAGACGCATGGGGGGATTCGCGAGCGGAAAGTCCGCATTTTGCCATGACGGCAGATTTCCCCGGCTGCGGCCGGTGCCGGCACCGGCCGGTACTCGCTACGCGGCTCGAAATGCCGCTGCGCGAACACCGGCCGAACCCGCCACCTCAGTCCCGGTCGCCCTTGATCTCGATGCCTTCCTGCGGCGTCCGGCTGATCCGCTCGTATTTGCGGCCGGCCGGCGGTTCATCGGTGATCTGCAGGTTGCCGGCATCGTCGCGCCAGCGGTACAGCGAGTCCGCGCGCTCGGCCTGCTTCGCCGCCACTTCCGCCGCGACAGCGCGTTCGCGTTCGCGACGCGGCATTTCCTGCGTGTACCACCACCAGGCGGCCACGCCCAAGGCGATGGCCAGCACCAGCATGCCCAGCTGCTTCACGGTTTGGCGGCGGGGCAATAGGCCTTGATCGCAGCCTGGTTCAATTCGATCTGCGAGGCGCGCTCGTCGCTGCTGAGGTTGCGGTCCGACTTGCCATCGCCATTGGTATCGACGCCGACGGCCTGGTTGGTCTGCAATCGCGTGAGGTTGCTGCGCGAGTTGGCGCACTGCTCGTTTTCGACAGGTTTGACCGTGGCGATTTCGGGCGTGTTGCCTTTGTTGTCGATGTCGCGGCTCTTGTGCGCCTGCGTCGGCGGCAGGTCGGCGTAGTGGGTCACGCCCTTGGCGTCCTTCCACTGGTACACGCGTTGCTGCTGGGCCAGGGTGGGCGCGGCCGCCAGCAACAGGGCAAGCGCGGCGGCGACGGTGCGGGTGGCGTGCATGGCGTACTCCAGGGGGATCCCGCGCCGATTGCAGCACCGCAACGTGGCCACCGCAAGTCCGGCGGCTTCGGCGCGGGCAGGATAGGCCCTACACTGGCCCGATGGATCCGAACCACAACGCCACCCCGCCACGCCCGCGCGGCCGCGGCATCTACCTGCTGCCCAACCTGCTGACCACCGGCGGTCTGTTCGGCGGCTTCTTCGCGATCATCGCGGCCTCGCAGGGGCGCTTCGAGACCGCCTGCATCGCGATCTTCGTGGCCGCGGTGCTGGACGGGCTGGATGGCCGGGTCGCGCGCCTGACCAACACCCAGAGCGAATTCGGCGTGCAGTACGACTCGCTGGCCGACCTGGTCAGCTTCGGCATGGCCCCGGCGCTCGTGATGTACCACTGGGCGCTGGTGGGCATGAAGCTGGACGGCGTGACTGCCGGCAAGCTGGGCTGGCTGGGCGCGTTCCTGTATGCGGCCTGCGCCGCGCTGCGGCTGGCGCGCTTCAACAGCCAGGTGGGCCAGGTCGACAAGCGCTGGTTCATCGGCCTGGCCAGCCCGGCGGCGGCCGGATTGATGGCCAGCTTCGTCTGGACCTGCACCGTGTTCGGCTGGACCGGCGAAGAATTGCGTTACGTCGCGTTGGGATTGACCGTCTGCGCCGGCCTGCTGATGGTCAGCCGGCTCCGCTACAACAGCTTCAAGGGCAGCGGCACCGGACCGAAATCGGACCGGGTGCCGTTCTTCGCCTTGCTGATCGTGGTGGTGGTGCTGATCGCACTGTGGATCGAGCCGCCGGTGACCTTGCTGGTGACCGCCACGTTGTATGCCGTGTCCGGGCCGGCGATGTGGTTCCGTCGGCGTCGGCTGGACGCCGCTGCGTGAGTTGGGATCCGTTCCAGCGCGCGGTCCTCGCCGAACTTGGGCATGTGGTCTACCGGCCGCCGGTCGCGGCGCAGGGCGTACAGGTGGATGATGCGGTGCTGGCGCGGTTGGCGCGCGCGGCAGGCTTGGAGCCGGAGGATTTCAGCCTGCAGTTCGGCGACCTCACGCCGCTGGCGAAGTTGCAGGGCGATGCCCGTGCCAAGCGCGCGCTGTGGCCGCGCCTGCGGGCGATGCGGCGGGGAATGGCGTGAACGCGCAGCGCGCGGACGCGGTGGCGGCCGTGCCGCACCTGCGGCCGATGCGCGAGGCCGACCTCGACGAGATCATGCGCATCGAGCTGCGCGCCTACCCGTTCCCGTGGACCCGCGGGATCTTTCGCGACTGCATGCACGCCGGTTATCCGATGTGGGTGCAGGAGCGCGACGGCGAGATCGTCGGCTACGGCGTGCTCAGCATCGGCGTGGAGGAAGCGCACGTGCTCAACCTGTGCACCGCGCCCGGCAGCGAAGGCCAGGGCCTGGGCCGGCGCATGCTGCAGGCCTTGCTGCGGGTTGCGCGCGGTTTCGGCTCGCAACGCGTGTTCCTGGAAGTGCGCCCGTCCAACCCGCGCGCGATCGCGCTGTACGACGCCAGTGGCTTCAACGAGATCGGTCGCCGCCCGCGCTATTACCCCGCCGCCAACAACGGCCGCGAGGACGCGATCGTCATGGCGATGGAGTTGTTGTCGGACGACATCACGAAGATGCCGCCGCTGTAGAAATAGGCCGGATCAACCAAGCCGCTCGCGCTGCGCAGTCAGCGCCTCCAGCTTCGCGCTCCAGTCGACCAGTCGCGCGCGTTCCTGCTCCACCACCGCGGCCGGCACGTTGCCGCCGAACTTGGCCAGCTTGGCCTCGCTCTTGTCCTTCTCGGACGCGACACGCGCGAGTTCCTTGTCCAGGCGCACGCGCTCGGCGTCCAGGTCGACCAGGCCTTCCAGCGGCACGAATAGTTGCAGCTCGCCGACCACAGCAGGTGCTGCAGCCGGCGGATCGCCCGCCAGCGTGTCGATGCGCTCCAGCTTGCACAGGAAGCGCAGTTGCGCGTCGAAGCGCTCGATGCGCGCGGCATCGTCGGCGTTGCCGCCGCGCACCAGCAGCGAGACCTGCTTGGCCGGCGAGACGCCAAGTTGGCTGCGGATGCTGCGAAGCGCGGTGATGACGGCCTTCAGCCATTCGATATCGGCGTTCGCTTCCTGATTGATCAGGTGAGTTTCCGCATCAGGATAGGCTTGCGTCATGACACTCTGGCCATCGATGCCGAGTTGCGGCGCGATCTGGCGCCAAAGTTCCTCGGTCACGAAGGGAGCAATCGGATGCAGCAGTCGCAGCGCGGATTCAAGCACCTGCAAGGCGGTCTGCGCGGTGCTGTCCTTGTGCCCGATGGAGTCGCCTTGGAAATATGGTTTCGAAAGCTCGATGAACCAGTCGCAGTATTCGTTCCAGAGGAATTCGTACACGCACTGCGCAGCAAGATCGAAACGATAGTTCGCGAAATGCGAATGAACGTCCGCAATGGCTTCCTGAAGGCGACCGACAATCCATTGATTGATGACGAGTCCGGCTGTTGAAAAACGCCGCTCCGCATGCAGCCACTTCCGCTCATCGGCCGGAATGGACTCGATGTTCATCAAGACAAACCGCGTCGCGTTCCACAACTTGTTGCAGAAATTCTTGTATCCCTCCGCGCGCTGCAGGTCGAACTTGATGTCGCGGCCGGGGCCGGCCAGTGCGGCCATGGTGAAGCGCAACGCGTCGGCGCCGAACGCGGGGATGCCGTCCGGGAATTCCTTGCGCGTGGCCTTCTCGATCTTCGGCGCATCGGTGGGCTTCATCAGGCCGGTGGTGCGCTTGGCGACCAGCGCATCGATGCTGATGCCGTCGATGATGTCGAGCGGGTCGAGGATGTTGCCCTTCGACTTCGACATCTTCTGGCCGTCCTTGTCGCGGACCAGGCCGGTGATGTAGACGTCGCGGAACGGCACGCGATCGACCAGCTGGTCGGTCATCATGATCATCCGTGCCACCCAGAAGAAGATGATGTCGAAGCCGGTGACCAGCACGGAGGTCGGCAGCGCGACGTCGAAGCCGAGTTCGCCCATTCGATCTTCGTTCGGCCAGCCTTGAGTGCTGAAGGGGAACATCGCCGAGGAGAACCAGGTCTCCAGCACATCGGGATCCTGGCGCAGCGCTGCATCGCCAAGGCCGTGCGTTGCGCGCACTTCGTCTTCGTTGCGACCCACGTAAATCTTGCCGGCGTCATCGAACCACGCCGGGATGCGGTGGCCCCACCAGAGCTGGCGGCTGATCGTCCAGTCCTGGATGTTCTCCAGCCAGTGGCGGTAGGTATTGATCCAGTTCGGCGGCACGAACTTCACTTCGCCCGATTCGACGAGTTCGAGGCCACGCTTGGCCAGCGTGTCCATCTTCACGAACCACTGGTCGGTCAGGAACGGCTCGATCACCTGGCCGCTGCGGTCGCCGCGCGGCACCTGCAGGCGGTGCGGCTTGATCTCCATCAGCAGGCCGGCAGCGTCGAGGTCGGCGACGATCCGCTTGCGCGCGTCGAAGCGATCCAGTCCGCGATACGCGGCGGCAATGTCATCGCGCGAGTCGATGATCTTCGCCTCGTCGGTGAAGATATTGATCATCGGCAACGCATGCCGTTGGCCCACCGCGTAGTCGTTGAAATCATGCGCAGGCGTGACCTTGACCACGCCGGTGCCGAAGGCCTTGTCGACGTAGTCGTCGGTGATCACCGGGATGCGGCGACCGGTCAGCGGAAGCTCCACGAACTTGCCGTGCAACGCGAGGTAACGCGCGTCTTCCGGGTGCACCATCGCCGCGGTATCGCCGAGCATGGTTTCCGGGCGCGTGGTGGCGACCACCAGGTAGTCGCGGGTTTCGCGCAGGGTCTCGACGCCGTCGGCGTCGTGTTCCACGTGCTCGTAGGTCACGCCGTCGGCCAGCGGATAGCGGATCGACCACATGTGGCCGTTCTCTTCCTCGCTGGCGACTTCCAGGTCGGAGATCGCGGTCTTCAGCACCGGGTCCCAGTTGACCAAACGCTGGCCGCGATAGATCAGGGGTCGGGATTGCCGTCCTTGTCCTTGTTTTCGTAGAGGCGCACGAAGGCTTCGACGATCGCGTCGCTGGCCATCGGATCCATGGTGAACACGCTGCGCGACCAGTCGCCGGACGCGCCGAGGCGGCGCATCTGCCGCTCGATGGTGTCGCCGGACTGCTGCTTCCACTCCCACACTTTCTCGATGAACGCATCGCGGCCCAACGAATCGCGGGTTTCGCCTTGCCCCGCGATGGCAAGGTTGCGCGACACCACCATTTCGGTGGCGATGCCGGCATGGTCGGTGCCCATCTGCCACAACGTGCGGTAGCCGCGCATGCGGTGGTAGCGGATCAGCGCGTCCTGCAGGGTGTGCTGGAACGCGTGGCCCATGTGCAACGTGCCGGTGACGTTCGGCGGCGGCAGCAGGATGGTGTAAGCGGGGCCGTCGCCCTGCGGCGCGAACGCACCGCTGGTTTCCCACTCTGCGTACAGGCGGGATTCGAAGGATTTGGGTTCGTAGCCGGAGGCGAGGGTGGTCATGGGAGGCCGTCTGGAGCGCGGGGTGCGGTTGTGGGAGGGGCTACAGCCCCGAGCTCTTGGAGTCGCGGCTGAAGCCGCTCCCACAAGGGCAAACGCAAATCACATGTCGTGCTTGTTCACGTCGAACCCGAGCGACTGGTAATGCTTCCAGCGCTCGCGCAGCGGGCCGCGCGCGGACGGATCCGCGGGCACCACTTCCAGCACGCGCTCGAAGCTACCGGTCGGCGCGGCGTCGCGCAGGTTGAGCAGCATCGGCCGGGCGGGGATGTCCATGTCCGGGGTGGCGATCAGGATCGGGGTGTCGTCGTCGCCTTCGTCCATGCCGGCGATCTGGTGCGGCAGGTACTCGTCGGGATCGAACGACCACATCAGGTCATCGATCGCCTCCGCCTGCGCGGCGTCGCGCGCGAGCACCAGGATCGACAGGTTGGCCGCGTAGCCTCGCTTCGCCAGCTCGCACACGAGCAGCAGCGGCTGCTCGCGGAAGCGGGGCTTGTCGATCAGGTAGAAGTCGGCGCGCGGCATCTCAAGCGCCCTCGCTCGTGCATGCGGCGTTGCGCATCCGCGCGCCGATCCTCATTGACCAACCAGTCAACTCCGGTCGTCGCGCGAACCCGCGCCTTGCATGCCCATCGCGATGACTGCTTGAGGACGACATGTTGCTTCAGGCCGCAACCCGATCCAGCAACCACTGCGACAGCAGACCGACCGGCCGGCCGGTGGCCATGCCCATCTTGCCGTCGCCATTCGACACGCCGGCAATGTCCAGGTGCACCCAGCGCTGGTCTTCGGTGAAGCGCGACAGGAAGCAGCCCGCGGTGATCGCGCCGGCCCAGCGGCCGCCGATGTTGTAGACGTCGGCGAAGGCGGAATCCAGCATGCCCTGGTATTCGTCCCACAGCGGCAACTGCCAGGCGCGGTCGAAGGCGGTCTCGCCGGCGGCCAGCAGTTCGCGGGCGAGGTCGTCGTCCTTCTTGGTCATCACCCCGGTGGCGTACTTGCCCAGCGCGACCACGCAGGCGCCGGTGAGCGTGGCCACGTCGACCAGCGCGGCCGGCTCGAAGCGCGCGGCATAGGTCAGCGCATCGCACAGGATCAGGCGGCCTTCGGCGTCGGTGTTGCCGACTTCGATGGTCTTGCCGGACATGCTGGTGATGACGTCGCTGGGGCGGTAGGCGTTGCCGTCGATGGCGTTTTCCACCGCCGCGGCGATCACCACCAGGTTGACCGGCAGGCGCATGCCGACCGCGGCGACGAAGGTGCCGAGCACGCTGGCCGCGCCGCACATGTCGTACTTCATTTCCTCGATGCCGCCCTGGGTCTTCAGGTTGACGCCGCCGGTGTCGAAGGTGATGCCCTTGCCGACCAGGACGTAGGGCTTGGCATCGCCGCCGCCGTTCCACTTGAGCACGATCAAGCGCGGGCGGTTGGCCGATGCGCGCGCGACCGCGAGCAGCGAGCCCATGCCGAGCTGTTCCATCGCCACTTCGTCCAGCACTTCGCACTCGGCGCCTTCGCTACGTGCGGCGAAGTCCTGCGCCTGCGATGCCAGATAGACCGGGTTGCAGATGTTCGGCGGCAGGTTGCCGAGCTCGCGGGTGAACTGCACGCCGGCAGCGATGGCGATGCCGTGGGCGAGTGCGGTGGCGTCATCGCCGGAGACCTCGAAGCGGACCAGTCCCTTCTCTTCGCGCTTCTTGTTCTTGGTGCCGAGGGTGGCGGTGTAGCGATAGCAGGCGTGATCGGCGGCGATCACCGCGTTGCGGATATTCCATGCGGCATCGCGGCCGGCGACCGCGACTTCGCTCAGAGTGAACAGCGCGGAGTTGACCGCGCCGGTCTTCAACGTGCGCGCGGCATCGCCGATGGCCTTGAGGTATTGCGGGACGCCGAACTTGCCGGCATCGCCCAGGCCGATCACCAGCACGCGCGGCGCAGTCACGTTCGGCAGGTCGTGCAGCAGGGCGGTCTTGCCGGTCTTGCCGACGATGTCGCCGCGGGCGAGCAGGGCCTTGATGCGGCCGTCGCTGGCGGTGTCGAGGGCGGCGGCGGCCGGTGTGAGGCTGCCGTCGGCGAAAGCACCCACGACGACGCAATCGACGCTGGCGGAGGCGGGCGGGGTCAGGTTCAGGCTGAATTCGAGGCTCATCGACCAAGGTGTCCGGGAAGTGACGTCCGAAGACGGGCATGGCAGCCGCAGGGCATGCCTGCGGTCGCGCCGGTGGTGTCGCTTACAATGCGCGGCCGCGGCAAAGCGCGGGATGCAGCGCGTAACGAACCCCGAAGTTTAAAGCAAGCAGGCCCGATGCCGAAGCTGGACCGTTATCTGAGTGCCGAGTTCGCCCGCGCCGTGTTCGCTGCGCTGGTGATCCTGGGCATGGTCAGCCTGGGCGGCCTGTTCGCCGACCTGATCGGCGAAATGGCGCGCGGCAAGGTGCCGCCGACCCTGTTGCTGTCCCAGCTGGGCTTGCGGCTGGTGAGTTATATGCCGCTGATCTTGCCGCTGGGCCTGTTGCTGGGCCTGCTGCTGGCGGTCGGCCGGCTGTACCGCGATTCCGAGATGCACGTGCTGGCGGCGGCGGGCGTGGGGCCGCGCCGGTTGCTGCGGCCGCTGTTGATCGTGGTGATTCCACTCCTGCTCATGATTGGCGGCAGCTCGCTGTGGCTGGGCCCGTGGGCGAACGGGGTGGCCCGCTCGATGGTGGCCGAGGCCAACAAGAACCTGCTGGTCGCCGGACTGGAACCGGGCCGCTTCACCCCGATGTCGGGCGGCGGCGTGGCCTATGCCGGGGAAATGTCCGGCGACGGCACCAAGCTGGGCCGGGTCTTCGTGTACCGCGAACGCGGCGACCGCATGGATGTGGCCACGGCCCGCACCGGTGAGCTGTATCGCGACCAGGGCGCACGGCTGCTGGCCTTGCTCGACGGGTTCCGGGTCGAAGGTCCGGCCAGCGGCGCGGATCTGGATTACCGGCTGATGCGCTATGCGCGCAACGAGATGCAGTTGCCGGCCGCCGACGACGAGGCGCTGGCGGATTCGCCCGCATTCAAACCGACGCCGGCGCTGCTGGGCATGCCCGGTGCCGCTGCCGCCGCCGAATTGCACTGGCGCATCGCGCCGCCGCTGCTGGCGCTGGCGTTCGCCCTGCTGGCGGTGCCGCTGGCGCGCAGCTCGCCGCGCCAGGCGCGCTATGGCTCGATGCTGCTGGCGTTCCTGGCCTATCTGGTGGGTGTGTTCCTGATGATGCTTGGCACCCAATGGTTGGCGGAAGGCACCCTGCCTGCCGCCTTCGGGCTGTGGTGGTTGCTGTTGCCGATGCTCGCCCTGGGCATCTGGCTGTACGCGCGCGACGGCCGCGTGGCGCGTGCATGGTGGCGTCGATGAAGCACTGGCCTCGCCTGCATGACACCTACATCGCGCGGGCCGTGGTCGGCAGTGTGCTGCTGGCCTGGGGCGTGCTGCTCGGGCTGGACGTGGTGCTGGCCTTCGCCGCCGATGCCCGCGATGTCGGCAAAGGCGGCTTCACCATCAATCATGCGATCGCCGCGACCGGCCTGACCATTCCGTGGCGCGCCTACAACCTGTTCCCGACCGCCGCGGTGATCGGTGCGCTGCTCGGCCTGGGCCAGTTGTCGGCCTCATCCGAATTGACCGCATTGCGCGCCGTCGGCCTGTCGCGTCGCCGCCTGAGCATCTCGGTGGCGTTGTCGCTCGCAATGCTCACCGCGCTGATGGTGGTCAATGGCGAGACCCTGGCACCCTGGGGCGAGGAACGCGCGCAGGCGCTCAAATCGGTGCGCAATCAGGATCTGGTGGTGGCCCAATACAGCGGGCTGTGGGCGCGCGAGGGCGACATGTTCCTCAATGCGCGCAATGGCGAGCAGAAGCAGCGCGGCGATGATCGCTGGCTGGAGTTGCGCGGCGTCCGCCTGTTCCAGTTCGACGATGCCGGCCGCCTGGAATCGATTGCCCATGCCAGCATCGCCGAACACCGCCCGGGCGGTTGGGTCCTGCGCGAAGTCGAACGCACGACCTTCGGTGCGAAGTCGGTGACCCGCGTCAAGATTCCCGAGGAACGTTGGGAATCGGCGCTGGACGAGACCGCGCTGGCCGCCAGCGTGACCAAGCCGCGCAACATGGGCAGCGGCGAGTTGCGCGGCAGCATCGAATACCGCAAGCGCAACGATCTGGAAGCGGGCGAGTTCGAGGACATCTACTGGGGCCGCTGGTTCTACCCGATCAACGTGCTGGCGCTGTGCCTGGCGGCGGTGCCGTTCGCATTCGGCTCATTGCGCAGCGGCGGCTACGGCAAGCGCGTGTTCATGGGCATCGTGTTCGCCCTGGGCTTCTGGATGTTGCAGCTGACCTTCTCGAAGCTGGCCGGGATCTACCGCTTCGACTACCGCATCGCCTACGCGATGCCGCCGATCATCATGCTGCTGGTCTCGTACCTGCTGTTCAAACGGCGCTCGGGCTGACCGGCCTGCGCTTCGGCTGCCGGATCAGCCGCGTCCCGCTGGCGCGGTCGTGCCAGGTGAGGCCGTCACGGTCGATCCACGCCCACCAGAATCCCAGGCCGCCGAGCAGCAGCGACAGGCTGGCCACCGCGTAGCGCCGCCACAACGCCTTTCCGTTCGGGACATTCCCGCTCAGGTCGACAATCCGCAGCCGCCACGGGCGCATGCCCAGGGTCTGCCCGCCGCCGCGCCAGCTGAGCGCGGCGTACAGGCCGGTGATCATCCAGCAGCACAGCCAGAGCAGCCATTGCAGTGCGCTGAACGGTGCGATGTTCTCGCGCGGCGGGTGGTGGCCAAGGAAGGTGTAGCCCACAGTGAACGCGGTCGAGGCCAGCATCCACAGCGCGATCACCGGCAGGGCGTCGTAGAGCAGGGCCAGCAAACGCCAGCCGATCAGCGCGTGCGGTTTGGTCGGTGCAGCGGCGGGGACGGTGTCATCGGGCATCGCGACAGGATACAGGCGGCCCGTGCGGCCACCGGCTACGCTTGCGCGCAATGAGCACCACCGCCGATCGCCGACGCATCGCCCGTTCGTTGCCACCGCTGGCGGATGCAGACACGACCGCGATCGAGCGCTTCCTCGATGCCGCCTGGGCTGAGAACGGTCTGTCGCCGGCCGCGCTGACGGCGTATCGCAGCGACCTGCAGGGCCTGGCGCGATGGCTGCAGGCGCGGCCATCGGCACCGCCGCTGGCATTGGCCGCGCGCAGCGACCTGTTCGACTACCTGGCCATGCGCAGCGCTGCCGGCTACAAGCCGCGCAGCAATGCCCGCCTGCTGTCCACGCTGCACGCGTTCTACGCGCACGCCGTGCGCCTGCGGTTGCGTGGCGACGATCCCAGCGCCTTGCTGCAGCCGCCCCACCTGCCACGATTGCTGCCCAAGGCCTTGTCGGAAGCGCAGGTGTCGGCCTTGCTTGAATCCCCCGATGCCGGCACCCCGACCGGCCTGCGCGATCGCGCGATGCTGGAACTGATGTACGCCTGCGGCCTGCGCGTCAGCGAACTGGTCGGCCTGCCCGGGACCGCGATCAACCTGCGTCAGGGCGTGCTGCGGGTGACCGGCAAGGGCGGCAAGGATCGGCTGGTGCCCTTGGGCGAGGAATCCCAGCACTGGCTGCAGCGTTACCTGCGCGAGTCGCGCCCGGCGCTGCTGGCCGGCCTGCGCGATACCGGCATCGCCCAATCGCTGTTCGTCGATGGCAAGGGCCAGGCACCGACCCGGCAGGCGTTCTGGGCGCTGGTCAAGCATCACGCGGCCGCGGCCGGTATCGATCCTGCGCGGGTCAGCCCACATGGCCTGCGCCACAGTTTCGCCACCCACCTGCTCAATCGCGGGGCGGATCTGCGCGCGCTGCAGATGCTGTTGGGCCATGCCTCGCTGTCCACCACCCAGATCTACACCCTGGTCGCGCGCGAGCATCTGAAATCGCTGCACGCCCGGCACCACCCGCGGGCCTGATTGCCGGCGCATGCGAGAATGCCGGGAACCCCGTGGCCGGCGACCGGTCGGACCACGTGCCCGTCTCCAGGAGTTTCGATGAATCGTTTCCTCGCCTTCGCCGCACTGTGCGGCCTGAGCCTGTCCGCCTGCGCGCAACAGCCTGCACCGGATGCCGCAGGCCAGAAGATCACCATCGGACCGAAGGCCATGGCCGAACCCGCGTTCGCCACCGGTAGCCCGGAGGAACGCGCCCGCGCCGTCTTGCGCGAGCTCAACCCGAAGATCACCGTGGAAAGCATCAAGGCCGCCCCGATCCCCGGTTTCCGCGAAGTGATCGCCACCGGCCAGGTCGTGTATGTCAGCGATGACGGCAAGTACCTGTTCCAGGGCGGGCTGCTGGATATCGCCAAGCGCAAGGACATGGGCGAAGCGGCGATGGCGAAACTGCGCGCCGACGTCCTCAAGACCCTGCCGGTTGCGGATCGCATCGTGTTCTCGCCGGCCGGCAAGCCGAAGCACACGGTTGTGGTGCTGACCGACATCGAATGCGGCTATTGCCGCAAGTTCCACACCGACATCGCCGAGTACACCAAGCGCGGCATCGAGGTCGAGTACCTGGCGTTTCCGCGCGCCGGCCTGGCCAGCGCCGACTACCGCAACATGGTGTCGGTCTGGTGCGCGCCGGATCGGCGCAAGGCACTGACCGATGCCAAGGATGGCCGCGCGGTGCCGTCGCGCACCTGCCAGACGCCGGTGGACATGCAGTACCGCGCCGGGCAGCGGATGGGCCTGACCGGCACCCCGATGATCCTCAACAGCAGCGGCGAACTGATGGGCGGTTACCTGCCGCCGGATGCCCTGCTGGAGCGCCTGGAAGCCGCGGCCGCGGGCGTCTGAATCCGTGCGTCGGCCGGCGCGTGGCCCGGCTCGGCTACACTAGCCGGCCCGTTGCCACCGTCAGCCGGACATGATCCTCCTCGAGGGCGCGCCCGCCCTGTCGCCGTTCCGTCGCGACCGCCTGCAAGCCCGACTCAACGCCATCGTCCCCGGTCTGCGCATCAGCGGTGCCTGGCATGGTTACTGGATCGACCCCGACGCCGGTGCAAGCCCGGACCTGGAGGCGCTCAAGCGCATCCTGCAGGCCGGTGACGGCGTGGCCGATGCCGAACCCGGCAGCGTCTCGCGTTTCATCGTGCCGCGGCTTGGCACCTTGTCGCCATGGGCGAGCAAGGCCACCGAACTGCTGCGCGGTGCCGGCCTGCCGGTGAAACGGGTCGAGCGCGGCATGCGCATCGACGTGAGCGGCTGGCCGCAAGACGCCGCTAAACAAGCCGCGCTGGGCAAGCTGCTGCACGACCCGATGACGCAGTCGCTGCTTGCCACCCGCGAAGACGGCGCGGCGCTGTTCAGCGCCAATCCGCGCGGCGCACTCGAGGTGATCCCGCTGGCAGACATCGATGCCGCCAATGCGCGGCTCGGCCTGGCCCTGGCGCAGGATGAGATCGACTATCTGCGTGACCGTTACGGGGAACTCGGCCGCGACCCGCACGACGTCGAACTGATGATGTTCGCGCAGGCCAATTCCGAGCACTGCCGGCACAAGATATTCAATGCGTCGTGGACCATCGATGGTCGTGAACAACCGACCTCGTTGTTCAAGATGATCAAGAACACCCATGCGGTCACGCCGGAACACACGTTGTCCGCGTACAGCGACAATGCGGCGGTGGTCGGCGGTTACGCGGCGTCGCGCTTCCGTCCCGATCCGGCGACCCAGCAATATCGTGCCGAACCGGTGGCCGAGAGCGCGTTCTGCATCAAGGTCGAGACCCACAACCACCCGACCGCGATCGCGCCCTTCCCCGGCGCATCCACCGGTGCCGGCGGCGAAATCCGCGACGAAGGCGCGACCGGTCGCGGCGGTCGTCCGAAGGCTGGCCTGTGCGGCTTCTCGGTGTCGCACCTGCGCATTCCCACGCTGCCGCAACCGTGGGAGGGCGAACGCGTGCTCAATCCGCGGATGGCACCGGCGCTGGAGATCATGCTGGACGGCCCGCTCGGCGCTGCTGCGTTCAGCAACGAATTCGGCCGGCCCAATCTTGTCGGCTATTTCCGCAGCTTCGAGCTGCGCGAAGGCAGCATGTCCGATGGCAGCCAGCTGACCCGCGCCTACGACAAGCCGATCATGCTCGCCGGCGGCATCGGCGCGATGGACCGGCCGATGGTGGCCAAGCTGCTGTTGTCGGACGGCGATGCGGTGATCGTGCTCGGCGGCCCGGCGATGCTGATCGGCCTGGGCGGCGGCGCGGCGAGTTCGGTGGCGTCCGGTGATACCAGCGAAGACCTCGATTTCGCCTCGGTGCAGCGCGACAACCCGGAGATGGAACGGCGCGCGCAGGAAGTCATCGACCGCTGCGTCGCGATGGCCGGAGACAATCCGATCCTGTCGGTGCACGACGTCGGCGCCGGCGGCCTGTCCAACGCGATCCCGGAGCTGCTGCACGACTCTGGCGTGGGTGGCGTGATCGATCTTGGCAAGGTGCCCAGCGATGATCCGTCGCTGTCGCCGATGCAGCTGTGGTGCAACGAATCGCAGGAACGCTACGTGCTCGGCATCGCGCAGTCGCGGGTGGCCGAATTCGCCGCGCTGTGCGCGCGCGAGCGGTGCGTGTTCGCCGTCGTCGGCACCACGACCAGAGAAGAGCGACTGGTGGTCGGCTATGCCGGCGAGCCGCCGGCGATCGACCTGCCGATGGATGTACTGTTCGGCAAGGCACCGAAGATGCATCGCGACAGCGCGCATCCGGTGCCGCCGCAATGGCCCGAGGCCGACACCGACGCGCTCGACCTGCACGAGGCCGGCCTGCGCGTGCTCGCCCATCCCAGCGTGGCATCGAAATCCTTTCTCATCACCATCGGCGATCGCACTGTCGGCGGCCTGACCGCGCGCGACCAGATGGTCGGCCCGTGGCAGGTGCCCGTCGCCGATTGCGCGATCACCCTCAGCGGGTTCGACGGTTTCACCGGCGAGGCGATGGCGATCGGCGAACGCACGCCGCTGGCCCTGCTGGATGCCGCCGCCTCAGCGCGGATGGCGGTCGGCGAGGCGATCACCAACCTGCTCGCGGCGCCGGTCGAATCGCTCAATCGCATCAAGTTGTCGGCGAACTGGATGGCCGCGGCCGGCCATGCCGGCGAAGACGCGCGCCTGTTCGATGCGGTCAAGGCGGTGGGCATGGAGTTGTGCCCGGAACTCGAACTGAGCATCCCGGTCGGCAAGGATTCGTTGTCGATGCAGGCGCAATGGCAAGCCGATGGCGTTGCCCGGAAATCGGTGTCGCCGGTGTCGCTGGTGGTGTCCGCGTTCGCGCCCGTCGTCGACGTGCGCGCGCAGGCCACGCCGCTGCTGCGCCGCGACATCGAGTCGGAGTTGTGGCTGATCGGCCTGGGCGCCGGTCGCCAGCGCATGGGCGGCTCGGTGCTCGCGCAATGCCATCCCGACGCCACCGACGGTCATGCGTTGCCAGCCTTCGGCGGCGACGTGCCCGACCTCGACGATCCGCAACGCCTGCGTTCGTTGTTCGAGCTGGTCCGCGACGCGCGCGAGAACGGCATGCTGCTGGCCTACCACGACCGTTCCGACGGTGGCGTTTTCGCCGCGCTGTGCGAGATGGCCTTCGCCTCGCATCTCGGCCTGGAGATCCGCCTCGATGGTTGGGGCGATGGCCGCGGCGACGACGTGTTCAGCACGCTGTTCAACGAGGAACTCGGCGCAGTCGTGCAGGTGCCGGTCGAGGAACGCGCGGCGTTCGCCGACCTGGTCGCCCGCCACGGCCTGATCGAATGCGCGCAACGCATCGCCCGGCCGACGACTGCCCCGACGATCCGCGTCAGCGACGCCGACGAGACCCTGGTCGAGTGGCGTTGGGATGAATTGTTCGACGCGTGGTGGTCGGTGAGCCATGCGATGCAGAAGCTGCGCGACAACCCGGACGGCGCCGACAGCGAGCGCGACGCGTCACGCCGCTTCGATGCGCCCGGCCTGCAGCCGAAGCTCACGTTCGATGCGGCTGAAGACATCGCAATGCCATTCATCGCGAAGGGCGCGCGCCCGAAGGTCGCGATCCTGCGCGAGCAGGGCGTCAACAGCCAGATCGAAACCGCGTTCGCGTTCGATGCTGCCGGCTTCGATACCTTCGACGTGCACATGAGCGACCTGGTCGCCGGCCGCTTCGACCTGGCCGACTTCAACGGCTTGGTCGCCTGCGGTGGCTTCAGTTACGGCGACGTGCTCGGTGCCGGCCGCGGCTGGGCGACCTCGATCCTCGAGCGCAACGCGTTGCGCGACATGTTCGCCGCGTTCTTCGCGCGCCAGGACGCGTTTTCGCTGGGCATCTGCAACGGCTGCCAGATGATGGCGCAGCTGCGCGGGATCATTCCCGGCGCGGAGCACTGGCCGACCTTCCAGCGCAACGCCAGCGAGCAGTACGAAGCGCGCCTGGCACTGCTCGAAGTGGGCGATTCGCCCTCGCTGTTCCTGCGCGGCATGGCCGGTTCGCGCATCCCGGTGGCGGTGGCGCACGGCGAGGGCCGCGCGCAGTTCGACAGCGGCATCGACCACAGTGCAGTGGACATCGCGCTGCGTTACGTCACCGGCGACGGTCGCGTGGCCGAGGCCTACCCCGCCAATCCGAACGGCTCGCCAGGCGGCATCGCCGGCGTATCCAGCCGCGACGGCCGCGCGACGATCCTGATGCCGCATCCCGAGCGCACCCTGCGCAGCGCCAACTTCAGCTGGGCCCCGCGCGACTGGCCACAGGATTCCCCGTGGCAGCGGATGTTCCGCAACGCGCGGGCGTGGTTGGGGTGAGCGGACCATGAGGCATCCAAAAAGGCTGGCTTGCGCCAGCTTTTTTTTGGGTAGTATCGACGCCACATCCTGCTGTGGCTGCGAGCTTCAGTGGCGTAGTACGGCGGTCGCATTATTTGCCGACAAGAGTTGATTCCACATGTCCTGTTCAACGACATGTGTGCCAAGTAGTGCTGACAGGCTTCAGCTGCCAGATTCTTGCCGTCGAACGCGAATCCGGGCCATGCTCGCCATCGCACCACGTTAGCCGCCCTGCTACCCTCGCAGCCTTCATCCCGTGGCCTTGCGATCCCATGAGCGCTGTCCTGTCCGACCCCGTCCCGGCCAGCCCCGACGAGCGCATCGTTGCCTTGTTGTTGCAACGCGGCAAGCTCAAGGACGCCGACCTGGTCCGCGCGCGTCGTCTGCAGGAAGAGACCGGTGGCGGTTTGCTGGCGTTGCTGGCGCGGCTCGGCCTGGTGTCCGAGCGCGACCATGCCGAAGCGTGTTCGACCGAGCTCGACCTGCCCCTGCGCAGCGCCCGCGACGTGCCGGAGTTGCCGCCGGAAGACGTGGCGCTGGGCCAGCAGTCGATCAGCATCAAGTTCATGAAGCAGTACCACGTGGTCCCGGTGTCCGCGGACGCGACGCATGTGGATGTGTTGCTGGCCGATCCGCAGGATGCCTACGCGCTGGATGCGGTGCGGCTGGCGACCGGCCGTGAGCTGCGGCCGGCGGTGGCGCTGCGCAGCGAGATCGACGAGCTGGTGGAGCGCTGGCACGGCCAGGGTCGCAGTGCGATGGAGGGCATCGTCGAGAACGCCGAGGGCGAGGCCGGCTTCGACGATGTCGAACACCTGCGCGATCTCGCTTCCGAAGCGCCGGTGATCCGGCTGGTGAACCTGGTGATCCAGCGCGCGGTGGAACTGCGCGCCTCGGACATCCACATCGAACCCTTCGAGACGCGGCTGAAGGTGAGATACCGCATCGACGGCGTGCTGGAGGAAGGCGAAAGCCCGCCGGCCAACCTGACCGCGGCGGTGATCAGCCGCATCAAGATCATGGCCAAGCTCAATATCGCCGAGCGCCGCCTGCCGCAGGACGGCCGCATCGTCATGCGCGTGCAGGGCAAGGAACTGGACCTGCGCGTCAGCACGGTGCCGACCGCGCATGGCGAATCGGTGGTGATGCGCCTGCTGGACCGCGAAACCGTGGTGCTGGATTTCGACAAGCTCGGCTTCGGCCCGGCATTCATGCCGCGCTTCCAGAAGATCATGGAGCAGCCGCACGGGATCCTGCTGGTCACCGGCCCGACCGGTTCCGGCAAGACGACCACGCTGTACACCGCGCTGAGCAAGCTCAACACGCCGGACGTCAAGATCATCACGGTCGAGGATCCGGTCGAATACCAGATCGAAGGCATCAACCAGATCCAGGCCAAGCCGCAGATCGGGCTGGACTTCGCCAACGCGCTACGCAGCATCGTCCGCCAGGATCCGGACATCATCATGATCGGCGAAATGCGCGACCTGGAAACCGCGCGCATCGCGATCCAGTCGGCGCTGACCGGTCACCTGGTGTTGAGCACGCTGCATACCAACAACGCCGCCGGCGGCATCACCCGCCTGCTCGACATGGGCGTGGAGGATTACCTGCTGACCTCGACGGTCAATGGCATCGTCGCCCAGCGGCTGGTGCGCCGGTTGGAGCCGACACACGCCGAGCAATACGCGGCATCGCCGGAGGAGATCGAAAAGTTCGGCCTGCGTCGGTACCAGCCGCAGGGCGAGATCTTCCTGTATCGGCCGAAGGCGTCGGCGTTGTCGCCGACCGGTTACCTGGGCCGCACCACGATCATGGAATTGCTGGTGATGGACGATGAAGTCCGCCGCGCGGTGATGCGCCATGCCGGCATGGACGAAATCGAGAAACTCGCGCGCCAGGGCGGCATGAGCACCATGTACGAAGTCGGCATCGCCAAGGCGTTGCGTGGCGAGACCACGATCGAGGAAGTCCTGCGCGTGACCGAGGACGCCTGAGCCGATGGCGCTCTACCGCTACAAGGCGCTGAACGCGCGCGGCGAAGTGCTGGACGGCCAGATGGAGGCCGGCAGCGATGCCGAAGTCGCCTCGCGGCTGCAGGAGCAGGGCCATTTGCCGGTGGAGGCGAAGCTTGCCTCCGAGGCCGGCGGCGAATCCACCTGGCGCGCGCTGTTCAAGCCGAAGCCGTTCGCCGGTCAGCGGCTGGTGCAGTTCACCCAGCAACTGGCGACCCTGCTCGGTGCCGGGCAGCCGCTGGATCGCGCGCTGGGCATCTTGCTGGAATTGCCGGAAGACGAGGCGGCCACCCGCACCATCGGCGACATCCGCGACGCGGTGCGTGGCGGCGCCTCGTTGTCGGCGGCGCTGGATCGGCAGCACGGCACGTTCAGTCGCTTGTTCGTGAACATGGTTCGCGCCGGCGAGGCCGGCGGCAACCTGCACGAAACCCTGCAGCGGCTGGCCGATTACCTGGAGCGTTCGCGCGCGTTGCGGGCGCGGGTGATCAACGCGCTGGTGTACCCGGCGATCCTGCTGGCGATGGTCGGGCTGTCGCTGCTGTTCCTGCTCGGCTACGTGGTGCCGCAGTTCTCGGCGATGTACGAGAGCCTGGATGCCGACCTGCCGTGGTTCTCGACCTTCATCCTTGGCTTGGGTGAATTCGTCCGCGACTGGTGGATCGTGATCCTTGCCTTGCCGCTGCTGGCCGTGCTGTGGATCGACCGCAAGCGCCGCGATCCGGTATTCATGCGCCGCTTCGACAGCTGGTTGCTGCAACGCAAGTTGGCCGGTCCGCTGGTGGCCAAGCTGGACACCGCGCGGCTGGCGCGCACGCTGGGCACGCTGCTGCGCAATGGCGTTCCCCTGCTGTCTGCGCTCGGCATCGCCCGCAACGTGCTGGACAACCGGGTGCTGGCCGCCGACGTGGATGCCGCCGCGGAAGAAGTGAAGAACGGCATCGGCCTGTCCGCCGCGCTGGGCAAGGGCAAGCGCTTCCCGCGGCTGGCCCTGCAGATGATCCAGGTCGGTGAGGAATCCGGCGCGCTCGACACGATGCTGCTGAAGACCGCCGACACCTTCGAGCAGGAAACCTCGGTGGCGATGGATCGCCTGCTGGCGGCGCTGGTGCCGGCGGTGACCCTGATGCTGGCGGTGGTGGTGGGGGTGGTGATTCTGGCCGTGCTGTCGCCGATCTACGACCTCACCAGCGTGGTCGGCTAGGGCCGGGCCGGGAACTCGGCGACAATCGATGCATCCAATCTTTTCACGCCCAACGCGGGACATCCCCATGCGCAATCGTCAATTCCGTCCCATCCCGAAGGCATCGCAGGCCGGCTTCTCGTTGATCGAGATCATCATCGTGGTCGTGCTGATCGGTGGCATCGTGGCCTTCGCTGCCAACAAGATCCTCGGCGGGCAGGACCGCGCCAACGTCAACCTGGCCAAGGCACAGGTGCAAACGCTGGCCGAGAAGATCCAGCAGTACCAGATGGATACCGGCACCTTGCCGGACAGCCTGGAAGCGCTGGTCAAGGCGCCGACGGACGCCAATGGCTGGCTCGGCCCGTACGCGCGCGGTCCCGAACTGGTCGATCCGTGGAAGCAGCCCTACGCCTACAAGGTGCCGGGTGAGGGCGGGCCATTCGACCTGGTCAGCCTGGGTGCCGACCGCAAGGTCGGTGGCGACAGCGTCAACGCCGACATCCAGTACCAGTAAGCGCGATCGGCGCAGGCGCGGGGACAGGGGATGCGCACGCGCGGGCAATCGGCGGGATTCACGCTGATCGAGATGCTGGTGGTGCTGGTGATCATCGCCGCTGCCACCCTGCTCGCAATGGCGGCGTTCGGTGGCGGCATGCGCGGCATGCAACTGCGTTCGTCGGCGAAGGAAATTGCCGCACAGCTGCGCTTCGCCCGCGCGGTCGCGATCAGTACGGGCGAGCCGCAGGACGTGGTCTTCGATCCGCAGGGCCGCAGCTGGCGCGGCGCGAAAGGCCGCAGCGGCAGTCTGCCGGGCGAGGGCGACGTGGTCTTCACGGGTGCCGGTACCGCCCAGTTCGCCGATACCGCCGATGAAGCGGGCAAGGGCGTGGTGCGGTTCTTCCCCGATGGCGCGGCCACCGGCGGGCGCGTGCGGCTGCTCGCGAATGGCGCGGGGTGGGATGTGGACGTGCGCTGGCTGACCGGCGAGGTGGTGATGCGCCGCGTGCGGGACGTGCAATGACGCGTCCGCAGATGCATCGCGTCGCCAAGCGCAAGCGTGCCGCAGCCGGCTTCACCCTGATCGAGATCATCGTGGCGTTCGGCGTTCTTGCGCTGGGTCTCACGTTGTTGATCGGCACCTTGTCCGGCGCGACTCGGCAGGTGCGCCAGGCCGGCGATGCCGGGCGCGCGGCGCTGCATGCGCAGACGCTGCTAGCCGAGCACGCCAGTACGTTGCAGGGGCCAGCGAATGACGATGGCGAGCTGGAGGACGGCCGGTATCGCTGGCAGTTGCGGGCCACGCCGTGGACCGATCCGGCGGCACGTGGCGGATCGGTGCAGGTTGACCCCGGTGCCGCCCGCCTGCTGCACGTGCAGCTGGACATCGAATGGGCCGAGGGCGATCCGCAGCAACGCCTGCAAGTCAGCAGCCTGCGTCTGGCCTTGCCCGCGCAGGGCGGACGGCCGTGATGCGCCGCGCCGCCGGCTTCAGTACGGCCCTCGCGCGCAGCCCTCGGGCGTTCAGCCGGCCAGGCGGCAGTGCCGCCAAAACGGCCGGCTTCACCTTGCTGGAAGTGCTGCTGGCGACCAGCTTGCTGGCGGCTGCGATGGCGCTCGGCTTCGCCACCCTGCGTGCGGCCGCTGCCACCGCGCAGCGCGGCGAGGCGATCGCCGAACGCAACGAACGCATCCGCGCCGTCTCCGATTTCCTGCGCCGGCGCATCGGCGGGGCGCAGGGCGTCGTCTTCGAACTCGATCCCGGCACCGGCGCGTCGAAGCGTTTCGAGGGCGATGCAAATTCGATGCGCTTTGTCGCCGACCTGCCGGATTACCTCGGGCGTGGTGGGCCGCATCTGCACGCGCTGGGCGTCGGCCGCGGTGCCGAGGCCGGGCTCGGCCTGCTGATCGATTTCCGCATGGTGCAAGCCGGCCAACTCGTCCCCGGCAGCGCCGCCCGCCCGCCTGAACCGCTGGCGGAGGGCCTGAGACAGGTGCGCTTCGCCTATCGCTCGCTCACCGGCAACGGCGAGTTCGGCCCCTGGGAAGCCGTTTGGGAAGACCCGGCAAAACTGCCGCTGCAGGTGCGCGTGCAAATCGTCGATGGGCGCGGCCCGTGGCCCGATCTGGTGGTCGCGTTGCCGGTCGCGGGTAGCTTCGCCACCCTCGGGGATGCCCAGCAATGAGCCGGAGTCGGGGCGCGGCGTTGTTGCTGGTGATGTGGCTGGTGCTGCTGCTGAGCGGGCTGGTCGCCGGTTATGCGATGTCGGCACGGATCGAGTCCTTGCAGGGCAATGGCGCGGCGCGGGGCGTGGTCGCCGGAGAGGCCGCGCGGGCCGGCGTGGAGCTCGCGGTATCGCGCCTGCTGGAACAGGATCCGACGCAGCGCTGGGCGGCCGATGGCCGCGCCTACAAGATGCCGTTCGGGCGCGCTGCGGTCTCGGTCGTGATCCTCGATGAAGCGGCCAAGATCGACCTCAATGCCGCCGCCCCGACCTTGCTGGCCGGCCTGTTCGAGGAACTCGGCGAACCGCGCGAGCGCGCCGCGCGCCTGGCCGCTGCGATCGTCGACTGGCGTGACCCCGACAACCTCAGCCAGCCCGCCGGTGGTGCCGAGGATCCGGCCTATGCCTCCGCCGGCCTGGCCTGGGGCGCGAAGGACGCACCGTTCGACAGCGTGGCCGAACTAGCCCAAGTGCTGGGCATCCGTCCGGCGTTGGTCGCGGCCGCCGTACCGCACCTCACCGTGTATTCCAGCAACGCCACACCTGACGCGAACATCGCCGATCCGGTCGTGCTGGCGGCGATGGGCCTGCAGCCGCGGAGCGCACCGATCGACCCGGATGCGCCACCAGCAAGCGCCGGCAGCGGCACGTATAGTATCGATAGTCGTGCCCGACTCCCCGATGGTCGCAGTGCACATCTGTCGGTAGTCCTGCGAATGGGAGGCAACGCTTTGCCCGGATCGACGTACACGCCGCTGCGTTGGCAGGCGGGGAGCGACGCACGGTGAGCGCGATGCCTGCACGCCTGGGCAATGCCGGGGTTGGCCTGCGCGGGTTCATCGCCTGGTGGAGCGCCGGCCTGCGCGCCTGGCTGCCGCTGCGGTGGCAACACCTGCTGTCCGCCAATGGCGACCGCGTATTGCTGCAGGTGCAGGGCGATGGCGTGCAGTTGCGCCGCCAGCGCGCCGACAGCGTGCAGGACGTGGCGATGTTGCCGCTGCAGGTGCACGGTGCCGCCGATGGCCGCGATCCGCTGGCCGGGGTACTGGCCGATGCCGCCGCGGAGTTGCCGCGCTGGCTGGTGTTGCCGGCGTCGCAGGGGCTGCGCCGTCCGTTGTTGTTGCCGGCCGCCGCGCGCGAACGTCTGCGCGACATGCTGGCCTTCGAGATCGAACGACAGACCCCATTCGCCGCTGCCGACGTGGTCCACGACGGCCGCCTGCTGGGCGTGCGCGAGGACGGCCAGTTGCAGGTCGAACTGGTGGTGGTGCCGCGCCGCGCGCTGGACGCGCAGATGACGCAACTCGGCGCGATGACGGCAACCCTGGCCGGCGTGGATCTGCTGGATGCCGAGGGCCGTACGCTCGGGGTGAACCTGCTGCCGCCGGCGCAACGTCTGCAGGAGCGCAATCCGTGGCGCGTGTGGAACCTGATCCTGGGCGCGGTCGCGCTGCTGGCACTTGGCCTTGCGCTGGCGCAGGTGGTCGACAACCGCCGCGCCGCCGCCGATGCCTTGCAGGCCGAGGTCGCATCGCGCAGCACTCAGGCCCGCGCCGTCGCCGAACAGCGCCAGCGCCTGGTGGATGCGGTCGAAGGCGGCGCCTACCTGCAGCGCCAGCGCAATGGCCGCGCCTCGGTGATCGAAGTCATCGACGCATTGTCGCCGCGCTTGCCGGATGGCACCTACCTCGAGAAATTGAGCATCGAAGGCGAGCAGCTGACCCTGCTGGGCCTGTCCAACCAGGCTGCGGCGCTGGTCGGCAAGCTGGAAGGCGCGCCGCAATGGGACCTGCCTGCGTTGAGCGGTGCCCTGCAGACCGATCCGCGCACGCGCATGGATCGCTTCACCATCGTCGCGCAACTGCGTGGCACCGCTGCCGAGAAGTCCACCGACAAGCAGGGGGCCGCCGGTGGCGCGCGCTGACCGCGACCGCTGGCTGGCACTGGTCTTGCTGCTGGCGGTGATCGGGCTGGTGTACCTGTTGCTGGTGCATCCGTTGTTCACCGTGCCGCTGCGCGAGGCCGACGCCCGCATCGCCGAACTGCGCGAGCGCGATGCGCGGGTGCGCAGCCTGCTGGCGCAGCGTCCGCAGATCGAACAACGCCTGGCCGAACTCGATGCGCGCGGCGGCGCGTCCGGCTTCCTGGCCGAGCCCACCAGCGAACTCGCCACCGCCGCGCTGATCCAGCAACTGGAGCGCGTGGTCGGCGAAGCCAGCCCGGGCAACCGCGGCTGCGCCATCGTCAACCGCGCGCCGCTGTCCGGCGACCCACCGCCGGGCCGCTACCGCCGGGTCACCGTGCAGGTGCGCCTGCGCTGCGGCAATGCGGAAACCTTGGCGGTCCTGCACACCCTGGAGTCCACGCGTCCGTACCTGTTCGTCGACATGCTCTCGATCGCCGCGCAACGCTATTTCGCGATCCCCGGCAGTGCGCAGCCGCAGGAAGGCGGGCTGGACGTGAGCTTCGACCTGCATGGCTACCTGCGACCGGCACCGGGGGTGGCGCGTGCGGACTGAGCGCAGCCTGCTGCAACGTTTCGCCCAGGCGCGACCGCTGACGTGGCTGTTGGCCGGCATCTGCAGCTGGGCCCTGCTGCTGTGGCTGGGCGCGCTGCTGGGCATGGGCGGGCGCGTTGCCGCGGTCGAACCGCAGCCGGCCAGCGCCTTGCCGCAACCCCGGCCGGCCACGCCGGACCGGATCGGGCCGCTGATCCGTTACGCGGAAGCCGCGGCGCGTCCGTTGTTCACCCAGGATCGTCGCCCGCGCGGCTTCCTGGCCAGCGTGCCCGAAGGCGAGGGCGAAGCCGCGCAGAGCCAGTCGCTGGATTTCATCCTGACCGGCGTGCTGATCAGCCCGCAGGTGCGCCTGGCGACCCTGCAGCCCAGCGGTGGCGGCGAAGCCCAGCGCGTGCGCGAGGGCAGTTCACCCGACGGCGCGAACGGCTGGCGCCTGCTGGAAGTGCAGCCGCGCCGCGTCGTGTTCGAAGGCAGCAGCGGCCAGGTCACCCTGGATCTGCGCACCTTCGGCGGCAGTGGCCAGGCGCCGGGTGCGGTGGCCGTCCCCACCCCCGCGGTACCGCCGCCGCCCACGACGCAAAGCACGGACGCGGGTCCACCGCAGTCCGAGGCCGCGCGCATCGAAACCATCCGTCGCCGCATCGAGGCCCGTCGCGCGCAACTGCGCGCCGGCTCGGGTAACGGCAACACCAACAACAACGGCACGCCGCCCTCGCCGGCGACCGCGCCGCGACGGCAATAAGCAGTGCACGCCATGAATGTGGAGTTTCCCCGAATGAACCTGCGCCCTTTCCTGATCGCCAGCCTGCTCGGCCTGCTGGCGGCCTGCGCCAGCAACCCGCAACCGCAGATCCGTCATGCGGACCGGTTGCCTGCGGGGCAGGCCGGCCAACAGGTTGCCGGCGACGATTCCGGCGTGAGCGGGATCCGCCGGGACGTATTGGAAGAACTCGGCCGTGACGGACCGAAGCCGGTGATCCGCCGCGGCAGCGCGTCGCCGATCAACCAGACGGCCGCCAGTGCGGCACCGCCGTCGTTGGTCAGCAGCGGCCAGGCCAGCTTCAACTTCGAAGGCGAGTCCCTGCATGCGGTGGTCAAGGCGATCCTGGGCGACATGCTCGGGCAGAGCTACAACATCGCGCCGGGCGTGCAGGGCACGGTCACCGTGGCCACCCAGCGTCCGGTCGGTGCCGCCGGTGCGCTGAGCCTGCTGGAAAGCGTGCTGGCGCAGAACAATGCGCGCATGGTCTACAGCGACGGTCGCTACAACATCGTCACCGCCGACCAGGCGCTGACCAGCGGCGTGGTGCCGCGTACCGGCTCCACTGCGCTGGCGCGCGGCTTCGAGTCGCGGGTGGTGCCGCTGCGTTTCGTCTCCGCGACCGAGATGGAAAAGATCCTCAAGCCATATGCGCGACCGAACGCCATCGTCAGCGTCGACGGCGCGCGCAACATGCTGACCATCGCAGGCACCCGCGCCGAGTTGGACAACTACCTGCGCACCATCCAGGTGTTCGATGTCGACTGGATGGCGAGCATGTCGGTGGGCGTGTATCCGCTGCAGTCGGGCCGTGCCAGCGACGTGGTGCAGGACCTGGAGCGGGTGTTCGGCGAAGAGGGCAAGTCGCCGACCGCCGGGATGTTCCGTTTCATGCCGCTGGACAGCAGCAACGCGGTGATGGTCATCACCAGCCAGCCGAAATACCTGGACGACATCCAGCAGTGGATCGACCGGATCGAGGGCGGCAGCGGCGATGGCCGCCTGTTCTCCTACGAGCTGAAGTACATCAAGGCGCGCGACCTGGCCGACCGCCTGGCCGAGGTGTTCGGCGGCGGCAGTGGCAACAGCGGCAGCGAATCGCCGTCGATGATGCCCGGCGTGGGCACCACCGAGATCAGCGACGCCGGCATCGACGACAAGTCCGGCACCTCCAGCGCCGCGATCAACAGCGGATTGGGCGATGGCGGCAACCTGCCCAACAACCGCAGCGGCAACGGCAAGGTCACGCTGAAGGTCGAAGGGTCGGAAGTCGGCGTGTCGGCGGTGGAAGACACCAACTCGCTGCTGGTGCGCGCCAATCCGTCGCAATGGAAGTCGATCCGCGAAGTGATCGAGCGGATCGACGTGATGCCGATGCAGGTGCACATCGAGGCGCAGGTGGTCAGCGTGGCGTTGAAGGGCGCGCTGCAGTACGGCGTCAGCTGGTTCTTCGACAACGCGGTGGGTTCGGAGGCGGCGGGCAACTTGCCGTATCCGACCGGTCGCAACAGCTTCGGCAGCTATGGCGGCGGCGTGAGCAACATCCCGAATGTCGGCAACCTGCTCAGCTGGACCTTCCTCGGCAACAACGCGGCGGCGATCGTCAGCGCACTGGATCAAGTCACCGACGTGCGCACGCTGTCCGCGCCCTCGGTGTTCACCCAGAACAACCGCGAGGCCAGTCTCAACGTCGGCCAGCGCATCCCGATCTCGTCGGTCAGCCTCAACCCGGGGAACGGCAACGAGAACACGTACAGCTCGGTGCAGTACCTGGACACCGGCATCATCCTCAAGGTGCGCCCGCGAGTGACCCGCGACGGGCTGGTGTTCCTCGACATCGTCCAGGAAGTCAGCAAGCCGACCGGCGAAGCGGACGACAACGGCAATGTGCGCATCGACACCAGCAAGGTCACCACCAGCGCGCTGGCCCCGAGCGGTGAGACCATCGTGCTGGCGGGCCTGATCAGCGAGGGCACGAATCGCAATTCGACCGGTGTGCCCGGCCTGAGCCGGATCCCGTGGGTCGGCGGCCTGTTCGGCCAGCAGGGCCAGACCAAGACCCGCGACGAACTGGTGGTGCTGATCACACCGACCGTGGTGCGCAATCCGATGGAAGCGCGCGAGCTCACCGACGAATACGGTCGCCGCTTCCGTGCGCTGGACCCGATCTACAAGCCGAAGCAGTGAGCCTGTCGGGCGCGTCGCTTCCCATCGTCCTGGTGCCGGTCGGCACCAACGAGGATGCGCTCGACGCCAGCCTGGCCGCACTGGATGCATCCACGCCGGTCGGCACGCGCGTGTGGCTGGCCGACGACGCGCAGGTCGGCCCGCGCGGCAACGCGATCATCGAACGCTGGCTGGCGCACACGCCGTTGCAGGCCGCGCATACGCGACGTGCGTCGCCGATCGGCGACGCCGCGCATCTCGACGAAGCGCTGCGCGCCTGCGGCGATGCCGATGTCGCGATCCTGGCCAGCGACGCGCGGCCGACACCGGGCTGGCTGGAACACCTGCACGATTGCCTGGCACGCGATCCATCGATCGCCACTGCCACGCCCTGGAGCAATGCCGGTGAAGCGGCGGCATGGCCGCGGATCGGCGAGATTGTCGAGGTCGATGCCTCGCCGGCACGTCTCGCGCGCGCCTGCGCGCAACTCGGCAACACGCATCCGTCGCTGCCGTCGGCGGTGACCCATGCGGTGCTGATTCGCGGCGCGGCGCGTGCGCGAGCCGGCGGGCTGGATCCGGCGAGTTACCGCTCCTGGTATGCGGCGTTGATCGATCTGTCGCTGCGCATGTCCGGACTCGGCGGGCGCAACGCGCTGTGCGAAACCGCCTTCGTCCTGCGCGAGGTCGAAGGCAAGCCGGCCGAAGGCGACATGGACGCGCTGTCGGTGCGCTGGCCGGCCTGGCATGCGCAGTTGGCCCACTTCCTGATGGACGATCCGTTGCGTGCGTTGCGCGAACGCATGGCCGAAGCGCTCGCAGGCGATGACGGCACGCCACCGCAGCCGGATCTGTTTGCGGACGTGCCATGAGTGGCGGCGACATCGCCGCCATCGTGGTCAGCTACGACAGCGAGGAAACCATCGACGACTGCCTCTCGCGCCTGCGCGCCGCAACGGGCGTGGTCGAGATCCGCGTGGTCGACAACCAATCGCGCGACGGCACCCTGGATATCGTGCAACGCCACGCACTGGCTGATCCGCGCCTGCGTTTCATCGCCAATCCCGACAACCCCGGTTTTGCGGTGGGCTGCAATCAGGGCGCGGCAGACAGTCGTGCGCCGTGGCTGGCCTTCGTCAATCCGGATTGCCTGGTCGAACCCGATTCGCTGGCGCGGATGCGTGCGCATGCGCATCGGGCCGTCGGCTTCGGCGAGGATGGCCCGCGTGACCTCAGCGAGTATTTCGATGCGGCGTTGCGCGGGCAGGGCGGCGATGTCGTCCTCGGTGCCGACCTGGTCGGCGAAGACGGCGTGCGCGATACCGCCGCGCGTCGCCGCGATCCGGATTTCGCGGCGATGCTTCGCGATCCGTCGCGCGCGCAACTCGGCATCGCCATCGATCCGTCGCAACGGGTGCAGGCGGTCGATGCGGTTTCGGGTGCGTTGATGCTGATGGCGCGTGGATTGTTCGAGTGCATCGGCGGCTTCGATGAACACTATCGATTGCATGCGGAAGACCTCGACCTGTGCCGTCGCGCGCGCGCAGAGGGCGCGATGGTGGCCTGCGCGAATGACGTGCAAGTGGTGCATGTGCGCGGGGTGTCGTCGCGCTCGCGGCCACTTTTCGTGGAATGGCACAAGCACCGCGGCTTCTGGCGCTACTACCGCAAGTTCGATGCAGCGCGCGATGGTGCATTCGTTCGCGCCACGGTGTTCACGATGATCTGGGGGCGATTTCCGTTCGCGGCGCTGCGCGCCTCACTCCGTCGAAAAACAGGGCTGTCATCCTGAGCGAAGCGAAGGATGACTGGCGGAGCGCCTACCTGTGGCGGTTGATCTCGTCGCGCAGCGTCTTCGCCGCGTCCGCGGCCGCATCGGCATAACCCGCACCGCCGCTGGCGTACAGGATCCCGCGCGAGGAATTGATCATCAGGCCGGTGCCGTTCGCGGTCTTGCCGTTGCGCACGGTGGCTTCCACGTCGCCGCCCTGTGCACCGATGCCGGGGATCAGCAGCGGCATGTCGCCGACGATGCCGCGGATGATCTTCAATTCTTCCGGGAAGGTCGCGCCGACCACCAGCGCGCAGTTGCCATCACCATTCCACTCGCTGGCAATGGTGCGGGCAACGTGCTGGTACAGCGGCGCGCCATCGACCAGCAACTCCTGGAAATCACGCGCGCCGGGATTGCTGGTATGGCAGAGGAACACGCAGCCGCGGTCGTTGCGCTGCAGGAAGGGTGCGGCCGAGTCGCGGCCCATGTATGGATTCAGCGTCACCGCATCGGCGCCGAAGCGATCGAAGGCTTCGACCGCGTATTGCTCCGCGGTATTGCCGATGTCGCCGCGCTTGGCGTCGAGGATCACCGGGATGTCGGGATACGCGCCGTTGATGTGCGCGATCAACCGCTGCAGCGCGGCCTCGCCGTCGTTGTGCGCGGCGAAATAGGCGATCTGCGGCTTGAACGCGCAGGCGTATTCGGCGGTGGCATCGACGATATCGCGGCAGAACCCGAACAGCGCGTCATCGTCATCGACGAAGACATCGGGGAATTTCGCCGGGTCGGGATCGAGGCCGACGCAGAGCAGCGAGTCGGATGCCTGCCAGCGGTCGCGGAGTTTTTCGATGAAGCCCATGGGTTGTTGTCCCTCCGATGCGGAAACGCCCGCGTTGCCGCGGGCGTTCCATGATTACTTCAGCGCCTTGAACCGCAACCGGTGTGGCTGCGCGCCGGCTTCGCCCAGGCGACGCTTCTTGTCTTCCTCGTACTCGCGGTAGTTGCCCTGGAAGAACTCCACGTGCGAATCGCCCTCGAAGGCGAGGATGTGGGTGGCGATGCGGTCCAGGAACCAGCGGTCATGCGAAATGACGAAGGTGTTGCCGGGGAACTCCAGCAACGCATCTTCGAGCGCGCGCAGGGTTTCGATGTCGAGGTCGTTGGACGGTTCGTCGAGCAGCAGCACGTTGCCGCCCTGCAGCAGGGTCTTGGCCATGTGCAGGCGACCACGCTCGCCGCCGGACAGCGAGCCGACCATCTTCTGTTGGTCCTGGCCCTTGAAGTTGAAGCGGCCGATGTAGGCGCGCGACTGGATCTCGATGCCGTTGATGTTGAGGATGTCGAGGCCGCCGGCGATCTCCTGGAACACGTTGTGGTTGCCGGTCAGCGCTTCGCGGCTCTGGTCCACGTAGGCCAGCTTCACCGTCGGGCCCATGTCGATGCTGCCGCTGTCCGGGGTTTCCTGGCCGGTGATCATCCGGAACAGGGTCGACTTGCCGGCGCCGTTCGGACCGATGATGCCGACGATGGCACCGTTCGGGATGCTGAAGCTGAGGTCGTCGATCAGCACGCGGTCGCCATAGGCCTTGGTGACGTTCTTGAACTCCACCACCTTGTTGCCCAGACGCTCACCCGGCGGAATGAAGATCTCGTTGGTCTCGTTGCGCTTCTGGTAGTCGACCGACTGCAACTCTTCCATCCGCGCCAGGCGCGCCTTGCCCTTGCTGCGGCCGCCCTTGGCGTTCTGTCGCGACCATTCCAGTTCCTTCTGGATCGCCTTCTGGCGCGCCTTCTCGCCGGACTCTTCCTGCTTCAGGCGCGCGTCCTTCTGGGTCAGCCAGTCGGTGTAGTTGCCCTTCCACGGGATGCCGCGGCCGCGGTCGAGTTCCAGGATCCACTCGGCGGCGTTGTCGAGGAAATAGCGGTCATGGGTCACTGCCACCACGGTGCCGGTGTAGCGCGCCAGGAATTGTTCCAGCCACTCGACGGACTCGGCGTCGAGGTGGTTGGTCGGTTCGTCGAGCAGCAGCATGTCCGGCTTCTGCAGCAGCAGGCGGCACAGCGCGACGCGGCGCTTCTCGCCGCCGGACAGCTTGCCGATGATCGCGTCCCACGGCGGCAGGCGCAGTGCATCGGCGGCGATTTCCAGCTGGTTCTCCAGGGTGTGCGCATCGCCGGCGGCGAGGATCGCCTCCAGCTTTTCCTGCTGCTTGGCCAGCGCGTCGAAGTCGGCGCCTTCCTCGGCGTAGGCGGCATACACCGCGTCCAGCGCGGCTTGCGCCTGCAGCACTTCGCCCACGCCTTCCTCGACGGCCTCGCGCACGGTCTGCTCCGGGTTCAGGCGCGGCTCCTGTTCCAGATAGCCGACCTTGATGCCTGGCTGCGGGCGCGCCTCGCCGGTGAAATCGGTGTCCACGCCGGCCATGATCCGCAGCACGGTCGACTTGCCGGCACCGTTGAGGCCGAGCAGGCCGATCTTGGCGCCCGGGAAGAACGACAGCGAGATGTCCTTGATGATCTGCCGCTTGGGCGGGACCGTCTTGCTGACGCCCTGCATGGTGTAGATGAATTGCGACATCGTGGCGTGCTCCGCAGGCAGGCGGCGGCGCCTGCACGTGGCAGGGCCGCAAAGGGGGTTCCAGAATCGGCCGATTATAGCCGGGCAGGGGCCTGCGGCGGTGTTCGCGTACGCCATCGCATGGGGTGCCCGGGGCCGTGAAACGCTAAACTTGCGGTTCCCCACCGCCACCCCGGAGCTCCGATGTTTTCCCGCGCCGACCTGATTGCCGGTTTCGACCCCGAACTCGCCAAGGCCATCGCCGACGAGACCCGTCGCCAGGAAGACCACGTCGAGCTGATTGCCAGCGAGAACTACGCCAGCCCGCGGGTGATGGAAGCGCAGGGCAGCCAGCTCACCAACAAGTACGCGGAAGGCTATCCGGGCAAGCGCTACTACGGCGGCTGCGAATACGTTGACGTTGCCGAGCAACTGGCCATCGAGCGCTGCAAGCAACTCTTCGATGCCGACTACGCCAACGTGCAGCCGCATTCCGGTTCGCAGGCCAACCAGGCGGTGTATTTCGCGCTGCTGCAGCCGGGCGACACCATCCTCGGCATGTCGCTGGCGCATGGCGGCCACCTGACCCACGGTGCCAAGGTCAACATCAGCGGCAAGCTGATGAACGCGATCCAGTACGGCGTCGACGATGCCGGCCTGATCGATTACGACGAGGTCGAACGCCTCGCCATCGAACACAAACCGAAGATGGTCGTCGCCGGCTTCTCCGCGTATTCGCAGGTGGTCGACTGGGCGCGCTTCCGCGCCATCGCCGACAAGGTCGGTGCGTACCTGTTCGTGGACATGGCGCACGTGGCCGGCCTGATTGCCGCTGGCGTGTATCCGAACCCGGTGCCGCATGCGCACGTGGTCACCAGCACCACCCACAAGACCCTGCGCGGTCCGCGTGGCGGGATCATCGTGGCGAGCGCCGCCGGCATGGGCGAGCACGCCGAAGACATCCAGAAGAAGTTGCAGTCGATCGTGTTCCCGGGCATCCAGGGCGGTCCGCTGATGCACGTGATCGCGGCCAAGGCGGTGGCGTTCAAGGAAGCGCTGCAACCGGAGTTCAAGGCCTACCAGGAACAGGTGGTCAAGAACGCGCGGGCGATGGCGAAGGTGATCATCGCGCGTGGCTACAAGATCGTCTCCGGCGGCACCGACAACCACCTGATGCTGGTCGACATGATCGGCAAGCACGTCAGCGGCAAGCAGGCCGAGGAAGCCCTCGGCAAGGCGCATATCACCGTCAACAAGAACTCGGTGCCGAACGACCCGCGCAAGCCATTCGTCACCTCCGGCCTGCGCATCGGCACCCCGGCGGTCACCACCCGCGGCTACAAGGAACCGGATTGCGTGGCGCTGGCCGAGTGGATCTGCGACGTCCTCGACAACCCGGCCGACGACAACGTGATCGCCGGCGTGCGCGAGAACGTGACGCTGCAATGCAGGCAATTCCCGGTCTACGGCGACTGACCACGCGTGCACTGCCTCTTCTGCCAGCACCACGACACCCGCGTGATCGATTCGCGCGTGTCCGAGGACGGCGCGACGATCCGTCGCCGCCGCGAGTGCGAGGCCTGCGGCGAGCGCTTCTCCACGCTGGAAACCATCGAGCTGAAATTGCCCACGATCATCAAGTCGGACGGGCGGCGCGAACACTTCGACGCGCGCAAGCTGCGCGCCGGCTTCGACCGCGCGCTGCAGAAGCGCTCGGTGTCGGAAGAGGCGATCGAGACCGCGGTGCGCGCGGTGGTGCACCAGTTGCGCATGACCACCGAGCGCGAACTCGCCTCGCGCCGGGTCGGTGAATTCGTGATGGGCGAGCTGCGCAGGCTGGACCACGTCGGCTACGTGCGCTTCGCTTCCGTGTACCGCAGTTTCGAGGACGTGGCCGATTTCCGCGAGGAACTCGACCGCCTGGAACGCGACCTGCCCGGCGAAGGGCAATTGCCGCTGCTCGGTGGCGATGTGGTGTCGATCGACAAGCACGCCGACAAGAACCGGAAAAAATGAGCTACAGCACGATCGACCACCTGATGATGGCGCGCGCGTTGCGCCTGGCGCAACGCGCCGCGTTCACCACCCGACCGAACCCGATGGTCGGTTGTGTGATCGTGCAGGGCGAGGACCTGGTCGGCGAAGGCTGGCACCAGAAGAAGGGCGGGCCGCATGCGGAAGTCTTCGCGTTGCAGGCCGCCGGTGATCGTGCGAAGGGCGCGACCGCTTACGTGACATTGGAACCCTGCGCGCACACCGGCAGCACCGGGCCGTGCGCGGATGCGTTGATCGCGGCAGGTGTTTCGCGCGTGGTCGCGGCCATGCGCGATCCGTTCCCGCAGGTGGACGGTGCCGGTTTCGACAAGCTGCGTGCTGCGGGGATCGCGGTGGAATCCGGCTTGATGGAAGCGCAGGCGCGGGAACTGAATCGAGGCTTCCTGTCGCGGATCGAGCGCGGACGACCCTGGTTGCGGGTCAAGTTGGCCAGCAGCCTGGACGGCCGCAGTGCGATGGCTTCCGGCGATTCGAAATGGATCAGCGGCGAGGCCTCGCGGCGCGATGTGCAGCAGTGGCGCGCGCGCAGTGGTGCGTTGTTGACCGGCGCGGGCACCGTGCTGGCCGACGATCCGCAACTGACCGTGCGGCTGGGCGATGACAGCGCATTCCTGCCGCCGCTGCGGGTGGTCCTGGATCCGGGACTTGCCACCGTCGCCCGTGGCCGCGTCCGCGAAGGCGACGCGCCCACGCTGTACCTGCATGCACCCGAGGCCAAGCCGCCGCGCGGACTGCAGGCCGATCACGTGGCGGTGCCGGTCAACAAGGGGCGCTTCGACCTCGATGCCGTGCTGCGCCTGCTGGCCACGCGCGGCATCAACGAGGTGCAGGTGGAAGCTGGCGCAACCCTGGCCGGTGCGTTCCTCGCTGCCGGCCTGGTCGACGAATTGCTGCTGTACATCGCGCCGGTCCTGCTCGGCGAACGGGCGCGCCCGTTGTTCGATGGCCTGCACATCGACGCGATGACCGAGCGCCTGCGCCTGCGCACCGTCGACAGCCGCAGCATCGGCGGCGACATGCGCCTGCTGTTGCGGCCGGAAGGGACGACGGCCTGATGTTCACCGGATTGATCGCGGGCGTTGGCCGATTGGCCGCGCGCGAAACACGTGGTGGCGATGCCCGATTGGCCATCGAGGTCGGCACCTTGCCGTTCGATGGCGTGCAACTGGGTGAGAGCATCGCGGTCAATGGCTGCTGCCTGACCGTGGTCGAGTTCGATGCGTCGTCGTTCGCGGTAGACGCATCGAACGAAACCCTTGCACTGACCACGCTCGGTCGCCTCGCCATTGGCGTACCGCTGAACCTGGAACGCGCAATGCTGCCGACCGATCGACTTGGTGGGCACCTGGTGAGCGGGCATGTCGATGGTCTGGCCGTCGCCGCGAAGCGCCGGGACGACGCGCGCGCGGTGCGCTGGCGCGTCGAAGCACCGATGACGCTGCTGCGCTACATCGCCCACAAGGGCTCGGTCTGCGTGGACGGCGTGAGCCTGACCGTCAACGAGGTGGATGATGCGGGCTTCGAAGTGGCGCTGATCCCTCACACCGTCGGGCACACCGCGTTCCATGCGCTGCAAGAAGGCGACGCGGTCAATATCGAAGTGGATTTGCTGGCCCGCTATGTGGAGCGATTGCTGGCGACCAAGGAACATTGAGGCCGTCACCCCGGCGAATGCCGGGGTCCAGCTTTTCCGACATCGAATCAAGAACTGGATATTCGGCTACCGCCGAAATGAATCACTTCCGGCCTGCGCCGGGATGACGAGCAAAACATCATGAGCTTCGCGCCAATCCCCGAACTGCTGGAAGAACTCCGCGCCGGCCGCATGGTCGTCATCGTCGACGACGAGGACCGCGAGAACGAAGGCGACCTGATCATGGCCGCCGAACTGGTGCGGCCGGCCGACATCAATTTCATGGTCACCCACGCGCGCGGCCTGGTCTGTCTGTCGCTGACCCGCGAACGTTGCGCGCAACTCGGGCTCGCGCCGATGGTGCAGGCCAATACCGCTCAGTTCCATACCAATTTCACCGTCAGCATCGAAGCGGCGGAAGGCGTCACCACCGGAATCAGCGCCTACGACCGCGCGCATACCATCCGCACCGCGGTGCGCCCGGATGCGAAGCCGGCCGACCTCAGCCAGCCCGGCCACATTTTCCCGCTCACCGCGCAACCCGGCGGCGTGCTGACCCGCGCCGGCCACACCGAGGCCGCCAGCGACCTGCCGATGCTGGCCGGGCTGGAGCCGGCCGGCGTACTGGTCGAGGTGATGAACGCCGATGGCGGCATGGCGCGCAGGCCGGAACTGGAAGTGTTTGCCCGCGAGCACGACCTGAAGATGGGTTCGATCGCCGACCTGATCGCCTATCGCCTGGCGACCGAGCATACCGTCGAGCGCATCGATGATCGCGCCATCGATACCGAATTCGGCCCGTTCCGGCTGATCACCTACCGCGACCGCATCGCCCACGAGCTGCATTTCGCGCTGGTTCGCGGCACCCCGGATCGCGAGACCCCCACGTTGGTGCGCGTGCAGGTCGAAAATCCGCTGAGCGACCTGCTGCACTGGCGTCGCGACGATTTCGGCGTGGCCGCCACCGATGCGCTGCGGGCGATCGCCGCCGAAGGGCAGGGCGTGATGGTGGTGCTGTCCGAGCCGCGCAACGCCGAGGCCCTGCTGGCGCGCCTGCGCGAGCAGGCCGCGCCTGCCGCCAACAGCAAGGACGTGGGCCAGTGGCGGCGCAACGGTGCGGGCGCGCAGATCCTGGCCGAGCTGGGCCTGGGCAAGCTGCGCGTACTCGGCACTCCACGCCGGCAGGTCGGCCTGGCCGGCTATGGGCTGGAGGTGGTCGAATACATCGCGGCCACAGCCACGGCGGCTGCGCGCTAAACTGCACGGCCCCGTTTCGACCTCCCAGCTCCCATGCCGCATATCGAAGGCGACCTGCGCGCCCCGCAAGGCGCACGCTTCGCGATCATCGCCAGCCGCTGGAACCCGCGCATCGTCGACGCGCTGGTCGCCGCGGCGCGCGAGACATTCATCGGCAACGGCGTGGACGAAGCCGCCATCGATGTGGTCCGTGTACCCGGTGCCTGGGAATTGCCGATGGCCGCACGCGATGTGGCGGTGGCCGGCAGGCATGCGGCGATCGTCGCCCTCGGCTGCGTGATCCGTGGCGACACCCGGCATTACGAGCAGGTGGCCGATGGCGCATCGGATGGCTTGATGCGCGTTGCGCTGGACACCGGCGTACCGGTGCTAAACGGCGTGCTGGCGGTCGACCGCTTCGAGGATGCCGCGGCGCGTGCCGGCGGCAGCCATGGCAACAAGGGCGAGGAAGCCGCATTGGTGGCGATCGAAATGGCGAACCTGCGGGAGAAACTGGCATGAACCGGCATCGCAACGACGGCATCGACCCGGTGGCCCGCTCGCGTTCGCGCCGGCGCGCGTTGCAGGCGATCTACGCCTGGCAATTGAGCGCGACCAGCGAAGGCGCGCTCATTGCCGAATTCGCCCACGAGCAGGCACATGAAATCGCCGACCTCGAATACTTCGAGGACCTGGTGCGCGGCGTGCTCCGCCACGTGGCGCAACTGGACGATGCGCTGTCTGGTTACATCGATCGCACGGTGAACGAAGTCGACCCGATCGAGCGCGCCGCGCTGCGCATCGCCGCGTATGAATTGCTGCATCGCCCGGACGTGCCGTATCGGGTGGTGATCAACGAAGCGATCGATTCGACCAAGCGCTTCGGTTCCGAACACGGCCATACCTACGTCAACGGCGTGCTCGACAAGGCGGCCCTGGCGTTGCGCGGCACCGAGTCGCAGGCTGCGCGCCCGCGCTGACGTCACGGAGCATCGGTGGACAGCAAAGTCGCCGAATTCGACCTGATCGAACGCATCCGCCGGCGCATCGCGACGCGCAGCGACGTGTTGCTCGGCATCGGCGACGATGCCGCACTGCTGCAGCTGCCTGCCGGCATGCAGTTGGTCGTGGCCATGGACACGCTCAACAGCGGCGTGCATTTCCCGCCCGAAACCGCGCCCGCCGACATCGGCTGGAAAGCACTCGCGGTGAACCTGTCCGACCTTGCAGCGATGGGCGCGTTGCCGGCGTGGTGCACGCTGTCGTTGTCCTTGCCCGATGCGAACAGCGACTTTGTCGATGGCTTCCTCGACGGCTTCCTCGCGCTTGCGGAGCAGCACGACATCGCCCTGGTCGGCGGCGATACCGCGCGCGGGCCGTTGTCGATCTGCGTGACCGTGCACGGTTTCATCGAGCCGGGCACGGCGCTGCGCCGCGACGGCGCATGCGTCGGCGATGACCTCTGGGTCAGCGGCAGCCTGGGCGATGCCGCGGCGGCGCTGTCGCAGTGGCGGGCAGGCGGCGCGATTGATCCGGGATTGCGCGCGCGATTGGACCGACCGACGCCGCGCGTTTCGCTGGGACGGGCGCTGCGCGGCATTGCGACGTCATGCATCGACATTTCCGATGGCCTGCTCGCCGACCTGGGCCATGTGTGCAAGGCCAGCGATGTCGGCGTGCGGGTCGACGTGGATGCGCTGCCTGCTTCGCAGGCGTTGCGTGCGTGCTTCGATGCTGAGGCAATCCGCCGGTTGCAGGCGACCGGCGGCGACGATTACGAATTGTGTTTCAGCGCGCCAGTGGAACTGCGCAGCGCGGTGATCGAATCGGCATCCACGCATGCGCCGGTGACAAGGATCGGCCGCATTGTCAGCAGAAATGGTGTCTCCGCGCTGGATGCGAGTGGCGTGGCGTGGCAGCCAGGGCAGGCGGGATTCCGCCACTTCGAATGAGCAAGCCGGTGCAGCGGCCCGCCTGACGACGTGTGGTCTCAGCGACCGCGGCGGCCACCTTCTCCTTCCTCTTCGTCCTTGCCCTTCGGCTCGGGCAAGGCTTTCACCAGCGGTTCGATCAGGTTGGCGGGGATCAAGGTCGCCTTTCCGTTTCCAGCCAATCCCGGCTGGGATTCCATTGCAGAATCCGGCGACACCGCTGCATTGACCGGCAGCAGCGGCGCAGCGACGCGCAGATCCTTGGCGACGGGCACATTGCCGGTGACATCGCGGTACAACGCGAGCGCCAGCATCACGGAAGCCAAGGTGCTGGGGTGGGTGCCGTCAGGATAGAGCTTGATCTCCGGCTGGGCCTTGCGCAGCGCGTCCAGCGCTCCAGCCGCATCGAACACCGACGCATCATGTTGCTTGGCAATCATGCGCACACTGCGATTCAGCTTGCCCTGCCAGCGTTCGTCCGGCCCCCAGGTACCGAACAGCAGCACCTTCGCACCTTGTTCCGATGCCTGTTCGACGAATTTTCCATAGGCTTGAACGCTGGCTGCGCAGGGCGCCTTGCGTTGCTCCTGCGCACTGGCCATGCAGGCGGCGAGGTGGCCACCCTGCTCCTGCAGCACGACGGCATCGAATCTGCGCGCCCGCAAGGCTGCGGCAACATGGCCATCGTCCAGTCGATCATCAAGCTTGCCGCCCGGCGCTGCGTAGGTTTCGGTGGTGATGGCCACGCTCTGCGAAGTGCCCACGGCGCGCAGCAGCGCGGGCAGGTTGTTGGTGTAGATCAGGCTGTTGCCGACCAGCAGCACGCGATATTCCTTCGTTGCCGGATCCGGTGCCTGCGCATTGGCGAACGGAGCGAGCAAAAGCGTCAGACCGAGCAGGAGGCGTGGCGGCATGGTGGCGGTCGCGAAGGAGGACGTCGAAGCGTAAGGCTTTGTAGTCCGGGTTGCGTATGCCGTTGGTTGGCCGGGCTCAGACGTCGTCGGCGCGGAAGGCGTCCTGCAGCCACTCCAGCGCGGGCGCGGCGGGATCGCCGCTGGCGGCGATCACGTCGAAGCGGCAGGGTGCGTTGGCGTGCTCGGGATGTCGTTGCAGGAAGACCTGCGCGGCGCGGATGAGGCGACGGCGCTTGCCGGCGTCGACCGAGGCCGCGCCACCACCGAACGCGTTGCTGGCGCGATAGCGCACCTCGACGAAGACCACGGCATCGGCGTCACGCCCGTTGTTGTCGAGCATGACCAGGTCGATCTCGCCGCCACGCGCAGCGGCGTTGCGCGACAGCATGTGCATGCCTTGGGCCTGCAGGTAGGCGAGTACGGCGGCTTCCACCGCATCGCCACGGATGCGGCGCGGGGTGCGCCGGTCAGCGTGCGCCATCGGCCAGCGGCACCGGCACGCCGCCGGCGAACCGCGACCAGCCGGGGACGCGCAGCACGTTACCGAACCCGTCCAGGCTCAAGCGCCCGGTCGCGCCGGCCACGTCGCCGTTGTTCGACAGTGCCAGCCGTTCGAGATAGCCGGTCAGCAACCATGCGTCGTAGCCGAAGGCGAACAGGCGCGCAGCCGGGCCCTTGGCGGTATCCACGCGGGCCGCTGCACTGGCCTGCGAGGGCAGGCCGTCGACATTGCGCACGGCCCAGGCCTCGGTCGGATAGACGATGCCGTCCAGCGCCGCGTCCTCGGCCGGCTTGCCGGTGCCGGAGACGATCTGCGAGGTCGCCACGCGCGTGCCCGCATTGATCCCGGCCAAGGCGAGTTGCGGCATCAATGCACGCGCCTGGGAACCCTTCACCGCCAGCAGCAACGTATCGACGCCCTGTGCCGCTGCGATGTCCTCGGTCACCTGGACGCCGCGGCGTTCCAGTTGCGCCTTGGCGGTGCTGGCGGTGCGTCGTTGCGCATCCTCCCCACCGGTCTGGATCAGCACATGCTTGGCCCCGCGCTGGATCAGGTACTGGGCCAGGCTGATGCCCTCGTCCTCCGGAGACAACGAAAAAGCCGCGCTGCCGGCCGGTGGGGTGCGACTGCCGCGGTTGAGCGCGAGCAGCGGCACCGACGGGGTCTCGTCGGCGAACACCGCATCGACCTCGTCGCGCGCGAGCGGACCGACCACGAAATCGTTGCCCTCGGCGGCGGCGCGCGCGTATGCGGCGCTCGCGCCTGCGGCGGTGTCGTAAAAGCGCACGTCCGGCCGACGCCGGCGCTCGCCGTAATAGCCGGCCAGGAAACCGTCGCGCACCGAGGCCGCCGCGGCCGATTGCCCGCCGCTGAGCGGCAGCAGCACGCCCACCTTGAGGGGTGGCCGGTAGCCGTCGCGGTCGGCCGGCGGCCGGTCGGCGGCACCGAAGCTGACATCGCCGCGATCGAACGGGCGCGGCAGCGGCAGCCCGCGGTTGAGCAGGGCGCGGCCGGCGAAGGAATACAGCGGATCGCCGACCGGCAGGCGCGCGGCATCGCGGGCCAGCGCGGCATCGTCCAGACCGGCCAGCAGGGTCTCGATGCGTCCGGCATTGGCGCTGCGGGCTTGCCCCGTCAACGCGGCGTGGCCCTGCGCCAGCACCTGCGCCTCGCTGAAGGCGACGCTGTAGGCGGACGTGACCACGGGTGGCTGCACGTCCACGCTGGCGCAGCCGGCGAGGGCCAGCAACAGGAGGGCGATGGCGGTGTGTTTCAGGGCCACGTGTCGGCGCTCGTTCGGGAACCGGCTAGGATTCTACCCGCGACCACGATCAAGGCAGGCGATGCAACGTTCCGGAACCCTGTTCGTGGTAGCCACGCCGATCGGCAATCTGGGCGATTTCAGCGCACGCGGGCGCGAGGTGCTGGCCTCGGTTGCCGCGATTTGCGCCGAAGACACCCGCCGCAGTGGCCAGTTGCTGGCCCATTTCGGGATCTCGACGCCGCTGCTCGCCCTGCACGAGCACAACGAGGACGCCATCGCCCAGAAGATCGTCGCCCGTTTGCTGGCCGGCGACTCGCTGGCGCTGGTCTCCGATGCCGGCACCCCGTTGGTCAGCGATCCCGGCTTCCGGCTGGTGCGCGCCGCCCGCGAGGCCGGCGTCCCGGTCAGCCCGGTGCCCGGCGCCAGCGCGCTGGTCGCCGCGCTTAGCGTGGCGGGACTGCCGAGCGACCGGTTCATCTTCGAGGGCTTCCTGCCGGCCAAGTCGAAAGCCCGCCGCGAACATCTGCAAAGCCTCGTCAGTGAGCCGCGCACCTTGATCTTCTACGAGTCCTCGCACCGGATCGAGGAAGCGCTGGACGATGCCGTGGCCGCATTCGGCGCCGATCGCCCCGCGGTGATGGCGCGCGAACTGACCAAGCTGTTCGAGACCGTTCTCGACGGCACGCTGGCCCAGCTGTCCGAACGCGTACGCGCCGATCCCGACCAGCGCAAGGGCGAGTTCGTGCTGCTGGTGCAGGGCGCCGGCGAGGACGCCGATGCCAAGGTCGCCGAGGGCCTGCGCCTGTACGCGAAACTCAAGGAACACCTGCCGCCTTCCACGGCGGCGAAAGTGGCCGCGGAGCTTTCCGGCGCGCCCCGCAAATCTCTATACGGCGCGCAGTAAAAAGTGCCGTCGCAAAGCCCCCTTTAGTAAAGGGGGCGCGCCGACAGGCGCGGGGATTTGGCCAGCGATGGCCTGGGGCCCAAAGTTTGCGCAGCAAACTTTGGGGGCTTCATCGTGCCAAGCACGATGAAGGTGGCGGAGCCGGCCGATAAGCCGGGTTCTGTCTAGGACAGTCATTCCTCTAGGCGCACGGTCACCCGTACGCTCAAGCAGCCTACCCGGAGACACCGCGGGCCGCGGCATCGTCTCCCTATTTGGCCTTGCTCCCGGTGGGGTTTGCCGTACCGGCCTGTTGCCAGGCTCGCGGTGCGCTCTTACCGCACCATTTCACCCTTACCTGCCAGATTGCTCCGACATAGGCGGTATCTTTCTGTTGCACTTTCCGTCGGCTTGCGCCGCCCAGGCGTTACCTGGCACCGTGCCCTGTGGAGCCCGGACTTTCCTCGGCATTGTTTCCAATGACGCGACTGTCTGGCCGACTCCGCCGCGTGCATTGTCGCACGTGAGTCGCGTAGCCCGGGTAGAGCGCGCGAAACCCGGGCTACAAGAGCGGCTCGCCGTGCAGCACGGTCTCGCCCTCGAACACGCCCTCCGGGCCGAAGCGGCGCTCGTGGATGCGGGCTCGGCCATCGTGGTCGATCAGGGTGAGCGTGCTGGCGCGGGTGCCGTAGTCGCGGCCGCGGATGAAGGCGGGCGAGAGCCGGCGTTCCAGCTCCAGGCCGACGCCGGTGTCGGGCAGGCCGGCATCGTCGGCGAGCTGCTCGTTGGCCAGCGCGCGCCACAGCGGGTCGAGGTCGTCGTGGCCGGCATCGACCCATGCCTGCAGGGCCGCGCGCAGCCGGCGGGTCTTCGGCCATGGCGCGTCGAAGGCACCGTTGGAGAGCCCGTGCACACCGGATGCCACCTCGCGGGCACCGTTGGCGGGGTGGTTGCCGACATAGGTGCAGGTCTCGGCGTCGGCCAGCACCAGATTGAACGGGGCGTAGTCGCTGGCGACGCCGGCCAGCGCCGCCGCATGGGCCGAGGCGGATGCGGCGCTACCCAGGAAATCCGCCGGCAGCGCGCCGCGCGAGGGTCCGTTGAAGGGCGGCGGCAGGCCGTCGCGGACATTGGTGATGACCGCGGCCCGGCCATTGCGGCCCAGCCCCACCCACGTCCCGCCGGACTTCAGGTCGCGGCCGGCCAGGATCCCGCTGTCCGGCCAGATTGCCAAGGGTGCGGTCGGCCGCCCATGGAATTCATCGCGATTGCCGGCCAGCACCAGCCGCCAGCGAGGGTGGGATTTCCAGGCGAAGGCGACCAGGCACATGGCGCGCATTCTGGCAGAGGCGTGATGCCCTCAATGACGGTGATTTTTGCGATGCAGCATCGCGCACTCCGGATCTGAATGCAGGGGCTGGAAGATGTGCCGAATGTCACGGATTCTCAAATATTGAGACGAAACAGTAGCTTGTGGATAAAGCTTGAACAAGTCTCTCAAGAGTGCTGCAAGTCCTTGAACGCACAGGTGAAAAGGCCTGTGGATTGTTGTTGACAAGGGCATGGGCCCTGCCTACTGTGGCGACTCGTGGGAAAACCGGGAAATTTGTGGTTTTCTTGTCATGAACTCCGCCTTAGACGGAGGCGACGCAGGGCAGGGACATGTTCCAGGGCGAGACCGCCATCACCATCGACGACAAGGGCCGGCTGGCGATTCCGACCAGCTACCGGGAGATTGTCGCGCGCGAGTGCGGCAACCGCCTGGTCGTCACCTACAACCCGTTCGAAGCGGGCTGCCTGTACCTGTATCCGCTGCCGGTCTGGGAAAAGGTCCGCGACCAGGTCAACGCCCTGCCGCGCACCCGCAAGAACAGCCGCTTGCTGCAGTTGAAGCTGGTCGGCGCGGCGGCCTTTGCCGAGCCCGACGGCAGCGGCCGCATTTCCCTGCCGGCGAGCCAGCGCAGCGCGGTCGGCATCGAGAAGAAAGCGGTCCTGCTGGGCATGGGCGACAAGTTCGAGTTGTGGAGCGAGCAGGCCCACCACGAACAGATCCGGCAAACGCTGGGCGATGCCGACCTGGGCGACGATTTGCAGGACCTGGTGTTGTGAGTACGGGTGGCGCGGCCCTCGCGTCCGCCCACCTCCCCGTGATGTTCGCCGAGGTGATGGACGGTCTGGCGGTGAAGGCGGATGGCACCTATCTGGATGGCACGTTCGGGCGCGGCGGGCATGCGCGCGGCGTGTTGCAGCGACTCGGGCCGGGAGGCCGCCTGCTGGTGATGGACAAGGACCCCGAGGCGATCGCCGTGGCCGCGCAGTTGGCGGGCGGTGATGCGCGCGTGTCCTGGCATCGCGGCAGCTTCGCTGACCTGGCCGGCTGGTCGCTGGCTGCGGATGGGCTGGATGGCGTGTTGTTCGACCTGGGCGTGTCCTCGCCTCAACTGGACGTGGCCGAACGCGGGTTCTCGTTCGGCAAGGACGGCCCGCTGGACATGCGCATGGATCCCGATTCCGGCGAGAGCGCCGCCGAGTGGCTGGCGCGCGCCGACGAAAAAGAGATCGCCGACGTGCTGTGGACCTGGGGCGAGGAAAAGCAGTCACGCCGGATCGCCCGCGCCATCGTGCAGGACCGTGCGACGAAGCCGTTCACCCGCACGGCCGAGCTTGCGGGATTGATCGCAAGGCTGATGCCGCGCAACGACAAGAAGGCGCATCCGGCGACGCGCACCTTCCAGGCGATCCGCATCTTCATCAACCGCGAGCTGCTCGACCTGGAGGTCGGGCTGGATGCGGCGATGGCGCGGCTCAAGCCGGGTGGTCGGCTGGCGGTGATCAGCTTCCATTCGCTGGAAGATCGTATCGTCAAGCAATTCATGCTCCGCCACGCCAAGGCACCGCCGACGAACCGGCGCATGCCGATCGAAATCGAATTCACGCCTTCGCTGCGCCTGATCGATGGCGCGCAGAAAGCCGGCGAAGCCGAGCTGGCCGACAACCCGCGCGCGCGCAGCGCCGTGCTGCGCGTCGCCGAGCGATTGGAAGAGGCGGCATGAACGGCAAGTTGCTGCTGGGCGCGCTGATAGCGGCCAACGTGGCCACCGCGCTGCTGGTCGTGCGCGATCGCCACGAGCACCGCCAGGCTTTCGTGGCGCTCAGCAAGCTGGAGCGGGCGCGCGACGAGATCAACATCGAATTCGGCCGCTTGCAGCTGGAGCAGGCGACCTGGGCGGAGAGCAACCGCGTGGACCAGGTCGCGCGTTCGCGCCTGGGCATGGTGTTCCCGCGCACCGAAGACATCGTGGTGCTGCGCCGATGAAACTGTTCGGCAAGCAACAGCCATTGCCCGGCCGCCATGACGGCGAGCGCCGCGAGCGCGCCCGCCCCGCTGCGGGCAGCCGGCCACGCGCGCAACGCAACGGTTTCGACCTGCGCAGCCGGCTGATGATGGTCTGCGGCACGCTGGCCCTGTGTTCGGTGGCGCTGATCGCGCGCGCGCTGGACCTGCAGGTCATCGACCATGCCTTCTACCAGCAGCAGGGCGACGCCCGTTTCGTTCGCGAGATCCCGATTGCGACCTCGCGCGGGATGATCACCGACCGCAACGGCGAGCCGCTGGCGATTTCCTCGCCGGTGGAATCGATCTGGGGCAACCCCAAGGAACTGCTGAAGTCGCCGGCCCGCTTGCCGGCGCTGGCGGTAGCGCTGGGCATGCCGCAGGACGAACTGGCCAGCCGCCTGAGCCAGCGCGCAGGCAAGGAATTCGTCTATCTCAAGCGCCGGATCAACCCGGACGAGGCGGCGCGCATCCTGGCGCTGAACATCCCCGGCGTGGCCAGCCAGCGCGAATACCGCCGCTTCTATCCGCAGGGCGAAGCGGTGGCCCATGTGCTGGGCTTCACCAACATCGACGACCGTGGCCAGGAAGGCCTGGAACTGGCCTTCGACGACTGGCTGCGCGGCACGCCGGGGGCGAAGCGGGTGATCCGCGATCGTCGCGGTCGGATCGTGGAGAGCGTGGATCTGGTGCGCGCCGCCGAGCCGGGGCGCGACCTGGCGCTCAGCATCGACCGCCGCATTCAGTACCTGGCGCACCGCGAACTGCGCAATGCGATCAACATCACCGGCGCGAGCAGTGGCTCGGCGGTGGTGCTCGATGTCGCCACCGGCGAAGTGCTGGCGATGGTGAACCTGCCGACGTTCAATCCGAACGCAGTCGGTACCAGCCCGCGCGACGCCCACCGCAACCGCGCGGTCACCGACCTGCTGGAGCCGGGCTCGACGATGAAGCCGCTGACGGTGGCTGCCGGTCTGGAAGCCGGCGTGATCAGCGTGGACTCGCTGTTCAACACCAGCCCGGGCTGGATCCCGAACGGCCGCTACCGCACCAACGACACCCACAATTACGGCGTGCTGGACACCACCGGAGTGATCCGCAAGAGCTCGAATGTCGGCGCGGCGATGATCGCCAAGCGCCTGGGCGATGCCCAGTTCGATGCGTTCCTGCGCCGCTTCGGCTACGGCCATGTCACCGGCAGCGGTTTCCCGGGCGAGGCTGCCGGCCTGTTTCCCAGCCATCAGCGCTGGAGCGGGACCAGCAAGCAGACCATCAGCTACGGCTACGGCCTGAACGCCACGCCGCTGCAGATCGCCACCGCCTACGCGGCGCTGGGCAATGGCGGGCTGTTGCACCAGCCGAGCTTCGTGAAGGGCCAGAAGGGCAAGTCGCAGCAGGTGCTGGCGCCGGCGATTGCGGACCAGGTGTTGCACATGATGCAGACCGTGACCGAGCCGGGCGGCACCGCGACGCAGGCCGCGATCCTGGGCTACCACGTGGCCGGCAAGACCGGCACCTCGCGCAAGGCCAGCGCGGGCGGTTACTCGCGCCGTTACATCGGCTACTTCGCCGGCCTGGTGCCGGTGGATAACCCGCGCTTCGCGATGGTGGTCGCGATCAACGACCCCACCAAGGGTTCCTACTACGGCGGCATCGTGGCGGGCCCCGTGTTCCGCAACGTCATGGAAGGCGCGTTGCGCCTCATGGACGTGTCGCCGGACAACCTCGACGCCTGGCTGGCCGCGCAGGCCGCAGCCGAAGCCAAGCGCGCCAAGGCCGTTGGCCATGCCGTGCCGGTGACTGCAGTCGCCGATGCCGGCACCGCGCCTGTCGCGGGAGCGCTGCAATGACTCGCGCGATGTTGCTCAGTGAATTGCTGCCCGAACTGGAAGGCTTGTCCGCCGATCTCGCCGTCACCGGCCTGGTGATGGATAGCCGCGAGGTTCGCCCGGGCGATGCCTTCGTCGCCATCGCCGGCTTCGGCGCGCATGGGCTCAACTTCGTCGATGCCGCGCGCGAGGCCGGTGCTGCCGCGATCCTGTTCGAGCCGCCCGCGCCCGAGGCCTTGCCCGCGCCGGTGGATGCGATCCCGGTCGCCGGCCTGCGTTCGCGCATGGGCACGATGGCCGACCACTTCCACGACCACCCCAGCGCGGCGATGACCACGGTCGGCGTGACCGGCACTAATGGCAAGACCTCGACCGTGCAGTTGCTCGCACAGGCGTGGACCTTGCGTGGCGAGAAGGCGGGCACGGTGGGCACGCTCGGTGCCGGCATCTGGCCGAAGATCGTGCCGACCGGGTTCACCACGCCGCTGGTGCTGCGCATGCACGCGCTGCTCGCCGAATTGCGCGACGAAGGCGCGCAGGCGGTGGCGATGGAAGTGTCCTCGCATGCGCTCGACCAGGGTCGCGTCGATGGCGTCCACTTCGATGTCGGCGTGTTCACCAACCTCACCCGCGATCATCTGGATTACCACGGCGACATGGCCAGCTACGGCGCGGCCAAGGCGCGGCTGTTCGACTGGCCGGGGCTGCGCGCTGCCGCGGTGAACCTCGACGATGCCTTCGGTCGCGAACTGTTCGATGCGGTCAGCGGCAAGGTGCGCGCGGTCGGCTTCTCCTCGCGCGGCGCAGCGGGTGCCAGCGTGCGTGCGGAGGATGTGCAGCTGGACGGCAGCGGCATCCGCTTCCTGCTGGATGCAGGCGGCCAGGCGCATTCGGTGCGTTCGCCGCTGCTCGGCCGCTTCAACGTCGACAACCTGCTGGGCGTGGCCGCGACCCTGTTCGCGCTGGGCATGGCGCCGGCGCTGGTCGCCGAAACCCTGTCGCAGCTGGCGCCGGTCGATGGCCGCATGAACCGCATCGGCGGCGAGGGCGGGCTGCCGCTGGTGGTGATCGACTACGCGCACACCCCGGACGCGCTTGAGCAGGCGCTGGCGTCGCTGCGTGCGCACACCGTCGGCACCCTGGCCTGCGTATTCGGCTGCGGTGGTGAGCGCGACCGCGGCAAGCGCCCGCAGATGGCGTCGATCGCCGAGCGGCTGGCGGACACGGTCATCGTCACCGACGACAACCCGCGCAACGAAGATGGCGATGTCATCGTCGCCGACATCATCGAAGGCTTCGCCGATGCATCGCGCGTGGTGGTGCAGCGCGACCGCGCCGATGCCATCGCGCAGGCGCTGGCCACGGCCGGCGCGGACGACGTGATCCTGGTCGCCGGCAAGGGCCACGAGCCTTACCAGGAAATCGCCGGCATCCGCCACGCGTTCGACGACACCGCGGTCGCCCGCGACCTGTTGCGTCGTCGCGCGCAGGAGTCGAACACGTGACGCCGCGCTCGCTCGCCTGGATCGCGCAGGCCACCGGCGGTCGCCTGGTCGGTGCCGATCGCATGGTGGATGCGATCGCCACCGACACCCGCGCGTTGCCGGGCGGCAATGCGTTGTTCATCGCGTTGAAGGGCGAACGGTTCGACGGCCATGCGCATGTGCAGGCCGCCATCGACGGTGGCTGCGTGGCCGCGCTGGCCGCGCGCGAACTCGACATCGACACGCCGCATGTGGTGGTGGCCGACACCGAACTCGCGCTGGGCGCATTCGCCGCGGCGGTGCAGCGTGAACGCAGCACGAAAGTGCTGGCGATCACCGGCAGCAATGGAAAGACCTCGGTGAAGACCTTGCTGCTGTCGATCCTGCAGCAGCTTGGTGGCGCCTACGCCAACCCGGGCAATCGCAACAATGAAATCGGCCTTCCGCTGGCGGTGCTGGACGCGCCCGACGACGCGCGTTTCGCGGTGTACGAAATGGGCGCCGGCAAGCCGGGCGACATCGCCTACCTGACCGAGATCGCGAGGCCGGATGTCGCATTGGTCAACAACATCGCGCCTGCACACCTGGAACGGATGGGCAGCATGCAAGGCGTTGCCGAAACCAAGGGCGCGATTTACGGCGCACTGCCCGCTGACGGCGTGGCGGTGGTCAATGCCGACGACAGCTTCGCCTCGACCTTCATCGAGCGCGCTCAGGGCCGCGGGGTGCTGCGCTTCGGCATCGATGCGGCCGCCGATGTGCAGGCGCGCGACATCCGCATCGACGCGGACGGTTCGCGCTTCGTCCTGGTCTCGCCGCACGGCGACGCCGAGGTGCGGTTGCCGATGCCGGGCCGCCACAACGTGCGCAATGCGCTGGCCGCGGCGGCGATGGCGTTCGCGGTGGGTGCCAGCCTCGAACAGGTGCGCGCCGGGCTGGAAGCGGTGCAGCCGGTCGCCGGTCGCCTGGTCGCGCACGCGCTGCGCAACGGTGCGGTGCTGGTCGACGACAGCTACAACGCGAATCCGGGTTCGCTGGCTGCGGCCCTCGACACCTTGGCAAGCAGCGGCAACGAAGCCTGGGTGGTGCTGGGCGACATGCGCGAACTCGGCGCAGAAGAAATCGCCTTGCATGCGCAGGCCGGGCAGCAGGCGAAGGCCGCCGGCATCGCCCGCCTGTTCGCGCTGGGCGAATTGAGCGCGCACGCGGCGCAAGCGTTCGGCGACGGCGCTTTGGAATTCGAGACGCATGCGGCGCTGGTCGATGCGCTGCTGGCCGGCTTGCGGCCGGGTGTGCGCGTGCTGGTGAAGGGATCGCGCGGCAGCGCGATGGATCGCATCGTCATGGCGCTGTTGCAGCGCGACGCGGCGGAAAATGGCGGGGGAACGACCGATGCTGCTTGAACTGACCCGCTGGCTGGAACAGCTGCAAAGCGTATTCGGCCTGTTCAACTACCTGACCTTCCGCGCGATCCTGGGTGCGCTGACCGCGCTCGCGCTGTCGCTGTGGTGGGGCCCGGCGATGATCCGCAAGCTGGCCACGCTCAAGGGCGGCCAGCCGATCCGCAAGGACGGTCCGCAATCGCATTTCTCCAAGGCCGGTACGCCGACCATGGGCGGCGCATTGATCCTGCTCACCGTGCTCGCCTCGGTGCTGCTGTGGGCGGACCTGCGCAACAAGTACGTGTGGGTGGTGCTGGTGGTGATGATCGGCTTCGGCGCGATCGGCTGGTGGGACGACTGGATCAAGATCGTCAAGCGCGATCCCAACGGCATGCGTTCGCGCACCAAGTACGCGCTGCAGTCGGTGCTCGGCCTCGCCGCCGGCCTGTTCCTGTACATGACGGCCGATGTCGATGCCGCGACCACGTTGTATATCCCGTTCTTCAAGAACGTGGCGCTGCCGCTGGCGGGCATCGCCGGCGCGATTTTCTTCGTCGGCATCGCCTACTTCTGGATCGTCGGCTTTTCCAATGCGGTCAACCTGACCGATGGCCTGGACGGGTTGGCGATCATGCCGACGGTGCTGGTGGCCTGCGCGCTGGGCGTGTTCGCCTACGCCTCCGGCCACGCCGTGTTCTCGGCCTACCTCGGGATTCCCAAGGTTCCCGGTGCAGGCGAGCTCGTGGTGATCTGCGCGGCGATCGCCGGCGCGGGCCTGGGCTTCCTGTGGTTCAACACCTACCCGGCGATGGTGTTCATGGGCGACATCGGCGCGCTCGCGCTGGGCGCGGTGCTCGGTACCGTTGCGGTGATCGTGCGCCAGGAACTGGTGTTGGTGATCATGGGCGGCATCTTCGTCATCGAAACGCTGTCGGTGATGATCCAGGTGGCCAGCTTCAAGCTCACCGGCAAGCGCGTCTTCCGGATGGCGCCGATCCACCACCACTTCGAGTTGAAGGGCTGGCCGGAACCACGGGTGATCGTGCGCTTCTGGATCATCAGCGTGGTGCTGGTGCTGGTCGGTCTGGCGACGTTGAAGATCCGCTGATGAGCGCGACGACCTTCGATGCCCTGTCGAACGACGGCCGCCGCCAGGCGACCCGCGTCGACGACATCCGCGGGCGCTTCGATCCGTGGCTGCTCGGCGTGGCGATCGCCCTGGCGTGCACGGGCGTGGTGATGGTCGGTTCGGCCGCGGTCGCGGGTGCCGGCATGGACGTGGGGCCGTGGTATTTCCTGACCCGCCACGTGCTGTTCCTGGCGGTCGGCGTGGTGCTGGCGGCGATCGCCATGCGCACCGAACTGAAGACGATCGAGCAATACAGCCAGCTCCTGCTGCTGGGCTGCTTCGTCCTGCTGCTGCTGGTCTATGTTCCGGTGCTGGGCAGCACGGTGAACGGCGCGCGGCGCTGGATCAACCTGGGCGTCTCCAAGTTCCAGGTCGTCGAGGCGGTCAAGGTTCTCTACATCGTCTGGCTGGCGAGCTACCTGAAGCGTTACAGCGAGGACGTGGCCATCACCTGGATGGCGATGTTGAAGCCGGTCGCGGTGGTTGGTGCGCTGGTGGTGCTGTTGCTGATGCAGCCGGACTTCGGATCCTCGGTGCTGCTGCTCGGCATCACCATCTGCATGCTGCTGCTGGGTGGCGCGCCGATCCAGCGGATCATTTTGCCGATCCTGTTGATGGTGCCGGCGCTGGTGCTGCTGGTGGTGTTCGAGCCCTACCGCATGCGTCGCGTCACCTCGTTCATGGATCCATGGCAGGACCAGCTCGGTGCCGGTTACCAGCTCAGCAACGCGTTGATGGCGATCGGCCGCGGCGAATGGCTGGGCGTGGGCCTGGGCGCGTCGGTACAGAAGCTGTCCTATTTGCCGGAAGCGCATACCGACTTCATCTTCTCGGTGATCGCCGAGGAACTCGGTTTCGCCGGTGCCTGCGCGATCGTGGCGATGTACGTGCTGCTGGCCGGCCGGGCGTTCTGGCTGGGCCTGGAGTGCGTGGAGATGAAGCGCCACTTCGCCGGCTACATCGCCTTCGGCATCGCCCTTTGGATGGCCTTGCAGAGCTTCGTCTCGATCGGGGTCAACCTGGGCCTGCTGCCGACCAAGGGCCTGACCCTGCCGCTGATTTCCTCCGGCGGTTCCAGTGTGCTGATGACCTGCGTGGCGATGGGCCTGCTGCTGCGCGTGTCCTGGGAATACGAACGCGCCGCGCGGCAAGTCGCCAAGTTGCGCGGCCTGGCCAGCCAGCCACCAGCCGGCCCGGGCCCGGAGACCGCGCAGCCGCCGATGCCGTCCGATGGCGGCACGCGCGGCACCAGCCGCCTGCGCCAGCGCATCGAACCGGGCGTGGGCACGCGCAGCGAAGCCGCGGCGTCGCCGGTGTTGCGGAGGTCGCGTTGAACGATTCCGCACCCCTCGTGCTGATCATGGCCGGCGGCACCGGCGGCCACATCTTCCCCGGCCTTGCGGTCGCGCAGGCGCTGCGCGAGCGTGGCGCGCGGGTTGCGTGGCTGGGTGCCGATGGCGGCATGGAAACCCGATTGGTGCCGCCGCACGACATCGCCATCGACACCATCGCGGTGGCCGGCGTGCGCGGCAAGGGTCTGATGACACTGCTCGGCGCACCGCTGCGGATCCTGCGCGCGGTGCGCGATGCAGCGCGTGTATTGCGCGCGCGCCAGCCATCGGCGGTGGTGAGCTTCGGTGGGTTCGCGGCCGGCCCGGGCGGGATCGCCGCGCGCATCGCCGGTATCCCGCTGCTGGTGCACGAACAGAACCGCGCAGCGGGCATGACCAACAAGGCGCTGGCGAAGGTCGCGCGGCAGGTGCTGGTCGGCTTTCCGCAGACTTTCGCGCGGGAAACATTGGTCGGCAATCCGGTGCGCGCGCAGATCGCGCAGGTCGCAGCGCCGGAACTTCGCGACTTCGTGCATGGCGGTGCGCTGCGCCTGCTGGTGCTCGGCGGCAGCCAGGGCGCGCGCGCGTTGAACAACGCGGTGCCGCAAGCGGTGGCTGCGCTCGGCCTGCCGGTGGAAATTCTCCACCAGGCCGGCGAAAAAATGCTCGATGACGCGCGCAAGGCCTATGCCGATGCGGGCGTTGCCGCCACCGTCGAACCCTTCATCGCCGACATGGCCGCGGCCTACGCGCATGCCGACCTCGTGGTCTGCCGCGCCGGCGCGTTGACCCTCGCCGAGTTGTGCGCGGTCGGCGTGGGCAGCGTGCTGGTGCCGTTCCCGCAGGCGGTCGACGACCACCAGACCCGCAATGCCGAATTCCTGGTCGAGCGCGGCGCTGCATTGCTGCTGCCGCAGGGCGACGACCTCGCGACTCGCCTGCAAGCGCTGCTCGCCGACCTGGCCGCCGAACCGGGCAAGCGCCTGGCCATGGCCAATGCCGCGCGTTCGCTGGCGATGCCCGATGCCGCCGCACGCGTCGCCGACGCTGTGCTCGCAACGATTCGCAAGGAAGCCGCCTGATGTCCATCAACAGCCTGCGCCTGCGGCAGATCGGCGATCTCGCCAAAGCGTTCCCGCGCGTGCACTTCGTCGGCATCGGCGGCGTCGGCATGAGCGGCATTGCGGAAGTGCTGTGCACGCTCGGCTACCAGGTCAGCGGTTCCGACAACGCCGACAACGCCGTGACGCGTCGCCTTGCGTCGCTGGGCGCAACGATCAGCAAGGGCCACGCCGCCGCCAACGTGCTGGATGCCGATTGCGTGGTGGTCAGCAGCGCGATCAAGCCCGACAACCCGGAATTGCTGGAAGCGCGTTCGCAACGCATCCCGCTGGTGCCGCGCGCGGAAATGCTGGCCGAGTTGATGCGCTTCAAGCGCGGCATCGCGGTCGCCGGCACCCACGGCAAGACCACCACCACATCGCTGCTGGCCAGCGTGCTGGCCGAGGGCGGTATGGATCCCACCTTCGTGATCGGTGGACAGCTGCTTGCCGCGGGTGCCAACGCACGCCTCGGTGGCGGTCAGTGGCTGGTCGCCGAAGCCGACGAAAGCGATGGCAGTTTCCTGCGCCTGAATCCGGCGGTGGCGATCGTCACCAACATCGACGCCGATCACCTGGAAAACTACGGCGGCGACTTCGCCCGGGTGAAGGACGCGTTCAACGAATTCCTGCACAGGTTGCCGTTCTACGGGCTGGCGGTGCTGTGCATCGACGATGCGGAAGTCGCCGCGCTCGCGGAAAACACGCCGCGCCATGTGGTGACTTACGGCTTCAGCGCCATCGCCGATGTGCGCGCCGAGGACGTTCGCCAGCAGGGCGGGCGCATGCATTACACGCTGTGCCTGCCGGACGGCTCGCGCACGCCATGCACGCTCGCCTTGCCGGGTCGGCACAACGTGCAGAACGCGCTGGCGGCATCGGCGGTCGCGTGGCAACTCGGCGTGGGCAACGATGCGATCGCCCGCGCGCTGGAACAGTTCGCCGGCATCGGCCGCCGCTTCAACCAGTTGGCGAAATTGCCGCTGGCCGGCGGCGGCGACGTGGTCCTGGTCGACGACTACGGCCACCATCCGAAGGAACTCGCCGCGGTGTTCGATGCCGCGCGTGGCGGCTGGCCGGACAAGCGGCTGGTGGTCGCGTTCCAGCCGCATCGCTATTCGCGCACGCGCGACCTGTTCGACGATTTCGCCGCGGTGCTGTCGAGCGTGGACGCGCTGGTGCTGACCGAGGTCTACCCGGCCGGCGAAGCGCCGATCGCCGGTGCCGACGCGAAGTCGCTGGCGCGTTCGATCCGCACCCGCGGCCGGGTCGATCCTGTGGTCGTCAACGGTGCCGCCGACGTAGCCGGCGTGCTCGCTGGCCTGCTTCGCGATGGCGATCTGCTGCTGTTGATGGGTGCCGGCGACATCGGCGCGGCCGCGCAACAGATCGCACGCAATGGCCTGCAAGGAGACAACCCATGAGCGCCGACATGACGTTTCCGCCGCTTCGGGTGAGCGATGCGCGCGACTTCGGCCGCGTCGCCGTGCTGATGGGCGGCACCAGCAGCGAGCGCGAAGTCTCGCTGGATTCCGGCCGCAACGTCCTGGAGGCGCTGCAGGCGCGCGGCGTGGATGCGCACGCGGTCGACGGCATCCCGGCATTGGTCGATGCATTGGTGCATGGTCAGTTCGATCGCGTGTTCAACATCCTCCACGGCAATCGCGGCGGTGGTGAAGACGGCGTGCTGCAAGGGCTGCTGGAAGCGCTGGAAGTGCCGTACACCGGCTGCGGCGTGCTGGCCAGTGCGCTGACCATGGACAAGATCCGCACCAAGCAGGTTTGGTTGAGCGCGGGCCTGCCGACGCCGAAGTTCGTGCGCCTGTCGCCCGGTGAAGATGTTCGTGCAGCAGCGCTGCAACTCGGCCTGCCGGTGTTCGTGAAACCGTCGAGCGAAGGCTCGAGCGTGGGCGTGGCCCGCGTGACCGACGATGCCGGCATCGAAGAGGCGATCCGCGTCGCCCGCGCGTACGGCGGCGAGATGCTGATGGAGCAGATGGTGGTCGGCGACGAACTGACCGTCGGCATCCTCGGCGATGTCGCGCTGCCGTCGATCCGCATCGTGCCGAAGGGCGAATGGTACGACTACAACGCCAAGTACATCGCCGACGACACCCAGTATCTCTGCCCGGGCCTGCAGGGTGACGATGAAATCGCGATCCGCCAGCTCGCCCTGGATGCGTTCCGCGCTGCCGGTTGCAGTAGCTGGGGCCGTGTCGACGTCATGCGCGACCGCGCCAGCGGCGCGTTGTTGCTGCTGGAAGTGAACACCGCGCCGGGCATGACCAGTCATTCGCTGGTGCCGAAGGCGGCCGGTCAGCGCGGCGTGTCGTTCCAGGAGCTGTGCTGGCGGATCCTCGAACAGACCCTGCCGGCGACTGACGAGGAGCGCGCGGACGCATGAGCGCGATGCTGCGACTGCTGGCCTGGATCCTCGCGGTGGCGCTGGTCGCGCTGCCGGTGGTCGCCGTGGTCAACGGTTGGGTCGGCGGCGCGCAATGGCCGCTGCGCACCCTGCGCGTGCAAGGCGACCTGCAGCAGGTCGACCAGGCACGCCTGCGCGCGACCGTGCTGCCGTATGCCAAGAAAGGCTTCTTCGCGGTCGAACTGGATCGCATCCAGTCCGCGGTCGGCGCGTTGCCTTGGGTCGAGCGCGCGGAAGTGCGCAAGCACTGGCCGGACGTGCTGGAAGTGCGGATAAGCGAGCATCGTCCGTTCGCGCGCTGGGGCAGGGATCGCTTGCTGTCCGAACACGGCAAGCTGTTCTCGGCGGCGGGCGCGCAGGTGCGCGCCGACTTGCCGCAGCTCGACGGCCCGGACACCCAGGTGGCCGATGTCGTGGCGCTCTACAACCAGGCGCGCGAGCGGCTGGCCAATGCCGGCGGCGTGCGCGGCGCCGGCATGGACAAGCGCGGCAGCTGGTCGATCACCCTGTCCGACGGCACCGAAGTCGTGCTCGGTCGCAACGATCCCGAGCAACGCCTGGAACGCTTCGCGCCGCTGCTGCCGCGGCTTGCCGCGCAGCATCCCGGGCAGCGCCTGGTGCGCGCCGACCTGCGCTACACCAACGGGTTTTCGCTGAGCTGGGCCGCGTTGCCGAAGCCAGCTGCACTGCCCGCACCGATGCAGGAAGCAACCCCATCCCAATCCTCCCCTGCAAGCAGGGCAGGCAGCGAAACAAGGCAAGCAAACACATGAACCGCAAGGGCGACAAGTCGCTGATCGTCGGCCTCGACATCGGAACCTCCAAGGTCACCGCGTTGGTCGGCGAGTACGCGCCGGGCGAACCGATCGAGGTGATCGGGATCGGTTCCCACGAATCGCGCGGCCTGCGCAAGGGCGTGGTGGTCGACATCGACTCCACCGTCCAGTCGATCCAGCGCGCCGTCGAAGAAGCCGAGTTGATGGCCGGCTGCGAAGTGCGCAGCGTGTACGCCTCGATCAGCGGCAACCACGTGCAATGCCGCAACTCGCAGGGCATCGCCCCGATCCGCGACGGCGAAGTCAGTTACGCTGACCTCGACCGCGTGCTGGAGGCGGCCAAGGCGGTCGCGATCCCGGCCGACCAGCGCATCCTCCACGCGATCCCGCGCGACTACGTGCTCGACGATTCGCAGGAAGGCATCCGCAATCCGGTCGGCATGAGCGGCGTGCGCCTGGAGGTGCATGCGCACCTGGTGGTGTGCGCGCAATCGGCCGCCGCCAACATCACCAAGTGCGTGCAGAAATGCGGGCTGCAGGTCGACGATCTGGTGCTGTCGTCGCTGGCATCGAGCACCGCGGTGCTGACCCCGGACGAACGCGAACTCGGCGTGGTGCTGGTCGACATGGGCGCGGGCACCACCGACATCGCGGTGTTCGTGCAGGGCGCGATCAGCCATACCGCGTCGCTGCCGGTGGCTGGCGACAAGGTCACCGAGGACATCGCGCACATGCTGCGCACGCCCACGCCGGAAGCCGAACAGATCAAGGTCCGCTACGCCTGCGCGCTGGCGCAGCTGGCGCGTGCCGAGGAAAGCATCCAGGTGCCCAGCGTCGGCGACCGTCCGCCGCGGCGGATGCCGCGCCACGCGCTGGCGCAGGCGGTGCAGGCGCGCTACGAGGAAATCTTCGAGATGGTCCAGGCGGAACTGCGCCGCAGTGGCTTCGAGCAACTGGTGCGCGCGGGCATGGTCCTCACCGGCGGCGCTTCCAAGATGGAAGGCGTGGTCGAACTGGCCGAGGAAATGCTGCAGATGCCGGTGCGCATCGGCATCCCGCAACACGTCAGCGGGCTGGGTGAAGTGGTCGGCAACCCGGTGCACGCCACCGGCGTGGGCCTGCTGCTGATGGGCAGCCAGATCGAGAACCCACGCCGGCCGCAGCTCCGCGATGGTCGCGCATTCGGCTGGATGGACAAGGTGAAGAACTGGTATCGCGGCCAGTTCTAGCGACGGGGCATCGCCGCGAGGGCGTGGCGATGCGTGGAGGGTGGCAGGCAGGACGGTTGCGGGCGCGGCATCGGCATCACCACACAAACGATCTCAAACAAGCACCACATAACAAGAGGACACGGACATGGCGCAGACATTCGAACTGGTCGAGAAGATGGCACCAAACGCGGTGATCAAGGTCATCGGCGTGGGCGGCGGCGGCGGCAACGCGGTCGCGCACATGGTCAACAGCAGCGTGGAAGGGGTGGAGTTCATCACCGCCAATACCGACTCGCAGGCGATCAAGAATTGCGGCGCGAAGCTGCAGTTGCAGCTGGGCGGCAATGTCACCAAGGGCCTGGGCGCAGGCGCCAACCCGGAAGTCGGCCGCCAGGCCGCACTGGAGGATCGCGACACCATCATCGACGCGCTGACCGGCGCCGACATGGTGTTCATCACCGCCGGCATGGGTGGCGGCACCGGCACCGGCGCCGCGCCGGTGGTCGCGCAGGTCGCCAAGGAAATGGGCATCCTGACCGTTGCCGTGGTCACCAAGCCGTTTCCGTTCGAAGGCCGCCGCCGCATGCAGGTGGCGCTGAAGGGCATCGAGGAACTCAGCCAGCATTGCGACTCGCTGATCACCATCCCCAACGAAAAGCTGATCACCGTGCTCGGCCGCAACGCGACCATGATCCAGGCCTTCCGCGCGGCGAACGACGTGCTGCTTGGTGCGGTGCAGGGCATCGCCGACCTGATCGTTCGCCCGGGCCTGATCAACGTCGACTTCGCCGACGTCCGCACCGTCATGTCGGAGATGGGCCTGGCGATGATGGGCAGCGGCAGCGCGCGCGGCGACGACCGTGCCCAGGCCGCGGCCGAGGGCGCGATCCAGAACCCGCTGCTGGACGACGTCAACCTGTCCGGCGCCAATGGCATCCTGGTCAACATCACCGCAGGTCCTGACTTCACCATGGCCGAGTTCGACGAAGTCGGCCGAACCGTGGAGCAGTTCGCCTCGGAAGACGCCACCGTGGTCATCGGGACCGTGCTGGATCCGGAGATGCAGGACGAAGTGCGCGTCACCGTGGTCGCCACCGGCCTCAACCGCAACACCGCCGGTGGCCGCCAGCCGGCCCCCGCAGCGAGCGCAACGATGCGCGTTTCGACAGCGGTTTCGACGCCCCGCGTCGCCCGCAGGTGCAGTTGATCAACACCCAGGGCAAGCGCGACGGCACCACCGGCCTGATGATCGACGAGGTCTCCGATCCGTTCGTGCCGGGTGCGAACACCGGTTTCGTCGGTGGCCTGCGCCGTAATGTCGATGCCGGCCCGGCCGTGGCCGAGTTGCCGAAGGACGATTACCTGGATATCCCGGCGTTCCTGCGTCGCCAGGCGGATTGAGTCTGAAGCGCCATCCCGGCTTGCGTCGGGATGACAGCGAAGCACGAGCGTCATGTCCCTTCGCACGCCGGGTTGCCCGCCCGGCGTGATTCCAGGTCGGTCGGCGTCATGCCGGCCGGCCCTTTTCCTGAGTCACCCGCGAACAGCTCGCAAGCAGGGATCGACGCGCGCGGCGGCGCGCCAGGCCTGCGTCTCAAGCGTGTTGCATAGCGGCGCGGTTCAGCAATCAGAGTGGTAATCTGCGCCGATGCTTCGCCAACGCACCCTCAAGAACCTGATCCGCGCCACCGGCGTGGGCTTGCATGGCGGCGAGAAGGTGTTCCTCACCCTGCGCCCGGCCCCGATCGACACCGGCATCGTGTTCCGCCGCATCGACCTGGATCCGGTGGTCGAGATCCCTGCCAGCGCCGCCCTCGTCTCCGAAACCACGCTCTGCACCGGTCTGAGTTGCGAAGGTGCCAAGGTGCAGACCGTCGAACACCTGATGTCGGCCCTGGCCGGCCTGGGCATCGACAACATCTACATCGAACTGACCGCACCGGAAGTGCCGATCATGGATGGCTCGGCCGGCCCGTTCGTGTTCCTGCTGCAGTCCGCCGGCATCGCCGAGCAGAACGCGCCAAAGCGCTTCATCCGCATCCGCAAACACGTCGAAGTGCGCGACGGCGACAAGATCGCCAGCTTCAGCCCGCACGACGGCTTCCGGGTCGGCTTCACGGTCAAGTTCAACCATCCGGCGATCCCGGACACGCTGTCGCGCGCCGAAGTCGACTTCTCGACCAGCGCCTACATCAGCGAGGTGAGCCGCGCGCGCACCTTCGGCTTCATGCAGGATCTGGAGTACATGCGCGAGCGCAACCTGGGCCTGGGCGGCTCGATGGACAACGCGATCGTGCTCGACGAGTTCCGCGTCCTGAACGAGGACGGCTTGCGCTACGCCGACGAATTCGTGCGCCACAAGATCCTCGACGCGGTCGGCGATCTGTACCTGGCCGGCCGTCCGATCATCGGTGCCTACGAGGGTTACAAGTCCGGCCACGCGCTCAACAACAAGCTGGTCCGGGCCCTGTTGGCCGATGCCGAAGCGTGGGAAGAAGTCAGTTTCACCGACCCGGTGGCACCACTGCCGGTCATTTATGGCGACGCCGTCCCGGCGACCTGAACCGGTTTGCCCGCGGCCCCGGCCTGTGACCAAGTGCGCGCATTCAGCTGAATCGTTAGTCTTTATTTAACAAAATCACAGACTTGTGACGTTAGGATGCCCAGCCGGCCGGGTTGGGTGCGTTCCTACGTCCCCCGCTGTCCGGGTTTGCGGTTTCCCCCGACGCGCTTCTCCGACACGTCGGGCGCGCCAGACCGCAACAGTGCCAAGGCAGCCGCCAGTCCCGATTGGCCGGCCGCCGACATTGGTGGAGCGGTTGACGCGGCTGGTGGCATCGGTCGCAACGGTTGGGTCGTCGTCCTGACGGTCAACCCCGCGACATCGAGCCCGACGGACCGGGCGGCGTCGACCAGTTCCTGCGTGGCCAGCCGCAACTTGGCATGCCACACCGGGCCATCGACGACGAAAACGAGCTTGTCGCCACGAACGTTCGCCAGCCGCGCATGCGCGGCCAGAACGGGCGGCAAGTGGGGACGCAACAACTGGTCCACCGCGTCGAGCCAGAGTGCCCGGCGCAGGGTGCCGCCTTCGGCCCCGTCGAGCAGCGCTTGCAGCGCCGCGCGCGGACCCGATGGGGCAGTCGCCCCCGCAGGGGTGTGGACCGAGAACCAGGCATACCCGATGACCGAAACAAGCAAGTCACACGATACCCGCCGGCGCGTGATCGCGCAGGTACAGACCTTCCGCTTCTGGGCGATGCGCCGTCCGTTGGCCGCCCTCGGCGTGCTGCTCGGCGCAGGCCTGCTGCTCGGTGCCGGTGGTCGCAGCATGGTGGGCATGGCCGAGGTCGAAGCCATGCAGGCCGCCGAAGCCAATCGGCAGGCCGAGCTGGCCAAGGTCCGCCGCGACGCCCAGCGTGAGGTCAATGCGCTGGCTGCACGGCTGGCGGAGCTGCAGGCGCAGGCCAACCGCCTGAACGCGCTCGGCGCGCGCCTGACCCAGGCCGGTCAGTTGCAGGACGGCGAATTCGAGTTCGAGAAGCCGGTGGGTCAGGGTGGCGCGGGCCGCGCCAGCGACATGCCGCCGGTCGAGCTGCGTCGTGGCATCTCCCTGCTGGAAGGCGAGTTCGGCCGCGCCGATACCCAGCTGTCGGTGCTGGAAAGCCTGCTGTTCAACCGCGCGCTGGACCGCAACGCGATGCCTTCGCGCGATCCGATCGCCAACAGCTACATCACCTCCGGCTTCGGCGGCCGTGCCGATCCGTTCGGTGGCGGCCACCAGTTCCACAAGGGCATCGATTTCGAGGCCGATGTGGGCGACCCCGTGCTGGCCGTGGCCGATGGCGTGGTCAGCTATTCCGGCGTGCGTTCCGGCTACGGCAACGTGGTCGAGGTCGATCACGGCAACGGTTACGTGACCCGCTACGCGCACAACTCCACCCTGGAACGGCAAGTCGGCGACCTGGTGCGTTCGGGCCAGGAAATCGCCAAGGCCGGCTCCAGCGGCCGCTCCACCGGTGCCCACGTGCACTTCGAAGTCTGGCAGGACGGTGCGGTGGTCAACCCGCGCAAGTTCCTCGCGGTGACGTCCAGCGGCGCACACCGCTGAGGCCGCTTCCCGTCCGTCCATCCGCACTGCGGGTTGGATGTGCGGGGAGGGGCATCGCCTGTTTGCCTCTTCCCGGCCCCCGCTTGAAGCGGGGTGGACGCCGGCTTGATAACGCCTGCCGGTGCCTCCAGCTACACTAGCGGACTGCGAAACGGGCGCAATGCGCCCGTTTTTGTCGTTTCGCCCGCTGATACGCCATCCCCGATGGCCCACTGATGCCGCCGCGCGACCGCGCGCGCATCCTCGAACCGGATTCGTCGCCCCATGCTCAACAACCTGCTCACCAGTGTCTTCGGCAGCCGCAATGAACGCCTGCTCAAGCAACTGTCCGGGATCGTCAAGAAAATCAATGCGCTGGAACCGCAGATGCAGGCGCTGTCCGACGACGCGCTGAAGGCGAAGACCGAAGAGTTCAAGGCGCGCAGCGCCAAGGGCGAGTCGCTGGACAAGCTGCTGCCGGAAGCGTTCGCGGTCTGTCGCGAAGCCTCGATCCGCGTGTACGGCATGCGCCATTTCGATGTCCAGCTGATCGGCGGCATGGTCCTGCACAGCGGCAAGATCGCCGAGATGCGCACCGGTGAGGGCAAGACCCTCACCGCGACCCTGGCGGTGTATCTCAACGCGCTCGAAGGCAAGGGCGTGCACGTGGTCACCGTCAACGACTATCTGGCGCGCCGCGACGCCGCGCAGATGGGCAAGCTCTACAACTGGCTGGGCCTCAGCGTGGGCGTGGTATTCCCGGGCATGCCGCACTCGGACAAGCATGCTGCCTACGCCTGCGACATTACCTACGCCACCAACAACGAGATCGGCTTCGACTACCTGCGCGACAACATGGCGCTGGCCAAGGAAGACCGCTTCCAGCGCGGATTGAGCTACGCGATCATCGACGAGGTGGACTCGATCCTGATCGACGAGGCGCGCACCCCGCTGATCATTTCCGGTCCGGCCGAGGAGTCGCCGGAGCTGTACGTGCGGGTCAACCAGATCGTGCCGTCGCTGGTCCGCCAAGAAAAGGAAGACAGCCCGGGCGATTTCTGGGTCGACGAGAAGGGCAAGCAGGTCCATCTGTCCGAGGCCGGCCAGGAACACGCGGAAGCCTTGCTGCGCGGTGCCGGCATCCTCGGCGAAGACGAAAGCCTGTACGCGCCGCAGAACATCCACATCGTCCACCACCTCAACGCGGCGATGCGCGGGCATGCCATCTACCAGCGCGACGTGGACTACATCGTCCGCGATGGCGAAGTCATCATCGTCGACGAATTCACCGGCCGTACCCTGCCGGGCCGGCGCTGGTCCGATGGCTTGCACCAGGCGGTCGAAGCGAAGGAAGGCGTGGCGGTGCAGCGCGACAACCAGACCCTGGCCTCGGTCACCTTCCAGAACCTGTTCCGCATGTACGGCAAGCTCGCCGGCATGACGGGTACCGCGGACACCGAAGCCTACGAGTTCCAGAGCATCTACGGCCTGGAAGTGGTGGTGATTCCCACCCATCGGCCGATGGTGCGCAAGGACCATTCCGACCTGGTCTTCCTCAACCGCGCCGGCAAGTACCGCGCGGTGGCGAACGAGATCAAGGAATGCGCCGCGAAGGGCCAACCGGTACTGGTCGGCACCACCTCGATTGAAGTCTCGGAACTGCTGAGCGACGCACTCAACGAGGCCGGCATCGCCCATGAGGTGTTGAACGCCAAGCAGCATGAGCGCGAAGCGCACATCGTCGCCAATGCCGGTGCGCCCGGCGCGGTGACGATCGCCACCAACATGGCCGGCCGCGGTACCGACATCGTGCTGGGGGGCTCGCTGGAAGCCGAGCTGGCCACGCTGGGCGAGGACGTCACCCAGTCCGAGAAGGACGCCATCAAGGCCGCATGGCAGGTTCGCCACGACGCGGTCAAGGCCGCCGGCGGCCTGCATATCGTCGGCACCGAGCGCCACGAAAGCCGCCGCATCGACAACCAGCTGCGCGGCCGTTCCGGCCGCCAGGGCGATCCGGGTTCGTCCCGTTTCTACCTGTCGCTGGAAGACAACCTGATGCGCATCTTCGCCGCCGACTGGGTGCAGAAGGTGATGGCGCGGATGGGCCTGAAGGAAGACGACATCATCGAAAGCCCGCTGGTGACCAAGCAGATCGCCAACGCGCAGCGCAAGGTCGAGGCGCACAACTTCGACATCCGCAAGAACCTGCTGGACTTCGACGACGTCAACAACGACCAGCGCAAGGTGATCTACGGCCAGCGCGACGAACTGCTGGAAGCTGACAGCATCAAGGGCAACATCGACGGCATCCGCGGCGACGTGGTGACCGACCTGGTCGAGCGCTTCGTGCCGGCGGATTCCGTCGACGACCAGTGGGACCTGCCGGGCTTGGAAGCCGAGCTGGCGACCGAGTTCGGCGTGCAGGTACCGCTGGTTCGCATGCACCAGGAACAGGACGAGCTGGACGCGTCGCAGGTGCTGGCCAAGGTGCATGCCTCGGTGGACGAGCTGTTCGAGGGCAAGGAAGCGCAGGTGGGCGGCGAAACCATGCGCATGCTGGAAAAGCACGTGATGCTCAACGTTCTCGATCAGAACTGGAAGGAACACCTGGGGCGCATGGATTACCTGCGCCAGGGCATCCACCTGCGCGGCTATGCGCAGAAACAGCCGAAGCAGGAATACAAGAAGGAAGCGTTCGAGCTGTTCTCGGAATTGCTGGAGAAAGTGAAGCGCGAAGTGGTCAGCCTGCTCGCGCGGATCCGCGTCCGCGACGAGGCCGAAGTGGCCGCCGCCGAGGCCGAAGAGCGCGCGCGCGCCGAGGCGGTGGCCAGGCAGATGCAGTTCCAGCACCCCGACATGGGCGGGCTGGGCGCCGATGAAGAAGCGGCTGCCGTGCAAATCGCGCAACAGCCGCAAGGCTACGGCGAGGAATTCAACCGCGTCGGTCGCAACGATCCCTGCCCCTGCGGCAGCGGCAAGAAGTTCAAGCACTGCCACGGGCAGCTTGCGTAGCAAGCTGCCCGTGCACCGCCTGCCCAGTCAGGTGGTGCCCCCAAGCCGCTGCGCGGCATTGGGGCCCCACGGGGCGCACCTCCAATCCCCCGCGCCTTCGGCGCGCCTCCCTTACCAAGAAGGGGGCTTTTCCGATCCAAGATCATCGGCATTGGTCACTGCACCGGGGCGTGGTTGTTGCCATGAAGCAGATCCACGTTGTCGCCGGCGTCATCCGCGATGCGCGCGGCCGTATCCTGCTGGCGCGTCGTACCGAAGGGCGTGATCTCGCCGGCCTGTGGGAATTCCCCGGCGGCAAGGTCGAAGCCGGCGAGTCGCCTGAAGACGCACTGATCCGCGAGCTGCATGAGGAACTCGGCATCCAGGCCACGGTCGGCGCATCGCTGATCCGCGTCCCCCAGCAATACCCCGGCAAGCGGTTGCTACTGGACGCGCGCCATGTCGAATTCGATGGCGTGCCCGAGGGGCTGGACGGGCAGGCGCTGGCTTGGGTGCCGCAGGGAGATCTCGCCGATTACCCGATGCCGCCCGCGGACGTGCCGGTGGTCGCCGCGTTGACCCAGCCGGATCGCTACCTGGTCACGCCAGCCCCTGGCGACGACGAGGCCTGGCTGACTTCACTGGCGGATGCGCTGGCGCACGGCGTGCGCCGCGTGCAGTTGCGCGCGCGCGATGTCGAGGCGCGTCGCTGGCGCGGTCTGGTTGCGCGTGCCGTTGCGCTGAGCCGTCGCGTGGGTGCCGAGGTGCTGCTCAACGGCGACATCGCCCAGGCCCGGGAAGCGGGCATCGGCGTGCACCTGCGCTCGGCCCAGTTGCACGATGCCGCACTGCAGGCTTCGCTGGATGACATGCGCGCCGCCGGCCACGCAATCGCCGCGTCCTGCCACGACGCAGGCGACCTGCAGCGGGCCGAGGCGCTGGGTTGCAGTTTCGTCGTGCTTGGCCCGCTGCAGGCGACCGCGTCCCATCCGGGCCAGCCGGGCATCGGTTGGGATGCCTTTTCAGGCGTGCGCGAGCACGTGTCATTGCCGATCTATGCGATCGGCGGCCTAGCGCCCGTGGATATCGCCGACGCCCGCACGCATGGTGCGCAGGGGATTGCCGCGATCCGCGGCTTGTGGCCTGGCGGAAACGCCTAGGTTGCCAGCCGCCGGTAAAGCCGATCCAGCGCTTCCACTTGGGCGTGCAGGGCATCCAGCGGCCCATCATTGACCAGCACATCGTCGGCGATCGCCAGTCGTTCCCGCCGGCTTGCCTGTGCTGCGACCATCGTCCGTGCCAAGGCTTCGTCGATCCCGTCGCGCTGCAACAGTCGCACCAGTTGCACGGGTTCGGGTACATCGACCACCAGGATCCGGTGCAACCAGGGATAGGCCTCGCGGCCACCGCCTTCGGCGAGCAGCGGGATCGAGGCGATCGCGTACGGCCCGGTCGCGGCAATGCAGGTGGCCCGGAGCGCCTCGCGCACACGCGGATGGATGATCGCTTCCAGTTTCTTTCGGGCATCGGGGTCGGCGAACACGCGGCGGCGCATGGCCGGGCGGTTGAGCTGCCCGGCGTCGAGTACCCCCATGCCGAATTCCGCAACGACCTCGGCCAAGCCTTCGCTGCCCGGGACGACGGCTTCGCGCGCAGCGATGTCGGCGTCGGCGACCACCAGTCCATGCGAACGGAACAATGCATCGACCGTGCTCTTGCCGGACGCCACGCCGCCGGTGATCGCGAGGATGAACTCACTCATGGGCAATTTTCACCGGTGGTGCAGCTGTCTTGGAGTCAGGCGAGGCTTCTGTGGAAGGGGCTTCGGCCCCGACGGAGGAAAGCATCGGGGCTCAAGCCCCTTCCACAAAGGCAAGGCGCGAGGCTCAAGCCAATCCCGCGATGCGCATGTACCAGCCGACCAGATCGTTGCCCCACATGAAGCTGATCCAGCCGGCGATCGCCAGATACGGGCCGAACGGGATCGGAGTGGCCTTGTCGCGGCCCTTGGCGGCAAGCCAGATCGAGCCGACCAGGGCACCGACCAGCGAAGAAATCAGGATCGTGGGCAGCACCCCGGCCAGTCCGCACCACGCGCCCAGCGCCGCGAGCAGCTTGAAGTCGCCGTGGCCCATCCCTTCCTTGCCGGTCAGCTGCTTGAACACCCAGTACACCGACCACAGGCTGACATAGCCAGCCATCGCCCCCAGCAGCGCGGCCTTCTGGCCGATGTAGAGGTTCTCCACCGACGCCACCAAGCCCAGCCACAGCAGCGGCAAGGTCAGTTGGTCGGGCAGGAGGCGGGTGCGGAAATCGATACCGGACAACGAGATCAGGAAGCCGGTGAGCAGCATCGCGCCGAACCCCTTCCAGCCGAAACCGAACCGCCAGACGCAGGCCACGAACAACAGCGCGGTCAGCAGTTCGACAAGCGGATACTGAACGGAGATCGGTGCCTTGCAGCCGCGGCATTTGCCGCCCTGAATCACCCAGCTGACCAGCGGGATGTTTTCGTACCAGGACAGGTTGCGTTTGCAATGCGGGCAGTGCGAGCCCTCCACCACGATCCCCGGCGGCGGCGGATCATAGAGATCCGGCTCTTCCAGGATCTCGCGGGCGTCGCGCTTCCACTCCCATTCCAGCCGACGCGGGAGGCGCAGGATCACGACGTTGAGGAAGCTGCCGACCAGCAGGCCAAGCCCGGCCACGGCGGGAAAGCCGAGCCCGGGGTGTGCATCGAGGAATGCCATCGAGTTGCCGTGCGCCTGTGTGTTGGGCGGATTACATCACCGTCATGGCGAGCTTGAAGATCGGCAGGTACATCGCGATCACGATCGAGCCCACCAAGCCACCGATGATCACCATCACCATCGGCTCGATCAGGCTGGACAGCGCATCGACCGCATTGCTGACTTCTTCCTCGTAGAACTCGGCCACTTTCAGCAACATGTTGTCGAGCGCACCGGCTTCCTCGCCGATCGCGGTCATCTGCACCACCATGTGCGGGAACAGGTTGACCTGCTTCATCGCCACGTTGACCGGGTAACCCACGGCCACGTCTTCCTTCATCCGCATCACCGCCTTGCTGTAGACCGTGTTGCCAGTGGCACCGGCCACGTTGTCCAGCGCTTCCACCAGCGGCACGCCGGCACGGAATGTCACCGCCAAGGTACGTGCGAAGCGTGCAATCGCCGAGTCATTGAGCACCTTGCCGATGACGGGGAGCTTCAACAACAGTCGGTCGACAAGATGCTGCAGAGGCACCGAGCGCTTGTAGAAGAACATGAACGCGGCGAAGGCCCCTGCCGCAATGATGGCGATCAGCCACCACCATTTCACGAACTGATCCGATATGCCGAACACCAAAGTAGTGAAAGCCGGCAGATCCGCTCCGAAGCTGATGAAGGTCTCCTTGAAGGTCGGGACCACGAAGACCATGAGGACACCGCAGACGATGATCGCCACCGCGATCACGGCGGCCGGGTAGAACAAGGCCTTCTTGATCTTGCCCTTGATCGACTCGATATTTTCCTTGTAGACCGCGATGGTCTCCAACACTGTCTCCAGCACGCCGGAGGATTCGCCTGCGCGCACCAGGTTGCGATAGAGCTCGTCGAACTGCACCGGGTATTGGCTGAGCGCTTCGTAGATGGAGGCACCGCCCTCGATGTCGTTCCTCACGCCGAGAACCATCTTCTTCATCGCCGGGTTCTTGTTGCCGCTGCCGATGATTTCCAGCGCCATCACGATCGGCACGCCGGACTTCATCATCGTTGCCAGCTGGCGACTGAAGATGGCGATGTCACGCGGGCCGATCTTCTTGGTCGCGCCTCCGAAGAAGGGTTTCGGCTTGGCCTTGACCACGGTCGGGGTGATGCCCTGCTTGCGGAGCTCGGCGCGCAATAGGTTGGCGTTCTTCGCCGTCTGCTCGCCCTTCATGACCACGCCGCGCTTGTCGCGGCCCTGCCAGACGAATTCGACCATCGGGTTCAGGCGGCGGGACTCGGCTTGGGTCCGGGCCTTGCTGATGGCGGCTCTGCGTGCGGACATGGCGATTACCTCAATCCTTGGTGACTCGGTTGATCTCGATGAGACTGGTGATCCCCTGTTTCACCTTGTCCAACGCTGAACCACGCAGGTCGCGGACTCCGCTGCGGAGCGACGCCTCGGTGATTTGCTGGACATTACCACCGGCCAGCACGATCTGCTGGATTTCGTCGTTCATGGGCATCACCTGGTACACGCCGGCACGGCCCTTGTAGCCCTCGGTGCAGTCCTCGCAGCCCACCGCCTCGTAGACGGTGATGCCAGCATGCACTTCGTCCGCGGTGAAGCCCTCGGCCAACAGGGCATGCTCGGGCAGGTGCACCGCGCGCTTGCAGTCGTGCAGGCGACGCAGCAGGCGCTGGGCAATCACCAGGCTGACCGAACTGGTGATGTTGTAGGGCGCGATGCCCATGTTCATCAGGCGTGCGATGGTCTGCGGCGCGTCGTTGGTGTGCAGGGTGGACAACACCATGTGGCCGGTCTGTGCGGCTTTGACCGCGATCTCGGCGGTTTCGAGGTCGCGGATTTCGCCGACCATGATGATGTCGGGATCCTGGCGCAGGAAACTGCGCAGTGCCGCGGCGAAGGTCATCCCGCGCTTGACGTTCTGCTGCACCTGGTTGACCCCGGGCAGGCGAATTTCCACCGGATCCTCGACCGTGCTGATGTTGCGGGTCTCGTCGTTGAGGATGCCCAGCGCGGTATACAGACTGACGGTCTTGCCCGAGCCGGTCGGGCCGGTCACCAGCACCATGCCGTAGGGCTTGTGGATGGCATCCATGAACAGTTTCTGCTGGATCGGCTCGTAACCCAGCTTGTCGATACCCAGCTTGGCGGCGCTGCCGTCCAGGATGCGCAGCACGATCTTCTCGCCGAACAGGGTCGGCAGGGTGCTGACGCGGAAGTCGATCTGCTTGGTCTTGGACAGGTTGAGCTTGATGCGACCGTCCTGCGGAATGCGCTTCTCGGCGATATCCAGCTGCGACATGACCTTCAGGCGCGCGGCAATGCGCTGGTGCAGCTTGACCGGTGCCCGCTTGGCCAGTTTGAGGATGCCGTCGATGCGGAACCTGACCCGATAGTCGGTTTCGTAGGGCTCGAAGTGGATGTCGCTGGCGCCCTTGCGGATCGCATCGACCAGCGCCTTGTTGATGAACTTGACCACGGGCGTGTCTTCGCCCTTGGCGTCCACGCCGGTGTCGTTGCTGAGGTCGTCATCGCCGCCGCTGACTTCCAGGCCTTCCAGGCCTTCGGAATCGGCCATCTCGTCGGCCATCGCCTCTGCGACTTCCAGCCACTGGTCCAGGCAGCGCTTGATGCGCTCGGCATCGACCAGGATCGGCTCCACCGCCAGGTTGGTGTGGAACTTCAGTTCGTCCAGCGCCTGGTGGTCGGTCGGGTCGCTGGTGCCCACGAACAGGCGTCCACCGCGTTTGAACAGCGGCAGGACCTGGTGCTTGCGCAGCAATTCTTCCTTGACCAGCGCAATCGCCGACTGCGACGGGTCGAGCGCCAGCGCATCCACCAGCGGCATGCCGAATTCGATGGAATTGGCAGCCGCGATCGCCGCGGGCGTGACCAGCCTGCGCTCGGCAAGATAAGCCGCCAGCGGCTGCTTCTCTGCGGTGGCGGAATCCATCGCCTTGCGCGCAGCGGCCTCTTCCAGCGCGCCATCCAGCACCAGACGCCGGGCAATGCCGGTAATTCCCATCAAATTGGCGGACGTGACTGCGCTCATCGGTATCCGCTCTCCCCAAGCGTGCGTTCGACTTTACCGCAACCTATCCCCATCCGCGATCTCGGCGTCGTTGGTGGCCTCGAGCGGTGCTTCGGGGTTCGCTTGTGGCGATGCGGCGAGCACCAGCAGCAGGCGGATGGTTTCGCTGTCACGCAGTGACGGATGCAGTTTGTTCCAGTATTTGTTGTAGAGCAGGGGCACGTCGGCATTGCGGCCAGAGGCCATTGCGGCAAACAGCATCGCTCCGAACACATACTTGCTGGACACGGCGCTGCCGGCGACCAGTGCGGCATCGGGGCCGTCGAGCATCGTCCTGCCCACGTCGAGTACGCGCGCGTGGTCATTGCGCGAGGCGGCATCGACGAATGCCAGGGCCTGGAGCAGCAGCGGCGAAGTGGGCGGGCATTCGAGCCACGCCGGCGACTGCCACAGGCCAACCTGCGCCGGGACATCCAGGAAGGCCACGGTGTCGCTCGCCAAGGCGAAGATCAGTTCGGCGTTGCGTCCGGGTGCGCCGTCCAGCCGGCAACTCATGCCCAACCCACGCAGCGCTTCAGCATAGTCGAGTTGCGGGTCATGGGCGTCGACGGCGGGTCGTGCATCACCTTCCACCAGCAAGCGCCTCAATTCGCGCGCGGCCTTCTGCTTGCTATCGCTCACGACCGGACGCCGCACGCCGGGTGGGGGCTGGTCGATGCTGCGTGGGCTGAAGCCGCCCAGGAACGGCACGACCGGCCATGGTGCACCGTGCCAAGGGTTGAGATCCGCCTTGGCTTTCATGAAGCGGGTCGCAGGCGCCTGGAGTTGCAGGATCGGAAAGAAATCCGAATTCGCCTGGGACGGGTGCAGGTTGGCATAGGCCACCAGCGCGCGGCGATCCATGACGAAGGTGTCCTGGAGATCGCGGACATCACGGAACCCGAGGCGCGCCAAGTCGTCGCGCAAGCCGGCATCGCCGAACAGGCGCGCGCCGAGGGCGGGGACTTTGCCCTTCGGGACAGCGATCAGTAGAAGATCCTCGCCGTTGGAGAGGTAGGCCTGGACATCGCTGAAGTGACCAAGCATCGCCCGCAGCACCGAACTGACCAAGGCGGGATTGATTTCGTACGTCTGCACCCATTGCAGGAAGATCCCGTCATCTTCCAGGTGCCTTGGCACGAAGGAATAGAACTCCTCACTGAAGAGCGTGGCGGTGCCGCCCATCCACGGGTTGGACGGCTCCGACACGATCAGGTCGTAGCGTCGCGGCGAGGAAGCAAAGAAGGCCTTGGCGTCATCGATCACGATATGCGAGCGCGGATCCTCGTAGGCGCGGCTGACCCGGTCGCCGAACAGTTTCGCGCCCTCGACCATCATCGGTTCGATTTCGATGGTGTCGACTTGCCCGATCCGCTCGCTGCCCAGCAAGGCGTGCGTGGTGAGGCCCGAACCGAAACCGATGACGCCCACGCGATCGAAGCGATCGCGCATCGACAGAGGCAATGCCGCGGCCATCACCATGGTGTATTCGTCGGCGATGATCTCGCCTTCGGGATGCATCGACAGGGCCGCGTCCACCTTGCCGTTGGTGGAGATCGCGCGCACCAGGCCCTTGCCCTCGCCGCGTTCGTACAGCGCCACCGAGGCGGTCTTGCCGTCGCGGTAGTAACGCATCCTGGTGTTGTCCAGGAACGTGCTGCCGTGTCGGTATACCGACGAGGCCAGCATCAGCGGGTCGAACTTGACCAGCCATAGCGACAGTGCAAGCGCGAAGACCGAAACAAGCGCGGCGAATACCGCCGGCCCCGGCCTGCGCCCGCTCCGTCCCGGGGCCATGACGTGCAGGACGACCACGCCCAGCACCAGATCCACCGCCGCCGCCAGCCACAACGCCAGCTTCAGCCCAAGCATCGGCAGCAACAGGTGTACTGCGACCAGCACGCCGACAATCGCACCCAGGGTATTAGTGGCATACACGCGACCGATCACCCGCTCGCCGCCCCCCTGGCGCAGGAGCTCCAAGGTGAGCAAGGGCAGTGTCATGCCCGCGAAGAACGCAGCGGGGAACATGACCAGCAGCGAGATCAGCCCGCTCGACAGGTTGTAGAGCGCATAACCCTCGCCAGTGCGGGCAATCACCCGCAGCAGCCAGCCGACCCATTCGAAGGCATGGGCATAGACGAACATCGATGCCAACGCCGCCAACCCCATCAACACCTGCACCCAACCCGCAGTGGCGAGTGGCGACTGCAGCCGGTCAGCGCGGTGGCGCAGCCACAGCCCGCCGAAGGCGATGCCGGAAATGAAGGCCGCCAGCATCACTTCGAATGCATGGATGGTGGTCCCCAGTGCCAGCGAGAGCATCCGCACCCAGGTGATTTCGTAGACGAAGGAGGTCGCACCCGTCAGTGCCGCCACCGTGAGCACCAGGAGCGGCGTGGCGGTTCGCATCCGTGTCCGTGGTGCGGCGGCTGGCTTTGGCGTGGCTGCGACCGCACCTTCATGCTTGCTGATGGGGTAGATCGCGACTGCGACCGCGATATTGAGCAAACCGGCGGTCATGATCGCGCCTGGCAAGCCCACTTTCGGCAGCAACAGATACGTGGCGGCGAGTGCGCCGATCGCTGCGCCGATGCTGTTGGCGAAATACAGGCCGGCCAGTACCCGTCCCTCCGACGCCGGCTGCAAGCGCATGTATCCGGCACTCATCAGTGGGAACGTCGCCCCCAGCAGGACGCATTGCGGCAGCACCAGCACGGTGGCCATTGTCCAGCGCAGGCCGTTGCCCGTGGCCGATTGCATGAGGCTCTCGTATGCCCACGCAGTGCCGGCGTGGTAGAGCGGATCGAACAGCAGGCCGAGAACGCCGATCACCAGTTCGATGACGGCATACGCCAGCAGCGGCCGGCGCAGCGACTCGGTACGCCGGCTCACCAGCCAAGCACCCAGCGCCATTCCCCCCATGAACAGCATCAGTACCAACGACTGCGCATACGCCGAGTGCCCGAGGAACAGGCCCAAGTACTGGGTCCAGATCGACTGGTAGATCAGTCCGGCGAAACCGGAGAGCGCGAAGATCCACAGCAGGGCATGGCCCAGGCGAGCCTTGTGTTCGCTCATCGCACGATCCCCTTCCCGAGTTGCAGGTCCGCCATGACGTCGGTGCAACGATAAAGACGCCAGGTCACCTGGGCATCATGGGTCACCGGGTCCATGATCGTCCATGCACCTGCGGCGCGCTGTGGTTGCTCGTAGGGCAGGACGATGTAGTCGGGACGTTCGTCCGCTCCTGCTGCACAGGCCTGCTGCATCGCGGCATCACCGATGTGGCAGCGCGCGCGCTCCTCTGCTGCTCGCGCGCGATCCTTGCAAAATCGATCATCTTCCAGCAGGGATAGAGGCGATTGAGTCGTCGGCGGCCGTCCATTGCCATGTCGCGGTTGAAGACCTGTCCCGACAGCTGATGCGGGCTGAAGAAGCTCGCGCGCTGCAGGACCAGCCACGGCCCGGTCAGCGTCTCATAACCCCACAGCACTTGTGCATCTTCCGGAATGCGCACGCCGAAGATGTCGGTACGGAAGGTCGCCCGCTCGAACGCGAGGACTTCCGGGGAGCGCAGGTCCCAGCGCACGGCGGATACCATCACGAGCGGGCACAGGACCAAGACAAACAGCAGGGTCCGTCCGCCCGTGGCCAATCGCTCCCAGAGCCGGACGCCGAGCAGCGGCAGGCCCAGGGCAAGCGGGGCGAAGACCAGCAGCCGGCGGTCGATGGCATAGAGATCCAGCCGGTAGTGCGCCATGCGGAACATGACGAACTCCGAATATGCATAGCTGGCGAACAGCAGCAGGATGCCGGCAGCCGACATCCATCCGACCAGTCGCTCCACCCGCGGCGGGCGTTCGGCCATGATGCGGGGCAGTGCGGGATAGAGCAGTGCCGGAGCGAGCCAGAGCCAGCCCCCCTGACCCCATGCGAGCGAGACCGCAAAGGCGAGCAGTAACGCCCGAGATCCGTTTTTCGCCTGCATGTCGCGATGGAGCAGGGCCGCAATCGCCGCCATCGCAAGCCAGTGTGCGAGCCAGTGGACGCGCCACAGCTGCAGACCGGCAGGCAGGATCAAGTGCAGGCCATCGACGAGTAAAAGGGTTGAGCCCAGCCCCAGTCCAAGCCCCGCCAGCCCCGCCACGCACCACGCACCGAACGCGCCGCGCAAGGCATGCCAGCTGTAAGCCAGTACGAGCACATCCATCAACAGAAACCTGAAGTCGTCCGTCGTCCAGCGCGTGAGGAAGAGTTGTGGCGTGTTGTCGCGGAGGATGTAGAGCCAGTTTTCATCCGCCGCCTGCAGCAAACCGGCAAATGGCGGGACGCCGCCAACGGCTAGGCCCAGCAGCGGGATGCCAAACCAGGCCGCATGCAGCCACCGTCGATCCTGCATCACCGCCCAAGGCCAGACGATCAACGCGGAGGCGATGGCTTGCAACGGGTGGAACAGCGCGGCCAGCGCCATGCATGCCGCTGCCAAGAACCAACGCTGGCGCGCCAGCATGCCGATGCCGAGCAGGCATAGTCCTTCGGCAAGCGGGCGCGGGGTGAAGAACTGTTCGCTGTAGCCGAACATCCGGACCATGCCGTACATGGTCGGCAGGCTGAGCACGCCCAGCCAGGCCCAGTAGCGTTGTCCCCGCGGCAGCAATGCCGTGAGGCAGAACCAGCCGGCCGCCGCGAACAGGAGGTGCGCAGCAAGTGCGCCCCACATGAAGAGCGTCGCCGGATCAGTCCACGCCAGTGCTTGCGCGACCAAGCGTGGGAAGAGCGTGTATTGACTCTGTCCCCCGCCGTGGACGAACACCAGGTCGTTGCCGTAGATCTCCGGCCAGCGCCGAACCAGCGCTTGACCGAGGTACAGCACCGAATCGTGGTTGATGCCGGCGTAGCGTCGCAGCTGCAGGATCAGTATCAATCCAAGTGCAGCCGCGGCGATGGCGGTAAGGCGTGAGTGCTGCAAGCGCGGTGGAGCAGGCAGGCTCATGGCGCGCGCGCGCTGCCTTGACCAGTCAAGACATCGGCTTGTTTCAAGGCTCGATTGATCGATGAGCACGAGTATAGTGACCAATCAGCCAATAGTTCGCGTCCGTTCGAGCTCATCCGACGCCACCGTCCCTCGGGTGGGAAGCTCAGGTCGAAGGGCAGCACCAGGAAATCGGGATGCAATACCTCTCCGGGACCGCAGGCGCGCGCAAGTGCAGGATCAGGAATGCTGCATCCCGCATACGTGCCGTCGCGGCTCGATAACTTGCAGCTTTCCACCGAATCAAGCAGCGGTCCTATTCTGCCCAGCCGCCGCCTCGCCTCGCGGATGGTGCCGGGATTGAACGCGATGCCCGAGAGATGTTGTTGGTCGTAGTAGTCGGCCCGTCCAAGCACCAACCATGTCGCCACCAAGCTCATGTCGTGCCAGTACACCTGCGCGTGTCTTGGCAGCGGCGTGGCGAACAGTTCGGGGTGGCCGGCCTGCTCGAGCACAAGTCGGCGTTGCGGGATCTGGATATCCCAGCGGAGGGCCGCAAGGGCCACCAGCGGTACCAGTCCGGCTACGGCGAGCAGAGCCCTCCCACGTCCTTCGATTCGCTGCCAAGCCATGGCTGCAGCAAACGGTAACCCGAAGGCGAGCAAGGGATACGCAAGGATGCGACGATCAATTGCGAAAGCGTCGAGCCGATAGTTGGCCAGCCTGAACGTAACCAGTTCCATAGCGATGTGTTGCACCAGCAACAGCGAAATCGCGATACCGATCAGGCTTGCCAGAACACGCAGTATGCGTGGCTGGAGTTGCGGCCCGACCCGTGGCCAAGCCCAGTAAAGCAAGGCAAACGGAACCCACGCCCAAGCAATTGCACCCCACGCCAGCAGGCCAGTGAGTGTCAGGAGCGCTGCCCGAAGGTGCGCGCGCTCGAGCAGGTCCCTTGAGATATGCAGGGCAAATGCGGCCATTGCGAGCCAGTGGGCAAGCCAGTGAACTCGCCACAACTGCAGGCCGGTCGGCAGAATCAGGTGCAGCCCCTCCACTAACACCAGGCTGGCACCAACTCCGAGCAACAATCCGACGAGCGTCGCAAGGCAAAGTCGGCCGAAATCGTCCTGGCGGGCGTGCCAGGCGTAGGCCAGCAGCGCCGCATCGAACACCAGGTACTGATAGTCCAACCTTGGCCAGCCAGTCACGAAAAGCTGGCCGGTGATGCCCCTGAGCTCGACCCACCAACTTTGATCAACGCGCAGTAGCAGCCCGTCGAATGGGGCCAGCCCCATCAATGCGGCGCAACAAATCGGCAGGATCAGCCAGAGCGCATGGAGCCAGCGCCGATCCTGAAGCACCGCCCATGGCCAGAGAACGAGCGCCGCCGCGAGCGCCTGCAGCGGATGCAACATCCCTGCAAGTCCCAAGCAAGCAAGCGCACCCAAAATATTTCGACGCAAGCCCAAACCCAACGCCACCAACGCCAAGGCTTCGGCGAACGGCCGCGGAGTGAGAAAAGGTTCTGCGTAGCTGAAGATCACTGTGCGGCCGTACGAAGCAGGCAGACCCAACACGCCCAGCCACGCCCAGTAACGTTGCCCGCCGGGAAGCAGCGAAGACAGGCAAAACCAGCTGGCCCATGCAAAGGCGAGCAGGCCCGCAAGTCCGCCCCAGAAGAACAGCGCCGCCGGATCCAGCCAGCCCATCAGCTGGGCCAAGACCCAAGGGAAAAGCGTGTATTTGCCCTGGCTTCCGTGGGCGAAATACAGGTCGTGGTTGTAGATGTCCGGAGACAGGAGGCGCAGCGCTTCGCCCATGTAGAGGGTGGCGTCGTGGTCGATGCCCCAATAGCGATGAGTCAGCAGCAGCATGGCTAAACCCAAAAGTGCGGCCGCAAGTCCGGTTCGAGCATTTCCTGGTTTAGCGATGGGTAGCATTGACAGATCTTCGTTGAAGTTCAGGTGTGCGTAGGACACAAATGCCGTTTGCGTCAGGCCCTAATCGCTTTGCGTTCTAATCCTTTATTCTGTCTAGGGCAATCTTCTGGCCGCACGGATGACTCGAATCGCAGTAGTACTTCCTGCTTACAACGAGGAAGAAACACTAGCAGCCACCATCGCGGGATTTCACTCGGCTCTTCCGAGCGCAAGTATTTGGGTGGTCAACAATAGGTCTACGGATCGAACCGAGGCCATAGCCGCGGAGACTATTCGTAAGCTCAAGTGCTCGGGGGAGTAATCAACGAGGACCGCGGTGGTAAAGGCAATGCCGTGAGACGAGCTTTTATGGATGTTGACGCGGATGTGTACGTTCTCTCTGATGCTGATTTGACTTACCCGGCGATGCAGGTAGGCGAATTGCTTGCTCCGATTTTCGATGGTAGGGCCGAGATGGTGGTTGGAGATCGCCACAGCGGAGGGAACTACGCCATCGAAAACAAGCGAGCTCTCAATGGCTTCGGAAATCGCCTGGTGCGCGGGCTCGTTAACTTGCTTTTCGGCAGTAACCTTGCTGACATCATGAGCGGCTATCGAGCTTTCAATCGTAAATTCGTCAAAAGTTATCCGATCTTGGTCGGCGGCTTTGAAATTGAAACGGATATGACACTTCACGCCTTGGACAAGCGCTTCCGCATCATGGAGGTTCCTGTCGATTATCGGGATCGGCCAGAGGGAAGTGTTTCGAAGCTCAACACGCTACGAGATGGGGCTCGTGTCCTCGCGACGATATTCAATATTCTTCGCCACTACCGGCCACTTCTATTCTTCGGCGGTATCGGCAGTGCTCTTTCTTTGCTCGGTTTGCTGGCAGGAATTCCTGTTGTTTGGGAATGGTTGGAAACCGGCTTGATCTATCGAGTACCAATGGCGATTCTTGCGAGCGGCCTGGAAATCATTTCAGTGTTGCTGGTTGCCATTGGTCTCATCCTTGACTCGATCGCACACCAAAACAGACAGGACTATGAAAGAGATCTTTTGGCGCGAGGAAACCGCTAGTCACTCAGGGGCTGTGGTGCTGCCTCCGATGACTCAGCTCGAGCCTGCTGGGGTCGTGACTCTTTTGCGCGCGAAGGCATGGAGCTCGTGGTGGAATACGGCAGGGCTGAAACGCTCTATCCACTCGCCAATTTGCCCAAGAAAGCGTCCGGCCTCGGTGAGGTGGCTAGGGCCGCGGTGTCTGTAGACAACTGCATCGAAGCCTCGTTCTTCCAACATGCTTGCCAGTAGCCCACGCGTGTTGGCGCGATAAAGCGTCGGAAAGACATCCTCGGATTCATGGGGTTGTCGCAGGAGTTGTCGCACCTTGTAGTGCAACCGATCCGGGATCATCAGCGCGGCCAAGCATGAGTAATGCCAAAGGTTCGGCGTGCGGATGCAGAGAAATCCCCCTGGCTTGATGACTCGACTTAGTTCGTCAAGGCTGTCGCGCGGGTTCGGGAGATGCTCGACTACCCACTCTGTGACAACCAAGTCCACCGATTCGCTTGCCAGTGGAAGCGGTGCGTCCATCGGTGAGATCAGCCGGAATTCGTCAATGTAAGGATTTTCCGCTGCATAGCTGTCCACATCGACACCGACTACGTGCTTCGCCTTCCTCGTGAATACCTGCACGTCGCGGGCGAATCCCCGATAAAGATCCTTGTGGAATCCTCGCCCGCATCCGAAATCACAGACGATCGAATCGCGTCGCAGTAGGGACTGCACTCGTGAATAGAAGGCAACTGCACCGTCTTGGTTCGTATATCCGCCAAATTCGTGCTCGGGGTAAAGAGCCTCGAAGGCACGCGATCTATCGAAATTCCTGTCGGTCATCATGCGTGTGCGCTCAGGTATCACGTAGCCAGGACAAGCCGAAGCTCCATCCTCGATGGACAAGGTAGATTATTGGTGCGGACAGAACACCAACACAGGCAACAGCGAGCGAATAGTGCATATGCATGCTCGTTACAAGCCATGAGCATGCAATCATGCCAACCGCGAGTTGGGTGGCTGTTGTCGCGACATAGCGCAAGAACTCCGGGGTGATCGCAGTTCCCGATTGGCGAAAGGTCCAGGACCTATTTAGCAAGAAGCCAACGATGGTGACGATGAGCGAGCTAAGCGCGAGGGAGACTAGGTAGTGAAAATTGAGATAGTGGGTCAAGATTACGACGATTGCGACGTTGAGCGTGATGCCGAGAAGCCCGGTCGCAATGTAACGACAAAACTCAGCGATCCTCGCTCTCGTTGTCACCTGCATCTCTCAGCCTCAACAGCGTAAACAGCGGCGTTGGTGTCCCGAATCGTGTTAGGGGTCAGGCAGTCTGCTGTCAACGCAAGAACGTTGACAAGGAAGTTTGCCGGTGCGAGCAACACAGACGCAGGCCCCAGTAGTTTCTTCGCCGCGAGCATGGGGAACATCGCCAGCCACGCTGCAGGCCCGCACAGCGGGGTTATGCGAAGTATCACGAAGCCGGCTTGCTCAAGCGTTTCGCGTAAACCATCTTGGGTCCAACGCCAATAATCGGTAGGGTGTGGGTGATATGGCCACACGCCATGAGTAGACAGAAAAAGCCTCCCGTCTCGGGTCAATACACGCCGAGTTTCTTCAAGGTATCTGGGTACTTCCCTTACATGCTCCAGTACCTGGAACGATACGACGAAATTCATGCTCTCATTAGTCAGCGGCAATGGCTGGTCGGCCTCTATACGCAGGTCCGGTGCGCCATCAATGTCTGCGCCGATATACCGTGCGCCTGCAGAAGTGAAAATTGGCCGGTACGGCATTGTGCCGCAGCCAAAATCCAGTACGACATGCTTGTCGAGTTCATTTGCGTGGGCGAACTTCCGGACGGAGTTCTCAAGGGCGGCGGCGACCAAGCCATCAGCCTGCAGCAGATACTTCAGCATATGCATCCTTCAGGCTCGAAAAATTTGCATCCCAATCGAAATGTCGGAGCGCGGTCTGTCGGCAGCGTAACCCCATTTCGAGAACGAGCTTGGGGTCAGACAGAAGGGTGACGATGGCTTTGTTGAATTCTTCTGCTTGCCGAGGACAAAGTATCAAACCATCAGCCATTTCGTTGTTCGTGTAGGCTGCGTCGTCAGTCGTGATCACGGGCAGTTGGCTCGCCATGGCTTCCTGCATTGCCAATGTAAAGATCTCGCCAACTGCGGGAAAGGCGAACACGTCGCAAGATCGGTAAAGTTCAGCCGTCTGGGCTTGGTCCAGTGGGCCGAGCCAGTGGACGCCTTCCATCAATCCATCTTCCGGGACTGGACCGGGTCCTGCAAACACAAGGTCGAAGCTAGGGTCCTTGGCGTTCAGCAGTATCTGGACGCCTTTCTTTTCGACCAGTCTGCCCACGAACAAAATTAATGGTCGATCTAGGGGCAGGCGGAACTGTGCGCGGATCGCGGCACGCTCGCCCTCTGCTGGTGGTCGGAATCTCCGTACGTCGATGCCATTGGTTAGCCATAGGATTTTCTTTTCGTTGATGCCGCGCGATAGGAGGAAGTCGCGAACATTGCGGTTGTACGCAACGATCTTCCTCGCGCTGCCGAAGATCAGCCTGCCCGCCGTCGCATAGACAACTCTTTGCACCCACATCACGAACCTGCTTGGGTGTTCCACTATCGCTACATGCTGCGTCAGTAGCATGGGCTTGCGAGCGACCTTCGCTAGTGCAGCAGATATCCAAGAGCTCATGTAGAAAACATCATGGATATGCACTACATCTGCAGATCGGATCTGCCGCCAAGCATCCACAACAAAGCGCGGGGAAAATATGGGGAAAGGAATGAAGAGAGTGTCCTCGATGACATGCCATGTGGGCACCCGCAACACTTCGATGCCTTCTTTCTCGGTTTCGCGCTGTTGCTTCGATTGCCAGAGAGACGAAATTATACGAACTTCATAGCCATTCCTGATTAGCCCTTGGGCTTGTTGCTGGACGACGATTTCCAAGCCTCCAACATGTGGAAGATAATGATGGGCCACGATCAGTGTGGTTGGCACAAGGCTTTCTCAGGGGCTGTTAGTGCGAGCAATAACCAAGAGTGACGTGCCTCCAAGAATACGAGCCGAAAGCTCCTTGTTCAGCAGGGAGAGCAGTCTACGGGGTAGCCAAAACAAATACTCACTGGTTGTGCGAGGTATATCTGTGAGGCGGCTGATGTATTGGAATTCTGTCACTGTGTAGCCGCAATCAGACAATGTCTCAAACGCTACGGCGGCTGTATAAAAGTGCAAATGTCCGTAATGCCTGCGTGTCCACCTTTGGTGATTGATCAAGATTCCGGCGACATGCATTTCTAGCGGGATATTGAATACGACGACGGGGGCCAATTTTTTGAGGCTTCGCAAAAACGCGAATGGATCTTCGACGTGCTCAAAAACATCCACACATAGAAGCAGATCGAAGCTCTGCCCGGACTTCGTAAGGTCCTCTAGGTGGAAGTTCAGGCGGGGTGATGCGCGCCTGTTGGCCAGATCGATTGCAGCCGGGGCGATATCGAAACCATCGAGCTGAACGTTGTCTGGAAACAGGTCATGAAGCTTGGCTAGTATCCCCCCGCGCCGCACCCGATCTCCGCAATCGACAACGGGGAGGGGAGATTGGATTGGTTCCATAGCTCATGAATGCATCTGGCTTTCCACGCGCTATCTTCTTCGCCCCAGGTCGGATTCGATGCAAGGTATTCGCCATCTGTGTAACGGTCATTTGCGGTTTTTTGCATTTCTTCGCCTGCAATTGATGTCCACCCTCGGTGAGGATACGTGTCTGGTTCGCTTCGCCTGCTGTTAGGCCAGTCGTAAGCTTAGGGGCTTTTGCTCGCGGGGGGGGCTGCTTGCGAGGAATCCGGAATTCTCCAAGAAGAACCACGTTGATCTATTGTCACCAAAACCGCCTCACCCGCGATCTTTCGCATGAGCGCGCGATCAGCTTCAGTTCCCTCGCTCAACATGTTGATGGTGCGTTCTTGGTTTCGTGGATAGTTCCTGACCAGATCGACGCTGTAGAGGGCGGGTCGGTCCGTAGAGAAAAAGACGACGGATCGGCCATCCTCCGGCGTAGGTGGTTGCTGCGCTATTGAAGTGTTGATCGTTTGGCGGGTCGAGTACATGAATGCTGGCATTGCCAGAAGGCCGGCACATATCGCGGTTGCAAGAAAGCTTCGTTGAGGCGATGTGCTTATCCCACGCACGGCAAAGACCCCGGCGGCAACGGCGACCAAGCCCCAAGCTGAGTGGACGTAGCGATAGCCCCAGCCATGCCCTTGGTCGTAAGGAAAGAAAAAGTAGAATCCGAAAGTGATGAGGAATCCCGCCAGCAGCAGACGCTGGATAGTCGTTTGTCGTCTCGCGATCAGCGCAAGGATGAGGGTTCCTGGGGCGGCCCAGATGAGGGCTTTCCACGCGGCATACGAACGGATAACGAGAAGTTCCAGGTTAGGAACGAAAAATATTCCCTGTAGCTTTTCCACCCATGAGGCGAAAAAGCCTGCATGCGTGGCGGTCACGCCAGAGAGGCGCAAGCCCATTGTGCTTGTCAACAGCGGCCAGCCGAGGCAAAGCAGCAATGTCAGTGGTAGGTATCCGGCTGCGAGAGGAACCAAGCGGCGGCGGCGCTCGGGATCGGCCAGCATCCAGATGAATACCGGGACTGCGAACAATGCATGAGGCACTGGGTTGTGCAATACGAGCGCGATGCTGCCGACTACGCCTGCAAGCATTGCCTGGCGCCATCCCGGCCGAAGCAGCAGCCAGAGGAACAGCAAGTTGAGGGTAAGCAGTGCCGACATCGCGTAGTAGGACATCGCGTTGATGCTGTACTGCGGGCAGGCCATTGCGACCAAGAACGCCCAACCAAATGCCTTGTCGGATCCACTTGCCTGCTTGGCCAGATCACCGATCAACCACAGGCCGATCGCACCCATCAAGGGGTTGAGCAACCATTCTCCACCGAACAGGGCAAATGGCGTCATCAAAAGGGCCAAACCGGGCCAATAGGCGGAGGCTGCCTGTCCCGTGTCATGGTTAACAAGGATGAAAACTCCTTGGAAGCCAGGGACCACCATTCGATCCATCAGTTCAGGAGGGTAGGTCGCCGTGAGGGCCCCGCTTGCAAAAATACGCGCTTGGAGCAATGGGGCGTATTCGTCCATTGCCAGCGGAAAACCTTGATACACGACGCGCGAAGCAATCGCCAATATGGAGAATGCGGCAATGCAAGCGGTTATCGGACGATTGGTGATCGAGTCGGCCAGTTGTTCGATGAATCGGTGCAGTGGGCGTAATGCGAATGCCAGCAGCAGCGCCCCAAGCATCGCAAGTGAATTCGTGAAGTCGTTGTAGAACAGCAGTCGGTAATAAATCTGGTAGTCGAACTCCCCGAGACCCGGCACGCGCCCGGAATACATGGCGAGTGGTGCTGCGATCGATAGCAGCAGCGTTAACGCCAGCAGACCCGTCGGCCATTCCGGCCGCTCTCGGCAATTCGGTCCTGTTGCAACCTCGGTTGCTTGCTGGCTCACCTCACTTCTCCTCGTGGTACTCGTCGTCCACGTTGATCCCCCAGATCGCCGCCTTGTCCACCTGGCCGCTGGTGATCTGCCGCGCGGCTTCCTTGGCGGTCAGCATCGAATGATCCTGGTTGTTGTAACGGTGCATGCCGTTGCGACCGATCAGGAACAGGTTGGGCACCGCGTCCAGCGCAGACTGCAATTCCTCGAAGCGCTTGTAGGCTTCGCCGAAATAGCCCGGGTAGGCCTTTGGCACGCGCAGCACCACGGCATCGCGCGGCGCATCTGCCTGCACCAGCCCGATCTGCACCATCTCCCGGTGGCCGAGCGCCTTGAGCGCTTCATCGTCCATGGTCCACAACGGGTCGCCTTCCTTGCAGAAGAACTCCAGGCCCAGCCACAGGGTGCCGGGATCCGCAACCATGTGCGGGCTCCAGTTGTTGAAGACCTGTACACGGCCCACGTTGACACCGGGCTCCTGGATGTAGATCCAGTTGTCGTCCAGTTGGCGCGGGATGGCGCTGCGCGGGTACAGCAGGCCGACGGTGATGAAATCGCGGTAGGAGAGGTTGCTGGCGATCGCACGCACCTCGTCGGGCCAGGCCGATGCGGAGGCTTGCACCAGGTCCTTGATCGGCATGGTGGACAACAGGTGCGTGCATGGCAACGCGTGCTCGTTGCCGTCCGCATCCCGGTAGGCCACGCCCAGCACTTGGCCGTTGACGATGTCGATGCGTTCCACGCGGCTGCGCATCAGCAGGGTCCCCCCTTGCTCGACAAAGCGTCGCGCTGCGGTTTCCCACATCTGCCCGGGTCCGTACTTCGGATACAGGAAACTTTCTATCAGGGACGTCTGTTCCGCCTTGCCGCCCAGGCCGAACACCTGCTTGAGCGCATGCAACAAGGCCTTGGTGATCGACAGGCTCTTGATCCGTTGCGCGCCCCAGGCGGCGCTGATCTCGTTGCAGGGCACGCCCCAGACTTTCTCGGTGTATTCCTTGAAGAATTGGCCATAAAGCTTGCGTCCGAAGCGGTTGACCAGAAAGTCTTCCAGCGAAGCTTCAGGACGTCGCGGATTGACCCGCGCCCACACGTAGCTCAGGCCGAAGGTGAAGGTCTTCCAGGGCCCCAGCTTGAGGAGGGTGTCGGGGTTGAGCTTGAGCGGATAGTCGAAGAACTGCTTGTTGAAGTAGATCCGCGACAACCTGCTGCGCAACAGCATGACGTCGTGGTCGGTCTCGCTTGCGGTCGCTGAAGGCGCGTCTGCCACTGCGCCCTGGTAGCGGAGCTCCCGTGCGGCATCCGGATCCGCGGAGGCGGCCACGGGCATCATCCCGCGCCACCAGTCCATCACCCAGTCCGACTTGGAGAAGAAACGGTGGCCGCCGATGTCGATCCGGTTGCCGTGGTGCTCGACCGTGCGCGAAATCCCGCCGACTTGATGATCCGCCTCGATCACGGTGATGTCGTGGACGCCGGAAGCCTGCAGTTCCAGTGCGGCCGTCAGGCCGGCGGGACCGCCACCAACGATGACGATGCGGGTTGTGGTGTTCATGCGCTGTCCTTGCTGGTCCGTAGTGCGCGCGCGGAGGCTGCGAACAGCAGGGTCTTGCGCACCAGGTAATTGAAGACGAAGGTCACGATCGCCGCGGCCAGCTTCACCAGTTCGGGCAACAGGTGGAGTTTGACGACGCCAAGCCAGAGCAGGACTTGAGTGATGCCCAGCCCGGCAATTCCGATCCCGACGAAGGCCAGGAACTCTACTGCCGGCGCGTCCGCGAAGGCGCGTTGACGGAACACCCAGCGGATACTCAGCAGGTAGGCGACCAACGCGCCCACGGCGAATCCGATGGACGCCGACCAGCCCAGGCTGAAATGCAGCAGCCGCAGGCAAGTAGACAGCGTGCCGAGGTCCGCCAGCAACGCAAGCACAGAGGCGGCGAAATAGCGAAACAGGTCATGCCGCAGCCATGCGGCGATAGGAAATCGTGTCATTGCGCCCCGGATCCGTCAGCCATGGGAAGGGCTGTTGCTCCCCATCCCTCGCGCCTGTCCCGATGATAAGGGACGCGGTTCACCAAGTGTTGTCGGTGGCAAAACACGTGGCGTCGATCACATGGCCGCGTCGCCACTCCGTTGCTGATGTTCCTTAGGAGCGATCGAGTGACGCGCCTTTGCGCATCGCTTGGCTCAGACCGACGGCGTCATCGTGCAGTTGCTGTTGTCGGCCCTGCAGCTCGTGCTCGCCGTTCCTGGTGCCTTGGGCGCAAAAGTGATGACAGTGCCGCTGGCGACGGCGGCGGCATCAATGGTGCCGGTCATGGAGCTGCATGCTTGGTTCGACGGTGCCGGGAAGCCTGCGAAGCTATTGGTCACGGCCACGATGGCCTGGTTCATGTAAGCCTTCGCTTCCGCTTGGCATGCGCCTTCCGCCGATCGAACCCGATAGTTGTTGTAGGCCGGTAGCGCAATGGCGGCGAGGATGGCGATGATGGCCACCACGATCATCAGTTCGATCAGGGTGAAGCCTTGCGAATTCCTGTGCATGTCGATTCCCCGGGGGCGTTTTTCGCTGGTAACAAACCATTACGCAATAAGCGGGCCAAGCGTCACGTGATGTGGCGTTGATTGCGTGTTTCCGTGATGCTGATCACTAGCCGATCGGCGTAGGTCGATGATCGGTAGCAACCAGCCTATTAGCGGCGCGGGAGCGCCGAGCGCGCTGCCATATCCAAGGCAAAAAAAAGCCCCTCTTGCGAGGGGCTTTCGGAACCATCCTTTCGGACGACTACGGTCGATTAGACCGACGGCGTCATCGAGCAGGTCGCGGTCGCGGCATTGCAGATGGTGGAGCTGACGCCCGGGGTCTTCGGGACGAAGGTCACGTTGGACGAGCTGGTGATGTCCCCGCTGGTGATGGTCGGGGCCGTAGCGCAAGCACCGGTGGTCACCGCAGTCGGAATCACCATCTGCGACTGGCCAGCAGCCACGGCCGAGTTGGTGTAAGCCTTGGCTTCAGCCTGGCAAGCGCCTTCGGCCGAACGGATGCGGTAGTTGTTGTAGGCCGGCAGCGCGATGGCGGCCAGGATGGCGATGATCGCGACAACGATCATCAGTTCGATCAGGGTAAAGCCTTGCTGCTTCTTCATGGTGTATCCCCTAGGGTTGGTTGGTGTGATCCACGTGTCGCGACATCCCGCTGTAACGGTCCTTCGGCAGCCGGATGGCTTTGGCACGTGCGAGAGTTATAACGCAGGATGCATGCCAATTCAGGACAGGTTGAAACTGAGCGCAATTCTGAAAGCGCGGTCACGTTTCTGGCCTGTGCTTGCTTATGAAATGTGACCATTTGCGTCAATAAACTGACGCATATCGTCACATTGTCAGGTCTGATTCAGGTACGCGCGCATGTCCGTGAGTAGCGACAGTCAATCGATCCCGAGTTTCTTCAGCTTGTACCGCAGCGCGCGGAAGGTGATGCCGAGCTGCGCGGCGGCGCGGGTCTTGTTGTAGCGGTTGTCGGTCAGGGCCTGCTCGATCGCCTTGCGCTCGATTTCCTCGATGAAGTTCGGCAGGGCGCTGGTGGCGGACTCGCGCGGATCGATCCGGGACGGGTCCATCGCGGCGGCGGCGGCTTGCGCGGGTGCGCTGGGGCGCATTTCCGGCAGCCGCAGGTCGGCGGCGCGGATGCCGTCGTCGTCGGCCAAGGCGAAGGCACGCTCCAGGATGTTCTCCAGTTCGCGCACATTGCCGGGGAAGTTGTAGCGGGCCAGTGCCTCCAGGGCATCCGCATGCAGGACCGGTTTCGCGCGGTGCTGGGCGTTGGCCAGGCGGGCGAGTATGGCGTCGGTGAGTTGCGCCACGTCCTCGCGTCGGTCGCGCAATGGCGGTACGCGAAGCTCTATGACGTTGATGCGGTAGTACAGGTCGTGGCGGAAGCGGCCGTCCTCGACCAGTGCCGCCAGGTTCTTGTGGGTCGCCGAGAGGATGCGCACGTCCACCGGCACTTCTCCATTGGCACCGACGGGACGCACCGATTTTTCCTGGATCGCGCGCAGCAGCTTGACCTGCATCGGCAGCGGCAACTCGGCCACTTCGTCCAGAAAGAGGGTGCCGCCTTCGGCCGCCTGGAACAGGCCGGGTTTGTCGGCATGGGCGCCGGTGAAGCTGCCTTTCTTGTGGCCGAAGAACTCGCTCTCCATCAATTCCGCGGGAATTGCGCCGCAGTTCACCGGCACGAATGGTCCGGCGGCGCGCATGCCCTCGTCATGGATGGTCCGCGCCACAAGTTCCTTGCCCACGCCCGACTCGCCGGCGATGTAGATCGGCGCTTGGCTGCGGGCGACCTTGGCGAGGGTCGTGCGCAGGTCGGCCATGGCCATCGAGCTGCCCAGCAGGCGGGCCATGGCTGGCCCGGCGGCGTCGGCGAGCCGGGATGCACCGCCAGCGGAGGCCTCCAGGCCCAGTTTCAGCGCGTGCTGGACCAAGCCGCGCAGCACCGACAAATCCACCGGCTTGCTGACGAAATCGAACGCGCCGGCCTTGAGCGCGCCGACGGCCGCTTCCTGATTGCCGAAGGCGGTGATCATCGCGACCGGGGTCTGCGGGTACAGCTGGGAAATTTCGCGCACCAGATCCAGCCCGGAACCGTCGGTCAGCCGCATGTCGGTCAGGCACAGCGCATAGGTGTTGTGGCGAAGCAGTGCCCGAGCGTCATGCAGGGACGAGGCGGTATCGCACTTCAACCCCATCCGTCCGAGCGTCAGGACCAGTAATTCGCGGATGTCGCGCTCGTCGTCGACGACCAGGGCGCAGGCTTGGGTGTTGCGGGCAGGGGCGCTCATGTCCGTCCACGATAGCGCGTTGCCGTGTTGCGTCCAAGTGCGACGCAGAGCGGCACTGCGCTGGGTTCGCCCCGTCAGACGGTGGTGATCGCGCGCGCGCCGGCCAGGCGGATGCGAAAGCAGGCACCACCGGCCGGCACCGGCACATAGTCCAGACTGGCCTGATTGGCCTGACAGAGCTCGCGGGCGATATAGAGGCCCAGCCCGGTGCCATGCCCCGAGGTCGTGAAGAACGGCCTGAACAGCTGGGCGGCGACCGTTTCCGGGATGCCGGGTCCACGATCGGTGACGTCCAGCACGGGTGCGCCGGCGCTGTCGAGGTGGGCATGCACGCCGATCCGTGCCGGTTCGCCGGGCAGGCGCCCGTACACCAGCGCGTTGTGGACCAGCACGGTGACCACCTGTTGCAGCTGGCGGCGGTCCACCATGGCCGCTACGGCAGTCCGTGGCAGATGGCCGTCGAGCCGATCGTTTTCCAGCGGATGACTCTCCTGGTATTCGGCGACGAAGCTGCGGACGAACTCGCCCAGATCGACGTGTTCGGGGCGGGCAGCCTCGCGGCGGGCCAGGCCGAGCACGTTCTCGACGATGCCGTTCATGCGATGGGTCTGCTGGTAGATGATCTCCAGCAGGCGACGGTCGGCTTCGGGGATGTCGCGGGATTCCTCCAGCAACTGGGTGGCGTAGCTGATCGCGGCCAGCGGGTTGCGGATTTCGTGGGCCAGGCTGGCCGAGAAGCGCCCCAGGGTGGCCAGGGTCAGAGACTCCGCGCGCCGCGACGCCAGCGAGGCATCGTCCAGGAACACCAGGACCTGGTCGCTGCCGGCCAGCAGGCGGGTGAAGCGCGGCAGGACTTCCGGCAGGCCGGGGCTGAGCTGCAGCGGCACCGGATCGCCATCGCCTTCCTGCTGCCAGCGCTGCAACTGCCGGGCCAGGTCCGGCGCAGCGGTGGCCAGTGTGCGCCGACCTTCGCCGGAGCTGCCCAGTTGCAGCATCGCCGCCTCGTTGGCCAGGCGGATCTCGCCGTCGCCCTCGATCAGCAGCACGCCGGTGCGCATGCGCCGGATGATCAGCTCGTTGACCTCGGCCATGTTGGCGACCTGGCTGCCGCGCTCCTCGGCCAACGCCTGGCTGGCGCGCATCTGCCGGCCGACCACGCTGGTCAGGGTGGCGATGGCGAGGTAACTGACCGCGAACATCAGGATCTCGGCCAGCGGCCGGTCGCGGCCATGGCCGGCCAGCAGCGTCCACATGTGCTCGCCGACCAAGGCCGCGCCGGCCACGGCGGCGATGGCCAGGCTCCAGCGCAATGGCAGCAGCAGGGCGGCGGCACCGACGTTGAACAGCAGCATCATCGCGATGCCGGCTGCGGCGTCGGGCAGGGCGTGCATGGCCAGCAGCGACGCCGCGATATCCAGTGCGATCCCGAGCAGGACCATCGGCCTGACATGCCCGCGCCTGCGCAGGAAGAACAGCAGGCACGCGGCCAGCAGGTAGACCGCCGCGACCGCCGACGCCAGCACGGGATGGCGCGGCAGGCCGCCAAGCCAGACCCCGACCGGACTGAACACGGTCAGGCACAGCAGCGCCCCCTCCAGCACCCGATAGAGGGTGAAGAAGTGCAGTTCGCGACGAATCGCGGCCTGGATCGGGCTGGGGCTGGGCGAGGACATCGGCCCGAGTATGCAAGATGGCTGGCCAATGCCGACGATGGTCGGGTCTGCATGCGGCGCTGCAACACGCTAAAATGCCGATCCGCCCGCAACCGGCCACCTGCCGGCCACGCGATGCGTCCATGCCGGCATCGGCAATCCTCTTCCCGGGTGACCCATGAATTTCCACGAATACCAGGCGAAACAGCTGTTTGCCGATTACGGCATCACGGTACCGGCCGGGCGCGTCGCGCGCTCGCCCGAAGAGGCCGTCGACGCGGCCAAGGCGATCGGTGGCGAGGCCTGGATGGTCAAGGCACAGATCCACGCCGGCGGGCGCGGCAAGGCCGGCGGGGTGAAGTACTCGAAGTCCTTCGACGAAGTGCGCGAGTACGCCAAGGGCATGCTCGGCACGAAGATGGAAACCTACCAGTCGGCGGGCGTCGCGCTGCCGGTGGATTCGGTGCTGGTCACCCAGGCCACCGACATCGCCCAGGAGCTGTACCTCTCGGTGATGGTGGATCGTTCCACCCAGTCGATTACTTTCATCGCCTCCGCCGACGGCGGCGTGGAGATCGAGAAGACCGCGGTCGACAACCCCGACGCGATCAAGACCCTCGTCGTGAACTACGTGCAGGGCCTGCAGCCGTACCAGACCCGCGACATGGGCTTCGCGCTGGGGCTGAACGCCAAGCAGGTGAACCAGCTGAGCAAGATCATGCTCGGCCTGTACAAGCTGTTCAACGAGAAGGACCTGGCGCTGGTCGAACTGAACCCGCTGGCGATCCTCACCGACGGCAACCTGGCCGTGCTCGACGGCAAGATCAACTCCGACGACAACGCCAACTTCCGCCACCCCGAGCTGGTGGAGATGCGCGACATCAAGCAGGAAGACGAGACCGAAGTCTTGGCCTCGAAGTACGACCTCAACTACGTGACCATGGACGGCAACATCGGCTGCATGGTCAACGGCGCCGGCCTGGCGATGTCGACGATGGACGTGATCAAGCTGGAAGGCGGCACGCCGGCCAACTTCCTCGATGTCGGCGGTGGCGCCAACAAGGAGAAGGTGACCGAGGCGTTCAAGCTGATCCTGCGCTCGCCCGACGTGAAGGCGATCTTCGTCAACATCTTCGGCGGCATCGTCCGCTGCGACATGATCGCCGAGGGCATCATCGCCGCGGTCAAGGAAGTGGGCGTCAAGGTGCCGGTGATCGTTCGCCTGGAAGGCACCAATGTCGATGCCGGCAAGGAACTGCTGAAGAACTCCGGCCTGGCGATCACGTCGGCCGACGACATCAACGACGGCGCGAAGAAAGCCGTCGCCGCCGCTGCTGCAGCCTGAGGCCCGAACCCATGTCCGTTTTGATCAACAAGAACACCAAGGTCATCGTCCAGGGCTTCACCGGCTCGCAGGGCACCTTCCACGCCGAGCAGATGGTCGACTACGGCACCCAGGTCGTCGGCGGGGTGACGCCCGGCAAGGGCGGCACCCAGCACCTCGGCCTGCCGGTGTTCAACACCGTCGCCGAGTCGGTCAAGGCCACCGGTGCCGACGCTTCCGTGATCTACGTGCCGCCGCCGTTCGCGGCCGACGCGATCCTGGAAGCGGCCGATGCCGGCATCAAGGTGATCGTCTGCATCACCGAGGGCATCCCGGTGCTCGACATGCTGCGGGTCAAGAACACCCTGAAGGGCTATCCGGACGTGGTGCTGGTCGGGCCGAACTGCCCCGGCGTGATCACCCCGGGAGAGTGCAAGATCGGCATCATGCCGGGCCACATCCACATGCCCGGCAAGATCGGCATCGTCTCGCGCAGCGGCACCCTGACCTATGAAGCCGTGAAGCAGACCACCGACGCCGGCCTCGGCCAGTCGACCTGCATCGGCATCGGCGGCGATCCGATCAACGGCACCAACTTCATCGACGCGCTGAAGCTGTTCCAGGCCGACCCGCAGACCCTGGGCATCATCCTGGTCGGCGAGATCGGTGGTTCCGCGGAAGAAGAAGCGGCCGACTACATCAGCAAGCACGTCACCAAGCCGGTAGTCGGCTTCATCGCCGGTGCGTCGGCGCCGAAGGGCAAGCGCATGGGCCATGCCGGCGCGATCGCCTCGGGCGGCTTCGGTACCGCGGAAGGCAAGTTCGCCGCGCTGGAAGCGGCGGGCGTGACCACGGTGAAGAGCCCGGGCGACCTGGGCGCGGCGATCGCCAAGCGTCTCGCCGGCTGATTTCGTTCCACATGCTGTGATCGACAAGCCGCCTCCGGGCGGCTTCGTCGTTTCCGGGCATCGTGGCGCGGCGTTGACGCGCGCATCGGCATGGTGCCGCGATGTCGGACAAACGCCAACCGCTGACACCCGAAGCCGCTTCCGCACGCCAAGGCGGACTGGTTTACGTCAGCGATACCGACCCCGGGTTGCGGCGTCGCACGGCAGGAAACGTGTTTCGCTACCTCGATGCACGCGGCCGCGCGATCCATGATGACGCGACCTTGCAGCGCATCCGCATGCTGGCGATTCCGCCGGCCTATCGCGATGTCTGGATTTGTCCGCGCGTGAACGGTCACTTGCAGGCCACCGGCCGCGACGCCCGCGGGCGCAAGCAATACCGTTATCACCCGCGCTGGGCCGAAGTGCGCGATCGCGAGAAGTTCGGACGCATCGAGGCCTTCGGCGCGGCGTTGCCGCGCTTGCGCCGACACCTGCGTCGCGACCTTGCGTTACCCGGTTTCCCGGAGCAGAAAGTTGCGGCGATGGTGGTCGCGGTGATGGCGGACACGCTGGTGCGCATCGGCAACGCCGGTTACGCGCGCGCCAACAAATCGTATGGCCTGACCACGTTGCGCAATCGCCATGTGCAGTTCCTGCGCGGCGGGCGTGCAAGGTTCCGCTTTCGCGGCAAGGGCGGCATCGACCACGACGTGGTCCTGGACGATGCGAAGCTGGCCCGGCTGTTGCAGAAGTGCCAGCAGTTGCCGGGCCAACACCTGTTCCAGTACCACGATGACGAAGGCCAGCTGCATCCTGTCGGCTCCGCGCAGGTCAACGACTACCTTCGTGACGCGATGGGGGCCGACTTCACCGCCAAGGACTTCCGTACCTGGGGCGGCACCCTGGCGGCGATCCGCCTGCTCGCCGAAATGCCATGGGACGAGGCCGGCGCCAGCCAGCGGGCAATGGCGGCCATGCGCAAGGCGGTCGAAACCGACGTGGCCCGCCAGCTCGGCAACACGCCGGCGGTCTGCCGCAAGTCCTACATCGACCCGCGCGTATACGCGGCGTGGGAGGGCGGCTGGCTGGCCCGCGCGTCCAATGGCGTACGCGGGCCGCGGCAGTGGGAAGCAGTGGCGCTGAAGCTGTTGCGCCGGCGAAGCAAATGACCCGGGCGACGACGACGGCTAGACTGCACGCATGACCCTACGCATCGCGATGGCGCAGTTCGATTTCCCGGTCGGCGACGTGGCCGGCAACCGCGACAGGATCGCGCGCATGATCACGGAGGCGCGCGACGAACACGGCGCCGACATCGTGCTGTTCCCCGAGCTGGCGCTGTCCGGCTATCCGCCGGAAGACCTGCTGTACCGGCCGTCGTTCCTGCGTGATTGCGAAGCGGCATTGAATGACATCGCGGCGAATGTGCAGGGCATCGTTGCGGTGGTCGGATGGCCGCAGAGCGCCGGCGCGGTGGTCTACAACGCCGCCAGCGTGCTGCGCGATGGTGTCATCGAACAGACCTATCGCAAGCGCGAATTGCCGAACTACGCGGTGTTCGACGAGCGCCGCTATTTCGATGTCGATCCGGATCGCGACGATTGCGTGTTCGAGGTCAATGGCACCCAGGTCGGGCTGGTCATCTGCGAGGACCTGTGGTTTGCAGAACCGATTGCTTCGACGGTGGCCAAGGGCGCACAGCTGGTGCTGGTGCCGAACGCCTCGCCGTTCGAGCGCGACAAGCATGCGCAGCGAGATGAATTGCTCGCGCAGCGCACGCGCGAGACCGGTGCGGCGATTGCGTATCTGAACGTGGTCGGCGGACAGGATGCGCTGGTGTTCGATGGCGCGTCGGTGGTGGCCGATGGCGATGGCAACGTGCATCCGGCCGCGGCGGCGTTCACCGATCAATGGCTGTTGGTCGATTTCGATCCGGCGTCGCGCCGCTTCACTCCGGTGCAGTGGATGGTGGACGGCGACGAAAGCCGCGATGCGCTGGCCTGGCGCGCGGTGGTGCGCGGCACCCGCGACTACTTCGCCAAGAACGGGTTCAAGCATGCCTGGCTTGGGCTGAGCGGCGGCATCGACTCGTCGCTGGTGCTGGCCATCGCGGTCGATGCGCTCGGTGCGGAGAATGTCACCGCGGTGCGCATGCCCTCGCGCTACACAGCCGATCTCTCGAACGACCTGGCGCAGGAACAATGCGACGCGATGGGCGTGACGCTGATCGCGCTGCCCATCGAAAAACCGTTCCAGGGTTACCTGGACACGCTGGCCGAGACCTTCGCCGGCAAGCCGGTCGACACCACCGAGGAAAACCTGCAGTCGCGCACCCGCGGCGCATTCCTGATGGCGCTGAGCAACAAGTTCGGCGGGCTGGTCCTGACCACCGGCAACAAGAGCGAGTACGCGGTCGGCTACGCCACCATCTACGGCGACATGTGCGGCGGCTACGCGCCGATCAAGGACCTGTACAAGACCGAGGTGTTCGCGCTGGCACGCTGGCGCAACACCGTCGGCGACCGGGTGGTGCCGGAGGCGGTGATCGAGCGGCCGCCGTCGGCGGAACTGCGCGACAACCAGAAGGACCAGGATTCGCTGCCGCCGTACGACGTGCTCGACGCGATCCTCTTGCGCCACGTCGACCAGGAGCAGTCGCGCGAGGAGATCGTCGCCGCCGGCTTCGATGCCGCCACCGTCGACAAGGTGCTGAAGCTGGTGCGCATCGGCGAATGGAAGCGGCACCAGGCCGCGCCGGGTCCGAAGGTGAGCCGGCGCGCGTTCGGGCGCGAGCGGCGCTATCCGATCACCAACGGGTATCGCGACTGAGAGGAAAGGGGAAAAGTGGGGTCAGAGTGGCCTTTTCTGCGAAGCGAAAAGGCCACTCTGACCCCACTTTTTGATTACTGCGCGATCCGCGGCTGCCTGGTCGGTCGGCAGACGCCGCGGTCATAGGCGCCAGTGCGGCGCAGGATGTCGTCGGCCTGCGGTTCGATGCGGCGGCCCACCAGCAACGATCCCACCACGCGTTCGATCAGGCCGTCCAGCCGGGTGACCACGTAGCAGGGCACGTCAGGTTCGTCGTGCGGCAGGCCGACGCCGCTGTCGTCGGTGAGGAACAGGTAGCGGCTCTGGGTGACCGCTGCCATCGAGCGCATCAGGTATTGCGCGTCATCGGCCACGCCACTGGCTGCGACCGGCACGATGTGCACGCCGCGCGCACGCAGGGCCAAGGCCTGTTGCCACGCGTCGTCGGCCAGTTCTGCGTGCGGCGGCGCATCCGCGACATGCAGCAGCACTTTGGCCGCATCCGTGCGCCAATCGAAGCGGTTGGCCTCGACGAAGGCACGATCCACCGCTTCGGGATAGTCGCCGCCACCGCCGGCCTGCTGGTCGCCCAGGTGCTCGCGCAGGTCTGCGAGGTTGCGGGTGAACTCGAAACGCCGGATGACGTACTCGTCTCCCTGATCGCGATACACCAGCAGGCCCACACGGATGTCGGTGTCCGTGCGGATGCGCCGCAGCGTGGTCACGATGCTGTCCAGTTCCGCCTGCAGGTAATCCAGTTCATCGCTCATGCTGCCGGTGGTGTCGATGGCCAGCAGGAGGTCGAGTGCCTCTGGAGCGCGACCGGCGATGGGCAGGGTGATGCTGATCGTGCGATCCGCGCCACGCCGCTCGAGGTCCACGCTGCGCTGGATCGGCTGCGATCCACCTGCGTCCACGGCGAGTTGCAGGTGCCCCGCCAATCCGTCCAGTGACGGGAAGAACACCGCCATGCCATTGGCGGCGGTCGGCAAGTGCAGGGTGCGTCCGCGACCGTCGCTGACCGACACATCCGCGAAGGCCACCGGTTGGCCGTTCTTGCCAACCACCCGCACCTGCAGCGGCGAGCGCGTATCCACGAACGGCAGGCCGGTTTGCGTGCGACCTTGCAGATAACGCTCGGCGTAACGTGCGTACTGGCCGGGGTTGAGCAGGTCGTCGTAATCGCCGGCGGTCAGGGTGCCGGACTGCACCTGCTGGCGGGCGTCGCCATGTTCCGGTTCACCGGGTGCGATGGATTTCGCTTCGGCACTGGCGCGAATGCGGCTGCCGCTGACCATCACGCTTTCCAGTCTCGCGCTGCTCGCGGCGGCATCCGCAGCGGGTGCCATCAGCCCGACGGGTGCGGCTGGTGCCGGTGGTGCGGGCGGTGGCATCGCCTCGCGTGCAGCATCGGTCGTGGTCGCCTCTGTGCCGGCAACCGTCTCGCGATGGGCGGCGCAACCCGCGAGCAGCAGGCCGGCGATGGCCAGGGGGAGCAAGCGTGCTTGGAAATGCGTGGTCATCGAGGGCGTCCTCTGCAGTGGCGTTCAACCGGCGAGCCGGGCGTGCCAAGCGGAAACGCGGGACGACCTCAAACGGGGTTGCGACCCATCAAATGAAAAAGGGTGGCGTGATGTTCCGAAGAACCTCACGCCACCCTTGTTGTTCGCTGCACGTGTGCGGCGTTGGCCGGTCAGTTGCCGTTGAGCGGGTTCAGGCGGGCTATGATGCCCTTGCCCTTGGGCCAGTCGCCGGCCAGCCACGGATGCTGCGGGTCGTTCTGCTGCAGCACCCGCTTGGCATCGGCGGCCAGGGTCGCGTTGCCCATCCGCGTGTAGGACTCGGCGAGCAGGGCGACGGCGTCGTTCTGGTATGCGGTCTGCGGGTAGGTTTCCAGCAGATGGGTCGCACGGTCGCTCGCTGATACCCAGGCACCGCGCTGCAGGTAGTACAGGCCGGTGTTGAGCTCGAAGCGGGCGAACTCGTTGCGCAGGAAGATCATGCGCTGGCGGGCGTCGGCGTCGTAGCGGCTGTTCGGATAGCGCGTGGTCACGATGTTGAAGTCGTTATAGGCCTGCTGCGGGGCCTGCAGGTCGCGCGTGCTCATGTCCAGCTTGAACGCCTTGGACAGGAATACCGTGTTGCGGCTCATGTTGCTGAGGCCGCGCAGGTAATAGAGGTAGGCGATGTTCTTGTGGGTCGGATACGTGCGGATGAAGCGGTCGATGGTCGACACCGCTTCGTCGTACTTGCCGGCCTTGTGCTCCGCGTAGGCCTGTTCCATCAATGCCTGTTCGGTGTACGGGCCATACGGGTACTGCGCGATCAGCCGGCCGAAGGTCTCGACCGCAGTGCTCCAGCGGCCCTGCTCCATCGATCCGTGGGCCTTGTCGTAGAGCTGGCTGACCGGCAGGCCCTCGTTCTTGTCCTTGTCCTTGAACATGCCCTTGACGCTGGAACAACCGCTTGCGGCGAGGACCAGGGCGACGAGCAGGGCGGGGCGCAGCAGGGTGGAACGGGCGGGCATGAGCATCGAGTCGGCGCCTGGAGGCACGGAGGCCTGGAGAGGGTGGGATAATACCAGCCCGTTTTGAGTGTCGGGCCGCCGCCGCTGTGCGGCGCCTGAACCGCCAGCCTGATCCCATGACCGAATCCGTAAGCCCCCGCCACGTCATCGTCCCCCAATCCGCAGCCGGCCGCCGGCTGGACGCGGTGCTGGCCGAACTGTTCCCGGAGTATTCGCGCTCGCGGTTGTCGGCATGGATCAAGTCCGGCGATGTCACCGTCGATGGCGCTGCGCCACGTGGTCGCGATCCCGTCCGCGGCGGCGAGGAAATCACCCTCTCCGCGGTGCAGGAAACCCAGACCCACGCGGTCGCCGAGGACATCCCGCTGGACATCCTGTACGAGGACGAGCACGTCTTCGTCCTCGACAAGCCGGCCGGGCTGGTGGTCCATCCCGGCGCAGGCAATCCGACCGGCACCCTGGTCAATGCCCTGCTGAACCGCGATGCCAGCCTGGAATTGTTGCCGCGTGCCGGCATCGTCCATCGCTTGGACAAGGACACCAGCGGGGTCATGGTGGTGGCGCGCACCCTGCCGGCGCATACCTCGCTGGTGGCGCAGCTGTCCGCACGCAATGTCCATCGCCAGTACCTGGCGATCGTCGCCGGTGCGCTGGTATCGGGCGGCAGCGCGCGCACCGGGATCGACCGCCACCCGCGCGACCGCCTGCGCATGGCCGTGCGCGAGGACGGCAAGGACGCAGTGACCCATTACCGCCTGCGCGAACGCTTCCGCAACCACACTGCGCTGGAATGCCGGCTCGAGACCGGCCGCACCCACCAGATCCGCGTGCACATGAACCACCTCAAGCACCCGATCGTCGGCGATCCGTTGTACGGCGGGTCGTTCAAGCTGCCCAAGGCCGCCAGTGACGACTTCATTGCGGCGCTGCGTGGGTTCAAGCGGCAGGCGCTGCATGCGGAAGTGCTGGAATTCACTCATCCGGTGACTGCCGATCCGATCCGTTGCAGTGCGCCGCTGCCCGCGGACATGCAACACCTGCTGCGCCTGCTGCGCGAGGATGCCGCGGCCCACGCGGAGGCGGAGCGCCAGCGTCGATGAGCGCCTGGCTGGACGCCGACTGGCCCGCGCCGCCCGGCGTCCGCGCGCTGACCACCACGCGCCACGGGCTGGGCGTCTCGCAGCCGCCGTTCGATACGTTCAACCTCGGCGCGCGCTGCGGCGATGACCCGGACGCGGTGATCGAGAACCGCCAGCAGTTGGGGCTGCCTTGGACCTGCCCTCGCTACCGCGCTGGCTGCGGCAGGTGCATGGCGTGGAGGTCGCATGCGAGCCAGGCTTCGATGAACCCGAAGCCGATGCCTCCGTCACCACCTCGCCTGGCACCGTCCTGGCCATCCTCACCGCCGACTGCCTGCCGGTGGTGTTCGCGGCACCAGGCGGCGGTGAAATCGCCGCTGCCCACGCGGGCTGGCGCGGGCTGTGCGCGGGCGTGCTGGAAGCGACGGTGGCGGCGATGCGGACACCGGCGGACAAGCTCGTCGCCTGGCTCGGCCCGGCCGCCGGACCGCAGGCCTACGAAATCGGTGAAGAGGTCTTCGCGGCCTTCGTGTCGCGCGATGCCGGTGCCGGCGCAGCGTTCGCGCCGACTCGGCCCGGCCACTGGAAGGTCGATCTGTATGCGTTGGCGCGTCGCCGCCTTGCTGCGGTCGGCGTCACCCAGGTGCATGGCGGTGCGTTCTGCACGATCAGCGATCCGGCGCGGTTTTTTTCCCATCGCCGCGATGGGCGCAGTGGCCGCATCGCCACCGTTGCGTGGATCGAGCGGTGAGCCATCCCGTGCCGCCCACCTTGTTCCAGCAGGCGCTGGGTGCGGCGTTCTTCAAGTTGCCGGCACCGGTGCGCACCCTGCATGCGGTGCGCGGTACCGCGCGCTACGCCGGAATCGCCAGTGTCGAGCGCGGACGCAATCCGCTGGCACGGCTGTGCGCACGCATCGCCGGCTTGCCCGGCGCGATGCAGGACGTGCCGATCACCGTCGAATTCACCGCCGACACGCGCAGCGAAACCTGGCATCGCGATTTCGCCGGCACGCGCATGCACTCGCGGCTGGCATACAAGAATGGCCTGCTCCGCGAGCAGATCGGCCCGCTGCAGTTCCGCCATGCGCTGCTGGCCAATGCCGGTGCGATCTGGTGGCGGGTCGCGGGCGTGCGCGTGTTCGGCGTGCTGCCACTGCCGGCGCGCTGGTTCCGTGGCGTGCGCTGTCGCGAATCCGAGCACGAAGGCCGCTACGAATTCAGCATCGATGCGCGCCTGCCGCTGGTTGGCCGCGTCATCCGCTACCAAGGCTGGCTGCTGCCGGTGGACGATGCCGCAGGCTGAGCCCGGCGGCGCGGTCATCGTGTTCGATGGCGTGTGCGTGCTCTGCAACGGCTGGGTCGGGTTCCTGTTGCGGCACGACCGTCGCGCTCGCTATCGCTACGCCGCGATGCAATCGGATACGGGCCGCGATCTGCTGGCTTCGCATGGGCTGGATCCCGACGACCCGGCCTCGTTCCTGCTGGTCGAACAGGATGTCGGCAACTCGCCGCGCATCTCCACCGATTCCGATGCGATCCGTCGCGTGTTGGCGGGACTGGGTGGCGGTTGGTGCGCGGCGCATGTGATCGCGCTTGTTCCGCGCCGCGTTCGCGATGCGGCGTATCGCTGGCTCGCCCGCAACCGCTACCGCTGGTTCGGACGCAACGAGGCCTGCAGCGTGCCCGCGCCCGAGCATCGCCAGCGCTTCCTCTGAATCCGGCCGCAGGCGATGTGCACGCGTGCCGTCGTCAGCGCGCGCGATATGGATCAGGCGGATTCCAGCGCCTGCAGGTAACCCCGCCGCCACGCATGGATGTCGTATTCCAGCAGTCGCGCCATCATGGCCTGCCAGCGTTCCTTGCGCTCGGCCAGCGGCATTGCGGCAGCGGTGGCGATCGCATCGGCCACGCCATCCACATCATGCGGATTGACCAGCAAGGCTTCCTTCATTTCCAGCGCGGCACCTGCGAGCAGCGACAGGATCAGCACGCCGGGATCGCCCGGATCCTGTGCCGCCACGTACTCCTTGGCCACCAGGTTCATGCCGTCGCGCAGCGGCGTGACCAGGCCGATGCGTGCCATGCGGTAGTAGCCGGTCAGCATCGCGTGCGGGATGTTGCGGTTGACGTAACGCAGTGGCGTCCAGTCGGGTGCGGCGTGGCGGCCGTTGATGTGGCCGGCGATCTGTTCCAGTTGATTGCGCAGGTGCTGGTATTCGTTCACTTCCCCGCGCGAGACCGGCGCGATCTGCAGATACGTCAGGCTGCCTTTCTGCTCCGGATGGCGCTCCAGGTAACGTCCGAACGCCTGGAATCGCTCCGGCAAACCCTTCGAGTAGTCGAGCCGGTCGACGCCGATCGCCAGCATCCGTCGTTCCAGGCTGTTGTGCAGGTTGCGCAAGGCAGACTTGCCGCCAGCCGCGGCCGCCTGCCGCGCGATGTGCGGGGTGTCGATGCTGATCGGGAAGGCAGCGGTGCGGATGCGTCGTCCATCCGCCGCCTCGATGAGGCTGTCGTCCACGATCCTGCCGCCGCCGTACAGCCGCACGTAGGTGCGGAAGCGGTCGTTGTCGCGACTGGTCTGGAACCCGAGCAGATCGTAGGCATACAGGGTGCTGAACAATCGCGCGTGGTCCGGCATCGCCATCAACAGATCGGCGGACGGGAGCGGAACGTGCAGGAAGAAACCGATCCGGCAGGTCACGCCGCGTTCGCGCAACAACGCCGCCAGCGGGATCAGGTGATAGTCGTGGATCCAGACGATGTCGTCTTCCCGCAACTGCGGTGCCAGGGTGTCGGCGAAAAGGGCGTTGACGCGCCGGTAGCCCTCGCGGGTGGCGCGGTCGTAGTCGACCAGGTCCAGGCGGAAATGCAGCAGCGGCCACAGCGTGCGATTCGAGAACCCGTTGTAGTAATCGTCCACGTCGGCCCGGTTGAGGTCGATGGTGACGTAGCGGATCCCGCCGTGCTGCTGTTCGTGGACGTCGCCGCTGTCGCCGCGCACGGTCTTGCCGCTCCAGCCGAACCACACGCCGCCGCGCTCGCCCAGCGCGGCCTGCAGGGCGACCGCCAATCCGCCGGGCAGGCTCTCGCCGGGAATGGCGACGCGATTGGACACCACGACCAGGCGGCTCATGACGCCTCCTGCCAGGAACGCGACAGCCGCATCGCGGCATTGATCAGGCCCACGTGCGAATACGTCTGCGGGAAGTTGCCCCAGCCTTCGCCATCCTCGAAGGCCATGTCCTCCGACAGCAGCCCCAGCCGATTGCGGCGCGCCAGCACGCGTTCGAACAACTCGCGCGCCTCGTCCTTGCGCCCGATCGCGGCCAGCGCGTCGATGTACCAGAACGTGCAGATGGTGAAGCTGGTTTCGGGTGCGCCGAAATCGTCGGGTGCCACGTAGCGGAACACGCCATCGCCGTGCCGCAGTTCGCGGCCGATCGCCTCGACGGTGGCCGCATAGCGCGGATCGTCAGCGGACAGGAAGCCGATATCCGCCAGCAGCAGCAGCGAGGCATCCAGATAGTCGCTCTGGAATGACGCGCTGAAGTGGTTGGCATCCGCCCGCCAGGCGCGTGCCAGGGTGATCGCGTGGATATGGTCGGCGCACTCGCGCCAATGCGCCGCGCGATCGTCCAGGCCGAGTTTCGACGCAATCTTGCCGAGACGGTCGCAGGCCGCCCAGCACATCGCCGCGGTGTAGGTATGCACTTCGGCGCGGCCGCGGAATTCCCACAAGCCCGCATCGGGGACGTCGAACAGGGCGAACGCGTGTTCGCCCAGTGGCTCGAGCCGGGCGAAGGTGCCGGCATCGCCGGGATCGGCCAGGCGCTGGTCGAAGAACAACTGGGTCGATGCCAGCACCACGCTGCCATAGACATCGTGCTGCTTCTGGATCCAGGCCAGGTTGCCGCGACGCACCGGGCCCATGCCGCGGTAGCCGGCCAGCGATGCGACCTCGTGTTCCTCGAGTTGTTCCTCGAAACCGATTCCATACAACGGCTGAAGGCTGCCGTCGTGGGTGGCGATGTTGAAGATGTAGCGCAGGAACTCCTCCATGCTGCGGGTCGCGCCGAGTCGGTTGAGCGCGCGCACCACGAACGCCGCATCGCGCAGCCAGCAATAGCGGTAGTCCCAGTTGCGCGAGGAGCCCGGTGCCTCCGGGATGGAAGTGGTCATCGCCGCGATGATCGCGCCGCTGTCTTCGTACTGGCAGAGCTTGAGCGTGATCGCGCTGCGGATCACCGCGTCCTGCCATTCCAGAGGGATCGACAGATAGCGCACCCATTCGCGCCAGTAATCCAGGGTGCGGCCCAGCGCCTCCTCGACGTAACCATCGATCGAGCGAGCCAGCGTTTCGTCCGGGCCGAGCACCAGATGCATGCGGTGGCCGAGCACGAATGGCAGGCTGTCGCGCAGATAACGCACCGGCACGTCGGTGGTCAGGCGCAGGGTGAACGCCGGCAGCAGCCAGCGAATGTGATTGCTGCCCCAGGTCTGTTCGGGCACGCGCCCCCCCAGTCGGCCAGGGGCCGAGCCAGGACGCGAATGCGCGGATTGCCGGACAGCGGGCTGATCCGCCGGACGATCGAGACCGGACGATAGAAGCGTCCGTTCTGCCGCCAGCGCGGAGCGAAGTCGACGATCTCCAGCGATCCGCCACGCGTGTCGTGGAGCACCGTGCGCAGCACGGCGGTATTGGCGATGTAGGCCTGTTCGGCGTGCGAGAAATCCTCCAGCTCGATGCCGAAATCGCCGCCCTCGTGGTCGCGGGGCGACAGCAGCGCACAGAAGGCGGGGTCGCCGTCGAAGGCGGGCAGGCAGCCCCAGACCACGCGACCATGCGCATCCACCAGCGCGCCGAAACTGCCATTGCCGATGACCCCGAGTTCGAGTCCGAAGTCGGCTTTGCCGTTGTTGGTCGACGCGTGATGCGGGTTCATCGGGCAGGGTCTCCGTCGTCGTGGTCGGTGCCGGGCATGCCCAGCCACGCACGTACATCAGCCGGGTCGAGCAGGCCGAAAGTCGCTGCGCTGTCCGGGCGTTTGCCGACAAGCACGCTGGTGCCGGCACGCGCATTGATCACGCGGAAGCCGGATTCGTCGGTGAGGTCGTCGCCGGCGAAAACCGGATGCCGCCCGGCGAACGGCGCTTCCTCCAGGAAGGCTGCAATCGCACCACCCTTGTCGCCGCCGACCGGCAGTAGTTCAACTACCCGGTCACCGTGCTGCAGCCGATAGCCGACCAACTGCGACAACGCGCTTTCGGCGAATGCGCGCATGGCGTGCTCCGCCTGCGGCGCTGCGCGCCAATGCAAGGCGAATCCGGCACGCTTGTTCTCCACCATCGCACCACGATGATCGATCGCCAGCGTTTCCGCCTCGGCGCAGAGGCGGCGCAACAGCTGGCTTGCGATCGGTGCGCGATGTTCGACATTGCGCGAGCGTCGCTCCAATCCATGCAAGCCGGCGGCCGGCAATCGCAGCGGCCAGAACAGGTCGTCCAATGCCTCCAGCGAGCGGCCACTGACCAGCGCCAGGGCACCGTCCAGTTGCTCCGACAGTGCGTGCAGACGCTCCCTCAATCCGAGCGGGACGATCACCTTGTCGGGTGCGTCGGCGAATTCCAGGAGACAGCCATCCACGTCGAGAAACAAGGCCCAGCCCTGATCGGGCGGACTCGGACGCGGCCGTTGAGGTGCGGACCGTGCGTGCATCGGCGCAGTATGGCCAATGCGGTGTTAGCAGCAGGTTGATGCCGCCTTGCGATGCGGCGTCATCGCCGGAACCGTCATCGATCGAGCATGGGCTGCGGATCGGCCAGCAACCAGTCCAGCTTGCGTGCCTTCGGCTGTCGTTTGAGTTCATGCTCGGCGCGCGAAGCGCTGGCGCGATCCGGGTACGCACGACTGCCGAGCACGCATTCCGGCGGATGTGCACGGGTGTATTTCGCGCCGCGGCCGGACGCATGTTCGCGGAAGCGGCGTTCGATGTCGGTGGTGATGCCGGCATACACGCTGCCACCGCGACAGCGCAGCAGGTACAGGTGCCAGCCTTCGCTCATCGCGGCGTGCGCGACAGCCGGTCGATCAGCACGGCGCTGCGCAGCGCCTGGCGGGGGATGCTGGTGAGGTCGACGCTCTCTCCCTCTGCATGCGAGCCCGAGCCTGCGGCGCCCAGGCCGGCAAGCACGTCGACATCGGCGGCGACGAAGCTGGAATCGGCGGCGCCGCGCTTGGCTGGATCCCATTCGCCCATGGCCGGCAGGCCGAGGTCGGCATTGACCTGGTTGAGCATCGCGAGCAGCGCGCGGTTGCCGTCGGTCGGGGCCATCGGCGGGTAGGAGTCCTCGAACACCAGCGACGCGCCGGTCTTCGGCAGGTGCTGGGCGACGATCGCCTGCATTCGCGTGCGTGCTCGCGCTTCCTGCTCTGGCGTCAGCGTGCGCAGGTCGCCGCGCGCCACGGCGCGCTCGGCGATGATGTTGGTCTTGCCCGAGGCGCTGCCGCGCGCACCGCCCGCGTCCAGCGTTGCGGGCGTGCCGCCGACCATCAGGCCGACGTTGAAAGTGACATTCGGCTCCGGGAGTTCGCGCCGGAAGGTGTCGAGGATGCGCACCAGCTCGTAGTTCGCGCCGTAACCGAGTCCATCGCCGAACACGCCACTGGAATGCCCGGTCATGCCTGTGGTGGTCATCTCCCAGTCGGTCACCCCACGGCGCGCCACCGTCGCGAAGTCCTGGCCGCCGTCGACGATCAGGCCTTCGTATTCGAGGGCGACGTCCGCCCATTTCCCGGCCGCGACCAGGTTGGCGCGCGCAGCGTCGAGCGGCGTGCCGGCCGATTCCTCGTCGCCGGTCAGCACGACCTTGATGTCGGCGTCGCGCAGGGTGCCGGTGGCATGCATCGCGCGCAACGCGCTGACGATGATCACCACGCCGCCCTTGTCGTCGCCGATGCCGGGGCCAGTCGCGTTGTCGCCATTGCGGACGAAGCGCTGGAACGTGGAGTCCGGTTCGAACACGGTGTCCAGGTGGCCGATCAACAGCAGGCGCTTGCCGCGGCCCTTACCCGTATGCGTCGCGACCAGATGACCCGCGCGTCCGGTTGCGCGCATGTCGATCCACTGCACGTCGAAGCCGAGCGGTTCCAGTTCGGCGCGGACCATCTCGCCGACCGCGGTGACGCCGGCAATGTTGAGCGAGCCCGAGTTCTGGTTGACCAGCCGCTCCAGCAAGGCGATCGCATGCGGCTGGTCGGCCTGGATGGAGTCGCGCAGCCGTTGCTCGGTCGCGGAGGGCGTGGCGGCGAGGCAGGGTGCTGCGGACAGGGCCAGCAGCAGGCCGCAGGCGAGCGTGTGGAAACGAGTCATCGAGCGGGCTCCGCAAAAGGCATGCGCGACCATAACCGACGCCGAACCGGCGCGTCCGATTTGACTTGAATCACGACGAGGCAACCGCATCTGGAACACATTGGCCGCGAGCGGCCCATTCCCTTCAAGGATTTCCCCATGCGCATGGACAAACTCACCTCGCGCTTCCAGCAGGCCATCGCCGACGCCCAGTCGCTGGCCGTGGGTCGCGACCACACCATCATCGAACCCGCACACCTGCTGCTGGCGCTGCTCGACCAGCGCGGCGGCGGCACCCGCCCGTTGCTGGCCCAGGCAGGCGTCAACGTGCCCGTGCTGCGCGAGCGCCTGACCGAAGCGCTCGACCGGCTACCGAAAGTGACCGGCCAGGCCGGCAACGTGCAGGCCGGCAACGACCTGATCCGCCTGCTCAACGTCACCGACAAGCTGGCCCAGCAGCGCGGCGATGCCTACATCGCCAGCGAATTGTTCCTGCTCGCCGCGCTCGAGGATTCCGGCGATGCCGGCAAGGCGCTGAAGGCCGCGGGCGGCAACAAGGCCAGGCTGGAACCGGCCATCGACAAGCTGCGCGGCGGCGAGAAGGTGCAGGACGAGAACGCCGAGGACGCACGCCAGGCGCTGGAGAAATACACCATCGACATGACCGCGCGCGCGGAGAGCGGCAAGTTCGATCCGGTGGTTGGCCGCGACGAGGAGATCCGCCGCACCATCCAGGTGCTGCAACGGCGCACCAAGAACAACCCGGTGCTGATCGGCGAGCCCGGCGTGGGCAAGACCGCGATCGTCGAAGGCCTGGCCCAACGCATCATCAATGGCGAGGTGCCGGAAGGCCTGAAGGGCAAGCGCCTGCTGTCGCTGGACATGGGCGCACTGATCGCCGGCGCCAAGTTCCGCGGCGAATTCGAGGAGCGCCTGAAGGCCGTGCTCAACGACCTGTCGAAGAACGAAGGCCAGATCATCCTGTTCATCGACGAGCTCCACACCATGGTCGGCGCCGGCAAGGCGGAAGGCTCGATGGATGCCGGCAACATGCTCAAGCCGGCTCTTGCGAGGGGTGAACTGCACTGCATCGGCGCGACCACGCTCGACGAATACCGCAAGTACGTGGAGAAAGATGCCGCGCTCGAGCGTCGCTTCCAGAAGGTGTTCGTCGGCGAGCCGAGTGTCGAGGACACCATCGCGATCCTGCGCGGGCTGAAGGAGCGGTATGCCGTGCACCACGGCGTGGAGATCACCGACCCCGCCATCGTCGCTGCGGCGACGTTGAGCCATCGCTACATCGCCGACCGCCAGTTGCCCGACAAGGCCATCGACCTGATGGACGAAGCGGCCTCTCGGATCCGCATGGAGATCGACTCCAAGCCGGAGGAAATGGACCGCAAGGAACGTCGGCTGATCCAGCTCAAGATCCAGCGCGAGGCGCTGAAGAAGGAGAAGGACGCCGAATCGAAGCAGCGCCTGGCCGACCTGCAGGAACAGATCGACGTGCTCGAACGCGAGTACAGCGACCTGGAGGAAGTGTGGAAGGCCGAGAAGGCGACCCTGCAGGGGGCGACCCGGATCAAGGAGCAGATCGAGGCCGCGCGCCTGCAACTGGAAGCCGCGCAACGCACGCAGGACTACGCACGCATGAGCGAGATCCAGTACGGCACGCTGCCGGAACTGGAGAAGCAGCTGGCCGCCGCGCAGGAGGTGGAGCACAAGGGCTTCACCCTGCTGCAGGACAAGGTCACCGCCGAGGAAATCGCCCAGGTCGTGGCGCGCTGGACCGGCATCCCGGTGAGCAAGATGCTGGAGGGCGAGCGCGAGAAATTGCTGGCGATGGAAGCGCAGCTGCACAGCCGGGTGGTGGGCCAGGAAGAAGCGATCAAGGTCGTGTCCGATGCGGTGCGGCGTTCGCGCGCCGGCCTGTCCGATCCGGACCGGCCGAGCGGCTCGTTCCTGTTCCTCGGCCCGACTGGTGTGGGCAAGACCGAACTGTGCAAGGCGCTGGCCGAATTCCTGTTCGACAGTACCGACGCGATGGTGCGCATCGACATGAGCGAGTTCATGGAGAAGCACGCGGTGTCGCGGTTGGTCGGCGCGCCTCCGGGCTACGTCGGCTACGAAGAGGGTGGCTACCTTACCGAAGCGGTGCGCCGCCGTCCCTACAGCGTGATCCTGCTGGACGAGGTGGAGAAGGCGCATCCGGACGTGTTCAACATCCTGTTGCAGGTGCTCGACGACGGTCGCCTGACCGATGGCCAGGGCCGCACGGTGGATTTCCGCAACACCGTGATCGTGATGACCTCGAACCTTGGGTCGCAGCACATCCAGGAGCTTGGCAACGACGACAGTCCCGAGGCCTACACGCAGATGAAGGCGGTGGTGATGAGCGTGGTGCAGTCGCACTTCCGCCCGGAATTCATCAACCGGCTGGACGACATCGTGGTCTTCCATCCGCTGGACAAGCAGCAGATCAAGGCGATCGCGCGCATCCAGCTGCGTGGACTGGAGAAACGCCTGGGCGAGCGCGGCATCCGCATCGAGTTGAGCGACAAGGCGTTCGAGCTGCTGGCGAATGTCGGCTTCGACCCGGTGTACGGCGCGCGTCCGCTGAAGCGTGCGATCCAGCAACAACTGGAGAACCCGCTAGCCCAGGCGATCCTCTCCGGCGCGTTCGCCAGCGGCGATAGCGTGCGGGTGGATGCGGAGGGCGGCAGGTTGGTGTTCGCGAAGGACGCCGCGACGAAGTAGCGAAGCGACGCCGCACCGCGGCGATGAAGCGGTTGGTGTCTAATCCCGGCATCACATCGGGAGCGTTGCCATGTCGCCATCACGTCAGTCGCGGTTCGCACGCATCGTCTTGCTGTCGTGTTGCCTGTTGTCGCCGATGGTGGCAAGCGCGCAAGGCACCCGTCACGTCGAGGTCCGGCTGGATGCCGCAGCGATGCAGCCCGCGGTATCCGGTCGCCTGCTGGTGTTCGCGATGCCGGTCGACAAGGCGGAAGCGGCGGCGAAGGATGGCAAGGTCGAGGCGGTGAACGCCAGCGCGATGACGCCCGAGGCGGTCACGTTCGCCGCGATGGACCTACCGCACCTGGCATCCGGTGCCAGCGTGGTACTGGATGCCGATGCGATCGCGTTCCCGCAGGGGTTCTCGCGCTTGCCGGAGGGCGAGTACTACCTGCAGGCGGTGCTCGATGCCAACCACGACTACAACTATGGCGGGCGTGGTCCCGGCGATCTCGTCAGCGAGCCGACCAAGGTGCGACTGGGCGCATCGCAGCGAATCCCGTCGCTGGCGTTGACCCGCGTTCTGCCGGAGCGGCCGGATCCCTGGCTCGTTCCCGAGGATGCACCCGCGGACGCGCGCGAGGCGATGGCCGCTGCGCGTGCGCAGACCGAACTGCTCGACTTCATCAGTCCGGCGCTGAGCAAGTTCTGGGGCCGCGACATCCACATGCGCGGCTGGGTGTTGCTGCCGCCTGGCTATGCCGATGCCGGCAATGCGCGCGCACGCTATCCGACCGCGTATTTCACCCATGGATTCGGCGGCAACCTGCCGGGCCTGGTGCGGAGCGTGGTGTACGTGGCGGACGCGATGCGCGACGGCAGCATGCCGTCGATGATCTGGGTGTTCCTGGACGAATCCAGCGCCACCGGCACCCATGAGTTCGCCGATTCGGTGAACAACGGACCGTGGGGCCAGGCCTTGACCAGCGAATTGATTCCGTCGCTGGAGGCGCGTTACCGGATGGACGGCAAGGCCTCCGGGCGCTTGCTCAATGGCCACTCGTCCGGCGGCTGGGCCACGCTGTGGCTGCAGGTCACGTATCCGAAGCTCTTCGGCGGCACCTGGTCGACTGCGCCGGATTCCAGCGACTTCCACGATTTCACCGGGCCGGATCTGTACGCATCGAATGCCAACGTGTATCGCAAGCCCGATGGCAGCGCCTGGCCGCTGGTACGGGTGAACGGCGAAGTGCTCTCGACGTTCGAGCAATACGCGCGGCAGGAAGCGGTGAAGGGCGCGGTCGGCGGACAGTTCGCGTCGTTCGACTGGGTGTTCTCGCCGCGCGGCGGCGATGGCCGGCCGGTGCCGATGTTCGATCGCGCCACCGGCAAGGTCGATCCGATGGTGGTTGCCTATTGGCGCGAGCATTACGACATCGCCCACAAGTTGCAGACCCAGTGGCAGGCGCTGAAGCCCGATCTCGATGGCAAGATCCGGGTGATCGTGGGCGATGCCGATACCTTCTACCTGGACGGGGCCGCGCGCCGGCTCAAGGCCGTGCTGGACGGGCTTGGCGCAAAGGCGGAAGTGCGCTTCCTGCCCGGCAAGACGCACTCCGATTTGTATGTCGAAGGCGATGACCGTCGCGCGCTGTTGAAGAAGATCGCGTGGGAGATGCATGCGGTCGCGCGGCCCGACGGCAAGCCACTCGCCACAGGCGCGAACGGCAAGTAAACGCGCTCAACTCGCGGCAGTTGCGGCCTCGGCCCGCGGCGTGCGCCACGGTGGGGTGGCCATCATCATGTCGACCAGCGAATAGGCCAGCTCGCGTTCGGCCAGCACCGCTGCATCGGCACCGTGGGCCAGCAGATGCTTGACCTCGGCGTCGCTGTGGGCGCGTGCCAGCACGCTGATGCCGGGGTGGATCGCCTTCAGGCGGGCGATGATCTCGCCGGCTTCCAGCGCCTGCGGCATCGCCAGGATCGCCAGCTGCGCGGTTTCCGGGCGCGCCGCCTTCAACACGCCCGCGGCGGCTGCATTGCCGCGCACCGTGACCAGGCCGTTCTTGCGCGCGAACTCGACCCTGTCGGGATCGCTTTCCACCAGCACCAGCGGAATCCCGCGATCCTGCAGCAGTCGCGTGAGTTCGCGACCGACCCGGCCATACCCGATCACGATCGCGTGACCGCCCATGTCCTCCGGCACCTCCGACAGCGGCTGGGTCACGGTGGTCACTGCCGTGCCCGGTTGCTGGCGTTTCTGCCACGCATCCAGCCAGGCGAACAGGAACGGGTTGGCGATGATCGACAACAGCGCGCCGGCCAGGATCAGGTCGTGCGCTTCCTGCGGCAGCAGCTTCTGCGACAGGCCCAGGCCAGCGAGGATGAAGGAGAACTCGCCGATCTGCGACAGGCTGGCGGAGATGGTCAGGCCGGTCAGTTTGGGCAGGCGCAGCAGGCGGACGATGGTGTAGCCCACCAGAGCATTGCCGAACACGATGATGGCTACCGTCGCCAGCACCAGCAGCGGCTGTTCGACCAGGATCGCCGGGTTGAACAGCATGCCGACGGAGACGAAGAACAGCACCGCGAACGCATCGCGCATCGGCAGCGAATCCGCCGCGGCCTTGTGGCTCAACTCGGATTCGTTGAGCAGCATCCCGGCGAAGAACGCGCCCAGCGCGAAGCTGACATCGAACAGATAGGCCGCGCCGAAGGCCACGCCCAGCGCGATGGCCAGCACGCTGAGGGTGAACAGCTCGCGCGAGCCCAGGCCAGCCACGTGCTCCAGGATCCACGGAATCGCACGCTTGCCGACCACCAGCATCACCACCACGAACGCGGTGACCTTCACCAGCGTCCATACCAGCGCACCGGCGATGCCGGCCGCACCGATCTTTTCGCCTGCGCCGAGTGCGCCGGCGATCGCCGGCAGCAAGACCAGTGCGAGCACCATCGCCAGGTCCTCGACCACCAGCCAGCCGATCGCGATCCGCCCGCGCCGGGTATCCAGCAGCCGGCGTTCCTCCAGCGCGCGCATCACCACCACGGTACTGGCCACCGACAGCGCCAGCCCGAACACGATCGCGCCCATCAGGTCCCAGCCATGCCACAGGCCGAAGCCGGTGCCGACCGAGGTCACGAAGGCGATCTGCCCCAGCGCGCCGGGGATGGCGATGTTCTTCACGTCCAGCAGGTCGCGCAGCGAGAAATGCAGGCCCACCCCGAACATCAGCAGGATCACCCCGATCTCGGCCAGCTGCGGGGCCAGGCCCTGGTCGGCCACGAAGCCCGGAGTGAACGGCCCGACCACGATCCCGGCCAGCAGATAGCCCACCAGCGGCGACAGTTTCAGTCGCTGGGCGAGCAACCCGAGCACGAAGGCCGAGACGAAGCCGACGCTGAGCAGGGCGATGAGCGAGGTGTGATGCGGCATCCGGGTTCCATCATCGCGGCGGCCCATGATCGCATGGCGGTCGTGGCCGCCGTCCGAATTACAATGTGCGAATGATTTCCTTCCGTAACTTCGCGCTGCGCCGCGGCGAGCGCCTGCTGTTGTCCGATGTCGACCTCACCCTGCACGCGGGGTGGCGGGTCGGCGTGATCGGCCGCAACGGCGCCGGCAAGTCCTCCCTGTTCGCTGCGCTGATGGGCGATGTCGAGCCCGACAAGGGCGACCTCGACCTGCCCGGCAAGGCGCGCATCGCCAGCGTGGCCCAGGAAACCCCGCACCTGCCGGACCCGGCGCTGGACTTCGTCCTGTCCGGCGATGTCGACGTCCACGCGGCCGTGCAGGCCGAAGCCAACGCCTTCGCCAATGAAGACTGGGAAGCGGTCGCCGAGGCCCACCACCGGCTGGAGGAGCTGAACGGTTACGACGCCTCCGCGCGCGCGGGCCGCCTGCTGCACGGTCTGGGGTTCCCGGCGGAAACGCATGGCAAGGCGGTCTCGGATTTCTCCGGCGGCTGGCGGGTGCGGCTCAACGTCGCCCGCGCGCTGATGACCCCGTCCGACCTGTTGCTGCTCGACGAACCGACCAACCACCTCGACCTCGACGCGGTCGTGTGGATGGAGGAATGGCTCAAGCGCTACGACGGCACCTTGCTGGTGATCTCGCACGACCGCGAATTCCTCGACAACGTCACCACCCACATCCTGCATCTGCATGATGGCCGGGCGAAGCTGTACGTCGGCAACTACACCGACTTCGAGCGCCAGCGCGCCGAGCACCTGCGCCTGCAGCAGATCACCCATCTGAAGGAACAGGCCGAGCGCGCCCACCTGCAATCCTTCATCGACCGCTTCAAGGCCAAGGCCAGCAAGGCCAAGCAGGCGCAGTCGCGGATGAAGCGGCTGGCCAAGCTGGCCGGCACCGAGGCGGTGCGCGCCGAGCGCTCCTTGCACATCACCCTGCCGGAACCGCTGAGGCTGCCGAATTCGCTGCTGTCGCTGCACGATGTCGAAGCCGGCTACGGCGCGGATGCGGTGATCCTGCACAACATCAATTTCGGCCTGGAAGCCGGCGACCGCATCGGCCTGCTGGGCCCCAACGGCGCCGGCAAGTCGACCCTGGTGAAGACCCTGGTCGGCGAACTGGAACCGCTGGACGGCGAGCGCAAGGCGCACCCGGACATGCGCATCGGCTATTTCGCCCAGCACACGGTGGAATCGCTGGTGTTCGGCACCACGCCGCTGGATCACCTGCGCACGCTGGCGCCGGACGTGTCCAACCAGGAACTGCGCGACTTCCTGGGTCGCTGGAATTTCCCGGGTGATCGCGCGTTCGAAATCATCGACACCTTCAGCGGCGGCGAGAAGGCGCGGCTGGCGCTGGCGTTGATCGCGTATCGCCGGCCCAACGTCATGCTGCTCGACGAACCCACCAACCACCTCGACCTCGACATGCGCGAGGCACTGGCCGAAGCGCTTTCCGATTTCGACGGCGCGATCGTGATGGTCAGCCATGACCGACACTTGATCGGACTGGTCTGCGACGAATATTGGCGCGTGGCCGGCGGCAAGGTCGAGCCGTTCGATGGCGACCTCGACGAATACGCCGCGTGGTTGCGCTCGCGCCCGGGCAGCGACAATCCCAAGACCCCGGCACCGAAAGCGCAGCCGGCGATCGCGGCCGCGCCGGCCAAGCCGGTGTCGAAGGTCAATCCGCACAAGTTGCAGAAGGCGGAAGCGCTGGTGGCCGACCTGGAAGCCAAACTGGGCGGCATCGACACCCAGCTCGCCGATCCGAAGATTTATGGCAACGCCGGACGCGTCGCCGAACTCGGCCGCGAGCAGACCGCATTGCGCAGCAAGCTTGAGACCGCGGAAGCCGAGCTGCTGGCGTTGTACGACTGAGACGCCGCTTGCCGGTTGTCTTGGTGGCCGCTAGGTTGCCCGCATGAATCGATTCGCTGCTGCTTCCATCGTCGCGTTGCTGGCCGCGCTGGCGGGCTGCGCGCATCCACCGTCGCGTGCGCCGCTGGCCCCGGCGGATGCCTTCCTGTCGGCGATTGCCCGCCATTGCGGGCAGGCGTTCGCCGGGCGGGTCATCGCCAACCTGCCGACGCCGACCGCGCCGGATGCGTTCGAGGGCAAGTCACTGGTCATGCACGTGCGCGGTTGCGAGAACCCCGCGCAAGGCTTGCGCGTTCCGTTCCATGTGGGCGACGACCATTCGCGGACCTGGGTGCTGACGCGCACCGCCCCCGGTCTGCGGCTGAAGCACGATCATCGGCACCAGAATGGTTCCGCGGATGCCGTGACGATGTATGGAGGCGACAGCGTGGATGCCGGAACCGCGTCGCGACAGGCGTTTCCGGTGGATGCCGAATCCGTGGCGATGTTCCAGCGTGAAGGACTGGCGGCATCGGTGACCAATGTCTGGGCCATGGAGATCGAGCCGGGGCAACGCTTCGTCTATGAGCTGGCGCGGCCGGGCGGGCGGTTGTTCCGGGTGGAATTCGACCTGTCGAAGCCGGTGCCGTTGCCGCCTGCGCCCTGGGGCGGTTGAATTACGCCGCGCGAGCCCCAGAATCGACGCTCGGTCCCCGGAAGTCGTTCGATGCCCATCTATGCCTTTGCCTGCGCTGCCTGCGGGCACCACTTCGACCGCTTGCAGCGTTTGTCGGATGCCGATCCGATCCAGTGTCCGTCCTGCGCCGTCGATGGCCAGGTCCACAGGCAACTGACCGCCCCGCAGTTCCGCTTGGCGGGCGGCGGCTGGTACGAGACCGACTTCAAGAAAGACGGCGACAAGAAGCGCAACCTGGCGGGCGAGGGCGGCGAAGGCGCGAAACCCGCCGCTGATCCCAAGCCCGACGCGAAACCTGCCGCGGCGGCTCCCGCCGCCAAGGTCGAGCCTGCCAACCCGGCCGGGGGCAGTGCCCCGGCCGTTTGAATCACGCCGTCAGCGGTTGCCGAAGCGGGCGCGGCAGCCGTGGTTCACCCACAGGCCGGTGCGCGCTGTATAGCCCCAGGAATAACCTTCCCGGCAGGCGTCCTTGGACAGCTGCTGGATCAACCGCGGCGAGCCATAACGGGCATCCCAGGCGCAGGTCGTGTAGCGGTCGCGGTCACTGGAGCAGGTCACGGTGTAGTTGCCGCCCTGGCCGCCGCCGCGGGTGCGGGCCAGGAACACGCCGCGGCAACCGTTGTTCACCCACACGCTGCCATTGCGCAGGCCGAAGTTGCTGTTCTCGATGCAGCGCTGATTGGACAGCTGGCGCTGCAGCTGGGCGCGGCCGACCAGGTTGCTGCCGCAGGTGCGCAGGCGGCCGTCGCTGCTTTCGCATTGCACGGTGATCTGTTGACCACCAGGACCGGGACCGCCCGGGCCGCCCATCCCTGGACCGAACTCGGCGCGACAGCCGCCACTGACCGTGACTTGTCCTGCCCTGCTGAACCAGTTCTGCCCGGCGATGCAGCGCGCACTCGACAGCTGTTTGGTCAACTGCGACTGGCCCCGCCACGGCGTGGCACACACACGGCTGCGGCCGTCGTTGCTCTCGCAGCGAATGGTCTGTGGGCCAGGTCCCGGACCGGGGCCCGGATTCCAGCCGCCGTTATTGCCCAGTGACTTGGCGATGTCCTGCTTGACCTTGCTGAAGGTCCAGCGCGACTGGCGCACCTGGTCCAGGTAGAAGCGCAACTGGTCGCTGGGAATGTTGCGGCCGCTGGACTGCTCGCGGTATTCCAGCGAAATCACCCGCGTCTGGTCCGCGGTGTTCAGCGTCCACAGGTCTTCCGGCGCATAGGCGCGTGCGCCGACTTGGGCTTCGGCGGGGATGGCCAGCGCCAGAAGGCCGCCTGCCATGCTGAGCGTGAGCAAGGACGCGAACAGCAGGCGCTGTGAAGTGGGACTTGGCATGGTGATACCCCGGGGCAGGTGGTCGTTGGATGGGAGCCGGGGCGGATCACCCGGTCGCCGGCACAGTAGCGCTGCACCCCGTTAAAATGGCGTTTCCGCGGCAGACCCAGATGTCGCCGCCCGAGTCATCTCCGGAGTTCCCATGCGTACCCATTTCTGCGGCCTCGTCGACGAGTCCATGGTCGGCCAGACCGTCACCCTCTGCGGCTGGGCCGACGTCGCCCGCGACCTTGGCGGTCTGTGCTTCATCGACCTGCGCGATCACGAGGGCATCGTCCAGGTCGTGGCCGAACCGGATGCCGCCACCGCCGGCAATGCCGATGTGATCGCCGCCGCATCGAGGGTGGGCTACGAGGACTGCCTGCGCATCACCGGCACCGTGCGCGCGCGGCACGCGGTCAACGACAAGATCAGGACCGGCAAGGTCGAAGTCGTCGCCGAGAAGATCGAGCTGCTGAACAAGGCGGAGCCGCTGCCGTTCCACCACCACGAGAACCCGGGCGAGGACGTGCGCCTGAAGTACCGTTACCTGGATCTGCGCAGCCCGGCGATGCAGCGCAAGATGCGCACCCGCACCAAGCTGGTCAGCGCGCTGCGCCACTACCTGGACGCGCGCGGTTTCCAGGACATCGAGACCCCGATCCTGACCAAGGCCACGCCGGAAGGCGCGCGCGATTTCCTGGTCCCGGCGCGCATGCATCCGGGCGAGTTCTACGCCTTGCCGCAGAGCCCGCAGCTGTTCAAGCAGATCCTGATGATGGCCGGCTTCGACCGCTACTACCAGATCGCGCGCTGCTTCCGCGACGAGGCCCTGCGCGCCGATCGCCAGCTGGAATTCACCCAGCTCGACATGGAGTTCGCCTGGGTCGGCGAAAACGAGGTGCAAGGCCTGACCGAGGACATGATCCGCCACGTCTTCCGCGAGGTGATGGGCGTGGAGCTTGCCGCCGAGTTCCCGCGGATGACCTACGCGGAGGCGATGCGCCGCTACGGTTCCGACAAGCCGGACCTGCGCATCGCGCTGGAGTTCGTCGACGTCGCCGAACAGGTCAAGGGCTGCGACTTCGCGGTGTTCACCGCCGCCGCCAACGATCCCGACGGCCGCGTGGTTGCGCTGCGCATTCCGGGTGGCGCGTCGGTGTCGCGCAAGCAGATCGACGACTACGCCGCGCATGCCGCCAAGTTCGGTGCGAAGGGCCTGGCCTACGCCAAGATCGACGAGGCCGGCGCGGTCAATTCGCCGGTGGCCAAGTTCTTCGCCGAGGGCGCGTTCGATGCATTGCTCAAGCACGTCGGCGCCGGCAGTGGCGACCTCGTGTTCTTCGGCGCCGGTGCGTACAACAAGACCAGCGACTTCATGGGCGCGGTGCGGCTGAAGGCCGGCAAGGACTTCAACCTGATCGCCGATGGCTGGGCGCCGCTGTGGATCACCGACTTCCCGATGTTCGAGTGGGACGACGAAGAGAACCGCTACGTCGCCCTGCACCATCCGTTCACCGCGCCGTCGGTCGATTCGATCGACGACCTGCGCGCGAACGCGAAGACCGCGGTGTCGCGCGGCTACGACATGGTGCTCAACGGGAATGAAATCGGCGGCGGTTCGATCCGCATCCACAACTCGGCGATGCAGTCGGCGGTGTTCGAGCTGCTCGGGATCGGTGCCGAGGAAGCGGAGGGCAAGTTCGGTTTCCTGCTCGACGCGTTGAAGTACGGCGCGCCGCCGCACGGCGGCATCGCCTTCGGCATCGACCGCATCGCCGCGCTGATGGCCGGCAGCGACTCGATCCGCGACGTCATTGCCTTCCCCAAGACCACGACCGCGCAATGCCTGATGACCGGCGCGCCCAGCCCGGTGCCGGACAAGCAGCTGGCGGAAGTGCACGTGTCCGTGCGGGCCCGCGAGAAAGCTTGATGGGTGATGCCGCGTCGCCCCTGCGAGGTATTGCCTGATGACAGCAACCATCCGTCGCGCTGCCAACGCCGATGCACCCGCGCTCGCCGAGCTCGGGTCGACGACCTTCATCGAAAGCTTCGGCCAGCTCTACGTGCCGCATGACCTGCAGGCCTTTCTCGACGAAAGCCACACTCTCGAGGCGTACGCGAAAGTGCTGGCGAACCCAAAGTACGCGCTTTGGATTGCCCTTCGTGACGGGCGGGCAATCGGCTATGCACAAGCCGGCCCCTGTGGCCTGCCGCACGAGGACGTGCAGCCCGGCGACGGCGAATTGAAGCGGCTCTACTTGCTCAAATCCGAGCAGAACGGTGGCGTCGGCCGCGCCCTGTTCGAGCAGGCGCTGGCCTGGCTTGAGCGCGACGGCCCGCGCACGCTGTGGATCAGCGTGTGGTCGGAAAATCTGGGTGCGCAGCGCTTCTACGGTCGCTACGGCTTCGAGTTCGCCGGCGAGTACGACTTCATCGTCGGCGAGCAGCGCGACCGGGAATTCATCTATCGGCGGCATCCGCGCACCGGCTGATCCGGATACGAAAACGGCCACCTCGCAGTGGCCGTTTCCGCATGCAGATGCGCAGTGCGATCAGTCGGCGACGACCAGGGTCACGTCGATGTTGCCGCGGGTGGCATTGGAGTACGGGCAGACGATGTGGGCGGCATCGACCAGCGCCTGCAGTGTGTCGCGCGGCACGCCGGGTGCCTGGATGGTCAGTTCGGCCTCGATGCCGAAGCCGGTCGGGATGGCACCAATGCCGACCTTGCCGGTCACGGTGGTGTCGGCGGGCAGGGCGACCTTCTGCTTGCCGGCCACGTGCTTGAGCGCACCGAGGAAGCAGGCCGAATAGCCGGCGGCGAACAACTGCTCGGGATTGGTGCCCGGATTGCCGGCACCGCCCAGGCCCTTGGGCACGGTCAGGGCGACATCGAGCACGCCATCGGACGACACGGCGCGGCCATCGCGGCCTCCGGTAGCGGTGGCGGTGGCGGAATACAGGACGGTTTCGATCGACATGGCGGGGGTTCCTGGGGCGGGTCGGATGCCAAGCGTACTATCCGGGCCATCGACAGGGGGCAGACGTGCAGGACGACATCAGTGAGTGAAGGCAAGCCGCGGGTTGTCCTGGTGCATGGGCTGCTCAACGCCGACTGGTGGTTGCTGCCGCTGTCCGCGCGGCTGCGCGCGGAGGGCTTCGATACCGCGCTGTTCGGCTATTCCAGCGTGCTGGATGGGCCGGAGCGGGCGGTGCCGAAGCTGCTGGAACGCCTGCGCCGCGAGCCGGCCGATGCACTGGTCGGCCACAGCCTGGGCGGTCTGATCGCACTGGAATCGTTGCGGCAGGCGCCGGAGCTGGCGGTGTCGCGGGTGGTCTGCCTGGGCTCGCCGCTGCGTGGCAGCCAGACCGCGCGCAACCTGGCCACGCGTGGCTGGGGCCGGCCGCTGCTCGGACGCAGCGCGTCGATGCTGTCTGGCGGGATGGCCGACTGGAGCGGACAGGCACAGGTCGGGGTGGTCGCCGGCGACGTGGCCCGCGGGTTGGGACGGCTGTTTGCGCGCTTCGATGGCGCTTCCGATGGCACGGTCGGCCTGGAGGAGACCCGCCTGCCGGGACTGGCCGACCATTGCACCGTGCACAGCAGCCATACCGGGCTGGTGTTTTCGCCGGACGCCGTGCGCCAGGCCGCGCATTTCCTGCGCCACGGCAGGTTCGAACGTGAGGCCGGGCACCCCGACGGTCCCCGCGCCGTATAATCCGCGCCCTCAGGTTTCCGCTGGACGATGCAATGGGTCGTGGTCCTTCCATCGAAGGTCGCAAGAACGCGGTCGACGCCAAGCGCGGCAAGATCTTCACCAAGGTGATCCGCGAGATCTCGGTCGCGGCGCGCGCCGGTGGCGGCGATCCGGCCAGCAACCCGCGGCTGCGCAGTGCGATCGACAAGGGCCTGGCGGTCAACATGACCAAGGACGTGATCGAGCGCGCGGTCAAGAAGGCGACCGGCGAGCTGGAAGGCATCGAATACGAGGAAATCCGCTACGAGGGCTACGCGCCCGGTGGCGTGGCGGTGATCGTGGACTGCCTGACCGACAACCGCGTGCGCACCGTGGCCGATGTCCGCCATGCGTTCGGCAAGTTCGGCGGCAACATGGGCACCGAAGGCTCGGTCGCCTTCATGTTCAAGAAGCAGGGCGTGCTCAGCTACGACAGCGGCGCGAATGAAGATGCCATCACCGAGGCCGCGATCGACGCCGGCGCGGAAGACGTCACCGTGTACGACGACGGTGCGATCGACGTGATCACCGCGGCGGACAGCTACGGCGAAGTGAAAGCCGCGATGGAAGCCGCGGGCCTGGCCCCCGGTTTCGCCGAAATCACCCTGCGTGCCGACAACGACATCGCGGTCGAGGGCGACACCGCCGAGCAGGTGAAGAAGCTGCTGGCCTGGCTGGAAGACATGGACGACGTGCAGCACGTCTCCTCGAACGCCGACCTCGGCGACGCTGCGTAAGATCGCCGGCCGCCCGCGAATCCCGACGTGACCCGCATTCTCGGCATCGACCCCGGTTCGCAACGGACCGGCGTGGGCATCATCGACGTGGATGCCACCGGCAAGGTCACGCATGTGCACCACCAGCCGATCAAGCTGCTGGATGCCGAATCCTTCCCGCTGCGCCTGCGCCTGCTGCTGGACGGCCTGTGGGCGCTCATCGAACAGTTTTCACCGGACGAAGTCGCGATCGAACAGGTGTTCCTGTCCAACAACGCGATGTCCGCGCTCAAGCTCGGGCAGGCGCGTGGCGCCGCGATCGCCGCCTGCGTGGCGCGTGACCTGCCGGTCAGCGAATACGCGGCCAAGGAAGTGAAGCTGGGCCTGGTCGGCAGCGGTGGCGCGGACAAAAGCCAGGTGCAGCACATGGTCGGGATCATGCTGGGCCTGCAAGGCAAGCTGCAGGCGGATGCCGCCGATGCGCTGGCGGTGGCGATCACGCATGCGCATGTGCGCGTCAGTGCCAACCGGCTGGGCGTGGCCACGCGCACGGCGTGGCGGAAATCAAGGTGAGGTGCCAGATGAGAGCCGCACGATGATCGGTCGTTTGAAAGGCGTACTGATCCACAAGGCTCCGCCTTGGCTCGTCGTCGACGTGCATGGCGTGGGCTATGAACTCGAAGCGCCGATGAGCACCTTCTACGACCTGCCCGAAGTGGGCCGCGAGGTGTTCCTGTTCGTGCACCACGCGCAGAAGGAAGACAGCGTCTCGCTGTACGGTTTCCTGCGCGAGTCCGAACGACGCCTGTTCCGCGATGTGCAGAAGGTCTCCGGGATCGGCGCGAAGATCGCGCTGGCGGTGCTGTCGGGCACCAGCGTCGACGAGTTCGCGCGGCTCCTGCAAACCAGCGATGTCGCCGCGCTGACCCGCATCCCCGGCATCGGCAAGAAAACCGCCGAGCGCATGGTGGTGGAACTGCGCGACCGCGCCGCCGGCATGGCCACCGGCCTGCCCTCCGGTGCGGCGACATTGCCGAACGATCCCTTGTCCGAAGCCATCAACGCCTTGCAGGCGCTGGGCTACAAGCCGGCCGAAGCCGACCGCATGGCACGCAAGGCCGCTGCGGACGGCGACACTGCCGAAACCATCATTCGAAAAGCGCTACAGTCCGCGCTTCGCTGAGGCCGGGAACCCCGGAATCGCATGTCCAATTCGCACTCCAGCCAGCCGCACGACCCGCATTCGCATGGCGATGGCCATGGCAAGGTGGGCCTTGCCGGACTGATCGTCGGCGCAATCGGCGTGGTGTTCGGCGACATCGGAACCAGCCCGCTGTACACCCTGCGCGAGGCTTTCAGCCCGCATTACGGGCTGATCGCCAACCACGACACCGTGCTCGGGATCCTGTCGCTGGTGTTCTGGGCGCTGATGCTGGTGGTCACCGTGAAGTACGTGACCATCATCATGCGTGCCGACAACGACGGCGAGGGCGGGATCATGGCGCTGATGGCGCTGGCCCAGCGCAGCCTGCCGAAGGGCTCCAAATCGACTTACGCGATCGGCATCCTCGGCATCCTCGGCGGCTCGCTGTTCTTCGGCGACGGTGTGATCACCCCGGCGATCTCGGTGCTGTCTGCGGTCGAGGGTCTGGAGGTGGTGGCACCGCAGCTGCACAGCTGGATCGTGCCGATTACCGTGCTGGTGCTGGTGGCGTTGTTCACCACCCAGCGCTTCGGCACCGCCAAGGTCGGCAAGGTGTTCGGGCCGATCACCATTCTCTGGTTCACCTCGCTGGCCGTGCTGGGCGTGATCAACATCCTCCACGAGCCCGAAGTACTGCACGCGATCAACCCGATCTGGGCGATGCGTTTCTTCGCGGAACACACCTGGGGCGGCGTGTTCATCCTCGGCGCGGTGGTGCTGGCGGTGACCGGCGGCGAAGCGATCTATACCGACATGGGCCACTTCGGTGCCAGGCCGATCCGCTATGCCTGGTACTTCTTCGTGCTGCCGGCGCTGATGCTCAACTACCTGGGCCAGGGTGCGCTGGTGCTGGAGGATCCGTCCGCGATCCGCAATCCGTTCTACATCGGCGTGCCGGAGTGGGCGCGCTGGCCGATGATCGCGCTGGCGACCGCAGCGACGGTCATCGCCTCGCAGGCGGTGATCACCGGCGCGTTCTCGATCGCGCGGCAGGCGATGCAGCTGGGCTACATCCCGCGCATGCGGATCAAGCACACCAGCCGCGACACCATCGGCCAGATCTACATCCCCGGCATCAACTGGCTGCTGATGGTGCTGGTGATCGTGCTGGTGCTGACCTTCCGCACTTCCACCGCGCTGGCCACCGCATACGGCATCTCGGTGTCGATGACGATGCTGATCGACACCCTGCTGCTGGCCATCGTGGCGCGCGCGCTGTGGAAGCGCTGGCGCTGGTGGGTGCTGCCGCTGTGCGTGGTGTTCCTGGTGGCCGATGTCGCCTTCGTGATCGCCAACGGCGCCAAGATCCTGGCGGGTGGTTGGTTCCCGGTGGTGCTGGGCGCGGCGCTGTTCACCCTGATGCGCACCTGGCGCCGCGGCCGCGAGTTGCTCCGCGAGGAAATCCGCAAGGACGGCATCCAGCTCGCCACCTTCCTTCCGGGCCTGATGCTCGCGCCGCCGGTGCGCGTGCCCGGGACCGCGGTGTTCCTGACCGCCGATCCCACCGTCGTGCCGCATGCGCTGATGCACAACCTCAAGCACAACAAGGTGCTGCACGAGCACAACGTGTTCCTGACCGTGGACACGCTGAATGTCCCGTATGCGCCCAAAGATCAGCGGCTGAAGATCGAATCGATCGCAGGCGAGGACTTCTACCGGGTGGTGGTGCGCTACGGGTTCATGGAAACCCCGGACGTGCCGTTGGCATTGATGCGCAGCTGCGACCAGTGCGACCTGGTCTTCAATCCGATGGACACCACGTATTTCGCCAGCCGCGAGACCATCGTCGCCGGCCACCATCGCGGCATGCCGATCTGGCGCGACAAGCTGTTCGCGCTGATGCATCGCAATGCCGCGCCGGCGACCGGGTTCTTCCGCATCCCGGGCAACCGCCTGGTCGAACTGGGCGCGCAGGTCGAAATCTGACGGTGCGCCGCACGGGTTGATTCCGGCCGTCAGCGTCTGCATCTCTTCGGGATGCAGACCATCCCGTTCTCCCTGCTCGACCTCGCTCCGGTCTGTGAGGGCAGTACGCCCACGCAGGCCTTCGCCAACGCCCTCGACCTCGCCCGCCACGCCGAAGTGCTGGGCTACAAACGCTACTGGCTGGCCGAACACCACAACATGCCGGGCATTGCCAGCGCGGCGACCTCGATCCTGATCGGGCACGTTGCCGCCGGCACCTCGCGGATCCGCGTAGGCGCGGGTGGGGTGATGTTGCCCAACCACGCGCCGCTGCAGGTGGCGGAGCAGTTCGGCACGCTGGCCGCGCTGTATCCGGGGCGCATCGACCTGGGCATGGGCCGCGCGCCGGGCACCGATCAGGCCACCGCCAAGGCGTTGCGCCGCTACTACGACAACGCCGATGCCTTCCCGCGCGATGTGCAGGAAGTGCTGCATTACTTCGAGCCAGTGCAGCCCGGGCAGGCCGTGCAGGCAGTGCCTGGTAGCGGGCAGGACGTGCCGGTGTGGATCCTCGGCTCCAGCCTGTTCGGCGCGCGCCTGGCCGCTGCGCTGGGCCTGCCGTACGCCTTCGCCTCGCATTTCGCGCCGGCCGCGATGGACGAAGCGCTGGCGCTCTATCACCGCGATTTCCGGCCGTCGGCGCGATTGCGTACGCCCTACGCGATGCTCGCGCTGAACGTGTTCGGCGCCGATACCCGCGCCGAAGCACGACGCCTGGCGACGACCCAGCAGCAGAGCTTCGTGCGCCTGCGCCGCGGCGAGCTCGGCTTGGTGCCGCCGCCGATCGACGACATCGAGGCGTTCTGGACGCCGGCCGAAAAGTCGATGGTGGCCGAGGCGCTGGCCTGCAGCGTGGTCGGCGACGCCAGCGACCTGCGCGAGGGCATCGCCGACTTCGTCGAGCGACATCGCCCGGACGAACTGATGCTGACCGGCAACATCTTCGACCACGCCGCGCGCAGGCATTCGTTCGCGCTGGCGAGTCAGGCCTTCATCGACACGCGGCTGGCGTAGCGATCCGCCCGCCTTGCCGCGCGGACGAAGGGGCATGGCAAAAGCGGCGATAATCCCCGCATGACCGAAGACCGCATCATCGGCGCCGGCGCCACCCGCGAGGACGAGGCCGCCGAGGCCAGCATCCGCCCGCGCAGCCTGGGCGATTACCTCGGCCAGCAGCCTGTCCGCGAGCAGATGGAGATCTACATCCAGGCCGCCAAGGGCCGCGGCGAGGCGCTCGACCACGTGCTGATCTTCGGCCCGCCGGGCCTGGGCAAGACCACGCTCAGCCACGTCATCGCCAACGAGCTGGGGGTCAGCCTGCGGGTCACCTCCGGCCCGGTGATCGAGAAGGCCGGCGACCTGGCTGCGCTGCTTACCAATCTGCAACCGTTCGATGTGCTGTTCATCGACGAGATCCACCGGTTGTCGCCGGTGGTCGAGGAAATCCTCTATCCGGCGATGGAGGATTACCAGCTCGACATCATGATCGGCGAGGGTCCGGCCGCGCGTTCGATCAAGCTCGACCTGCCGCCGTTCACCCTGATCGGCGCGACCACCCGCGCCGGCCTGCTGACCGCGCCGCTGCGCGACCGCTTCGGCATCGTCCAGCGCCTGGAGTTCTACTCGCCGGAGGAGTTGACCCGCATCGTCCGCCGTTCCGCGCGCATCCTCGGCATCGAGTGCGATGCCGACGGTGCCGGCGAGATCGCCCGCCGCGCACGCGGCACCCCGCGCATCGTCAATCGCCTGCTGCGCCGTGTCCGCGACTACGCGCAGGTCAAGGGCACCGGCGGGATCGACGCCGGCATCGCCCGCGCGGCGATGGACATGCTGAAGGTCGACCCGCAAGGCTTCGACGAACTCGACCGGCGCATGCTCGGCATCATCATCGATGCCTTCGACGGTGGGCCGGTCGGCGTGGAATCGCTGGCCGCGGCCCTCAGCGAAGAACGCGGCACGCTGGAAGACGTGATCGAGCCGTACCTCATCCAGCAGGGTTATCTGGTGCGCACCGCGCGTGGGCGCATGGCCACCGCGAAGGCGTATCGCCATTTGGGTTTCAAGCCGAAGGCGAACGGCAATACGGAATTGTTCGATGGCTGAGGCGTTTCACTGGCCTGCCCGCGTCTACTGGGAAGACACCGACGCCGGCGGCGTGGTCTACCACGCGCGCTACCTCGCCTTCATGGAGCGCGCGCGCAGCGAATGGATGCGCGCGCTCGGCTGGGATCAGGGCGTGCTGCGCGACCGCGATGACCAGGTCTTCGTGGTGCGGGCGATGGATATCGACTTCCGCGCCCCGGCCCGGCTCGACGATCAGCTGCAGGTCAGCGTGCGCCTGCTTGAATGCCGCGGGGCCAGCTTCAGCGTGGGCCAGCGCATTGAACGCGATGGCAACTTGCTGGTCGAAGCCCGGGTCCGGATCGCCGCGGTGCGCGCGTCCGACTTCAGGCCCCGGCCGATCCCCGCTGCACTGCTCACCGAATTGAAGCCCTTGCTGGAGACTCCTTGATGCCCGTCGCGATGCTGCAATCCATGCCCCAGCCGCTCCCGGAAGAGGCGGTGGCAACCACCACCGAACTTGCCGCCAACGCGGCGACGTCCGCGATGGCGGCAGGCGCGCATGACGGGATCAACTACATCGACCTGATGCTCGAGGCCAGCCTGCCGGTGCAGCTGATCGTGGCCTTGTTGTTGGTGGGGTCGTTGATCAGCTGGGTGATCATCTTCCGCAAGTCGCGCGTGTTCAAGCAGGCCAACGAGGAGGCACGCCAGTTCGAGGACCGGTTCTGGTCGGGCACCGATCTCAACAAGCTCTATGCCTCTGCCAGCGACCGCAGTCGCGTGTCCAGCGGCCTGGAGGCGATCTTCGAGAACGGTTTCCGGGAGTTCACTCGTCTGAAAGACAGGCGTGATCTCGAGGGTCGCGTGCAATTGGAAGGCGCGCAGAGGGCGATGCGGGTCGCCGGCACGCGCGAGATCGACCAGCTGGAACGCAACCTGGAGTTGCTCGCCAACATCGGCTCGACCGCCCCCTACGTGGGCCTGGTCGGCACCGTGTTCGGCATCATGGTGACCATGCACGACATGCTCAACAGCGGCGAACAGGCAGGCATCGCTGCGGTTGCGCCTGGTATTTCGGAAGCACTGTTCGCCACCGCCATCGGCTTGTTCGTGGCGATCCCGGCAGTGTGGGCCTACAACCGCTTCACCACGCGGGTGGAGCGGCTGGCCGTGCGCTACGACAGCTTCGCCGAGGAACTCAGTTCCATCCTGCAGCGTCAGGCAACGACGGGCTGACCGGGGTACTCCATGGCCGGAATCGCGATCCATCGCAAGCGTCGCAAGCTCAAGTCCGAAATCAACGTCGTGCCGTACATCGACGTGATGCTGGTGCTGCTCATCATCTTCATGGTCACCGCGCCGCTGCTCAACGTCGGCGTGGACGTCAACCTGCCGCAGGCCAATGCCAAGGCCCTGGACAGCAAGAAAGATCCGGTGGTGGTGCAGGTCGACAAGGACGGCAACCTGGCGTTGATGCACGAGGGCTTCGACCGGCCGCGTGCGGTGTCCCGCGAGCAACTGCTGAACATGGTGCGAGGCTTCAAGAGTGCAGACGCCGACCTTGTCGTCTACGTGGCAGGTGATCGTGACGCCCGCTACTCGGAAGTGCTTGACGTGATGGCGGATCTGCAAGGTGTCGGGATCGCTCGCGTCGGTCTGATGGGCGAAAAGACGGCGGGTAGCGCGGGCAAGTGAACGCAGATCGTCGAGGCAACCCGCAGGCAGGACGGGAATCCAGTACCGGCGTCAGTGTGGCGGTGTTGCAGGCGGTCGGCCTGCACCTCGGCCTCCTCGTCTTGCTGTGGGTCGGCGTGGACTTGCCGCGCGAATCGGTGGACGAGGCGGCGCGTGGCGAAGCGGTTTCCGCCGATCTGGCCACGGCATCCGAGCTCAGCGCCAGCATGCAGCGCGCGCTGCGTCGTGATCCCGAGCCGCTGCCACAGCCGATCGTCGAGCCCGAACCGCTGCCGCCGGATCCCGAGGACTTGCCCGAGCCGGTGATCGAGCCGCCTGTCGAGGAACTGCCGCCACCTGTGCCGGACCCGGCACCGGTCGAACAGGAACATGTGCAGCGTGATGCCGATTCCCCGCAGGTGGCCGATGTTGATCGCGAGCAGGAACAGAAGCGCAAGCAGGTCGAACAGGCAGAATTGGATGCCCAGCGCCGCCGCATGGAAGCGTTGGCCGAGATCCGCCGCCAGCGTGAAATCGCCGCGCGCGAGCGCACCATGGCCGAGCAGCGCGCGCAGCAGTTGAACGATGCGCGCACCACTGGCACCGCGCCCACCCGGCCACCGCCCGGCAATCCGGACAGCCGATCGTCGCAGAGCGCCGCTTACAGCGTGGCGCTGAAGGACGCGATCACCCGGCAATGGACTCGCCCGGAATCGATCCAGGTCGGGGTGCCATGTCAGGTGCGCATCCGCCAGATCCCGGGCGGAGAAGTGGTGGAAGTACAAGTCTCGGGAAGTTGCCCTTACGACGCATTGGGGAAGCGTTCTTTGGAAGCCGCGGTGCTGAAGGCTTCGCCGCTGCCATACGCGGGCTTCGAAGATGCGTTCAACCGCGACGTGATTCTCACGTTCCGTCCGGAAGATGTGGATGATCTGCGGCGATGAGGCGGTCCGTTGGTGTTCATCCTCGCTACCATCCGATGGGCGACTCTTCTCATCATTCAGAATCGGAGTTCCGCAGCTCATGATGCGATTTCGCCGTCGCCCGTCGCTCCCGCGCCTGTTGGCAGTCCTGTTGGCGGTACTGCCGCTCCATGCGTTATCGCAATCGCGGCCGCTCGAGATCGACATCGTCGGCGGCAACGCCGCGGCCCTGCCGATCACGGTAGTGCCGTTCGGTGGCAGCACCGGTGAAACCGATGTCGACGACATCGTCCGCGCCGATCTGGCTCGCTCCGGCCAATTCCGCACGTTGGCCGAGGCAGGCCTGCCGGAACGCCCGACCCAGAGCAGCGAAGTCGCGTATCCGACCTGGCGCATGCTCAAGCAGGATTTCCTGCTGGTTGGCCGCAGCGTGCCGAGCGGCGATGGTTACCGCGTCGAATACGAATTATTCGATGTCGCCAAGCAGCAACGCCTGCTCGGCTTTGCCCTGACCGCGCCGGCCAGTGCCATGCGCGACGTGGCCCACCAGATCAGCGACGCGGTGTACGAAAAGATCCTGGGCATGCCGGGCGCGTTCTGGACCCGGATTGCCTACGTCACCTCCAGCGGCCTCGGTCGCAATGCGAAGTACGCGTTGATGGTGGCCGATTCCGACGGCTTCAATCCGCGCACGGTGGTGAATTCGACCGAGCCCCTGATGTCGCCATCGTGGGCACCGGACGGGCGTCGTCTGGGCTATGTCAGTTTCGAAGGCGGCAACTCGGCGGTCTACATCCAGGACATCGCCAGCGGCGCGCGCGAGAAGGTCGCCAGCTTCCGCGGCATCAACGGTGCACCGAGCTTCTCGCCGGACGGCAACCGGTTGGCGCTGACCCTGTCGAAGGGCGGCAATCCGGACATCTACGTGATGGACCTGGGCAGCAAGCACCTGACGCAGGTCACCAACCACTTCGGCATCGACACCGAGCCGACCTGGAGCCCGGACGGTGCCAGCCTGGTGTTCACCTCCGACCGCGGTGGTCGGCCGCAGCTGTACCAAGCCCCGGCCGGTGGTGGCAGCGCGACCCGGATCAGCTTCGAGGGCACGTACAACGCCAGTCCGTCGGTGAGCTTCGACGGCAAGAAGATCGCGGTCGCGCAGGGCGCGGGCAATACCTATCGCATCGCCTTGCTGGATCGCAGCCTGGGCAGCCCGCGCTGGAGCCTGCTGTCGCCGGGCTCGCTGGATGAATCGCCAAGCTTCGCCCCGAATGGTGCGATGGTGCTGTACGCAGCGCGTGAAGGTCGCCGTGGCGTGCTGTACGCGGTGTCCGCAGATGGTCGCGTGCGCCAGCGCCTGGTGCTGGCCGAGGGTGACGTGCGCGAGCCGGCCTGGTCGCCCTACCGCAAGCGCTGACCGTCGCGCACCGATAACACTGCCGGACTAGACTGCAAGCCCATTCAGGCCCCTGAATCGAACGATCGAACGAGGAACTCCCATGAACGCATCCGCTTCCCGCATCGCCCGCACCCTGCTGCTCGCCGCACTGGCCTCGGCCATCGCCGTTGGTTGCAGCAAGAAGGTCAAGGAAACCCCGCCGACCGACACGGGCCCGAGCACCGGCACCACTACCACACCGGTCGATGATGGCGGCGCGACGCGTCCGGGTGCCTACGGCCCCAACGACCTCGACACCGATGCCTGCTTGCGCAACCGCGTCGTCTACTTCGACCTGGACCAGGACGCGCTGAAGCCGGAGTTCCAGGCGGCGATGGCCTGCCACGCCAAGTACCTGCGCGACCGCCCGACCGCGCGTCTGCGCCTGGAAGGCAATGCCGACGAGCGCGGCAGCCGCGAATACAACCTGGGCCTCGGCGAGCGCCGCGGCAACGCGGTGTCCTCGGCACTGCAGGCCAACGGTGGTGCCGCCAGTCAGCAGACCGTGGTCAGCTATGGCGAAGAGCGCCCGGTCTGCAACGAAGGTGGCGAGAGCTGCTGGTCGCAGAACCGTCGCGTCGAACTGGTCTACAGCGCCAAGTGATGCGCCTGGGAACCACCGTGGTGATGGTGGCGGCGATGCTTGCATCGCCGCTGGCCATGGCCCAGCGAGCAAGCCTGGCGGATCGCGTGGCCGTGCTGGAACAGCGCGCGGCCGGCGATCAGGGCGCGACCGAACTGGTCAACCAGATGACCCAGCTGCGCACGGAAGTGCAGGCGCTGCGTGGCCAGATCGAGGAACTGCAGCAGCAGCTCGAACAGGCGAAGCAGGGCCAGCGCAGCCAATACCTCGACCTAGATGGCCGGCTCAATCGACTGGAGGGCGGGGCACCGGCGGCGGCGTCCTCGACCTCATACCCCCTTCCCAGGCCCCCATGCAGCCGGCACCGGTTGCATCCGCCGGTACGCTGGCACCGTCGGAATCGGTGGGCGGGGTGATGGCCGGGATGGACGAACGCGGTGCGTACGATCATGCGTTCGAGGCGTTGAAGTCCGGCGACTACGTCGAGTCCTCGCGCCGCTTCCGCGATTTCCTCGCGGTATTCCCGGGCGGGCAATACGCACCCAACGGGCTGTACTGGCTGGGCGAGAGCTACTACGTCACCCAGAACTACGCGTTGGCCGGCGACCAGTTCCAATCGTTGCTGGACCGCTTTCCGACCCACGACAAGGCTCCGGGTGCGTTGCTCAAGCTGGGCCTGTCCCAGTATGGGCTCAAGCAGTACCCCGCCGCCGAGGCGACGCTGCAGCAGGTGCTCCAGCGCTACCCGGGTTCGGACGTGGCGCGCACCGCGGACGACCGTCTGCGTGCGATGCAACTCACCGGTGCCCGCTAAACTAGGCGCATGAATGCCGTCGTCGATGCGGCCGCCGCATCGGCGACCCAGCTCCAGCCCGAGCGGCTGAAACTCACCGAGATCTTCCTGTCGCTGCAGGGCGAAGCCCGCGATGCCGGCTGGCCGACCGTGTTCGTGCGCCTGACCGGCTGCCCGCTGCGTTGCCAGTATTGCGATACCGCCTACGCCTTCCACGGCGGAGAATGGTGGGACATCGACGCGATCCTGGCCGAGGTCGCCTCGCACGGTGCCCGCCACGTCTGCGTGACCGGCGGCGAGCCGCTCGCGCAGAAGCGCTGCCTGACCCTGTTGTCGAAGTTGTGCGATGCCGGTTACGACGTCTCGCTGGAAACCTCCGGGGCGATCGACGTTTCCGGCGTCGACCAGCGAGTGTCGCGGGTCCTGGACATCAAGACCCCCGGATCCGCCGAAGTCGACCGCAACCTGTGGAGCAACCTGCCGCTGCTTACGCCGCGCGACCAGGTGAAGTTCGTCCTCTGTTCGCGCACCGACTTCGACTGGGCGAAAGACATCGTGACCGAGCATCGCCTGCACGAAGTCTGCGACGTGCTGTTTTCGCCCAGCGCCACGCAGCTGCCCGCACGCGAACTCGCGGACTGGATCGTCGCCGGGAAACTGCCGGTGCGCTTCCAGATGCAACTGCACAAACTCTTGTGGAACGACGAGCCCGGCCGATGAACGCATCCCGCAAACCTGCCGTGGTTCTGGTGTCCGGTGGCATGGACTCCGCCGTGGTGCTGGCGATCGCCCGCGAGGCCGGCTTCGATGTGCATGCACTCAGCGTGCGCTACGGCCAGCGCCACACGTCCGAGCTCGACGCCGCATCGCGCGTCGCTGCCGCGCTTGGTGCGGTCGCGCACAAGACCGTGACCGTCGACCTGCGCAGCATTGGCGGTTCCGCGCTGACCGAAGACGGCATCGACGTACCCACCGACGATGATGGCCACGAAATCGGCGTCGGCATCCCGTCCACCTACGTGCCGGCGCGTAACACGATCATGCTGTCGGTCGCGCTGGGTTGGTCGGAGGTGCTGGGCGGCACCGACTTGTTCTGCGGTGTCAATGCAGTGGATTACTCGGGCTATCCGGATTGCCGGCCGGAATTCATCGACGGCTTCGAGCAACTGGCCAACCTCGCCACCAAGGCCGGTGTGGAAGGCAGCCGTTTCCGCGTGCATGCGCCGCTGATGCGCATGTCCAAGGCCGACATCGTCCGCGAAGGGCTGCGTCTGGGCGTGGACTTCTCGCAGACGGTCAGTTGCTACCAGGCCGATGCCGATGGCCGCGCCTGCCGCCACTGCGATGCCTGCCGGTTGCGCAAGCAGGGCTTCGACGAGGCCGGCGTGTCCGATCCCACGCGCTACGTGGACGGAGTCATCGGTTAGAATGCGCGCCCGCGCCGGTTGCGCGGCACCCGATGGGTCGTTAGCTCAGTGGTAGAGCTGCGGACTTTTAATCCGTAGGTCGATGGTTCGAATCCATCACGACCCACCATCTAGTCTTGACGCCTTTTCTCTGTCCCAGGCATCGCTGGACAACTCTTTAGTAATCAAAAGGTTGCCGGGTCTTTGCTGGTTGAAGAGAGCCAATTGGTGGCTCACTTTGCGATGTTGCGTCCCCTATTCTCAGGCGTCGCGTTTTGCCGACCAAAACACGCTCACTCTTTTGTTTTCAGCTCTAAGGGCTAATCCGCGCAAGCGCCCCCCATGGGGCAGGGCAGCCGGCCAGCGAACAGACGAATGAGAGCCGCAACGCTGCGGCGAAATGACGATCCCGCGCAGGGCCCTCGTGTCGGCGAGGACCCTGCCGTGAAGCGCCTTACCTCTTGCCTTTAGGCTTGTTCGCCGCTTGCGTCAGAGCGGAGGCGGCGACGGCCTTCTGCGCCGTGGTGCTCTTAGGGTTGCTCAGCTGCTTCGAAGCTTTCGAAGCAACGCTGGGGCTAGTCTTCTCGTTCTTAGCCATCAGTGCCATTCCAGGTGTCTGCGGTCGATCCCGCAGTACCGGCATTGGGGCGTAAAGCCAGCAATGCAATCCGGTCGCGACAACGATTTTGAGGCACCGCACAACGTCCGGAATGGCGCGCATTCCAGCCTCCAGAGCGCTGCCAGCAGCTTGGTCACCCCCTCAGCTCAGGGCGCCCTCAGCCGGGTAACCAGCTTCTTCTTGACGGTGTCACCTGCGTATGACTTCTCGACCTTCGATTCGCAGGGTCGCGTTTCAGCTGAAGGAAGCCGCAATAGTCACAGGCGATGTTGTATCTGAGAGGCATGAACTTGGCGCCTGACCGTATGACTTCATCTTGGCTGTGCGCGGTCTCGAAGAGTGAGACGCATGCTCGTAAAGTAAGGTGTCAAAGAGCCAACAGGGGCTAAGGATGCTCATATCGCGCTATTTCAACCTTAGTCGCAATCAGGCGACCCTCGATTTTCTCGACACCCACATAGACAGGGACATCCCCGTCTTTGTTGATCCGGCGGCATTGAGGTCTTTGCAGACCGATTGGGGGCAGCATTGCGTTTGGCTTCTTCAAAACTATTTTGAAGAAGTACTGGATGCCATTCGGAAAGGGAATGATGGCCGAGCAAAGCAACTCCTGGCCTGCCTCAACGAGCGCAATGAGTTTCACATTGGCTTCTCCAAGAAAAAGCCGAGGGGGCGCGGGCTAGGAGAAGTCTCGGCTGAGGACATCTGGGAGTCCCTCTCAAAGAGCAATGCGGCAACAACAGGCGCATTGCATGACTTGGAAGACACCATTCTTTTCGTCGACGGAATCGGGCCCGACAAACTCTCCGACGCGGTATGCAACATCATTCGTGGCCCATTGATTCAGTACACGCATCAGGCGTGCAATTACTACAGCGTCCCGCTGACCGCAGGCATCAACTCCGGTCCTATCTGGAACTCAAGGGATAAGAAGTGGGAGAGCAGTTTTATCCAGCTGCCGATGACCAAGCACGGCCCGCTCATCCTCATTCCCAAGGTCATAGTCCGTGCGAAACAATCCTATGGACACGAAGAATACTATCGGCACTACCTCATGCCTGTGCTACAGCAGCATCACAAAGATATTAACTCGTCCTTGGTGCACGTTCTGAAAAGCAAGAAGAACGAGGGCGTCAAGAAAGTCCACAAGACTGAGTTGTATGACCTATACGGTGCCAATAAGCTCGCGTCCGCAAAGCTTACTAGCCAGCACCCGCAAGCATTGACCAATTACCGAGAGGCTAAGAACGCAACCCCGTCTCGCCCTCTTGATCACTCAGCTTTTGCAGAAATCGAGAACGTTCCGACACCAGACTTCTCGTCTTTATTGAAGGATGTCACATCGCTTAAACCGGGCCAGAAGGACGCGACAGCGTACGAGCACGCAATCGAGAAGCTCCTGTCAGCTTTGCTATATCCGGCTCTTTCGTTTCCAGTGAAGCAGGACAAGATCCATGACGGTAGAAAGCGCATCGACATCACGTATGTGAATGATGCGAAGGATGGATTCTTTAGCTGGGTTGCCAGGAATCACCCTGCATCCCACGTCTTTATCGAGTGTAAGAACTACGGGAAGGAGATCGGAAATCCCGAAGTCGATCAACTCGCCGGTCGATTCTCTCCGTCTAGGGGGAAACTTGGCATCCTCGTGGTGAGGTCTATAGAGGATAGAGTCCATCTCCTGAAGCGCTGCAAAGACACAGCCATCGATCAACGTGGCTTCATCCTTGTGCTAGATGACACCGATCTGGTCGAGTTGATTAATCAGCGACACGCGCTAATGTACGGATACGGTGAGACCTCGCTGTATCAGCAGTTCAAGCTTCTTATCTCGTAGAGCATTCACCCGTGGACGGTACGCCACGTAGCCGGTATTGGTTAGTAGCGCTGTGCTTCGCCGGATCATACGGCCGCGCAAATCAAACGCTCGACAATCACGCGTCGCCCTGCCGCCTTAAACTCAACTACCACTACCTTCACTCATTCCGCTTGTATGCGCCGCAAAGAGCGCGCGCCAATATCCATGCGTAAGGCAAGCGCTGATCGGTGCGGCGGTCGTGCGGGGTCCGTTAGCGTAGTGATCTAGTGCAGTCGCTCCAGATCAGAGCCTCAGCTATACCCGATTGTCATTGGATCGAGACAGTGGGCTAGGATAGATCGACTATCGAAGGGGAGTTCAAATGGATGCGGTGACTTTGACGGCTGCCGAGCGGCTCTTGCTGACACGGGTTCTGGATCTACGTCTAAGCCTCTCTCGCAAGTCGACCCCGATGCTGCAACCGCTGTCCTTCTATAGTTCTGAGCTCAAGGGAACGAAACAAATCGCGGGCACATTGGATGCCGTGGCCACGACCGGCAAGCTCGCGGACGACAAGACGAGTCGCGATCGATATTTTAATTCACTTTCGAACCAGGGACTGGTTGATGGCTCCTCGCTTTCCCCAAAGCTCACACCCCTTGCTGATTTCTATCTCAGTGCTTGGAACACTGACAAATCCGATACCTTCTGGCGAGGCGCAGGGGGCAATGCAGTAGAGCTAAACGTCATCCGAGCGCTCGTCGATCAAATGCGCTCCGGCAACCTCGTCAGCGACGTGTTCAAGCTTGTCTGGTTTAACGCACAGACTTTCTTTGACAATGTCCCACCTCCCGCACTTGCTGAGGTACTGCCCTACCCGATGCGACTGTTAGCGTTGTTCCGAATAAATTCCCACGGATGGGAGATTGCTCGCTACTTTCGACTGAGCGCTGATGAGCGGGCGCAATTTGATGAAGCCTTTGCAAAGGTCCGTCCCAGCGATCAATGGACTCCATCAAAACAAATTGAAACTGCTGCCGCTCAGTACAAAGACGCCGCCAGAACCATCCAGGCTGATGTGCGGTTTCGCATTAGTGGCTTTCTAAATGCCTTTGATCAACTTCGTACTGACCTTGGGGCCGACCTGCCTCGACTTGATCGTCAGCTCGTTCTGAGATCTAGCACATCGGCAGGGGCCGGTGCTAAGAAGCTTGGAAGCAATGGCGGCGTATCACTTGGGACAGGTTCTCTGCCTCACCCCCATCAGCTGATAGTGACAGGCTGCCCAGGGTCCGGGAAAAGCTACTACGTAGATCAGTTGATTCAGTCCACGGGATGCACAGTCTTTCGCACGCAGTTCCATCCAGAGTCGTCTTTTTTTGACTTCGTAGGAGCATACAAGCCGCAGCCGGTCTATGAAGCTGTGGACCCTGCCCACCAGCTAGAAGAAGGTGACGGGAAACGTTTTGGTCGCGGTCGGCCCATCATCGACTACCGCTTCGTACCAGGGCCGCTCACAAGCGGATTGGCGCATGCCCTCGCCAACCCCAACGAAAACGTAGTCGTGCTGATTGAGGAGATCAACCGTGGTAATGCCGCAGCGATCTTTGGGGACACCCTGCAACTGCTTGATCGTGACGAGACCGGAGCGAGTCGCTATGGAGTCACTGCATCACCAGACATTCGCAGCTACTTCGCAGGAATAGGGCAGCCGCTCGAGACGATTCGGCTCCCAGGCAACCTGTACTTGTGGGCGACGATGAACAGCGCTGATCAAGGGGTATTTCCCCTGGACACCGCGTTTCGTCGACGGTGGAATTACGTATACAAGGGATATACAGAGCCATGCTTGTATCCCGAAGAATTGGCACGCATCCGTTACGCTGACCAGGTATACCCATGGGACGTGTTCCGCCGAGCGCTCAACGACAAGCTCGTTGAGCTAGGGATACATGAGGATAAGCTGATCGGCCCATATTTCTTGACGAGCGACCAGCTCAGGAATCCTGAGAGCATTCTAGAGAAGCTGTTTCTTTACCTGTGGGACGATGTGCTTCGCTTCCGCCAAGACTCGCTTTTTACTAAAAAGAGCTTCTCTTTGGTTGGAGCCCTTTGGACGAACGGTGCCGGCAGTCCCCTTCAGTTGACGCTTTCCTCACCCATCGCAGAGCCCGTGGTTGCAGAGCCTGGCGAAGAGCCATTCGATTCTCAATCGCCGTCTGCGGGCCAAGTTGCACAGGCGTAGTCGTGGGTCTTGTCACGTTGTGTGAGGGGCGTTCGCTGGGGCTTCCAGAGTGGGGGTCGTGCCTAGGCATCGACGCGACCACGCTGAAGCACCTCATCCATCTTCGCATTCTTCGCGAAACGATATCGGGAGACTTCGTACTTTCGTTCGCAGGGATAGTCATTTTCTCTGATCGTGTTCTGTTCGCAAAGCCGAAGTTTGGCGACGAGATCGCTATCGATCTTGGTGGGCTCCTGAGAGTGCTGCGAGCGTACTTCACGCGAAGCGCGTCCCGTCGCCCTACTCTTGATTACACCCGCGATCCTGAGTTTGGAAGCGCCGACGTTCTTCGTGAGTTCGACGCTTTAATTGGGCTTCAAGAGTGGTTTTACGCGCACGGACTATATCGATCTGAGCAGACGCGCAGTAGCGATCGTGGTCGTCCACACTGGGTCAAGACAGTAGCTCGGGCTCCCGCGTTGGTTATGCAGGGATCTGTCGTCTATCCGTCGACCGTAGGGGTGCGGACCGAAGGAGTCCTCAACGACATTAGTGCCCTGCAGGCAAGCTTGCTGCGGTTACTCTTACTGCGATATGGCTTCCCGGTTCCCGCCGCCATCCGAAACGCGGAACTGGCAACAGGCGCGGCAATTGACAAATGGCCGCTTGATGAGGACGCCCGCAAGTATTACCAACGCCGGCTGCAGATTGAACAACGCAATGTATATCGCTCCGATACCTTGCGCCTGTTCAAAATTCTTCGAGAACTACTGGGCACGCAACTGGCCGAGCCAACAGCGCAGGCGCAAATTTATGGAACGACGGCGTTCTATAGCGTATGGGAAGACGCTTGTCGCACGGGAGTGGCGCAGGACTTAGATCCGGCGTCTGTCACTTCGATCGGACAGCCCACTTGGTGGGTTCCCGAGAGCGGTGGAAAGAGTCCTATTTCGCAGGGTCAAACACCCGATCTAATTGTTCTTCGCGATGAGTGGCTACTTGTACTCGACGCAAAGTACTACTTCCCATTCCCCCAGGGTCGACCGGGCGGCCCCGACATCATCAAGCAGGTCTACTACGCGGAGTCGCTGGGGCATACGGAAGGAAAGGTTCTATCTGTGTTCTTGCTGCCGCGGCCTGGAGCGAAAGCTCCGGAATTCTTGGGCTACGCCACAATTGAAGGCGCACAGCGTGCCTTCGATAGGGTCGAAGCGTGGGGCCTAGACCCGGAACTCCTGTTACGCGACTATCCGAACCTGTCACCCAGTCGCTCGAACTCCTTGATCGACTTCATCGTTGCCAGCCGCAGTCGTGTGAACGAACTTGTCGACCAGCCCCCAACGGGAGTTGGTAACTAGCGGGGATACACATTCCGAGTTCGCCCTGGCGATACGATTACGGCGAACACCGTGAAACAGGTATTCATTGACTAGGCCCTTCTGTTCGCCCACACGGCTCTGATAGTTCTTTCGTATTTCGAGTGCTGGCACTACCTCGGAGTGAGAAAACAAGTCAGAGTCATCGAAGAGAGTGCGCAACTCCTCAAGACCTTCATCCGTCGGCTCATCGACAGACGCCCAATGATTCCAGTGATTGCGCCCTCCGTAGTAGCTGAGGACGACATGGTCGGCGTCTATGTTCTCAATCAATCGACGGAGAGAAGTGACGAACTTGCGCCGATAGCAAAAGTCGCTTGCGAAATCGTCTTCAGGATGCTGGCCTCGCACATGTGAGAGGCCTGAAACGTACGCTTCGACATCCGAAAGAAAAGGATAGGCAGCCACAAAATTCAGGAAGTGATAATAGGCGCTGTACTGCCTGAAATTGTAAGGAGGGTCGAGATAGGCGATGTCGTGTCTTGCAAATACCCTTGCTACGTCGACAGCGTCAGCGTTAGCAATCTCACCAACTGGTTGTGAGCACGACACGAGTGGCACCCTTAGCTGAAAATTCTGTTCCGCATTGGGCCAAATTCGATCACGGTTGAAGTCATGAAACGTCCCATTGACGTTCGCAGTGATGACCACTTCCTCCAGAACCGCGGTCATTAATAGAAACACCTCATTACGCGTCAGCTGCCCATCCGCCCACCACTTCCTTATCGTCGCGAGGACGCCGTCTAGGAACAAGGCGTTCTGCCTCGAAAAATAATTTCGCGCGCCCTTTGCACCGCGCTGGCTTTCATACTTGGATCTACTTCCCCATTGAGTGAAGCAATCAGTAATTACCCCAGAGCTAGTGTTGCTCTCTCCGATTAACTGGAGCCTCACGAGAACATTCGCGAGTGCCGACAAGTCCACAAATGCTTCCGCAGCAGAGACATTTGGCAGGTACGCGTGGCCAAACCTCGCTACCGAGCGGGCGAGTTCGTGTTGCATGTGACGCATGCGAAACGCGTTGACTCTACGAGTGCGTACCGCTGAGAAGATCGGAGGCTCGTCTGTCCCCAAATAGGCTTGGGCCAAGACGTAGCTAAAACGATTGACGTCGCACGCAGCTGTCGTCCAACCCCGCCCCCGAAAATAGCGCGAGACGTTATTCGTCCCCGCAAAAACATCCGAAATTCGGTTTGCAGTTGGGATACGAGACTTGAAAAAGCCCTCGATCAGGGGAAGCAAGGAAGACTTGTTTCCGAGATACTTTTCCATTCATGCCTCGCAGATAATGAGTCTTTCAGCGTCGCTTCTAATGGTCGTGTTTTGAGCCTTTGCGTTCAGTTTCCTATGGCTATGTCCGGTAATTTCCATAACCGAGACTCGCCTGTAAGACCGGCCGGCCGTCGCAACCAAGTCCTTTAGGGGCATTAACCGAGCGCGCTGTCCTTCATTCTCGTCATAAGGCGAGTAGGACATGACAAGCGCCGCCCCGTGCTTCGCGGCACCAGAAAAGAGGTGAGCGAACGCCTGGGGTGCGGTCGATGGAACGCAAAAAAGCGACTGATGACGATCAGCTCGATACACCCCTCTCATAACTGCGATGCGCCCACTCTTCGTCATCTCAGCGAGCTTTGGCGAGTCCCGTAGAACTAGAGTCTCTAGGACATGGTAGAAGCGGGAGTAGTGATCAATCGTGTACGGCGGGTCAGCGTAGTACATCCGGCAACTTCGATCGCGCTCAACAAAGTCCAGTACGTCACCTCGAACGACGTCATGTCTACAAGGACCCGAGAGAGCTTGCTCTTGATAACGTGCCGCCCAGGCTTGAAACATGCCGATGGCATCGAATGCACGGTCGCGTAGCGCGCGACGCAGCAAGAGCGCAGGAACACTACCGTCCGCTTTCTTCAGTCGCATCGGCTGCGCAAACTGCTTACCAACGGTGTTTACGATCTCGCTCGCGGTGCTCAGTAGTACCGCCATTGCGTGGCGCTTGGACGACGCGTTCTTCAACATTCGTGCAGAGATATAGATTGCGTCTAAAGCAATAGCCTGCCTATAGGCGAAGTAGGGCCCGCCAAAATATCTCGTCGCAGTTAGGTCTCTCACCGTGAAGTCGCTCGCGTCCAGTTGGGCATTTGCCTGACTTAGAAGCCGGGACAGAGATGAGGGGCAGCTTTCGTGAGGACGTTGGTTATGGATGGCTAGCGAACCGAATTCCATCAGGTCAACAAGCTTTTCTGGATTCCCCGTCACAGCGTCCTGCAACGCTTCGCCCTCGACAGCGAGCAGCGGAGATAGGTGCATTTCGATCTGCGAAGCGATAGATCTTGCGCGCTCAATGAAGGTCCTGTGCGTCAGTCTCGCGTAGTCCTCAGCCCGTCCCTCTAACAAAGCGGTTGTTAACACCTCTGAAAACGCCTGCACATCCACAGCCGTCACAGGACGATCCCGCCCTATGAACGCGCTTACAACCCCGCTTCCAGCGAACAGATCGCCCACACGATCTGTCCCCGGAGCAACCTCTGCAACTACGGCGGCGATGGTTTCCGCCAACCGCTGTTTGCTGCCCAGATACTGGATTGGTCGAAACGCCGCCATTGGGGTTTTATTCGCGGGAGCAGATGATGCTAGGGCGGCAAGTTCAACCAAGCGCCGTCTCGCTGGCTGCGACCGTCCATTCTCCCAGTATCCGACCGTTATTTGAGTCACGCCGAATCGCCGTCCGAACTGCGCTTGGGTCTCTCCGAAACGAGCGCGCAGCTGGCGAATGTCGGATGAATTCATGAGATGTGTTATACAACACATCTACATTAGGCGGTAGTGGCCTGTTGGGTCGTCGCATCAAGGGGAGTCGTTTACGCGCGAGCGTGAAGCGCGGCGAGCGTAAAGGCGGCCAGGTCAGAGGTGGGCTATTCGGTCAGGGCTGCCGTCAGTCTCGACATCCCTGCGGAGACCCGTCGCGGCTGGATTACCTGCTTCCTAGGCCAGGTGCCGCGCGTTAGCGACCAGATCGGAGTAGCGCCACGCCACGGGCGAAAGGATTGGCAAAGCCGCAACCGAGCGTAGGGCTTCCTTTACGCTGTATCTAATGCTCGGGAATTTGCTACACCCGGTGTAGGACCGTTTCGGGGCGGGCCGGGAATCCGCGGGCCTCCTTCTGGGAAATGCGGTCAGATCCTCGCCACTCTGAAATTGCCTGATTCCAGTTCCCCTCACTCATTGATCGTATGGCTGCCCACGTCATAGTTGGAGGTGCTTTACCTTCGGCAAGGCGAGCGACAAGGTCAGGTGGTACGCGCAAGCACTTCAGTCCTCGTGTGACGTGGGCACCCGCAATACCCGTCCTATGGACGATCTCCTCTGCCGAGAAATGCTCGCCGGTCGTTAGCGCCCTGGCCCATGCCCGCCCCTGTGCAATCGCCATGAGTAGGGTTTTGTGTCCAGGGGTTAGGGCTGCAGCAATCGGGACTGTTGATTCTTCGAGGATGCGGGTTTCCCCCGCCGCCTTCATCAGGTTTGCATCGACAGCCTTAACTAAACGACCCTTTCGTCCAGCCTCCGTTCGACCTGCTGAGGCGGTCGTTTTCAGGAGTAAGGCAGCGAGCTGCTCTGGTCCTGCGGAGAGTTCGACGTGTCGCTCGTCGACGACCACTCGGGCACCCACTTTGAATAGGAGCTCGCGTTGCTTGGATCCGCTCAGTGTCTTCCAACGCTCAGCGAGTTGCTCAGCCGCTCTTCGCAGCGCCGCGCTGTCATCAGGCCCTTCAATCTTAAGTTGCAGATCCAAGTCGCGGGCGGTCAGCAAGGCCAGCCACTGCTCGGTCGCAATGCGCTCCAAATCAAACGCCGGCAGACAAAGCCGTTTGATGGCGTCGCCGCCGGCTTCGCACTCCCCAGGGCGCAGGAGGTAGTAGCGATAACGCTTGCCGCCCTTCGAAGTGTGGACTGGCATCAGCCTGTGCCCGTGAGGATCAACCACGAGGCTCGCGAGAAGGCTCGGGTTGCGGGTGTTCGTGCCCAGCTTCCTGGTATGCCGTTTGGATGCAAGCTGGGCTTGGACCTTCTCCCAGAGAGCGGCCGGCACAATGGCCGGATGTTGACCAGGGAACCACTCGCCTGCGTGATGCGTCTCCCCTCGGTATAGGCGCTGGTTGAGGATGGCGTACAACCCACCGCGCGAGAACGATGCTGAGGTTGTGGAGCCGCCCCGCTGCAAGCGAACTCGGCCGCGGGTGCCGGCGGCATCCAACTCGCGCTTCAGGGCTTGGACACATCCGAGTACTAGATAGCGCTCGTAGATGCGCGTGACCAAGTCCGACTCCTCAGGGTCTACGACCAGCTTCTTCTCGAGCAAGCCATAGCCCAGCGGGGCGTTCCCACCCATCCACATGCCCTTACGCTTCGAGGCTGCGATCTTGTCCCGGATGCGTTCACCGGTGACCTCGCGTTCGAACTGTGCAAATGACAGCAACACGTTCAGCGTCAAGCGCCCCATGGAAGAGGTTGTGTTGAAGTGTTGGGTGACCGAGACGAACGAGGTCTCGTGCTGGTCAAAGACTTCAACCAGTTTGGAAAAGTCCATCAAGGAGCGCGTCAGGCGATCGATTTTGTAGACCACCACCAGATCGATCAGGCCCGCTTTGATATCCGCCATCAGGCGCTGCAGGGCAGGGCGGGTCAGGTTGCCTCCGGAGAACCCGCCATCGTCATAGTGGGTGGGCATGACCTTCCAGCCCTCATGCCGCTGACTGGCGGCATACGCCTCACAGGCCTCTCGCTGGGCATCCAAGGAGTTGAAGGCCTGATCGAGCCCCTCTTCGGATGATTTACGGGTGTAGATGGCGCAGCGAACGGCACCTCCATCGCCTTTTTGCATCAGGTGGCCGCCTTCGCAGAGGCCACCTTTTTCAACCCAAAGAACACTGGCCCAGACCAGGGGGTTCCCGTGATTTCCCGGGCAATGACCGAAAGGCTGCCGTAGGTCTTGCCCTCGTAGACAAAACCCGGGTCCGCGACGGTCACGGTGTACGTCTTGCCCTGCCAAGCGCGCAGGAGACGAGTACCGGGTTTCAGCCGGCGCATGGGGCGGGGACGGCCTGTGGGCCCTGACCCCGGCGCTTGGGGAGCAGCGTCGCGAGATAGGCCTCCACTGGCGCCGATAGGCCGCCGTGCGCGACTTCCTGGGCATGAAAGCGAAGCAGTAACGCGGCCACCGGGCGGCGCATCTTGGGAGAGAGGGGGCGGTTGAAGGCGGCCTGCCAAGCCGCCGCCAGCTCGGGGCGGCTAGCAAGGGGTGAGGCCGGTGATTCTTGGGGCTTGTGTACGTGTGTTCGGCTGGTTGGCATGGCGATCTCCTTTCCACCATGCACGCTCTGGTCGGGCATAGAGTCAAGTCAAAAAAGAGACCAGCGCCAGCTTAGAGACCAAAGATCTCTTGAGCCCGATTTGACAGCAGAAAATGGTCGAACTCGTGCAGGTGAGACGGCAGCTTGTCCTTCCGAGGGGCGGGGCGGGGGTCGGTACGCATGTAGAAGTGGACTCGGCCACTCGATCTTTGCTGCGCATGCGAGAGAAGCTCGCCATGGGTCAGCAGCCAGACCATTTCGGTAGATAAATCCACCAATGCGACCAGTTGGGCAGGCGAGGCCTCCGGAACCCACCAGTCCAAAGCAAGTTTGCCGCGACCCCCTCCGGGCTTCGCCTTGAGATTCGCTTTGACCTGGATGGTGAGGGCAGTCTGCAGCTTAGGTGCGTACACGACCAGGTCGATACCGGTGTCCGTGCTCATCGGTGCGGACTCGATGCCCAGCAACAAGAGCCGGTATTGCACGAGCAGCTCGCCACACTTGCCGATCTGGGCGGGCTTGAGCGACGTCGGAATCGAAGTTGGCATCGTGGCGAACAGTATCCTAAATTGGGATAAACCCGGGTTGGGATTACTAGGTAGGTCGGTTCCCGCTCCGGCCTACCACCTTGAAGTCGATCTACCAGGATGCTTACCAGAGCTTGTTGACACTCTTGGTCGAGGCCCGAAACACCAGTGGCCTCACCCAGCAGCAGGTCGCCGACAAGCTAGGGCGGCCCCAATCTTTCATTTCTAAGATCGAGAACGGGGATCGCCGACTTGATGTCATCGAGTTCTTGGAAATCTGCCGCCTGCTCGACACCGATCCACATGCTCTCCTGAAGCGCATCGACGGGACACGTAAACGCCGGTGACCTAGGTGCAATGCACGCTCTAACGGCGCGCACAGTCAAGACCTGGTAGCAGTGGTTTTCTAGCGGGGAATTTCGCGTTGCGGAAGGCGCGTTTTGACGCTCGAAGGCGGCGCAAGCTTGTGTCTGCGTGGATGCGGAAGGCTCGCCTAACCTCTTCTGGTAATGCCAGTCACTACAAGTTTCATCGCGATGGGCACACGGTCAAACTAAATACCCAGATTTATGCCCCCGGCCAGAGCGATCTGAGGGGGTGGGGAAAAGGACCTCGCTGCCTAGAGTGGTCATTGACGTCAATCGCGTGGAAATGTACATTTAAACGATGAAGGATCCATTCAAAACTCGTCCACTCTCATTCGGGCAGGTCGTGTATGCGATCTCGGGTTCAGCGCAGCCAAGCCCCGTCCTGATTGATCGACTGCGTTACCTAAGCCGGTTGGGCATTCCCTTTGCGCCTGAGGAAGCCACTGGAAGCGGGAATCGACGGGGCTACACATTCGATCATTTGTTTGAATGTGGTGTAGCGATCGTTGCCTGGGACTTCGTGAAACCAAGGGACCTCCAGCAGATCGTCGCGAATCATCGAACAGCGCTGCGCAAAGTGGGGCGCGATACGTTGTCGCTGATCGGGCCCGAGTGGGGGCGTTCGTGGTCAATCCCGAGCCGGACCGTATGCCTGGCGATGATCGCCGTATCGTCCTGACAGATCGGCATGATCCAGAACCATGCACGTTCTATCTGCTGGAAGGCGCTGACCGAAAGCCTGGAAGATCTACCGTGCATGCCCTTCATCGACTTCCGCATACAGCAAGAATCACGGGGCGTCACATTGCGCTCAAGTCGCTCGTCGCGACGCTCGTATTTCGGGGCATGGAGGCGCCGGAGACAAAACCCGGGCGCCAGTAATATTGGGCCATATAAATGTAAAACGACATACGAAGGAGACGCACATGGCTAGTCAGTCCTTGAACATTGAACAACGCAGCATCGATAGCTTCACCCCTTGGGCAGGCAACCCACGGAGCCACTCAGACAAGCAGCTCGCCCAGCTCGCGAAGAGCATCCAGACCTTTGGGTTCAATTGTCCGGTACTTATCGACGCAAACAACAATGTCATCGCCGGTCACGGCCGGCTCCTGGCGGCGCGCCAGCTAGGGTGGACGCAAGTGCCCGCCATTGCTCTGGAACACCTAACGCCCCAGCAAGTGCAGGCCTACAGGATTGCGGACAACCGGCTCACCGACCTCTCTGAGTGGGACGACGCTCTGCTGGCAGGTGAATTGAAAGCCCTGCATGAGGCCGATCTCGACTTTGACCTCACCGCGATCGGCTTCGAGCTGCCGGAGATTGATCTGCGTATCCAGAGCTTGTCGCTGGATGGGACGGAGGCGCCTACGCCGCCGACGCCCTCCCATGGCGAGACAGTCACTCAGCTGGGCGATCTTTGGTTGCTGGGAAAGCACCGCATGGTTTGTGGCAACGCGTTGGATGCAGCGGCCTACGCCGTGCTCTTGGCTGGGGAGCGAGCAGATCTGGTCATCTCAGATCTACCATTCAACCGCTCGGTGACTCGCGACCTGAGCCACAACGGCAAGGTCCAGCACGACGAATTCCCGATGGCTAGTGGCGAGATGACATCAGCCGAATTCACGAGTTTTCTGGCGCAAACCTTCGGCCAGGTGCAGGCGCATTTGGTGGATGGCGCTTTGGTCTATGCATTCATGGACTGGCGTGGAATGACCGAGATCCTGACCGCCGGCCAAGCGCTTGCGTGGGAGCTGAAGAACCTGGTGGTCTGGAACAAGGGCGTTGGCGGGATGGGCTCGTTCTATCGCAGCCAGCACGAGCTGATCTTTCTCCTCAAGGCCGGCCGAGGTAAGCACACCAACAATGTCCAGTTGGGCCGGTTCGGCCGCAACCGGACCAATGTTTGGGACTACCCAGGATCGAATGCGTTCTCGCGTCAGGGTGCGGAAGGCGAACTGCTCAAACTGCATCCCACGATCAAGCCCTTGGAATTGATCGCCGATGCCATCCTGGACGCCTCTGAGCGAGATGGCGTGGTGCTGGATCCCTTCGTGGGGAGCGGCACCGCGCTCCTGGCGTGTGAAAAGACGGGGCGTCGGGGGCGCGCCATTGAGCTGGACCCGCGCTATGTGGACCTCACCGTCCTGCGCTGGGAACACATGACTGGCCAGAAAGCCGTCCATGCCGAGACGGGTTTGAGCCGGGATGCACTGCGCGACTCGCGTGCCGAAGGAGGTGCGTCGTGACGGACTACGACGTTGGCTACCGGAAGCCACCGAAGTCGAGCCAGTTCCAGAAGGGGCGGTCCGGCAATCCCAAGGGCCGCCCAAAGGGGACGCTCAACTTGGCTACGGCATTCAATCGTGCGCTCAGCGAGAAGATCGAAGTCGTTGAAAACGGTCGTAAGCGCAAGATGACGAAGCTGGAGGTGGCGGTCACCGCGATGGTGAATCGTGCCGTCAAAGGCGACGCCAAAGCGATGCAGCAGATGCTTGTCTTGTCTCCGCTCGTGGGGCTGGAAAGCGCGCCTGCCGGTCAACTTCCCGAGACCGATGCCATGGTGTTGAAGGGCCTGCTGGAGTCTTTGCACGCAGGAGAGCTGCCATGACAATCTCAGTAGAGCAGTACAACGCATTGCTACGTCAGGATCTTGGGCTCTTCATTCGGCGTACCTTTGCGCACCTCGATCCGCAGACAACGTATGCGCACAACTGGCATATCGATCTATTGGCAGATCGACTTATGCAAGTAGCCGACGGCAAGATCAAGCGCTTGATCATCAACGTGCCGCCTCGAAGCCTGAAGTCGATCATGGCCTCGATTGCGTTTCCCGCCTGGCTGCTCGGTCGAGAGCCAACGAAGCGGGTCATCTGCGCAAGCTACGGGCAGGATCTGGCCACAAAGCTGGGGCGAGATTGCCACGCGGTCATTAGCTCGGATTGGTATAAAACCGCGTTCCCGACGCGCCTCATGACCAGTCGCAGCCCCATCGCAGATTTCGAAACCCTGCAGCGAGGAGGGCGCTTGGCAACCTCAGTCGGTGGCGTGCTGACAGGGCGTGGCGGTGAAGTTCTGATCATTGATGATCCGGTCAAACCGGATGAGGCGATGTCCGACAGTCAGCGCAAAGTCGCCAACGAGTGGTTTGACAACACCCTGTACAGCCGCCTCAACAACAAAACCACCGGTGCAATCATCATCATCATGCAGCGGCTGCATCTCGACGATCTGGTCGGGCACGTCTTAGAGAAAGAAGGCTGGGAGGTCGTCAGTCTGCCCGCGATTGCGATCGAAGATGAGACATGGAAGTACCAAGTACTGACCAAACCCCGGGTGTACGTGCGTGCGGCGGGCGAGGCACTGCATCCGAACCATGAGACGCCCGAGGCACTCGCGGCGCTCAGAAGCACGCTCGGTGAGTATGCGTTCTCCGCACAGTATCAACAGAGCCCTGTGCCTATGGGGGGCGGTTTTATCAAGGAGGCGTGGTTGCAGCGCTATACAGACAAGACGAAGCCGAAGTCCTTTGAATACATCATGCAGAGCTGGGACACGGCCAACAAGGCGTCTGAGGTCGCGGACTACAGCGTCTGTACGACGTGGGGTATCAAGGACAAGAAGATGTATTTGCTCGAAGTGATTCGCGAGCGTCTTGAATACCCAGAGCTCAAAAAACTGGTGCTCTTGAACCGGGACAAGTGGGATGCGAGGCACGTACTGATTGAAGACAAGGCATCAGGCGTGCAGTTGATTCAAGAACTCCAGCGAACAAGCTACAAGATCATAGGCATCAAGTGCGCCGGTGAGAAAGCGATGCGGGTGCTGGAGCAGACACCTGCGATTGAAGCGGGCAAAGTTTTGTTCCCGGAAGCAGCCCCTTGGCTCAATGGCTTCTTGAACGAGGTGCTGACGTTTCCGTTCGGGAAATATGACGATCAAGTGGATTCAATGGCGCAGGCGATCAAGTGGATCGAGACCCATATTGAGTACGCCACACGCATTGATGTGAGGTGGCCGTAGCGGTACTGATAGCCAGGGGCTTCGGCAAGTGAAAATCAATGCTACGTGCCCAAGGTCGTGAAGCGGTCTCGGCTTGAACGAAGTGTTAGAGCGCGGGAAAAAGCATGTCGAATAGCTGCTGCCAGTTGAGAGGACCTTGGAACTGGCTCACGCGTACATTGCGGTAGTTCTCGCGGATTTTTCGTGTTCCGTCAGGTGCTCGTCTCCCAGGAGACTTCGAGACGACGAAACTAGCGATATCTGGCATGGGTTCGATGGGAGTCGTGCCGCCGTAGAAGCGGAAGCTTGATAGCGAAAGATCATTGAGACCATGCGACATAAGGACGACGCATGCTCCTGGGAGCAAAGCAAATGGAGCGCGGACGGAGACATGCGAGGGTGTCTTCTCGGCATGAGCTTGCTTGAGTTGAACGTAGCGGAGTTGGTTCTCGCACGCCAGGATGATGTCAAAACCTGCGTCGTCAACCTCCGAATTGAAAACCTGAAGCGAGCGCTCGGGATCTCGTTGCCAGAGCAAAGATGAAAGGCCCGCAACCAAGGCGTGACAGAGCACGTTTTCAACGTAGCTTGATCGCTCCGCTAGCGCCTTAATTCGTACATCGCGCGAGACATCATTCATTCGGTCTAAAACCTGAATCAAGCGGGACCGGTTTGCGGCCTTGGGCAGGTGAAAATTTATAGCACTTGCATGAGGCCGCGAAGCGATGGCGCAAGAGATCAAATGAGTGGGGACGCATGTGGAGTATGCGACATCACTCAATGTTCGCTGGGTGTATTGAGGCTGGAGACGTGTTTCGAAAGCTTTAGGGCTGTTACAGCTTCGCAGTTATGAAAGCATCAGTAGCGCCGACAAGATCTCGGATAAAGCGGATGTGCTTTCGCAAGTCTTCGCGAGTTACTGCGTGCGGGGTCGGTTGCCCAGCGATAGGGCGCCAGGAGCGGTGCGCAATGTCTCCTCGCTTTCGGGCAAGTTTATTGAGCTCGCTTCGTGCTCGGACAGGATCGTAGTGGTTCCAGACCCAGCCTTCCGTGATGTCGATGCAAAGTACTTGTCGAAGATTGCCCGGATGCGGTCGGTGCTAGGCGTGTGGAAAAACTTAAGATCATTCTCTAAGGATGACTTATAGAACTTGGATAGACGGCTTGCGTCTGACCCGAGACCCGCCACTGCGTTGGCAGCCTCGACAACTCGATCTTCGACGTAGGTCTCTAGCGCTGCGAGCGCCATGACTAGGCTTGCGCGCTTGAGAACCTCGGCGTCAGGCCGCGGGGGCTGGCTGTTGATTGAGTCAAAGTGAGCCAGCAGGTCAACGGCGTCCTGAATGGCATGCTCGAATGATTCTAAGGCGGTTGAATTCATACGCAATCTCAAACATCTCAAGGATCTCTGACCTTCGCTTGTGACGAACAGCCCGAGGGATTAGACGGAGTGAAGAGCAAACGTCTCCCGATATCAATAGTGTGCGTCAGGGCGCCCGCACCGTGTGGTGCGCCAGGATTCCACGCAGCCACTCTTCGGACTCAGGATATTGCTCGGCCGGAAGGACAAACTCTTGCCCTTTGGCGACGCTCTGGAGCTCACAATTGTCGGCCCCAATGACCACCGATCTAGGCGCTGATGATAGGAAAGTGCTTGACGATTCGTTGTGGGATAGAACCATCGGGGCAGCTGCCAGGCGCTGCGAGATTTGCCGGGGGCGGTTAATCGCAGTGGGTCCCGCAGATGAGGAAAGAGACCGCCACCTGAGATCTGAGGCACAAAGCGTGAGCGCTCGCTGGCGATATAGAGAGTGTTAGCTCTGTGGGTGTAGTGCGCGGGGCTAGCAACGTGCGGGTGATTCCCAATCCAGGGGTACTGGTGCATGGCGCGGTCACGATCAATGACTACCGCTAGAACGTCCCCGACCTCTAGCCATCCAAACAGCACATGGAGGTGAGGGGCATTTCGAGCGTACCGCCACTGTCCCTGCACATTTTCGACTTGTCGAAACCACCCAAAGAACAAGAACACGTCACCGACGCCGACCTTCTGTGACGCAAGATGGCTCTGTGCTGCGCCCGTCTGCCCGAGCGAGGGGCGCCAGCCCGGTAGTTGGAGATCAGGCCGGCGATTCAAATCTGGGTCGAGATGAATGGTGGTCGCCAGTGAATGTCGCCCTTGGCTTAGATCAGAGATCAGCGCGCCCAGGTCAACTCCATCTACCGCAAGATCCTGCATGCGAAAGACGTCATGCGATGAGGGAATGGGTAGGGGAAGCAGTCGTCCATCAGGAAGAATGGGGCTCGGCATCCCACCGTACTGGCTGTCAAAGCCCTTCCTTGAAAAGATGATCCGGCCATCAAAGCCGGATGACTCCGCCGGGTGCAAGTGAGTAGGCGACCTACGCTGGGGTGAACAGGAAGGCATGGGTCGATCGACCTTTGCCTTTTGGTGTTTGGCACTCGTCGAACCAGGCTCCGCCACGGAAACGGCAGGAGCGATGACTTTCGCATCAATGGGCATGCCATGACGACCCGTTGGCCAGCTGCGCAACCAGCCAACTAGCTTGCGGACATCGTCCTTTTTTCGGTTGACGTGAATGGCATGCCCTTGAGTGGTATGCACAAGGTGCAGGAGTTCATTAGGAAGCGGAACGCTGTTGGCACCGAAGTACCAAAACCGTTCGCTTAGTAGTACATATCGACCACTAATGTCCCTTTGGGCATTGTCGGGTGTGTGAACAACGTTAGGTACCTGCTGCAAGCCGCCATAAGGATCAGGCTTGTAGATGTTGTCGGGTGGTGAGGCATGTCCAGGTTTGCGTGCGGCGAACCGCGGATCTTCCCAGTACTCGCTCAAGGTGAGACGCTCAGAGACCTGCATTGCGTATAGGACCTCGCCGGGGTGCTTGGACCGGAAGCCCACGATCCAATCTCCCACCTGCGCACTGGCGCGGATCTTGGGTTTACAGATCGCAAGCGAGCACAAGCCGTCGTAAGGTCGAGGCGCAGTCCCACCGTCATAGGCCACCACATAGCGATAGATTCGTGTATCTGGCGAGGCAGACTCAGGAGCCATTTCTATTTCCAACCCAGAATGGGGCTGCACGTGAATGAGATACCAGGAAAGAAGGTGTAGACAGGGTCTGTCATGGCACCAAAGGCACCTGTCCATGAGGGTCTGGAGAAAAATCCGGGTACAGAGATCTTCCTCGTAGGGTGACGGGATCAAAGCTAAAAGCATGCTCCAGTGGACTATCGCTACAACGTCCGATCAATCGCCCGGGGAACGCTTCGCCGCCGTCAGCGATCTCCACGTCGCCCGAGCAAATCGAGCACGAGGCGTGATGCCTTACGAGCTGGAACCAGCCACCTGCCAGCTTGCTCTTCGCATCGCGCACTAGTTTGAATTGGCCATGGAATTGGTCGTAGGCAAGCAATATGTCATTCGCAATGGTGACTCTGTCAGCTGGAAGCCGGATGAGGGGCCTCATGGCCTGCACCCAGAGGTAGCTCAAGGCGGCTGCTGTCAGAAGGTAGGAAAGGTCGCCGGCACTTAAAGGCCGTGATCCTCGCATCGTAACGAAGGCCACGAACCAGAGCAGGAGCAGAGCCAATGCTTCAAGGATGGTGGCGCCGACGAGCAGATAGCCGCGCCAGCTCCTCATTCGAAATGGCTGCTTCCCAAGAATGGGACGTAGCCACCAGGCGGCCTTCGCGGGTTCAACTTGGTATTCAACTAGCCCTGAGGTCGCGGTCCTCGATTCGGGGTAAAGACGATCGTCGGAGGTGTCATCTATCGCTGGCAGTGGCAGGAAGTCCAATCGATAGAGCGTCGTATTTCCGCGCCCACCACCGGTCTGCAGGGTGAGCTGTGGGATGACGGAGAGCTCCGCGTGGCGGCAGGCTTGTTCCAGGGACGCTTGCCGCGCATCCCACCACCGGCGGACCTCGGCGCTCGGGAGCCAGCGAGAGGCCGGTGTCTCAGGCATTCGTCCGCCGTACTTGTCGTAGTAGTACTTGCGTAGCGTATCCGCGTCCAGGGCGGGGCTGGCATGTCCCCCTGCAGGTAGCTTGCGGTGTCTGCGGCTAGAAGTGCTAGCGCTTGGGCAGGACGATTGTTGCCTCCGACCTGATCTAGCCACGCCCGCAGCATGGTGGCGGCTGCAATCTCCTGGGAACCGGTTTGTGAGGGTTTCGGGCTGTTTGCGTCCATGGCGGCTCCCCAGGCTTGTCCTTCCCGCAGTCTGGAAGGAAAGCCGTCATGCGCCAAGGTTCGTTTCCCTCGTCCGATGCCTCATCGCAGGCAACCCGCCCCATGCTGGGCGTCCTCAAGGTCCCCTTCGGCCTGAAAGCCGGCCGGATGTGGAGCCCCAAACAGGTGGCCGCGGGCCGAGAGTGCGGCTGCGTCTGCCCGGCCTGCGAGGCACCCTTGGTGGCCAAGGCAGCCGATAGCACCTGTAGGCGCCCACATTTCGCCCACCTGACGATGACCGATTGCCGGGCCGGCTACGAGACCGCGCTCCACAGGAAGGCTAAGGAATTGCTTGCCGAGCATGCTGCCCTCCTGCTGCCTGCTTGGGACGGTGAGGCAGACATGCCCAATCCCCCACAGCTGCAGGACGACACGGGCCAATGGATGTCCGGGACGCGGGTGGAGTTCCCCAGCCGGACGGCTGGTTTGCGGAATATCCGGTTGGAGGAAGCGCAGGGCGACTACACCCCTGACGTGATCGCTGAAGACGAGGCGGGTGAGCTCTTGATCGAGATCCGGGTCAGCCACGCGGTCGATCCACTCAAGCGCCGACGCATTCAGTCTGAGGGCAAGCGCCTGATCGAAATCGACCTGTCGCGTCTGGACCCGGACGCTCTCCAAGACGACGTTCGGCTCGTTCAGGCGGTCCTGCATGCGCCAGAGAATCGTGTCTGGCTTGCGTGCCCTGAGGCCACCGACGCGTGGCGAGAGTCCTTCAGGGCCCTCAAGGCCCAGGTGGCCCAGCGAAATCTGGAGATTGCGCAGCTGCGGCAACGCCAAGAGGAAGCACAGAGGGCCCAAGCGCGTGCGGCCGATCACACCCAGGCGCAGCAGGCCGAGCGCTTGGCGCAACGAGAACGCTACCGGGCGCAGGAGCGCGCCCCATATCAAGAAGCCCTGGAGGATCTGCCGACACTGGTCTCGATCGCGCGTATCGAGACCTTACTCGCGGAGTACTTGGCTCGGGACGGGGAGGAGGCAGACCAGTTGATCGCCCAGATTCCGTCGCAGACGGTGCAGCAGGCAGTGCGCCACTACGGTACGCACGCCTGGCTCTACCAAGTCCATCCGCGCCTTTGGCAGGGCGCCTGTTACCACCGGTTCGTGCTCGGACAACCTGCGGGCAGCCAGTTCAACCAGCGAGAACTGGCGCGCTGGGTCATGCAGCGGTTTGGTCGGGACGAGGTGTTGTTCTCACTGTTCCGGGCGCAGTACAGCTTCCGGGATCGGGCGCGGAAGGCTGGTTTTCAGAAGCGGCGCATCTCGCATTGGGCGTTCACTGACCTCGAGAACCGGCAGGTTCCGGATTTCTACAAGCCCATCAATGCGTTCGTTGACCGGCTTGTCTACGCTGGTGCGTTGCAACCCGTGCCGGGACTTCTGGGTGAGATCCGCATCAACGATGCGATGTGACGCGGTTTCTCGCGTGGAGGCGCTTTGTGGAACGCCAATTCTCACGACAAGAGTTCTTCGATTTGATGTGGTCCAAGCCAATTAAGGACCTTGCGCCCGACTTTGGGATTTCAGACGTGGCCTTAGCCAAATTCTGCCGAAAGCACAGCGTCCCGCTGCCTGGGCGCGGCTATTGGGCCAAGCTGAAAGCCGGGAAGCCAGTGATGGCGTTTACGTTGCCGCCTCGGGGCCTTGGTCAGCACGAGACGATCAGCATTGGCCACGATGAATGGCGGCGGCGAGATGAGCAGGAAGCACGTCTGAGGGAGGAGGAGATTCCGCCACCGCCTGAGTTCCCCGAGACGCTGGTTGAACTCAGGCAGCGAGTTGCCAAGCTGGTAGGCAAGGTCACTTATTTGAAGGGTCTCGATCGCACTCATCGTGTAGTCGCAGCCTTACTAGAGGCAGACAAGGCCCGTATTGAGAAGCGAAGCGCTTCTTCATACCCCTCTATTTTCGACGAACCATTCTTTTCGTCTCCCTATGAGCGCCGCCGACTCAAGCTGTTGAATTCAATCTTTCTTGCCCTAGCGAAGTTGGACGTTTCAGCGTTTGCCCAAGGCAAGAACCCAAGTGATTTCGAGATCCGAGTTGGGGACTCCAGTCTGACGTTGCGGCTGGACGATCCAAAAATTAAGAAAGAGCGCGAGAGCTGGCGTCCTTCGTCGGATATTCGTCGTCCCGCCTCGGATCCATTACAAATGTCGATCTCCTGGCACCTGGAGAAAGTCGACGGTTTGCGCCTCCTGTGGAGTGATAGCAAGGAGGCGGCGATTGAGGGGTTCTTGCGGGAGATCGTTGTCGAACTAGTTGTTGCGGGGGACATGCAGATCAGAATGGCAGAGCTCCGTCACCACGCATGGCGCGTCCAGCGCAAAGCGGATCTGATTGAAGCCGCCAGGAAGCGCGAAGAAGAAGCCAGGCAAAAGGAAATTGCTCGTCTCCAGCGTCTTGAAAAAGCCAGGATTGATCAGCTATTTGAAGACGCGATATGCCTGCGTCTCTCTAATGATCTACGCGCGTATGTCGAGGCGGTCCAAGTAGCCAATACATCCTCTGAGACACCTGTTTCAGAGCAGGAGATGTCGCAATGGATTGTTTGGGCGCTGGCGCAAGCCGACCGGATTGACCCGGTTCGGACTCATTCGCTCTTGCGACAAGTCGTGGACACCGGTGAGGAGTCCGAGAAGGATGGCGCGCGGCCGCTCACCCAAGGCCAATCTGATCTTGAGCTAGCTAAATCGGCATGGCACCCAAACCGTTGGTACACCAGACTTCATCGATAGATGAGCTAGGGACAGCGACTGCCAACGGACCGAGCCTTGGACATGCGAACATTCAAGGACCTTTCCTTCACGTTCGATCTCCAACGATGAAATATCCCAAGACGGCCGCGACAGGGCATGCTGGCGAGTTTTTCTTTGCCTACCAAGTCGCCAAGGTTCTAGGCTGGCCGTGCCGCATTTTCGACATCGACATCGGTGTCGACGCGCAGGTGGAAGTCCTTAACGCCAAGTGCGAGAGCACCGGGAAGTTCGTTGCTTTTCAGATCAAGACCACGGCCATCGAGGGCGTGAAAGGACGATATGTCGACCCGGAGCAACTCGCCTACTGGAAGGGCCTAGAGCACCCGGTTTTCCTAGTGCTAGTCGATCTGGAAGACGAATCGATGTACTTGCACCGCATCGATCGCCGGAGACAATACCCCAAGACGAAGGGCGGTCTAGTCCACATAGCCTTCGACCGACAACGAAATCGCTTTGGACCGGACAGCGAAAGAGACTTCAGCGCGGCGGCGGATGAAGCGCAGCTTCAGGCTGTCGAAGTTCACCTCGATCGTGTTCGAACCTTTACCAAAGACATCGAGATCGAGCTGGCTCGCCAGGAGTCTGCACCGGACCCGAGGGGTCTGATCGAAGTCATGCGATGTCGGAGTGCGGCTCGCGAGCATGTGCTCCGCGCGGAAGCTTTGGTGCGCAATAGTGGTGTGGGCCTCGATTCGTATCAGCGGGTCGAACTAGCTTTCGAGCGAGCGCTTGGTTTGCTCCGGCACCGCATGTGCGACTGGAACATGGAGGAGGACTGGGATGGCGCGCGGGATGGCGATGGCGACATTCGTCGTTTCCTTGACGAAGGCGACACTGTCGATCCCGGCGACTGATACGCGTGGCGACAGCGGCGCTTGCTACCATCGCTTCGGAAGGGGCTTGACGATCGTCATCCTGTGTCGCTCGTCTTTAAGAACGAAACCGCCACGAATCAGATCGCGCAGGATGTGGTTCACCATCACGCGAGTGGCTCCCACTTGATTGGCGATTTCCAGCTGCGTGAGATGGCGCGGAACGCTCCTCTCTGTAGCTACTTCGATCGCCGATTCTTCCAGCAAGGCCGCGACGCGTTCGTAAACCCCATCAAGTGCTAGGCCACGTATTTTCCGCGTCGCGAGTCGAAGCCGAGAAATCAATTGCAATACGAGGCACTCAGCAAATTGGGGATGCGCGCGCATGAGCTCGCGTATCTGGTCGCCGTCGACGATAAGACACTCTGAAGGCGCAACCGCTTTGACCGAAGCAGATCGCGTGCCACCGTCCAAAAACATCTCACCTAATACTTCGCCAGGATCGAGCGTGTTGTACACGACTTCGCGGCCGTTCTCTTTGGTGGAATACACCTTGAGTCGCCCAGTGACTAGGACGTACAGCGTTTCGGAAGCGTCCCCCTCTTGAAATAAAACATCACCGGTCGCGAACTGATGCGTATCGCCGTTCGCAGCTAACTGCGCTAATAGCTCCGGCGGAAAGGAGATGGAATCCACATGATCCATGGTGTGGCACCTGCTCGAAGAGATTCATTTCATGAATAGGCTTAGCCCAAGTGAAGGCTCGTCATCGGTCGCCTTGCGGAGATGTAAACAATTGACGTTGCGGTAATGCGCAATCTACGTCATTAGGAAGAGCTGGGGCTCGAATCGATGCGCGAATCTTCGCGCCGAACGTCCGTGCACCAGAGCCAAGGGGTTGGCTTGGGGAACGAGCACGGTTTGGCAGTGTCATCACGCCGTAAACGGCGCTTTGTTGGATAGATCAGCTGAGGGCCTCGCTTTTCCCGAGGGTGACACTGGTGTGGAGCGTTCTCATCTCAATCTAAGGGATCGTCTTACGTTCGAATCCTTGGTGTGCTGAGGGCTAACGGTAGGAAGCCGAGATGACCAACTCAAATGCGTTGCTCGTAAAGGTTCGCGGCAATGGGCACAGCGTGACGCAGGCCTTGGCGGCTGGTGGGGATGGTTGGCAGGTCGAGCCGATCTTGTCGGTCCCTGCCCGGGATACGAACGGAAAGGCATTGGGCGCTGGTGGCACTGAGCCCTCTACGTGGCTGCGCGTGAATCGAGGCGGGGGCGCAGGGACGGCTTGGGACAAGGCGCACGCGTTAGTGGGTCCAACCAGTCCCTTGGCAGGCGCTATGGGGTTGCAGGAAATCGAGGCCGTAGAGCCCGATCTGGAGCAGCAATGGGAGTTCCAGGGTGACCAAGGGTCACGTGATGCCGCATTGGCGGCCGCGGACCGCTGCAGGTTCGAAACGCAAACCCGTGAAGGGGGCCGCGCGCTGGGCCAAGGTTTGGCGTGGCACTTAGGCGATGACTTCTCCGGGCTGCGGGCAGCCCGCCATCAGGTAGATGACAAGCAGCGGGTCATTCGCGTCGCCCACTTGGACACCGGATTCGACCCGCAGCATGTCATTCGGCCGAAGGGGCTCCGCCTCGACCTGCAGCGCAACTTCATGCGCGGCGAGCAAGCCAATGATGCGAGTGACCAAACCCCGCCGGGTATGGCGTGGAAGCGCAATCGTGGTCACGGCGCGGCCACGCTTGCACTGTTGGCCGGCGGTGGATTTCCAGCGACGCCACCTGATTGGTCGGGGTTTACGGGTGAGTTTGGAGGCGCGCCTGACGTCGAAGTGATCCCCATTCGGATCGCAGACTGGGTCGTGCGCTTCACGGTGGGCACGATGGTCCAAGGTTTCGACTATGCGCGTGCGAACGGTGCCCATGTCCTATCTATGAGCATGGGCGGGGTGTCGTCCCAGGCACTCACGGACGCTGTCAACTTGGCCTACGACGCCGGCATCGTGATGGTGACCGCCGCCGGCAACAATATTTCACGCAGGCCGACGCCCAAAACCGTCGTGTTCCCGGCCCGGTTTCGGCGCGTGCTGGCGGCCTGCGGCGTGATGGCCGATGGGCGGCCCTACACGGGCCTGGACGCCGGCACCATGCAAGGCAACTTTGGGCCAACAGAGAAAATGGCCACTGCGCTTGGGGCCTATACGCCTAATGTGCCGTGGGCCAAGATCGGGTGTGGCACCGTGGTGGACATGGATGGCGCCGGCACGTCGTCTGCGACACCGCAAATCGCCGCCGCCGCCGCCCTGTGGCTTGCCGAGCATTGGGAAACGGTGCGCCAGTACCCCCATGCGTGGATGCGGGTGGAGGCGGTACGCCAGGCGCTTTTTTCCACCGCGGGGAAGACGACAGGGCAGATGGGCCCGGAGCGCGTGTTTGAAACGCTCGGGCAAGGGACCGTACGCGCCCACGCTGCATTGGCCTTTCAGCCGCTTGCTAGCACACGCCTAGTCAGGGCCGCACCTGCCGAAGCCTCGTGGTCCTGGCTCAACGTGTTGTTCGGGCAAGGGGGCGTCAGCCTGACGCAGCGCTGGACGCCTCAGCAACGCGCGATGCTCGCGCTTGAACTCACGCAGATGGCGCAGCGGGCGCGGGAAGTCGATGACGCGATTGACGATCCCGATCGGCCGGCAGAAGACATTCCTCCGGCGGCACGGAACCGGTATCTAGAGGCTGCCTTGGCCGCAGGGAACCCGTCCAAGCCAGCAAGAGAATTTTTGGAATCGGTCTTGGGCAAATCCGGGCCGACAAGCGCGACTAAGGGCATCGTGCGTGCGCCGGTCAAACGCCGGACCCGCGCAGTTGTGCCACCCAATCGACGCTTGCGCGTGTATGCCCTCGATCCCAGCCTGGGTCGGCGATTGGAATCGTCGGCGCTGCGCGAAACCGTCCTGACCTTGCCTTGGGACGATGAGCCCCTCAACAAGGATCCACTCAGGCCTGGCCCGGTTGGGGAGTATCTGGAAGTCATCGATATCGATCCGGCCTCGGGGAAGATCTACGAGCCGGTCGATTTGAACGACCGCTTCTTGCTTGCGCAAGACGGGCTTCCGCCCTCCGAAGGGAACCCGCAGTTTCATCAGCAAATGATCTACGCGGTCGCGATGACCACAATCGGCCATTTTGAGCGTGCATTGGGCCGACCTGCCCTGTGGGCGCCGGACGGGGATAAGGAGACGCGGCGCTTACGCATCTACCCGCACGCCCTGCGCGAAGAGAACGCGTACTACAGCCCAGAAAAGCGGGCGCTGCTCTTTGGGTACTTCCCCGCACGTTCCGATCGAGGCGACAGCGTTGCGCCGGGCTCGATGGTGTTCACCTGCTTGTCCAGCGACATCATCGCTCATGAAATGAGCCATGCACTCCTGGACGGGCTGCATCGTCGCTTCGAGGAAGCATCTAATCCTGACGTCGTCGCGTTTCATGAAGCATTCGCAGACATCGTGGCGCTATTCCAACACTTCACGATCACGGAGTTGGTGCGCTTCGAGATCGGCAAGGCGCGTGGCGACCTGTCCGCTGCAAAGTTGCTCGGAGGCTTGGCGAAAGAATTCGGCGAGGGCGCAAATCGTCGCGGACCGCTGCGCGACTACGTGGGTACGGATATCACGCAACTTGATTACGAAACCACGACACAGCCTCATGCCCGCGGCTCGATCCTCGTCCATGCGATCTACGAAGCGTTTCTAAGTGTGGTTTCCAGGCGCACCGCGGATCTCGTGCGGATGGCGACGGGCGGGACGGGTGTACTGCCCGCTGGGGCATTGCACCCGGATCTCGTGGCGCGTTTATCCACCGAGACCTGCGCAACGGCGACCTATTTCCTGCAAATGTGTATTCGCGCGCTCGATTACTGCCCGCCGGTCGACATTACGTTTGGCGAGTTCCTGCGCGCAGTCATCACGGCTGATCGCGATCTGGCTACCAATGACGCCCACGGCTATCGCACGGCGATCCTTGAGGCCTTTGGCAGACGAGGCATCTTGCCGTCCGGCATTCGGACGGTCTCGGAGGAAACGCTCGCTTGGGGCACCTTTGAGGATTCAAGGCCTACGTACCTTCCAAAGCTGACCGCCGCTATCCGAATTCCTTGGGCCAAGGAGCTTGATCGCTCGGAAATCTTCAAACTCAGTCAACGGAATCGATGGGCACTTTGGACCGCGTTAGGAAAAGTATTTGCCGAACACCCCGAGGCGCTGAGGGAATTCGGGCTTGCCCCGAACATGCCGCGCTACAAGCGAGACGGGTCAGCCATGGGGGACCTCAAGCCCGGCAGCACGACCTTTGAAGTACATAACGTGCGCTTTGCGCGACGACTGGCACCGGACGGCTCATTCCGCACCGAGGTGATTGCGGTCATCACCCAGCGACAGCCGTTGTGGCGGGACCCCAAAGATCACAGCAAGGGATTCACCTGGTTCCGCGGGGGCGCCACGCTGATCTTGGATCCGCGCGAAGGCAAGGAAGAGATTCGGTACAGCATCATCAAAAACAGCGCGAGTACCTCGCGTCAAGCTCGGCAACACAAGATGGGCGAGCGCGGTTATCTGTCGCCCTTACGGAAACTATATTTCGGCGAAGACACCGCTGAGCCCTTTGCGCTGATCCATGCGGATCGGGGAGGCGAGCATGGCCACTAGGAAGACGGCAAAGCGTGCGAGCCCCAAGGCTCCAGCACAGGCCACGGTTCGCTTTTACTGCCAAGGCATTGGTGATAGTCATCTGCTGCGTTTTCAGAAGGCGGATGGCAAAGATTTCTGGATGCTGATCGATTGCGGCATCCACACCTCGGTCAAAGGCGGACCTCGCACGGTGGATGCCATCGTGGCCGATATTTCGTCAGCAACGGATCGCCTGGATGTGGTGGTGGGCACCCATGAGCATTGGGACCATCTTTCAGGCTTCTGGACGGCCCGCGAGGCCTTCAAGAACATCAAGGTGGACGAGGTTTGGGTCGGGTGGACGGAGAACCCTGAGGATGCCCAGGCGCAAGAGCTGGACAAGTTCAAAGGTAAAGCCCTCGCAGCCCTCCAAGGGGCACAAGACAAGCTCTCAAAGACTGATTCCAAGCACCTCGCCGCCGTGCGTGACGGGGTCAATGGACTCCTCGGATTCCATTTTGGGCTGGAGGGGCAGAAGGTCCGTGCATGTCGAGACGCGCTTGTGGGTATGGCGAGCAAGAAGGTCCGCTACCTTGCGCCGTCAAAGCGACCTCTAACGATTCCAGGGCTGCCAAACCTTCGGGTCTACGTGATGGGACCGCCACGCGACGAGGGCTATATCTCGATTCGAGAACGAAAGAGTGAGATGTACGGGCTCGGACAAGCGCTGGCCCGGGCCGAAAGCCTAATGGCCGCCATGCAGTCTGAAGATGGGGGGCGCAGGACTCATCCGCACCTTTTGAACCCAACATGGGTATTGAGCTAGAAGCCATGTTGAATGGTGCGGTAGACCTGGCTGACGAATCCATTCGACGAACACACACGCTACTGAAAGCGTCTTACCTGGATGAGGCTTACCGCCGGATCGATTACGACTGGCTAAGTGCCAGTGCAGAGTTGGCGCTTCAACTGGATGATCGGACAAACAACACGAGCCTGGTTCTGGCCTTTGAGTTTGTCGACACCGGTCGCGTCATGTTGTTTACCGCTGATGCTCAGGTCGGCAACTGGCTGAGCTGGCAGGACCTCTCCTGGACTGTCGACGGCGCGAAAGTCAGCGGCTCGGAGCTGCTCGGGCGGACCGTGCTGCTCAAAGTGGGTCATCACGGCAGCGAGAACGCGACGCTCAAGGAGAAAGGTCTGGAGCTCATGAACCACCCGGACTTCAGTGCCTTCATCCCGACCAATAAGGAGGACGCCACCAAGGTGAAATGGGGTGAGATGCCTTACGAGCCAATTCTGGAGGCTCTGGATGCGCGTGCGGGGAAGCGCGTTTTGCGCGCTGATGATCCGTGGGCGCAACACGCGACAGGCTCTCGTGCGCCGTTCAGAGCGCCCTCTGGGTCATTGAGGGCGATTCGCCGCAGTAATACGAAAGGCTTGTGGGTCGAGGTGGACGTTTCCTAGTGCACGAGGGCGCGTTACCGCGAGTCGGCGAAAAACTGGACAGTTTGACTCAATGAAACTCGGCAAAGACATCTAGAATAACTCTGAAAAATCTCAATTAGACAGCGAGGCTGATGCACGGTTGGCAAGACTAACCTTCGCGACTGACAAATCTTCCCCGAATATAAAATTTACATAAGTGGAAGGGGAATAAGTTAAAAGAGTTCTTATATCTGGGTCGGAAGTATCCTCAGCATGCCTCTGCGCGAGTAGGGGAGGTTCATGCGCGAAACTTTATTTGCCGGTCCTCTTCTAAACAGTCAAGCTCTTGGTTTCGCCTTCATGTTTTTTGCAGGCGGTCTAGCTAATTAGACTTTCTCAGTCTCTGGTTGCTTGTCTATCGACCCTATTAAAATCTGCATCGTGGCCACCACAGGTGGCGCAATTAGCGAATTTAATCACGAGGCCTGCTAATCCATCTGCTGGACAAGAAAAAATGATTAAGCTAAATCGCGGCGCAGCGCCTGTCATTCTATCCAGTGAAACCGCGGAGGAGGTAAGCGCCGACTTAAGAGACTTCTATTTAAAGCCATCCTTTGAAAGGTCTCAGTCGAAGTTCGCAAGTGGATTAATGTCAACGAGACTTTTCACTAAGATAAGGCCGATCCTGTACCGGCGCTTTGACAGAAAATGCGTCTATTGCGAAACAGTGATAGAGCGCCCTGATTTAGAGTTCTTTAGGCCGCGCGCAGTTTCCACCAACTTGGACGGCACCGTGGATAGCGACCACTACTGGTGGCTAACACTCGAATGGAGGAACTATCTTCAGGCGTGCTCAGTTTGTAATGCCCTCAAAGGAAACAGATTCCCAGTAAATGGGAAGCGCTGTCAGATCGAAGCAAAATTTGAGGAGGTAATACTTGAAGATGCCCTTCTGCTCGATCCTTGTATTGATGACCCTCAAGAATATCTGATCTTCCTAGAAGACGGGCGTGTCACGGGCAATCACGCTCGCGCCCAGGTCACAATTGACGTTCTTGGGTTAAACCGTAAGACACTAGTAGAGGCGAGGAGTCGAAGCCTCACCTCGTTCAAAATAATGTTGGATCTCTTTGGGCGAAAGAAAAGCAGAGAGGACAGCGTAAGAGCCATCACCGGCCGGGTTGCTTCGCATGCCGAGTTTGCAGCGATGCATCGGCAATTTGCCGCAGCCATTCACCGAGATCTTACCGACGCCGCCGCAGATGAAGTTACGCTATTCGATCTGCTGAATAGGCCGGCTCTGACAGGGCCGGGTTCTGACACTAGCGAACAAGCTCTGAAGCACGAAAGCTCAAAACTCGACAAGCGCACTAAGCGGGAAGAATCATTTTCTTTGAATGCTAATAATGTGTCCGAACGATATTACAGGAGATCTCAATACATAGAGAAGATAGAGGTTACAAATCTTCGTGGTATTAGAAATATAGAGTTGAAGCCCGAAATTGGGGAAAAAGGAGGCTCCTGGCTCGCCATTGTGGGTGAAAACGGGACCGGCAAGAGCTCGCTCTTGCAGATGCTCGCATGTGCCTTGAGCGGAAAACTCATCACGAGCAGAATGAAAATTGTGGCTTCCTCATATGTAAGCGAAGGCTGTGAAAGCTGCAGAGTAGCGGTTCATCTAACCGGCCTATCCGATCCTATAGTTTTGACGCTTGCATCAAGAGACAACTTAATAAATATTGAGCCCGCGAGCCCAAAGGTAATAGTTCTGGCATACGGAGCCACCCGATTGCTATCAAGGAATGGGAAGGGCTCAACTGACGGCGCGCGCCTGAATATCAGAAATATATTTGACCCATTTTCGCTACTTGCAGATGGACGCTCATGGCTGCTCGGCTTAGAGATCGCAGACTTCGACCGTGCATCGAAAGCACTTTCCGCATTGCTGCCGGTTTCGGACGGTGTAAGGTTAGTAAGAGTCGATGGAGAGGTCTATATACAGTCAGGGGGCCGAGCCGACTCGCTGTTCGAATTGAGTAGTGGTTACCAGGCGATACTCGGGTTAGCTCTCGATATTATGAGTTTCTTCAGAAGAAGTTGGGAGGATATGGAGTCGGCGGAAGGGATTGTACTTATCGATGAAATTGACGCACATTTGCATCCACGCTGGAAATTGAGGGTTGTAGGGAAGCTACGCGAAGTATTTCCCAGAATTCAGTTCATCGCCTCAACTCACGATCCACTTACATTACGTGGCTTGGAAGGGCACGAAGTCGCTGTGATACGACGCGACTTAAGTGGCACCTCTAGGCTTGTCGATCCGACGCCTAATTTTATATCTCCAAAGCACATGGGTGTAGAGCAGTTGCTAGCTTCGGAGTACTTCGGATTAAACTCTACAGAAGATACAGAAGTCGATCATATATACGAGCGCTACTATCAGCTGCTTGGAAAAAAAGATTTGCATCCTGATGAAGAGGAAGAACTCTCGAGCTATCGCTCAAGACTTGACCATAGAGGTCAATTTGGCGCCACTCCACGTGAAAGGATGATTTATGAGGCTGCTGACGAAATAATCGCAGATGGTAAACGACAAGAAGGAACTGTCGACAGGGCTGCTGCTAGGGAAAAGCTAAAGTCAGTGTGGCGAGAAGTGAGCCTCCAGTCCGCCAGTCAGAAAAAGGCTGGAGAATAAATATGATCAGATTGGTGCGAGGGGCGTGTCCTCAAAGCCTGTTCGGGGAGAGTTCTAAGGGTGGAAGAGAGGCTAAAGAGGCTGCGGCAGCATTCGCCGCTGGTATTAAATATGACTCATTCGTTGCATATAAGAGTAAAGATGTGGTGCATGCGCTTAGAGCTATGACAAATGGCAAATGTGCATATTGTGAATTTAACTATAGTCCTGGAGGACCGGAGGATGTTGAGCACTTCCGGCCTAAAGGAGCGATATTAACCCAGGCTGGCGTTAAACTCAGCGGTTACTATTGGCTTGCGGCAGTTTGGGAGAATTTGCTGCCTTCATGTATTGACTGTAATCGAGCGCGAACTCACGAGTTTGAAAACCAGGCCGAGGGTGTTTCGGGGAAAGCAAATAAATTCCCTATTAAGGACGAGCAACATCGTTGGGTCGATCCAGCAGTATCTGTGACCGAAGAGTGCTTGCTTCTGAACCCTTGTGAGGTAGACCCAAGCTTACACATTGAGTTTATTGAGAACGGACTCATACGCCCACGAACGGCTGCCAATAATCAAGAAAGTATTCTGGGCAGAACGACGATTGAGGTGCTTGGGCTGTCAAGGCGAGCGCTGGTTCAAGATAGAGCGTTCGTCGATAGAATGGTTCGTTCATTCATTGTCTCGGCGATAGAGGCGTGCGATAAAGAACTAATGACGACCGACGCGTCCGAGAAAGCAGGCTGGCATGCCCTAGCTGTTAGTTGGTTGACGGCTGCAAAGGCGTATCTTGAGCCTGAACGCCCGTACTTGGGCATGGTAAGGTCGATATTCAATGAGTATGGTATTACTATATAACCGAGTTAGTATAAGGGTGACTTGAAGTTTCTGAGTGTCATATAATGGACGCTCACCCAGAGCTGACCAACTTAGGGTCGTGATGCGAGCGTAAAACTCACCCGCCTGAAGTCGCATCCTTGAAAGGGCAGTGATTCCTGGCGCTTCCGCAGTAGCACCACTGCCGGTCGACGCCGCTCGGAACCCGAGCCAATGGAGACCTCCCGACACACCGACAAGTGACAACCTCCCTTGTTCCGTGGGGCAGTTCTCAACGCGCAGATCGGGTAAGTTTCACTTGCGCGTCAACAGCCTGCTTCTGATCTAAGGTGAAGGTCGACGACTTAGGCAGTCCCTGCGAGCACGCGGGTAACAGTCGCCGCGTCAAACCCTAGAAATGGGTTGGGCGTAGTGCCGCTCCATAGCGGGCTGAAATCGTCGACGCCTCGGGCTTCGGCCTCGGCCCTTAACGGATCCAGTGGCTGGGAGGTCCAGGGAAACGCCGGAGGCAGCGTCGACATCGCGCCCAAGTCGCGCATAAAGCGGTTCACGAGTCCGCGTGCGGGCGGCCGGTGAACAAATTGGTGATTTCCGAGGCTGGGGCGGGTTGCTGCAGCGCCGTGCGATGTATCTCCGTCGTCCTCGCCTCGGGACACAGCAAATACGCTGTACCTGGCTGAACGGCAACGGCGCCTGCAGCTAGCATCGCCAACACGTCCGCCCTGTTTCCGATGCCGCCAGCCGCGACGATCGGTACCGTGAGTGAACGTGATAGCCGCGCAACAAGGTCGGCTGTCGACAATTGCAGCGTCAGGTCGTGTGACAGGAAGTGGCCGCGGTGCCCACCCGCCTCGATGCCTTGGGCAATGACAACGTCCGCGCCATGGCGCTCGAGCCAAGCGCCCTCATCGACCGTCGTCGCCGAGGCCAGCACCGTTGCGCCCCAGGCCTTAATCCGATCGAGGTGGGCCGGTGCAGGAAGCCCGAAATGGAAACTCACGATGCGCGGACGGAACGCCTCGAGAAGATCAACCGTCGTAGCGTCGATCGTTCGCCGCGCTACGGCGGTGCTGGGCTCGGGCTGTTGGAGGCCAAGTTCCAGATAATAGGGTTCAAGCGTCTGGTGCCAGCGCATTACCTCGGCGGGCTCAGGTTCGGCCACCTGATGGCAGAAGAAGTTGAGATTGATGGGTCGCGCCAGCGTGGCGAAGCGTTGCAACGCCGCTTCAAGCCGAACTCCATCAAGCATGGCGCAGGGCATGGAACCCAGGCCGCCGGCCTCGGAAACGGCGATGGCGAGGGCCTCGTCCTGTACGCCGGACATTGGGGCCTGAATGACTGGAAGTTCGGCATCAAGCAGTAAAGGCGATCGGGCGCACGTGGCAAGCTCCTACAGCGCCTCATTAATGCTACGCCGATGTCCGCGCCCGACCAAAAGCGAACTCTCAGCTGTGGCAACTCAGTGCCTAACGCTCAGCCAAGGAGGTACATCGGCCCCTCGATAACTTGAGTCAGGCCTCGCGCACCGTCTCCCAGTCCAACCCGAATCGGGCCAGGTACTTGCGCAGTCGGTCGGCGTCGTTGGTGCTGGCACGCTGGCCGCGTGATACGGCGAACAGCTCGCGCCCGGCCTGCGACATCGACTTGCAGCGTGTGCAAAGCGCCACCACGTCCTCGAGCTGCACGCGGTCGAAGCGGTCAAGCGCGGCGTAGCGCTCGCCAAGTAGCGCTTCGAGCCGGCTCGGCGCAACGCCTCCCTGCCATTGCCGGCGTAGGCGGGCGATCTCCTCGTCGACCTGTGCAACCTGGATGCGCCCAGCCTCGGCGAGGGTGGCAAGGCGCTGCACCGAGGCACCGAGGTCGCGGAAGTTGCCGGCCCAGAGCGCCTCGGGACCCGCCGCAAACGTCACGTATCGGGCCCGCGCTTCGCGGTTGAACGCCACGCGCTGGTGCTGCTCGCGCGACCAGCGCTCGAGCTCGAAGTCGAGGTTGGGCTCGATGTCCTCGCGCCGCTCGGCGAGGCCGGGCAGCCGATACGTCCACAGGTTCAGGCGCGCCAGCAGGTCGTCGCGGAACCGGCCAGCGGCCACCGCGACGTCGAGGTCGCGGTTGGTGCCGGCAATGAGCTGGAAGTCGCTCTCGACCTCCTTGTCGCTGCCAACCGGCAGGAAGCGCTTCTCCTCGAGCGCCCGCAGCAGCATCGCCTGCTCATCCAGGCCCAGTTCGCCGATCTCGTCGAGGAACAGCAGGCCCCGGTGCGCTGAGCGCAGCAGACCCGGGCGGTCGCCGACGGCACCGGTATACGCGCCCTTGATGTGACCAAACAACGTGCTCATGGCGCCGTCGCCTCGCAGCGTGGCGCAGTTGACCTCGACGAAGCGGCCCGGCAACTGGTGTCGCGCTGCCTTCAGCTCGAACACGCGCCGCGCGAGCTGGCTCTTGCCGGCACCGGTCGGTCCCATGAGAAGCATCGGAGCGCGCGAGCGCGTGGCCACTGTCTCGATTTGCTCGATCATGCGGTTGAAGCCGGCATTGCGCGTGGCGATGCCGTTCTTGAGCAGCTCCCGGTCAGTGAGCTTGCGTTGCGCGAAGCGCTGCGCGATGCGGTCGTAGCGCGACAGGTCAAGGTCGATCACGGTGAAGCTGCCGGGATTGCCGCCGGCCTGCGTGCGGGGTGGAGATGTCTGCAGCAACTTCCCGGGGAAGTGCCGACTCTCGGTCAGCGCGAACCAACAGATCTGCGTGACGTGCGTGCCGGTGGTGATGTGGACGAAGTAGTCCTCCTCCTCCGGCTGGAAGGCGTAGTCGCGCAGGAAGTCGTGCAGCGCGGCGTACACACCCTCGAAATCCCATGGATCGGCGAGCGCGAGGTCGTGGCGACGCACCTGAGTCTCCGGCGAAACCTGAGCGAGGTCCGCGACTGCGACGTCGGCGTGCTTGCCGAACTTCGCCTCGTCGACGAGCAGCTCCATCCGGTCCACCTGCCAGTGCTCGTGCATGCCGAGCGCGACCGTCGGACGCCATTTTTCCCACCGGCCCGGGCCGGTGCCCGCGTCGATTTGGGTGCCGAACATGCCGAGGATCACCTGGCGGCGGGCCATATATCCATTTCGATAAAACGCGCGCGTCAAATATACATATCGCGGCAACGCCTGTCGCGGGGGAAATTTGGTATTCCTTTGTATATCAATGCGATAGGTGTGATGAGGCTGGGTTGGCACGATCGGTGCTCTATGGAAATCGTCCCCAACCACCGAGGAATGCCCAAATGGCCAACACGACTCTCTTCAGTTCCCTGCGCGGCGCGTTCGTGCCGAACGCCAGCGCCCGTAATGAAGCGGGTGGCCTGGCCTACGTTCGCACGCCGGAGTCGGCGCTCGCCCTCTACGCGGCGACCGGTTGCCTCAACGGCACCTTCTACGCGTCCGCTGCCGAACAGCTCGACAAGGCGCTCGCGTTGGCCGCGCAGTGCGACCCCGCGTTCGTGGCCCGCACGGCCGTGTACGCCCGCCAGGTCGCGCACATGAAGGACATGCCTGCGCTGTTGCTGGCGACGCTGAGCACCCGCGACCGCGAGTTGCTTGCGAAGGCCTTCCCGCTCGTGGTCGATAACGGCCGCATGCTGCGCAACTTTGTGCAGATCGTCCGCAGCGGCGTCGTGGGCCGCAAGTCCTTGGGCTCGCTGCCCAAGCGCTTGGTCCGCCAGTGGCTGGAGCGAGCGTCCGTCGACGCGATCGTGCAGGCGGCGATCGGCAACCAGCCGTCGCTGGCCGACGTGATTCGCATGGTCCACCCGAAGCCGGTGGACCCCGCGCGCCAGGCGCTGTATGCCTGGGTCGTGGGCAAGCCGTTCGACATAGAGGCGCTGCCGGCCAAGCTGCAGGCGTACGAGGCGTTCAAGCGCGTGCCGGTCGGCCAGCTGCCGGACCTGCCGTTCCAGTACTACACCTCGCTGCGCCTGTCGGCGAAGCAGTGGCGCGTGCTGGCCCGCAACGCCTCGTGGCAGACGTTGCGCCAGAACCTCAACACGTTCGCCCGCAACGACGTGTTCACGGACGGCGAGACGGTAAAGGCGCTGGCGGCGACGCTACGCGACCCGGCAAAAATCGCCAAGGCGCGCGTGTTCCCGTACCAGTTGATGATGGCGTACACGGCTTCGGGTGGGGGCGACGTGCCGACGGCAATCCGCGAGGCCCTGCAAGACGCGATGGAAGTCGCGACTCGCCAGGTGCCGAAGCTGGATGGTCGCGTCGTGGTCGCGGTCGACGTGTCGGGCTCGATGGGCTCGCCGGTGACAGGCCATCGCAAGGGGGCCACCACGTCGGTGCGTTGCGTCGATGTCGCGGCCCTCGTGGCGGCGTGCGTCCAGCGCAGCAACCCGGACGCCCGCGTGCTGCCCTTCGACACCGACGTGCGCCCGCTGCAGCTCAACCCGCGCGACAGCGTGATGACGCAGGCGAAGCAGCTCGCGTCGTTGTGCGGCGGCGGCACCTCGATCAGCTCGCCGCTGGCGCGCTTGAACCGCGAGGGCGCCATCGTTGACCTGCTGGTGATCGTGTCCGACAACGAGAGCTGGGCCGACACCCGTGCGGGCGGCGCGACCGAGACGATGCGCCAGTGGGCGCAGATCAAGGCGCGCTGCCCGCAGGCGAAGCTGGTCTGCATCGACCTGCAGCCGGTGGCGACGAGTCAGGTGGTCGAGCGCGATGACGTGATCCATGTCGGCGGCTTCAGCGACGCTGTGTTCGACTTGCTCGCGGTGTTCGCGGCGCAGGGCGCCAATAGCCCGCGCTGGGTCGACAAGATCAGTTCGATTGAGCTGTAGCCAACAGGAGAATGCCCGTCCGCAATGGGGTGGACGGGCTTTAGGAGGAAGGCTTCATCCCGAATTCAAATGACGTTGGCGGTACGCGAATGCCGCCGGAACTACATCACTCTTAATGACCAGGTCGCGGGTTCGAATCCCGTCCGCCCCATTCGACGGGGCGGTAGCTCAGCGGTAGAGCAGGATGTTCCGGCAACTTTCGTCGCGTAGCGGCAACGGCAAGCGCGGTAACCGGCGTCGCCGCCGAATGCCGATGGAACTACAGAATCGCCAGGTCGCGGGTTCGATTCCCGCCCGTCGCGAGACGGTAGCTCAGCGGTTAGAGCAGACGACAATGTTCCATCACCTTCGTCGGCAGCGGCACCGGACTAATTCAACTGCAACAGGAGTCATACCGTTTCGCCGCGTCGGACACGAATGCCGACAGGAACTACACCTTTTGACGGTCGAGGTCGCGGGTTCGAGTCCCGCCCGCCCAGCCATGTGGGGCGGTAGCTCAGCAGGCAGAGCGCGAAAAATACGTTCCTTCACTTTCGTCGTGCCCGGCACGGTTTCTTTTCAAGCGGTGAATGCCGTCGGAACTACACTGGTTCCCCCGCAAGGGGTTGGGTTCAAGTCCCACTGTCGCAAGGCAGAGCGTTCCGACACTCTCGTCACCGCCCTTTTTGCCCGATTCGGCGCAGTTGGGCGCAGGAGCCGGCGGATGCCGGCCCGACTACAGTCAATTGTCCGGCCTCAACCTGGCCGCCGGCTTCTGCGCCCAGCATCGCTTCAACATGAGAATTATCAAATGAGCCAGCAGAGTTACGACGTCATCAACGAGCCGGGCGCCGCGCCGATCAAGCTGTGGACCCGTGGCGTGCCTTTGGAGGACGAGGCGCGCAAGCAGCTCGTCAACATCGCCAAGCTGCCCTTCATCTACAAGTGGCTGTCGGTAATGCCCGACGTGCACCTCGGCAAGGGCGCGACCGTGGGCTCGGTTGTGCCGACCATCGGCGCGATCGTGCCGGCCGCGGTCGGTGTCGACATCGGCTGCGGGATGATCGCGGCGCGTACCACGCTGGTCGCGTCCGACCTGCCTGACAATCTCGCCCCGCTGCGCAGTGCCATCGAGCAGGCCGTGCCGCATGGCCGCACCGCCGGTCCCCGTGACAAGGGCGCCTGGGAGAATCCGCCGGCGCTAGCGATTGAGGGCTGGGCGCAGCTCGAGCGCGACTTCGAGCGCATCAAGGCCAGCCACCCGAAGCTCGCGAAGACGAACAACCTCGTCCATCTTGGGACGCTCGGTACGGGCAATCATTTCGTCGAGGTGTGCCTGGATGAGGAGGAGCGCGTGTGGTTCATGCTGCACTCTGGCTCGCGCGGCGTCGGCAATGCGATCGGCATGCACTTCATCGAGTTGGCCAAGCAGGACATGCGCCGCTGGATGATCAACCTGCCGGACCAGGACCTGGCCTATCTGCCGGAAGGCAGCGAGCACTACGAGGATTACGTATTTGCGGTCGATTGGGCGCAGCGCTACGCACGCATCAACCGCGAGATCATGATGAAGCACGTGGTCGAGGGTGCGCGCAAGGTGATCACGAAGCCGTTCGAGGCCCAGGCCGAGGCGGTGAATTGTCATCACAACTATGTGCAGCGCGAGCACCACTTCGGAAAGGACGTCTTCATCACCCGCAAGGGCGCGGTGAGCGCGCGCAAGGGCGAGCTCGGCATTATCCCCGGCAGCATGGGCGCCAAGAGTTTCATCGTGCGCGGCCTAGGGAATCCGGACAGCTTCAACAGCTGCAGCCACGGCGCCGGTCGCGTCATGAGCCGCACGCAGGCCAAAAAGTTGATCAGCGTCGAGGACCACGCGAAGGCGACCGCGCACGTCGAGTGCCGCAAGGATGCGGACGTTGTCGACGAGTCGCCCGCCGCGTACAAGCCGATCGAGGCGGTGATGGCGGCGCAGAGCGACTTGGTGGAGATCGTGCATACGCTCCGCCAGGTAGTTTGTGTGAAAGGCTGAAATCGACGCGGCAAATGCCGCAAATACGTTTTTTGGAGTTGCAGATAGATGGAGATGCTCGAACTTGATGGTGCCCCAGGCGGCGGCCAGCTGCTGCGCAGCGCGCTGTCGCTTTCGCTGTGCACGGGCATCGGCTTCACGTTGCAGGACATCCGCGCGAAGCGCTCGAAGCCGGGGCTGATGCGTCAGCACCTGACGGCCGTGAACGCGGCTGCGCAGGTCGGCGGCGCGCGCGTGCACGGCGCCGAGCTAGGCGCAACGTGGTTGCGCTTCGAGCCTGGCGCCATCCGCGGCGGCGATTACTCGTTCGCGACGGGCAGCGCCGGATCCTGCACGCTCGTTCTGCAGACGATACTGCCGGCGCTGTGGCGCGCGGACGCGCCGTCGCGCGTGCGCCTGGAGGGCGGCACCCATAACCCGCTCGCTCCGAGCGTGGATTTCCTCGCAGACAGCTTCGTGCCGCGCCTGCGCGACTTCGGCATCGAGGTCGGTCTCGCGCTTGAGAGCCCCGGCTTCTATCCGGCCGGGGGCGGCGTGCTGCACGCGACCGTGCAACCCGCCGGTGAGCTCCGCGCGTGCGCGTTCGAGGCGCGCGGGGAGCTCGAGCGCATGGATGGCACCGCGCTGTTGTCGGGACTCTCTTCGGACATCGGCCTGCGCGAACTCGCCGTGCTGCAGGCCCGCTTCGGCCTTGGCGAGGACGCGCGCCACTTGCGCCAGGTGCGACCCTCCCGCGGCCCGGGCAACGCACTCATGCTGCGCGTGCGCCACGCGGCCCACGGGACGACGTTTACCGGGTTCGGCGAGCGCGGCAAGAGCGCCGAGGCGGTCGCCACGGGCGTGGCCGACGAGGCTCAGACGTACCTCGCGTCCGGCGCCTGCATCGACGAGCACCTCGGCGACCAACTGCTGCTGCCGATGGCACTGGCCGGGAAGGGTAGTTTCACCACGACCGCGCCGAGCGACCACCTGCGAAGTAACGCGGCACTGATCGAGAAATTCCTGCCGGTGGAGATCTCGTGGGACCAACAGGACGAGACAACGTGGCGCGTGATAGTAGAAGAATGACGCATTTACACTCAAGACGGCTGCAACAAAGGATCTCGATGTTCGCCGTGTGTAGGGCGGTCTAGATTTTCCGTGCTGCCGATCGGAGTTAGCAAGCCACTGAGGGCGCCATGAAATTGAAGTACCTTCGTCCAATCGCCTTAGCTGCGACGTTTACTAGCATGTCGATGGCTTCCCCAAATGGGATGACCCTAGAGCGTGAGCGTTATGCGGCACCTAGTGGCTCGTGCGATGGATATCCGCGGTTGGACATTGGGACGATAAAGGGGATGTGCGCTGGCCTAGTTAGTGGCCCCACGTTGGGCAGCAATCATCGCAAAATGGCGTTGCCACGCTCGCTTGTTCAGCTCGATGATCGCACATGGCTTGTCACTGATCTGGGCTCGTGGGATCTCCCTCGCGGGGTTGTGTGGAAGCTCGAAAGTCAGCGAGGCGAGGAAGCGATTCTCACTCCACTGATTCGAGACCTGAATCTTCCGCACGCTCTATCAATAGGTCCGGATGGCCTGGCCTACGTAGGCGAAATGAGTCGCATTATTCGATTCGATCCGCGCGCACCAAATCCCGTCGATACGATCGAAGTCGTAGTTGCCGGGCTACCTGACAACAAACTTCACGACAACCGTCATCCATTGTCCAAGTTTGTGTTTGCACCAGACGGCTCATTGCTTGTGAATATTGGTGCACCATCCGATCAGTGCGTGAATTCGCGTGGACAGGCACTTGGAAAGGTCTGCCCCGAAAGCGAAGAGGGTGAGCAGGCGGCCAGTATTCGACGCTATGCGCTGATCTCGCCCGGGCAGTGGGCGCCTGAATATACAGTCCACGTGCGTGGGCTTAGAAACTCTGTTGCCTTGGCCGTCCATGCCTCTGGCACCATCCTCCAAGCTGAGAATAGTTACGACTTCGCCACTCGCTGGAGTCCGTTTGAAGAGCTAAACGTCATTCGTGTTGGTCACCACTATGGCTGGCCCTATTGCGCCGACATGGGAGCTGCCACTCCCGCATGGAAATCAAAGGCGAGTTGGTGCAAGTCGAACGAGCATGAGCGACCAGCGATCTTGCTGCCGCCTCACACGGCGCCGCTGGATATGCTCTGGTACGACGGAGCGATGTTCCCGAGCTTGCAGGGTCGTCTCTTGATGTCATGGCATGGCTATCGATCTGTCGGAGGACGAATTGCTTCCTATGCCGCTGACGAAAATGGGGTTCCGGTCTCTGATAAGGACGCCTCATTTCCGGTCTATGGTGCAAAGGCGCGCCCCTTTGGTGCGAGCCCTGCCGCCACTCCTGTCGTGCTTACACCCGGCTGGGGACTTGTGCCTGGTAAGCGACCCCAAGGGTCGCCAGTTGGTTTGGCGATCGCGAAGGATGGCGCTATCTGGACGACCGATGACCGGGCGGGGCTCGTCATTCGACTCGCACGAGATCAATAAATACTGCGTCCGGCACCGGCACGTGAGGTTCTTGCCCCGCCATCCCATAGCTATAAGCGAGCGATCTCAGGCAGGCTATGGCAGTGCCTGTTGCGCAGGCGCTGGTTCAAATAGTGCAGCTGGCGGGCTTGGGTCGGACAGGGCCAGCGCTAACGAACGAGACTGAGACGATGTGCTTCCAGTGAAGCCCCGTACCAATGGCGCGAGAAACTCTCGCTGTGCTTTGCTTTGCGGCTTGGTCCCGTCACTCCTTGCGTGTACCGCGACGGCGTCGGGACAAGACAGAGCCGAGCTAGGTGATCAGGCGAAGACGCTGGATGCTGTGGTTGTCACCGCACGCCTGGATCGGGTGCCGGCCTTCGAGGTGCCTGCTTCGATCACCACCGTCGAGATCGAAGGACGGAGCGGATTCAACTTGGGGCTCCCAAAGCAGCTTGGTCGGGTCGCCGGGGTGAGCGCGCGGGACCGCCAGAACTTCGCGCAGGACATGCAGTTGTCGATCCGAGGCTTCGGCGCGCGAGCCACGTTCGGCGTGCGCGGCATTCGCTTGTATGCCGACGGCATCCCCGCGACGATGCCGGACGGGCAGGGCCAGGTGTCGCATTTCAGCTTGCTGGGTGGTGGCAGCATCGAAGTGCTGCGCGGCCCATTCTCGGCGCTGCATGGCAACTCGTCAGGGGGCGTGGTGCAGTGGCGCAGCGCTGAGCCGACCCCGGAGCCGGAGCTGCTGGTCCAATCCAGTATTGGCCGGGATGACTACCATGCGCTTGGCGCGCGCCTGCGGGGCACTACGGGCAGCAACGGCTACAACATCGCGGTGCAGGGCTTCGAGACACAGGGCTACCGTGACCACAGCGCGGCGCGGCGCACCCAACTGCACGGCAAGGTCGGGTTCGACTTGGGTGCCGGCGGTACCCTGGACGTCGTGGCCAGCAGACTGGATGCCCCTAATGCGCTCGACCCGTTGGGCCTGACCCGCGCGCAGGTCAGCGAGGACCCGACGCAGGCGACCGCTGCCGCCCACGCGTTCAACACCCGCAAATCGGTGATGCACCAGCAAATGGGGGTGCTGCATACGCTGGCACTAGGTCCCGGGACGCTGCGCACGACGACATCGGCAGGCGAACGCCAAGTGGAGCAGGTGCTGGCGGTCCCGGTCGCCGCCCAAGCGAACCCGCTGAGTGCGGGCGGCGTGATTGCGCTGGCCGACCGCTTCTCCGGGATGGACGCGCGCTGGTCTTGGCAGGGCACCTTGGCCGGCAGAGCTGCCGAAATGACCCTTGGCATTAGCGTCGAGCGGCAGCGGCAACATCGACGCGGGTTTGAGAATTTCGATGGCGCTACCCTCGGCGTGCGGGGTGCGCTGCGCCGCGATGAACGTGGCCAGGTACTGGCCGTGGACCAGTACGCCCAGGCCTGGTGGCATGTCGCATCCAAGTGGTCGATCCTGCTGGGCGCTCGCCACAGCACGGTTCGTTTCCAGGCATCCGACCAGTACGTCACCGCTGCCAATCCTGACGACAGCGGGCGCGTTCGCTACTCGCAAACCACGCCGGTAGCCGGGCTGGTCTACGCACCCGGCGAGAACCTGCGTCTTTACCTGTCGGCCGGGCGCGGGTTTGAAACCCCGACCTTCAACGAGCTCGGCTATCGCGCCGATGGCGGGGCCGGCCTGGCCCTCGATCTGCGGCCGGCCGTCAGCCACAACCTCGAAGTGGGTGGCAAGTGGCGGCACGCCAGTGGGGCGCGCATCGAGGCCGCGTTGTTCCGGACCGATACCAGCGACGAAGTGGCGGTCGCAAGCAATGTCGGGGGACGCAGCACGTACCGCAACGTGGGCGCATCACGGCGTGCTGGTGTCGAACTCATGTTGGATGTGCCAGTCTCGCAGCGGTGGACGTTGCAGGGCACGTACACCGGCTTGGACGCACGCTTCCGCACGGCGTTCCCGATCTGCGCGGCAGCGGGTTGCCAACAGCCGGGCGTGCTCGTTGCCGCCGGAACGCGGATTCCCGGGGTTGCACGCCAACAGTTGCAGGCCTCTGCCCAGTGGCGGAGCGGGGCATGGTGGGCCACGATCGAGGGAAGCGCCGTGGGCGAGGTCTCGGTCAACGACCAGGGCGATGAACGCGCGCCCGGCTACGCACTCGCCAATCTTGCGGCTGGTTGGCGTAGTCGCCTCGCTAACCAGCGAGTGGATACGTTCGTACGCATTGAAAACCTGCTCGACCGCGCGCACATCGGCTCGGTGATCGTTAACGAGGGGAACCGTCGGTATTACGAGCCCGGCGCCGGCCGCGGGATCCAGATCGGTGTGCGCTGGACTTGGGATGCCCCACCTTCACCGTGATGCCACGGCTCCGGGCGTGTTGTTGGCTGATCCACCCACTAGGGCTCGGTACTTGTCCCGTCATCGCGGAGAGATAGCCGTCAGGCGCCAAGGGCTTCCAGCGCCCGACGAGCGAATGAGCGGAATCGCCGGGAACAGATTTCTTTCCCTGATCGATTCCCTGTTATGCGAAGTGGCGATTCGCTAGCTCAGGATGGATGAGCCTGTAAATCCTGTCCTATTCCGGCTTCGGCGACGAAGCGAACCCAGGATTCGCTGAAAATTTCCCTGAAATGGGGAAAAGGGGCAGAGAAGGGTTAGCCCTGGACTGCGTCCACCACCATCCGCCGCCATGCATCACAGGCTGGATTGCCAGCCCAGCGCTTGCGTGCGCGGCGTTCAAGCGGGCGCGAACCGATGGTTCGCAGGCAGCCCGCTTTCACCCATCACAACCCACCATCGCAGAACCTCAACTTGCCGCTTCCAGCGCCGCGATCACCTCGCGCCCATAGCGCTCCAGCTTGCTGGCCCCCACGCCACCGATGCCGGCCAATGCATCGAGGTCGCCCGGGGATTCGATGGCGATGCTGCGCAGGGTGGCGTCGTGGAAGATCACGTAGGCGGGGACGTTCTGCACGCGTGCGGCTTCGGCGCGCCAGGTGCGCAGGGCGATGAAGCGGGCGCTGGCGTCGGCGGGCAGTTCGACCGCGGGTGGCGCGATGCGCGCAGAGCTCTTGGCCTGGTTACGTCGAGATTCGCGCTTCGGCGCTTCCGCGCGCAGTTGCAGGCGGCGTTCGCCGCGCAGCAGCGGGGTGGCCTCGGCGGTGAGTCGCAGTGCGCCATGGCCTTCGATGTCGGGCTCCAGCAGGCCGGCGGATACCAGTTGCCGGAACACCCCGCGCCACTGTTTGGCGTCGAGGTCGCCGCCGATCCCGTAGGTGCTCAGCGACTGATGGCCGAACTGGCGCACCTTGGCGGTGTCCGCGCCGCGCAGCACGTCGATCAGGTGGGCGGCACCGAAGCGCTGCTCGGTGCGATACGCGCAGGACAGCGCCTTGCGCGCGGCCTCGGTGGCATCCCAGGTTGCCGGCGGCTGCTGGCAGTTGTCGCAATGCCCGCAGGCACCCGCATGCGCCTCGCCGAAATAGGTGAGCAGGGCTTGCCGGCGACACGCGGTGGATTCGCAATAGCCGATCAGCGCGTCGAGCTTCGCGTGCTCCAGCCGCTTGCGTTCCTCGCTGGCATCGCCATCGCCGATCATCCGCCGCAACAGCACCGCATCGCCCAGGCCGTAGGCCAGCCATGCTTCGGCGGGGTCGCCATCGCGGCCGGCGCGGCCGGTTTCCTGGTAATAGCCTTCCAGGGATTTCGGCAAATCCATGTGCGCGACGAAACGCACGTCGGGTTTGTCGATACCCATGCCGAACGCGATCGTCGCCACCATCACGATGCCGTCCTCGCGCAGGAAGCGGCGCTGGTGTTCGGCGCGGACGCTCGCGTCCAGGCCGGCGTGGTACGGCAAGGCGCGCAGGCCGCGTTCGGCCAGCATGTCGGCGGTGGCATCGACCTTGCGCCGCGACAGGCAATAGACGATGCCGCTGTCGCAGCGATGGTCGTCGAGGAAATCGAGCAGCTGGCGACGGCTGTCGTCCTTGGCCACCACGGTGTAGCGGATGTTCGGGCGATCGAACGAACTGATGAACTGGCGTGCGTCTTCCAGTGCGAGGCGCTCGATGATCTCGCGTCGCGTCGGCGCATCCGCGGTGGCGGTCAGCGCGATCCGCGGCACCTCCGGCCAGCGTTCGTGGAGCAGGGTCAGTTGGCGATATTCGGGGCGGAAATCGTGGCCCCATTGCGAGACGCAATGCGCCTCGTCGATGGCGAACAGGGCGATCCGGCTGCGTTCCAGCAGCGACAGGAAGCGCGATGTCAGCAAGCGCTCGGGTGCGACGTACAGCAGGTCCAGGTCGCCGTCGACCAATTGCCGTTCAACCTGCGCGGCAGCGCCCGAATCGAGACTGGAATTGAGGAACGCGGCACGCACGCCGAGCTGGCGCAGCGCTTCGACCTGGTCCTGCATCAGCGCGATCAGCGGCGACACCACAATCCCCGTGCCCTCGCGCAGTAGCGCGGGCAACTGGTAGCACAGCGACTTGCCGCCGCCGGTGGGCATCAGCACCAGGGCATCACCACCGGCGAGCACCTGTTCGACGATGTCGCCCTGTTCGCCGCGGAAGCGGTCGTGGCCGAAGACGCGGCGGAGTTCGGCAAGGGCAGGGGATGACATGCGCATAGGGTAACAAGCGAGGCGATCGCGGCCCTGCGAATCGCGGCCGAAACGCGCGTGCATGTTCATCGACGCCGCAGCGCGCGACGTGGCGTTTGGCTCAGGCCTTGGCCTTGGCGATGCGTTTGCGCGGGGTGGCGTGGGCCTTGTTGGCGGCCGGCCGTGGCGCGGGGCTTTTGCCGGGGGCGGCGCGACGGTGCTGCCGGCCTCGTCGCCGTGCAGGGTCATCAGCGATTCCAGCAATTGCTCGTCGGAACTCGAGCACACGCCGAGCAGCAGGGCTTCCTCGCAGCCCTCCGCGGCGATGTAGGCATGGCCCATGTTGGAGTCGATGTACACCGATTCTCCGGCCTGCAACACGATCGGGTCGTAGAACTCGGTGTGGACCTGGATGCTGCCTTCGAGCACGTGGATGTACTCCTCGCCCGAGTGATGCACCAGTTCGCCGAACTCCTCGATGCTCTTCGCGCGCACCCGCGTCAGCACCGGGATCATCCGCTTGCGGCGCAGTTCCGGGCACAGGTAGTAGTAATCGTAGTTGTCGGTGTTGACCCGGATCGCGTCCTCGATGCGGCCGATGCTGCGGCGCGCGGTGACCGGCGGTTCCGGTGCGACCTCGTCCTGTTCGGCGAACAGTTCCGACATCCGCAGTTGCAACCGCTGGCTGAGTTGCAGCAGCTTGTCGTAGCTCAGTGTCAGGCGGTCGTGTTCGACCTTGGACAGGGTCGACAGCGGGATGCCCGACTGCTCGCTCATCTGCTTCAGGGTCCAGCCCTTGCGGGTGCGCAGCGAGCGCAACAGGCCGCCGATGGTGGGGTGGGGCGATGTCATCCGTTCCGGCTCCTTGGCCCGCTTGGCCATGCGGCATGCCGCCGCGGGACCATCATCGCCTCCATGGGCCTGCTTGGGGAAGAGTGGTCCGGATGGGTCGTTTGTCCGTTGACAATTCTCTAATTAGGATCATTAATACCGAATCAGGATCGTCGGTCGTGCCCCGCGCCTGCTTGGCAATGGCGGCGCGACTCTGCGACACCACCACCACAGGCCCTCGGGAGAGGGCGGAGACCCGCACGATGCGCCCCATTCGCACCCTCCTTACCGGCATCCTGTCGGTCGCCCTGCTCGGTCCCGCACTGGCGCAGGCACCCGCACCGGTGGCCCCGGCCACGCCGATCCCGGTGGCGGCACCCGCGACGCCCGTCCCGCCGGCCGACAAGCTCAACGCCGCCGACCTTGAGGCCTGGCTCGATGGCCTGGTGCCCTACGTGCTGGAACAGGCCGACGTGGCCGGCTCGGTGGTGGTGGTGGTGAAGGATGGCCAGGTGCTGCTGGAGAAGGGCTACGGCTACGCCGACCTGGCCGCGAAGACCCCGGTGGATCCGCAGGGCACGTTGTTCCGCCCCGGATCGGTGTCCAAGCTGTTCACCTGGACCGCGGTGATGCAGCTGGTCGAACAGGGCAAGCTGGACCTCGACAAGGACGTCAACACGTACATCGACTTCAAGATCCCGGACTACCAGGGCAAGCCGGTGACCCTGCGCAACATCATGACCCACACCACCGGCATGGAAGAGCAGATCCGCTGGCTGATCGCGACCGACCCGAACGCGGTCGCGCCGCTCGACGCCGCACTCAAGCACTGGGTGCCGGAACGCATCTTCGCGCCCGGCGGCACGCCGGCGTATTCCAACTACGCCACCGCAGTGGCCGGCTACATCGTGCAGCGGGTGTCGGGCGAGCCGTTCGATGCCTACATCAAGCGGCACATCTTCGATCCGCTGGGGATGCAGCATTCGAGCTTCAGCCAGCCGCTGCAGCCGGCGCTGCTGGCGCAGATGTCGAAGGGGTACATCACCGCGTCCGACGGCAAGCCGCAGCCCTACGAGCTGATCAACATGGCGCCTGCGGGCAGCCTGGCCGCGAGTGGCGCGGACATGGGCCGCTTCATGATCGCGCACCTGCAGAAGGGCGAATACAACGGCGCGCGCATCCTCTCCGAGGCGACCGCGGTGCAGATGCACAGCACCGCGCAGGCGTCGGTCGGCCCGCTCAACAAGATGATGCTGGGCTTCTACGAAACCACGGTGAACGGCCATCGCGCGATCGCGCATGGCGGCGACACCATGTGGTTCCACAGCGATCTGCAGCTGTTCCTGGACGATGGCATCGGCATCTACGTGTCGACCAACAGCGCCGGCAAGGACGGCGCGGCGCGCAACGTGCGCGCATCGCTGGTCACCGGGTTCGCCGACCGCTACCTGCCGTTGACGGGCGCGCTGCCCGCGTCCACGGTCGATGCTGCCACCGCCAGGCTGCATGCGCAGCAGGTCGCCGGTGCCTACATGAGCAGCCGGCGGGCGCAGTCCAACTTCATGTCGATCCTCAACGTGGCCGGGTTGGTCAAGATCGTCGCCAACGAGGACGGCACCATCAGCGTGCCGATGCTGACCAAGTTCAGCGGCGCGGCGCGCAAGTGGCGCGAAGTCAGTCCGTACGTGTGGCGCGATGTCGATGGCGGCGATCGTCTTGCCGCCGACGTGGTCGACGGCCAGGTGACCCGCTTCAGCGTGGACGGCCTGGCCGCGATCATGGTGTTCCAGCGGCAGCCGGGCTGGGTGTCGCTGCTGGTGCCGCTGGCGGTCGCGTCGTTGCTCGCGTTGCTGCTCACGGTGCTGGCGTGGCCGGTGTCCGCGCTGGTGCGTCGCCACTACGGCGTGCGCTACGCACTGACGGGCGGCGATGCGCGCAGCCATCGTGCGGTCCGCATCGCCGCGCTGCTGGTGCTGGCGTCGGTGTTGTCGATCCTGTGGCTGGTGGTGTCGATGATGTCCGACCTCAACATGATGACGCCGGACATGGACGGCACCGTCATCGGCCTGCGCCTGTTCGCGCTGGTGATGCTGCCCGTGGGTACGCTGGTCGGCCTGTGGAATGCGAAGAACGTGCTGGCCAGCCATCGCTCCAGGTGGGCCAAGCTGTGGAGCATCGTGCTGGCCATCGCCTTCCTGTCGCTGCTGTGGATCGGCCTGCGCCATCACCTGATGGGCTTCAGCGCCTTCTACTGACCCCTGGTGGCGACGCCGTGCCATGCGGCGTCGCCTCTTTTTTTTCGCGGAGTCCCTCATGTCGTCCCAGCCACGCCTGCGGCTTTCGCTGCGCAACGAGCCGTTGCCGCTCGCCCACCCGTTCCGCATTTCCGGTTACGTGTTCGAGGCGATGCCGGCCACCGTGGTGACGCTGGACGACGGCACCCATGACGGTCGCGGCGAAGCCGCCGGCGTCTATTACCTCGACGACGTGCCGGAGCGCATGCTGGCCACGCTGGAGTCGCATCGCGAGGCGATCGAAGCCGGGCTGTCGCGCGAGGACGCGCGCACGTTGCTGCCGGCGGGTGGCGCGCGCAACGCGCTGGACTGCGCGCTGTGGGAACTGGAATCGCGGCGTGCCGGCGTGCCGGTGTGGAAACTCGCGGGGCTGGACGGCGTGGGTCCGTTGTTGACCACGTTCACTGTCGGTGCCGATGAGCCGTCGGCGATGGCCACTGCTGCCGTCGCGTATGCGCAGGCGCGTGCGATCAAGTTGAAGCTCACCGGCGATGCCGACCTCGATGCTGCGCGCATCGCTGCGGTGCGCGCCGCGCGACCGGAGGTGTGGCTGGGCGTGGATGCCAACCAGGGCTACGTGCCCGACACGCTGCAGCGACTGTTGCCGGCGCTGGTGGCGCAGCGGGTGTCGCTGCTGGAACAGCCCTGCCGACGCGGCTTCGAGACCGATCTCGACGGCATCGACCACGTGGTGCCGATCGCCGCCGACGAAAGCATCCTCGATCTCGCCGAGCTGGAGCAGCGTCACCACCATTTCGACGTGATCAACATCAAGCTGGACAAGTGCGGCGGCCTGACCGAAGGCCTGATGATCGCGCGGCGCGCACGCGAACTCGGCAAGCAGGTGATGGTCGGCAACATGTGCGGCACCAGCCTGGCTGCCGCGCCGGCGTTCGTGCTGGGCCAGTGTTGCGACGTTGTCGACCTGGACGGGCCGATCTTCCTCGCGCGCGACCGCACGCCGTCGGTGCGTTACGACGACGGCATGGTCAGCTGCAGCGACGAGGTCTGGGGTCCGGCGGCAGCCGCATGACCCCGTCGCCCTCCAGCACGCTGATCCCCGCCGACAACGCGTTCGCGCTGCTCGCGGCCTTCTTCGCGATCGCGGTGATCGGCGCATCGCTGGAAAAGACCAGGGTCGGGCGGCGCGTTTCCGGGGTGATGTTCGTCATCGCCATCGCGATCGCGCTGGCGCATTTCGATGTCATCCCGGCCGCGGCGCCCGCCTACGGCCTCATCTGGACCTATCTCGTCCCTCTGGCGATCGCGCTGTTCCTGCTGCGCGCCGACCTCTTCAGCATCGTCATCGAGGGCGGTCGCACGCTGATCGCGTTCTTGTTCGGCGCGGTGGGCGTGGTGGTGGGTGCGTGGCTGGGCGCGAAACTGCTGGACCTGGGCCCGTTCGGCGCACAGTACGCCGCCGTGTTCAGCGCGACCTACGTCGGTGGCTCGATCAACTTCGCCGCGGTAGCCGAAGCCATCGGCTTCCGCGATCCCACGGCGCTGGCGGCGGGCGTGGCGATCGACAACGTGATCGGCCTGTCCTACCTGGTGATGGCCGGTGCCGCGGCATCGTGGGCGCTGTTCACCCGCCGCTTCGCGTGGCGCGCGGATGCCCTGGTCGACGCCGTAGCCGGGGCCGACGAGGCGCAACGCATGCCGACGGTGATCGACCTCGCGCTGGCGCTGGGGCTGGCGTCGCTGGCCTGCGCGGCCGGCAATGCGATCGCCGCCGCGCTGGGGCATTCGAGCTACGCGATCCTCTACATCACGCTGCTGATGGTGGCGATCGCCACGCTGGGGCGCCGTTGGCTGAAGTCGGTCGCGGGGCCGGAGCTGGTGGCCACGCTGTTCATGTACCTGTTCTTCGCGCTGCTCGGCGCGGGCGCGGACATCGGCGCGATGCTCGGCGCGGCGCCGGCGCTGTTCGGCTACGTGTTGATCATCTTCGCCACGCACGTGCTCTTCATCCTGGTGGGTGCACGCCTGTGCAAGCTCAATTACGCCGAGGTCATCATCGCGTCCACCGCCTGCATCGGCGGGCCGCCGATCTCGATCGCCTACGCCGTGCTGTTCGGCTGGCGGAAGCTGGCGGTGCCCGCGGTGGCCACCGGCGTGCTTGGCTATGCCCTGGGGAACTTCGTGGGGATCGGAGTCTTCGAGCTGCTCGCGCCTTGACGGGGCCTGCGCCCGCCTGCAATCGCCCGGGCGATCCGGATGCATCGATTTCCCGGGATCGGGCACGCCGCGTTTTTCCTGCTGCTGGCGGGGCTGGCGGTGATCGTTGCGGGCTTGCTGTGGCGGCTGGATGCGCCAATCAACCGGCACATCTGAATTTTCGTTGATTCTCCATTCAAGTTGACATTTCTCTGATCAGGATCAATATTCCCGATCAGGATCAATCCGGCATGCCCGATACATGGTTCCAAGAGGCCGGGCAGCCACCACGTCGCAGTTTGTTCGGGGAGAACACCATGCACGCATCCACGTCCAACCGCCCGGCGCATCGCACGCCGCTGTCCATCGCCATCGCCGCTGTGCTGGCCTTCGCGGCCGTGCCTGCGTTCGCGCAGGAGGCCGCCGCGGACAGCGCGTCGAATGCGGACGCCGACGCGAAGAAGACCACCGAGTTGCAGTCGGTGGTGGTGACCGCGAACAAGCGGCCGGAGGATGTGCTCAACGTGGCGTCCTCGATCAGCGTGGTCGGCGAGGAGCAGATGCAGAGTCTGGGCGCTGCGCAACTCACCGATTACGCCGCCTACGTGCCCGGCTTGCAGGTGGCCTCCGACGGCACGCCCGGACAGACCAGGGTCAGCCTGCGCGGCATCGCGCCGCTGTCGTCCGGTGCCACCGTGGGCACCTACATCGACGACAGCCCGGTCGGCTCCAACGGCATCTACCAGGCGGCGACGATCTTCATGCTCGACCTGCTGCCCTACGACATCGAGCGGGTGGAAATCCTGCGTGGCCCGCAGGGCACGCTGTATGGCGCGGGTTCGATGGGCGGCCTGATCAAGTACGTGACCAAGGCCCCCGATCTCGTCGAGAGCGAATTCCGCATCGGTGGCGGTGTGTCCTCGGTGGCGGACGGCGGCACCGGCAACAACCTGCGCTTCGGCGCGAACGTGCCGCTGCTGGCCGACCGCCTGGGCATGCGCGTGAGTTATTCGCGCAACAACCAGCCGGGCTACGTCGACAATTCGATCACCGGCGAAGACGACATCAACGAGGTCAGCCAGACCAGCGCGCGCCTGGCGCTGCTGTGGCAGGGCGATGCGTTCAACCTCAAGCTGACCGCGATGCGCCAGGGCATCGACAGCGACAACAACGGTACGGTGTCGCTGGATCCGGCGGATTACTCGCCGCTCGATGGCGAGTCCGATCATCTGGTGTACGTGGACGCGCCGTTCCAAAAGGATGTCGATTACTACGCGGCCACCCTGAGCTGGGACCTTGGTTGGGGCGATTTCACCTCGGCCACCGGCTACTCGAAGATCGACACCCGCGTGCGTCAGGACGTGACCGTCGACTACGGTCGCTTCACCGACCTCGGCCTGGGTCTGCCGTTTCCGGGTGCCTCGTACTTCGACACCCGTCTCGACTTCACCCAGCTGACCCAGGAATTCCGCCTGGCCTCCAAGGCGGGCCAGCGCTTCGACTGGCTGGTCGGCGCGTTCTACAGCAAGGAAAGCGGCGACAACCGCCAGCACATCCAGTTGACCCAGCTCGACGGCAGCGCACTGCCGGATCCGTTCGAGGCGATCGCCGGCGACCTGGCCACGCTCAACTTGCCGACCCGCTACAAGGAACTGTCGTTCTTCGCCAATGCGTCCTACCAGTTCAGCGAGCGCTTCAAGCTGGGCGGCGGCGTGCGCTATGCGAAGAACGACCAGACCTTCAGCCAGGACGTGACCTCGGGCCTGCTGTTGCCCATCGGCAGCAGCCCCAATGGCTCGAAGGAGAACGTGTTCACCTGGAGCCTGGCTCCGCAATTCCAGCTGTCCAAGGACACCCTGCTGTATGCGCGTGTGGCTACCGGCTACCAGCCGGGCGGACCGAACGTGAAGCTGCCGGGCGTGCCGGACCAGGTCGATTCCTCCACGCTGGCCAACTACGAGTTGGGCCTGAAGTCGCTGTTCGCCGACAACCGCGTGCAGGTCGAGTTGGCGGTGTTCCGGATCGACTGGGAAGACATCCAGGTGATCTCGACCTTCGATGGCGCCAGCGGCCTGGTCAACGGCGGCACCGCCACCAGCCAGGGCATCGAGTTCTCCTCGCTGTTCCAGCCAACCGCGAATCTTCGACTTGGCTTCAATGCGGCCTGGACCGATGCCGAATTGACCGAGGACTTCCCGACCCTCGTTGTTCCCTCGGACCCCTACATCGTCAATCTGCTGAGCGGACTGGGCGGCGACCGCATGCCGTACACGCCGAAGCTCTCTTTCTCGGCGACCGCGGACTATTTCATTCCGCTGGGCGGCAACGGCTGGGAAGCGCATATCGGCGGGGGCTACCGCTGGGTCGGCGACCGCGTCAATGGCACCACCGAGCGCGAAGTCATCCTCGATGGCGCGACCATGACCCCGGTGCAGACCACGGTCACCGCGCCGCTCAAGCTGGACAGCTACGGCGCGTTCGACCTGTATGCCGGTGTGTCCAACGACCACTGGTCGATCCGCGCGTTCCTGAAGAATGCCGGCGATCGTCGCGCCTACAGCACCGTCGCCGCGCACGAAAACCAGTTGACCGGCGTCACCGAGGAACTGGTGGCCGCACCGATCCAGCCGCGCACGTTCGGCATCGAGGTCGACTACCGGTTCTGACTCGTCGTTCCCGACGCGCATGCCCTCCGCCCACGCCGCCCGAGCCGACATGACCGAGCCACGTCCATTCCCGGCACAGGCGCTGGCCTTGCCTGGGCCGTACCTGCTGTTCCTGGGCGACACCGTCGAACCGGGCTATGCCAAGACCGCGTTCGGCCTGCGCGACTGGGCACCGGAACGCTGCTTGGGCGAGTTCGCCATCGATGGCGCGACGGTCAGCACCGGCCTTCCATCGATGACCCCCGCCGAAGCGCGCGCGGCCGGCGCACGCGCGCTGGTGATCGGCGTGGCCAATGCCGGCGGCTTCATTCCGCAGGCCTGGCAGGCCGCGCTGGTGCAGGCGATGGAAGCCGGCCTGGATATCGTCAGCGGCATGCACATGCGCCTGCGCGATATCGCGGCGGTTCGCGATGCCGCGGATCGGCTCGGTCGTCGACTCGTCGACATCCGCCAGCCACCGCCGGGCATTCCGGTGGGCAGCGGCCGCAAGCGCAGCGGACAACGTGTACTGACCGTCGGCACCGACTGCGCGCTGGGCAAGAAATACACCGCACTCGCACTCGCGCGTGCATTCAAGGCACGCGGCCTAGACGCCGATTTCCGCGCCACTGGCCAGACCGGGATCCTGATCGCCGGTGGCGGCATGCCGTTGGACGCCGTGGTCGCCGACTTCGCCGCCGGTGCCGCGGAGTTGCTGTCGCCGGATGCCGATGCGGCGCACTGGGACGTCATCGAAGGGCAGGGCTCGCTGTTCCATCCGGCCTACGCCGGGGTGTCGCTGGCCTTGCTGCATGGCAGTCAGCCCGATGTCATCGTGGTCTGCCACCAACCCGGGCGATGCGGCATGCTGGGGCATCCGGGGTATGCGCTGCCCAGCATCGAGGACGCCATCGAGATGACACTGGCGCTGGGCCGACGCACCAATCCCGGCATCCGCTGCGGCGGAGTGAGCCTCAACACCTCGCGCCTCGACGCCACCGACGCGGCCGCGCTGCTGGCATCGGAAAGCGCGCGTCTTGGTTGCGTGGTGGCGGATCCGATCCGCGGCGGCGCAGCGTTCGAGCGACTGGTCGACGCCTGCCTGGCATGAACGCCAAGCCGCCGGGCTGGTTCCAGCGCTACCTGTTGCCGGGCCTCGCTTTCAAGGCGGTGGTGATCGGCGGCGGTTACGCCACCGGCCGCGAGCTCGCCGAATTCTTCCTGCCCAGCGGCCCGCGCGGCGGCGTGATGGGCATGCTGCTGGCGATGCTGATCTGGAGCGCGGTGTGTGCGGCCACCTTCGCGCTGGCGCACGCGGCGCGCGCCTACGACTACCGCAGCTTCTTCCGCCTGTTGCTTGGCCCGGCATGGCCGGCGTTTGAAGTCGCGTACATGGTGTTCATGGTGTTGCTGCTGGCGGTGTTCGGCGCGGCAGCGGGCAATGTCGCCAACGCGATGTTCGGCTGGCCGCTGCTGGCGGGCACGCTCGGCCTGATGCTGGCGGTCGGCGTGACCACTGCCTTCGGCAGCCAGTCGGTGGAACGGTTGTTCAAGTGGGCGTCGGTGCTGCTCTACGCCGTGTATGCGGTGTTCCTGGTGCTGGCGTTGTCGTCTTTCGGCGGGCAGGTGGTGGAACGCTTCGGCACGGTGCAGGACACCAAGGGCTGGGCGATGGCCGGCATCACCTACGCCAGTTACAACGTGATCGGCGCTGTGGTGATCCTGCCGGTGGCGCGCCATTTCCTGCGCCGGCGCGATGCGGTGGTCGCAGGGGTCATCGCCGGCCCGCTGGCGATGCTGCCGGCCTTGCTCTTCTTCGTCTGCATGGCCGCCTGGTATCCGACGATCGGCAACGAAGCGCTGCCTTCCGATTTCATGCTGCGCAAGCTGGACATGCCGGTGTTCCACCTGCTGTTCCAGGCGATGATCTTCGTCGCCCTGCTGGAAAGCGGAGTGGGCGTGGTGCATGCGCTGAATGAACGCGTGGCCGTTGCGTGGGAAGCGCGTCGCGGCGTGGTCATGCCGCACGCCGCGCGCTTCGCGCTGGCGGCGGTGCTGTTGACCGGCTCGATCTTCGTCGCCGACTACTTCGGCCTGGTGGCGCTGATCGCGAATGGCTATCGCGCTCTCGCCTGGACCTTGCTGGCCTTGTTCGTGCTGCCGTTGTTCACCGTGGGCCTGCGTACCCTGCACCGGGTCGGCCCGCATCCCCGCATGACGCAAGAGGACGCTTCACCATGACTGTCTGGCGCCGTTTCCCGCAGGCCGCAGCACTTGCCTTGCTGCTGATCATTCCCGCCGCGGTGCTGGCGGAAGTCCCCGCGAACTTCGATGCGCGTGTGCTCGAAGCGATGCGCACGCATGACGTGCCGGGCATGGCGATCTCGATCGTGCAGGACGGCAAAGTCGTGCATGCCCGCGGCTACGGCGTGCGCATGTTCGGTGGCAGCGAACCGGTGGATGCCGACACCATCTTCCCCACCGGCTCCACCGGCAAGGCGGTAACCGCCGCGGCGCTGGCGATCCTGGTGGATGAAGGCAAGTTGGGCTGGGACGACAAGGTCATCGACCACCTGCCCGATTTCCGCATGCACGACCCGTGGGTGACCCGCGAGATGACCGTGCGCGACCTGCTGATCCATCGCAGCGGCTTGGGACTCGGTGCCGGCGATCTGCTGTTCATCCCGCGCACCTCGCGCAGCCGCGCCGACATCGTGCGCGCGCTGCGGCACATCAAGCCCGCCACCAGCTTCCGCAGCGGCTACGCGTACGACAACATCCTCTACATCGTCGCCGGCGAAGTGGTGGCTTCGGCGAGTGGGCAGTCCTGGGAATCCTTCGTCCGCGAACGCATATTCAAGCCGCTGGGCATGCGCACCGCGGTCAGCGACGAGGCCGATCGCTTCGCCACCGCCAATCGCGCGCAGCCGCATGCGCGGCTGGATCCGCGCCTGCGCGGGCTGGGCAAGCAACAGGTACTGCCGGAGCGCGAAGGACTGGGCCAGGTCGGTGCCGCAGCCGGCGGACTGTCGTGGAGCGCGAATGACGCCGCACGCTGGCTGCAGGTGCAGCTGGCGTTGGGCGCGTCGCCTGAGGGCAAGCGTGTGTGGAGCGAGGCGTCCGCGCGGGCGATGTGGACGCCGCAGGTGCCCATCGCGATCCAGCCGTATCCGACGCCGATCACCGACATCACCCCGCAGTTCTCGAACTACGCGCTGGGCTGGAATGTGCAGGACTATCGCGGCGTGAAAGTGGTGCAGCACGGCGGCGCGGTGTTCGGCGTGCTCGCCTTCGTGGTGCTGGTGCCGGAGCGCAACCTGGGCATCTCGCTGATGATGAATGCCGAAGACGTGGGCGTGATGCGCGGCCTGGGTTACGAACTGCTCGACCACGCGTTGGGCATGGAGCCGCGCGACTGGGTGGCGGCATTCGATGCCTGGAACAAGCAGCGACTCGCCGGTGGACTGGCTGCACTCGAGGCGGTGGGTACGCAGGCGCGCAAGGATTCGCGTCCCTCGCTGCCTCTCAGCGGTTATGCCGGTCGCTACGTCGATGCCTGGTACGGATCGATCGTGGTCGATACGCGGGCTGGCGCGCTGCGGATGGACTTCACGCATACGCCGAACATGGCCGGCACCTTGCGCCACTGGCAGTACGACACGTTCCGGGTGGACTGGGAGGATGCCTCCTTGGAGCCGGCCTACGCCACCTTCGCGCTGGACGCCGAGGGCAAGGTGGCGCGGATCACGATGAAGGCGGTCTCGCCGCTTGCCGATTTCAGCTACGACTACCACGACCTGCTGTTCACCCCGATGGCGGCCAAACCGTGAGTCATCGCCGCTGAAACGACAACGCCCCGCGGACGGGGGCGTCATTGGTGACGTCGAAGATTCCGCTTACTGCAACAGCGAGCGGAGCATCCAGGCGTACTTTTCGTGGGTCTGCAGGCGCTGCGTGAGCAGATCCTCGGTCGGTGCGTCGTCGGCGTCATCGGCGATGTCCAGCACCTTGCGCGCGGTACGGCACACCGCCTCGTTGCCGACCACGAGCTGGCGAACCATCTCGCGCCAGTCGGCGGTGTCGGTCAGGCCGGGTTCCTCGGGGATCGAACTCAGCTTGATGAACTCGGCGTAGGAACCGGGGCGTTGAAGCCCAGCGCGCGGATGCGCTCGGCGACATCGTCAAGCGCGTTCCATTGCTCGGTGTACTGCGCCTCGAACATGTTGTGCAGGGCGTTGAACATCGACCCGGTGACGTTCCAGTGGAAGTTGTGGGTCTTCAGGTAGAGGGTGAAGGCATCCGACAGGAAGCGCGCCAGGCCATCCGCGATTTCGCTGCGGTCGGCCTTGGTGATGCCGATGTCGATGCGCGGCGCGCCATCGGCGTGGGGCGCAGTGGAAACGGGTTTGGCGATTTTCTCGGCCTTCGCGGGTTTGGTGGCCTTTTCGGCTTTGGCGAGCTTCACGGGCTTTGCGGCCTTCGCACTCTTGGGGGCGTTCTCGGCCTTCTGGCTGTGGGTCTTCTTGGACATGGCGAATCCTTCGTAGAGGCGTGGTTGGGGGCGTTGCGGCGACAATAGCGGCTCCGGGGTTCCCGGATCATGAAAATTCGTACTGCAATCGATCAATGGCGTCCATCCAGCCCGATTCCAAGCACGCCTCCACCCCGTCCCCGGCACAGGCCCGGCGCGCCATCGATGGCGCACTGAGCCGCGACCGCGGGCGCCTGCTGGGGCTGTGGGCGAAATGGAACGCGAAGGCAGCCGACGACGCGCTGCGCCAGGCCTTCAGCGCGAAGCTGCAGGCCTCGGTCGCCGAGCGCGAACGCCGTGCAGCGGCATTGCCTGCGGCCACCGTGGATGCGTCCCTGCCGATCGCCGCGCATGCGGACGATATCGTCGCCCTGATCCGCAAGCACCAGGTCGTGGTGCTGGCCGGCGAGACCGGATCCGGCAAGACCACCCAACTGCCGAAGATCTGCCTGCTCGCCGGTCGTGGGGCCGCCGGCATGATCGGCTGCACCCAGCCACGGCGGATCGCGGCGCGCTCGGTGGCGCGGCGGGTGGCCGAAGAACTACAGGTGCAGCTCGGTGGCGCGGTCGGCTTCCAGGTGCGCTTCAACGATGCGGTCGGCGACACCACCGCGATCAAGTTCATGACCGACGGCATCCTGCTGGCGGAGATCCAGACCGATCGTTGGCTGTCGAAGTACGACACGATCATCGTCGACGAGGCCCACGAGCGCAGCCTCAACATCGACTTCCTGCTGGGCTATCTCAAGCAGTTGCTGCCCAAGCGCCCCGACCTGAAGTTGATCGTGACCTCGGCGACCATCGACACCGAACGCTTCTCCGCGCACTTCGCAGGCGCGCCGGTGGTCAATGTCGAAGGGCGCGGCTATCCGGTGGAGATGAGGTATCGCCCGCTCGGTGAGAAACCGGGGTCAGAGTCGACTTTCTCCCAGGATGCCGTTTCGCCGATTCCCGCGAAAGGGAAAGTCGACTCTGACCCCGGTTTCTCCGGGCACTCGATGCTGGACGGCATCGTCGCTGCCTGCGATGAAATCCAGCGCGACAAGGGCATCGGCGACACGTTGATCTTCCTGCCGGGCGAGCGCGAGATACGTGAAGCCCACCGGGCACTGGAGAAGCGCAAGTACCGCCACACCGAAGTGCTGCCGCTGTACGCGCGGCTGTCGGCGAAAGACCAGGATCGCGTGTTTCATCCCGGTTCGCAGCGGCGGATCGTGCTGGCCACCAACGTCGCCGAGACCTCGCTGACGGTGCCGCGGATCCATTACGTAGTCGATCCGGGCGTGGCGCGCGTCAAGCGCTACAGCCCGCGGCAGAAACTCGATCGCCTGCACATCGAGGCGATCAGCCAGGCGAGCGCCAACCAGCGTGCCGGCCGTTGCGGCCGCATCGCGCCGGGCACCTGCATCCGCTTGTATTCCGAGGCCGATTTCCAGTCGCGCGCGGAGTTCACCGATCCGGAAATCCGCCGCGCCGCGTTGGCCGGGGTGATCCTGCGCATGTTGTCGCTTGGGCTTGGCGACATCGAGGCGTTCCCGTTCCTGGAGCCGCCGGATTCGCGTGCAGTGGCGGACGGTTGGCAGCAGTTGAACGAACTCGGCGCGGTCGACGCGCAGCGCAAGCTGACCGCGATCGGCCGCACGATGTCGAAGCTGCCGGTCGACGTGAAGCTGGCGCGCATGCTGGTCGCCGCGACCACGCATGGCGTGTTGCGCGAGATGATCGTGATCGCAAGTTTTCTGGGCATTTCCGATCCGCGCGAGCGCCCGGCCGATGCCCGCGCCGCTGCGGATGCCGCGCACGCGCAGTTCGCCGATCCGAAGTCGGAATTCGTCGGCATCCTCAAGCTGTGGCAGGCCTATCGCGAAGCGCACGAGGAGTTGACCCAGTCGCAGTTGCGCAAGTGGGCCGACAAGCAGTTCCTGGGCTTCCTGCGCCTGCGCGAATGGTGGGAGCTGCATCGGCAGTTGAAGCTGCAGTGCCAGGAGTTGGGTTGGGAAACGGGTGAAAAACCCGGGTCAGAGTCGACTTTCCCCGAAAAAACTCATGGTTCCAAGGTGAGTGAGCGGAAAGTCGACTCTGACCCGGGTTTTTCTTCCTTCGCAGCGCTGCATCGCGCCCTGATCGCCGGCCTGCCGACCCACTTGGGCAACCGCGGCGATCGCGGCCTCTACGACGGCCCGCGCGGGCGCAAGTTCCAGTTGTTCCCGGGCTCCAACCTGGCCAGCAAGCCGCCGCCGTGGGTGCTGTCGGCGACTTTGCTGGATACCGAGAAAGTCTGGTCGTTGACCAACGCCGCGATCGAGCCCGACTGGGTCATCGCCGAGCTACCGCACCTGCTGGCGCGTCGCTACCACGAGCCGCACTGGTCGCGTGCGCAGGGACGCGTGCTCGGCAGCGAGCAGATCTCGCTGTTCGGGCTGGTGCTGGCGCCGAAGAAGCCGGTGCACTACGGCGGGCTGTTCCCGGAGGAATCGCGGGTGATCTTCGTGCGCGAGGCCTTGCTCACCGGCGAGATCAATACCCGCAGCCCGTTCCTGCAACGCAACCTGCGCACGCTGGAAGAGGCGAAGCAGGAAGAAGCGAAATTGCGCCGCGTCGGCCTGGTGGTGGACGAGGACTGGCAGGCGCGCTGGTACCTGGACCGGCTGCCGCCGCACGTGCACAACGCGCAGGCCCTGGATGCGTGGGTTGCGAAGTTGCCGAAGGAACAGAAGGGCCTGCTGGAATGGTCGCGCGATGACCTGCTGGTGGTCGACCAGACCGATGCGGCGCTGTATCCGGCGTACATCGCATTGGGCACCGCGCGCCTGGCCGTGCAGTACCGCTTCGATCCCGGCGCGATCGACGATGGCATGACGGTGGCGGTGCCGTTGCACCTGCTGAACGCGCTCGACGATGCGCGACTGTCGTGGCTAGCGCCCGGCTTCGTCGCCGACAAGGCGACCGCGCTGATCAAGTCGCTGCCGAAGGCGCTGCGCCGCAATTTCGTGCCGGCGCCGGATTTCGGTCGGGCCTTCGCGGAAGCGTATTCGCAGCCTGAAGCCGACTCCATCGAAGGCGCGCTCGCCCGTTTCCTCAAGAAGCTGTCCGGGGTCGATGTCACTGCACTGGATTTCGACGCGGCCGGCATCGACGCGCACCTGCTTGCGAACCTTCGCGTGTTCGACAGCGACGGCAAGCACGTGCTCGCCGAATCGCGCGACGTGCCCGAGTTGCGCACGCGCTTTGGCCGGCGTGCTGCCGAGGCCTTCGCCCGCCATGCCGCGCAGGGCATGGCGCAGGCCGGCCTGATCGATTTCCCGATCCAGCCGGTGCCGCTCAGCGTGGCCGGCGCGGGCGGGGTGCCGGCGTGGCCGGCGCTGCAGGACGATGGCGATGCGGCATCTCTCGCCGTGCATGCGCAACGCGAGGTCGCCGAACGCCTGCACCCGCAGGGCGTGCGCCGGTTGCTGGCGATCGCGCTCTCGGACAAGCTGAAGCAGGCGCGCCGACAGTTGCCGGTGCCGCCGAAGACTTCGTTGCTGTACGCCGCGATCGAGTCCGCATCGCCGCGGCGGGATGGCCTGAAGGATGCCGATCGCCTGCGCGCCGATCTTGTCGATGGGGCGTTCGCCGCGCTCGCGGCCGATGGCCTGCTCGCGATCCGCGATGCCGATGCGTTCGCGCAGCGTCGCGACGTCGTTGGCAAGGGCGTGTTCGCCGAAGCGATGCGCCGGCTGCAGCAGGCCGAAGCGATCCTGGGCCTGGTCGCCGAGGTGCGGGCGAAGCTGGAATCGAAGCTGATCGGCTGGGCGCGCGCGAACCTGGACGACCTGCAGGCACAACTGGACGGACTGGTGCCGCCCGGCTTCCTGCGCGACGTGCCGGCCGACGTGCTGGCCGATTATCCGCGCTATCTCAAGGCAATGTCGCTGCGTGCCGAACGCGCGCAACGCGACCCCGTGCGCGACCAGCAGCGGATGCTGGAACTGGCGCCCTTCGTTTCCGCGCTGGCGACGGCCGATGCGACGCATCCGGAAGCCGTGGCCTTGCGCTGGGATCTGGAGGAACTGCGCGTGCAATTGTTCGCGCAGGAACTCGGTGCCAAGGGCGGGGTATCGCCGAAGCGCTTGGCGGCGCGGCTGGAACGCCTGCAAAGAACCGGATGAAGGACCCGATGAGCGCTGGCCGCTTCATGGCGCGCTCGCTAAGGTACGCGCATGCACGCCGTCGCCCCCACCACGACGTCCCATGCCGCGGCCCTGGCGCGGCTACCCGCGGGCGCGCTGCCGGTGCCGTTGGCGGCATTCTGGCGCGAACATGCCGAGGCCGGCGCGCCGATGCGCGACCGCGCCGACGTCTTGCTCGACACGCTCGCGATCCTGGGCACGCTCAACGCCGATGCCGAGGTGATGGCGGCGGCGATGCTGGATGCGCTGGTCGACATCGAGCCACTCGCGGCGGCGGCCAAGGTGGAGATCCCCGAACGCCTGCAGGTGTTGCTGGAAGGCCAGCGCGCGTCCAGCCGGGTGTGGGCGCTGCATCGCGACCACGGTGGCGGGCGCAACCCGGAAGGCATGCGCCGGCTGCTGCTGGCGCTGGTGCGCGACCTGCGCGTGGTCACTATCGTGCTGGCGCGGCAGTTGTCGCGGATGCGCGCGGCCTGGCGGTTGCCGGCGGAAGAACAGCGCGCATTGGCGCAGCTCACCCGTGACATCCATGCGCCGCTGGCCAACCGGCTGGGCATCTGGCAGCTGAAGTGGGAACTGGAAGACCTCGCGTTCCGCGTGCTCGAAGCCGACACCTACGTGCGCATCGCCCGCCTGCTGGACGACAACCGCAGCGGCCGCGAGCGCTTCATCCAGTCGGCACTGGCGCAGTTGCGCGAGGTGCTGGCCGACAACGGCATCGCCGCCGACATCGCCGGCCGGCCCAAGCACATCTACAGCATCTGGAAGAAGATGCGGAAGAAGGATGCGCCGATCGGCGAGTTGTACGACCTGCGCGCGTTGCGCGTGCTGGTCGATGACGTGCCGAACTGCTACGCCGTGCTCGGGCTCGTGCACGCATTGTGGGTGCCGGTTCCGAGCGAGTTCGACGACTACATCGCAAGGCCGAAGCCCAACGGCTATCGCTCGCTGCACACCGCCGTGCTGGGGCCGGAAGGCAAGACCCTGGAAGTGCAGATCCGCACCCGCGAGATGCATGCGCAGGCCGAGCTCGGCGTGGCCGCGCACTGGCGTTACAAGGAAGGCAGCGCGGCCGGCGGTGCGGCGATGGACAAGCGCATCGCGTGGATGCGCAAGCTGCTGGAACAGGCTGCCGATGCCGCCAGGGACGGCGAGGCCTCGCCGTTGCAGGGCATGGACGCGGACCTGGCCGAGGAACGCGTGTATGCGCTCACGCCGAATGGCGACGTGGTAGACCTGCCGCAGGGCGGCACCGTGCTCGACTTCGCCTACCAGGTGCACACCATGGTCGGGCACCGCTGCCGCGGGGCGAAGGTCGATGGCCGCATCGTCCCGCTGGGTACGCAACTGCACAGTGGCCAGCGCGTGGAGATCCTCACCGGCAAGACCGCGGAACCGCGTCGCGACTGGTTGCAGGCGGGCTCCGGGTTCCTGGCCAGCAGCCGTTCGCGCGACAAGGTGCGGGCTTGGTTCAACAAGCTCGATCGTGCACGCAACCTGCAGGCCGGGCGCGAATTGCTCGACCGCGACCTCCGTCGGATGGGCCTGTTGCACGCCGACCTGCAGCCGGTCCTGGCCAAGTTCAACGCGTCGACGGTGGACGAGCTGCTGGTGCTGGTGGCGCTGGGCGATGTCGGCCCGAACCAGGTGGGGCGCGCCCTGCTGGAACTCGAACGTGCCGCGCAGGAAGCGGCGTCGCCAGCCGCATCGACATCGATCGTGCCGCCTAAATCGCATGCGTCGGCTTCGGCATCGAAGGCGAGTACGGTCACCGTGCAGGGCGTGGACAACCTGTTGGCGCAGGTCGCGCGCTGCTGCCAGCCGCTGCCGGGCGAAGCGATCGTCGGCTACCTCACCCGCGCGCGCGGGGTCAGCGTGCATCGCCCGGACTGCGCGGCGTTCCTGCGCTTGGCCGGGATCCAGCCGGCGCGCGTGTTGCCGGTGGAATGGGGCGCGCAGCGCGGTGGCCAGCAGGTCGCGATCCGGATCGAGGGGATCGACCGCAAGTGGCTGTTGAAGGACATCACCACCTTGGTCGCACAACTCGGCCTGCACGTGGCCAGCCTGCATGCCGAACCGGTGCGCGGCGGCCACGGTCAGATCCGCGTGCAACTGCAAGCGCGCGTGCCCGACTTCGGCCAACTCGGTTTGTTGCTGGCGCGGCTGGAATCGCTGCCCGGCATCGAATCCGCGCGGCGCGGATGAACCGCTTCGCCACGCTGCGTCGCAAGCGAGAAGCCTGGCTTGCGCGCTGGGGCACGCTGCCGCTGGGGTGGCGAGGCGGCATTCTTGCGGTGTTCGCGGGCCTGCTCCTGGCCTTCGTGGTGGCGATCGTGTTCCGCCAGCGCATCGGTGACTGGATCTGGCCGGATCCGCGCGCCGAGGCCCTGCGCACGCAAGCAGGCGTGGCGTTGGCTGCAGGTCGTTTGTCGGTGGCCGATGGCAGCGGCGCACGCGAGTTGTACGAAGCGGCATTGGCGCTGCAACCGGATCAGGTCGAAGCGCGCGAAGGATTGTCGCGAGTCGCCTTGGCCGCGCTGGCGCAGGCGGAGGCGCATGCACGCGCCGGCCGCGAGGCGCAGGCGCGGATCGCGTTGCGGCTGGCGCGCGAACTCGATGCGCCGAAGGCCCGCATCGATGCCGCCGAAGCCTTGCTGCGGATGGACGATGCCGCGCAGGCCGGGATCGGTGCGCTGCTTGCAGAAGCGGAATCCGCGCATGCAGCAGGCCATCTGCTGGAGGGCACTAACGCGGCCCTGCCGCTGTACCAGCGCGTGCTGGCCCTGCAGCCGCGCAACCAGCGCGCGGTGGAAGGTCGCGAGGATGCGCTGTCCGACCTGCTGCAGCCGGTGACGGGTCTGCTGACCCGCGGCGACCTGGCCGGCGCGGCATCGCGCATCCAGGCCGCCGAACGCTTCGATGCCGGTCACGTCGACCTGCCCGCATTGCATGCCGGTCTTGCCCAGGCCGTGCAGCAACGCAGTGCGCGCATCCGGCAATCGTTGCTGCGTGGTCGGCATGCAGCTGCCGCCGATGCGTGCGTGGCGTTGCGCGAGGTTGCGGCCTCGGCAGTGCCGGGCGAGTGCAGTGGTGCGGTGGTCGATGGCCTGCTCCGCGATGCCGCGGCAGCGACCGCCGATTTCCGCTTCGACGAAACGATACGGTTGCTGGCGCTGCTCGAACAGCTCGATGGCGATGCCGTGCGCGTGCAGGCCGCGCGTCGCCACCTGCAGGAGGCGCGCGCGGGTGCCGCACACCTGCCGCGCCCGCTCATGTCGCCACGGGTGACGGCGCAGGTGCGCGATTTGCTGGCCCAAGCGGAAGCGGCGCGCACCCGTGGCGACTGGCTGAGTCCGCCCGGCGACAGCGCCTGGGATCGCCTGCGCGAGGCGCGTGCGCTGGCTCCAGCCGATCCGGCGGTGCAGCGCGCCCTGCAGGCCATGCTGCCGGCGGCGCGCGACTGCAACGCCACCGCGCTGCGCGACAACGACCTCGGGCGAGCGCAGGTGTGCCTGGAAGCCTGGCGACAACTGGCCCCGGCCGATGCCGCAATCGCTGCCGCGCAACGGCGACTGGGCGAGCGCTGGCTGGCGATCGGCGAAGAACGCCTGGGGGCCGGCGAACTCGAAGCGACCGCGCGTGCATTGGCGCGTGCACGTGCGCTGGATGCCGCGACGCCCGGCTTGCAGGAATTGCAACTACGGCTGGAGCGGGCCCGTTCCGGCGCGAACTGAAACCGCGCCTCGGTCAGTCGAAGAACAGGTCGCGCACCACGTCGCGCGCGGCATCCAGCGAGAAATGCGCGGCGACATTCGCGCGCCCGTTCGCGGCCAGCCGCGACCACAACGCGTCGTCGTCGTGCAGGCGGAGCACCGCTTCGGCGAAGCCGGCGGCATCGTCGGCGACCAGCACGTCCTCGCCGTCGCGCAGGTGCATCCCTTCCACCGCGCAGGTGGTCGCCACCACCGGCAGGCCGTGCGCCATCGCCTGGTTGACCTTGCCCTTGACCCCGGCCCCGTAACGCAGCGGCGCGATCGACACGCGTACCGCATCCAGCAGTGGCTGCAAGTCCGGGACATGGCCGTGGATGCGCACGCCGGGCAACTCGGCGAGGCGCGCGATCTCTCCCGGCACATCACCGCCGACGCAATGGAATTCAAGTGCGGGTCGCGCGGCGCGAATGAGCGGGAACACTCCGCGTGCGAACCACTGCACGGCATCGACATTCGGCGGATGGCGGAAGCCACCGACGAACATCAGGCCCTCGCGTTGCGACCATGCCGGCCCCGGCACCGCTTCGCGATGCAGGTTGGACAGCACGCGCACATCCGTGCCTGGCGCGTCGATGGCCAGCAGCTCGCGCTCGACCTCGCTGACGACAAGCGTGGCGTGGGCGTCGCGGATCAAGGCCAGTTCGAGATCGCGTGTGCGCATTGCGGCGCGCAGCGCAGTGGCATCGCCAGTCAGTTCCGCGGCGCGGCGTTCGCGCAGGTAGTGCAGGTCGACGGTATCGAACAGCAGCGTCGCTTGCGGCGCGTGCTTGCGCAGCAGCGGCAGCATCTCGCTGGCGATGTAGTGGCGGCTGACCATCGCCACGTCGAAGCGCTGACCGTGTTCGCGCAACCACGCCGGGAAGCGCGCCATGCTCGGCGCATGCCAGCACTCCACGCCGAGCGCCTGCAACGCCTGCGTGTAAGCGCCGTCGGCGCTGCGATTGGCCGGCACGAACACCACGTGCGCGCCTTCCTGCATCAGCAGGCGCATGAGGTTCACCAGCCGCAGCGAACCGGAATCGCGATCCGGCTGCGGGGTGAGCGCGTCGATGACCAGCACCTGTCGTTGCCGGCGATGCAGCAGGGCAGGCGTGGGGATGCTGCCTGCAGGCAGTTGCGATGCGAGTGCGTCGCGCCAGGTGTCGGTGAAGGTCGCCTGGTTGCGCACCTGGGCGGCTTTCGGGCCCGCGTTGATGTCGGTGCCCGAAGTCGTGCCCTCGTCGTGCACGACCACGGCGGCCGGCTGGTAGAGCACGCGCAGGCCAGCGGCGCGCACCTTGAAGGCGAGGTCGGTGTCTTCGTAGTACGCGGGTGCATAACGCGCATCGAAACCGCCGAGTCGCGCGAACAAATCGCGCGGGATCGCGATCGCCGCGCCGCTGACGTAGTCGGCATCGCGGAGGTAGTTGAAGCGGCTGTCGCCGGGATCCTCGAAGCGGCCGTAGTTCCAGCCGCTGCCGTCGGCGAACACCACGCCGCCGGCTTCCTGCAGGCGACCATCCGGATACACCAGCTTTGCGCCGACCAGGCCGGCGTCCGACTGGGCCTCGAAAGTATCGAGCAGCGCGTCCAGCCAGCCCGGCTGCGGCACGGTGTCGTTGTTGAGGAAGACCAGCAGCTCGCCGCGCGCCAGTACCGCACCGTCGTTGCAGGCAGCGATGAAACCGCCGTTGCTGGCACGTGCGTGCACGCGAATGCCGTCGATCGCGCGCAGTTGGGTCAGCGAATCGTCGGGCGAAGCGTCATCGACCACGATCACTTCGAATGCGACCGTCGGCGGATGCGCGGCGATGGCGCGCAGGCAGGCGAGCGTGTGTGGGAATGCGCCGTACACCGGGATGATGATGCTGGCGCGAGGCATCGGGGAGGTCGGCACTGCGAACGGTGAAAACGCCGTCGCAGCAGGTGCATACAGCGCGTGCGCAGGGATCGGCGCGCGACGGAACTGCCGCAGCAACCGCGCCCAGCTGGCCGCCAATCCGCGTGTGCGCAGGCTGGCCCAGCCGCGCCGCCACAGGCCGAGCGCGCGCGCGATCCAGAAGCGCGCTTCGGCGGGGAGGGGCATGCGGCGGAACTCCGGCGGATTAATTCTGACTGACGACGAGGCATCGGCCTACGGCGGGCCGCGCAAACCCTGCGCTAGACTCGCCGCAACCGTACCCGGCATTGTCGCATTCCGCGAAACCGCCGCCAGCCAGGCCGCCCATGCCCCGCATCGAAGACGAAGACGACCTGCACGACGATGGCGACGGCACCGATTCGGAAGGCCCTGTTTGGCGCAACCGGCTGCTGACCTGGGGGCTCGCCGCCGCGGCTTTGCTGCTGGGCTTCCTGATCCCGTACATGCTCTATCTGAACCACCAGGTAGGCGAGCGCTTCGGCAAGTTGCGCTGGCAGGTGCCGACCCGCGTGTACGCGCGGCCATTGGTGCTGCGCTCGGGGTTGGCGATGGACGCGCAGACCCTGAAGACCGAGCTCGATGCCGCCTCCTATCGAGACGGCGACGGCAAGCGGCCCGGCACCTACGACCGCAACGGTGCGCGATGGCGGATTTCCAGCCGAGGCTATGACGATGTCGATGGCCGAGTCGCGCCCGCCATCCTGGAAGTCACCCTGTCCGGCGGCGACGTGGCGGCGATCCGCGATGTCGCCGGGAAGCGCGCGCTGCGCAGCGCGCGCCTCGACCCGGCACGCATGGCCACGCTGTATGGCCAGCAGCAGGAAGAGCGCCGGCTGGTGCGCATGGAGGAAGTGCCGGAACTGCTGGTGACCGGCTTGCAGGCGGTCGAGGATCGCGATTTCAACCGGCACATGGGCATCGACATTGGCGGCATGCTGCGCGCGGCTTTCGTCACCGTGAAATCCGGCGGCGACACCAAGCAGGGGGCCAGCACGCTGACCCAGCAGCTGGCGCGCAGCGGCTTGCTGGGCATCGGCAAGGAACAGACGGTCACCCGCAAGGTCAAGGAAATCCTGTTCGCCCTGCTGCTGGAGGCGCGCTACGACAAACGCACGATCCTGGAGGCCTATTTCAACCAGGTCGACTTGGGCCAGCGCGGCGCGCAGTCGATCCGCGGCGTTGCGGCGGCGTCCGAATTCTGGTTCGGCAAGGAACTGCAGGACCTGTCCACCGAGCAGATCGCGCTGATGATCGGCCTGGTCAAGGGGCCGTCCTGGTACAACCCGCGGCGCAATCCCGAGCGCGCGACCGAGCGGCGCAACTTCGTACTCGGCGAGATGCACGAGACCGGCCTGATCGACGACAAGGAATTCCAGCGCGCGACGAAGGCGCCACTGGGCGTGACCGAGAACGCAGGCAGCCTGGCTGCGAACCGGTTCCCCGCCTACGTCGATCTGGTGCGCAAGCAGCTGGCGCGCGATTACCCGGCAGACAAACTCTCCGGTGCCGGCCTGTCGGTGATGACCGGGATGTCGCCGGCCGCGCAGGGTTATGCCGAAGGCGCGGTGGCGCGCACGCTCAAGTCGTTGTCGACCAAGGGTCGCCCGACGCTGCAGGCCGGGGTGGTGATGACCGACGTGCACAACGGCGACGTGGTGGCGGTGGTCGGCAGCCGCGAATTCACCGAACAGGGTTTCAACCGCGCGGTTGATGCGAAGCGGCCGGTCGGCTCGCTGCTCAAGCCCTTCGTGTATCTGCTTGCGTTGGCGCAGCCGGACAAATGGTCGCTGGCCAGCACCATCAGCGATGCGCCGGTCACCGTCAGCCTGGGTCGTTCGCGCAACTGGAAGCCGGGCAATTCCGATGGTCGCAGCCATGGCACCGTGCGCCTGCTCGATGCGCTGGCGCAAAGCTACAACCAGGCCACGGTCCGGCTGGGCATGGACATGCAGCCGCAGCGGTTGGCGGAGTTGACCCGCACCCTGGCCGGGATCGAATCCGAAGGCCAGCCCTCGCTGATCCTCGGCGCGGTGGATCAGAGCCCGTACGCGATGGCGCAGCTGTACCAGTTCCTCGCGTCAGGCGGCGAGATCCAGCCGCTGCACGCGGTGCGTGGCGTGCTGGATCCGCAGGGCAAGGCGATCAAGCGCTATGACAGCGTGGCGCCGCCGGCGCAAAAGGGCGATGCGGTGGCCGCGCGGCTGGTCGGCGTGGCCCTGCAGTACGCGGTCAGTTCCGGGACCGGTCGTCCACTGGTGCGCGACGGTCTGGGCAGGCTGGCCGCCGCCGGCAAGACCGGTACCAGCAACGATGGCCGCGACAGCTGGTTCGCCGGCTACACCGGTGACCATCTCGGCGTGGTCTGGGTCGGCAACGACCAGAACAAGGAAACCGGCCTGTACGGCGCGACCGGCGGGATGCGGGTGTGGTCGGACGTGTTCGCGCGGCTGCCCAGCGCACCGCTGCGGTTGAGCGACGAGGGCCTGGACTGGCGCTGGGTCGAGGGCGGCCACAGCACCGATCCCGGCTGCCCTGGCGCGCGTCGCTTCGCGTTCGTGGCGGGCTATGCGCCGGGCTACCAGGCTTGCGTGTACGTGCCTCCGCCGGCCCTGGACGAATACGGCAACCCGATCCCCGCAGACTCCGCGCTCGACGGCGAACCCGGTGCGCTGCAACGCGCCGGACAGGCGATCCGCGGTTGGTTCGGCGGCGACGATCCTGCCAAGCAGGTACCGGTTCCCGCCGACGCGCCACCGGCCGCGCCGGTGCCGCAGCCCTGATTCCGGAGGCATCGCGATGTCGCGCCTGAGCCAGGCCGTCGGCGAGGCGCTCGGCGCCGATGCGCCGCTCGCGCAACGGATTCCCGGCTTCGTGACGCGCCCCGCGCAGCAACGCCTGGCGATGGCGGTGGCGGACGCCTTCGAGCAACGCGGCGTGCTGCTGGCCGAGGCCGGCACCGGCACCGGCAAGACCTTCGCCTACCTCGTGCCCGCGCTGTTGTCCGGGATGAAGACGATCGTGTCCACCGGCACGCGCGCGCTGCAGGACCAGCTGTATTTCCGCGACCTCCCGCGGGTGCGCGACGCCTTGGGCACAGGCATCAAGAGCGCGTTGCTCAAGGGTCGTTCGAACTACCTGTGCCTGTACCGAATGGAGCAGGCCAAGGGCGATCCGCAGCTGTTCAAGGGCGGGTTTTCCTCGCGCGAACAGGTCTCGCAGTTCCAGCGCGTGGTCGCGTGGAGCGGGCGCACGAAGATGGGCGACCTGGCCGAACTGGAATCGCTGCCGGAAGATTCGCCGCTGCTGGCGCAGGTCACATCGACCGCGGACAACTGCCTGGGCACCGACTGCCCGAGGTGGGGCGACTGCTTCGTGGTGCAGGCGCGCCAGCGCGCGCAGACTGCAGACCTGGTCGTCGTCAACCACCACCTGCTGCTGGCCGATCTTGCGCTCAAGCAGGAGGGCTTCGGCGAAATCCTGCCGGGCGCGCAGGCCTTCGTGGTCGACGAGGCCCACCAACTGCCGGAGCTCGCCGCGCAGTTCTTCGGCGAAGGGCTCGGCGCACGGCCTCTGGTCGAGTTGGCGCGCGATGCGCTGGGCGAATGCAAGGAGGTCGCGGGCTCGCTGGCCAGCGTGCAGGAACCCGCGCGCGAGCTGGAACAGGCTGCGCGTGCCTTGCGCGCGAGCATGGACAACCTGCCGGTGCGCGGCACGGCGTGGCGCGCGCTGGACGAGGTCGACATCGAGCCTGCATTCCAGACATTGGCCGCTGCGCTGCAGCGCATGCAGGACACGTTGGAACCGTTGCGCGAGGCCGCGCCGGGATTCGATGCCTGCCACCTGCGTGCGCGCGACCAGCTTGGCCGCCTGCGCCGCTGGCTGGGCGAAAAAGTGGGGTCAGAGTCGCCTTTCGAAACGAAAGGCGACTCTGACCCCACTTTTGACGACGAAGCACCACCCGACACCAGCGTGCACTGGTACGAACTCACCCCGCGCGGCTTCCGCCTGCAACGCACGCCGCTGGACGTATCCGCGCCGTTGCGCCGGCATCGCGAGGAATCGCGCGCGGCCTGGGTGTTCACGTCGGCCACGCTGGCCGTGTCCGGCGGGTTCTCGCATATCGCCCAGCGGCTCGGGATCAACGAAGCAGTCGAATTGCTCGAGCCCAGCCCGTTCGACTGGGACCGGCAGGCGCTGTGCTTCCTGCCGCCGCGTCTGCCCGAACCGGCCTCGCGCGATTACGGCACCGCGCTGATCGCGACCTTGCTGCCGGTGCTGCAGGCGTCGGGCGGGCGCGCGTTCCTGCTGTTCGCCTCGCACCGCGCGCTGCGCGAGGCCGCCGAGTTGCTGCGCGACGCGCCGTGGCCGTTGTTCGTGCAGGGCAGCGAGCCGCGTCACGTGCTGCTGCAACGGTTCCGCGAGTCCGGCAACGGCGTGCTGCTGGGTACCGCGAGTTTCCGCGAAGGCGTGGATGTGGCCGGCGATGCGCTGTCGGTGGTCGTCATCGACAAGCTGCCGTTCGCGGCACCGGACGATCCGGTGTTCGAGGCACGGCTGGACGCGATCCGCCGCGCCGGCGGCAACCCGTTCCGCGACGAACAATTGCCGCAGGCGGTGATCGCGCTCAAGCAGGGCGCCGGTCGCCTGATCCGCACCGAAACCGACCGCGGCGTGCTGGTCCTGTGCGATCCGCGCCTGACCCAGAAAAGCTACGGCAAGGTGTTCATGGATTCGTTGCCGCCGCTGCCGATCACCCGCGAGGTCGGCGACGTGCAGGCGTTCTTCGGGTCACAATCCGGCCCATGAAACTGCTCGCGTTCGAAACCGCCACCGAAGCCTGTTCCGTCGCCGTCTATATCGATGGCGAAGTGCGCGAACGCTTCGGGCTGGCGCCGCGCCGGCATGCGGAACTGGCGTTGCCGTGGGCGGAGGAGATGCTGGCCGAGGCCGGTATCGCCAAGTCGCAGCTCGACGCGATCGCGGTCGGGCGTGGTCCCGGTGCGTTCACTGGTGTGCGCTTGGCCATTGCCATCGCCCAGGGCATCGCGCTGGCGCTGGACCGGCCGGTGCTGCCGGTGTCCACGCTCGCAGCGCTGGCAATGCGCGCCGCTGTTCCCCCTCTCCCGCTGGCGGGAGAGGGTCGGGGTGAGGGTGGGCAAAACATCCTCGCCGCGATCGACGCACGCATGGGCGAGATCTACCTGGGGGCGTTCGCGCGTCGTGGCGATGACATCGTCGCCCTCGCTAGCGAAGTCGTGGTCAAGCCCGATATTGCCAATATTCCTGCAGGTGACGACTGGCGTGGCGTCGGCACCGGCTTTTCCGCTGCAGATGGTGCGTTGCCCCTGCGCCTGCAATGCAGGCTGGCCACGGTCGATGCCAGCGCCCTGCCGCATGCAGCAGACTTGGCCCGCTTGGCCGCACTCGCGTTCGCGCGCGGCGAAGCGGTCGCGGCGGAACGCATCGAGCCCGCCTACCTGCGCAACAACGTCGCCCTGACCCTTGCCGAGCAACAGGCCTTGCGCACCAAAGGTTGACGGGCGTCGCTTGTCGCCCTTGGCATTCTGGTTATGCTGCAAAGCAGCAGTCCAGAAGTGGGGTGTGGCATGGCAAACAGGAACTGGGTGTTGGCCGGCATGCTGGTGGCGCTGCCGGCAATCGCCGAAGACGTGGCCTTCGAGGGCCACACGCTGGAGGTGGATGCCAGCCGCGAAGCGCGTCCGATCATGGGCATGCGCGGCACCCGCTATTCCATCCCGGGATCGGCATCGCAGATCGTCGGCAGGGTCCAGTACTGCGCCGCGCAGCAGCCGGCGGCGATCACGATCGAATCGGTGGATGCCGAGGCCGGACGGTTGGTGGCGGGAAGTCGCGCCGCCTATCGGCAGAAAGGCCGGCGAAGCGTGCGCGCGCGGATGACGGTCGAGACCGGCGAGGGCAATTTCCTGGTCGTCTTCACTGATCTGGCGACGGCATCGGCCGATACCGGCGGCTTTGCACCGCTGATCCAGCAGGATGGCGCGGGCTGGGAAAGCGCACTGGAGGCGGTGATCGGCATCGAGCAGCCATTGCTCGACTGCATGTTCCGCTGAGCGGTCTTTCGCCGGGTTTCTAACGGTCGATCAGCTCGCCGCCGGGCAGAAACTGCCAGGTGCGTGTGACGTGCAGCACGTCGGGATCTTCCTGGGTCTTCGGCAGCGGCGAGAACGGCTGCGACAGCCTGACGATGCGGCTGGCGGCCTCGTCCAGCATCGGCACGTGGCTGGACTGGACGATGCGGATGCTTTCCACGCTGCCATCGCGGCGCACGCCCACGCTGATCACCACCAGTCCGCCGATGCGGCGGCGGCGCGCTTCGTCCGGATAGTTGAGGTTGCCGACGCGTTCGACCCGATCCACCCAGCCGCGCAGGTAATCGGCCCAGGCGTATTCCTTGGTGCTGGCGGAAACGAACTTGCGCTTCGGCCGCTTGGCATATTCCTGCGAGCGCAGCTGGATCTCCGCGGCCAGCCGCGCCATTTCGATGTCGCGGTCGATTTTTTCGCGGCCTTGCGGCGCCTGGTTGGCGTCGACCTGCTGCAACGGTTGCGGCATCGGCAGGCTCTGGGTGGCATTCGCTGAAGCCACCACCCGCGCATCCGGCGGCGGGCTTGGGCTGGGCGATTGCGCGTGCAGCGGACGCGGTGCCAGCCCGTCGACGGGTTGCGGCAGCGGGCCGGCCTGCGGGGCGGTGGGCCGGCTGCTCTTGTCGTGCTCGCCGCCACCCTGGTTATTGGCCTGGGCCAGGAAGTCCGCCTGCGCCGGGGTCAGCGGCGTCTGCGTGCGGCTCAGGATCACGTCCAGGGTGGGCAGCATCGGCGCCGCGTCCTCGACCGCGAAGCCGATGCCGAGGATCACCATCGCATGCACCAGCACCGACAGCACCAAGGTCGCGCCGAGGCGCTCCGACTCGCCGATGCGGGGCGGCGCAGGCAGCGACGCGGGGGCGGCGGCCGCGCCCATCACGCCACCGACGTGGCTTCGATGCGGTCGAACAGGGTGCCGGCGATGTTGAGGCCGAACTGCGCGTCCAGTTCGCGGATGCAGGTCGGGCTGGTGACGTTGACCTCGGTCAGGTAGTCGCCGATCACGTCCAGGCCGACGAACAGCATGCCGCGGCGTTTCATCTCCGGACCCACCTGCGCTGCGATCCAGCGGTCGCGCTCCGTCAACGGCCGGCCTTCGCCACGCCCGCCGGCGGCCAGGTTGCCGCGGAATTCATCGCCCTGCGGGATGCGTGCCAGGCAGTAATCGACCGGCTCGCCATCGACCAGCAGGATCCGCTTGTCGCCGTCCACGATCTCCGGCAGGTAACGCTGCGCCATCGCCAGGTGCACACCGCCCTGGGTCAGGGTTTCCAGGATCACGTTGAGGTTCGCCTCGCCGGCGCGGGCGCGGAAAATCGAACGCCCGCCCATGCCGTCGAGCGGCTTCAGCACGGCCTCGCCGTGTTCGCCGACGAAGGCCTTGAGCGCCTTCGCGTCACGGCTGACCAGGATCGGCGGGCAGCACTGCGGGAACAGCAGCGCGGCCAGTTTCTCGTTGAAGTCGCGCAGGCCCTGCGGGTCGTTGACCACGCGCGCGCCCTGGCGCTGGGCCATGCCCAGCAACTGGGTGTCGTGGAGGTAGGCGGCATCCACCGGTGGATCCTTGCGCATCAGCACCACGTGGCCGGGGCCGAAGTCGAGTTCCTGCCAATCGCCCAGGCGGAAATGGCTACCCTGCATGTCCTGCACCGTGAGCGGGGCGGTCATGGCCACCGCTCGCGCGCCGCGCAACGCCAGCCCGCCGGGGCGAACATAATGCAGCCGATGGCCGCGCCGCTGGGCCTCCAGCAGCATCGCGAAACTGGAGTCTTTCGCGGTCTTGATGGACTCGATCGGGTCCATCACCACCACGACGTCGAGGGGTGCGGCGTCTGTCATCTGCAGGTCCATGGCGGGCTGCGAAGATGGTAGCAGGCGACGCGCAGCGTCCATCGATGTGACGCATTGCGGCGCTTGACAGGCCGCGTGCGGGCTGGGATATAGACAGTCCGGCTGCAGTGCAAAAACAGCAGCGGGCAATGGCGGCAAGGGGAACGCATGGCGCAGCAAGACGAGACAGGCATCAACCTCCAGGGTTTGAGGGTGATGGTCATCGACGACTCGAAGACGATCCGGCGCACGGCGGAAACGCTGCTTGCGCGGGAGGGCTGCGACGTGGTCACCGCAACCGACGGGTTCGAGGCGCTGGCGAAGATCGCCGACCACAACCCGCAGATCATTTTCGTGGACATCATGATGCCGCGGCTCGACGGCTATCAGGCCTGCGCGCTGATCAAGAACAACCAGACATTCAAAACTGTGCCCGTGATCATGCTTTCGTCGAAGGATGGTTTGTTCGACAAGGCGCGTGGTCGTATCGTGGGCTCCGAGCAATATCTGACCAAGCCCTTCACTCGTGAAGAACTGCTTGGTGCCATTCGGAAGTACGTCAACGCCTGACCGGGGGGTAGGGCATCAATGGCACGCATACTGCTGATCGAGGATTCGCCGACCGAGGCCGCGGTGATGACCCAGTTGCTGGAACGCAACGGGCACCACGTGACCACGTCGGGTAGCGCGGAGGATGGCATCGCCACCTGCCGCCGCGACAAGCCGGACCTCGTGCTGATGGACGTGGTGCTGCCCGGCATGAACGGCTTCCAGGCCACCCGCGCGCTGTCGCGCGATGTCGACACCAGCCACATCCCGGTCCTCATCGTCAGCACCAAGGGCCTTGAAACCGACCGCGTCTGGGGACTGCGCCAGGGCGCCAAGGACTACATCGTCAAGCCGCCGCGCGAAAGCGATCTCATCGCGCGCATCAACGCACTGATCGGGCACTGAGCATGGCCAAGCGCGGCAAGCAGAAGCAGAAAGGCAAGCCGCAGGCGGCCACCGCCGTCGAGGCCGTGTCCGCCGCGCCGGACGAGATTGCCGCGATCGAAGCTGAGTCCGTCGAGGCGCTGGTCGTCGAGTCGGAAGAGGCACCGCAGCCCGAGGTCCAGCTGGAGCCCGCCGGCGCACTCGAAATGGTCGAGGCCGTCGAGGAGGCTTCGCCGGAAATGATCGAGCCGTCCTTGCAGCAAGCGCCGCCCCCTGCGCGCTCCAAGCCTGCGCGCCGGGTGTCGTCGCGTCCGCGCGACAAGCGCTCGCCGTTCCTGGTGCTGGCCGATTACGAACAACGCAGCCTGGCCCACGTGGCCGGCCTGCCGGAACAGCTGGATGCGCCGGGCCTGTGGCGCGGCGTGGCCTACCGGGTCGGTTCGCACCGGCTCGCGTCAGGCTTCGATGAAGTGGTGGAAATCATGCCGCTGCCGCTGGTCAGTCACGTGCCCGGCTCGCTGCCTTGGATGCTCGGCGTGGCCAACGTCCGCGGCACCCTGCTGCCGGTGGTCGACCTCAAGCAGTTCCTCGAGGGCGAGCGCACCGTGCTGCATGAAAGCCAGCGCGTGCTGGTGGTTCGCCAGCCCGGTGGCGATGTTGCCGTCACCATCGACGAGTTGTACGGCCAGCGCAGCTTCGTCGACGGCCAAGGCATCGATGTCGAATCGGTGTCCGAAGGCCGCTATGCGTACTTCATCGATCGTGCCTACCGCATCAACGAGCAGGATTGGGGCGTGTTCAGCCTCGACCGCCTCGCCCGTACTCCCGAATTCCGCCAAGCCGCCGCCTAACCCGCGGACCCATACGCAACCCGAGGTCGCAACATGAGCACTCTGATGGATTCCGTCGCCGGCAAGGGCCGCAACATCAGCACCAACTTCTGGATCTGGTTGCTGATCGGTTCCCTGCTGGTCTTCGCCGGCAACACCTTGTACGCAACCACCAAGGCCTCGCGTCTCGGTGGTGCCAGTACTGCGGCCTCGCGCCTGCAGCTGAACTCGCAACGGCTGACCAACCAGGGCCGCGATGCGGTCGCGGGCGATGCGCAGGCATTCGACGCGTTCAAGGCGACCAAGAGCGAAGTCGACGAGGACATCAAGACCCTCAACGATCGCTTCGGTGACCAGGCTGGCGTCTCCGGTCCGATCCGCACGGTGAGCAACACCTGGGATCCGCTGGCAAAGCGCGCCGACGAAGTGATGGCCTCCCAGCAAGCGGTGCTGGCATTGGCCGGCCGCGCCGACAGCTTCAGCACCAAGGTGCCGCAGCTGCAGGCGCAGTTGAACGAAGTGGTGCGTGGCCTGGCGTCCGGTGGTGCCGGTTCCGGCCAGGTGTTCACTGCGCTGCAGCAGGTGGTGACGTCGGCGGCCATGGCCCGCCGCATCGCCGAATTGCGTGCCGGCGGCAGTGGTGCCCAGGTCGCCGCGGACGCCCTCGGTCGCGACTCCGCGGTGTTCGACCGCTCGATGAATGCGCTGCGCAACGGCAGCGGCGACATTGCCAAGGTCACCGCTGCTGGTGCGGTCGCCCCGCTCAACCAGGCCGCGACCCTGTGGGCCGGCATGAAGAAGGATCTCGACGGCATCGTCGGCGACTCGCGCAAGCTGATCGGCGCGCAGGCGTCGGCCACCGCCCTCGCCAGCGGTTCGGACAAGTTGCTCTCGGACAGCGAAAGCCTGTTCGCGGCATTCACCTCGTTCGGCTCGCTGAAGGACACCAGCATCGTCGGCGGTGTCTGGGTCAGCATCCTGTCCGGTCTGTTGATGCTGTTCTCGATCGGTGGCCTGGTCTGGTCGCAGGGTCGCGCCCAACGCCTGCGCTACCACACCACCAAGGAACTCAATGACCGCAACCAGGAGGCGATCATGCGCCTGCTGGACGAAATGGGTTCGCTCGCGGAAGGCGACCTGACCGTGAAGGCGACGGTGACCGAGGACATGACCGGCGCGATCGCGGACTCGATCAACTTCGCGGTGGAACAGCTGCGTACCCTGGTGGCGACGATCAACGACACCTCCGTGCAGGTGGCCTCCAGCGCACAGGAAACGCAGGCGACCGCCATGCACCTGGCCGACGCCGCCGAGCACCAAGCGCAGGAAATCAATTCCGCCACCGATCGCATCAACGAAATCGCTTCGAGCATTAACCAGGTCTCGCGCAACTCCGCCGACTCGGCCGAGGTGGCGCGTCGCTCGGTGCAGATCGCGACCAACGGCGCTGGCGTGGTGCGGCAGACGATCGCCGGCATGGACAGCATCCGCGACCAGATCCAGGAAACCTCGAAGCGCATCAAGCGACTGGGCGAAAGCTCGCAGGAAATCGGCTCGATCGTGGAACTGATCAACGACATCTCCGAGCAGACCAACATCCTGGCGCTGAACGCAGCCATCCAGGCGGCCTCGGCCGGTGAAGCAGGCCGCGGGTTCGCGGTGGTGGCCGACGAAGTGCAACGACTCGCGGAACGCTCCTCCGGCGCGACCAAGCGCATCGAATCGCTGGTGCAGACCATTCAGGCCGATACCAACGAAGCCGTCAGCTCGATGGAGCAGACGACCTCGGAAGTGGTCGCCGGTGCCCGACTGGCCGAGGACGCGGGTACCGCGCTGGGCGAGATCGAAAAGGTGTCGTCCGACTTGTCGGGCCTGATTGAAGGCATCTCGGTGGCGGCGCAGGAACAGTCTACCGCGGCAACCGACATCACCCAGACGATGAACACGATCCAGTCGATCACTGCGCAGACCTCGCAAGGTGCGAGCCAGACCGTGCAATCGATCGGAAACCTTGCCCAACTCGCGTCCGACCTGCGTCGTTCGGTCGCCGACTTCAAGCTGCCGGCCTGAGTGCAGGCAGGAAACCAGAGGTCGGGATGAACAGCACCCACCAGGCAAGCCCCGCGTCGCGGGGCGATAGCGGAGCTTCGCGATGACCACGGCGTTGCGCGATGCCATCGACCATACCGCGCTCGGTTGGGTGAAGCCCGAGATCGACGAGACCCTGCGCCAGGCGCGGCTCGAGATCGAGGCCTTCGTCGAAAACCCGGCCGATGCTTCCTCCATGCGCGCCTGTGCGGGTTATCTGCACCAGGTGCAGGGCACCCTGCGCATGCTGGAGTTGCAGGCGCCGGCGATGGTCGCAGGCGAGATGGAACAACTGGCCGGTGCGCTGCTGGAAGGCGTGCCTGGCAGTCGCGACGACGCCCTTGCGGCGCTGATGCGCGGCGTGGTGCAGTTGCCGGATTATCTGGAACGCCTGCAGGGCGGTCATCGCGATATCCCGATCGTGCTGCTTCCGTTGATCAACGACCTGCGCGTGTCGCGCGGTGTGGATGCGTTGCAGCAGGACGCGTTGCCCAGCCTGTTGGTCGAAGCGACCGAGGCAGAACTGGAGCATGCGCGCGGCAGCCTGGCCGGACGCAATCGTGCCCTGCTGGACACCGTGTCAGCGGCGCTCAAGGAAGACCTGTTGCGGGTCAAGGACGCGCTCGACCTGCACCTGCGTGCCGGCGGCGGCAACGTCGCCGAACTGGAGCCGCAGGCGCAAGCCCTGGATCGCATCGGCGAAACCCTGGGCATGCTCGGCCTGGAAAGTGCGCGTGGCGTGATCCACGAGCAACGCAAGGTGGTGCAGGGCATCGCCGACGGCAGCCGACCGCCGAATGAAGACGACCTGATGGAAGTCGCCGGTGCGCTGATCTACATCGAGCATTCGCTGGACGACCAGGTCACCCGCCTCGGCACCGGCGATGCCCCGGGTGATGGCGACGACCAGCTGGCGCAGGAATCGCGCAAGGTCATGGGCGTGCTGGCACGCGAGGCGGCGGCCAACTTCGCCGAAGTCCGCAATGCCTTCGTCGCCTTCGTCGAAACCGACTGGGACCATGCGGTGCTGGACCCGGTGCCGCGCCTGCTCGCCGAAGTCGCCGGCGCGATGCGCATCCTCAACCTGCCGGAACCGGCGGGTTACCTGGAAGCGCTGCGCCGTTACAGCCATGCTGAATTGCTCGGTCGCAAGCAGGTGCCCGGCGGGCGTCAGCTGGACACCCTGGCCGATGCGCTGGCCGGCATGGAGTACTACCTGGAGTCGCTGCGCGATCCGCATGGCCAGCGCCAGGATCTGCTCGACAAGACCCGTATCAGCCTCGAACAGCTGCAGTACTGGCCGTTGCCGGATGACGGTGTGGCGACCCTGTCCGAAGCGGTGCCGGCTGAAGTCGCCCCGGTGCTGGAAGCGGTCGTCTTCGAGACACCGCAAGCGCCCGATGCCGCCGAAAGCTCGGCAGCCACGGTCAGCGTTCAGGCCGACGTGCCTGTGCTGAGCGCGGGCTTCGATGAAGTCGGCGATGAAATCGATGACGAGATCCGCGAAATCTTCCTCGAGGAATTCGAGGAAGAAATCAGCAACCTCGACGGCCTGTTGACGCCGTGGAAGCGCACGCCCGATGACGGCGAGCTGCTGCGCCCGATCCGCCGCGTGTTCCACACGCTCAAGGGCAGCGGGCGCCTGGTCGGTGCCAAGACCCTCGGCGAATTCAGCTGGCACGTCGAGAACATGCTCAACCGCGTTCTCGACGGCTCGCGCCCGGCCAGCCCGGCCGTGGTCGCCTTCGTCAGCCAGACCCGCGCCGCATTGCCGCAACTGCTCGCCGCGTTGCGTGGCCAAGCCAGTGGCGTGCTCGACATCGCTTCGATGGAAGCGGTCGCCGACCGCCTGGCCGCCGGCGAAGACGTATTGCTGGATACCGCCGGCAGCGCACCGGTGGCCAAAACGCCTGGCCGCGCGGCCGAACCCGAAGCCACCGCACCCGCCGCAGACACCGTGGCCGCTCACGTCGACCCCGTGCTGCTGGAGATCCTCGGCTCGGAAGTCGGTGGGCATCTGGAAACCGTGGACGCCTGGCTGGCGCAGGCGCGTGCCGGCGATGCCAGCGTCAACGATGGCTTGGTGCGCGCGATCCACACCCTCAACGGTGCTTTCGCGATGACCGAAGTGCCGTCGGTAACTGCGTTCACCGCGCCGGCCGAGGGTTACGTCAAGCGCCTGCTGACCGCCAATGCAGCGGCAGACGCCGAAGGCGTCGCCACCCTCGGCGAAGTCGCCGACGCGGTGCGCACCACGACGGCCGCGCTGCAGGCCACACCCGCCCAGGTACCGGTGTACGCCGCCCTGGCCGCGCGCGTCGCCGCCCTGCGCGACACCTTGCCCGAAAGCAGCCTGCCGTTCATCGACGCCACCGCCGAAGCTGCACGCAAGGCAGCGGAGCAGGCCGAGGCCGCCGAGGCCGAGCGCATCGCTGCCGAACAGGCAGAAGCCGAGCGCCTTGCCGCGGAAGAAGCCGCGCTCGCCGAGGCCAAACGTCTGGAAGCCGAGCGCCTCGAGAATGAGCGCCTGGAAGCCGAACGCCTGGCCGCGGAAGAAGCCGAAGCGGCGCGCCTGGCCGCCGAACAGGCCGAAGCCGAACGCATCGCCGCCGAGGAGGCCGCGGCGCGTGCGGAGACCGAGCGCCTCGAAGCCGAACGCCTGGAAGCCGAGCGCATCGCCGCGCTGGAAGCCGAAGCCGCGCGGATTGCTGCCATCGAGTCCGAAGCCGAGCGTCTTGCCGCACAGGAAGCGGCTCGCCTCGAAGCGGAGCGCCTGGAAGCCGAACGCCTTGCCGCGCTGGAAGCGGCGCGGATGGAAGCCGAGCGCCTGGAAGCGGAACGTATCGCCGCCGCAGAGGCCGAAGAGGCCCGCCTTGCCGCAGAACGAGCGGAAGCCGAACGCCTGGCCGCGGAAGAGGCGGCCCGCCTCGAAGCCGAACGCGTGGAAGCGGAGCGGATTGCCGCAGAAGAAGCCGAGGCAGCGCGTGTCGCTGCCGAGCAGGCGGAAGCCGAACGCATCGCCGCGGAAGCAGCGGCTCGCGCCGAAGCCGAGCGGCTGGCCGCGGAAGAAGCGGCACGCCTCGAGAATGAGCGCGTGGAAGCCGAGCGCATCGCCGCCGAACAGGCAGAAGCGGCCCGCGTCGAAGCGGCGCGTGCGGAAGCCGATCGCCAGGAAGCGGAACGCATCGTGGCGGCCCGCCAGGAAGCGGATCGCCAGGAAGCGGCGCGCCTGGCCGAAGCCCGTGCCGAAGCCGCGCGTGTGGAAGCCGAACGTCGTGCCGCCGAAGTCGCTGCCGCGGCCAAGGCCCGCGAGCAGGCCGCGCTGGCGGCCCTGCTGTCGTCCGCGACCTCGGCCGAGGATCCGGACGAAGCGCTGGACATGGACGGGCTGGACGCCGAACTGGTCGACATCTTCGTGGAAGAAGGCGGCGACCTGCTCGATCATTCCGATGGCTTGCTCGCGCAGCTGCGCGACGCGCCGGAAGACCGCGAGGCCATGGTCGGCCTGCAGCGCGACCTGCACACGCTGAAGGGTGGCGCACGCATGGCCGGCATCATGCCGATCGGCGAGCTGGGCCACGCGATGGAAACCCTGCTCGAAGCCGTGGTGGCACAGCGCGCCGAGCTCGGCCGCGATGGCGTGCCGCTGCTCGAACGCGGCTTCGACCGCCTGCACGGCATGATCACCCGCGTCGCGGCGCGTCGCGCAGTCGGCCTGCCGGCCGGCCTGATCGAAGAACTGGACACCCGCGCGGAAGCCCCCATCAAGGCGGTTGCCGAAGCGGTCGACGACGGGCTGATGTTCGTGCCCGCGCCGGCGCAGAAGATCGAACTCAAGCCGCTGTCCGCGCCGATGGTGCAGGACGGTTTTGGCGAAGACGACGACATCGGCATCCGTGCGCCGCAGGAGCAGGTCCGCATCCGCGCCGACCTGCTCGATCGTCTGGTGAACTACGCCGGCGAAGTGGCGATCTACCGTTCGCGGCTGGAACAGCAGTTGGCTGCGTTCCGCGGCACCGCGCAGGAAATGGAGCAGACCAACCTCCGTTTGCGCGACCAGTTGCGCCGCCTCGATTCGGAAACAGAAGCGCAGATCATCGCCCGCTACCAGCGCGAAGGCGCGGCCGGCAACGAGACCTTCGATCCGCTGGAACTCGACCGCTTCAGCACCCTGCAGCAGCTGTCGCGCGCCCTTGGCGAGTCCGCGGCCGACTTGCAGGCGCTGCACGGGTCGATGGAAGACCTGACTCGCCAGTACGAAACCCTGCTGCTGCAGCAGTCGCGGGTGAGTTCGGACCTGCAGGAAGGCCTCATGCGCACGCGCATGGTGCCGTTCGAGGGCCTGGTACCGCGCCTGCGCCGCGTGATCCGCCAGGCCACCGGCGAGACCGGCAAGCAGGCGCAGTTGAAGCTGGACGGCGCGCAAGGCGAACTCGACCGCAGCGTGCTGGAGCGCATGACCGCGCCGCTGGAGCACATGCTCCGCAACGCGATTGCGCATGGTCTGGAAACGCCGGACGCACGCCGCAAGGCAGGCAAGGGCGACGAAGGCACGATCCGCGTCGCGGTTCGCCGCGAAGGGTCGGAAGTGGTGCTGCAGGTCGGCGACGACGGTGCCGGCCTGGATCGCGCCGCGATCCGCGCCCGCGCGATCGACCGCGGCCTGATCAAGCCCGACGCGATCCTGTCGGACGGCGACCTCGACGTCCTGATTCTGGAACCTGGCTTCTCCACAGCCGAAACGGTCAGCCGCCTGGCTGGCCGTGGCGTGGGCATGGACGTGGTGGCCAGCGAAGTGCGCCAGCTCGGCGGCACGCTGGACATCACCTCGCGTCCGGGCGAAGGCACCACCTTCACCCTGCGCCTGCCGCAGACGCTGGCGGTCACCCAGGCGGTGTTCGTCAAGATCGGCGATACCGAATACGCGGTGCCGATCGCCTCGGTGCGCGGCGTGGGCCGGATCAGCCGCGAGGACATGGCGAAGGACGACGCGCTCTACCGCTACGGCGGCGAAGACTACGCGCTGCATGATCTCGGTGGCCTGGTCGGCACCACGTCGGTGAAGGCGGAAGGGCAGTTGCAGGTGCCGTTGTTGCTGGTTCGCTCCGGCGAGCTGCGCGCCGCGGTCGCGATCGACCAGGTGGTCGGCAATCGCGAAATCGTGGTCAAGGCCGGTGGTCCGCAGCTGGCCTCGGTGCCGGGTATCTTCGGCGCGACGATCATGGGCGACGGCCGCGTGGTGGTCATCCTCGACATCGCCCCGCTGGTCCGCCGCTTCGCCGCGATGCCGCGTGATGCCGCGCCGGTCGAACAAGTGGTCGAACACCGTCGGGTGCCGCTGGTCATGGTGGTCGACGACTCGATCACGATGCGCAAGGTCACCGGCCGCGTGCTGGAGCGCCACAACTTCGAGGTCGCCACGGCGAAGGACGGCATCGACGCACTCGAGCGGATGGCCGACATCATCCCGGACCTGATGCTGCTCGACATCGAAATGCCGCGCATGGACGGCTACGAGCTGGCGACCGCGATGAAGGCGGATCCGCGCATGCGCGACGTGCCGATCATCATGATCACCTCGCGTACCGGCGACAAACATCGCCAGCGCGCGATGGACCTGGGCGTGGAGCGCTACCTCGGCAAGCCGTACCAGGAAGTCGAGCTGATGCGCAACGTGTTCGAGCTGCTCAAGCTGGAGCGCGCCGGTGACGGTCAGCTGCAATGAACCGCAAGCGCGTGGTCGTGCTGGCGCGCGCAGGGACGGCGCGCGAGCGCACTGAGGCTGCGATCGTGCAGGCCGGCGCGGATGTCGCCGCCCTGCTCGATCCGGCGACCGCGAGCGAAGACGATGTGCGCGCCGCGGCACCGGACGTGTTGCTGGTGATCCTGGATGCAGTGGTCGAACAGGCACTGGAGAAGTTCGACGGCGTGCTGGGCGACCCTGCGCTCGAAATCCTCTTCGACGATGCCGACGTCGCCGCCAAGCGTGATGCGTGGGAAACCGCGCGCTGGTCCCGTCACCTGCAAGCCAAGTTGCACGGTCATGACGACGTGCTGCCACCCGCTCGCGATGCTGCCGCCATGCCGACGGAGGTGGCTGCCGAGCCGCAAGGGTTCCAGGCAGAAATGGATGCCCTGAGCCTGCAGGTCGCGGCCATGCCCGACGTGCCGCAATCGCGCCCGCCGACCTCCTCGACCGCGCTCGGCGCGGTGGTGATCGCCGCCGGCGTGGGTGGTCCCGATGCAGTGCGCCAGTTGCTCGGCGGACTGCCGGTACATTTCCCGCGTCCGGTGTTGCTGCGCCAGCGTATCGAGGGTGGGCAATACGACAAGCTGGTCCGGCAGATGCAGCGTGCTGCGCAGATGCAGGTGGTGATGGCGCAGGCCGGCGATGCGCTGCAGGCGGCTACCGTGTACGTGCTGCCGGATGGCCTGGACATCCATGCCGCCCCCGCCGGGCTGGTATTCGCGTCCACCGACGGCGAACCGGCCTACGCCGCCCTGCGCGCCGAGGACAGCGCCCTGCTCCTGCTCAGCGGTGCCGATGCGAGCCTGGTCGACCAGGCCATGGCGATGCGCCTGGCCGGTGCCCTGGTCGTCGGCCAGTCCGCCGACTACTGTTTCGATCCGGCCGCCAGCAATGCGCTGGTGGCCCGCGGGGGCGAGGCACTGAGCCTGGCCCAACTCGCCCAAAAACTGCTGCAACGCTGGCCCGCCTGAGGTTTCCCATGTCCGTTCCCATGCAGACTGTTCCCGAGCAGATCATCCGCGGCGTGCTCATCCAGGTCGCCAATGCGCGCCTGCTGCTGCCCAACGCCACCATCGCGGAAGTGCTGTCGTATTCCGATCCGGAGCCGATCGCGGACGCGCCGGACTGGTTGCTGGGGCGCACGCGCTGGCGCGGCTGGCAGGTGCCCTTGGTATCGTTCTCGCGCTTCACCGGGGTCGCCGACGAGAAGGGCGGCCTGGGCAGCAAGGTGATCGTGCTCAAGGCACTGGGCGGCGACGCCAAGCGGCCGTTCTTTGCCCTGCTGACTCAGGGCTTTCCGCGCCTGGTGACGGTGACCGAAACCACGCTCTCTGCCGAAGGCGACGAAACCGAATTGCTGGAAGGCGTGCTGGGCCGCGTCCGCCTCAATGACGACGACGCGCTGGTGCCGGACCTCGCCGCGATCGAGGAACAGATCGCCGGCGCGCTCGCTGCCGCGGCCTGACCGCGGCGCTGGGGTCAGCCCAGGTCGCCGCAGGCGGCCTGCAGGGCCGCGATCGCCGCGATGCCGGCGGTCTCGGTGCGCAGCACGCGCGGCCCGAGCTTGAGTCCTTCGTAACCGGCCGCGACCAGCTGTTCGCGGTCGCGCGGCGACCAGCCACCCTCGGGCCCGATCGCGATCGTGCAGGCTCGCAATTCCACATCGCGCAATGACGACAGGGACGCCTCGGCGAACGGGTCGAGGATGAAACCGCGGCCTTCGCGCATGCCCGCGGCCTGCGCCAACGGCTGCGGCGCCACGACGTCGGGCACCATCGCACGACAACTCTGCTCACACGCAGCCACCACGACCCCGCGCCAGTGCGCCAGTCGCTTGTCCGCACGTTGCGCGTCCAGCTTCACTTCGCTGCGATCGCTGGTCGCCGGCAGGATCCGGGCGACGCCGAGTTCGGTCGCCTTCTGCAGGATCCAGTCCATCTTCTCGCCGCGGGCGATGCCCTGCAGCAGAGTGATCCGCAACGGCGATTCGTTGCCGATGCGCCGCGCCGCCGCGATCTCCGCGCGGGCTTCGCGCTTGCCGGTGACGGTGATGCGCGCGTCGTAGTCGTGGCCGTCGCCGTTGAACAAGGTGCAGGCATCGCCCACCTGCAGGCGGAGCACGCGCAAGAGGTGTGCGGCAACGTCTTCGGGCAACGCAATCTCCTCGCCGACGTGCAAGGGCAGGTCGACGTGGCTGCGGGTCAGGCGCATGCGGTGGCCTCCAGGATGGCATCGCGGGTCACGGAAGCCAGCAGTTCCAGCTGTTCGTCGTCGATGCAGTAGGGCGGCATCCAGTACAGGGTGTCGCCCAGCGGACGCAGCACCACACCGCGCTCAAGGGCTGCGCGATAGGCGCGCAAGCCGACGCGCATGGACGAGTCGAACGGTGTTCGCTTGTCGCCACCTTGAGTGAGTTCGAACGCCATGATCATCCCGGCCTGGCGGACATCGGCCACGTGCGGGAGTTCCACGAGCGGCGCGGCGAGTGCGGTCATGCGCGCTGCAGTCGTGCAGTTGCGCGCCAGCACGTCATCGGATTCGAAGATCGCCAGCGAGGCCAGCGCCGCCGCGCAGGCCAGCGGATTGCCGGTATAGCTGTGCGAATGCAGGAAGGCGCGCTCGCGCGAATCGTCCAGGAAGCCGTCGTAGAGTGCCTGCGTGCACAGCACCGCGGCCAGCGGCAGGAAGCCGCCGGTCAGGCCCTTGGACAGGCACAGCAGGTCGGGCTGCACGCCCGCCTGTTCGCATGCGAACAGCGTGCCGGTGCGGCCGAAGCCCACGGCGATCTCGTCGGCGATCAGGAACACGCCGTGCGCGTCGCAGAGTTCGCGCACGCGGCGCAGGTACTGCGGGTCATGCATGCGCATGCCGCCGGCACATTGCACGCGTGGTTCCAGGATCAGCGCGCAGATCTCGCCGGCATGGCGCGCCAGCAAATCGCGCAAACCATCGGCTGCACGTTCGGCACAGTCGTGAGCGGTTTCCCCCGGCGCGGCCGCATAGCTGTCCGGCGAGGGCGCGAACAATGCCTCGGCCAGCAACGGCGCATACACGCGCCGATACAGCGGGATGTCGCCGACCGACAACGCACCGATGGTCTCGCCGTGGTAGCCGTTCTCCAGGGCGACGAATTTCGTGCGCCGGTCTTCGCCACGGTTGCGGAACCAGTGGAAAGCCATCTTCAGCGCGACTTCCACGCCGGCCGAGCCGTTGTCGGCATAGAACACCTTGGCCAGCGGCTCGCGGTCGGCTTGTCGCGGCGCGATGGCCAGCAGTTTCTCGGCCAGTTCGACCGCGGGTTGATGCGAGAACCCGGCGAGGATCACCTGCTCCAGCGTCATCGCCTGGGTGGCGATGGCGTGCGCGATCCGTGGTTCCGCGTGGCCGAACAGGTTGGTCCACCAGCTGCTGACCGCATCCAGGTAGCGCCTGCCGTCGCGGCCGACCAACCATGCGCCTTCACCGCGCGCGATCGGCACCAGCGGCAGCACGTCCGGGTGCTCGCGCATCTGCGTGCACGGGTGCCAGAGCACGGCGAGGTCGCGCGCCCGCCAGTGTTCCGCGGCGGCTATCATGGGGCCATCGTGAAATCCTTCCATTCGCCCATTATCGCCGCGGGAGGCGTGCCATGAGCCGACCCCTGCCCATCATCCACGGCATCACCGAGCACAACGACAGCCCCTACCGGATGGAGCGTCTGGACCTGGAGTTCAGCAACGGCGAACGCCGCCGCTACGAGCGCCTGCACGGACGCGGCCACGGCGCGGTGGCAGTGGTGCCGATGCTGGATGCCGAGACGGTCCTGCTGGTGCGCGAATACGCGGCCGGCGTGCATCGCTACGAACTTGGCCTGGTGAAGGGCCGCATCGATGCCGGCGAGAGTCCCATCGAGGCCGCCAACCGCGAACTAATGGAAGAAGCCGGCTATGGCGCCCGCGACATCCGCGTGCTGCGCAGCATCACCCTGGCACCGGTGTACATGAGCCACCAGACCCACCTGGTGCTGGCGCGCGACCTGTATCCGCAACGCCTGCCCGGTGACGAACCGGAGGAACTTGAAGTGATTCCATGGAAGCTCGAAGACCTCGGCGAGTTGATCCTGCGCGAGGATTTTTCCGAAGGACGCACCATCGCCTCCTTGTTCATTGCACGCGAATGGCTGAAGCAACATGCCGATCGATGAAACCCTGCGCGACGCGGTCATCGCACTCGCACGCGCCGCCGCCGCCGAGATCCTGGCGGTTTACGAGAGTCCTTTCGCCATCGAGCACAAGGGCGACCGCTCGCCGCTGACCGCGGCCGACCTCGCCTCGCACCGCTGCATCGTGGCCGGCCTGCAGGCGCTGACGCCGCACATCCCGGTGCTGTCGGAGGAATCGAAGGACCTCGACATTGCCGCGCGCCGCGAATGGACGACGTTCTGGCTGGTCGATCCGCTCGACGGCACCCGCGAGTTCATCAAGCGCAATGGCGAGTTCACCGTCAACATCGCCTTGGTCGAACACGGCGTGGCGACGTGGGGCGTGATCCAGCAGCCGGTGACCGGCGCGCTCTGGCACGGCGGCGAAACGGTTGGCGCGTTCATCCGCGAGGGCGATGCCGGCGACGTGGCGGTCCATGCGCGCATTCCGGCATCGAAGCCGCTCCGCATCGCCGCAAGCCGATCGCATCGCGACGAACGCACGCAGGCGGTGATCGACGCATTGCCCGGCAGCGACGTCGTCGGCTGCGGGTCGTCGCTGAAGTTCTGCCGGATCGCCGATGGCGGCATCGACCTGTATCCGCGCTTCGGTCCCACCAGCGAGTGGGACACCGCCGCCGGCCAGGCGATCCTGGAAGGCGCGGGTGGTGCAGTCCTCGATCCGCGCGGCCGCCCGTTCCGCTACAACCAGCGCGACACATTGCTCAATGGCGATTTCATCGCACTTGGCGATCTGTCCCTGCGCGACAGCTTGCCCGGATGAGTGATCCACGCCAGATCGAGTCGCTGCTGGCGATCATGGCGACCCTGCGCAATCCCGATGGCGGGTGCCCGTGGGATCTGGCGCAGGATTTCTCGACGATTGCGCCGTACACGATAGAAGAGGCTTACGAAGTCGCCGATGCGATCAACCGCGGTGACCTGGGCGACCTGAAAGACGAACTCGGCGACCTGCTGCTGCAGGTGGTCTTCCACGCGCAGATGGCGAGTGAGCAGGGCGCGTTCGAATTCGGCGACGTGGTCGCGGCGATCTGCGACAAGATGACCCGCCGGCATCCGCATGTATTTGATGCACATGGATGTGCGAATGCCGCGGGAGGCAGGATGCCGGGAGCGGCGGCTGACGAAGCGCGCAAGGAAAACGCCGACGCGCAACTGCAGCACTGGGAAGACCTCAAGCGCGCCGAGCGCGCAGCGAAGGGCGATGCCGATGCATCGGCACTGGCCGGGATCTCGCGCGGCCTGCCGGAATGGCAGCGTGCGGTGAAGTTGCAGCACAAGGCGGCCAAGGTCGGTTTCGATTGGCCGGATGCCGAACCCGTGCTGGAAAAACTGCATGAGGAGATCGAGGAAGTCCGTGCGGAATTTGCGGCGGTGGCGGCATGCCCGGATGATGTCGCCGCGCGCGACCGACTTGAGGACGAACTCGGCGACATCCTGTTCGTCTGCGCCAACCTCGCGCGGCACGCCAAGGTGGATGTCGGCACGGCGCTGCGCAGGGCCAACCTCAAATTCGAGCGGCGTTTCCGCGCGATGGAAGCGCTTGCCGCGGCGGATGGCGGCCTTGCCGGTCAATCGCTGGAAGCGCAGGATCGCTACTGGGTTCGCGCCAAGGCGGCGGAGAAGGGAGCGGCATCATGAGCAGCGGCGTGCAGCAAGAGTTCGCCAGCTTCCGCGAGTTCTATCCGTTCTATCTCGGCGAGCATCGCAACATCATCTGCCGCCGCCTGCATTTCACCGGCACAAGTTTCGCCCTGGGGTTCATCCTGCTGGCGGTGACCAGCGGCAATCCGTGGTGGTTCCTCGGCGCATTGCTGTCGGGCTATGCGTTCGCGTGGATCGGGCATTTCTTCTTCGAGAAGAACCGCCCGGCCACGTTCAAGCACCCGTTCTATTCCTTCGCCGGCGACTGGGTGATGTACAAGGACATCCTGCTCGGCAAGATCCCGTTCTGATCCCTGCGTTACGCGTATCCACGCGGCTGGGACTCACTCCGGGACACGCCGTGAATACGTCCATGTAGGCTCATCGGCGACATCCATGTCGCCGAAGGTCCCGGAGCAAATCCCAGCCACACAGACACGCTTCTGACGCCGCTGCTTCGTTGTCGAACATCATTCCAGGAAGATCAACCACGCCGCCGCCGCGATCATGGCGAAGCCGGCCCAGTGGTTCCACTTCAGGGGCTGGCCCAGGTACCAGTACGAGAACCCCGCGAACACCAGCAGGGTCAGTACTTCCTGCATGCCCTTGAGTTGCGGCGCGCTGTACACCGCGCTGCCCATGCGGTTGGCCGGCACCATCAGCAGGTACTCGAAGAACGCGATCCCCCAACTCGCCAGGATCACCTTCCACAGCGCGATGTCCTTGTGCTTGAGGTGCGCATACCAGGCGAAGGTCATAAACACGTTCGAGAACAGCAGCAGCACGGGCGGGAGCAAACGTTCGTATGGCATGGCAGCGGTCGATGTGGGCGATGCCGTTAGCGTAGTCCTTCACGTGGCATCCACCGCGCGCCCGGCATCTTTCACAAAGCTGAAGACTTATACGGAGCATGTATGCGGGCACAGGAACAGGCGGGCTTGGTTCTCATCGTCGAGGACAACCGCAACATTTCGGAAATGGTCGGCGAATACCTGGAAAGCCGCGGCTTCGAGGTCGATTACGCCTCCGATGGTCTGGACGGTTACCGGCTTGCCGCCGAGAACACCTACGACGTCATCGTCCTCGACCTGATGCTGCCGCGGCTGGACGGAATCGAAGTATGCAAGCGCCTGCGCAACGAGGCGCGCAAGTCGACGCCGGTGCTGATGCTGACCGCACGCGATACCCTCGACGAAAAACTCACCGGGTTGTCGTCGGGCGCCGATGACTACCTGACCAAGCCGTTCGCTATCCAGGAACTGGAGGCGCGCCTGCGTGCGTTGATCCGCCGCGAGCGCCGCCAGGTGGGTTCGGAAGTGCTGAAGGTCGCCGACCTGGTGCTGGATCCGGCCTCGCTGCGCGCAACACGGGGTGGCAGCGAACTGCAGTTGTCACCGATCGGCCTGCGCCTGCTCACCATCCTCATGCGCGAGTCGCCGCGGGTGGTGACGCGCCAGGAAATCGAGCGCGAGATCTGGGGCAACAGCCTGCCGGATTCGGACACGCTGCGCAGTCACCTGTACAACCTGCGCAAAGTGATCGACAAGCCGTTCGACCGCCCGCTGCTGCACACGGTGCAGAGCGCGGGGTATCGCATCGCGGACATCGCCAGCCAGTTGGGCTGAGCCACGGGACGATTGGTGGCCAGCACCCAGCGCCACATCCGCGAGATCTTCCTGCTCCAGCTGGCGATCATTTGCCTGGTGGTGGTGCTGTGCGTGCTCGGCCTGCAGGCGATGTACGGGTCGATGGCGCTGCCCTGGTTGTCGGCAGTGGCGATCGCGATCGCGCTGGGGGCGATCGTCAGCGCGACCTGGATGGGATATCGCGCGACCAAGCGCGTGGTCGCGCCGATGGAGTGGTTGTTACGCGAGGTCGCGCGCTGGGATCCGCATCGTCCGGATACCGTTGCACTGGCGCCGGGCAACGTGCCGGCCGAGGTGCAGGGCGATGCGCGCAAGATGGCCGAAGCCCTGCATGCGCTTGGCCAGCGGCTGGATACCTACGTCACCCGGGAGCGTGACTTCACCCGCGACGCCAGCCACGAGTTGCGCACGCCACTCACGGTGATTCGCGTGGCGACAGACTTGATCGGTCATGACGAAGCATTGTCGGCACGTTCGCGACGTTCTTTGGGGCGCATACAGGACGCGGCGGAGTCGATGGAATCGCTGATGTCCGCACTGCTCCTGCTCGCGCGCGACAGTGAGGTGCCGCTGGAGACCGAAGACTTCGACGTGCGCGAAGTGGTGGAGCACGAAGTGGAGAAGGTGCGGCCGGTGCTCGAGGACAAGGGCGTGGCGCTGGTGCTGGACATGCAGGCCGAACCGGTCCTGCACGCGCCGCCACGCGTGCTGCAGGTGATCGTGTGCAATCTGCTCAGCAATGCCGCGCGCTTCACCGACACCGGTACGGTCAGCGTGCGTCTGCTACACGATCGCGTGGAGATCGAGGACACCGGCATCGGCATGGATGCAGCGGCGCTCGCACGCGCATTCGAGCCGTTCTATCGCGCCAGCATCGAGCAGCCGGTGGGCCCGGGCCTCGGCTTGTCCATCGCGCAAAGGCTCGGTCGACGCTGCGGGTGGCCCTTGCAACTGGCCAGCGTGCCGGGGCAGGGCACCCGCGCCAGCATCCTGTTCGCGGCCGTCAACCGGGACCAATGACCCGTTTCGGGCGCTGGCTTGCCGGGTAGCATCCGCGCGCTGTCAACCGCGCCGGCATCCGCGCGTTCCCGACCCTTTCCGGACTCCATCCCCCGCATGAACCAGACTCGTCGTCGTCCTGCTTTTCCCCTGCGCAAGCTGGGCATTGCCTGCATCGTCATCGCCATCGCGGCAGGCGGCTGGTATGTCTGGAGCAAGCGCGGGCAGTCGGCCGATGGCGGCTATCGCACCGAGACCGTGCAGCGCGGCGACGTGCGCGTGGCGATTTCCTCGACCGGCACGCTGAGCGCGATTTCCACGGTGACCGTGGGCAGCCAGGTGTCCGGCCAGATCACCGAAGTGATGGTCGACTTCAACGACCGGGTGACCAAGGGCCAGGTGCTGGCGACGATCGATGCCTCGACCTACCGGGCGCAGATCGAGCAGGGCTCCGCGCAGATCGCCAGCGCGCAGGCGTCGTTGCGGCAGGCACAGGCCGGCCTGCGCAACGCGCAGCTGGACTACAACCGCAAGGCCGATCTTGGCCGCCAGCAACTGGTGAGCAAGAGCGACGTCGACCTTGCGCGTTCCTCGCTGGAACAGGCGCAGGCGCAGGTGAATTCGGCCCAGGCGCAGATCCGCCAGCAGACCGCATCGACCCAGACCACCCGGGTCAACCTGTCGCGCACGGTGATCCGCTCGCCGGTGGACGGCGTGGTCCTGACCCGGACCATCGAGCCCGGCCAGACCGTGGCCGCCAGCCTGTCCGCGCCGGAACTGTTCACCATCGCCGAGGACCTGGCGAAGATGAAGATCGAGCTGGCGGTGGACGAATCCGACATCGGCCAAGTCAAGGTGGGCCAGGCGGTCAGCTTCAGCGCCGACGCCTTCCCCGATCGCCAGTTCAAGGGCGTGGTCGACCAGGTGCGGCTGTCGGCCACGACCGCGAGCAACGTGGTCACCTATCCGGTGGTGGTCACCGTGGACAACAGCGACGGCACCTTGCTGCCGGGCCTGACCGTCAATGCCGAGATCGAAGTCAGCAAGCGCAGCGATGTGCTGAAACTCGCGAACGCAGCGCTGCGCTTCAAGCCGGCCGAGGGCTCGCCGCTGGCGGCGCTGCAGGGTGCCGGGCCGGGCCAGGGTGCGCCGCAGGGTGGCGGCCGCGGTGGCGCGGGCATGAGCGAAGACCTGCAGGCCTTGGCCGCAACGCTCGACCTGAAGCCGGAACAGCAGGCTGCGTTCGATGCCGCGCTCGAGCAGATGCAGCAGCGCCAGGCCGAGCGCATGGCGCAAGCACCGGCGGCACAAGGCCAGCAGGGCGGCAACCGCATGTTCGGTGGCGGCCCGCCGCGCACCGGTGGAAACCGCGGCGGCGGCGATGCCAGCATGCAGGCGCAGATGCGTGCGCGCATGCGCGACCGCTTCAACCAGCAGTTCGCCGCGTTCCGCGACACCCTGGACGACAGCCAGCGCGCGAAGTGGGATGGCGCCCGCGACGCCCAGCTGACGGCCAAGCGGGTGACCATCTACAAGCTGGTCGACGGCAAGCCGCAGTTGGCGATGGTACGGTTGGGCGCCAGCGATGGCAGCGCCACCGAGATCTCCGGACGCGACATTGCCGAGGGCGACCTGGTCATCGCGGGCGAGCAGTCGGCGACGGAGAGCAAGTGATGGCCGTTGCGGTGGCCGACGCGGCGGTGCCTGTCATCCGCACGCAGGGCCTGAGCAAGATCTACTCCGCCGGCACCGAGGCGGAAGTGGCGGCGTTGCGCGGCGTGGATCTGATCATCAATCGCGGCGAATTCGTCGCGATCATGGGCCCGTCCGGTTCCGGCAAGTCGACCCTGATGAACCTGATCGGCTGCCTGGACACACCCAGCGATGGCCAATACTTCTGCGATGGCGTGGATGTGTCAACGCTCGACAAGGAAGAACTGGCGACGCTGCGTCGCGACAAGATCGGCTTCGTGTTCCAGGGCTTCCACCTGCTGACGCGGATGGACGCCACCGACAACGTGGCGATGCCGCTGGGTTATGCACGTATTCCGTCGGCGGAACGCAGGCAATTGGCGCGCGCGGCGCTGGCATCGGTCGGCCTGGCGGAGCGCGCCGGGCATCGACCGAACGAATTGTCCGGCGGCCAGCAACAACGCGTGGCGATTGCCCGTGCGCTGGTCAACAACCCGCCGATCTTGCTGGCGGACGAACCCACCGGCGCGCTGGATAGCAAGACCGGCGAGGAAATCCTGGCCCTGTTCAAGCGCCTGCGCGACGACGGCCACACGGTCATCCTGATCACCCATGACGCCCACGTGGCCGCGCACGCGGACCGTACCTTCGTGATGCGCGATGGCGAATTGCACGCACAAACCGACGCGGAGGCCGCGGCATGACCTTCCTCGACATCCTGCGCACCGCGTTCTTCGCCCTGCGCGGCAACTGGATGCGCAGCGCGCTGACCTCGCTGGGTGTGATCATCGGGATCGCGGCGGTGATCGTGATGGTCTCGATCGGCCAGGGCACCCAGGCCGAAATCGACAAGATGGTGTCCGGCCTTGGTTCGCAGCGGCTGGACATCGGTAGTTCGGGTGGCATGGGGCCGGGCGGCGCACGCGTGGCCCAAGGCAGCCGCTGGAGCCTCAATGACGGCGACGTCGAAGCGATCCGCAACGAAGTGCCGACGGCGCAGTACGCCTCCGGCTCGCTGCGCGGCGGCACCCAGGTGGTGTTCGCCGAAAACAATGCCTCCACCCAGTGGCAGGGCGTGCAGGCGGACTGGTTCGCGATCAACGACTGGAAGGTGGCGCTGGGCGACGGGTTCGATGCCAGCGATTATGGCGGCAGCGCCAAGCCGGTGATCCTGGGCGAAACGGTGCGCACGACCCTGTTCGGCGAAGAAGACCCGATCGGCCAGACCGTGCGCTTGGGGCGGGTGCCGTTCACCGTGGTCGGCGTGCTCGGGGCGAAAGGTCAGGGCGGCTTCGGCCAGGATCAGGACGACATGGTGGTGGTGCCGCTGGAAACCGCGCGCCGTCGGCTGTCCAATTCGCAGTCGATGCCGCCGGGTGCAGTGCAGGCGATTTCGGTGGGCGTGGACGATGCCAGGAACCTGGCCAGCGCGCAGGCCGAGATCGAAGCCCTGCTGCGCCAGCGCCACAAGATCGAGCCGGGCGCGGAAGACGACTTCGCAGTGCGCAACATCAGCCAGATCGTGGCCACCCGCACCGCCACCACCAACCTGATGTCGAAGCTGCTCGGCGCGGTCGCCGGCATCTGCCTGATCATCGGGGGCATCGGCATCATGAACATCATGCTGGTCTCGGTGACCGAGCGGATCCGCGAGATCGGCCTGCGCATGGCGGTCGGTGCCGGTCCGGGCGACGTGCAGAAGCAGTTCCTGGCCGAAGCCATGCTGATCTCGCTGATCGGCGGGGTGATCGGGATCGCCATCGGCGTGGTCGGCGCGCTGGTGGTCGGCAAGCTGGGCGACCTGCCGGTCGAGCTGAACGCCAAGGTGGTGATGCTGGCGGCGGCGTTTTCGGTCGGGACGGGCCTGTTCTTCGGCTACTACCCGGCGCGCAAGGCGTCCCAGCTGGATCCCATCGAGGCCCTGCGATCGCAATAGAGGCCTCTCCGACCCGACACGCCCGGCAGAGGCGGCGATAACGGGGCTTGTGGCAAAATCCGCGGGTCGGCACGACCGACCCACCGGATGCCGCACGCATATGTCCAACATCGATCAGGCCATGCCGTCCGCAACCATCGCGCATGGCTGACTTTTACGGGCATTTGCCGCGTGGTCCCGCCGGGATCATGCGCGCGGCGATCTGGTCGCTGCAGGGGCTGCGCGCGGCCTGGCTGCACGAATCCTCGTTCCGGCTGGAAGTCTGCCTGTTCGTGGTGCTCGGCCCGCTGGGCTGGTTCCTGGGCGAAACCGGGGTGGAGCGCGCGCTGCTGATCGGCAGTTGCCTGCTGGTGATGGCGATGGAACTGATGAACTCCTCGATGGAGGCGGTGATCGAGCGCTACGGCGCCGAACGCCACGAGCTGGCCGGGCGCGCCAAGGACATGGGATCCGCGGCGGTGTTCGTGCTGATGATGAACGTGCTGCTGGTGTGGGCGCTGATCCTGGCCCCGCGCTACCTGTAATCCACGCGCACCGCGCGTCAAGACGAGAATCGAATGGACCTGAGTTTCCTGGCGTCACCCGATGCATGGCTCACCCTGGTGACCCTGAGCGCACTGGAAATCGTGCTCGGCATCGACAACCTGGTGTTCATCTCGATCGCGGTGGCGCGCCTGCCGGAAGCGCAGCGCCCGCTGGCGCGCAAGATCGGCATCGCCGTGGCCTGCATCACCCGGATCCTGCTGCTGGTGATGCTCGCTTTCCTGGCGACGATGGAGCAGGACCTGTTCACCCTGTTCGGCATGGGCATCTCGATCCGCGACATCGTGCTGATCGTCGGCGGCGCCTTCCTGCTGGTGAAGGGCACGCTGGAAATCCGCGATCTTATCGGCGGCGGCGAGGACGAGGATCCGCGCACCACCAAGTCGTCCTCGGTGTTCTGGGTGGTGATCGCGCAGATCGCGGTGATCGACATCGTGTTCTCGCTGGATTCGGTGATCACCGCAGTCGGCATCGCCCAGCACATCCCGATCATGGTCTTCGCGATCCTGCTGGCGGTGGCGATCATGCTGCTGGCGGCCAATCCGCTGGGCAAGTTCATCGACGACAACCCAACCGTGAAGATGCTGGCGCTGGCCTTCATCCTGCTGGTCGGCGCGGTGCTGATCCTGGATGGCCTGGGCACCCACGTGCCGAAGCCGTACATCTACTTCGCGATGGCGTTCTCGGTGATGGTCGAGTGGCTGAACCTGCTGATGCGCCGCAAGGCCGCAGCGCATCACGTGCCCGGTGCCGGCGAATGGTGAGGATCGAGGTTTCCACGTCGGCTTAACCCCATTTGCCCGTCACTAGCCGTTACACCGTGTCCTCGTCGTTCCAGGAGCTTCCCATGCGTGGTTTCTCGCTCGTCCGCGGCGCGCTTCTCGCGCTGGTCGTGGTCCTGCTCAGTGGTTGCGGCTACAACCAGATCCAGTCCAAGGACGAGGCGGCCAAGGCCGGCTGGTCGGAAGTGCTCAACCAGTACAAGCGCCGCGCCGACCTGATCCCGAACCTGGTCGCCACCGTGAAGGGCTACGCCGCGCACGAAGCGCAGGTGCTGACCGCGGTGACCGAGGCGCGCGCCAAGGTCGGCCAGATCAACGTGAATGCCGATGACGCAGCATCGCTTGCGCAGTACCAGGCGGCACAGGGCGAACTCAGCCAGGCGCTCGGTCGGTTGATGATGGTGAGCGAGGCGTACCCGAACCTGAAGGCCGACCAGCAGTTCATCGGCCTGCAGACCCAGCTGGAAGGCACCGAGAACCGCGTCACCGTCGCCCGCGGCCGCTACATCCAGCTGGTGCAGGACTACAACACCTACATCCGCCAGTTCCCGGTCAACCTGACCGCGATGATCTTCGGCTACAAGCCGAAGCCGAACTTCACCGTGGAGAACGAAGCGCAGATCCAGGACGCGCCAGCGGTGGATTTCGGCGCGCCGCCGCCCCCGCCGGTCGCCCCGCCAGCAACCGAAGTGCCGCCGGGCGTCGTCAATCCGCCGCAGCCCGCATCGCCACCCGTGCAGGGTGGAAATGCCCCGCAGGAAGCACCGACGTCCTGAACCCGGGACGCTGGCGATGTCGCCGATGAACGCTTGGTTGTCCGACCGACGCATCGCAATGGCGGTGTCCGTGCGGTCGTGGGCCGCATCGTTGATGCTGTTGCTTGCGCTGTGCGTATTGCCGGCATGGGCGCAATCTCCATCGAAGATCCCCGCCTTCGATTCGCCGGTGGTCGACACCACCGGCACGCTGGATGCCGCCACCCGCCGGCAGCTTGAGCAACAGGCACTGGCCCTGCAGCAACGCAAGGGCAGCCAACTGCAGGTGCTGATGATCCCCAGCACCCAGCCCGAGGACATCGAGTCCTACGCGGTGCGCGCATTCGAGTCGTTCAAGCTTGGCCGCGAGGGCGTGGACGATGGCGTATTGCTGGTCGTCGCCAAGGACGACCGCAAGGTGCGCATCGAGGTCGGCTACGGGCTGGAAGGCGCGATCCCCGACATCGCCGCCGGTCGGGTGATCCAGGAATACATGGTGCCGAAATTCCGCCAGAACGATTACGCCGGCGGTGTGGTGGATGCCACTGCGCAACTGGTCAGGCTGATCGATGGCGAGCCGTTGCCAGAGCCGGTGGCGGACAACCCGACTGGCGAGGAGCGTGGCGGCACCTGGGTGTTTGCGCTGTTTGTCGCTTTCGTGGTCGGTCAGTTCGCGCGGGCGTTCTTCGGGCGCCTGCCGGCGGGTATCCGTGCGCTGTTCGGTGGCGGCGCCAGTGGTGCGGGGGCTTGGCTGGTGTCGTCGGCCGTGCTGGTCGGCGGGATCGGTGCGGTGATCGGGTTTTTCCTCGGCCTGGCCTCGGGGGCGGTGGAGGCGGCGGTGGCGGTCGTTATGCCCGCCATCACGGTTGGGGTGGATATTCGGGCGGTGGTGGTGGTTGGGGCGGTGGAAGCTCCGGCGGCGGTTGGTCGGGTGGCGGCGGCATGTCTGGAGGCGGTGGCGCCTCGGGAGGGTGGTGATGGTCGGCATCCTCAAGCGACTGTTCACCCATCTGTTCACCGCCGATGCGCGAGGCCGTTTCCCGCCGGCGACGATGGAACGCATCGCCGCGGCGATCGACATCGGCGAGACCTGCCACAGCGGCGAACTCTGCTTCGCGGTGGAAACATCGCTGCACTGGCGCGATGTGTTGCGCGGCATGCCCGCCCGTGCCCGCGCCGAGGACGCCTTCGCCAGGCTGCGGGTCTGGGACACTGCGGCCAACAACGGCGTGCTGATCTACCTGTTGCTGGCAGAAAAACGCATCGAGATCGTCGCCGATCGCGGCCTCGCGCCATTCGTGAGCGCCGAGCAATGGCGCGGCGTCTGCGTGCTGATGGAAGAGCGCCTGCGCGCCGGCGAATTCGCCGATGGCGTGGTCGCCGGGATCGAGGCTGCCGGAGACCTGCTGGCCGTGCATTTCCCGCAGGAACCCGGCATGCCGGACGAAGACGAACTGCCGGATCAGCCCGTTTTCCTCTGATCCCCGCACCACATGCTTGGACAATCAATCGCGATGGCGAGACCGTCGGGCGACTCGCGCAGCGGTATTTCGAGCCGCGTAGCGAACGCCCGGCGGTAGGCGACATCGCAGCGAAAACCCGCTTCTGCGGCACAATAGGCGCATGCCTTACTTACACCAGATCGACCCCATCGCCCTCGACCTCGGGACATGGAACCTGCCGCTGCTGGGCAGCGTGCACCCGCAAGTCCACTGGTACGGCGTGATGTACTTGCTGGGCTTCCTCGTGGCCTGGTGGCTGGGCCGCCGGCGCATCCGCGCCGGTCGCCTGCCGGGCGTGGACGAGAACGGCTTCGGCGACCTGATGTTCTACGCGATGCTCGGCGTGGTGCTGGGCGGACGCATCGGCTACATCCTGTTCTACGACTTCGCCAGCTTTGCCGCCAGTCCGATGATGGTCTTCCGGGTCTGGGAAGGCGGGATGAGCTTCCACGGGGGGCTGCTGGGCGTGCTCGCCGCGGGTGCATGGTGGTCGCGCCGGCAACGCCTTCATTTCTTCGACACCGTGGATTTCGTCGCCCCGCTGGTGCCCGCCGGGCTTGGCTTTGGCCGTGTGGGCAACTGGATCGGCGGCGAGCTGTGGGGCAAGCCGACGCAGGGCACTGCGTTCGATGGCTGGGGCGTGGTGTTTCCGCGCTCGCTGCCGGAACCGTTCGCCTCGATGGATGCGGCCACGCTGAAGCAGCAGTTCGATGCCGGCATCATCGACACCTTCGCCCGCCATCCCTCGCAGCTGTACCAGGCCACGCTGGAAGGTTTGGTCATGTTCGCCGTGCTGGTCTGGTATTCGCGCAAGCCGCGTCCGCGCTATGCGGTTTCCGGCGTGTTTGCGCTGCTGTATGGATGCTTCCGCATCCTGGTCGAATTCGTGCGTGAGCCGGATGCGCAGCTGGAATACCTGGCCTTCGGCTGGCTGACGATGGGCCAGTTGCTGAGCCTGCCGTTGATCCTGCTGGGCCTGTTCCTGTGCTGGAAGTCGCACACCTCACCCACGTTGCAACCACAACCCGTGGATGCGGCGAAGTGACGCGCTGAGCCATGCGCCAATACCTCGACTTGCTCCGCCACGTGCTGGAACACGGCACCGAGAAAGCGGATCGCACCGGCACCGGCACGCGCAGCGTGTTCGGCTGGCAGATGCGCTTCGACTTGAACCAAGGCTTCCCGCTGGTCACCACCAAGAAACTGCACCTGCGCGCGATCATCCACGAGCTGCTGTGGTTCCTGCAGGGCGACACCAACATCGCCTACCTGAAGGACAACAAGGTCTCGATCTGGGACGAGTGGGCGGACGCGAATGGCGAGCTGGGCCCGGTCTACGGCAAGCAGTGGCGCAGTTGGGAAGGCGCGGACGGCAAGACGGTCGACCAGATCGCCTGGCTGGTCGACGAGATCAAGCGCAATCCGGATTCGCGCCGCCTGATCGTCAGTGCATGGAACGTGGCTGACCTGTCGAAGATGGCGCTGATGCCCTGCCACTCCCTGTTCCAGTTCTACGTCGCCCCTTCGACAGGCTCAGGGCAGGCTCCCGGCAAGCTCAGCTGCCAGTTGTACCAGCGCAGCGGCGACATCTTCCTCGGTGTGCCGTTCAACATCGCCAGTTATGCGCTGCTCACCCACATGGTGGCGCAGGTGTGCGGGCTGGGCGTGGGAGATTTCGTCCACACCCTGGGCGACGCGCATCTGTATTCGAATCATTTCGACCAGGCGCGCGAACAGTTGTCGCGCAGCCCGCGGCCGCTGCCCACGCTGGCGCTCAATCCCGAAGTGCGCGACATCTTCGGTTTCCGCTTCGAGGACATCGCCATCGAAGGCTACGATCCTTTGCCGGCGATCAAGGCGCCGGTCGCGGTCTAGGATGGTCGTGCAGGATCGGACCACGATCCGTGCTTGCCGATTGCTATCGGCAACGCTGCTGGCCGTTTCCTTGCAGGCATGCGGGGCTTATCAAGCCTCGACGACAGAGCCGCCTCCGGCGGCCGCTGCGCAAGCCGTACCTCCTCCGGCGCAACCGCTTGTGTTCCCGCCGGGAAGACCGCCGACGCGATTCGATCCGTCGACCAGTGATGCCTGGGTGTGGAGAAAGGTGGAGGCCCGCGAAATGCGCGGCGCAGCCAGCGCACGCGCCGCCGTGGAAGGCTTCTACCGGATGCATGTTGCTCGCAGTGCATCGGGCATTCCGGACGGCAAAGACATCGACGCCTACCGACGATGGCTGTCCGCGAGCATCGTGCAGGGCTTCGCCCTAGGCGCATTGGAGCGCGACAAGGCCATCGCTGAGAACCCCGACATGAAGCCGCCCTATATCGAGGGCGACATGTTCTCCAGCTTGTTCGAGGGCCTGACCTCGTTCGAAGTGCTGCCGCAGGCGGAGCAATCGGGCGAACGTGCCACGTTTGCGATGCGGTTTTCCTACAAGGATCGCTCGGGGCAGTCCGACTGGACGGACCGAGTCGTCGTCATTCGCGAAGACGGACGGTGGGTGGTCGATGATGTTCTTTACGGCGGCGACTGGGGCTTCGCGGCGCAGGGCAGCTTGTCGACGTCGCTGCCTGCGGAGGAGGGCAAGTGAGGCGGTTCACCGGTACCGCAAGGAGTGCACTCGTGCTCAGCCTGATCGCCGCGCTGGATCGCGACTTCGCCATCGGCAAGGGCAACGCGTTGCCTTGGCACCTGCCGGATGACCTCAAGCGCTTCAAGGCGCTGACCCTCGGCAAGCCGATCCTGATGGGCCGCAAGACCGCCGAATCGCTGGGCCGGGCGCTGCCGAAGCGACGCAACCTGGTGCTGACCCGCGCGGGCCGCGTGCCGTTCGATGGCATGCAGGCGGTGGCGTCCCTCGATGAAGCGCTTGCCATCGCCGCACGCGATGGCGACGAACTTTGCGTGATCGGCGGCGGCGAGATTTATGCGCTGGCCCTGCCGCATGCGACGCAGCTGCATCTGACCCATGTCGATGCACGGGTGGCCGATGCGGACGCGTTCTTCCCGCGTTTTGATGCAGGCGAATGGTGCGAAGTCGCGCGGGTCGCGCATCCCGCCGATGCGACGCATGCATTCGCGTTCGATTTCGTGGATTACCTGCGCGCAACCGCCACCGGCTGACCTTGCAGGCACGTTTTTCGCGTTCGCTCGGGCATCCCCGACTGACCCGGATCCCCATGCGCCTGTTGCCCGTCCTGCTTGTCTGCTCGATGTCCGCGGCGGTGGCCTGTTCCCGCTCGCCGGCACCGACCGCGACGCCCTCAGCCGAAGCCACCCCGGCGTTTGCAACGACGCCCGTCCCGGATGTGCAGGATCCGGCCGCGCCGCCCGTGGTGCCCAACCTGCTCTCGTTCGCCAACGGCACGATCATGCCGCTGCCGTTCGACGGCCTGCTGGTCACCGCGCCGATCCTGATGATCGACGGCTCCTCGATCCAGAACTGGGTCGGCGATGGCAAGCCGCAATCGTTCGTGTTCGAGCTGCCCGAAACCGCCACCATCCGTCGGCTGGAATTCGATGACGACACCTCGGGCATGGGTGGTGTCGACGCCGGAGTCAAGGACCTCACGGTGGAGGTCTCGTCGACGTCCGCGAAGGACGGCTTCCAGCCGATCTTTTCGGGCAGCCTGGCCAAAGGCGTGAACGGCCAGCGCTTCGACATCGCAAAACCCGTCGCAGGCCGCTGGCTGCGCGCGAACTTCACTTCCAATCACGGTGGCGAGTCCTACTCGCTGACCGAGATCCGCGCTTTCGGCGATGCGCCGGCCCCGGCCCTGGTCACCAGTGCCAGCGGCAGCTACACAACGGTTTGGGGCACCTGGCACATCACCCAGGCCGGTACCCCGATCAATGGCTGCTTCCAGCCGGCCGGGCTGTCCAGCTCGCCAGCGACGTTCGCAGGCGGCATTGAGGGCAACATCGCACGCATCCGCTACATCGAAACCGACGATGCCGGCACGCCACGCGAGCCGAAGGCGATGCTGCTGGTGTTCGCCCGCGACGGCCAGCGCTTCTTCACCGCCGGCGTGGACGGCGAAAGCCTGTCCGACTATGCCGAGGTGAAGCGCATCGCCGCCGAACCCGCGGCCTGTCCCGGGCGTGCCGCCGGGACGCCGGCTACCGCGATGGCGGACACGCTGGCGAAGGACGGGCGGGTGGCGGTGTACGGCATCAACTTCGATTTCAATTCGGCGACCTTGCGTCCCGAATCGACCGCGGTGCTGGAGCAGGTCGCCGGTCTGTTGCGCGATGAACCGGCGCTGCGCATCACCATCGAAGGGCATACCGACGATGTCGGCGGCGCTGCCTACAACGACGCGCTGTCCGGCAAGCGCGCGAATGCGGTGAAGGACTGGCTGGTCGTCGCGGGCACAGACGGTGCCCGGCTGGAGGCGGTGGGCAAGGGTGCCGGCTCGCCGGTGGCGACCAATGGCAACGATGTCGGGCGGGCGCAAAACCGGCGCGTGGAGTTGGCCAAGCGCTGAACACGCCCGACTGATCGCGCGAACGACTCAGGTCTGATCGCGGCGCTGCGCGCCCTGCGGCTTGTGCGGGCGATTGCCGTGCTTCGGGCGCGGCGGTCGCTGCTTGGGCGGCGGTGCGGGGACATCGCGGCCGGGCACCTGCACCACGTGCAGGGTCTCGGCATCCAGTTGCAGGGCGGTGAGCCTGCCGCCCCAGACCGCGCCGGTGTCCAGCGCGTGCACGCCCTGGCCGACGAACAGGCCCAGCGTGCTCCAGTGCCCGCTGACGATCTTCAGGTCGCGGGTGGCGCGTCCGGGCACCGAATACCACGGGTACAGACCGGGCGGCTGGGTGCCGGGTTCGCCCTTGTGCTCGAAGGCGATCCGCCCGCGCGGGCTGCAATAGCGCATGCGAGTGAAGATGTTGATGATCGCGCGATCGCGTTCTGCACCCCCCAGTCGCGGCGACCAGTCGGGGCCGTCACCGTACATGTTCTTCAGCACGCGCCGGAAGTTGTCGCCGCGCAGGCGGGACTCGACTTCGCGCGCATGTTTCTCCGCGAGCTGGGTGGTCCATTTCGGGGCCAGCCCTGCATGCACCATCATCCAGCCGAGTTCGCGGTCGACGTGCGCCAGTTCGCGCATCCGCAGCCAGTCGAGCAGCTCGCGGGCGTCTTCGGCGAACAGCACGCCCTGCAGGTCGGGGTTGACCTTGCGCTGTTCGTCCGGCGAACGTTCGCCGATCGCCAGCAGCGACAGGTCGTGGTTGCCCAGCACCACCTGGCTGACCTCGCGCAACGAATGCACCAGGCGCAGGGTTTCGATCGATTGCCCGCCGCGATTGACCAGATCGCCGCAGAACCAGATGCGGTCGACCGCCGGGTCGAAGCGGATCTTCTCCAGCAGGCGCTGGGTGACGTCGTAGCAACCCTGCAGGTCGCCGATTGCCCAGACAGCCATCGCGCGCCTCAGTGCAGCGTGCGCGGGATGGACAGGGTAAACGGCGGGATCGGCGCGGCGAAGCGGGTACCGTCGTCGGCCAGCACGTCGTAGCAGCCGCGCATGGTGCCGATGTCGGTTTCGAGTACCGCGCCGGAGGTGTATTCGAAGCCTTCGCCGGGACGCAGCCACGGTTGTTCGCCGACCACGCCTTCGCCCACGACTTCCTGCACCTTGCCGTTGCCGTCGGTGATCAGCCAGCGGCGGCCGAGCACTTGCGCGGGCACCTTGCCGTCGTTGCGGATGTGCACGGTGTAGGCGAACACGAAGCGGCCTTCCTCGGGCACGGATTGCTCGTCGAGGAAACGGGTGGCGACTTCGATGTCGAACTGGTAGTCGTTGTTGCTCATGCGCGCATTCTAGCGGCGATGCGCGCCGCGTCGCATGAAAGCAGGCTCAGGCGTCCGCAAGCAGGTTGGCCAGGCGCACGAAACCGGCAACCTCGATCTGTTCGGCGCGCGCATCCGCGCGCAGGCCGGCGGCCTCGATCGCGGCCACGTCGGCTACCCCGTTCAACGCATTGCGCAAGGTCTTGCGGCGCTGGCCGAAGGCCGCGCGCACCACGTTGGCGAAAACCCGGCGATCCGCCACATGAATCGACTCGGTGGGCATCGGCACCAGCCGCACCACCGCCGAATCCACTTTCGGTGCAGGCCGGAACGCGCCAGGCGGCACCACGAACAGCGGCGTCACCGTGCAGTAGGCCTGCAGCATCACGCTGAGGCGGCCGTACACCTTGCTGCCGGGGCCGGCGGCCATGCGCTCGACCACTTCCTTCTGCAGCATGAAATGCATGTCGCGGATCGCCGCGGCGTGGTCCAGCGCATGGAACAGGATCGGCGAGCTGAGGTTGTAGGGCAGGTTGCCGGCCAGCCGGATCTTCCCTTCGGCCGGCGCAAGCTCCGCGGTCAGCGCGCTGAAGTCCACCCCGAGGACGTCGCCCTCGATCAGGCGCAGCGCACCGTGCTCGCGCGCGGCGGCCTGCAGCGGGGCGTGCAGGTCGCGGTCGAATTCGATCGCGGTGATCACGCCGTGCCGCTTGAGCAAGGGGAAGGTCAGCGCGCCCTGGCCCGGGCCGATCTCGACCACGGCATCGCCCGGCTTCGGGTCGATCGCCTGCACGATCTTGTCGATCACGCTGCGGTCGTGCAGGAAGTTCTGGCCGAGGTGTTTTTTCGCCGGCTCGGTGAAACTGGTGCTCATGCGTGCATCCGGTGGCGTGCGAACTGCGTGCAGGTGCGGATCGCGGCGAACAGGCTGGAGGGGTCGGCCACGCCTTTGCCGGCCAGGTCCAGTGCAGTGCCATGGTCGACCGCCACCCGCGGATACGGCAGGCCCAGGGTGATGTTGACCGCGTTGGCGAAGTCGGCGTGCTTGAGTACCGGCAATCCCTGGTCGTGGTACATCGCCAGCACCGCATCGAAGCCGCGCAGCTTGCCGGGCAGGAACGCGGTGTCGGCAGGCAGCGGGCCGACCAGCGACAGGCCCTCGCTGCGCATGTGCTCGAGCGCGGGTTCGATGATGTCGAGTTCCTCACGTCCCAGATGCCCGTTCTCGCCCGCATGCGGATTGAGGCCGAGCACGGCGATGACCGGGGCGGCGATGCCGAATTGGTGGCGCAGCGCGGTATCGACAATGCGCAAGGTCGAGCTCAAGGCGTCGGCGGTGATCGCGTCGGCGACCGCGCGCAGCGGGATGTGCACGGTCTGCAGGGCGACTCGCATGCCGGGGTTGGCCAGCATCATCACCACCTGGCAGCTGGCCAGCGAGGCCAGCAGGCCGGTGGTGCCGGTGAAGGCGATGCCGCCCTGGTTGATCGCGGCCTTGTGCACCGGGCCGGTGACCAGGCCGTCGCAGGTGCCATCGAGGCACGCTTGGGCGGCACGGGTCATGGATTCGATCACCGAGGCAGCGTTCGCCGGCTCCGGTTGGCCGAACGCGGCAGCGACCGGGTGCGGGATCTCGACCAGTTCCAGGCTGCGCGACGAAGTGGGCATTTCGCCGCTGCGATGCAATGCGATCGGCAGGCGAAGGGCGCCAGCGGCGCGATGGAGGCTGGCGGCATCACCGTGGATCACCAGTTGCGCTTCCCAGTCGTGCTGGGCAGCCCGTACGACCAGTTCCGGGCCGATGCCCGCCGGTTCGCCGGGGACGAGCGCGAGCCGGGGCCGCATGTCGGCGCTGTCAGGTGCCGCTGGCGCTGCGTGCCTGCTGCTCGGGCGTCAGCGTCGTCTTTTGGGGCGTGTTTGGTGCTGCACCTTCCTGCACCGGGCTGGTCGATTTTCCTTCCGCGTTCCGCACGTCGACGAAGGCTTCGCCGCGCATCTCGCGCAGGAAACGGTTCCATTCCTCTTCCAGCTTGCGCCGGCCGATGGTTTCGCGGACCTGCGCGCGCTGGCTTTCATCAGCCGCGGCGACCTGGCGGCTGCCGATGCGTTGCACGATCACCCAACCGGCCTCGGTCTTGAACGGTGCCGAGGTCTGCCCGTCGGAAAGCGATGCAACCTGCATGCCGAAGTCGGTGCCGTAGGTGTCCGCGCCGAACCAGCCCATGTCGCCACCGCGGCGCTTGGTCGGCGCATCGTCGGAGGATTCGGCGGCCAGCTTGGCGAACTCGGCACCGCCGGTGATCCGCGCAGCCAGGGTCTCGGCCCGGGACTTGGCGGTGGCGTCGTCGGTCTTGTCGTCGACCTTGACCACGATCTGGCGCGCGGAGAACTGGGTCACCTGCTCGCCGCTGCCGGCTCCCACCGAACGGGTTTCGACCAGTTGCAGCAGCTGGAAGCCGCTGGGCCCGCGGATCGGGCCGATCACCTGGCCGGCCTGCATCTGCTGGATGGTCTGCGCGAACGCCGGCGGGATTTCGTTCAGACCGCGCCAGCCCAAGTCTCCACCTTCCAGCGCGTTCGGGCTGTCGGAATAGCGCACGGCCGCGGCGGCGAAGGTCATCTCGCCCTTGTCGATCAGCGCCTGCACGCCCTCGATCTTCTTCTGCGCAACCGCCAATTGCTCCGGCGTAGCACCATCGGGCGCGCCCACCAGGATATGGGCCAGGCGGAACTGCTGGCTGGCGGTCGCCGACGCCGTGGCCATGGCGGCGTCGACCTCGCCTTCGCTCACGTTGATGCGGCTCTGGGCGAAGCTCTGGCGGAGCTTCTGGGTGACGATTTCGTCGCGCAGGTTGTTGCGGAATTCGGCGAAGGACATGCCGTCCTGTGCGATCCGCTGACGCAACTGGTCGACGCTCATGCTGTTCTGCTCGGCCACGCCCTGCACCGCGCGCTCCAGTTCCTCGTCGCCGGCGTTGATGCCGGAATCGGTGGCGCGGGCAATCTGCAGGCGCATCAGCACCAGTCGTTCCAGCACCTGCCGTTCGAGCACATCGGCGGGCGGCAACTGGTTTTCCTTGCCGGCGTACTGGCCGCGGATGTTGGCGATGGCACGATCCAGCTCGCTGCGCAGGATCACGTCCTCGTTGACGACCGCGGCGATGCGGTCGAGCGGCTGGCTGCCGGCATAGGACTGCGCCTGCACGGTGCCGCCCAGCAGGAGGCTGGCAAGGGCGGCGGCAAGGAGGGTGCGCTTGGCGCGCTTGCTGAAAGCTGGGGTCATGGAAGGGTGTCTGCAGCGGAATCGGGCGGAGTGGGCTGGCCCGTGGCGGTCTGCGGCGGCACCAGATACAGGTCGTCGCGATTGTAGCCGAGGATGGATCGGCGCAAGGCGCGACGCGTGTCCTGGCCGGCGGAGCCAAGGCCCTTCAATTCGATCTCGAACATCAATGCGTTGCTGAGATCGCCGGCCCGATTGTGCACGTAGCGCCGGCCGACAAGCCGAACGGCGACACAACAGCTGTCCCATTGCACGCCGGCCATGGTCTCCATTGCCTTGTCGTCGTACAGCGAGTGGTAATAGCGGCCAACTACGCTCCAGCTGGCGCTGATCGGGTAGAGGAAGGCGACGTCCACCTGTTCCAGCAGCGAGCGGCGGTAGCGGTAGCCGACGTTGAACACGCCGTCGTCCGGCAGCAGGTAGCGCGCGCGCACGCTGGCCAGGTCGGTGCGGCTGAATTTCGGGTCCCACTGGTAGGACGCACCGATGGTCCAGCGATCCGTCGGCGCGTAGTTGGCGTCCGCCACCCATGCGGAGCGGCCCTTTTCGGTGATCGGCTCGCCCGGCAGGCGCACCCGCGACTCGTCGAAATAGCGGATCTGGCCGAGGCTGGCGGAGAAGCGCTCACGGCCGTCGGATTGACGAATCATGCGGGTGCTCACCGCCAGGGTCAGCTGGTGGGCGTCGGCTTGTCGGTCGGCACCGGAATAGCGGTTGTCGCGGAACAGCTGGCCCCAGCTGAAGGTCAGCGGCTGGGTGTCGAACTGCGGCATGTCGCTCTGGTCGGCGTACGGCACGTTCAGGTAGAACAGGCGCGGCTCGATGGTCTGCAGGTAGTGCTTGCCCTTGACCGTGGTGTCGCGGTCGAAGAACAAGCCGGCGTCCAGGCTGAGGATGGATTGCCCGCGCGACGGCGAACTGCTCCCTCCCGGCGCGCGTGCTCCCTCGTCGAGCGAATAGCCGGTGTAGCGATACGCCGCGGTCGGCCGCAGGAACCAGGAATTGCCTTCCAGCGGCAGGCTGATCCACGGCTTCAGGTCGATGCGCGAACCGGCATCGAAGGATTCGTGCTGGAAACGCACGGCTTCCGCGCCGATGCCGCCCACCAGCACGCCGGCCAACCGCTGTTCCCAGTTGACGTAGGCGCGCGGCAGTCGGCTGAACGGCAGCGCCGCTTCGGTGAGGGTGAAATCGGCCAGTTGCCAATGATCGGCGGTCACGCCGGCGTTCCATCCCTGGCCGCGTCCGTACACGCCGATGGCGCTGTAGGCGCTGGTCTGCGACAGCCCATCCAGACTGTTGCTGAAATCCTCGTAATAGCGCGAGTCGCTGATCCAGTTCAGGTTCGCCCGCGCCTGCCAGTGCGGCGTCAGGTTCTGGTAGGCCTGGTAGCGGATCAGGCTGCGGTCGCGGTCGCGCAGGTCGTCGTCCGGCATGTACGTGCCTTCCAGGACACCTTGGCCGCCTTCGACCAGGTAGCGGAACTGCGCACCCATCTGCACGCCGCGCGAGGTCATCAGGCGCGGGTTGAGGGTGACATCGTAGTTAGGTGCCAGGTTGAGGTAGATCGGCTGCCGGTAATCGAAGCCATTGCGGCTGGAATTGGAGATCGACGGGAACAGCAGGCCGGTGCGGCGGCGCTCGTCGGTGGGGAACATGAACCACGGCATGTACAGCACCGGCACCTTGCCGACCCGCAGGGTCGCGCCGCGGGCGACGGCCATGCCTTCTTCGGTATCGATGTCGATCTGGCGGGCGCGCAGTTCCCACTGGCGCGCGTCCGGCGGGCAGGTCGAGTAAGTGGCACCGCGCAGGGTGCCGAGCTCGCCGGCCAGGGTCACGCTGTCCGCCCCGCCGTTGCCGCGACGCGACAGCAACTGGTAGTCGAGATCGTGGATGACGTGGGTTTCGCTGCCCTGGTTGCCCTCGGCGCGGTCCGCGACCATGCGCAGGCCGGAGCCCTGGTAGCGGATGCTGCCTTCGGCGGTGTAACGGTCGGCTTCCTTGTCGAAGGTGATCTGGTCGGCACCCATGAACTGGTCGCCGCGGCGCATGGTCACGTTGCCCTGGAACACCGGGTTGGCTTCGGTGCCAGACAGCGCATCGCCTTCGATGTCGGTGGACTGGTCGGTGTTGTCGATGTGGATGCCTTCCGGCGTGGCCTGCGCTTCCACGAACGGCTTGACCACGTCCTGCACCGGGCACAAGCCCCAGTTCGGCGGATCGTCGGCGGCGTGGGCATGCAGGGAGAACGCGATGCACAGCGGCAGGGGCAGCAGGCGCAGGACTGGGCGCACGGGTGATCCGGTTGGCGGACAAACAGACGACAAGCTTGCCGGAAGCGCCCCCCACGGGCAAACCGAGGGCTTCATTCACCTGCTGGCTGCGGGAAACCCGCAGACTGTTGCGAGAATTCCTTGAGGAAGCGTGCGATGAACGACCTGCCGACCACCGATGCCGAATGGCGCGAGCGGCTTGACCCGCAGCAATACGCAGTGTGTCGTTGCTCGGCCACCGAGCCCCCGTTCACCGGCAAGTACTGGGACCACAAGGGCCATGGCGTGTATGCGTGCGCTGCCTGTGCCGCGCCGCTGTTTGCCTCGGCGGACAAGTACGATTCCGGCAGCGGCTGGCCCAGCTACCTGCAGCCGGTGTCGGCCGAAGCGGTGACCGCGCATGAAGACGATACCCACGGCATGCGCCGCACCGAAGTGCGCTGCGCGCGTTGCGATTCGCACCTGGGCCACGTGTTTCCGGATGGTCCCGCACCGACCGGTTTGCGCTATTGCATCAATTCCGCGGCACTGGCATTCACGCCCGATCCGGCCTGATCGATCGCGCTCACGCGCAAAGTGCGTCGACGTGTGCCACGCACGACTCCGCGAGCGCATCCAGGTCGTAGCCCCCTTCCAGGCTGGAGACGATGCGCCCGCCGCAATGGCGATTCGCCAGTGCCACAAGTTCGCGGGTGATCCATTCGTAGTCGCCGGCCTGTAGTCGGAGCTGGGCCAGCGGGTCGCGCCAGTGCGCATCGAACCCGGCGGAGACCAGCAGCAACTGCGGGCGGAAGTCGTGCACGGCGGGCAGCAGCACGTCGTCCCAGGCGCGGCGGAACAGGACGCCTTCGGCCTCGATCGGCAACGGCATGTTGAAGATGTTGCCGATGCCGGATTCGCTGCGTGCGCCGGTTTCCGGATACAGCGGCCACTGGTGCGAACTGGCGAACAGCACGCGCGGATCGCGCTCGAAGATTGCCTGGGTGCCATTGCCGTGGTGGACGTCGAAGTCGACGATCGCCACCCGCTCCAGCCCGTGACTGTCGAGCGCATGCAGTGCGGCCACCGCGATGTTGTTGAACAGGCAGAAGCCCATCGCCGCGTCGCAGGTGGCGTGGTGGCCGGGCGGGCGCACCGCGCAGAACGCGCGCATGGTCTTGCCGGCCAGCACGGCATCCACTGCGGCCACGGCCGCGCCGGCGGCCCGCAACGCGGCCTCGGCGGAGGCCGGCGACAGCACGGTGTCCGGATCCAGCAGGATCCGCTGCGTCGGATGGGTTTCCAGCACCGCATCGAGCAGCTCGGGGGTGTGCGCGCGCAACAGCTGACCGCGTGTCGCGCGGGGCGCTTCGTGCCAGTCGAGCGCCGGCAACCCGGAGCGGAGCGCGTCGACCACAGAGGTCAATCGTGCGGGACGCTCGGCGTGGTCGGGGCCGGTGTCGTGGGCAAGGCAGGCCGGGTGGGTGTAGACGCGCATCAGTGGATCGATTCCCGGCCGTCCGCTAGCCGCGGCGGGCGTGTTCCCACAAAACTTCCCCTTGCCCGTCTGCGCGCGCCAGCACCCGCGCCAGCACGAACAGCAGGTCGGACAGGCGGTTGAGGTAGCGGATCGCCTGCGGCCGCACCGCATCGTGGCGGGACAGGGTGACGGTGTCGCGCTCCGCGCGGCGCACCACGGTGCGGGCGATGTGGCAGCGCGCGGCGGCCTCGCCACCGCCGGGCAGGATGAAGTCCTTCAGCGCCGGCAGGTCGTCGTTGTAGTGGTCGAGGCGGGCTTCCAGCGCCTCCACATCGGCATCGAAGATCGCCGCATGGCCGGGGATGCACAGCTCGCCGCCGAGGTCGAACAACTGGTGCTGGATGCGCACCAGCAGCTCGCGCACGTCGTCGGGCATGTTGCCGGCGAGCAGCAGGCCGATGCAGGAATTGGCTTCGTCGACGGTGCCGTAGGCGATGACTCGCGCGGAGTCTTTCGCCACGCGGCTGCCGTCGCCGAGGCCGGTCGTGCCGTCGTCCCCGGTCTTCGTATAGATCTTGCTGAGGCGATTGCCCATGGGCGATCGGGTACGGGATCAGACCGTCTGCGGACGCAGCGCCGGCAGGCGCTGGCGCATCAGCTCGAAGCCGCCGAACAGCAGCGCCGAATAGAACAGGGTGCCGAGCACCGTCCACTGGAAGAACGGAACGCCGGCAACGTAGGCCGACACCAGGCCCGCCGCCGTCTTCGGATACATCGAGCCGGACACCCACACGCCGAAATTGGTGATCACGAAGAACAGCATCGAGCCGGCCAGCGAATACGCCAGCACGCGGCCGGCACCGACCTTGCCGCGCAGGCCGAAGCCCAGCACGGTGGACAGGGCGATGCAGGCGTACACCAGCAGATAGCCCGCGCTGGCGAAATAGCCCCAGTAGATGCCGCCATTGAGCAGGCCCAGTACCAGGTCGGACGCGAACATCGCCAGCAGCGGCACCAGCAGCGCCCAGTGGCGCTTGGCGAAATACGCGCCACCGAACAGGGCCACCGCCTCGATCGGCGAGAAGTTCGGCGGATGCGGGATCACCCGGGTCAGCGCGGCGACGAAGATCAGCGCGGCCAGCATCAGCGGGCCGGCGGCAGGCGTTGGGGCGTGGCTGTTCATCGGTGTCTCGGGTATGCATACAACGGAGCCGTTAGCATAACGCAATGCCGAACACCGACCGCGATGCCACAACCCCGCACGACGTGCTGATCATCGGCGGCGGACTGGTCGGTGCCAGCCTGGCCATCGCGCTGGACGCATTGCAACTGGATGTCGGTCTGGTCGAATCCACGCCCGCTGGCGCGCTGCCGGCAGTCTTCGACCAGCGCAACCTCAGCTTTGCCGAGGCCACCGTGAATGCGCTCGAAGCACTCGGCGTGCTGCCCTTGCTGCGCGCGCCGACCGGCACTATCCGTCGCATTCACGCCAGCCGCGCCGGCGACTTTGGTCGCATTCGATTGGAGGCCGGCGCGCATGGGCGCGAGGAATTCGGCCGCGTCGTCGTCGCCCGCGACTTCGGCGAAGCACTCGAAGCGCGGCTGGCAACCTTGCGGCATCTCACGCGTTATCGCCCGACGCGGTTCGTCGGCTTGGGCGATGAACGCGATGGCGTGCGCCACGTGCGCATCGCCGATGGCGATGGTGAGCGCGACATCGCCACGCGCCTGCTGGTCGCCGCCGATGGCACGCGCAGCGGCGTACGCGACGCACTCGGCATCCACGCGCGCGAACACGACTATCGGCAGACCTTGCTGGTCGCGCGGTTGCGCGCGCAGCGGCCGCCGGATGGCACCGCTTACGAGCGCTTGACGTCGAGCGGTCCGACCGCACTCTTGCCGCGTGGCGATGGTCACTACGGTCTGGTGCATGGCGTTGCCGCAGACGAAGCCGATGCGGTCGCGGCCATGGACGATGCCGCGTTTCTCGCCCGCGTGCAGGACGCATTTGGTTGGCGCGCGGGCCGCTTCCTCTCCGTCGGGCCGCGCAGCGCCTATCCCATCATCGGCTGCGTGGCCGATGCTCTGGTCGCGCCGCGCGCGGTGCTGGTCGGCAATGCCGCGCAGACCCTGCATCCGCTCGGCGCGCAAGGCTTCAATCTCGGTCTGCGCGATGCGCTGACCCTGGCCGAATGCATCGCCGCACACCCCGGCGATGCGGGGGATGACGCGGTGTTGCGGTCGCATGCCGCGCGACGCGCCGACGATCGCACGCGCACGCTGGCGTTCTCCGATGGGCTGGCGAAACTGACATCGAACGACGCGCCGTTGCTGCGGCCGTTGCGCAGCGCCGGCTTGCTGGCCGGCGATGCGATGGGCTGGTTGCAAGGCTTGTTGGTGGGTGGCGCGATGGGCTATCGCGGCGACGTGCCGGCGTTGTGCCGCAAGGTGGGCGCATGAGCAGGCGCGGCGCGCTCGACGTGGTGGTCGCCGGCGGCGGCGTGGTCGGTGCGGCCACGGCACTGATGCTGGCGCGCGAAGGCCTGCAGGTCGCGCTGGTGGAACCACGCCAGCCGCCTGCGTGGCAGCGCGACATTCGCGACCTGCGCGTCTATGCCTTCGCGCCCGACAACGCGGCGTTGTTCGCCGAGCTTGGTGCGTGGGCGGGCGTGCTCGCCACACGCGTGCAGCCGTATCGGCGGATGCATGTGTGGGATGCCGGCGGGGGCGACGCACTCGCCTTCGATGCCGACACCCTCGGCCAGCCGCAGCTGGGCTGGATCATCGAGAACGATGCCCTCGTCGATGCGCTGTGGCGCCTGCTGCCAGCGGCGGGCGTGCGCCTGCATTGTCCGGCGCGGATCGAGACGCTGCAGCAGGAGGAAACGGGTGTGCGCGTCGGCCTCGATGATGGCTTGGTGCTGGAGGCCAAACTCGCGATTGCCGCGGATGGCGGCCAGTCCGCGTTGCGCACGCTGGCCGGTATCGGCACCACCCGGCATGACTACCAGCAGCAGGGCGTGGTCGCGTTCGTCGCCAGCGAACGGCCGCATCGCGACACTTGCTGGCAGCGCTTCCTGACCACGGGCCCGGTCGCATTGCTGCCGTTCAACGACGATGGCGATGAAGAGTTGCACGGCCGCCTGGGATCGATCGTGTGGACCTTGCCGGACGCGGAGGCGCAACACCTGCGTGATGCCGAGCCGGCGCAGTTCGAAGCGGCGTTGGCTGCCGCATTCGGTGGCGAGCTTGGGGGCTTCCGCCTGCAGTCCGCGCGCGCGGCCTTCCCGCTGCGCCGGCAATTGGCGGAGACGCATGTCGCCGGGCGCGTGTTGTTGCTCGGCGATGCCGCGCACGTGGTACACCCGCTGGCCGGGCAGGGCGTGAACCTGGGCCTGCGCGATGTCGCCGCGTTGCGGGATCACGTGCGTGCGGCGAAGGCGCGTGGCGGCGACATCGCATCGCCGTCGCGACTGGCGCGCTGGGCGCGCGAAAGGCGCAGCGAGAACGCGGTCAATGCGCATGCATTCGAGACGATCAACCGCGTCTACAGCAACGACGCATTGCTGCCGACGTTGCTGCGTGGACATGCGCTGGGGCTTGCCGGAAAGCTGCCGCCGCTGGCGCGCGCCCTGTGGCGACACGCGGCAGGCGTGTAGATCCCTTTACAGCACGATCCGCAGGCCGCCGGCGCGCGCGGAGGCATGCACCGCGTCCACCACGCGCATGTCGCGCACGCCTTCCTCGCCCGGCACCAGCGGCGCGGTGCCGCGCAGCAATGCCAGCGCGTCGTTGTCCATCTGCAGCGCCTGCTGGTAGGGCGCAGTTCCGTTGCCCGCCAGGAGGATGCCGTCGCTGGTGCGCCCCTTCAGTCCGTCATAGGTCTGGAAGGGCGAGAGTTCGTACCAGCCGCGTTCGCAGTCGGCGCGCAACAGGTTCAGGTTCTCGCCGAAGCTGGTAGTGCATTCGGCCACCAGGCCATCGGCGAATTCCAGAGTGAAACGCATGGTTTCGTCCACACCCTGGAACAGGTGCGGGCGGCGGATTTCCTGGCGCGCGCTCACCGCGATCGGTTCGCGGCCGCTGGCGTAGCGCGCGGCATTGAGTGCGTACACGCCCATGTCGAACATCGCGCCGCCGCCGTGTTGCGGCAGCAGCCGCCACGGCTTGTTCGCAGGGTCGACGTCGTCGTAGGCGTGGAAACCGGCATCGGCCCGCAGTTTCAGCAGTGAACCGTACGGCCGCTCGCGCGCCATCGCGATCAGCCGGCGGGTGAGGGGGTCGTGCTGCAGGCGATAGCCGATGGTCAGCTGCACCTTGTTGCGGCGGCAGGCGTCGACCATGGCCTCGGCTTCCACGGCATTCATTGCCATGGGCTTCTCGCACCACACATGCTTGCCGGCAGCTGCAGCACGCAGGGTCAGCGGCTTGTGCAGGTCGTTGGGCGTGACGATGTAGACGGCGTCGATCGCCGGGTTATCGGCGATCCTGTCGAAGTCGTCGTAGCTGTAGATGTTGCGGTCGGGGATGCCGTGCCGTTGTTGCCAAGCAGGGATCTTGCCCGGCGAACCGGTGGCGATGCCGGCGAGATGGCAATGCTTCGTTAGCTGCAATGCGGGTGCGAGTAGCTCTGTTGCGTAGTAGCCCAGTCCGACCAGTGCCACGCCGATCGAGTCCTTGCGGCCGGGGACGTGTGGTTGGCGCGAATGCATCGGAGCGCAGCCCGGCAGGACGCTGGCGATGCCGACAGCGGACATTGCGGAAAGCAGGTGTCGGCGGGTGAGCTTCATCATCGGCCTGGCGCGTCCTGATGGCGTGGGTGGCTTGTCCCGCTGCTACTTCGCTGGCGTGGCGAACACCGTGATCTCTTCGCGGTCGTGATACAGCTGCTTCGCGCGAATGGTGAGCGGTTTTTCCGCCTGTGCCGCGAACAATTGCAGGCACAGCTGCGTTTCCTGCCAGCGCTTCTTCATCGGCAGCTTGAGGTTGAAGATCGCGTGGCGGCACCAGCCTTCGCGGAACCACGTGGCCATGCGTTCGGCGACGCGGCGCGGCTGTTCCACCATGTCGCAGACCATCCAGTCCAGTGGTTGTTGCGGCTGCCAGTTGAAGCCGTCCGCGCGCAGGTGTTCGACCAGGCCGTTGTCCAGCACGTTCTGCCGCAACGGGCCGTTGTCGATCGCCTGCACGCGCAGGCCTTGGCGGGTCAGCACCCAGGTCCATCCGCCCGGTGCGGCACCCAGGTCGGCGGCGCGCATGCCGTCGCGTAGCAGGCGCTTGCGTTCATCCTCGTCCAGCAGCACCAGCAAGGCTTCTTCCAGCTTCAGCGCGGAACGTGAGGGCGCATCCGCATGCATGCGCAACCGCGGGATACCGAGCGGCCACGGTGCGCTGTCTTCCGGGTCGCCGCTGGCCAGCAGCGCATGGTCGCCATCCAGCATGCAGGCATGCAGGCGCAGCAGCCGCGGGTTGTCTTCTTTCGTGAGTGTGCCGGCCTTGCGCAGCGCCGGGCGCAGGGCATTGCCCAAGCTGCGCGCCAAGCCCGACATCGGCTTGCCGGCATCGGAATCCGGGTGCTCCATCAGCAGTTCGCCGAAGCGGATGTCCTCCGGCAACGCTGCCTGGATCGGGCTGATGCGGTCGCGCGGATCCAGCCCGGCGAGATCGGCGAACAGGCGCAGCTTCTGCCGGGCGAACACCAGCGTCGACCACGGCAAGGCGCTGGCCATGTCATCCGCCTCTTCGCAGACGAAGACCACGTAACCGCTGTTGCGCTCGGTGCGCGCGTAGCCGGCGAATCCGGCCTGCGCGGCGCGCTCGGTCAGTTCGGCGGCGAGTTCGGGCTCGAACCCGGCGCGGCAGTAGCAAAGCAAGCCGTCAATAACGCTGTCCACCCAGTTCGCCATACGCCTTGAGCACCGCGCACGCGGCGTCGCGTTCGATGTCGCGCACGACCTCGATGCCGCGAGCGTTCAATTCGCCAACCCAGTCCGCCGGCAGCGGGCCTTCATCGAATTCGGTCAGCGCCATCACGTCCTCGGCGCGCGCGCCGATCAGCAGGCGGTCGATGCCGGCCCAGACGGTCGCGCCGTAGCACTGGCAGCACGGCTGCGAGGACGTGGCCAGGGTGATCGGGCCTATCGCGTTGTCGTCTGCGTCGCGGTTCAGGCGCAAGCGCTGGGTGCGGCCCTGCGCGAGCATGTAGGCCATCATTTCGGCGTGTGCGACCGAGCAGGCGTGCGGCACCACGCGGTTCACGCCGACCGCGATGATGCGCTCGTCCGGCCCGAACACGGCCGCACCGAACGGGCCGCCGGAAGCGGCCTCGACATTTCGCTGCGACAACGCGATCGCCAGCGCGACCTTTTCCGCATCGCTTGCGTAGGCGCGCGCGGTATCGACGTGTTCGTGCACCCACGCCGGCAAGGTCAGATGGACTTGCGCGTACAGCATCAGGCCTTGCTCGCCCAGGTGTCGCGCAGGGTCACGCTGCGATTGAACACCGGCGTGCCGGCGACGTGGTCGTAGCGATCGGCGACGAAATAACCGAGGCGTTCGAACTGGAAGCCCTGCTCGGGCGCGCAGTCTGCTGCGGCCGGTTCCACATAACCGGTCACGACCTTGCGTGACGCCGGATTGAGGTAGTCGCGGTAGGTCTTGCCGCCTTCGTCGATATCCGGGTTCGGCACGATGAACAGGCGGTCGTACAGGCGGATCTCGGTGGTCACCGCGTGCTTCGCACTGACCCAATGGATGGTGCCCTTGACCTTGCGGTTGGCGCCTTCCATGCCGGGACGCGATTCCGGATCCAGCGTGCAGTGCAGCTCGATGATGCGACCGTCGGCATCCTTGATCGCGGCATCGCAATGCAGGATGCCGGCACCACGCAGGCGCACGTCGCCGCCCACGGTCAGGCGCTTGAAGCCCGGCGGAGGGACCTCCTCGAAGTCCTCGCGCTCGATCCACAACTCGCGCGAAAACGGGATGCGGCGCTCGCCCTGATCTGGATCTTTCGGATGATTGGAGAAGGTCAGCGATTCTTCATGATCGTCCGGCAGGTTGGTCAGCACGATCTTCAGCGGATCGATCACTGCCATCCGCCGCGGCGCATGCGCATCGAGATCATCGCGCAGCGCGCCTTCGAGGATCGAGATGTCGAGCAGCGAGTTCTGCTTGCTGATGCCGACGCGGTCGACCATCAAGCGCAGCGCAGACGGCGTGTAGCCGCGGCGACGGATGCCCTGCAGCGTCGGCATGCGCGGATCGTCCCAGCCATCGACCAGCTTGTCTTCGACCATCGCCAGCAGCTTGCGCTTGCTCATGACGAGGTAGTTGAAGTTGAGCCGCGAGAACTCGATCTGCCGCGGCTTGCCGGCTTCCTTCGGCAGGTCCTGCGCCACCAGCGGTTCCAGCAGGTCGGGATTGCCGGCCAGGTCGACCCGGTCCACGCACCAGTCGTACAGCGGGCGGTGGTCCTCGAACTCAAGCGTGCACAGCGAATGGGTGATGCCCTCGACGGCGTCGCCCAGCGCATGCGCGAAGTCGTACATCGGGTAGATCGGCCATTCGCCGCCGGTGTTCTGGTGCTCGACGTGCTTGATCCGGTACAGCGCCGGGTCGCGCAGGTTGATGTTGCCGCTGGCCATGTCGATCTTCGCCCGCAGCGTGCGCGTGCCATCGGCGAACTCGCCAGCGCGCATGCGGGTGAACAGGTCCAGGTTCTCCTCCACGCTGCGCTCGCGGTACGGCGAATTGCGGCCGGGCTCGATCAGGCTGCCGCGATAGTCGCGAACTTCCTCGGCGCTCAGGTCGCAGACGAAGGCATCGCCCTGGCGGATCAGCTTCAGCGCGGCCAGGTAGTACACGCCGAAATAGTCCGAGGCATGGCGCAGGTTGGCCCAGTCGAAGCCGAGCCAGCGCACGTCGTCCTGGATGGCGCGGACGTACTCGGGGTCTTCGCGAGCGGGGTTGGTGTCGTCCAGGCGCAGGTTGCAGCTGCCGCCGAACTCCGCGGCCACGCCGAAGTCCAGGCAGATCGCCTTGGCATGGCCGATGTGCAGATAGCCGTTGGGCTCGGGCGGGAAGCGGGTCTTGATCGCCGCGTGCTTGCCGCTGGCCAGGTCCTCTCGAACGATCTGGCGGATGAAGTCGGTCCTGGCCGGGGCGGCGTCGGCGGCGGTGCTGGGAGGGGTCTGGGACACGTGGAATCGCACTTGCGGAACAGCGCGCTAGTGTAGCGGAGGCCAGCCAGATCGGGGTTTGCGGGCATTTGGCACGGGCTTTGCATGTCCCTTCACGGGGGATCCATGCGCACTGTCTACGACGCCGCGAACCTGATCGATGCCCACCTGGTCCGCCAGGCGCTGGAGGCCGAAGGCATCCCCGCCTTCGTCCGCGGCGAGGCACTGATCGGCGGTATGGGCGACCTGGGCGTGTTCGGCCTGGTCGCGGTGCTGGTACCGGATGCCGCGTGGACCGAGGCCCGGGCGCTGGTCGATGACTTGAACTTCGGCGGTATCGCGGACGACGACACGGATGCCGACGATGCGACGGGCGAGGAAACCGCCGGATGACCGTGGTCAACCGGCTGCTGCCGATGCTGGCCCTGCTCGGCGCGCTGGCGGTGCTGGGACTGGCCTTGGCCTGGCTGGTCAAGGCCGACGCGCCGATGCCCGGCGAAGTGGCGGTGCGCGTCACTGCGGGTGACGGCACGACGACCGACAGCAGGATCGTCGCTGCCCCCGGCACCGGCATCCCGCTGCAGGCGACCTTGGACTTCGACCTGCCGGCATCGAGCAATGGCCCGCGCTTGCTGTGGCTGCCGCGTGAGCCGCTGCAATCCCTGCAGTTGAGCGGCAAGGACGCGCACGGCCAGCCCTGGGCCAGCACGCCGGACGGGTTCTTCGCGCCGAAGCCGGACGACGGCTTCGCGCCTGCGGGGTATGCGGTGGTGCTGCCGGAAGGCTTGGTCGGCGCGCAGCAGTTTCAACTGGCGCTTCACTCCGCGATGCAGGCTGCGCCGACGCCGCGGGTCATGGCCATCGACGGTGCGCTGCGGCTGACCGCACGCGAGATGGTCTTCGCCAGCGCGCTGTACGCCGCCTGGGCCACGCTGTTGATCGCATCGCTGGCGCTGTACTGGGCAGTCCGCGACGTGCTGTTCCTGGCCCACGCCGCCTACACCCTGATGGCGCTGGTGTTCATGGCCGTGTTGCAAGGTCACCTCTACGCGCTGCCCGGCATGGACGCGATGGCGGCGATGGGCATGCGCGGATTCTGGCTGGCGGTGCTGCTGTTCAACCTCTGCGGCCTGTGGCTGGTGCTGCAGTTCGTCGATGCCGGCGCGTCGCGTTCACGGCAGGTGCGGCGTCTGCCGATGCTGCTGCCGCTGGTCGCGTTACCGATCGTGCTGGCGTTCCTGCCGATGCCGTCGGCGCATGCCGCGCTGCAGGTCGCCGCGCCGCTGGCCTGGATGCTGTCCGCGCCCGCCGGCATCTGGGCGATGCTGGATGGCGCGCGTCGCGGGATTCCGATGGCATTCGCCGCGGCGATCCTGCTGGTCGCGCTGTTGCTGGCCGCGGTCGCGCACATGGCGATGAACCGCGGCGTGCTGGTGGACGGCATGCTGGTTCGCCACGGCTACCAGGTGGTGCTGGTGCTGTTTTCGCTGGTGCTGTTTGTCGGCCTGAGCAGCCGGATCGGTTCGGTGCGCCGACAACTGGACGACGAAACCAGCGCGCGCCGCGACAGCGAAACCCGCCTGCGCCACGAACAGGCCCGCACCCGGCTCACCCAGTCGCTGCAGCAGGTCATGCGCGAGGTGCCGGAGGATCGCATCGCCCATGCCGCCTTCCGCCTGCTCGGCACGCATGCCGGCGAACTGCTGGGCACCGAGGACGCGCTGGTGCTGGGCGACGACTACCTCGGCGACGGCAAGCTGTTCGTCCAGGCCACCGCCAAGACCACGACGACGGCGCGCGCCGTGCAGGCCGCACGCGCGCTGGTCCGCGACCATGCGCGCAACCGCGAGCCGGTCGAGGTGCGCCTCACCGCTGGTCGTCGCAGCGACGACCCGGGCGAGGGCAACTATCTGATCGTGCCGCTGCGCGTGCAGGCTCCCGCCTGGGCGGCGTTGGTCTTGCCGGTTCGGCGCATGCTGGCCGCGGAAGACAAGGACGCGCTGGTGCAGATGGCGCGGACCACGGTGGAACAGGCGGATGCGGCCCATGCCGCGTTCCTGTTGCGGCGCACGGCGGAGCGCGACGCGCTCACCGGCGGTTTCAACCGGCGCACGCTGGATCAGCTGGCCGCGCGCGAATGCAAGCTGGCCGGCAACCACAAACCGCTGGGCGTGTTGTTCATCGACCTGGACTGGTTCAAGCGGATCAACGACACCTACGGCCATCCCTGCGGCGACGAATGCCTGCGCAAGGTGGCCGCCACGCTGCGTGCGGAATTGCGGCCGCAGGACGTGTTCGGGCGCTACGGCGGCGAGGAATTTTTGGTGTTGTTGCCGGGCCAGGATGCCGCCTCCGCGCGGCTGGTCGGTGATCGCCTGCGCCAGGCGGTGGAGGACGCAGAGGTGGACTGGCAAGGCGAAACGCTGCGCTTCACCATCAGCATCGGCATGGCCGTGCTGCGCGAGGGCGACGATCCGGAAAAGCTGCTGGCGCGCGCCGACAAGGCGCTGTACCGGGCCAAGCGCGAAGGCCGCAATCGTGTCTGTGTTGCGCCCGCTTACGTGCAATGACCTCGCGTGGGTTGCAAAGCGGGCGATCCGCCGCCATCCAGCAACCCAATCCACGCAGGAGCAAGGCGATGCTGGGCATAGGCGGTTTCAAGCAGCGGATGGTCGATCCATCACGGGCGTTGCCGGGGCGCGACACGCCGATGCCGGTGCGCAACGTCCACCACGTGAACGGAAATCCCATCGCGGGCGAGTTCGCGGGAAGGCAGTCGGTGCAGTTCGGCATGGGCTGCTTCTGGGGTGCCGAGCGCAAGTTCTGGACGCTGCCCGGGGTGTTCACCACCGCGGTGGGCTATGCAGGCGGCATCACCCCGAATCCGACGTATCGCGAAGTGTGTTCCGGCGAGACCGGCCACGCGGAAGTGGTGCTGGTGGTGTACGACCCGGCGCAGGTGTCGTTCGATGCCTTGCTGAAGACGTTCTGGGAAAGCCACGACCCCACCCAGGGCATGCGCCAGGGCAATGATCTCGGCACTCAATATCGCTCCGCGATCTACTGCACCACGCAGGCGCAGTCCGATGCGGCCATCGCCAGCCGCGACGCCTACCAGAGTCGGCTTGTCGAGGCGTGCCTGGGCGAGATCACCACCGAGATCCTGTGCCCGGCGCCAGCGTTCTTCTACGCCGAGGACGAACACCAGCAATACCTGTCGAAGAATCCGATGGGTTATTGCGGGCTGGGTGGCACCGGCGTGAGTTGCGCGATCGGCACGCGCGCTTGATCACTGGCGGGTGATCGAACAGACGTAGACCACCTCGCAGGCTCCCCCGCCGCTGTCCTCGCGGGTGAGCGAGCTGCGCCAGCGCCAGCCATCCGGTGAATTGACCTGGACCAGCCAGCCGTCGATGCGCACCCGTTCGCCGGCTTCGACATCGCCCAAGGCTGCAGCCACCCTGTCATCGGCGGGGAGCATGTGCATGTTGGCGCTGCTGCGGATGATCTCGCCCAGCGGGATCGGCGGCTCGTGTTTCCAGCTGTAGCGGTACCAACGGCCGCCTTGGCTGATCTTCAGCTGCGCGAGCACGGCGTCCTCGGTCATCCGGCCCCAGCCCAATGCGAGGTCGGTGGGCGAGAACTCGGCTTCGCGGCCGATGCGATAGTCCTCGCGGCCGAGCACGCGCGCTTCGATGCTGAAACCGGCCAACGGCTGCAAGGTCGCGCCTTCCATCGACAGCGCCGGCATCGCCGACGGGATTTCACTTTGCAGCGGCGCAGCACCGCGCGCGACCAGTGGCGGCAACGGACATGCGCTGGTGTCCGCGCGAGTGATATCGGCGATCCTCGTGTTGTCCGGGATCGGCAAGGTCGGTGCGGGATTCGACAACCACCAGCCAAGCAGCAGGCAGCCCAGCACCGCGATCACGATCCAGCGCAGCGGCAATGCCATCGGCGTGACGCTCAGTCGACCTGTAGCTGCGCGCGGGCCAGCGTGCCTATCGTGCCGGCCAACTGCTGCAGGAACGCTTCCATCGCCGACGACTTGCGCCACACCAGGCCAATGCGCCGGCTCGGTGCGGGCTTGTCGAATTTCACCAGGCGAATGTTGGCGGGCTGGACGATGGGCGCATGCACGGACAGCGCCGGCAACAGGGTCACGCCGACGCCGGCGGCGACCATCTGCCTCAAGGTTTCCAGGCTGGTGGCACGGAATCCGGATTTCTCCTGTGCGCCGGAGAGTCGGCACACGTCCAGCGCCTGGTCGCGCAGGCAGTGGCCATCTTCCAGCAGCAGCAGGGTTTCATCGGAGAGTTCGTCGATGCCGAGCGACGTGCGCGATGCCAGTCCATGCCCCCGCGGCGCGGCCAGCACGAAGGGTTCATCGAACAGGAATTCAGTGTGCAACTGCTCGTCATGCACGGGCAGGGCGAGCAAAGCAGCATCCAGCCGGCCTTCGCGCAGGCGCTGCAGCAGCACGTCGCTTTTTTCCTCCACCAGCAGCAGTTCCAGTTGCGGGAAACGCTCGCGCAGTTGCGGCACCACGTGCGGCAACAGATACGGTCCCAACGTCGGGAACACGCCGAGTCGCAACGAGCCCGATTCCGGATCCTTGCTGCGGCGCGCGGCTTCGCGCATCTGATCCACGTCGGCCACGATCCGGCGCGCGCGCTGGACTACGTCCTGTCCGGTCGGGGTGAGCATGACCTTGCGCGGCGCGCGTTCGACCAGGGTCACGCCGAGTTCTTCCTCCAGCTTGCGAACCTGGGTGGACAGGGTCGGCTGGCTGACGAAGCAGGCATCCGCGGCCTTGCCGAAATGGCGCAGGTCGGCCAACGCAATCAGGTATTTCAGGTCGCGCAGGTTCATGCGCCGTCGATCATGCCGCAGCGGCTTCGGAATCGGCCAGTGGCGCGGAGTGGCGGATCAGGTGATCGAACGCGGACAGCGCCGCGGTGGAACCCGCACCCATCGCAACCACGATCTGCTTGAACGGCTCGGTGGTGGCATCGCCGGCGGCGAACACGCCCGCCAGGTTGGTGTGGCCGCGGTCGTCGATCACGATCTCGCCACGCGGGGTCAGCAGCACGGTGTCCTTCAGCCACTCGCTGTTGGGCAGCAGGCCGATCTGCACGAACACGCCGGCCACGTCGATCCGGTGCGCAACGCCGGTGCCGCGGTCGGTGTACTCCAGTGCCTGCAGCTTGCTGCCGTCGCCGGTGAAGGCGGTGGTCTGCGCGTTCACGTGCACGCTCGCGTTCGGCAGGCTGTAGAGCTTGCGCTGCAGCACGTCGTCGGCGCGCAGCTTGCCGTCGAATTCAAGCAGGGTGACGTGCTCGACCAAGCCGGCCAGGTCGATCGCCGCTTCCACGCCGGAGTTGCCACCGCCGATCACCGCCACGCGCTTGCCCTTGAACAGCGGGCCGTCGCAATGCGGGCAATAGGTGACGCCCCTGTTGCGGTATTCGGCTTCGCCGGGCACGCCGGTCTGGCGCCAGCGTGCGCCGGGGGCGAGCACCACGGTGCGGGCACGCAGGGTCGCGCCGCTTTCGAGTTCGATCCCGACGAAGCCGCCATCTTCGGTCGCCGGATGCAGCGCCTTCGCGCGTTGCGAGGTCACCAGCTCGACACCGTAGCTGCGCACATGCGCTTCCAGCGAAGCGGCCAGTTTCGGGCCTTCGGTGTATTCGACCGACGGGAAATTCTCGATCGCCATGGTGTCCAGCACCTGCCCACCGAAGCGCTCGGTGAGGATGCCGGTGCGGATGCCCTTGCGCGCGGCGTAGATCGCCGCCGCGGCACCGGCGGGGCCGCCACCGACGACCAGCACCTCATACGGCGCGGTGTCCTTCAATGCTTCGGCCGTGCGCGCGGCGGCGCCGGTATCGAGCTTGGCGAGCACCTGTTCGATGCTCATGCGGCCGGCATCGAACGGCTGGTCGTTGAGGTAGATCGTCGGCACCGACAGGATTTCGCGCGCTTCGACTTCGGCCTGGAACAGCCCGCCGTCGATGGCAACGTGGCGGATACGCGGATTCAGCACGCTCATCGCATTCAGCGCCTGGATCGTGTCCGGGCAGCTCTGGCAATGCAGCGACATGTAGGTCTGGAAGCTGTACTCGCCGGGTAATGCCCGCACCTGCGCAGCGAGCGCGTCGTCGATGCGCACCGGATGCCCGCCGACCTGCAGCAGGGCCAGCACCAGCGAGGTGAACTCGTGGCCCAGCGGGATCGCGGCGAAGCCGACTTCGATCGTGGTGCCGATGCGACGGATCAGGAACGACGGCTTTCGCGCATCGTCGCCCGTGGCGCGGGAAATCTTCGGCGACAGCGCAGCGATCTCGCCAAGCAACGTGTCGAGCTCGCGCGCGGCGTCGGAATCGTCAAGCGAGGCGACCAGCTCGATCGGCTGCTGCAGCTTCTCGAGGTAGGCGGCGAGTTGGGTCTTGAGGTCGGCGTCGAGCATGGCGAAATCCTCGTGCGATTCGGCCGCGCGTTGCACGCGGCGGTGATACGGAAAGGGCTGCGGCCAACCGCCCGCGAGGGGCTGGCCGGAGCCCTCTCCCGTGACGGGAGAGGGACGGACTGCGCGCGGCGACAGGACCGCGCGCAGTGGGGGGTCAGATCTTGCCGACCAGATCCAGCGACGGCTTGATGGTCTTGGCACCGTCGTTCCACTTGGCCGGGCAGACCTCGTTGGGGTGCTCGGCCACGTACTTGGCGGCCTTCAGCTTGCGCACGGTCTCGGTGACGTCGCGGGCGATCGCGTTGTCGTGGATCTCGGCGGTCTTGATCACGCCGTCCGGGTTGACGATGAAGGTGCCGCGCAGGGCCAGGCCGTCTTCTTCGATGTGCACGCGGAAGGCGCGGGTCAGCTGGTGGGTCGGGTCGGCGACCAGCGGGAACTGGGCCTTGCCGACCGCCGGCGAAGTCTCGTGCCAGACCTTGTGGCTGAAATGGGTGTCGGTGGTGACGATGTAGACCTCGGCGCCCAGCGCCTGGAACTCGGCGTAATGCTCGGCGGCGTCTTCGATCTCGGTCGGGCAATTGAAGGTGAAGGCGGCCGGCATGAAGATCAGCACGGACCACTTGCCCTTCAGGTCTTCGTCGCTGACGGTGATGAACGCGCCGTTCTTGTAGGCATTGGCCTTGAACGCCGGCACCTTGGAGTTGATCAGCGGACGCGGATGCAGGGTGACGCTGGAATCGAGCAGGGACATGGGAACCTCGTTGGGGGTTGGGGTGGTGTGCTGCAACGCGACAAATCTATCGAATACAGGGTTATCGATCAATGAAATTGATTATATCGTTTCGATAGTCAATCCCTATCGGCACGCGTCCAACCCGTCTTGAAAGTTGGCGATGCGACACTGTGGCGATGGATCCAGCCTCGATCACCCTCGCTGCGCTGCTGCGTCAGGCGGCCACCACCATTGATCGCGTCGATGCCGAATGGCTGCTGGCCCACGCCCTGCAAAAGCCGCGCAGCTGGCTATTCGCGCATGCGGACCAACCGGTGCCGGCCGATGTGGCCATGCGTTTCGCGGGCTTGTGCGCGCGCCGCCAGGCCGGCGAGCCGGTTGCCTACCTGACCGGAATGCAGGGTTTCTGGACGCTGGATCTCGCCGTTTCGCCGGCCACGCTGATCCCGCGAGCCGAGACCGAACTACTGGTCGAACTGGCGCTGGCGCGGATCCCGGTGGATGCCGGAGCGCGCGTTGCCGATCTCGGCACCGGCAGCGGCGCGATTGCACTCGCCATCGCGAAGGAACGATCGCGTGCAGCGGTTATCGCCACCGATGCCAGTGCCGCAGCGCTGGAGGTCGCGCGCGGCAATGCTGCGCGCAACCACATCGCCAATGTCGAATTCCGCGAAGGCGACTGGTTCGCGCCGCTTGCTGGAGAGACCTTCGACCTCATCGCCAGCAACCCGCCATATATCGCAGAAGGCGATCCGCATCTTGGCGAAGGCGATCTGCGCTTCGAGCCACCAACGGCGTTGTCGTCCGGCGCGGACGGGCTGGATGCGCTCCGCCGGATCGTCCGCGATGTGCCCTCGCACCTCGTCGCGGGCGGCTGGCTGCTGCTGGAACACGGCTGGGACCATGGCGCGGCCGTGCGCACGCTATTGGCCGAGGCTGGCTTCGTCGATGTCGAAATCGCGCAGGATCTCGAAGGCCGAGACCGCGTGAGCCTGGGCCGGGCGGGCTGCTGAACCCCGCGCGGTAGAATGCGGGCCCGACATCGCACGGACGCCCCCACCATGCGCACGCTGTATCCCGAGATCGCCCCTTACGACACCGGCACCCTGCAGGTCGACGACCGCCACACCCTGTATTGGGAACAGTGCGGCAACCCGAATGGCAAGCCGGTGGTGATGCTGCACGGCGGTCCCGGTGCCGGCTGCAACGACAAGATGCGCCGCTTCCACGACCCGGCGAAGTACCGCATCGTCCTGTTCGACCAACGTGGCGCGGGCCGTTCGACGCCGCACGCGGACCTCACCGACAACACCACGTGGGATCTCGTTGCCGACATCGAAAAGCTGCGCGAACTGCTGGGCATCGAGCGCTGGCAGGTGTTCGGCGGCAGTTGGGGTTCCACGCTGGCGCTGGCCTATGCCGAAACCCATCCGCAGCGGGTGACCGAACTGGTCCTGCGCGGCATCTTCATGCTGCGTCGCTGGGAACTGGAATGGTTCTACCAGGAAGGCGCGAGCCGGATCTTCCCGGATGCGTGGGAGCACTATCTGGCGGCGATCCCGCCGGTCGAGCGGCACGACCTGATCTCCGCGTTCCACCGTCGCCTCACTAGCGAGGACGAAGCCAGCCGTCTGGCCGCCGCCAAGGCCTGGAGCATCTGGGAAGGCGCGACCAGCTATCTGCACATTGATCCGGACTTTGCGACGAGCCACGGTGATCCGCGGTTCGCGCTGGCGTTCGCGCGCATCGAGAACCATTACTTCGTCAACGGCGGCTTCTTCGAGGTCGAAGACCAGTTGCTGCGCGACGTGGGTCGCATCCAGGACATCCCCGGCGTCATCGTCCATGGCCGCTACGATGTGGTCTGCCCGATCGCCAACGCCTGGGACCTGCACAAGGCCTGGCCGAAGGCGGAACTGGTGATTTCCGCCGCATCCGGCCATTCCGGCTTCGAGGCGGAGAACGTCGACGCGCTGGTGGCGGCGACGGATGGTTTCGCGAGTTAGTCGGCCGGCGAGCCATCCGGGTTGCGGTCGATCATCCACAACCCGGCCCACAGCTTGAGGTCGAGTTCGAAGCCTTCGGCCTGCTTGCGCATCAGCCAGGCCGGCGCTTCTTCGCGCGGCACCGCGTGCACGGTGATGTCTTCGCTGTCCACGCCGCCGCCATCGCCGACCTTGGTCAGGTCGCGCGCACGCACGAAGGCGATGCGTTCGTTGCTCATGCCGGACGATGTCGGGCCGACCAGCAGTACGTCGACGCGACCCGGCGACCAGCCGGTTTCCTCGATGAGTTCACGCCGCGCGGCATCGACCAGGGTGTCCTGCGCGTGGTCGTCGCCGACCAGCCCGGCCGGCATCTCGATGGTGCGCGCGCCCAGCGGGATGCGGTACTGCTCGACGAACAGGACTTCATCGGCGGGTGTCACCGCGATCACGATCACCGCCATGCCCTGGCCGTGGGTGCGCTCGCAGGCTTCCCAGTGGCCGATGCGGACCAGCCGCAGCCAGTCGCCTTCGTAGAGGGTGTGTTTGAGGTTCTGGCCCATGCTCTGATGCTAACGCAGGCGAATGGCGGTGATTACCGGTGCCGCCCTCGGCTCACCGGGCACCACCACCGCCCCGCCGGAAAGGGTTCGCCGCTTAGGCTCCGCATCCGGCTCCGATGCGCGGGCGCGCACCGTCCTTGGTGCGCTCGAACCCTTTCCGGCGGAGCGGCGGCGGTGTCCAACCCCTTCGTTTTTCACGCTGAGAGCCCCGCCGCGTCCACCAACCGCTTGCGCGTCAGCGGCCCGAAGCCCATCCAGTCCGACAGCGACGCCATTTCCTCGGCATCGCCGCGACCGCGCGCGAAGCCGCCTTCCGGCAACGGCGCATCCAGCGCGATGGTGGTCAGTTGCCGCCACAACAATGCGTGCTCGCGTTGCTCGCGCAGGCGCGTGGCCATGCCCGCCGCGCCGCGCAGGCGCAGGAACGGGACTTCGTCGATGCGCGCCAGCAGCGCGTCCAGCGATTCGAAATGCGCAAGCAGGATCGCGGCGGATTTCGCGCCGATGCCGCTGATGCCGGGAATGTTGTCGACCGCGTCGCCGGTCAAGGCGAGGTAATCGGCGATCTGGTGCGCGTGCACGCCGTGCCGTGCCTTGACGCCGTCGGCACGCCAGCGCACGCCCTTGGCGAAGTCGTATTGCTCATCGTCTGCCTGCAGCAGCTGCGACAGGTCCTTGTCGGCGGACACGATGACGCTGCGGAAACCGTCGCTGCGACCGACATGCACGGCGGTGCCGATCAGGTCGTCGGCTTCGTAATCGGTATGCGCCAGGGTCACCAGGCCCACTGCCTTGCACAGCGCCTTGCACCAGGCGAACTGGCGGCGCAGTTCCGGCGGCGCGGGATCGCGGTTGGCCTTGTAGGCCGGGTAGAGCGCATTGCGGAAACAGGAATCCAGCGACTCGTCGAAGGCGATCGCGATGTGCGTCGGCCGCTCGCGTTCCAGCAGCTCCAGCAGGAATCGGGCAAAACCCTGCACCGCATTGGTGGGCCAGCCGTCGGCGTCGTGGAATTCGTCCGGCATCGAGTGCCAGGCGCGGAACACGTACATCGAGGCGTCGACCAGATGGAGCGTATTCGTCGCCGGCATCGGCTGGCTCACGCCGGCGACCAGTCCGTGAGCAGCGACGTGGGATCCGGCCGTTCACGGTCCGGCACGTCGACTTGCGGCGTGCCAATCGCAATCGTGCCGACCAGCTGTTCGTCCGGCTGCAGGCCCAGCGTGTTCTCCAGCAACGGGCGGTCGTAACAGGGCCAGCCGGTCAGCCATTGCGCGCCGTAGCCTTCGGCCTGCGCGGCCTGCAGCAATAGCAGGCAGACGCAGGACGCGGTCGAAAACCGCTCGGAGACCGGGATCTTCTCGTCATCGCCCAGTTTCGCGATGACCGCGATGGTCAGCGGCGGCAGGGTGAAGCGGTTGCGCAGCTTCTCGATCGCGCCGTCGCCGGGGTTGGACTCGCGCTCCAGCAGGCGGGCGATGGTGGCGTCGGCCAGGGCCGTGCGGGCGTCGCTGGCGATGCGCAGGAACCGAAACGGCACTCGCTTGCCGTGGTCGGGCACGCGCGATGCGCTGCGCAGGATCCACTGCAGCTGGTTGTCGTCGGGGCCGGGCGCGGCCAGTTGCCGGGTCGGCACCGACAACCGGCTGTCGAGCGCGGCGAGGCTGAGCGTGGTCGGGGGCTTGGTCATGTCGTCATGGTAACGGTGCGTGACTGTATCCACCCGGCATTCGGTAGGATGCAGCCAGTGCAGCATGGGAGCGGGCGATGGCGGTGAACATTGGCGTGGCACGCGAGAGCGCAGCGGGCGAACGGCGGGTCGCATTGACCCCGGAAACCTGCAAGAAGCTCGTGGCCGCGGGCGCGACGGTGCGGATCGAATCGGGTATCGGCGATGGCGCGTATTTCCCCGACCAGGCCTATGTCGATGCCGGCGCGCATGTCACTGCACACCCGCGCGAAGGCGCCGACATCGTCCTCTGCGTGCAGCCGCCGTCGGTCGCCGCGATCGCTTCGTTGAAATCTGGCGCGGTACTGGTCGGCAGCCTGCAGCCGCAGGCCGACCCCGCGCGAGCCGAGGCGATCACCTCTCGCGGCATCGTCGCCTTCCCGCTGGAAAAGCTGCCGCGCACCACCCGTGCGCAGGCGATGGACGTGCTCAGTTCGCAGGCGGGCATGGCCGGTTACAAGTCGGTATTGATCGCCGCGCAACTGGCACCGCGCTTCTTCCCGATGCTCACCACCGCCGCCGGCACGATCCGTCCGTCGAAGGTGCTGATCGTCGGCGCGGGCGTGGCCGGGTTGCAGGCGATCGCCACCGCCAAGCGCCTCGGTGCGTCGGTGGAAGGTTTCGATGTGCGCCCGGAGACCCGCGAGCAGATCGAATCGCTGGGCGGCAAGTTCCTCGACCTCGGCGTATCCGCAGCGGGCGAGGGCGGTTACGCACGCGCGCTCACCGACGAGGAACGCGCACTGCAGCAGCAGCGCCTGGCCGATCACCTGAAGGGTATCGACGTGGTCGTCTGCACCGCGGCGGTGCCGGGGCGCCCGGCGCCGAAGATCATCAGCGCGGCGATGGTGGCCGGGATGAAGCCGGGCAGCGTCGTCGTGGACCTCGCCGCGGAAACCGGCGGCAACTGCGAACTCACCCAGCCGGGCGAGACCATCGACAGCAAGGGCGTGACCATCGCCGGTCCGCTCAACCTGGCCTCGATGGGCGCGCAGCACGCCAGCGAGATGTACGCCCGCAACGTCTACAACTTCGTCAGCCTGCTGTTGAAGGACGGCGCACTGGCGTTCGACTGGGACGACGAGTTGCTGGCGAAGACGGTGTGGCCGGAGCGCGCACCGAGCGCTGTCTGATCATTCGCGCTGGCGCCGCTCCGGGGCCGGATGCGCTTTCAGCCAATCGGTCTTCTGTTGCGGCGTCTTCTGCCGCCACTGCGCCATGAACGCCTTGCGCTGCTCCTTGTCCATGCCGCGCATGGCATGGAACAGCGCACGCGCTTCGCTGCGTTGCTCGGGCGACATGTGTTCCCAGCGCTGCATGCCGTGGCCGGCGCGGTCGCGCTGCTCGCGCGGCATCGACGTCCAGCGCTGCGCGCGTTCGGCCATGCGTGCGCGTTCGTCGGGATTGCGGTTCCAGCGCTCGCGCAAGGGCGCAATCAGGGCGTCCCGTTGGGTCGGGGTGAGCTGATCCCATTCGGGATACTGCATGGCCACGGTGGCGGACTGCCCGAAGGCGAAGGCAGGCCAAAGGGACAAGGCAAGGACGGTGAGGCGGATCGTGCGGTTCATCGGTTACTCCATCGCGATCTGCTGGGCATCAGCGGATGCCAGCCACGCGTAGAACTCGGGGTCTTCGTCGAGCATGGTGGTGTCGGTGGTCGACGCCTGGGTGGATGCCAAGCCGCTGGCGGTGGGACTGACCGGTGCCGGCGTGAGTCCGAACTGCAGGCCGATGGCCAGCGCGCAGAGGGCGGCGAAACCGGCCGCGGCGTAGCGCAGGCCGCCGCGTGCCGGGGCAGTGCGCTCGCCGCGCAGGACGGCATTGCGTCGCTGGACGAGTTGCGCGCGCACCCGTGGGGAAATGCGTTCGACCGCGGTCGCATGCTGGTCGCGCAGCGCCTCGTCGAAACGGGCGTCGTCGCCGGGGCGCATTTCATCGGGATGGGTGTTCATCGGAATTCCTCCAGTTGCCGCTGCAGCGCCTCGCGGGCGCGCGAAAGATGCGTCTTGACCGAGCCTTCGCTGCAGCCCATGACGCGGGCGGTATCGGCCACGTCCAGTTCTTCCAGCACGCGCAGGGTGAAGGCCTCGCGCTGGCGGGTCGGCAGCGTGCGCAGGGCCTCGCTGATCCGCGACCACGCCTCGCGGCTGTCGTGGCTGCGCGAGGGATCGGGCCCGTCATCCGCCCAGTCGATCGGTTCGCCGTCCTTGTCGGTGCTGCCGGGGATGAGCCAGCGCAAGCGGAACAGGCCGCGCCGCTGGATGTCGACGATGCGGTTGCGCAGGATGCTCCAGAACAACGGGCTCCATTCCGATGCCGGCCGGTCGCGGTAGCCGAGCATCTTCATCATCGAGTCCTGCACCGCGTCCAGCGCGTCCTCGCGATGGCGCAGGCCCAGTTCGGCGAAGCGGAACGCACGCCCGTCGATCCCCGCCAGGAATTGCTCCAGCGAAGTAGGCAGGGCGGCGGGGGCGACAACATCCGTCGGCTCCGGTTCGTTGTTGAGGGCGTCTTCCACCTGGCCTAGCTTAGCGGCGACGAACAGCATGTCGGGCACTCTCGGGGCATCGCGTGCCGGGCATGGCACAGGAAGGATCGGCGGGCGTCACGACATGCAAAACGCCCATGTGGCGCGTCGGTTGACAGCGGGCACAAGCGCGCGGGCCGTGGTTATGATGCGGGCAGGCGATCGGGGAGAGGCTTCGTGGGCGACGGATTCGTGGCGCTGTACATCTTCATGCTGGCGGCGATCGCCGGCGACGTGATCATCTCGCGGGTGCCGGTGATCCTGCATACGCCGCTGATGTCCGGCTCCAACTTCATCCACGGGATCGTGCTGATCGGTGCGATGGTGGTGCTGGGACACGCCGATACGCCGCTCGAGAAGGCGCTGGGCTTCCTCGCGGTGCTGCTGGGCGCGGGCAATGCCGCCGGCGGCTACGTGGTCACCGAACGCATGCTGGAAATGTTCAAGCCGTCGCAGAAGACGGAGCCGAAGGCATGAGCCTGCTGGTGCTGGTGAAGCTGAGTTATTTCGTCGCGGCGACGTTGTTCCTGCTCGGCCTGCAGCGCATGGCCAGCCCGAAGACCGCGCGTAGCGGCATCCAGTGGGCCGGCGTGGGCATGCTGATCGCGACTCTTGCCACCTTCTTCCTGCCGGGGCTGCACAACATCGGCCTGATGATCGCGGCGATCGTCATCGGTGTGGCGCTCAACTGGGCCTGGGGCAAGAAGGTGGCGATCACCGACATGCCGCAGATGGTCGCCTTGTTCAACGGCATGGGCGGCGGTTCCGCGGCGGGGATCGGCGCGGTCGAACTGGTGCGCTGGTCGGCGGCCGGGCAGTCGCCGGGGATGGTGCCGGGCGTGCTGGCGGTGCTGGGGTCGCTGATCGGTGCGGTGTCGCTGACCGGTTCGGTGATCGCCTGGGCCAAGCTCGACGGGCGGATGGACAAGCGCTACACCTTCCCCGGCCAACAGTGGTTCAACGCGGCGGTTGCGCTGGCGGCGGTGGTGTGCGGGGCGATGGCCCTGCAGACCCTGGCGATGCCGTGGATCGTCGCGTTCTTCGTGCTGGCGCTCGCCCTTGGCGTGCTGATGACGTTGCCGATCGGCGGCGCCGACATGCCGGTGGTGATTTCGCTCTACAACGCATTCACCGGCCTGGCGGTGGCGTTCGAGGGCTACGTGCTGGGCAACGAAGCGCTGATCATCGCCGGCACCATGGTCGGCGCGGCCGGCATGCTGCTGACCCGGCTGATGGCCAAGGCGATGAACCGCAAGATCAGCAATGTGCTGTTCTCCGACTTCGGCGGCAGCAGCGGGGAAATGCAGGAGATCGGCGGCTCGATGAAGCCGATCGAGGCCGCCGACGTGGCCGCGATGATGGCCTATGCCGAGCGTGTGGTGATCGTGCCGGGCTACGGCATGGCGGTGGCGCAGGCGCAGCACAAGATCTGGGAACTGAGCCAGCGCCTGATGGAGCGCGGGGTCAAGGTCAAGTTCGCGATCCACCCGGTCGCCGGGCGCATGCCGGGGCATATGAACGTGTTGCTGGCCGAAGCCGGTGTCCCTTACGACCTGATCGCCGACATGGACGATATCAACCCGGAATTCGCCAATACCGACGTCTCGCTGGTGATCGGTGCCAACGACGTGGTCAATCCGGTCGCCAAGACCGATCCGGCATCGCCGATCTACGGGATGCCGATCCTCGACGTGGTGAACTCGAAGAACACCATCGTCATCAAGCGCGGCAAGGGCACCGGGTTCGCCGGCATCGAGAACGCCCTCTTCTATGCCGACAACACGCGGATGCTCTACGGCGATGGCGCGGGCGTGGCCAGCGCGCTGGTCAGCGAGCTGAAGGCCCTCGACGGCGGGCACTGAACCCCGCCGCCAGCGCGACCAGCAAACCAGCGATGTAAAAGGCCAGATCCAGCGGCGAGTTCGCCATCTTCAACAGCGTCCAGGCATGGTCCGCGCCGAGCATCAGCGCGGATTCCCACGGGCGCAGGCCGAAGCTCTTGCCCAGTTCGCCTGCTGCGATCCCGAAATTCGCCAGGACAACGGCCGCGGCGGTGGCCGCGAACGCCCAGCCTGCGCGACTGGCACCGGCCGGCCAGCGGGCGATCCCCAGCAGCAATACCATGTCCATCGCAGCCAGGACTGCCAGCCAGGCGCATTGGCGCTCGAAAAACAGCGCCGCCAATACCCACGCGGAGACGAATCCCAGCATGCCCAGCGCCAGCAAGGGCAGGGCGAACCAGCGTGGTGTGGGGGTGGCGTCGATGGTCATGGGCGGTCCGCGGAGGTCGCGCATCATACCCAGCGGGCAAAGGGACTAGAATGGTACGGATTCCACCGTCCAGTCTTGCCCATGTATTCCCGCAGCAGCGAACCCGTCCGTTTCGAGCGCGATTGCGCCGCCGTCCTGGTACCGGCAGGCGACGAAGTCACCCTTCCGGCCGGCACCGTGGGTTACATCACCCAGTCGCTGGGCGGTAGCTGGACGGTGTTCGTGGAAGGCAACCTGATGCGCATTGCCGGCAAGGACGGCGATGCCATCGGCAAGGAGCCACCGGCGCCGATCGCGCTTCCGGAAGGTGCCAGCGACGAGGACGTGGAAGCGCTGGTTTGGTCGCAATTGCGGACCTGCTTCGACCCGGAGATTCCGGTCAACATCGTCGAGCTCGGCCTGGTCTATTCGGCCGAAGTGCGTCCACGGGACGAGGGCGGGCGCATGGTCGAGGTGCGCATGACCCTGACCGCACCCGGCTGCGGCATGGGTGAGGTGCTCATTGATGACGTGCGCAGCAAGCTTGAAATGATCCCGACCGTCGCCGAGGCCGACGTCGAGCTGGTGTTCGACCCGCCATGGGGGCGTTCGATGATGTCCGAGCTGGCCAAGCTCGAAACCGGGATGCTCTGAGGCTCGTCATCGCCACACTTAAGGTGACCGGTGTCACTGCGTCCGTGACCATCGACACAGGCCTGTTGCGTCACTTTTTGCCCCTGCAAGTCAGCGCATTTCCGTGCTGCCACGCAGCACGCAATGCGTAAAACGGCCGTTCAGGGATGTGGATGCTGCGATGTAGCAATCCACGAAATGGCTCTGGAACGCCATTGACTACGTATGCAAGATCGCATATTGCCGATCGTTATATGCATATTCCCGACCTCGCTTGACGGTCGATAGTCTCCGCCGCAACTGTCCGGATCGCTTCGGGAACGGTTCAGCTTGCCGGGGCGATCCGCGATTCATTAGACCCCTGCAGGGGGCAGCGCGGAGAGCAGGAGTTGTCATCCCATCCGTCGCGCTGCGCGGCGATCCAAAAACATCACCACTAGGGGTAGTGCCAGTGAATCGTTCCAGCCGAATCAACATGCTCGCCACCGCCATCGCGCTCTCTCTCGTCGCGACCGGCGCCCAAGCGGCGGGCAAGGTCGACCTGCACAAGCGTGACGTCGCCCAGCTCAAGCAGCAGTACCAGTCCCGCATCGCCACCCAGGGCGTGGCCGACATGGCGCATCGCCGGCATGCCCAGTTCATGGCCGCCGATGCCGGCACCACGCTGTTGATGCGCAAGCAGCGCACGGACCGTGGCGTCCGCAATTACCGTTACGACCAGGCGTGGCGCGGCATCCCGATCTTCGGCCAGGACGTGGTCGTGAGCGAAGACGGCGCGGGCAACGTCCGCACCATGTTCGGCAACCTGATCTCGGGCCTGGACCAGGACATCGCCTCGACCACCCCCCGCCTGGGGAGAGCTGCCGCGCTGGTCGCCGGCAAGCGTGCCGGCCTGGGCAACAGCATCTCCGGCATGCTGACCCAGCGCGAGACCAACGATCTGGTGGTCTTCATCGATGACGCCGGCCGCGGCCACCTGGCCTACAAGGTCTCGTTCTTCGCCGACGGTGCCGGCGCGCCGATGCGCCCGGTGGTCATCGTCGATGCCAACAACGGCCGCGTGCTCAAGCAGTGGGACAACCTGCAGCATGCCCTGGTCGGCACCGGCCCCGGCGGCAACACCAAGACCGGCCAGTACGAGTACGGCACCGACTTCGGCAAGCTGGATGTGGCGCAGAGCGGCAGCACCTGCACCATGAACAGCGCCAACGTGAAGACGGTCAACCTCAACAATTCGACCAGCAACACCAGCAATACGGCGTTCTCGTACACCTGCCCGCGCAACACGGTGAAGGCCATCAACGGCGCGTATTCGCCGCTGAACGATGCCCACTACTTCGGCAACGTGATCTACAACATGTACCAGGCCTACATCGGGCAGGCACCGCTGACCTTCCAGCTGACCATGAAGGTGCACTACCGCACCAGCTACGAGAACGCGTTCTGGGACGGCGCCGCGATGACCTTCGGCGACGGCGCCAGCACCTTCCACCCGCTGGTCAGCCTGGATGTCTCCAGCCACGAGGTCTCGCACGGTTTTACCGAGCAGCAGTCCAACCTGACCTACTCCGGCCAGTCCGGCGGCATGAACGAAGCGTTCTCCGACATGGCCGGCGAAGCCGCCGATTTCTACATGCGCGGCAGCAATGACTGGCTGGTCGGTGCTGACATCTTCAAGGCCGCGGGCGCCCTGCGCTACATGAACAACCCGCCGCAGGACGGTTCGTCCATCGACCACGCTTCCGACTTCACCAGCGGCATGGACGTGCATTACAGCTCGGGCGTCTACAACAAGGCGTTCTACCTGCTGGCGATCAAGCCGGGCTGGGGCACGGTCAAGGCGTTCCAGGTGTTCGCCCGCGCCAACCGCGACTACTGGACCGCGAGCAGCACCTTCAACCAGGGCGCCTGTGGCGTGCAGACGGCGGCCACCGACCTCGGTTTCACCGTAGCCGATGTCACCGCGGCGTTCACCTCCGTCGGCGTCAGCTGCTCGGGCGGCGGTGGCGGCGGTGGCAGCACCGGCGGCGCACTGACCAAGGGCGTGGCCGTGACCGGCATCAACCAGACCGCGGGCAACGCGGTGAACTACACCATGGTCGTGCCTGCCGGTGCCACCAACGTGACGTTCACCATGTCCGGCGGGACCGGCGATGCCGACATGTACGTGAAGCTCGGCAGTGCGCCGACCGACTCGTCCTACGACTGCCGTCCCTACAAGTCCGGCAATGCCGAGGCCTGCACGTTCGCGAGCTCGACCGGCGGGACGTACTACATCCGTCTGAAGGCCTACTCCGCATTCTCCGGCGTGAGCCTGATCGGCAACTACACGACCGGCGGCGGTGGCGGCAGCCCGCAGACGTATACCAACGGCACCGACTACAGCATCCCGGACAACAACAACACCGGCATCACCAGCACCATCAACGTCTCGGGCCGTTCGGGCAATGCCCCCAGCAACACGCAGGTGGCGGTGAACATCGTCCACACCTACAGCGGTGACCTGATCGTCGAGCTGCTGGCGCCGGACAACACGGTGTACACGCTGCAGAACCGCACCGGTGGCAGCGCGGACAACGTCGTGAAGACCTTCACCACCAACCTGTCCAGCGAGACGATCAACGGCGCCTGGAAGCTGCGCGTGAAGGATCGCGCCGGCTCCGATACCGGCTACATCAACAGCTGGTCCATCACGATGTGATCCGCGGTCCGCAAGGACCACGTTCCATCCGATGCATCGACAACCCCGGTTCGCCGGGGTTGTTTTTTTCCACCCATCGAAACCCTGGCGCGCCTGCGCGCCGGACAGGACAGGAGTGTCTCCATGATCCGGAAAAGACTGCTGCAAGGCTTGCTGCTGGCGTCCTCCCTAGTCGCCGGAACGGCGATGGCGGGAGATGGCGATGGCACGTATGCGCGTGCGCATTCCCGCGCCGAGCTGGCATCGATGCACCTCGAGGACGATCCCGATGCGAAGGTCTACATCGTCACCTCGAACAGCACCTATCAGCGCGTGCGCAACATGGTCCGCAACGGCGTTGCCCGCTCGGACAGCCTTGGCCAGCCGCTGGTGCTCGCCGAAATCCGTGCCGGACAGTTGAGCGCGCTCAGCGAAGATATCCATGCGATGGAAAAGCGCTGCGGCGGCTATTTCGCCTTCGCCACGCGCGCTGCCGCGGAAGCCTTCCTGCGTGCAGACCGGGCAGCTTCAGCGGTCGGTCGCTCGCTGGCGGCGAGCTACACCCTCGACAACCAGGCCACCGTGAGTCCCTGGCTGCCGCAAGTCGCGGCGGCGAACATCCAGCAGACGATCACCCAGTTGCAGGGCTACCAGAACCGCTACTACAGCAGCCCGACCGGCAAGACCTCGGCGGAGTGGATCCGCGGCACCTGGCAGGCGCTCGCGAACGGTCGGAGCGATGTCAGCACCGAACTGTTCGCCTGCGGCACGTGTTCCACCCAGCCCTCGGTGATCCTGACCATCCAGGGTAGCGACCTGCCGAACGAAGTCGTGGTGCTGGGCGCGCACCTGGATTCGATCAGCGGCAGCGGCAGCAACACTGCAGTGGCACCGGGCGCGGACGATGATGCATCCGGCATCGCGACCCTGACCGAAACCCTGCGGATCGCGCTGGCCAATGGCTGGAAGCCCAAGCGCACGGTCAAGTTCATGGGTTATGCGGCAGAGGAAGTGGGCCTGCGCGGCTCCAACGCGATCGCGACATCGTTCAAGAACGCGGGCACCAATGTGGTCGGCGTGTTGCAGATGGACATGACCAACTACCAGTCGGGATCGGCGACGGCCATGCGCCTCATCACCGACTATTCCAACGCGGACCTGAAGACCTTCTTCAACCAGTTGTTCGATGCCTATCTGGTGCCGCTCGGTTACACCCGCGGCACCTACACCTGCGGATACGGCTGCTCCGACCATGCCTCGTGGACCAGTGCCGGCTATCCGGCGGCGATGATGTTCGAGGCCGGCACCGCCAGCGGCGGTTCCAACCCGAACATCCACACCACCGCCGATACCTTGGCGAGCATGGGCAACACGGCCCAGCCCAGCGTCAAGTTCGTCCAGTTCTCGCTGGCCTTCCTCGGCGAGTTGGCCAAGACCCAGGGCACGGGTGGCGGTGGCAGCGGCGACGCATTGAGCAACGGCGTGGCCAAGCCGATTTCCGGCGCGAACGGCAGCAGCCAGGTGTGGACGCTGGCGGTGCCGACGGGTGCGACCGCGCTCAAGTTCGTCAGCGACGGCGGCAGCGGCGATGCCGACATGTACGTCAAGTTCGGCAGCGTGCCGACGACGACCAGCTACGACTGCAAGGCGGACGCCAGCGGCAATGCCGGCACCTGCAATATCGCGACCGCGCAGGCGGGTACCTACCGGGTGTTGATCAAGGCTTACAGCGCCTTCTCCGGCGCGACCCTCACCGGAAGCTATACCGCCGGCGGCGGTGGCGGCACGACCCAGACTTACAGCAACGGCACCGATGCCAACATCCCGGACAACAACGCCACCGGCATCACCAGCACCATCACCGTGTCGGGTCGTTCGGGCAACGCGCCGAGCAACACCCAGGTGGCGGTGAACATCGTCCACACCTACAGCGGCGACCTGGTCGTCGAGCTGCTGGCCCCGGACAACACCGTGTACACGTTGCAGAACCGCACCGGCGGCAGCGCGGACAACATAGTCAAGAGCTTCACGGTCAATCTGTCCAGCGAAACGATCAACGGTGCCTGGAAGCTGCGGGTGAAGGATCGCGCCAGCACCGATACCGGCTACATCAACAGCTGGAGCATCACGATGTGATCCGCTGCCCGCAAGGACCACGACCCATCCGATGCATCGACAACCCCGGTTCAGCGGGGGGCTTCCTGGGATCGTTTGCAGAGGGTGGGGGCTGCCTTGCACACGGTCAGTTGGGGAATGACGCATTCGCTGCCGCCGTTCTGCAAGCGCTCCTGCGACGGCCACGCTTGCAAATTGCTGCATGCGACTTACCTGCGGTAAACGACGGTGCTAACTTGCCCCTTGGCGTGGCCATTCCGGTCATGCGGGAGACGTGCGAATGAAGATGCAGGGCCTCATGATGGTGGTGCTCGCCGGCGCTACCCTGCTTGGCGCATCCACGCTGATCGCAACCCATCGCCCGCACGCTATCCCTGCGCTCGGCGTGCATGCGGCAGAGCGCACGCAGGCCGGGCATGCTCGCGTACACCATGATGTCGCCGCTGAAGTCGATGCAAGCCTGGCTTCGCTGCCCCTGGACGGGAACCCGTTCGCACCGGTCTACATCGTCACTTCGCGCAAGACGTGGAACGGCATTCGCGGCTTCGCACGCAACGGGGCGGTGCGGCGCGACAGCGTTGGCGAGACGCTGGTGGTATCGGAGATCGCCGCGAGTCAGCTTAGCCGGGTCAGCAAGTACGTCCACGAGGTCGAAGCACGCTGCGGCGGGTATTTCGCATTCGGCAGCCGCCGCGAGGCGGATGCCTTCATCCGTTCGGATCGAGCGCGGGTGGGTATGCAGGCGCTGGCTGCGGACTACACCATCGACAATGCCACGATCGTGCAGTTGTGGATGCCGCAGGTCGTCGAGGCCAACATCTACGACACCATCAACCACCTGTCGAGCTACCAGAATCGCTATTACGCCAGTGCGACCGGCAAGTCCTCCGCGGAATGGATTCGCGGCCACTGGCAGGCGTTGGCGGGCGCGCGCACCGACGTGAGCACCGAGCTGTTCACCGAGTGCGGCAATTGCGCCACGCAGCCATCGGTGATCCTCACCATCCAGGGGAACGAGCTCGCCGACGAGATCGTGGTGCTCGGCGGCCACCTGGATTCGATCAATTCCGCCGGCGGGGGCGTCAACCAGCTTGCGCCTGGCGCCGACGACGATGCCTCCGGCATCGCCACCCTGACCGAAATCATCCGGGTGGCGCTGGCCAGCGGTTGGCGGCCGAGGCGGACCGTCAAGTTCATGGGCTATGCCGCCGAGGAAGTCGGTCTGCGTGGCTCGCGGGCCATCGCGGAATCGTTCCGCAACAGCGGCAAGAACGTGGTGGGCGTGCTGCAACTGGACATGACCAACTACAAGTCAGGGGCGGTCGATGACATGCAGCTGATCACCGACTACTCGAACGCCGGGCTGAAGGACTTCGTGGTCGACCTGTTCGATACCTACCTGGCGCCGACCGGCCTGACCCGCACCGCCTACGCCTGCGGCTACGGCTGCTCCGACCACGCATCGTGGACCGCCTCCGGCTACCCGGCGGCGATGATGTTCGAGGCCGGCGACAGCAACGGCTACTTCCCTTACATCCACACGAGCGGCGATACCCTGGCCAACATGGGCGAATCCGCCGAGCACAGCATCAAGTTCGCCCAGCTGGGCCTGGCCTTCCTGGCCGAGTTGGGCAAGAACGCGAACACCTGGCGGGCTGACTGCCGCCTGCCACCGAAGGTCGTCGTGAACTGACCGGCACCCCCGGTGCGCGGCGTCAGCGGTTACGGTTGCAGGGCTTCGAAGCGGTTCGCGTCGACGTTCTTGCGGACCTTCGCCGGATCCCAGATGCGCCCGTTCATTGCGATGTAGCTACCCGGCGGCAGCGATTGCACCGCCCCAACCGCGCAACCGATGTTGAACTCCGCGTCGGAGCCCTCGAAGCGCGCCGGGCTCAGCGCGCCGGTCAGCACGATGGTCTTGCCCTCGATGCCTGCGAGCACGCGGGCGGTCTCGACCATGCTGTCGGTGCCGTGGGTCACCAGCACGCAGGCTTCGTCCTGCGCGGCGATGGTGGCGCGCAGCAACTGGCGGTCGGAGTCGTCCACGAACAGCGAGTCCTTGCGCAGCAGCGGGATCACGTGGAAGCGGAACGCCACGCCGAGTTCCTGCAGCATGCGTCCGATCTGCGGGTCGCCGACCTGGTAGTCGGATTTCGCGTCGAAGTACACCTTGTCGATGGTGCCGCCGGTGGTGACGATCAGCAGGTTGTCCATGCGCGGATTGTCCGCCAAAACTCCTCGCGGCGACACCGTTCGGTCAGCGCGACTGCTCCAGCGCGGCACGCAGCGGATCGAGCAGCGCGCCGTACGCGGACGCACGGGCGGTGTCGTGGCGCAGCGGCTGGCGCACTTGTGCCGCGCTGGCAGTGCGCACGTTCCGCCGCGCCTCGTGCGATGTCAGGCAGGCCGGGTCGAAGCGCAAGCCGCAGTCGTCCAGCAGCGCGCGGATGCGCGATTCCGGATCGGCCAGCAGATCCTCGTATCGATGCAAATGAATTCGCGCCGGCGCTCGCCCGCGGAAGACATCCATTGCGCGTTCGCTGCCCTGGATGTGCGCGGCGATGTCGCCGAGGTCGTTGCCGAAATGCGGCTGACTGTAGAACTGCTGCTTGAAGCACGACCACGCGGTTTCCAGCGGATCGCGACGGGTCTCGATGACGCTGGCACCGGGCAGCATCGCGCGGAGGATGCCGGCGTGCTTCCAGTTTTCCGGCAGCTTGTCGGTGAAGCGTGGCTTGTGCGCACGCCAGCGTGCGGTGCGGGCCAGGTAATCGCGGCCCAGCCGATGCCAGTCGGCTGCCGTGGCCTGCGGCACCCATTGCGGATACGCCACGCCGCGTCGGATCGATTCCTGCTGGATGACGATGCCGAGATATGGCAATTCACTGGCACCTTCCACGTCGGGATGCGCTGCCAGCACCTGCTCGAACAGCGTCGACCCCGAGCGCGGTTGGCCGACGATGAAGATCACCTGGCGGCCCAGATCGGCATCGATCGGAGCGGGCAATGCTTCCGTTGCCGTGAGCGCGCGCGCGACGAATTGCTCGAACGCCTGCCGGCTCCACGGCGTCAAGCGCTTTTGCAGGGCATTCGCGGCGATGAAGGCCGCATGCGCATCGGCGTGGCGGCCCTGGTCTTCGTGCAGCTTGCCCAATGCGTGGCCTATCGCCACGCGGTCGCTGTCGGCGATGTCTCGGCGCTGCAGCTGCGTTTCCAGCATCCGCGCATCGTCGGTGTCGAGCGCGCGGGTCTTGATGTTGGACAGGCCGCGCCAGGCATCGCCGCAGGCGGGCTGCAGGCGCAATGCGTCGCGATACTGCGATACCGCTTCATCGAAGCGACCGGCATGCACCAGCGCGTCGCCCAGCAGGATCTTCGCCGGCAACATGTCCGGTGCGTGCGTGATCGCCTCGCGCAGGGCGGCGATGGCCTCATCGGTGCGGCCGAGTTGCTGCAGATTGCGGCCCAGGTTGAACCACGGCATCGGTTGCGCGGGCTCGAGTTTGCAGGCGCGATGCCAACTGGCCAATGCCGTGTCGATGTCGCCGCATGCGGACTGCACGGTGCCCAGGTCGCAGTGCAGCAGCGCATCGTCCGGCGTGAGGGTCAACGCACGCTGCAGGGTCTGCATCGCCATCGGTGCACGGCGCGTGTGCAGTTGCAGGATCGCCAGGTAGCGCAGCGGTTCCGGGTGTGAAGGTGCCTGTGCACCGGCTCGCAGCAGGAGCGGCTCCGCGCGCTGCGGCTGGCCGTCGCGCAATGCCCGCGCACCGGCATGCACCAACTCGATCACTGCCGGCGGCAAGCCGGCCATGCGCGGATCGAAGCTCATTCCGCCTTGCCGGACGTCTTCTCGCGCCGCGCGCGCGCGCCTGGCAGGCAGGCGGCATAGATGATGGCGAGGGAAAGCGCGACTTCCAGCAAGGCCATCGCGCGTTGCCCGGGTTCGGACCATGCCAGCATCACTCCGTGGCAGAACCACAGCAATGCCAGTACGCCGGCGACGAAGCCCGCGCGATGCCAACCACGCCACGCGGCGATCGCCAGCAGGAACGGCGGCAACGCGAACACCAGCAGGCCGGTCAGCAGGTGCGCATCGCGCGCGAACCAGACAATGAAGAACGCGGCCAGTGCGAGCAGCGCGAAGACCAGCGGGCGCGACGTGCTCATGCCTGCAGCCGCCTGGCGAGATCAGCCACGCGCCGGCCAAGCGCACGCGCCAGCACGGCTTCGTCATCGCTCAGTTCCGGGTCGTCCTGCGCCCCGGCGACGTGGCTCGCGCCATACGGCGTGCCGCCGCTGCGGGTGGTGCTGAGCGCGGGTTCGGTGAACGGGATGCCGCTGATCACGCAGCCGTGGTGCAGCAGCGGCACCAGCATGGTCAGCAGGGTCGATTCCTGGCCGCCGTGCATGGTCGCGGTGGAGGTGAACACCGCCGCCGGCTTGCCGTCCAGGGTGCCGCTGGCCCATTCGGCGCCCAGGGTGTCGATGAAGTGCTTCATCGGCGCCGCCATGTTGCCGAAGCGGGTCGGGCTGCCGATCAGCAGGCCGACGCACTCGGCCAGGTCGCGTTTGTCGACGTAGGGCGCGCCTTCTTCGGGTTCCGGCGGGCTGGCGATTTCGGTGATGGGTGCCACCGGCGGTACCGTGCGCAGCCGTGCCTGCATGCCCTCAACTTCGCCGATGCCGCGCGCGACCTGGCGCGCGAGTCGCGCCACGGAGCCGCCACGGCTGTAGTACAGGACCAGGATCTCGGGCATGCCGCACGCCGTCGGGAAAGAGTGTGAAGCATAGGCGATGCGGCACACGGCATGCGGCCAGAACAGGGCATCGGTTAGGCTTGCTCGATGGAGCCGCTGGATTCCCTCAACCGCTGGAGCGACCGCTTGCGCGACCGTGCGCGTGCCGGCAGCTTTGGCCGCTTCGTGCTGAAGCGTTTCCTCGGTGACCGCCTGTTCGAGGCCGCCGGCGCGCTGTCGTACACCACGGCGTTCGCGCTGGTGCCGCTGTCGATGGTGGTGTTCGGCGTGCTCTCGGCGTTCCCGGTGTTCAACCAGTGGAGCGAGAGCCTGACCAGCTACATCTTCGCCAACTTCGTGCCCAGCGCGGCGAAGGCGGTGTCCGGCTACCTCACCGATTTCTCCGCCAACACCAGCAAGCTCACCGCCGCTGGCGCGCTGGCGCTGATCGTGTCGTTGCTGGTGACCCTGACCAGCGTGGAGGCGGTGTTCAACCGGATCTGGCGGGTGCCGACCGCGCGTCCCAAGTTCAGCCGATTCCTGGTGTACTGGACCGTGCTGACCCTGGGCGCATTGGTCGCCGCCACCAGCCTGGCGCTGCTCACCCGGTTTTTTGCGCTGGCGATCTTCGAGACCATTCCCGGTCGCTGGCTGGAGGCCCTGCTGTTGCGGGTGACGCCGATGGCGATCGAATTGCTCGCCTTCGCCGCGATCTTCAAGGTCGTGCCGCACCGCACGGTGAAGTGGCGGCATGCGTTCGCCGGCGCGGCCTTGTCGGTGTTCCTGTTCGAATGCGTGAAGTCGGGCCTGGCCCTGTACCTGGGCAGCTTCGATTCGTACCAGAAGATCTACGGTGCCATCGCCTTCGTGCCGATCCTGATGCTGTGGATCTTCCTGGGCTGGACCTCGATCCTGTTCGGTGCGTCGTTCGCCTCGTCGATGTCCGCGTTCCGCTACCAGCCGGTGGCGTTGCGCTTGCCGCATGGCTACGAGTTGTATGGCCTGCTGCGCATGCTGGGTCGCTTCCAGCAGGCGCGCGCGGGCGGCAAGGGCTTGCACAGCGACGAGATCCAGCAGCTGGAGCCGATCCTCACCGACAGCCTGATCCAGGACCTGCTGGGGCAGATGGCCGCGATCAACGTGGTCAGTCGCGCGGAAAGTGGAGAATGGCTGCTGGCCCGCGATCTCGATGATGTCACCTTGGGCGAGCTGTACGAGGCCGCGCACCTGCGCGTGCCGGTCGCCGAAGCGCACCTGCCGCATCACGACGATGCGCTGGGTATCGCGGTGATGGAGGTGATCAACGGCCTGCGCATGCCGCTGCGCGACTTGCTGAAGCAGCGCGTGTCCTGCGTCTACGAACGCATTCCCGGAGAGTGAGCATGCTGCGCAATATCGTCATTCGGCTTGCGCTGATCGCGCTGGCGACAACCGCGGGCTGCAAGCGCGAAGCCCCTGCCGCTGTACCGGTGGCCGCTGCGCCGGTCGCCATGCCGCAGGCCGCTGCGCCCGAACCGGCCGCCGCGACCAATGCCAAGTTCCCGTCGTTGAAGGTGACCTCACTGGACGGCAACGCCTTCGACCTGGCCGCGCAGCGCGGCAAATGGGCCATCGTCAATTTCTGGGCGACCTGGTGCGGGCCATGCCTGAAGGAAATGCCGGAGCTGTCCGCGCTCGACGCCATGCGCGAACACATCGTGGTGGTCGGCCTGGCCTACGAAGACACCACCGAGGACGCGTTGCGCGCCTTCCTGGTGAAGCATCCGGTGGTCTATCCGATGGCGCTGATCGATGTTTACAACCCGCCGGCCGATTTCGACACCCCGCGCGGCCTGCCGTTCACCTACCTGATCGGCCCCGATGGCGCGGTGGTGAAGAAGTACACCGGCCCGGTCAGCGCGCGGATGCTGGAAGAAGACATCGCCGCGGCGGGCGGTCCCACGGCAGGCTGAGATGCCGACGGCGCGGTTCATCGTTCGTGGCAAGGTGCAGGGCGTGTGGTTCCGCGCTTCGACCCGCGATGAAGCGGCGCGACTTGGCCTGAGCGGGCACGCTCGCAATCTCGCCGATGGCAGCGTCGAAGTGCTGGCCATCGGCGATGCCGCCGTCATCGACGCACTGCAACGCTGGCTGCACGCGGGACCGCCGCTGGCGCGGGTCGATACTGTCTTCCGTGAGAATTTGCCGGTGGATTCGTTGACGAAACGCAACGACTTCGCGATCGGGTGACTTTCACATGAGCGTGTCCGGCCCCGTCTTGCGCCTTCGTTATGCAAGAATCGGGGCAGGGGCCGGAATGGACGCGGCATGATCGGCAAGTTCATCGGGGAATTGAAGCGTCGCAATGTGCCGCGTGCGGCGATCCTCTACATCGGCTCGGTGTGGGCGCTGGCGCAGGGCATTGCGCAGTTGGGTCCGGAGCTCGGCGCACCCGAATCTGCCACCCGCTGGTTCCTGATCGCCGCAGCGATCGGTTTCCCGCTGTGGCTGGCGTTTTCCTGGCGCTACGAATTCACCAGCCAGGGCATCAAGCTCGAGAGCGAGGTCGATGACAACGCGCCGGATGCGCGCACGGTCAAGCGCCGCACCGACCTGGTCATCATCGGCGTACTGGCGATCGCGGTGGTGTTGTTGCTGACCGATCGACTGGTCGAGCGCACCATGCCCGCGCAGGCCGGCCAGGTCGCGGCTGCCGGCAATTCGATCGCGGTGTTGCCCTTCGAGAACCAGAGCAGCGACAAGGACCAGCAGTATTTCTCCGACGGCCTTTCGGAGGGCTTCATCATCGCGCTGGCGCGGATCGACGGACTGCGCGTGATCAACCGGAAGTCCTCATTCGAGTTCCGCGACAGCAAGGACGATCCCAAGGCGATCGCCGGCAAGCTCGGCGTCAGCCACCTGCTGGAGGGCAGCGTGCAACGGGTCGGCGATATCGTCCGGGTCAGGGCCAACCTGATCAAGGCCGCCGACGGCAGCACCCTCTGGGCGGACAACTACGATCGGCCGTACAAAGACCTGTTCGCCTTGCAGGACCAGATCACCTCGCAGGTGGCGACCGCCTTGAAGTCGAAACTGCAGCCGGTGAGCGCGCCCAAGGCGCAAAGCGACCATCCACCGAGCGGCAATGTCGATGCCTACGACGCCTTCATGAAGGCGCGTTCCGCCACGGTGCTGGATGAGGCGGTCAAGCAATTTGATCGTGCCGTGGAACTTGATCCCGACTACGCGCTGGCGTATGCCTCGAAGGCGCGGATGCTGGTCGACACCGTCTCCAATGGCGGTCTGTCAGGCGCGGAAGCCGAGCAAGCATACGAGCAGGCAGACGCGGCGATCGAGCAAGCAGTGCGCTTGGCGCCCGATCAGGCCACGACCCGGATCACGCGCGGCTACCTGCTGATGCTGCGCGACTTCGATTGGCGCGGTGCCGAGGCCGAGCTCAAGCGCGCGGTGGAGTTGGCACCGGACGATGGCGATGCGCTTTACATGCTGGGTCTGGTCCGGGCCAGCCAAGGCGACCTGGCGCAGGCGGTCGAGCTCACCCGCAAAGCCCTCCAGCTGAATCCACGCAGCGCCGACTGGTATCGCTGGCTGGTGGCCTATCTGATGCCGCTGGGTCGGCTGGACGAAGCCGAGCAGGCAATCGCCAGGGCCATTGAGTTGCAGCCAGAGGGCATCTACAACCACCACCTGCTGGCGATCGTGAAGGTCTTGCGCAAGGATCCGGCCGCAGCGAGCAAGGCGGCTGAAGCCGAACCGCCAGGCCAGTGGCGCGACTTCGCGCTGGCCATGGCGGCGCAGATCGGGCCGGATCGTGCCATCGCCGATGCCAGTGTGCAGGCCGTCGAACAATACGAGGATGGCTGGGCGTTCCAGATGGCCCAGGTGTATGCGGTGCGTGGCGAACCCGACGCGATGTTCGAGTGGTTGCAGCGTGCATGGAAGGCGCGCGACCCGGGCATGCAGAGCCTGCTCTACGACGCCCTGCTGCTGCGCTACCGCGACGATCCGCGCTACGCCGCGTTGGCGAAGCAGGCCGGGTTGCCGTGGCCGCCGGTGTCGGCCAAGCCGGTTGCGCCGATGGCGCCGCCGGTCAAGCCTTGAACGGCGGGATCGGCTTCAGTACGCCGTAGCGTTCCTTCGCGGGCTTGCTGGCCAATTTCGGGAACTCGATCTTCGGGGTGTCGACGGCGGTATCGGGTAACCGATCCAGCAGGTCGCGGATCAATGCCAGCCGACCGCGCTTCTGGTCGTTGAAGTCGACCAGCGTCCACGGCGCATGGCGGGTATGGGTGGCCTTGAGCATGACCTCGCGGGCACGGGTGTAGTCGCGGTAGCGCTTGCGTGCCTCCAGGTCGATGGGCGACAGCTTCCAGCCCTTGAGTGGATCCTCCAGCCGCTCGGCGAATCGCTTTTCCTGCTGTTCCTGGTCGCAGCACAGCCAGTACTTGAACAGCAGGATGCCGTCGTCGACCAGTTGCTGCTCGAACTGCGGCGCGGCATGCAGGAAGGCCTCGACCTGCGCATCGCTGGCGAAACCCATCACCTTTTCCACGCCGGCGCGGTTGTACCAGCTGCGGTCGAACAGCGTGATCTCGCCTGCTGCGGGCAACTGCGCGGCGTAGCGCTGGAAATACCATTGCCCGGCTTCGCGATCGGTCGGCTTGGGCAGCGCGACCACGTGGCACTGACGCGGGTTGAGGTGTTCGCGGATCGCATTGATCGCGCCGCCCTTGCCGGCGGTATCACGGCCCTCGAAGACCACGACCAGGCGCTGGCCGGCGTGCTGCACCCAGCGCGCCATGTGCGCGAGTTCGGACTGCAACGGTTGCAGCAGTGCTTCGTAGTCCTTGCGCTTCAGTTTGCTCATCGCGCGGGCTTCCTGCTCGGCTGCATGCTGCGCGCCACTTCCAGCAGCGCGCCCTGCTGGCGGGTGTTCAGGCTGCGATAGGCGGCCAGCAGGTCGTGCTCTCCCTTGGTCCGCGCCGGATCGAGGGTGCTGGCCAGTTCCGACAGCAGCGCGCCCGCAGGCACGCCGAAGGTGCGCGCCAGCGCGTCGACCTGGTCCTTGCCGGGCAGTTTCTCGCCACGCAGCCAGGCATTCACCGTGCTCACGCCGGCGCGCGGGATGGCGGTGGCGATGTCGACCACGGTCAGGCCGCTGGCCTTGCTGAGCAATCGCAGGGTGGTATCGAGGGCCATCGTCACTCCTTGAGCCGGGGCTTCAAATTGGCGAGGTTGCAGGGCCTGGTGCGTGCGTCGAGTTGCGCGGCAATGATTTTGTCCCAGCCGGTGCGGCAGGCCGATGTGGAGCCCGGCATCGCGAACAGGAAGGTGGCGTTGGCCAGCCCGGCGAAGGCCCGCGACTGCAGCGTGCTGGTGCCGATCTCCTCGAAGCTGATCGCGCGGAACAGTTCGCCGAAGCCATCCATCCGCTTGTCCAGCAGCGGCAGCAGGGCTTCCGGCGTGGAATCGCGGCCGGTGAAGCCGGTGCCGCCGGTGACGATGATGCCGTCCACCTCGGCATCGGCGATCCAGCGCGAGACCAGCGCGCGCATTGCGTACTTGTCGTCGCGCACGATCGCGCGCTCATGCAGGCGATGGCCGGCGTCGCGCAGCGCATCGGACAGGTAGTCGCCGGAGGTGTCGTTGTCCGCCGTGCGCGTGTCGGAGACCGTCAACACGCACAGCGACAGTGGCTTGAATTCGTGGGCAGCGCTCATGCGCCGAGTGTAGGCCGGCCCCGTGCCGGCTGCATCAGTGGTGCTGCCTGGAGAACGACAGCGAATACCATTGGGTGGCGTCCTCGTTCCAGCCGGCGGCGCGATACAGCGCGCGTGCGGCGGCGTTGTCCTGGCTGGTTTCCAGCGAGATGCCCATTGCGCCGTCCTCGCGTGCGAACTTCGCCGCGGCCTCCAGCAATGCGCGGGCGATCCCTCCGCGGCGCGCTGCAGCATCGACATACAGATCATTGAGGATCCAGGCCTTCGCGGTGCGTACCGAGGAGAACATCGGGTACAGCTGTGTGAAGCCGACGACCGAATTGCCGCGCTTGGCCACCATTACGACCGACTCGCCGAAGCGCAGGCGCTCGCGCAGCCACTGGCGCGCGAGTGGCAGGTCCGGAGCCTGCCCGTAGAAGCTGCGGTAGGCGTCGAACAGGATCGCCAGGGCGTCGAGGTCGGCCGGGCCGGCGCGTGAGATCGTGGTGTTTTCCATGCTCATGGTTCCTGTGCCAGGCGGGCGAGTGCTTCTGCCTGCTGTTCCTGCTGCAGGCGCAGGACCAGCGGGTCCAGGTCGCCTTCCAGGATGTTCGGCAGGTCGTACAGGGTCAGGCCTTCCACGCGGTGGTCGGTAATCCGGCCCTGCGGGTAGCTGTAGGTGCGGATGCGCTGGCTGCGGTCGCCACTGCCGACCTGCAGCTTGCGATCCGCGGCGGTCGCGGCGGTACGCTTCTCGAGTTCGGCATCCGCCAGCATCGCCTGCAGGCGCTTCATCGCCTTGTCGCGGTTGGCGTGCTGGCTGCGCTCGGTCTGGTTTTCGACCACCACGCCGCTGGGAATGTGGGTGATGCGGATCGCCGACTCGGTCTTGTTGACATGCTGGCCGCCGGCACCGGAGGATCGGAACGTATCGATGCGCAGGTCCGCGGGATTGATCACGATGTCGGTGTCGCCGCTGGGTTCGATCGCGATGATCGCAACCGTCGCCGCCGAGGTATGGATGCGGCCCTGCGATTCGGTGGCTGGTACGCGCTGCACGCGATGCGTGCCGGATTCGTATTTCAGCTTCGCGTAGGCACCATCGCCTTCCACGCGGGCGACGAGTTCCTTGTAACCGCCGTGCTCGCCGGGATTCGCGGATTCCACTTCGACCCGCCAGCCCTGCGCTTCCGCGAAGCGCGAGTACATCCGGAACAGGTCGCCGGCGAAGATCGCGGCCTCGTCGCCACCGGTGCCGGCGCGCACTTCCAGGTACAGGCCGCCGCCGTCGCGCGCATCCTTCGGGATCAGCTGCGCCAGCAGTTCGCCTTCGAGCTGCTGCAGGCGCGCGGTCGCCGCTTCGATTTCGTCGTCGGCCAGTTCGCGCAGTTCCGGGTCGCTGCGCATCGCCTCTGCGGCGGCGAGGTCGGCGCGCGCCTGCGCTTCGGCGGCCAGCGCATCCGCCACCGGCTGCAGGGTGGCGAACTCGCGCGACAGGTTGCGGAAGCGGTGCTGGTCGGCGGCGATCGCGGGATCGGCCAGCAGGCGTTCCACTTCCTCGCGCCGTTCCACCAGCGCGTCGAGTTTGCGGCGCAGGGCAGGGGTCATGCGTCGGCGCGATCCGTGTCCGCAGCCGGGAACAGCTTCTCCGCGGCGCGGGCGAGGTCGCCGTCGCCACCGAGCGCCGCTTCGCGCAGCGCAACGGTGGGCGCATGCAGCAAGCGGTTGGTCAGGGTGTGCGCCAGCAGATCCAGCGCCTGTTCCGGCGGCATCCCGGCGGCAAGTTGCGCGCGAGCCTTGGCCAGCGCGTCCGCGCGGGCGGCGTCGCCATGCGCCCGCAGGCGTAGCAGAGGTTGCTGGCGACCGCTGGCCTGCCAATGTTCCACGAAGCGCGCGGTCTGCAGTTCGACGATCGCCTCGGCCTGCTGGGCGGCCTCGCGGCGGCCGCGGCGGTTGTCCTCGATCGCCCGTTCCAGGTCGTCGACGGTGTACAGGAACACGTCACGCAGGCCGGAGACGTCGCTGTCGATATCGCGCGGCACGGCCAGGTCGAGCAGCAGCATCGGCCGATGCCGGCGCAGCCGCAGCGCGTGCTCGATCTGCGTGCGATGCAGGATCGGCGCGCGGCTGGCGGTCGCGGAAATGACGATGTCGGCTTCGGCCAGGTGCTTGTCCAGCTCGGCCAGCGGCAAGGCCATGCCGCCGTGGCGGCTGGCCAGTTCCTGCGCGTGGGCGAGGGTGCGGTTGGCGATCAGCAGGCGCTGCGCCTTGGCCTCCACCAGATGCCGCGCGGCCAGTTCGATGGTCTCGCCGGCACCGATCAGCAGCACGGTCGACTCGTTCAATCGCGCGAAGCTTTCCTGCGCCAGCCGCACCGCGGTCGACGCCACCGAGACCGGATTCGCGCCGATGCGGGTGTCGGTGCGCGCGCGCTTGGCGGTGGCGAAGGCCTGCTGGAACAGCCGATCCAGTTGGCCGCCCAATGCGCCGGCCTCGCGCGCGGCCGACCACGCCTGCTTGACCTGGCCGAGGATCTGCGGCTCGCCGAGCACCAGCGAATCCAGCCCGCTGGCGACCCGGAACAGGTGGCGCACGGCATCGGCATCGCGATGGCGATAGAGGTAAGCGGTCAGTTCGCCGCCGGCCTGTGGATGGGTGCCCAGCCAGCCGGCCAGCGCCTGGCCGTCATCGTCCGAATGCGCGTACAGCTCGGTGCGATTGCAAGTCGACAGCAGCACGGCCTCGTGCACCTCCGGCAACGCACGCAGCGACGCCAATGCCGGCCCCAGCGATTCCGGGGCGAACGCCACCCGCTCGCGCAGGCTGACCGGCGCGGTCTGGTGGTTGATGCCGAGGACGTGCAAGGCCATGCGGGAAATCCGTTCAGGTGCCTGCGATAAGCTGCTGGCCCGATCCGTCATTGTACCGGCCCGCCCCATGCCCATCCCGCAACACGCTGGTCCACGCCTGCTGCTGTTGGCGGCATTGCTCGCCCCCGGTCTTGCAATGGGCACCTCTAAGCCAGGGCAAGCGAAGGCCGAGGTCGATCCGATGGAAGCCAGCCTTGCGGGTGAATTCGCCCTGCAGGCCGGGCAATTGCCCGAGGCCGCCCGCCAGTACCTGCAAGCCGCGCGCAGCGCCAGCGACCCGGTACTGGCCGAACGCGCCACCCGCATCGCCCTGCTGGCGGATGAAGACGCGCTGGCTCGCGATGCCTTCAAGACCTGGCAGTCGCTTGCGCCCGCGGGCGGCGAAGCGCAACAGATGGTCGCTGCCGGGCTTGCGTTGCGCGCAGGCGACAAGCGCGCGTCCCGTCGCGAACTACGGGCCTTGCTGGCCGATGGCGGCAAAGGCTGGCGCAGTGCGCTGGCGGCGCTGTTCGGCGCGGTCGGCAAGCAGCAGAAACTGGTTGTTGCGATGATCGACGGGATCGTCGATGACAACCTGCTACCCGACGACCTGCAGGCCTGGCTCGGCTTCGGCGGGCTGGCGCAGCGGCTGGAACGGCCGGCACTGGTGGACCGCATCGTCGACGAGATCGTCCGCCGCTATCCGGGCGAACCTCGGGTTGCGTTGCTGCGCGCCCAGTTGCTGCGCGAGGGCGGCAAGTTGGGCGAGGCCCGTGCGCTGCTTGCCGGGCTGGAGGATGCCGCCAAGCTTTCAACGCCGTTGCGTTGGTCGCTGGCCGGCGAATACGACGCCCTCGGCGACAGCGCCAAGGCCGCGCAGGTGCTGGGCTGGGGCGCGCAGGACGATGCCAGCCACGTGCAGCGCGCGATGTTGCTTGACAAGGCCAAGGACAAGACCGGGCTGGTCGCGCTGTATGACGAGCTCAAGCGCGAAGCCACCCACCCCAACCCGATGCGCCGGCTGTTGCTGGGCCAACTGGCGGAATTGCTGGAACGCTATGAGGATGCCCGCAGCTGGTACGCCAACGTGCCCGGTGAAGGCGTGCAGGGCATCGCCCGCCTGCGTGGCGCCAACGTGCTGCACGCGATGGGTCGCAAGCCGGCGGCCTTCGACGAACTGCATGCGATCCAGTCCGACCAGACCCTGGACGAAGACGCCCGCCGCGACGGCTACCTGCTGGAGGCCGAATTGCGGCTCAAGGACAAGGACGACGCAGGTGAACTCGACGTGTACGCGCGCGGCCTGGCCGCCTTCGCCGACGACGAGGCGCTGCTGTACTCGCGCGCACTGCTGTGGGAGCGCCGCGACGAGATAGCCAAGGCCGAAGCCGACTTCCGCCGAATCCTGGTGATCTCGCCGGACGATGTGAACACGCTCAATGCGCTGGGTTACACCCTTGCGGATCGGACCACCCGTTATCGCGAGGCGCTGGAGCTGATCGATCGCGCACGGGTGGCCGCCCCCGGCAACGCCGCGATCATCGACAGCTACGGCTGGGTCCTGTTCCGCTTGGGCAAGCCGCGCCAGGCACTCGACCACCTGCGCCACGCCTACGCACTGCAGAAGGATGCCGACATCGGCAGCCATCTTGGTCATGTGCTGTGGGTGCTCGGCGAGCGCGAGGAAGCACGCAAGTACTTCGAGGAAGCGCGCAAGATCGACCCGGACAACCGCTCGCTGCAGCGCGCCCTGCAGGCCACCGGCGCGTGAACCGGCAAGTTGTGTTGGCGGCGCTGGCCATGGTCGTGCTGGCGGGTTGCCGGGGTCTGCCCGTTGCCGATCAGGCTGCGCCGGTCGAAACCGTGATCGGCAGCCAGGCGGATTCGGCCGCGGCCATCGCCCATCGCCAGCGCGTCCTGCAGTTGGGTCTGGCCGAAGGCGATTGCACCAGCCCCGCGTGGGCGATGACCGGCCGTGTCGCGCTGTCCAACGGCAAGCACGGTGGAAGCGGGCGCATTACATGGTCGCAATCGGCCGGCAAGGCGCGGATCGAGTTGACGGCACCGGTCACCCGCCAGGGCTGGGCGCTCGATGTCGATGCCGAGGGCGCGACCTTGCATGGCGTCCCCGACGGTCCGGTGCGTGGTGCGGATGCCGCTGCGTTGTTGCGCGAGCGAACCGGCTGGGACATTCCCGTCGCTGGCCTGGGCTGCTGGGTGCGTGGTGCGTGGGCCAACGAGGCCGCGTTCGGTGCTGCCAGCGTCGGCTACGGCGAAGACGGGCGGGTGCAGCTTATCGAGCAGGCCGGCTGGACCATCGATTACGCCGATTGGAAGCTCGACGCCGCCAGCGGCGTGGACTTGCCGGCGCGGATCACCGCCTTGCGCAACACGGACCGGGTGCGCCTGGTCGTGGATCATTGGAGCGGGGACTAAGCTTTCAGATGTCCGCATTTCCGGCATCCGAGGGTTGGAGTGCTTGGCCTGCGCCGGCCAAGCTCAACCTGTTCCTGCGCATCACCGGTCGCCGGGCGGATGGCTACCACACGCTGCAGACAGTGTTCCGGCTGCTGGACTGGGGCGATGTCGTCCATTTGCGGCCGCGCAGGGATGGCGTCATCGCTCGGGTCGGTGCCGGGGCTGATGGCGTCGCTGAAGCCGATGATCTGATGGTGCGTGCGGCAGAAGTTCTGCGAAATGAGACGAATTGCAGTGAAGGTGTCGACATTGGCATCGAAAAAAATATCCCGATGGGTGGCGGCTTCGGTGGTGGTTCGTCCGATGCCGCGACCGTGCTGGTGGTGCTCGACCGGTTGTGGGGTCTGAATCTCGGCGTTGATCGGCTCGCGGCGCTCGGCCTGCAATTAGGGGCAGACGTGCCGATCTTCGTCCGCGGGCACAATGCCTGGGCCGAAGGCGTGGGCGATCTGCTCACCGCGATCGACCTGCCGCCGGCCTGGTATGCGGTCGCCAGTCCCGGAGTCCATGCCACCACCGCCGCCCTGTTCCAAGCCCATGATTTGACGCGGAATGCTGCACCCGCGAAAATAGCGGGCTTCCTTTCCGGAATATCCCCGTCAGGGGGCGTGCTCGACAATGCGTTCGAGCCGGTGCTGCGCCGCCGTGAACCCGCCGTCGAGGCCCTGTTCACGGCGCTGGCAAGCATCGGCACGCCGCGCTTGACGGGTTCGGGCAGCGGTTGTTTCGTCGAATTCGCGGATCGCGAATCCGCCGAAACCGCGCTCGCTTCGCTCCCTCCAGGCCTCAACGCCTGGTTGGCACGGGGTGCGGACAGGTCGCCATTGCTGGATGCAATGGAAGTTTTCAATGCAGGGGCGTCGCCAAGCGGTTAAGGCACCAGGTTTTGATCCTGGCATGCGTAGGTTCGAATCCTTCCGCCCCTGCCAGTTTTTGTTCGAGACGTTCGTTCGCACCATCCGTACTTTTCTGTCGCGCGACTTTTTCGCGCGGCCCATTGCACCGCCACGGTCAGAGCGCAGCGGGAATTCGAGCCATGCAAGACGATCGCAACCTCCTGGTCTTTTCCGGCAATGCCAACCGGCCGCTGGCCGATGCGGTGTGCCGCGAGTTGGGCGTGCGCCCGGGCAAGGCGCTGGTCAGTACGTTCTCCGACGGCGAAGTCCAGGTCGAGATCGAGGAGAACGTGCGCAGGCAGGAAGTCTTCATCATCCAGCCGACCAATGCGCCGACCGCCGAGAATTTCATGGAACTGCTGGTGCTGGTGGATGCGCTGAAGCGCGCCTCGGCGGCCAGCGTCACCGCGGTGGTGCCGTACTTCGGTTACGCCCGCCAGGATCGTCGCCCGCGTTCGTCGCGCGTGCCGATCACCGCCAAGGTGGCAGCGAAGATGTTCGGCGCGGTGGGCACCGACCGGGTGCTGACGGTCGACCTGCACGCGGACCAGATCCAGGGCTTCTTCGACATGCCGGTGGACAATGTGTACGCGTCGCCGCTGCTGCTCGCCGATATCTGGCGCGCGCATGGCACCGACAACCTGATCGTGGTGTCGCCGGACGTCGGCGGCGTGGTGCGTGCACGCGCCATCGCCAAGCGACTGGACGATGCCGATCTGGCCATCATCGACAAGCGCCGGCCGAAGGCCAACGTGTCGACGGTGATGAACATCATCGGCGACGTGGAGGGCAAGACCTGCGTGCTGGTCGATGACATCGTCGACACTGCCGGCACCCTGTGCGCCGCCGCGAACGCGCTGAAGGAGCGCGGGGCGTTGAAGGTCGCGGCGTACTGCACCCACCCTGTGCTGTCCGGCGCGGCGATCGACAATGTCACCCGCTCGCAGCTGGACGAGCTGGTGGTGACCGACACCATCCGCCTGTCCGACGCCGCCAAGGCCTGCCCGAAGATCCGCCAGCTCAGCGTGGCCGAGCTGCTGGCCGAAACCATTCGCCGGGTGGCGTTCGGCGAATCCGTCAGTTCGCTCTACGTCGACTGACCGCAAGAATTCGCGATGCCGGTCCCCGGCGCCGCAACCCACTCACCTGGTCGCGGGTGAGTGACATCGCCGCCGCGAGGCGGCTTCAATGCAACGAGAGTGAAACAACATGGCAACGCATGAAATCAACGTCGAAAGCCGCGCAGTCGAAGGCAAGGGTGCGAGCCGCCGCCTTCGTCTGGCCGGCAAGATCCCCGCCATCGTCTACGGTGGCGAACTCCAGCCCGTCGCGATCCAGCTCGACCACGAGAAGGTCTGGCTGGCCCAGCAGAACGAGTGGTTCTACTCGTCGATCCTGGACCTGAGCCTCGGTGGCGACATCCAGAAGGTGCTGCTGCGCGATATCCAGCGCCATCCGTTCAAGCAGATCATCATGCACCTGGACTTCCAGCGCGTGAATGCCAACGAGGCGCTGCGCGCCAAGGTGCCGCTGCACTTCCTCAACCAGGAGACCTCGCCGGCCGGCAAGGCCGCCGACGTGGTGGTTCTGCACGAACTGAACGATGTCGAAGTGAGTTGCCTGCCGAAGGACCTGCCGGAGTTCATCGAGATCGATCTGGCGAATCTGGTCGTCGGCGACATCATCCACCTGTCCGAGCTGAAGCTGCCGGCTGGCGTGGAGATCCCGGAACTCAAGCTGGGCAAGGAACACGACGTCGCCGTCGTGATCGCCAAGCACGGCAAGGAAGATGCCGAAGTCGACGCGCCGGAAACCGCCGAAGTGCCGGCGACCAAGGCCGCGAAGAAGGACGACAAGTAATCGCGCCGCGTCCCGCCGGTTCGCGCCGGCGGGACGTCCGCATTGCTTTGCGATGCCGCGATGGCAGGCCTGCGCCTCATCGTCGGGCTGGGCAATCCCGGACCCGAACACGCCAGAACCCGGCACAACGCCGGGTTCTGGTTCATTGACGCGCTCGCGGAACAGGTGCGCGTGCGCTTCGGGCTGGACAGCAAATTGTTCGGCGAGATCGCCAAGGCCGATATCGGTGGTCGCGATGTGTGGATGCTGAAGCCGGCGACCTTCATGAATCTTTCCGGCAAGTCGATCACCGCGGCATTGCGCTACTGGAAGATCGAACCGGAGGAAATGCTGGTCGCGCATGACGAACTGGACATGCCGCCCGGTGTGGCAAGGCTCAAGTTCGATGGCGGCCACGGCGGTCAGAACGGCCTGCGCGACACCATGCGTCTGCTCGGGCACGGCAAGTTCCACCGCCTGCGGGTCGGCATCGGCCATCCCGGGCACAAGGACAGGGTCACCCCCTGGGTGCTCGGCAAGCCCGGGCGCGACGACGAAGCGAGCATCCTGCGCGCCATCGACGATGCCATCGGCGTGCTGCCGCTGGCGATGGACGGCAACTACCAGGACGCGATGACCCGGCTGCATACGCCGCGGCCAGGCTGATCCAACTGATTTTTCCTCGCGCGGCCAGAAGCCGCGCGACAACGGAGCAACCAGCGACATGGGCATCAAATGCGGCATCGTCGGCCTGCCGAACGTCGGCAAGTCCACGCTCTTCAACGCGCTCACCAAGGCCGGCATCGCCGCCGCCAATTTCCCGTTCTGCACGATCGAGCCGAACGTCGGCATCGTCCCGGTGCCGGATCCACGCTTGAATGCGCTCAGTGAGATCGTGAAGCCGCAGAAGTGCATCCCCACTGCGGTGGAGTTCGTCGACATCGCCGGACTGGTCGCCGGTGCCGCCAGCGGCGAGGGCCTGGGCAACAAGTTCCTGGCCCACATCCGCGAAGTGGACGCGATCACCCACGTGGTCCGCTGTTTCGAGAACGACGACGTCATCCACGTCAACAACAAGGTCGACCCGCTGGCTGACATCGACACCATCGACACGGAATTGGCCTTGGCCGACCTCGAGTCGGTCGACAAGGCGCTGAACAAGGCCGAGCGCTCCGCCAAGACCGGCGACAAGGACGCGAAGGCGCGCGCCGAGGTGCTCGGGCGCATCAGTACCGGCTTGAACGAAGGCAGGTCGGCGCGTTCGCTGGGCCTGTCCGATGACGACAAGCTCGCGGTACGCGACCTGTTCCTGATCACCCTGAAGCCGGTGATGTACGTGGCCAACGTGCTCGAGGACGGCTTCGAGAACAACCCGCACCTGGATGCGGTGCGTACCCGCGCGGCGGGCGAGGGGCCGAAGTGGTGCCGGTCTCCGCCGCCATCGAGGAAGAGCTGAGCCAGCTGGAAGATGCCGACCGCGACGAATTCCTGAAGGATCTCGGCCTGGACGAACCCGGCCTGAATCGCGTCATCCGCGCGGCCTACAAGCTGCTCGGCCTGCAGACCTATTTCACCGCCGGGGTGAAGGAAGTTCGCGCCTGGACGGTCAAGGCCGGCTCCACCGCGCCGCAGGCCGCGGGCGTGATCCATACCGATTTCGAGAAGGGCTTTATCCGCGCCGAGACCATCGGCTACGACGATTACCTGAAGTACAAGGGCGAATCCGGCGCCCGCGACGCCGGGCGCCTGCGCCTGGAAGGCAAGGAATACCGCGTGCAGGAAGGCGATGTGCTGCACTTCCGCTTCAATGTCTGACCGATCTGCACATAGGCGTTGACAGTCCGGAAAGCTGGCGTCAAAATTGCGGGCTCTTTGGAGGGCTTCGGTTCGCCAGCGAGGACAATCGGAGGGATACCCAAGCGGCCAACGGGGGCAGACTGTAAATCTGCTGGCTTACGCCTTCGGTGGTTCGAATCCACCTCCCTCCACCAGCTTCACTGCTCCACGGATTTCGCGGTACCCGGCGACCTTACCAGTCACCGGCGCAACATCGGATGGGCCTCCCGGCGCGGGAGTAGTTCAATGGTAGAACCTCAGTTTTCCAAACTGATTACGAGGGTTCGATTCCCTTCTCCCGCTCCACCATTGCACTGCAACGCTCAGGTCCTCCGTTACAACTTGCTCACGTAGCTCAGTCGGTAGAGCACCTCCTTGGTAAGGAGGAGGTCGAAGGTTCGATTCCTTTCGTGAGCACCATATTTCAGCCTCCAAACGAGACGCAGCCATGGCAAAGGGTAAGTTCGAGCGCACCAAGCCCCACGTGAACGTGGGCACGATTGGCCACGTGGACCACGGCAAGACGACGCTGACGGCGGCGCTGACGAAGGTGGGCGCGGAGCGTTTTGGCGGCGAGTTCAAGGCGTACGACGCGATCGACGCGGCGCCGGAAGAGAAGGCGCGCGGCATCACGATTTCGACGGCGCACGTGGAATATGAATCCGCGAACCGCCACTACGCGCACGTGGATTGCCCGGGTCACGCGGACTACGTGAAGAACATGATCACTGGTGCGGCGCAGATGGACGGCGCGATCCTGGTGTGTTCGGCGGCCGACGGCCCGATGCCGCAGACGCGCGAGCACATCCTGCTGGCCCGTCAGGTCGGCGTGCCGTACATCCTGGTCTACCTGAACAAGGCGGACCTGGTGGATGACGCCGAGCTGCTGGAACTGGTGGAGATGGAAGTCCGCGAGCTGCTGAGCAAGTACGAGTTCCCGGGCGACGACACTCCGATCGTGACGGGATCCGCGCGCATGGCGCTGGAAGGCGACCAGAGCGACATGGGCGTGCCGTCGATCCTGAAGCTGGTGGACGCACTGGATACCTGGATCCCGCAGCCGGAGCGCGACATCGACAAGGCGTTCCTGATGCCGGTCGAAGACGTGTTCTCGATCTCGGGTCGTGGCACCGTGGTGACCGGCCGCATCGAGCGCGGCGTGATCAAGGTGGGCGAGGAAATCGAGATCGTCGGTATCCGCGACACCCAGAAGACCACCGTGACCGGCGTGGAAATGTTCCGCAAGCTGCTGGACCAGGGCCAGGCGGGCGACAACGCCGGCCTGCTGCTGCGCGGCACCAAGCGTGACGACGTGGAGCGTGGCCAGGTGCTGTGCAAGCCGGGCAGCATCAAGCCGCACACCGACTTCGAGGCCGAAGTCTATGTGTTGTCCAAGGACGAAGGTGGCCGCCACACGCCGTTCTTCAAGGGTTACCGTCCGCAGTTCTACTTCCGCACGACCGACATCACTGGCGCATGCCAGCTGCCGGAAGGCGTGGAGATGGTGATGCCGGGCGACAACGTGAAGATGGTGGTGAGCCTGATCAACCCGGTGGCGATGGACGAAGGCCTGCGTTTCGCGATCCGCGAAGGCGGCCGTACCGTCGGTGCCGGCGTCGTGGCCAAGATCGTCAAGTAATGCAACAAGGCGCTCGCGCCCAGGCGTGAGTGCGGCCCTGCGTTTCCCCGTTCCTGCATGCAGGAATGGGTCGGGGCAGAAGGCAGGCGGCGCAAGCCGCCGTTGCCTTTTCAGGAAACAGCGCAATTTCGATCAGCAACTTTCAATACGCCAGTAGCTCAATTGGCAGAGCAGCGGTCTCCAAAACCGCAGGTTGGGGGTTCGAGTCCCTCCTGGCGTGCCACTTCGGGCCGGCGCTTCAGCGCCGCCCGCGCGGAGAAATAAAGTTTTGACCAGCAAGACGCTGCCAACCCCGTCCACCGGTGCCGGGGACATCGCCAAATACGCTCTTGCCATCCTGCTGGCGGTTGCGGGTCTTGTCGCTTTCTACTGGTTCGAGAACCAGTGGCCTGCGGGTATTCGCGTCCTTGCGGTCGTGGCTGGTCTGGTGCTGGGTGCGCTGGTCTTCATGGCAACGGCCAAGGGTGCGCAGACCCGCGAGTTTCTTTCGGAGTCCCGCTTCGAGTTGCGCAAGGTGGTCTGGCCGACGCGCCAGGAAACCACGCGCACCATGTGGGTGGTGGTCGCGGCGGTGATCATCATCAGCCTGATCCTGGCGGCCTTCGACTGGGTGATCCAGCTGGGCGTGAAATTCCTGCTCGGCAATGGTTGAGGAGATCGGCGTGACGGAAACTCAAACGGACAAGCGCTGGTATGTCGTTCATGCCTATTCCGGCTTCGAAAAGTCGGTGGCGCAGGCGTTGCGTGATCGCATCGTGCGGATGGAAATGCAGGATCGCTTCGGCGATGTGCTGGTGCCGACCGAAGAAGTGATCGAGATGCGCGCCGGGCAGAAGCGCCGTTCCGAGCGCAAGTTCTTCCCGGGCTACGTGCTGGTGCAGATCACCACCCATGACGAGGGCGGCATCCCGCGCATCGACAACGAATCCTGGCACCTGGTCAAGGAAACCTCGAAGGTGATGGGCTTCATCGGCGGCACCGCCGACCGCCCGTTGCCGATCCGCGACGCCGAGGCCGACATGATCCTGCAGCGCGTGCAGGAAGGCGTTGAGAAGCCGAAGCCGAAGGTGCTGTTCGAGCCAGGCCAGATGGTCCGCGTCGTCGACGGCCCGTTCAACGATTTCAACGGCGTGGTCGAGGAGATCAACTACGACAAGAGCCGCCTGCGGGTAGCGGTGCTGATCTTCGGCCGTTCGACTCCGGTCGAACTCGAGTTCGGGCAGGTCGAAAAAGCCTGACCGGGCGGCCTCGTCGGCGGGTCCGGACGGGGTGGCGAAAAACCTGCTATGATTTCCGGCTCCCTGCGGGGAGTCGAAGCCGCCCGGCCGCCTTGTGCGGCCGTCGCTGCGACAGGATTCGTGGTGCGCGACGCCGGGACGCGCTCCACTTCGACACAGTTGATCCCGGTCCGATGGGGAGCCTGACAACAGGCGCTTGCACCCGGAGACAAGAACAATGGCAAAGAAAGTAGTTGGTTACATCAAGCTGCAGGTGAAGGCTGGCCAAGCCAATCCTTCGCCGCCGGTGGGTCCTGCCCTCGGCCAGCGTGGCCTGAACATCATGGAGTTCTGCAAGGCGTTCAACGCCGCAACCTCCAAGCTGGAACCCGGTTTGCCGACCCCGGTGGTCATCACCGCGTATTCGGATCGCACGTTCACCTTCGTCACCAAGAGCACGCCGGCATCGGTGCTGTTGAAGAAGGCGGCGGGCATCACCTCCGGCTCCAAGCGCCCGAACACCGACAAGGTGGGCAAGGTCACGCGCCAGCAGCTCGAAGATATCGCCAAGGCGAAGGAACCCGACCTGACTGCGGCCGACTTGGATGCGGCGGTGCGGACGATTGCGGGCTCGGCCCGTTCCATGGGTCTGGTGGTGGAGGGTTAAGACATGGCCATGAACAAGCGACAGAAGGCGATCCTCGCCGCCACCCAGCCGGGCAAGGCGTACGCGATCGATGACGCCCTGAAGATCCTGAAGGACAACAGCAAGGCCAAGTTCGTCGAGGCGATCGACGTGGCCGTGCGCCTTGGCGTGGATGCCAAGAAGTCGGACCAGCAGGTGCGCGGTTCCACCGTGCTGCCGGGCGGTACCGGGAAGTCGGTGCGCGTGGCGGTGTTCGCCCCGGCTGGCGCCAAGGCTGATGAGGCCGTGGCCGCGGGCGCGGAAGCGGTGGGCATGGACGACCTGGCGGAGAAGATGATCGCCGGCGACCTGAACTACGACGTGGTCATCGCCACGCCGGACGCGATGCGCGTGGTCGGCAAGCTCGGCCAGGTGCTCGGTCCGCGCGGCCTGATGCCGAACCCGAAGGTCGGTACCGTCTCGGCGAATCCGGCGGAAGCCGTGCGCAATGCGAAGGCGGGCCAGGTGCGTTACCGCACCGACAAGGCCGGCATCATCCATTGCACGATCGGCAAGGCCAGCTTCGAGAACGACACCCTGAAGGGCAACCTGCAGGCGCTGCTGGTGGACCTGGTCAAGGCCAAGCCGGCGACCTCGAAGGGCACCTACCTGCAGAAGATCTCGCTCAGCTCGACCATGGGCCCCGGCGTGACCGTGGACCAGTCCTCGCTCAGCCTCAAGTAATCGCTTCAACCTTCCCGCGTGCGGGAAGGCGTACCGAATTTTGAAGGCCCTGCCGCGGTCCATCGCGGCGGAAGCCGTCAAAGACCGCAGGTGCGGTCTGCGCAAGGCAACGACGGGCACGGATGCTCACATGGCAAGGAATCGCCGTTGCCGAAGGCGGGATCGCTTAATCCGCATCCGACAAGGATGCCGGCCTGCGTAGATGGTGATGCCCTTCTGGAATGTTTTGATTCAAGACACCTCTGGATGGCCACCACCGGGATGCCCCGCATCCCCGATGCCACGGATCGGCATCGCCCAGAACCGCCAGCGGCAGGAGCCGTGGGCGGAGTTCATTAGGAGGAGTGAAATGGCTCTCAATCTGACCCAGAAACAGAACGTTGTCGCCGAGGTGGCCGAAGTCGCCGCCAAGGCGCACTCCTTGATCGCAGCCGAGTACGCAGGCACCACGGTCTCGCAGATGACCGCGATGCGCAAGAAGGCCCGCGAAACCGGCGTGTACTTGAAAGTCGTCAAGAACACGCTGGCCGCGCGCGCCGTGGAAGGTACCGATTTCGCAGTCGCAAAGGACTCGATGGTCGGCCCCCTCCTGTATGCGTTCTCGACCGAGGAGCCCGGCGCCGCCGGTCGCCTGATCAAGGAGTTCGCCAAGGGTAACGACAAGCTTCAGCCGAAGCTGGTCGTGGTCGAAGGCCAGCAGTACGGCCCCGCGCACGTCGAAGTGTTGGCCTCGCTGCCGACGCTGGAACAGGCGCTCGGCATGCTGGCAAGCGTGCTGTCCGAACCCGCCCGCATGTTCGCCCGCGCCGTCAAGGCCGTGGCCGACCAGCAGGGTGGCGGCGATGCCCCGGCGGAAGAAGCCGAGGCTGCCGAGGCCGAACCGGCCTGATCGCGACGCCCAGACAACGTTTCCCATTCAATCGAATCACATCCAGAGGTAAATCAAATGTCCCTGTCCAATGAGCAGATCGTCGACGCCATCGCCGCCAAGTCGCTGATGGAAGTGATGGAGCTGGTGAAGGCCATCGAAGAGAAGTTCGGCGTCTCCGCCGCCGCCCCGGTTGCCGCGGCTGGCCCGGCCGCCGCCGCTGCCGTCGTCGAAGAGCAGACCGAGTTCAACGTCATCCTGAAGTCGGCCGGCGACAAGAAGGTCGAAGTGATCAAGGCCGTCCGCGCGATCACCGGCCTGGGCCTGAAGGAAGCCAAGGACCTCACCGAGGCCGGTGGCGTCGTGAAGGAAGGCGCGTCGAAGGACGATGCCGCGAAGATGAAGAAGGATCTTGAAGCCGCCGGTGCGACCGTCGAAGTCAAGTAATCCAGATTTGCGTCGTCAGCTGGCATCGACGACACGCTGAAGGCTGGGGGCCAAAAGCCCCCGGCCTTTGGTCGTTGTAGCGGGACGGGCTTGCCAGGCCGTTCCAGGATCCACCGAAGTTCATGAGTTGACAGTCGGAAGTAGCGGGACAGGGCGTGCTGGTGCCGGCAATACCAGCGACTTCCAACTGTCGGTTCCAGGCATTCCCCCAGGCCGCGCATGCGCGGCCGAACGAGCAACGAGGCGCACGCCCCATGACCAACGCCACCACCCAGTATTCGTTCACCGAGAAGAAGCGCGTCCGCAAGGATTTCGGCAAGAGCCGTTCGATCCTCGAGGTGCCCTTCCTGCTCGCCATCCAGGTCGACTCCTACCGCGAGTTCCTGCAGGAGCACGTCGACGCCGCCAAGCGTTCCGACCGCGGCCTGCACGCCGCGCTGAAGTCGGTGTTCCCGATTTCCAGCTACAGCGGCAACGCCGCGCTCGAGTACGTGGGCTACAAGCTGGGCGACCCGGCGTTCGACGAGCGCGAGTGCCGCAACCGCGGCCTCAGCTACGGCGCGCCGCTGCGCGTGACCGTGCGCCTGGTGATCTACGACCGCGAGTCCTCGACCAAGGCGATCAAATACGTCAAGGAGCAGGAGGTCTACATGGGCGAGATCCCGCTCATGACCGACAACGGCACCTTCATCGTCAACGGCACCGAGCGCGTCATCGTCTCCCAGCTGCACCGCTCGCCGGGCGTGTTCTTCGACCATGACCGCGGCAAGACCCACAGCTCGGGCAAGCTGCTGTTCTCCGCCCGCGTGATCCCGTACCGCGGCTCCTGGCTGGACTTCGAGTTCGACCCGAAGGACGCGCTGTTCACCCGCATCGACCGCCGCCGCAAGCTGCCGGTCAGCGTGCTGTTGCGCGCGCTGGGCTACAACAACGAAGAGATGTTGAACGAGTTCTTCGACATCAACACCTTCCATATCGAAGACGAAGGCGTGCAACTCGAGCTGGTGCCCGAGCGCCTGCGCGGCGAAACCCTGGACTTCGACCTGGCGGACGGCGACAAGGTCATCGTCGAGGCCGGCAAGCGCATCACCGCGCGTCACGTGAAACAGCTGGAAACCGCCGGCGTTGCCGCGCTGGCCGTGCCTGACAGCTACATCGCCGGCCGCATCCTGTCGCACGACGTGATCGACCCGAAGACCGGCGAACTGCTGGCCACCGCCAACGACGAGATCAACGACGACATCCTGGCCAAGCTGCGCAAGGCCGGCATCACCAACGTCGGCACCCTGTGGGTGAACGACCTCGATCGTGGTGCCTACCTGTCCAACACCCTGCGCATCGACGGCACCAAGACCCAGCTGGAAGCCCTGGTCGAGATCTACCGGATGATGCGTCCGGGCGAGCCGCCGACCAAGGACGCCGCGCAGAACCTGTTCCACAACCTGTTCTTCACCTTCGAGCGCTACGACCTGTCGGGCGTGGGCCGGATGAAGTTCAACCGCCGCCTCGGTCGCAAGGAAGTCACCGGCGCCTCGGTGCTGTACGACGCCAAGTACTACGCCGAGCGCAAGGACGAAGAATCCGTGCGCCTGCGCAACGAGTTCGGTGCCGGCTCCGACATCCTCGACGTGATCAAGGTGCTGACCGAGATCCGCAACGGCCGCGGCGTGGTCGACGACATCGACCACCTGGGCAACCGTCGCGTGCGTTCGGTCGGCGAAATGGCCGAGAACGTGTTCCGCGTGGGCCTGGTCCGCGTCGAGCGCGCGGTCAAGGAGCGCCTGTCGATGGCCGAGTCCGAAGGCCTGACCCCGCAGGAACTGATCAATGCCAAGCCGGTGGCCGCCGCGATCAAGGAGTTCTTCGGTTCCTCGCAGCTCTCGCAGTTCATGGACCAGAACAACCCGCTGTCGGAAGTCACCCACAAGCGCCGCGTCTCCGCACTTGGCCCGGGCGGCCTGACCCGCGAGCGCGCCGGCTTCGAAGTGCGCGACGTGCACCCGACCCATTACGGCCGCGTCTGCACCATCGAGACGCCGGAAGGCCCGAACATCGGCCTGATCAACTCGCTGGCGGTGTTCGCCCGCACCAACAAGTACGGCTTCCTGGAGACGCCGTACCGCAAGGTCGTGGACGGCAAGGTCACCGACGACGTCGAGTTCCTCTCGGCGATCGAGGAGAACGAGTACGTCATCGCCCAGGCCAACGCCCCGCGCGACAGCAAGAACAAGATCACCGCGCAGTTCGTGGCCTGCCGCTACCAGGGCGAGTCGCTGCTGAAGCCGCCGGCCGAGATCCACTTCATGGACGTCTCGCCGATGCAGACCGTGTCGGTCGCGGCGGCGCTGGTCCCGTTCCTGGAGCACGATGACGCGAACCGCGCGCTGATGGGCGCGAACATGCAGCGCCAGGCCGTGCCCACCTTGCGTGCGCAGAAGCCGCTGGTCGGCACCGGCATCGAGCGTGCCGTGGCGCGCGACTCCGGCGTGACCGTGAATGCCCGCCGTGGCGGCGTGATCGAGCAGATCGACGCGGCACGCATCGTGGTCAAGGTCAACGAGGCGGAGATCTCCGGCGAGCAGGATGCCGGCGTCGACATCTATTCGCTGATCAAGTACACGCGTTCGAACCAGAACACCTGCATCAACCAGACCCCGCTGGTCAACGTGGGCGACGTGGTCGCGCGCGGCGACGTGCTGGCCGACGGTCCGTCCACCGACATCGGCGAACTGGCGCTGGGCCAGAACATGCTGATCGCGTTCATGCCGTGGAATGGCTACAACTTCGAGGACTCCATCCTGCTCTCCGAGCGCGTGGTGGAAGAGGATCGCTACACCACGATCCACATCGAAGAGCTGACCTGCGTGGCCCGCGATACCAAGCTGGGGCCGGAGGAAATCTCCGCCGACATCCCGAACGTGAGCGAGAACGCGCTGAACCGCCTGGACGAATCCGGCGTGGTGTACATCGGTGCCGAAGTGCGCGCCGGCGACATCATGGTCGGCAAGGTCACGCCGAAGGGCGAGAGCCAGCTGACCCCGGAAGAGAAGCTGCTGCGCGCGATCTTCGGCGAGAAGGCGTCCGACGTGAAGGACAGCTCGCTGCGCGTGCCGCCGGGCATGGACGGCACCGTCATCGACGTGCAGGTGTTCACCCGCGACGGCATCGAGAAGGACAAGCGCGCGCGCCAGATCGAGGAATCCGAGATCAAGCGCGTCAAGAAGGACTTCGACGACCAGTTCCGCATCCTCGAGTCGGCGATCTACGCACGCCTGCGCGAAGTGCTGCTGGGCAAGACCGCCAACGGCGGTCCGGGCGTGAAGAAGGGCGATACCGTGTCCTCGCTGGTGCTCGACGGTCTGAAGAAATCCGACTGGCTGCAACTGCGGATGAAGGAAGACGAAGCGTCCGACGCCATCGAGCGCGCCGCCAAGCAGCTCGACGCCCACGAGAAGGAATTCGAGCGCCGCTTCGCCGACAAGCGCGGCAAGATCACCCAGGGCGACGACCTCGCCCCGGGCGTGCTGAAGATGGTCAAGGTGTACCTGGCGGTGAAGCGCCGCATCCAGCCGGGCGACAAGATGGCCGGCCGCCACGGCAACAAGGGCGTGGTGTCGACCATCGTGCCGGTCGAGGACATGCCGTACATGGCCGACGGCCAGACGGTCGACATCGTGCTCAACCCGCTCGGCGTGCCGAGCCGCATGAACATCGGCCAGGTGCTCGAGGTCCATCTGGGCTGGGCGGCAAAGGGCCTGGGCCAGAAGATCCAGCGGATGCTGGATGCACAGGCCAAGATCGCCGACCTGCGCAAGTTCCTTGACGAGATCTACAACCACGACAACCACCCGGACAAGGGTTTTGGCACGCATGCGGAACGCGTCGACCTCAAGCAGTTCAGCGATGCCGAATTGCTGACGCTGGCGCAGAACCTCACCGACGGCGTGCCGATGGCCACCCCGGTGTTCGACGGGGCCGCCGAGGCCGAGATCAAGAAGATGCTCGAACTCGCCGACCTGCCGCTGTCCGGCCAGACCGTGCTGCACGACGGTCGCACCGGCGAGGCATTCGAGCGTGAAGTCACGGTCGGCTACATGCACATGCTGAAGCTGAACCACCTGGTCGACGACAAGATGCACGCGCGCTCGACCGGTCCGTACTCGCTCGTCACCCAGCAGCCGCTGGGCGGCAAGGCGCAGTTCGGCGGCCAGCGCTTCGGCGAAATGGAAGTCTGGGCGCTGGAAGCCTACGGCGCGGCCTACACCTTGCAGGAAATGCTGACGGTGAAGTCCGACGACGTGCAGGGCCGCAACCAGATGTACAAGAACATCGTCGATGGCGAGCACGAGATGGTCGCGGGCATGCCGGAGTCCTTCAACGTACTCGTGAAGGAAATCCGCAGCCTGGCCATCAACATGGAACTCGAGGAGCTCTGAGTGCGATGACGCGCGGCGGCAACCCCGCGCGATCCACACACCTCATTGCCCCCGATTCGGAGAGAACACATGAAAGACCTGCTCAACCTCTTCAACCAGCAGCGCCCGGCGCTGGACTTCGACGCGATCAAGATCGCGCTGGCTTCGCCCGACCTGATCCGTTCGTGGTCCTACGGCGAAGTGAAGAAGCCGGAAACCATCAACTACCGCACCTTCAAGCCCGAGCGCGACGGCCTGTTCTGCGCCGCCATCTTCGGCCCGATCAAGGATTACGAGTGCCTGTGCGGCAAGTACAAGCGCATGAAGCACCGCGGCGTGGTCTGCGAGAAGTGCGGCACCGAAGTGACCTTGGCCAAGGTGCGCCGCGAGCGCATGGGTCATATCGACCTGGCCTCGCCGGTCGCGCACATCTGGTTCCTGAAGTCGCTGCCGTCGCGCATCGGCCTGATGCTGGACATGACCCTGCGCGACATCGAGCGGATCCTGTACTTCGAAGCCTATGTGGTGACCGAGCCGGGGCTGACCCCGATGGAACGCGGCAGCCTGCTCAATGAAGAGCAGTTCCTGACCGCGCGCCAGGAGCACGGCGACGACTTCGACGCCGCGATGGGCGCCGAGGCCGTCTACGACCTGCTGCGCACGATCGACCTGCAGTCGGAAATGCTGACGCTCAGGGAAGAGATCGCCAGCACCGGTTCGGAAACCAAGCTCAAGCGCCTGACCAAGCGGATCAAGCTGATCGAGGCCTTCCTGGAGTCCGGCAACCGTCCCGAGTGGATGGTGATGACCGTGCTGCCGGTGCTGCCGCCGGACCTGCGTCCGCTGGTCCCGCTGGATGGCGGCCGCTTCGCGACCTCCGACCTCAATGATCTCTATCGCCGCGTCATCAACCGCAACAACCGCCTGCGCCGCCTGCTGGAGCTCAACGCGCCAGACATCATCGTGCGCAACGAGAAGCGCATGCTGCAGGAGTCGGTGGATGCGCTGATGGACAATGGCCGTCGCGGCCGCGCCATCACCGGCACCAACAAGCGCCCGCTGAAGTCGCTGGCCGACATGATCAAGGGCAAGCAGGGCCGGTTCCGCCAGAACCTGCTCGGCAAGCGCGTGGACTACTCCGGCCGTTCGGTGATCGTGGTCGGCCCGACCCTGCGCCTGCACGAGTGCGGCCTGCCGAAGAAGATGGCGCTGGAGCTGTTCAAGCCCTTCATCTTCGCCAAGCTGCAGCGCCGTGGCCTGGCCACGACGATCAAGGCCGCCAAGAAGCTGGTCGAGCGCGAAGAAGCGGAAGTCTGGGACATCCTGGAAGAAGTGATCCGCGAACACCCGGTGCTGCTGAACCGCGCGCCGACCCTGCACCGCCTCGGCATCCAGGCGTTCGAGCCGGTGCTGATCGAAGGCAAGGCGATCCAGCTGCACCCGCTGGTCTGCACCGCGTTCAACGCCGACTTCGACGGTGACCAGATGGCCGTGCACGTGCCGCTCTCGCTGGAAGCCCAGCTGGAAGCGCGCGCGCTGATGATGGCGTCGAACAACATCCTGTCGCCGGCCAACGGCGAGCCGATCATCGTGCCGTCGCAGGACGTGGTCATGGGCCTGTACTACATGACCCGCGCGCTGGAGAACAAGGCGGGCGAGGGCATGGTGTTCGCCAACATCGCCGAAGTGAAGCGCGCCTACGACAACCGCGTGGTGCAGCTGCACGCCAAGTGCAAGGTGCGCATCAGCGAGACCGTGGTGGCCGAGGACGGCAGCCGCAGCGCCCAGACCTCGATCGTCGACACCACGATCGGTCGCGCGCTGTTGCGCGAGATCCTGCCGGAAGGCCTGCCGTTCGCGCTGGCCAACACCGAGCTGACCAAGAAGAACATCAGCCGCCTGATCAACTCCAGCTACCGCTTGCTGGGGCTGAAGGACACGGTGGTGTTCGCCGACAAGCTCATGTACACCGGCTTCGCCTACGCGACTCGCGCCGGCGTGTCGATCGGCATCGACGACATGACCATCCCGGACGAGAAGAAGGGCATCCTCGCCGAGGCCGAAGCCGAGGTGCTGGAGATCCAGCAGCAGTACCAGTCCGGTCTGGTCACCGGCGGCGAGCGCTACAACAAGGTGGTCGACATCTGGTCGCGCACCAACGAGCGCGTGGCCAAGGCGATGATGGACACGATCGGCACCGAGAAAGTGCAGAACGCGAAGGGCGAGACCATCGACCAGAAGTCGATGAACTCGGTCTACATCATGGCCGACTCCGGCGCGCGTGGTTCGCAAGCGCAGATCCGCCAGCTGGCCGGCATGCGTGGCCTGATGGCCAAGCCCGACGGCTCGATCATCGAGACCCCGATCACCGCGAACTTCCGCGAGGGCCTGAACGTCCTCCAGTACTTCATCTCGACCCACGGCGCGCGCAAGGGCCTGGCCGACACGGCGCTGAAGACCGCGAACTCCGGTTACCTGACCCGTCGTCTGGTAGACGTCGCGCAGGACGTGGTGATCACCTCGACCGACTGCGGCACCCTGCATGGCCTGACCATGACCCCGATCGTGGAAGGCGGCGACGTGGTCGAGCCGCTGCGCGACCGCGTGCTCGGTCGCATCGTGGCCCGCGACGTGTTCCTGCCGGGCAACGACGAGGATCCGTTCGTCACCCGCAACACCCTGCTCGACGAAGCGTGGGTGCAGAAGCTGGAAGACGCCAGCGTGCAGGCGATCGACGTGCGTTCGACGATCACTTGCGAAGCCTCGTTCGGCGTTTGCGCGCATTGCTACGGTCGTGACCTCGGCCGTGGCCACCTGGTCAACCACGGCGAAGCGGTTGGTGTTGTCGCCGCGCAGTCGATCGGTGAACCCGGCACCCAGCTGACGATGCGTACATTCCACATCGGTGGCGCGGCATCGCGTGCGGCGGCGATCGACAACGTGACGGTGAAGACCACCGGCTCGGTGAAGTTCAACAATCTCAAGCACGTCAACCACGCCAGCGGCGGTTCGGTGGCGGTGTCGCGTTCCGGCGAACTGTCGGTGCTCGACAATCACGGTCGCGAGCGCGAACGCTACAAGCTGCCTTACGGCGCGATGATCAACGTCAAGGACGGCGGCGAAGTCAAGGCGGGCCAGACCGTGGCCAACTGGGATCCGCATAACCACCCGATCGTCTCGGAAGTCGCGGGCTTCATGCGCTTCATCGACTTCATCGACGGCGTGACCGTGATCGAGAAGACCGACGACCTGACCGGCCTTGCCTCGCGCGAGATCACCGATCCGAAGCGTCGCGGCACCCAGGCCAAGGACCTGCGCCCGCTGGTTCGCATCGTCGACAAGGACGGCAAGGACCTGACCATCCCGGGCACCGACCTGCCGGCGCAGTACCTGCTGCCGCCGCGCTCGATCGTCAATCTGCAGCATGGTGCCGCCGTGGGCGTGGGCGACGTGGTCGCGAAGATCCCGCAGGAAGCGTCGAAGACCCGCGACATCACCGGCGGTCTGCCGCGCGTCGCTGACCTGTTCGAGGCGCGCAAGCCGAAGGAACCGGCGATCCTCGCCGAGACGTCCGGCATGATCAGCTTCGGCAAGGACACCAAGGGCAAGCAGCGCCTCATCATCAAGCCGCTCGACGGCGAAGAGCATGAAGAGCTGATCCCGAAGTACCGCCAGATCATCGTGTTCGAAGGCGAGCACGTGGAGAAGGGCGAGACCGTGGTGGATGGCGAGCCCACCCCGCAGGACATCCTGCGCCTGAAGGGCGTGTCCGAACTCGCCGCGTACCTGGTGAAGGAAATCCAGGACGTGTACCGCCTGCAGGGCGTGAAGATCAACGACAAGCACATCGAGGTGATCATTCGCCAGATGCTGCGCAAGGTCGAAATCGTCGACCAGGGCGATTCCAAGTATCTCAATGGCGAGCAGGTCGAGCGCCAGCGTGCGATCGAGGAAAATGCCCGCCTTGCCGCGAAGGGCCTGATCCTGGCCAAGGTCGATCCGGTCCTGCTCGGCATCACCAAGGCCTCGCTGGCCACGGAATCCTTCATCTCCTCGGCGTCGTTCCAGGAAACCACCCGCGTGCTGACCGAGGCGGCCGTTCGCGGCACCCGCGACACCCTGCGCGGCTTGAAGGAAAACGTGATCGTCGGTCGCCTGATTCCGGCCGGTACCGGCCTGGCGTACCACAGCCAGCGCCGCAAGAACGCCTCGGGCCTGACCGAGGCCGAGATGGCGACGTTGGCCGGCGAGCCGGCAGAAGCCGCCACGGACGAGGCTGCCGCGGAGTAAAAACCGCTTCCTTCCCGGCCACGGCCGGGAAGGGGGCTGGCGCAACACGCCGGACCGGACTATACTGCCGGCCGCTTTTGATGGCCTCGTGCCATCCAGATCACCAAATGAGGTCGCAGGACGCGCCTCGTGTTGGGCCCAGGAAGGGCGGGATCGCAGATTGGCCATCGTTGCCTGCAGCGCAGGGGGATGGCTGTTCGGTATGGCCTCGTTTGACCTAATGGTCACGCGCGGGCTATACTTTTTCGTCTAACTCGGCCGGATTGCATTACATCCGGCCGAGCATGTTGTTCATGCGTCTCCGCACGTCCGCCTCCTAGGGCTCCGGCCCACCAATCGAGTCACCAAATGGCAACCATCAACCAGCTTGTGCGCAAGCCGCGCAACCCGGAAACCTACAAGAGCACCTCGCCTGCGCTGGCCAACTGCCCGCAGCGTCGTGGTGTCTGCACCCGCGTCTACACCACCACCCCGAAGAAGCCGAACTCGGCGCTTCGCAAGGTCGCCAAGGTGCGTCTGACCAACGGCTACGAGGTCATCTCGTACATCGGTGGCGAAGGCCACAACCTGCAGGAGCACAGCGTGGTGCTGATCCGTGGCGGTCGCGTCAAGGACCTGCCGGGCGTGCGTTACCACACCGTGCGCGGCTCGCTGGACGCCGCAGGCGTCGCCAAGCGTCGCCAGAGCCGTTCCAAGTACGGCGCGAAGCGTCCGAAGTCCTGATCGCGCCGCTTCGCGAGCGCCCACGCAAAGATTCGTTTAGGGGTTACTGAATATGTCCCGTAAAGGCAATACTCCGCAGCGCTCCGTGCTGCCGGACCCGAAGCACGGAAGCGAAACCATCGCCCGTTTCATCAACATGGTCATGCAGAGCGGCAAGAAGTCGGTCGCCGAGAAGATCGTGTACGGCGCCATGGACACCATCAGCGAGAAGAACCCGAACCCGCTCGAGCTCGTCGAGAAGGCGCTGGGCAATGTGTCGCCGTCGGTCGAAGTGAAGTCCCGCCGCGTCGGTGGTGCTACTTACCAGGTGCCCGTCGAAGTGCGCACCTCGCGTCGCATGGCGCTGGCGATGCGCTGGTTGATCGAGTCGGCGCGCAAGCGCGGCGAGAACACCATGCCGCGCAAGCTGGCTGGTGAGCTGCTGGACGCCTCGGAAAATCGTGGCGGTGCCATCAAGAAGCGCGAAGAAACCCACCGCATGGCCGAAGCCAACAAGGCCTTCGCGCACTACCGCTGGTAATGACGTCGGCGCGGGCCCGCTGAAGCCCGCAGGCGCAGCGACACGCGCCAGCGCAGGACCTCTGTCCTGCATGAAACCGACGGCCGCCGCAAGGCGGCCATCGGCCATCCGGAATATCGATTCCATTCCGTTTCGGCGGACACAAAGAGAGACTCATCGTGGCCCGTACCACTCCCATCGAGCGTTACCGCAACTTCGGCATCATGGCCCACATCGATGCCGGCAAGACCACCACGTCCGAGCGCATCCTGTTCTACACCGGCGTCAGCCACAAGATCGGTGAAGTGCATGACGGCGCGGCGACCATGGATTGGATGGAGCAGGAGCAGGAGCGCGGCATCACCATCACGTCCGCTGCGACCACCGCGTTCTGGTCGGGCATGGACAAGTCCCTGCCGCAGCATCGCTTCAACATCATCGACACCCCCGGACACGTGGACTTCACCATCGAAGTCGAGCGCAGCTTGCGCGTGCTCGATGGTGCCGTGTTCGTCCTATGCGCCGTCGGTGGCGTGCAGCCGCAGTCCGAGACCGTGTGGCGCCAGGCCAACAAGTACTCGGTGCCGCGCATGGCGTTCGTCAACAAGATGGACCGCACCGGCGCCAACTTCGACAAGGTCGTCGAGCAGCTGAAGTCGCGCCTGGGCGCGTATGCGGTGCCGATGCAGGTGCCGATCGGCGCCGAAGACGGCTTCGAGGGCGTGGTCGACCTGCTGAAGATGAAGGCGATCCATTGGGACGTCGCCTCGCAGGGCACCCAGTTCGAGTACGGCGACATCCCGGCGGACCTCCAGGCGAAGGCCGAGGAAGCGCGCAACTTCATGATCGAAGCTGCTGCCGAAGCTAACGAAGAATTCATGGACAAGTATCTCAACGAGGGTGAACTGAGCGAGGACGAGATCATCTCCGGCCTGCGCGAGCGCACCCTGCGCGTCGAGATCGTGCCCGTGTTCGCCGGTTCCGCGTTCAAGAACAAGGGCGTGCAGGCCATGCTCGACGGCGTGATCCAGTTGCTGCCGTCGCCGGCCGACCGTCCGCCGGTTGCGGGCATCGACGAAGACGAGAAGGAAGACACTCGCCTGGCCGACGACAAGGCGCCGTTCTCGGCGCTGGCGTTCAAGATCATGACCGATCCGTTCGTGGGTTCGCTCACGTTCTTCCGCGTCTATTCGGGCGTGCTGAATTCGGGCGACGCGGTGTACAACCCGGTCAAGTCGAAGAAAGAGCGCGTGGGTCGCATCCTGCAGATGCATTCCAACGATCGCAGCGAGATCAAGGAAGTGCGTGCGGGCGACATCGCCGCGGCGGTGGGACTGAAGGATGTCACCACCGGCGACACCCTGTGCGCGCAGGATCACATCATCACCCTGGAACGCATGGTCTTCCCGGAGCCCGTCATCTCGATGGCGGTCGAGCCGAAGACCAAGTCCGACCAGGAAAAGATGGGCATGGCGCTGGGTCGCCTGGCGCAGGAAGATCCGTCGTTCCGCGTGCGCACCGACGAGGAATCCGGCCAGACCATCATCGCCGGCATGGGCGAGTTGCACCTGGACATCCTGGTCGACCGCATGAAGCGCGAGTTCAACGTGGAAGCCAACGTCGGCAAGCCGCAGGTGGCCTACCGCGAAACCATCCGCAAGAAGGACGTCAAGAGCGACTACAAGCACGCCAAGCAGTCGGGTGGCAAGGGCCAGTACGGCCACGTGGTCATCGAGATGTCGCCGATGACCGCCGAAGACCGCGCCAATCCGGACGTCAAGAACGATTTCCTGTTCATCAACGACATCACCGGCGGCGTGATCCCGAAGGAATTCATCCCGGCGGTCGAGAAGGGCATGCGCGAAACCATCACCAGCGGTCCGCTCGCGGGCTTCCCGGTGGTCGGCGTCAAGGCCAAGCTGGTGTTCGGCTCGTACCATGACGTCGACTCGTCGGAAATGGCGTTCAAGCTCGCCTCGTCGATGGCGTTCAAGGAAGGTTTCCGCAAGGCCGATCCGGTCCTCCTGGAGCCGATCATGAAGGTCGAGATCGTCAGCCCCGAGGATTACGTGGGTGACGTGATGGGCGACGTGAGCCGTCGTCGCGGCCTGCTGCAAGGCCAAGACGACAGCCCGTCGGGCAAGATCATCAACGCGATGGTGCCGCTGGGCGAGATGTTCGGTTACGCGACCAGCTTGCGTTCGATGTCGCAGGGTCGCGCGACGTTCACCATGGAATTCGATCACTACGCCGAAGCGCCGACCAACGTCGCCGAAGCCGTGATCAAGAAGGGTTGATCCAACCAAATTTCTGAAGGAATCAAGACAATGGCAAAGGGTAAGTTCGAGCGCACCAAGCCCCACGTGAACGTGGGCACGATTGGCCACGTGGACCACGGCAAGACGACGCTGACGGCGGCGCTGACGAAGGTGGGCGCGGAGCGTTTTGGCGGCGAGTTCAAGGCGTACGACGCGATCGACGCGGCGCCGGAAGAGAAGGCGCGCGGCATCACGATTTCGACGGCGCACGTGGAATATGAATCCGCGAACCGCCACTACGCGCACGTGGATTGCCCGGGTCACGCGGACTACGTGAAGAACATGATCACTGGTGCGGCGCAGATGGACGGCGCGATCCTGGTGTGTTCGGCGGCCGACGGCCCGATGCCGCAGACGCGCGAGCACATCCTGCTGGCCCGCCAGGTCGGCGTGCCGTACATCCTGGTCTACCTGAACAAGGCGGACCTGGTGGATGACGCCGAGCTGCTGGAACTGGTGGAGATGGAAGTCCGCGAGCTGCTGAGCAAGTACGAGTTCCCGGGCGACGACACTCCGATCGTGACGGGATCCGCGCGCATGGCGCTGGAAGGCGACCAGAGCGACATGGGCGTGCCGTCGATCCTGAAGCTGGTGGACGCACTGGATACCTGGATCCCGCAGCCGGAGCGCGACATCGACAAGGCGTTCCTGATGCCGGTCGAAGACGTGTTCTCGATCTCGGGTCGTGGCACCGTGGTGACCGGCCGCATCGAGCGCGGCGTGATCAAGGTGGGCGAGGAAATCGAGATCGTCGGTATCCGCGACACCCAGAAGACCACCGTGACCGGCGTGGAAATGTTCCGCAAGCTGCTGGACCAGGGCCAGGCGGGCGACAACGCCGGCCTGCTGCTGCGCGGCACCAAGCGTGACGACGTGGAGCGTGGCCAGGTGCTGTGCAAGCCGGGCAGCATCAAGCCGCACACCGACTTCGAGGCCGAAGTCTATGTGTTGTCCAAGGACGAAGGTGGCCGCCACACGCCGTTCTTCAAGGGTTACCGTCCGCAGTTCTACTTCCGCACGACCGACATCACTGGCGCATGCCAGCTGCCGGAAGGCGTGGAGATGGTGATGCCGGGCGACAACGTGAAGATGGTGGTGAGCCTGATCAACCCGGTGGCGATGGACGAAGGCCTGCGTTTCGCGATCCGCGAAGGCGGCCGTACCGTCGGTGCCGGCGTCGTGGCCAAGATCGTCAAGTAATTCAGTGGGTTGCAGGTGCACGCTTGGTCGGGCACCTGCTGTTTCGCAAAAGATGCAAATCTCGCTTGCGCATGGCTGAAAAAATCCGCTAGAATGCAAGACCCTCGCGGCGACTTGAATCGCTGCAGGGAGCGAAAAGAGGCGCAGGAAGCGCCTCGTGTTCGCCAGACAGGGAGATGTCGCGTGGCAAGGCCTCGTCCGTTCCGGAGCTTTCCGGAGCACTTCGGCGGGGCCTTTCGGCGCGTTCATGGATTCCCACGCTGGCGGGCCGGGCAACCGGGCCGCCAGTTGGTTTGTCGGCATAAAGGTTTTACCCGTTGTTTCCACGGGGTGATGCGCACTCAGCCGCATCGCCTGTCGCTCTTTAGATACGAGGCAATCCTCCCATGGCGGACCAAAAGATTCGCATCCGGCTGAAGGCGTTCGATCATCGTCTGATCGACCGTTCGGCCAGCGAGATCGTCGAGACGGCCAAGCGGACCGGCGCGCAAGTGCGCGGCCCGATCCCGCTGCCGACCAAGATCGAGCGTTACACCATCCTGACCTCGCCGCACGCCGACAAGGACGCGCGCGACCAGTATGAAACCCGCACGCACAAGCGCGTGCTCGATATCGTGGACCCCAACGACAAGACCGTGGACGCGCTGATGAAGCTCGAACTCGCGGCTGGCGTCGACGTCCAGATCAAGCTGACCTGAGGGCACAACGATGAGCGCGAAGAAATATTCGCTCGGCATCGTCGGTCGCAAGGCCGGCATGAGCCGCATGTTCACCGAGGACGGCAAGTCCATTCCGGTGACCTTGATCGAGGCAACCCCGAACCGCATCACCCAGGTGAAGACCGTCGAGACCGACGGCTACTCCGCGCTGCAGGTGACCGCGGGCGTGAAGCGTGCCTCGCTGTTGAACAAGCCGACCACTGGTCACCTGGCCAAGGCCAAGGTGGAAGCGGGTCGCGGGTTGTGGGAACTGCGCGTGGAAGCCGACCAGATCGGTGGTTATGAAGTGGGCGGCGAGATCAAGGCCGACATCTTCAGCGAAGGCCAGATCGTCGACGTCCAGGGCGTGACCAAGGGCAAGGGTTTCCAGGGCACGATCAAGCGCTGGAACTTCAAGATGGGTGATGCCACCCACGGTAACTCGCTGTCGCACCGCTCGCCGGGCTCCATCGGCCAGCGCCAGACGCCGGGCCGCGTGTTCCCGGGCAAGAAGATGTCCGGCCACATGGGCGACGTGACCCAGACCACGCAGAACCTGCAGGTCGTCAAGGTCGACGCCGAGCGCGGCTTGATTGCCGTGCGTGGTGCCGTGCCGGGTGCGCCGGGTGGCGACGTGATCGTGCGCCCGACGAGCAAGGGAGTCTGATCATGGAACTCAATATCAACGGTAGCGCAAGCACGTTGTCGGTCTCCGATGCCGTGTTCGGCCGCGAATTCAGTCAGGACCTCGTTCACCAGGTCGTGGTCGCGTACCGCAATGCCGGTCGTGCCGGCACCAAGGCGCAGAAGACCCGTTCGGAAGTCAACGGCACCACCAAGAAGTCGAAGAAGCAGAAGGGTGGCGGTGCGCGTCATGGCGCGCTGACGGCTCCGATCTTCGTCGGCGGCGGCGTGACCTTCGCGGCCAAGCCGCGCAGCTTCGCGCAGAAGGTCAATCGCAAGATGTACCGCGCCGCGATCGCTGCGATCCTGTCGGAGTTGAACCGCCAGGGCCGCATGATGGTCGTCGAGGGCTTCGAGCTGGATTCGCCGAAGACCACCGGCATGATTGCCAAGCTGAAGGACCTCAACGTCGGTCGGCGTCCGCTGATCGTCACCGAGGATGCGACCGAGAACGTGTTCCTGTCCGCTCGCAATCTGCCGTATGTGCAGGTTCGTGACGTGCAGGGTCTGGATCCGGTTGCGCTGGTCGGTGCCGACACCGTCGTCATCACCTCCGATGCCGTCAAGAAGATCGAGGAGTGGCTGGCATGAGCGCCGTGAACATGTACGAAGTGATTCGTGCACCGCGCGTGTCCGAAAAGACCGCGCGCCTGCAGGAAGTCTCCAACCAATACGTTTTCGAAGTCGCGAAGACTGCCACCAAGGCCGACGTCAAGGCCGCCGTGGAGAAGATCTTCGACGTCAAGGTCACTGCGGTGAACGTGCTGAACGTGAAGGGCAAGTCCAAGACCTTCAAGTTCCGCCAAGGTCGCCGCGGTGATTGGCGCAAGGCGTACGTGACACTGGCCGAAGGCCAGTCGATCGACGTCATGACGACTTCTGCCTGAGGAACGACCCATGGCATTGATGACATTCAAACCCACTTCGCCTGGCCGTCGCTCGATGGTCCGCGTGGTGACGCCGGATCTGCACAAGGGTGCGCCGCATGCGGCTTTGCTCGAAAAGCAGAGCAATTCGGGCGGGCGCAATCACCACGGCCGCATCACCACCCGTCACATCGGTGGTGGCCACAAGCAGCATTACCGCATCATCGACTTCAAGCGCGACAAGGAAGGCATTGCCGCCCGCGTCGAGCGGATCGAATACGATCCGAACCGCACTGCGCACATCGCGCTGCTGTGCTACGTGGACGGTGAGCGCCGCTACATCATCGCGCCGAAGGGCCTGAAGGCCGGCGACCAGGTGATTGCGGGTCGTGATGCGCCGATCAAGGCCGGCAACACCCTGCCGCTGCGCAATATCCCGGTCGGTTCGACCGTGCATTGCATCGAGATGAAGCCGGGCAAGGGCGCGCAGATCGCGCGTGCCGCTGGTGCCGGCGTCCAGCTGGTTGCCCGCGAAGGCGTCTACGCGATGCTCCGCCTGCGTTCGGGCGAGATGCGCAAGGTGCCGGCAGACTGCCGCGCGACCATCGGCGAAGTCGGCAACGACGAGCACAACCTCGAGAAGCTGGGCAAGGCTGGTGCGAAGCGCTGGCGTGGCGTCAAGCCGACCGTGCGCGGCGCGGCCATGAACCCCGTCGACCACCCGCACGGTGGCGGCGAGGCGAAGGCTGGCCAGGGCAACCCGCATCCGGTCACCCCGTGGGGCGTGCCGACCAAGGGTTACAAGACCCGCAAGAACAAGCGCACGCAGCAGTTCATCGTGCGCGACCGCAGGAGCTAATCGGCAATGGCACGTTCACTCAAGAAGGGCCCGTTCATCGATCACCACCTTCAGAAGAAGGTGGAGACCGCGGGCAGCAGCAAGAAGCCGATCAAGACCTGGTCGCGTCGTTCCACGGTGTTGCCGGAAATGATCGGCTTCACCATCGCCGTGCACAACGGCAAGAACCACATCCCGGTGCTGATCAACGAGAACATGATCGGTCACAAGCTCGGCGAGTTCGCCCTGACCCGCACGTTCAAGGGTCATGGCGGCGACAAGAAGAGCGGGAAGTAAGGAGATGACCATGGAAGCGAAAGCCATCCTGCGCAGTGCGCGCATCTCCGCCCAGAAAGTCCGTCTGGTCGCCGACCAGGTGCGCGGGTTGTCGGCAGAGCGTGCCGTCAATCTGCTCAAGTTCTCGGACAAGAAGGCTGCCGTCATGATCCGCAAGGTCGTGGAGTCCGCCATCGCCAACGCCGAGAACAACCAGGGCGCCGACATCGACGCACTGAAAGTCAAGACCATCATGGTGGACGAGGGTCCGTCGCTGAAGCGCTTCATGGCGCGTGCGAAGGGGCGTGGCACGCGCATCACCAAGCGCACCAGCCATATCACCGTGATCGTGGGCGAGGGCAAGTAATCATGGGTCATAAAGTCAATCCGATCGGCATCCGCTTGGGCATCTCCAAGGACTGGAACTCCAAGTGGTTCGCCGGCAAGAAGCACTTCGCCGACTACCTCTCCGCCGACCTCAAGGTCCGCGAGATGCTTCGCAAGAAGCTGGCCGCGGCCGGGATCAGCAAGATCCTGATCGAGCGTCCGGCCAATAACGCGCGCGTGACGATCCACACCGCCCGGCCGGGCGTGGTGATCGGCAAGCGCGGCGAGGACATCGAGAAGCTGCGCAAGGAAGTGTCCGACGTGATGGGCGTCCCGGCGCACATCAACGTCACCGAAGTGCGTAAGCCCGAGCTCGACGCCCAGCTGGTCGCGGAATCGATCGCGCAGCAGCTAGAGCGTCGCATCATGTTCCGCCGCGCGATGAAGCGTGCGGTCGGCAACGCGATGCGCCTCGGCGCGCTGGGCATCAAGGTGAATGTCGGTGGCCGCCTCAACGGTGCGGAAATCGCCCGTTCGGAGTGGTATCGCGAAGGTCGCGTGCCGCTGCATACCCTGCGTGCGGACATCGACTACGGCTTCGCCGAGGCCAAGACCACCTACGGCATCATCGGCATCAAGGTGTGGGTCTACAAGGGCGAGATCTTCGACTTCTCCCAGGTTGGCCAGGAAAAGCAGGACGACACCCCGGCGCCGCGCGCCGAGCGTGGCGACCGCGAGCGCCCGCGCGGCCCGCGCCGCGATCGTGAAGCGAGGGACTAAATCATGTTGCAACCCAAGCGAACCAAATACCGCAAGGTCCACAAGGGCCGCAATGACGGCCTGGCCTGGAGCGGCAACGCCGTCAGCTTCGGCGAATTCGGCCTGAAGGCGACCGCCCACGGCCAGCTCACCGCACGCCAGATCGAGGCCGCGCGTCGTTCCATCAGTCGTTACGTGAAGCGTGGCGGCAAGATGTGGATCCGCGTGTTCCCCGACAAGCCGATCACCAAGAAGCCGATCGAAGTCCGCATGGGCTCGGGCAAGGGCAACGTGGAGTACTGGGTCGCTCAGATCCAGCCCGGCCGCATGATCTACGAGATCGAGGGCGTCGATGAGACGATCGCGCGCGAGGCGTTCCGCCTGGCCGCGGCCAAGCTCTCGGTCACCACCACTTTCGTGACCCGGACGGTGCGCTGATGGAACTCAAGCAACTGCGTCAGAAGTCGGCGGACGAGCTGAAGGCCCACTTGGTCGAGCTGCAGAAGGAGCGTTTCGCGCTCCGCATGCAGAAGGCCACCGGCCAGCTTCCCCCGTCCAAGACCAACGAACCCCGCCGCGTGCGCCGCGAGATTGCTCGCGTCAACACGCTGCTCGGCGCGACGAAGTAAGGACAGCCGAGATGACCGAACAAACCAAGAAGCTGCACACGGTCGAAGGCCGCGTCGTCAGCAACAAGATGGACAAGACCGTGACGGTGCTCGTCGAGCGCCTCGTCAAGCATGCGTTGTACGGCAAGTACATCCGCCGCTCGACCAAGCTGCATGCCCACGATGCCGAGAATTCGTGCAACGAGGGCGACACCGTCCGCGTGGCCGAATGCGCGCCGATGTCCAAGACCAAGAACTGGCGCGTGGTCGAGATCCTCGCCCGCGCAGCCGAGTAACAGGAGACAGCCATGATCCAGATGCAGAGCTATCTCGACGTTGCCGACAACTCCGGTGCCAAGGAACTGATGTGCATCAAGGTGCTCGGTGGCTCCAAGCGCCGTTACGCCGGCATCGGCGACATCATCAAGGTCTCGGTGAAGGACGCGATCCCGCGCGGCAAGGTCAAGAAGGGCGACGTCTACGACGCCGTCGTGGTCCGTACCCGCAAGGGTGTGCGCCGCGCGGACGGTTCGCTGATTCGCTTCGACGGCAACGCCGCCGTGCTGCTCAACAACAAGCAAGAGCCGATCGGCACGCGCATCTTCGGGCCAGTGACCCGCGAGCTGCGCTCCGAGAAGTTCATGAAGATCGTTTCGCTCGCGCCTGAAGTGCTCTGAGCGGAGGAAGGAAACCATGAACCGTATCCGCAAGGGCGACCAGGTCGTCGTCACCACCGGCAACAAGAAGATCAAGGGTCAGACCGGCGAAGTGCTCCGCGTCGACGGCGAGCGCGTGTTCGTCTCGAACCTGAACCTGGTCAAGCGCGCCACCAAGCCGAATCCGCAAGCCGGCCAGGCCGGCGGGCTGATCGAGCGCGAGGCGTCTATCCACATTTCCAACGTGATGCTGCTCAATCCGGCCACCGGCAAGGGTGAGCGCACTGCCACCAAGATCCTGGAGAATGGAAAGCGCATTCGCGTGCTCCGCTCCAGCGGCGAGGCCATCTGAAATGAACACCCGTCTCGAAAAGTTCTACAAGGATGAAGTGGTGCCGAAGCTGATGAAACAGTTCGGCTACACCAACATCATGGAAGTTCCGAAGCTGACCAAGATCACGCTGAACATGGGCGTGGGCGAAGCGGCGACCAACAAGAAGGTGCTGGAGAACGCGGTGGCCGACATGGCCAAGATCGCGGGCCAGAAGCCGCAGGTCACCAAGTCGCGCGTTTCGGTTGCCTCGTTCAAGATTCGCGACGGCTGGCCCATCGGCGCCAAGGTCACCCTGCGTCGCGCCAAGATGTACGAGTTCCTGGATCGCCTGATCAACATCTCGCTGCCGCGCGTCCGCGACTTCCGCGGCGTATCCGGTCGTTCGTTCGACGGCCGTGGCAACTACAACATGGGCGTCAAGGAACAGATCATCTTCCCGGAGATCGATTTCGACCAGGTCGATGCGATGCGCGGCATGGACATCGCCATCACCACCACCGCGAAGACCGACGCCGAGGCCAAGGCCCTGCTCGAAGCCTTCCGCTTCCCGTTCCGCAACTGAGGCAAGACAGATGGCCAAGACTTCAATGGTGAACCGCGAGGTCAAGCGCACCAAGCTTGCCAAGCAGCATGGCGCCAAGCGCGACGCGCTGAAGAAGATCATCTCCAGCCAGGACGCGTCCTACGAGGAGAAGATGGACGCGGCGGTCAAGCTGCAGAAGCTTCCGCGCGATTCCTCGCCGAGTCGCCAGACCACGCGTTGCGCCCTGACCGGCCGCCCGCGCGCGGTGTACAGCAAGTTCGGCCTGGGCCGTAACGCGCTGCGCAAGGCGACGATGAATGGCGATGTTCCCGGTCTGCGCAAGGCTAGCTGGTAACTGAAACTCCTGCTATATTGGGCGGCTTCCCGCCTTTAAAGCAGGGAAATCCCGAGGCCCGCAGCGATGCGGGCCTTCGGTCGCAACCGGTGTCGCGTCTTTTCCGGGCGGCGGCATCACCACAATCCGACAGATTTTCGCGAAAGCGGATATCGGTGCACTCATCAGGAATTTTCAATGAGCATGACTGATCCCATCGCCGACATGCTGGTCCGCATCAAGAATGCGGCAGCGGTTGGCAAGCAGACGGTGAAGATGCCGTCCTCCAAGACCAAGGTCGCGATCGCCAACGTCCTCAAGGGCGAGGGCTACATTGCCGACGTGCGTGTCACCGAGAACGGCGCCAAGGCCGAGCTGGAGCTGGCCCTGAAGTATTACGAAGGCAAGCCGGTGATCGAGACCCTGAAGCGCGTGTCGCGCTCGGGCCTGCGCAACTACCGCGGCAAGGACGCGCTGCCCAAGGTGCTCAACGGCCTCGGCGTCGCCATCATTTCCACCTCCAAGGGCATCATGACCGACTCGCAGGCGCGCCTGCACGGCGTCGGTGGTGAAGTCCTGTGCATCGTGGCCTAAGGGAGTAACGACCATGTCCCGAGTCGCCAAGAAGCCGGTTGCCATCACCAGTGGTGTCGAGCTCAACGTCCAGGCCACTTCGATCAGCGTGAAGGGCCCGAAGGGCACCCTCAGTGTGCCGAAGCCGGCCGGCATCGAAGTCAAGATCGAAGACGGCAACGCCCAGCTGTCGGCCAACGACGCCTCGCTGGTGCCGCTGACCGGCACCCTGCGTGCGATTGTCGCCAACATGGTGCACGGTGTCAGCACCGGCTTCGAGCGCAAGCTCGAGCTGGTCGGCGTTGGTTACCGCGCTGCCATGCAGGGCAAGGATCTGAGCCTGTCGCTCGGTTTCTCGCACCCGGTCGTGTTCCAGACCCCGGAAGGCATCACCATCAGCACCCCGACCCAGACCGAAATCCTGGTGGCCGGTGCGGACAAGCAGCGCGTCGGCGAAGTCGCCGCCAAGATCCGTGGCTACCGCCCGCCTGAGCCCTACAAGGGCAAGGGTGTGAAGTACGCCGGCGAAGTCATCATCCGCAAGGAAGCCAAGAAGGCGTAATCCCCTCCGGGATGCAAGCGCTTTCAGCTTCGAGGAATCAGATCATGAGCATCAAGAACACCGCCCGCCTGCGTCGCGCCAAGTCCACCCGCGCGCATATCCGCAATCTCGGCGTGCCGCGCCTCACGGTGCTGCGCACCGGCCAGCATCTGTACGCCCAGCTGTTCACCGCCGATGGCGCCAAGGTGCTGGCTTCGGCTTCCACCGTGCAGGCCGACGTCATGGACGGCCTTAAGAACGGCAAGAACAAGGATGCTGCTTCCAAGGTCGGCCAGGTCATTGCCGAGCGTGCCAAGGCCGCCGGTATCGAGAAGGTTGCGTTCGACCGCTCGGGCTATCGTTACCACGGCCGCGTCAAGGCGCTGGCTGATGCCGCCCGCGAGGGTGGCCTGCAGTTCTAAGGGTTGATGGCGCGGGGCTCCGGCCCCATGCCTGTTGCCTGTCTCCCGCCGATGCGGATTGCATCGGACGCCACTGCCGGTTGCGGCGATGGCGGGACCCCCGAAACACTTCACAACAATAAGCGGCGACGCCGCAATTTCCCTTCAATACAACGAGATACCGAAATGGCAGAGCAACGCGAATCCCGCGGCCGCGATCGTGGTCCGCGCGAGGAAAAAGTCGATGACGGCATGATCGAAAAGTTGATCGCGGTCAATCGCGTCAGCAAGACGGTCAAGGGCGGTCGCCAGTTCACCTTCACCGCATTGACGGTGGTGGGCGACGGCGCTGGCAAGGTCGGCTTCGGCTATGGCAAGGCGCGTGAAGTGCCGGTGGCTATCCAGAAGTCGATGGAATACGCCCGCAAGGGCATGACCACGGTGGACCTGAACAACGGCACCCTGTTCCATCAGGTGAAGGCCAATCATGGTGCGGCCAGTGTGTTCATGAAGCCGGCATCGGAAGGTACTGGCGTGATCGCCGGTGGCGCGATGCGCGCCGTGCTGGAAGTGGTGGGCGTGAAGAACGTGCTGGCCAAGGCCACCGGTTCGCGCAACCCGATCAATCTGGTGCGCGCCACCATCCGCGGCCTGGAGTCGATCCGTTCGCCGGCCAAGATCGCGGCCAAGCGCGGCAAGAAGCTGGAGGATATCAACCATGGCTGATAATAATTCCGGCAAGACCGTCAAGGTCCGCCTGGTCAAGGGTCTGCGCGGCACCCAGGCGCGTCATCGCCTCTCGGTGAAGGCGCTCGGCCTGGGCAAGCTCAACAGCGTCCGCGAGCTGAAGGACAGCCCGCAGGTGCGTGGCTTGATCAACCAGCTGCATTACCTGGTCAAGGTCGAGGAGTAATCACATGAAGCTCAATACGCTCAAGCCCGCCGATGGCGCTCGCCAGGACGCCCGTCGCGTCGGTCGCGGCATCGGTTCCGGTCTCGGCAAGACCTGCGGCCGCGGCCACAAGGGTTCGTTCGCGCGCTCCGGCAAGGGCAAGATCAAGGCCGGCTTTGAAGGTGGTCAGATGCCGATGTACAAGCGGTTGCCGAAGATCGGCTTCCGCTCGAAACTGGCCAATGATTGCGCCGAAGTGCTGCTGTACAAGCTGGACACGTTGCCGGCCGGCGAGATCGACTTCGCCGCCCTGCGCGCTGCCAAGCTGGTGCCGAGCACCGCCAAGCGCGCCAAGATCGTTGCCAAGGGCGAAGTCAGCAAGGCCTTCACGCTTAAGGGCGTGGCTGCGACTGCGGGTGCCAAGGCCGCGATCGAGGCCGCCGGCGGCAAGCTGGCGGAGTAAGCACGGCATGTCGCGAAACGCGGGTGCGATGTCGGGTCTGGCGGGTGCGGGCAAGTTCACCGAACTTCGCTCGCGCCTGCTGTTCGTGCTGGGCGCGCTGATCATCTACCGGATTGGCTGCTTCATCCCGGTGCCGGGCGTCAACCCGCAGGCGATGCTGCAGCTCATGGAAGGGCAGAAGGGCACCATCGTGGACATGTTCAACATGTTCTCGGGTGGTGCGTTGTCGCGCTTCAGTCTGTTCGCATTGAACGTGGTGCCGTACATCTCGGCGTCGATCGTGGTCCAGTTGATGACCCAGATCCTGCCGAGCTGGAAGGCGATGTCGAAGGAAGGCGAGTCCGGACGCCGCAAGATCACCCAGTACTCGCGCTTCGGCGCAGTGTTCCTGGCGATCTTCCAGGCCGCCGGCATCGCCATCGCGCTGCAGGGCCAAGGTGCAGGAAGCGGCCTGCCGGTGGTCTACAGCCCCGGCCCCGGCTTCGTGCTGACCGCGGTGGTGTCGCTGACCGCGGGCACGATGTTCCTGATGTGGATTGGTGAGCAAATCACCGAGCGCGGTATCGGCAACGGCATCTCGCTGATCATTTTCGCCGGCATCGTCGCCGGCCTGCCGGGCGCGGTGTTGAATACCCTGCAGCAGGCCAATAGCGGCGACATGCAGTGGATCACGGTGTTCTTCATCCTGGCCATCGTGCTGGCGTTCACTTGGTTCGTGGTGTTCGTGGAGCGCGGTCAGCGCCGGATCACGGTGAATTACGCCCGTCGCCAAGGTGGTCGTGGCGCGTACATGAACCAGAGCTCGTTCCTGCCGCTCAAGCTCAACATGGCAGGCGTGATCCCGCCGATCTTCGCCTCGTCGATCATCATGTTCCCCGCCACTGCGTCCAGCTGGTTCGGTCAGTCCGGTGGCTCGGCCACCACGTGGCTGCAGAAGGTGAGCCAGATGCTGTCGCCGGGAGAGCCGTTGCACATGGTGTTGCTTGCGGCCCTGATCGCCGGTTTCGCGTTCTTCTACACCGCGCTGGTGTTCAATTCGCAGGAAACCGCCGACAACCTGAAGAAGTCCGGCGCGCTGATCCCGGGAATTCGCCCGGGCAAGGCGACGGCCGAGTACATCGATGCCGTGCTGACCCGGTTGACCGCGGCTGGTGCGTTGTACCTGGTCATCGTTTGTCTGTTGCCGGAAGTGATGCGCACAGAGCTGGGTACCTCTTTCTACTTTGGTGGCACCTCCCTGCTGATCGTGGTGGTGGTGGTGATGGATTTCATCGCGCAGATCCAGGCGCACTTGATGTCGCACCAGTACGAGAGCCTGTTGAAGAAAGCGAATCTGAAGGGGCGAGGCGGTTCACGCTAGCGCGGCAGCGCTGCTCTGAACCGGGCGAGCGTCTGGACAGGATGTCCGGGCCGGGCTTTACGAAGTCTGTAAACCAACGCCATGGATGGCAACGAACACCAGCCAACGCCGACTTATGCGCGGCTTGGCACAATGGGCGACCCGGGCGGCAGTCTCGCGCACGGGTGGCGCTGAACCGATCCGCACGCCGGAGTAGCGCGCGGGCAGGTCGGAATGCCTTCGAGAAGAAGTCGTTCCGGGGCTGCCAGTTCAGGGCCATCGCCGGAGCATGGGCACACTCCCCATGCCGGGTTCCTGCGCCGTTCCGGGCAGGGGCTTCCTGAAATGCCGAGACTTGACTATAATTTCGTGTTCACTGCGCCGGGTCGAGAGATCCAGCGCCATTTCGTTATCGGAGATCGCCTTATGGCGCGTATTGCGGGCGTCAACCTGCCTGCCCAGAAGCATGTCTGGGTCGGGCTGCAAAGCATCTACGGCATTGGCCGTACCCGTTCCAAGCTGGTGTGCGAATCGGCTGGCGTGAAATCGTCGACCAAGATCCGCGACCTGTCCGAGCCGGACGTCGAGCGCCTGCGCGCCGAGGTAGGCAAGTTCGTGGTCGAGGGCGACCTGCGTCGCGAAATCGGCATGGCGATCAAGCGCCTGATGGATCTGGCCTGCTATCGCGGCCTGCGCCATCGTCGCGGTCTGCCGCTGCGTGGTCAGCGCACCCGGACCAATGCACGCACCCGCAAGGGTCCGCGCAAGGCCATCAGGAAGTAAGGGATAAATCATGGCCAAGCCAGCTGCAGCTAAAACCAAGAAGAAGATCAAGCGCATCGTCACTGACGGCATCGCCCACGTGCACGCTTCCTTCAACAACACCATCATCACCATCACCGATCGCCAGGGCAATGCGCTGTCGTGGGCCACTTCGGGCGGCGCGGGTTTCCGTGGTTCGCGCAAGTCGACCCCGTTCGCCGCGCAGGTTGCCGCCGAGAAAGCCGGCAAGGTTGCTCTCGATTACGGCGTGAAGTCGCTGGAAGTGCGCATCAAGGGCCCGGGCCCGGGACGCGAGTCTGCCGTTCGTTCGTTGAACAACGTCGGCTACAAGATCATCAACATCATCGACGTGACGCCAATCCCGCACAACGGGTGCCGTCCGCCGAAGAAGCGTCGCGTCTGACGCCGGGGAGCATTAGAAAATGGCTCGTTATATCGGTCCCACCTGTAAGCTCGCCCGTCGCGAAGGCGCCGACCTCGGCCTGAAGTCGCCGGCCCGCGCGCTCGATTCCAAGTGCAAGCTGGAGCAAAAGCCCGGCCAGCATGGCGCCACCATGACCCGCAAGGGCAAGCTGTCCGACTACGCCACCCAGCTGCGCGAGAAGCAGAAGGTCAAGCGCATCTACGGCCTGCTGGAGCGTCAGTTCCGCAACTACTACAAGAAAGCGGCGACCAAGAAGGGCAACACCGGCGAGAACCTCCTGCAGTTGCTGGAGACCCGCCTGGACAATGTCGTCTATCGCATGGGCTTCGCGATCACCCGTCCGGCCGCACGCCAGTTGGTCTCGCACCGCGGCATCACCGTCAACGGCAAGCCGGTCAACCTTCCGTCGTTTGCGGTCAAGGCCGGAGATGCGATCGCCCTGTCCGAGAAGGCTGCCCGCCAACTCCGGGTCAAGGAATCGCTGACCGTGTCCCAGCAGATGGACCTCTCGCCGTCTTGGGTCGATGTGGACGCCACCAAGTTCGCCGGCGTGTTCAAGGCCGTGCCAGCGCGTGGCGACTTGCCCAGCGACATCAACGAAGCGCTGATCGTCGAGCTGTACTCGAAGTAAGCCATTGCCACAGGCCTGCGCAACCTGCGCAGGCCAGCAGGAGACACCACGAATGACGGTTACCGCCACCCAAGTGCTGCGTCCGCGCGGCCCGCAGATCGAGCGCATCACCGACAACCGCGCCCGGGTCGTGATCGAACCGCTGGAACGCGGTTACGGCCACACCCTCGGCAACGCGCTGCGTCGTGTGCTGCTGTCCTCGATCCCCGGTTTCGCCATCACCGAAGTCGAGATCGACGGCGTTCTGCACGAATACACCACGGTCGAAGGTCTGCAGGAAGACGTGCTCGAAGTCCTGTTGAACCTGAAGGACGTCGCCATCCGCATGCACAGCGGCGACTCGGACACCCTGGAGCTGAAGAAGCAGGGCCCGGGCCTTGTCACCGCCGGCGACATCAAGACCAGCCACAACGTCGAGGTGTTGAACCCCGGCCACGTGATTGCCAACCTGACCAAGGACGTGGCGCTGAACATGCGCCTCACCATCAGTCGCGGTTTCGGCTACCAGCCGGCCGCCGCGCGTCGTCGTCCGGATGAAGAAACCCGGACGATCGGCAAGCTGATGCTGGACGCTTCGTTCTCGCCGGTCCGCCGCGTTGCGTACGCAGTGGAAGCCGCGCGCGTCGAGCAGCGTACCGACCTCGACAAGCTGGTGCTGGACATCGAGACCAACGGCACCATCGACGCCGAGGAAGCCGTGCGCACCGCCGCCGACATCCTCAGCGACCAGTTGTCGGTGTTCGGCGATTTCACCCACCGCGATCGCGGCGCGCCGAAGCAAGCCGCCAGTGGCGTGGATCCGGTGCTGTTGCGCCCGATCGACGACCTCGAGCTGACCGTGCGTTCGGCCAACTGCCTCAAGGCCGAGAGCATCTACTACATCGGCGATCTGATCCAGAAGACCGAAGTCGAGTTGCTGAAGACCCCGAACTTGGGCAAGAAGTCGCTCACCGAGATCAAGGAAGTGCTGGCCCAGCGTGGCCTGTCGCTTGGCATGAAGCTCGAGAACTGGCCGCCCGCCGGCGTCGCCTCGCACGGAATGATGGGGTAAGCACGAGGCGCTTGCGCGGCACTGCCGCGCGCCTCGTGCGAACGCCCGGCGCGCTGCGCCGGGCCGGGGGTGCAAACGCGGCGTGAGCCGCGGCCCCCGCTCAAGACTTAGGCAACACAGCAGCACCGCAACACGCTCCACCCCGCCGACGAACGACACGTTCGCGGCATGACCGGCAAGGGACGCCGGCACGGACCAGCGCAGTCCACCCGCCCGGAACAACGGGCACACGCCAGGATGGCGACAGCGAACCCCAACGCCACAACATTCTTTCGTCAAGGAATCCTTCCCATGCGTCACCAGAAATCCGGCCGCAAGTTCAACCGTACCAGTGCCCACCGCGGCGCGATGTTCTCGAACATGGCGGCCTCGCTGTTCAAGAGCGAACTGATCCGCACCACCCTGCCGAAGGCCAAGGAACTGCGCCGCGTCGCCGAGCCGCTGATCACCTTGGCCAAGGTCGATGGCGTCGCCAACCGCCGCCTGGCGTTTTCGCGCCTGCGCGACAAGGAAGCCGTGGGTACGCTGTTCACCGTGCTGGGCCCGCGCTACGCGCAGCGTCCGGGTGGTTACCTGCGCATCCTGAAATGCGGCTTCCGCGCCGGCGACAACGCGCCGATGGCGTACGTCGAGCTGGTGGATCGCCCGCAGGTCGCCGCCGAGTAATCGACGGCGCCAGCCGATGCATCGAAAGACCCCGGGACTTCCGGGGTTTTTTGTTTTCGGGCGTCTGGACGATAATCGCGAGATCCCCACGCAAGGCAGGCGCATGAATCCGTTCCGCTGGTCGTTCCGCAGTCAGTTCCTGCTCGGATTCTTCATCTGCGCCGCGCTACTCGGCTACGCGTTCTACGTCCAATTCCAGCTCGACATCCAGCCGTGCCCGTTCTGCATTTTCCAGCGCATCGCCTTTGCCGCGCTCGGCGTCGTGTTCCTGATCGGCGGCCTGCATGCACCGCGTGCGCCCGGTGGACGCAAGACGTGGTCGCTACTGGCATTAGCCGCCGCAGCCGTGGGTGCCGGATATGCAGGGCGGCATTCCTGGGTGCAGCTGAATCCACCGGCTTTTCCAAGCTGCGGCCCCGGCCTGAACTTCATCGTCGAACAGCACTCGTGGCTGGGCGCGGCGCGCAAGGTGCTGCTGGCCACCGGTGATTGCAGCGCCATCGATTGGCAGTTCCTCGGCTTGAGCATGCCGATGTGGTGCCTGGTGTTTTTCGTCGCGATGGGACTGGGCGCGCTGTATGCCGGTTTCAAACGTCGCCATCACCATCGGTTCCACCGGTAACGGTTGCGGCCACGCGGGTCGGGCAGGATGATGCACTGCCGCATCCCGTGATCATCGCCATGTCGTCCGTCACCGCGCTCCCCGTCATGCCCGCCTCCCACGCCACGCCATGGGCGCCGGACAGCTGGCGTGCGAAGCCGGCCCTGCAGTTACCGCAATACCCGGATGCTTCCGCCCTCGCATCGGCGCAGAACGAATTGCGCGGGTTGCCGCCGCTGGTGACGTCGTGGGAAATCCTCACGCTCAAGCAGCAACTGGCCGAAGCGCAGGAAGGCAAGCGCTTCCTGCTGCAGGGCGGCGATTGCGCCGAGACCTTCGCCGAGTGCAATTCCGAGATCATCTCCAACCGCCTGAAGGTGCTGTTGCAGATGAGCCTGGTGCTGGTGCACGGGCTGAAGTTGCCGGTCGTGCGCGTGGGCCGCTTCGCCGGCCAGTACGCCAAGCCGCGTTCGGCCGATCTGGAAACCAAGGGCGACGTGACCCTGCCGAGCTACCGCGGCGACATGGTCAACGGCCCGGAGTTCACCAGCGAAGCGCGGATCCCCGATCCGAGGCGGATGATCAAGGCGCATGCGCGCTCGGCGATGACGATGAACTTCGTGCGTTCGCTGATCGATGGCGGTTTCGCCGACCTGCACCATCCCGAATACTGGGGGCTGGGCTGGGTCAGCCAGTCGCCTCATGCAGTCGAGTACCAGAAGATGGTCGCCAGCATCGGCGATGCGGTGCGCTTCATGGAGACCTTGGCCGGCGGGCAGATGCACAACCTCAACCGCGTCGATTTCTACACGTCGCACGAGGCGCTGTTGCTGCCATATGAGGAAGCACAGACGCGCCAGGTACCGCGCCAGCCGGGCTGGTTCAACCTGAGCACGCACTTCCCGTGGATCGGCATGCGCACCGCTGCACTGGATGGCGCGCACACCGAATACTTCCGCGGGATTCGCAACCCGATCGCGGTCAAGGTCGGGCCGTCGGTGACGCCGGACCAGTTGCTGCGCCTGATCGACGTGTTGGATCCCGACAACGAGCCGGGCCGCCTCGGCCTGATCCACCGTATGGGTGCGGAGCACATCGCGGCCAAGCTGCCAGCCCTGCTCGATGCGGTGAAGCGCGAAGGCCGCCGCGTGCTGTGGATCTGCGATGCGATGCACGGCAACACCGAATCCACCAGCAACGGCTACAAGACCCGTCGCTTCGCCAACATCCGCAGCGAAATCGAACAGGCGTTCGACCTGCATGCCGCGGCCGGTACCAAGCTGGGTGGCGTGCACCTGGAGCTGACCGGCGAGAACGTGACCGAATGCCTGGGCGGTGCGCGCGACCTCACCGAGATCGACCTGCAGCGCGCCTATCGCACCACTGTCGATCCTCGCCTCAACTACGAGCAGGCGCTGGAGATCGCGATGCTGATCGTGCGCAAGCGCGGGCCGATCGCCAACAGCTGATCGTGCGGGTCACTCCTCCGCGCCGATCGTGATGCTGGCCGGGAAGCGCGGCGGCTTGCGCGCCTTGCTGGCCTGTTCGTAGGCATAGGCCAGCTCGATCAGCCGTCCCTCGCTCCATGCCGGCCCCATGAAGGCGATGCCGACCGGAAGGCCGTGCACGTCGCCCATCGGCACGGTGATGCTGGGATAGCGTGCGACCGCGGCGGCACCGTAGCCCGCGCCGGTGAAATGGTCGGCGTTGACCGGATCGGTGGGCCAGGCCGGCGACATCGCGGGCGCGACCAGCACATCGAGTTGCTGCGCCTTCAACGCGGCATCGATGCCTTCCGGGCCGGCCAATCTGCGCGCCTTGTCGCGTGCAGCGATGTAGGCCGCGTCGGTCAGCGGACCTTTCGCGTTCGCCTGCTCGAAGATCTCCTGCGCGAAGAACGGCATCTCCTTGGCGCTGTTCGCCGTGTTGAAGGCGATCAACGCATCCAGCGACGCATGCGGTGCGCCACTGCTCGCCAGGTAGCGATTGAGCCCGTCCTTGAACTCGTACAACAGCACTTCGTACTCGTCCTTGCCCATTGCCCCAGGGTGGGAATTTCCGCATCGACCACCGTCGCGCCGGCGGCCTTCATCGCCGCGATGGCTCGCTCGAAGGCGGCATCGGTATCCGGCTGGTAGCCCATCAACTTGCGGATCACGCCGATCCGCGCGCCTTTCAGTGCATCGGCCTTGAGGTGCGTCGTGTAGTCGATCGCCGCACGCGCCGTGTATTCCCTGGTCGCGGCATCGCTATCGTCGGCCGCGGCGATCGCTGTCAGCAGCGCGGCGGCATCGGCCACGCTGCGGGTCATCGGGCCGGCGGTGTCCTGAGAGGCCGAGATCGGGATGATGCCGCTGCGGCTGACCAAGCCGACGGTCGGCTTGAGACCGACCAGACCCGCAACAGCAGACGGGCACAGGATGCTGCCATCGGTCTCGGTGCCGATCCCGACCGCGGCCAGGTTCGCGGCGATCGCACTGCCGGTGCCCGCGCTGGAGCCGCAGGGATTGCGGTTGAGCGCGTAGGGATTGTGGGTCTGCCCGCCGCGCCCGCTCCAGCCCGAGGTGGAGCGGGTGGAACGGAAGTTGGCCCACTCGCTGAGGTTGGTCTTGCCCAGGATCACCGCGCCGGCCTCGCGCAGTCTGGCGACCAGGAAGGCATCGGCCTTCGGCTTGTGCGATGCCAGCGCCAGCGAGCCCGCCGAGTTCACCATCGGCAGCGCGTCGATGTTGTCCTTCAGCAGCACGGGGATGCCGTGCAGCGGCCCGCGCAGCTTGCCGGACTTGCGTTCGGCGTCGAGTGCGTCGGCGTCCTTCAGCGCGTCTGGATTGGTTTCGATGACGGCGTTGAGTGTCGGGCCGGCGTCGTCGATGGCGGCGATGCGATCGAGGTAGGCCTGCGTCAATGCGCGGCTGCTGAGCGAGCCATCGGCCATCTGCTTCTGCAGCGAGCCGATGTCGGCTTCCTCGAACGCGAACGCTGCGGGTGCTTGCGCAACGACAGGCGTTTTCGCATCGCCTGCTGCAGGAGATTGTGATCCGGGCTGGCAGGCAACGAGCAACGAAAACGAGGTCGCAAGGGCAAGGCGGCGCATCGGCGTGATTCCGGCAGGGAATGCGCAAGCATCACCGTTGCCGCGCCCGGGTTCAACTCACTCGCGGCGCTTGCGCAGGTCGCGCGCGAGCACCCAGACCACCAGCAGGTTGATCGCGACCACTGCCGCTTCCAGCCAATGGCGGTGCAGAGCGAAGGCATAGATGTCGAAGGGCAGATACGCGGCGGCGGCGATGCAGCCCAGCCATGAAGCCCAGGCCTTCGCGCGCCACAGGCCCCAGCCTTCGATCAGGTGGACGATGCCGTACAGCAGTGCCACGCCAGCGGCGAGGTGCACCGAACCGGGATTGATCGCATGTGCCAGCCACGCCATCGCGCCGGTGTCCGGATCCAGCTGGAAATGGGCGATGAGTTCGGCGAGCCATCGCTGCAATGGCGCGGGGCCAAGCAGTTCCAGGCCACTGGCGGCGACCAATGCCAGCGCGCCCTTGACCGCCTCGACCACGGCGATGAAATGCAGGCCGGGATGCGCGTGCGGATCGGGGTTGTAGTCCTGCTGGATCATGCGTCGGTCGATGCGCCAGCCAGCGGCCACGATGCATGCGACATGTAGGCACCTGGCATGGTGCGCAAGAGGTGGATGCGATCGATGTGGAGCAACGTCGCGGGGAACGCGACCTCGGGCAATGCCGGTGGTCGTGCGTCGCGCGGCAGGTAGGCGAGGGTGACGTGCGCGGTCTGCGTGCGCTCCTTCGCGAAGCCGCAGCCCTGCATGCTCGTTTCGAGTTGCTTGAGCAGCGCCTTGAGCGCGTCCGATGCATCGATCTTGGCGACCAGCACGCGTGCATGCGGCCAGTACTGCACACCGACCAGTGATGCCTCGACGGCGGGTGCCTGCGATGCGAATGCCTGCATGGCGGCGTCGATGCGTTTGTGCTGCGAGTCGTGGATGGATTCGCCGAGATAGCGCAGCGTCATGTGCCACTGCGCCGGCGTGCGCCAGTCGTGGCGCGGCGCATCCGCGGGCACGGCCGCGCGGATGCCGTGTTGCAGGTCGGCCAGCGCGGCCTGAGTGGCCGCGTCCGGCATCCAGTCGAGGAACGTGCTCATGCGAGCAGGCTTACGAGAGCGCACTCATCGAGCGCGTCCTCGCAGAAGCATCACGCAGAGCGCGAGGCGCGCTTGCGGTCGCTTTCGGTCAGGAACTTCTTGCGCAGGCGGATTTCCTTCGGGGTGACTTCGACCAGCTCGTCGTCCTCGATGAAATCCAGTGCCTGCTCCAGCGTGTACTTGATCGCCGGGCTCAGCTGGATGGCGTCGTCCTTGCCGGAGGCGCGCATGTTGGTCAGCGGCTTCGGCTTGATCGCGTTGACGGTCAGGTCGTTGTCCTTCGAGTGGATGCCGACCAGCTGGCCTTCGTACACGTTGTCGCCTTCGGCGGCGAACAGCTTGCCGCGCTCCTGCAACGGCCCGAGCGAATACGCCGGGGTGGTGCCGGGCGCGTTCGCGATCATCACGCCGTTCTGGCGCTTGGCGATCGCGCCGGTTTCCTTCGGGCCGTAATGGTCGAACACGTGGAAAAGCAGGCCCGAGCCCTGGGTCAGGGTGCGGAACTCGTTCTGGAAGCCGATCAGGCCCCGCGCCGGGATCATGTAGTCCAGGCGCACGCGGCCCTTGCCGTCGGATTCCATGTTCTTCAGCGCCGCCTTGCGGGTGCCGAGCTTCTCCATCACGCCGCCCTGGTGCACTTCCTCGATGTCGACCACCAGCTGCTCGACCGGCTCCATCTGCTGGCCGTCGATGTTCTTGATGATGACTTCCGGGCGCGACACCGCCAGCTCGAAGCCTTCGCGGCGCATGTTCTCGATCAGCACCGACAGGTGCAGCTCGCCGCGGCCGGAGACCAGGAACTTGTCCGGGTCCGAGCCTTCCTCGACCTTCAGCGCGACGTTGTGCAACACCTCGCGTTCCAGCCGCTCGCGCAGCTGGCGGCTGGTCAGGAACTTGCCGCCGCTCATGTCCTTGTTGCCGGCGAACGGCGAGTTGTTCACCTGGAATGTCATGCTGATGGTCGGCTCGTCCACGGTCAGCGCGGGCAGCGCTTCCGGCGTGTCGAGCGCGCACACGGTGTCGGAGATCGAAAGATCCGCGACGCCGGAGATGGCGACGATGTCGCCGGCATCGGCTTCCTCGGCCTCGATGCGCTCCAGGCCCATGAAACCGAGCACCTGCAGCACCTTGCCCTGGCGCTTCTTGCCTTCGCGGTCAACCACGCTGACCGGCATGTTGCGGCGGACCTTGCCGCGCTGGATGCGGCCGATGCCGATCAGGCCGACGAAGTTGCTGTAGTCGAGCTGGCTGATGCGCATCTGGAAGGGGCCGTCACGGTCGACCTGCGGCGGCGCGACGTGCTGCATGATCGCTTCGTACAGCGGGGTCATGTCGCCTTCGCGGGCGCTGTCGTCCAGGCTCGCGTAGCCGTGCAGGGCAGAGGCGTAGACGATCGGGAAGTCGAGTTGCTCGTTGGTCGCGCCGAGCTTGTCGAACAGGTCGAACACCTGGTCGATCACCCAGTCCGGGCGGGCACCCGGACGATCGATCTTGTTGACCACCACGATCGGCTTGAAGCCCATCGCGAAGGCCTTCTGGGTGACGAAGCGCGTCTGCGGCATCGGGCCGTCCATCGCGTCGACCAGGATCAGCACCGAATCGACCATCGACAACACGCGCTCGACCTCGCCACCGAAGTCGGCGTGGCCCGGGGTGTCGACGATGTTGATGCGGTTGCCCTGCCAGGTGATGGCAGTGTTCTTGGCCAGGATCGTGATGCCACGTTCCTTTTCCTGGTCGTTGCTGTCCATCGCGCGCTCGGCCAGCACCGTGCGTTCGTTGAGCGTGCCGGACTGCTTGAGCAGGCAGTCGACCAGGGTGGTCTTGCCATGGTCGACGTGGGCGACGATGGCGATGTTGCGGAGGCGTTCGACGGGAGAATTGGATTCGGACATGGGGAATGCGCGCCGCTTGCGGTTCAGGCCGGGCACGAAGGTCAGGAAGGGAAGCCGAGTATTATAGCCGGCCCAAGCGCCCAGCGCCGAACCCCGACCAAAAGGATCCCCAATGTCCCTGATCGCCACCTTCGACACCGCCCGCGGCCCGATCCAGGTCGAGCTTTACCCCGACAAGGCCCCGCTCACCGTTGCCAATTTCGTCAACCTGGCCAAGCGTGGCTTCTACGACGGCCTGAATTTCCACCGGGTCATCCCGGATTTCATGATCCAGGGCGGCTGCCCGCAGGGTCGTGGCACTGGTGGCCCCGGCTACAAGTTCGAAGATGAAACCAACAACGGCGTAAAGCACGAGCGCGGCGTCCTGTCGATGGCCAATGCCGGTCCGAATACCAACGGCAGCCAGTTCTTCATCACCCACATCAAGACCGACTGGCTGGACGGCAAGCACACCGTGTTCGGCAAGGTGATCCAGGGCCTGGACGTGGTCGATGCGGTGAAGCAGGGCGACCTGATCGCCTCGGTGAAGATCGAAGGCGACGCCGATGCCGTGCTGGCCGCGAAGGCCGACAAGGTCGCCGAGTGGAACAAGATCCTCGCCGCCTGACCCGTTGCCGACAGGGCGAGCGAAAAGGCGGCTTCGGTCGCCTTTTTTGTTGCCGCTAAGGTCGGGTCGGGATCGACCCCTGTGTTAAAATCCGGCGGCTTTATCCACGTCGCTTGCCCACGTCCTGCCGCGCCACGCGGCCCTTTCGAGGTCCCCCACGATGCCTCAACTCGCCCGGCGCATGAGTCGCGCCAAGCCCAGCGCCATCATGGCCGTCGCCGAAAAGGCCAAGCGGCTGAAGTCGGAAGGCCGCGACATCATCAGCTTCTCGATCGGCGTCCCCAATTTCCTGCCCGGCGACCACGTGTATGCCGCCGCGCGCGAAGCGCTGGACAAGGACAGCGGTCAGTACGGCAGCAATCGTGGTCCCGATGCGCTGCTCGACGCCTTCATCGCGCACATGGACGCGATCGGCCTGGCCGGCTACGGCCGCGCCAACTGCTCGACCGGCGTCGGCGCCAAGCACGTGATCTACAACTTGGCCGAGGCCCTGCTGGACGAAGGCGACGTCATCGCCTTCCCGGCGCCGTACTGGACCACCTACCTCGATATCGCCGACATCGTGAACGCCAAGGCGGTCACCCTGCCGTGCCCGGCTTCGCAGGATTACAAGCTGACCTCGGCGCAGCTCGACGAGGCGCTGGCCACGCACAAGCCGAAGGTGTTCCTGTTCAACAACCCGTCCAACCCGACCGGCATGGTCTACACCCGCGAGGAGATCGTCGCGCTGGCCGATGTGCTGGTGAAGTATCCGGACACCTGGATCATCGCCGATGACATCTACAACCGGATGCTGTTCGACGGGCTGGAATACGTGAACTTCGTGCAGGTCCGCCCGGAACTGCGCGACCGCGTGATCTTCATCGACTCGCTGTCCAAGACCTACGGCATGCCGGGTTGGCGCGTGGGCTTCATGGCCGGGCCGGAATCGGTGGCGAAGGCGGTCACCACGATGAATTCCAACCACATCACCAATCTCCCGGAAGTCGTCTGCGCCGCGGCAATCGCCGCGCTGAGCGGCCCGCAGGACGTGCCGACGCAGAAGAACGCGGAGTTCCAGGCCAAGCGCGACCAGGTCATGGCGGTGATGGATGCGATCCCGGGCGTGGTCTGTCCGCGCCCGCAAGGCGCGTTCTATGTGTTCCCGGACATCAGCAGCGCATTCGGCAAGTCGCATAACGGCGTGCAGATCGAAAACGATGTCGATTTCTGCAACGTGCTGCTGGAAGCGAAGGGCGTGGCCTGCGTGCCGGGTTCCGCGTTCGGCGAGCCGCGCGCGCTGCGCATCAGCTACACCTGCCCGACGCCGCAGCTGGCGCCGGGCCTGGCACGCATCCAGGAATTCTTCGCTGAGTTGGTCTGACCCATTCGTTCAACCGATGCGGCGCCGCGAGCGCCGCTTCGACATTTCAGGAGCCCCGCAATGAAAGCCCCCGTCCGTGTTGCAGTCACCGGTGCTGCCGGCCAGATCGGTTACGCCCTGTTGTTCCGCATCGCCTCCGGCGAAATGCTGGGCAAGGACCAGCCGGTGATCCTGCAGATGCTGGAACTGCCGATGGAGAAGGCCCAGGCCGCGCTGAAGGGCGTGATGATGGAGCTGGAAGACTGCGCGTTCCCGCTGCTGGCCGGCATGGTCGGCACCGACGACGCCGAAGTCGCGTTCAGGGACGCAGACTACGCCCTGCTGGTCGGCGCGCGTCCGCGCGGCCCGGGCATGGAGCGCAAGGACCTGCTGCTGGAGAACGCCAAGATCTTCACCGCGCAAGGCGCGGCGCTGAACAAGGTCGCCAGCCGCGACATCAAGGTGCTGGTGGTCGGCAACCCGGCCAACACCAATGCCTACATCGCGATGAAGTCCGCGCCCGACCTGCCGGCGAAGAACTTCACCGCGATGCTGCGCCTCGACCACAACCGCGCGCTCTCGCAGCTGGCCAACAAGGCCGGCGTGGCCGTGGCCGACATCGAGAAGCTGGTCGTGTGGGGCAACCACAGCCCGACGATGTACCCGGACTACCGCTTCGCCACCGTCGGCGGCGCGTCGCTGGCGGAGAAGATCGGCGACGCCGACTGGAACGCCAACACCTTCATCCCGCAGGTCGGCAAGCGCGGCGCCGCGATCATCGAAGCGCGCGGGCTGTCGTCCGCCGCATCGGCCGCGAATGCCGCCATCGACCACATTCGCGACTGGGCGCTGGGCACCGACGGCAAGTGGGTGACCATGGGCGTGCCGTCGGACGGCAGCTACGGCATCCCGGAAGGCGTGATGTACGGCGTGCCGGTGACCTGCGCCAACGGCGAGTACACCCGCATCGAGGGGCTGCCGGTCGACGACTTCAGCCGCGCGGCGATGGACAAGACCTTGGCCGAGCTGGAAGAAGAGCGCGCTGGCGTGGCGCACCTGCTCTGATCCACTTGCTGCCGTTGCACCACGAAACGCCGGGCAATGCCCGGCGTTTTCGTCTCAACGTGCGCGTCGCGTGAGCACGCCGGTTGACGAATACGTGAGGCAATGGCCCATCGTCGCGATGCCTGCGCAGGAATGAGGGGCTTGACGCGCCGTGTTCTACCCAGGACTTCTTCGCCTCCGTGCCTCCAGCGGCGCGGCCGTAAGTGTGCGCGGGAGTCGATCCGGACGCAGGACGAGGCTGGCAACAGGATCCGCTCCGGACTTTAGTCGGGTGCCGGCGAGTCCGGCCGACGCGCTAAAATGGCGGACTCCGACCAAGGAACCGCCGCCCATGTCCGCGACCGCCGGCGCACGCTTCCGTGCCGACCTATCCATCGAATCCCCGTTGCAGGTGATGGGCGCGATTACGGCTTATGCCGGCCTGATGGCCAAGCGCACCGGCTACAAGGCGCTGTACCTGTCCGGCGGAGGCGTCGCCGCCAATTCGCTGGGCGTGCCCGACCTCGGCATCTCCACGATGGAAGACGTGCTCACCGATGCGCGCCGCATCGTCGACGCCACTGGCATGCCGCTGCTGGTCGACATCGACACCGGCTGGGGCGGGGCGTTCAACATCGGCCGCACGATCCGCAACTTCGAGCGCATCGGCGTGGCCGCGGTGCACATGGAAGACCAGGTCGGGCAGAAGCGCTGCGGCCATCGTCCGGGCAAGGAAGTGGTGAGCACGCAGGAAATGGTGGATCGCATCAAGTCCGCAGTGGACGCGCGCACGGATGGCGATTTCGTGATCATGGCGCGCACCGACGCCGCTGCGGTCGAGGGCCTCGACAGCGCGATCGAGCGCGCAGTGGCTTACGTCGAAGCGGGCGCCGACATGGTGTTCCCGGAAGCGATGACCTCGCTCGACGACTACCGCAAGGTCAAGGCCGCGGTACAGGTGCCGATCCTGGCCAACCTCACCGAGTTCGGCAGCACGCCGTTCTACACCACCGACGAACTGCACGATGCCGGCGTCGACATCGCCCTGTATTGCTGCGGCGCCTATCGCGCGATGAACAAGGCGGCGCTCAACTTCTACGAAACCGTGCGTCGCGAGGGCACCCAGAAGCACATCGTCGACACCCTGCAGACCCGGGCTGAGCTCTACGACTTCCTCGGCTATCACGCCTACGAAGACAAGCTCGACGCGCTGTTTGCGCAGACCAAGTAAGCAAGCGAAGGACAACACAATGAGCGAACAGATTCCCGCGCCCGGCGCGTTCAAGCCGAAGAAGTCGGTTGCCCTGAGCGGCACGGCTGCCGGCAACACCGCGCTGTGTACCGTCGGTCGCAGCGGCAACGACCTGCATTACCGAGGCTACGACATCCTCGACTTCGCCAACACCAGCGAGTTCGAGGAGATCGCCTACCTGTTGGTGCACGGCAAGCTGCCGAACAAGGCGGAGCTGGCCGGGTACAAGGCCAAGTTGAAGTCGTTGCGCGGCATCCCGGCGGCGGTGAAGTCGGCACTGGAAGAATTGCCGCCATCGGCGCACCCCATGGACGTGATGCGCACCGGCGTATCGGTGCTCGGTTGCGTGTCGCCGGAGAAGGACGACCACAACCATCCCGGCGCGCGCGACATCGCCGACAAGCTGATGGCCTCGCTCGGTTCGATGCTGCTGTACTGGTATCACTGGAGCCACAACGGACGCGCCATCGATGTGGAAACCGACGACGACAGCATCGGTGGCCACTTCCTGCACCTGCTGCATGGCGAAGCGCCGCGCGAATCGTGGGTGCGCGCGATGCACACCAGCCTGATCCTGTACGCCGAGCATGAGTTCAATGCCTCTACCTTCGCCGCGCGGGTGATTGCCGGGACCGGCAGTGACATGCATTCCTGCGTCACCGGTGCGATCGGCGCACTGCGCGGGCCGAAGCACGGCGGCGCAAACGAAGTCGCGTTCGAGGTGCAGAAGCGCTACGAGACGCCCGACGAAGCGGAAGCCGACATCAAGGCGCGAGTCGAACGCAAGGAAGTGGTGATCGGCTTCGGCCATCCGGTGTACACGGTGTCCGATCCGCGCAACCAGGTGATCAAGGACGTCGCGCGGGAATTGTCTGCCGAGCAGGGCGACACGAAGATGTACGACATCGCCGAGCGCCTGGAATCGGTGATGTGGGACATCAAGAAGATGTTCCCGAACCTCGACTGGTTCAGCGCTGTCAGCTACCACATGATGGGCGTGCCCACCGCGATGTTCACCCCGCTGTTCGTGATCGCCCGCACCAGCGGCTGGAGCGCGCACGTGATCGAGCAGCGCATCGACGGCAAGATCATCCGCCCCAGCGCGAACTACACCGGACCGGAAGACCGCGAATACGTGCCGCTCGACAAGCGTTGAGTGGTTGGACGTGAAACGGAAAAGCCGCGCACTGCGCGGCTTTTCCGTTTTCGGTGATCAGGTCACGAGGCCCGCACCTTGCAAATCAACCGCGGCGCGATTTCAGCTTCTGCACCTGCAGGAAGGTGTGGTCGCCGATGGTCGCCACTTGATAGGCATTGCGCCAACTCGGGCTGGCGATCGCATGCGCCATGAAGTGGCTGGCACCGGGCACGATCTCGCGGCGTTGGCCCTTGGGCAGCGACCAGTTGTGCTCGGATTCCAGCGCGATGGTGACGGCTTCGGCCCAGGCTTCGCCGTTGGACAGGCGGGTCTGCGGCGACACGATGGTGGGTGCGAACTGCTTGCGGGCAGTGACCACCTCGCAGACATTCTGCCCCCACAGGCCACTGTCGCGGCGACGCAGGGCGACCTCGGCGACGGCTCGCTGGCCACGCACCGACTGGTCGCGTGCTTCGAGGTACACGGTGGTGGACAAACACAGCGAATCTGCGGCCGGTTGCGGCAGCACGTTGCTTGACAGCCAGAGGATCCAGGCCAGTTTCATGTCGTACTCCTTGCTCCGTTGCGGCGCAGGCGCTTGCATCGGCAGCAACCGATGGCAAGGCATGCGTCATGGCGTACTGGGGAGGGCGGCAGCTCTATGGCGGCCTTTGCCCGGGCCCGCCGCATTCGAGTGCGGGGGCGGGTTGCCTGCCTGTGCGCGAAGGTGCGCGTCCGGTCAGGGCGGAAAGTCGGCGCACCTTAGGGGCGCTTTCCCCAACGCCAGCTGAACAGCGATTTTGGAAGCCACTGATTCGATTGGAGTTTTTGTTCGGAGTAGTAGGTCTACAGGCTGGCTGCGAGCTTGCAGCCCTCGGCGATCGCACGCTTCGCATCCAGCTCCGCCGCGACATTCGCACCGCCGATCAGGTGGCTGCGTTGGCCCTTGGCCTGCAACGCATCGAAGAGTCCGCGCCGCGACTCCTGGCCGGCACAGATGACCACGTGATCGACCGGCAACGTCTGCTCGCTGCCGTCAACACGGATGTGCAGGCCGGCATCGTCAACCCCGAGGTATTCGACGCCACCGAGCATCTTCACGCCCTTCGCTTTCAGCGTGGCGCGATGGATCCAGCCGGTGGTCTTGCCCAATCGCGCGCCCGGTTTTCCAGCGGAACGCTGCAACAACCACACCTTGCGCGCCGGCGGTTCCGGATGCGCCGGCACCAGGCCACCCGGCGTTTCGAAGTTGGCGTCCACGCCCCATTCGGTCATCCAGCGGGCGGGGTCAGTCGTGGCCGACGGGCCGGTTTCGACCAGGAATTCAGCAACGTCGAAGCCGATGCCGCCGGCGCCGATGATCGCGACCTTCGCGCCTGGAGTGACGCGGCGTTCCAGTACGTCGAGGTAGCTGACCACTTTCGGATGGTCTTGGCCTTCGATGTCCACCGCACGCGGGGTGACGCCGGTGGCCACTACCACTTCGTCGAAACCGGAAAGTGCCTCGGCATCGATCTGCGTGGACAGTCGCAGAACGACGCCGGTGTCGTCGATGCGCTGGCCGAAGTAGCGCAGGGTCTCGTGGAATTCTTCCTTGCCCGGGATCGTCTTGGCCAGGTTGAACTGGCCGCCGATCCGCTCGGCGGCATCGAACAGGGTGACGCGATGACCACGTTCTGCCGCGACGGTGGCGCAGGCCAGGCCGGCAGGGCCGGCACCAACCACCGCGATCGACTTCGGCGAAGTGGCCTGCGTGTAGTTCAGTTCGGTCTCCGCGCAGGCGCGCGGATTGACCAGGCAACTGGCTTTCTTCTGTTCGAACACGTGGTCCAGGCAGGCCTGGTTGCAGGCGATGCAGGTATTGATGGCATTGCTGCGGCCGGTGCGGGCCTTGTTCACCCATTCGGGGTCGGCCAGCAACGGTCGCGCCATCGACACCATGTCGGCACCGCCGGAGGCCAGGATCGTCTCGGCGACTTCGGGCATGTTGATCCGGTTGGTCGCGACCAGCGGCAGGCGCACATGTGGCTTCAGTTTCGCGGTCACGCCGGCGAACGCTGCACGCGGTACCGAGGTGGCGATGGTCGGCACTCGCGCTTCGTGCCAGCCGATGCCGGTATTGATGATGGTGGCGCCGGCGGCTTCCACCGCCTGCGCCTGGGCCACGATGTCGTCCCAGCCATTGCCGCCTTCGACCAGGTCGAGCATCGACAGGCGATAGACCAGGATGAAGTCCGGCCCGCAGGCCTCGCGCACCTGCCGCACGATCTCCACCGCGAAGCGCATCCGCTTGGCGGCATCGCCACCCCATGCATCGGTGCGCCGGTTGGTGCGCGCCGAGGTGAACTCGTTCAGCAGGTAGCCCTCCGAGCCCATCACCTCGACGCCGTCATAGCCCGCCTCGCGGGCCAGGCTCGCGGCGGTGGCGAAGTCGCGGATGTGGCGTTCGATCCCGCGCGCCGACAGCGCCCGCGGGGTGAAGGGGTTGATCGGTGCCTTCAGCTTCGACGGAGCCACCGACATGGGGTGGTAGGCGTAGCGTCCCGCGTGCAGCAATTGCATGCAGATCTTGCCGGCGTGAGCATGCACCGCCGAGGTGACCTGCTTGTGCCTGGCGACATGCCACGGCATCGACATGCGGCTGGCGAACGGTTTCAGCCAACCGACGAGGTTGGGCGAGAAGCCGCCAGTGACGATCAGGCCAGTCCCGCCCGCGGCACGTTCGGCAAAATACGCCGCCAGCTTCGGGAAATCTGCAGCACGGTCTTCGAGGCCGGTGTGCATGGATCCCATCAGCACCCGGTTACGCAAGCGGGTGAAGCCCAAGTCGAGTGGTTGGAACAGATGCGGGTAGGGAGGACTGGTCATGGCGCAAGCATACCCATGCGTACGGTCGTGTGCATCGCCTTAGCGGACCTGTCGGTCCCGATCGACGAGTGCGGATGATGTCTGGCAAGACGCAACCGTGCCATCGGTCACGGTCTGGCGTGCTAAATTGTTGCGTCGGCCGTGCCAGTCGGGTGGGGATGCCGACAAATGTGGACAGGCATCCATCCGATACTCCGAGGGCTATCCGTTTTGCGCGGAAGCAACTGTTATGCTAGTGTTAACACGCCTTTCACGTGGCCGCCATTAAGGTATCCGGGATGGCGTGCGGACTAAGCCGTCTGAAACACCTAATTTGGCGTCACTAGTTTCTATTACTGATCAAGGAGCTGAACATGAATAAGAAACTCCTCTGCGCTGCCCTGCTGGGTAGTCTGGGTATGGCGCAGGCTGCGTCCGCCCAGGAGTTTGATGATCGCTGGTATGTCTCCGGTTCGACCGGTGTGAACTTCCAGGACAATGATCGTGGTACCGAGGATTCGCTGTTTGGAACCTTGGGTTTCGGCAAGTTCCTGAACCCGAATCTCTCGCTCGAAGCGGAACTGAACTATCAGAACCCCGACAAGACCATCAACCCGAACCTGTGGTGGAGCCAGTATGGTGTTTCGGTTGATGCGCGTTACCACTTCCGGAATGTCGATTCCAAGTGGTGGCCGTACGTGCGCGGTGGCGTCGGCTATCAGCGCCATGAGGAAGAGTACAACGCCTTCCCGAACCCGAATTCTCCGGGGCAGCACGAAGATTCCAACCTCGCCCTGAACCTGGGTGCAGGTCTGCAGTTCGATTTCGGTCGCGTCGACCTGCGTACCGAAGTAGGTACCCGCGTTGATTTCGACGATCAGCAGGCTCGCATCGGTAGCCAGGAAGACATGTTCACCGACCTGCTGGCTTCGGTCGGCCTGACGGTGGCCCTCGGACCGGAGCCGGTTGCCCCGGTTGCCCCGGCACCGGTCGCCGAGACCAGCTGTGCGGATCTGGATGACGACGGCGACGGCGTCAACAACTGCAACGACAAGTGCCCGGGTTCGCAGGCTGGCCAGACCATCGGTCCGGATGGCTGCCCGGTGCCGGTCTCGATCGACCTGAAGGGCGTCAACTTCGACTTCGACAAGTCGACCCTGCGTCCGGACGCCGTCGCGATCCTCAACGAAGCCGTTGAAATCCTGAAGCGCTATCCCGAGCTGCGCGTCGAAGTCGCCGGTCACACCGACCTGTGCGGCACCGACGTCTACAACCAGTCGCTGTCGGAGCGTCGCGCCAAGGCCGTGTACGACTACCTCACCGGCAACGGTGTCGACGGTGGCCGTCTGGCTGGTCCGGTCGGTTACGGCGAGAGCCGTCCGCTGGAGCAGACCGCGCAGACGCTGCCGGGTTGCAAGAGCGAGACCAACCGCCGCACCGAGCTGAACGCCCAGTAATCCTGGTCGCCAGTGATGCAACATGCGAAGCCCGGCCTTGTGCCGGGCTTCGTCTTTGCGCGAAAGCGAAACGCGATTGCGGCATTCGTACGGCAGCACCTACACTGCAAGCCTCACCGGGGAGTCCTGTTTCCATGTCGTCGATTCGCAGCACATTGCCGCTCCTGTTGTCCCTTGCGATGCCGGGTCTGGTGCATGCGGCGGGCGATGCCTGCCACGGCGAGGCGCTGTCCGCGACACCGGTGCGACCCACGTTGATCGCACCGGTCGCCATCGAATTGCCGCCTGCCACCACCCAGCTTGGTGGTGCGACCGGCGTGCTGTCGCAGTCCTTCGACGAAGCGTTGTCGCTCGACAACGTGCTGCTGCGGATCCGCTTGGACGGTTGTCGGGAGATGGCGAAAGCGAACATCCCGGCAAGCGTGGCCAAACCGGGCGATCCTGCCGCCTACAAGCCGCGCACCGAGTTCGACAACGCCCCGTGGCGTTTCGACATGACCCAGAACGGCAAGCGGATGACGGCCGATGAATTCGATGCGTGGATGAAGGCCAAGGGCGTGCGTGTAGTGGGCCGCAAGGACCCACCCGCGGCCGAGGCGAGCACGCCGCCTGCAGCCGCTCCAGCGGACAAGGCGAAGAAATAACCCGCCTACATTTGCCGCCGCAGGAATGAAGGTGGCCGATGGACCGCGCAGGATCGGATTGGCTCGCGTCCTCTCCAAACGAGGGCTTTGTTCGCGCACGCAGGCAAGTGGATTGATCCGCGAGGGACGCGTGCAGGTCGATGGGCGCGTGGTGCGCGATCCCGAATTCCCGACGATTGCAGGCAGGCACCACATCGCTGTCGACGGGCGCGGGATCGAGGAAACAGCCCCGCAAACCATCCACTTGGTGCTCAACAAGCCGCGCGGCCTGGTAACGACGCTTCAGGACGAGCAAGGGCGCGACACCGTCTATCGCTGCTTCGACGGCGCGGGACTGGGCTTCATTGCGCCGGTCGGGCGCCTCGACAAGGCCAGCGAAGGCTTGCTGTTGTTCACCAATGATCCGGCATGGGCCGCTCGCATCACCTCGCCCGATTCCGGGCCGGACAAGACTTATCACGTGCAGGTGGACTGCATTCCCGACGCGCCGATGCTGGCATCGATGCAGGCGGGCGTCGCATGCGAAGGCGAAGTCCTGCGCGCGAAGTCTGTGCAACTCCTGCGTGCCGGCGGGAAGAACGCCTGGCTCGAAGTCGTGCTGGACGAGGGCCGCAATCGTCAGATCCGCCGCTTGCTGGCCGCTTTCGACATCGGCGTGTTGCGGCTGTTGCGGGTCGCCATCGGCACGTTGCAACTCGGCGAATTGCCGAAGGGGCAGTGGCGCTCGCTCACTGCCGAAGAAGTCGCCGCGCTCGGCGGCGACTGACACTTCAGGCCTTCAGTACGCCCAGTTCGTGGCCGATACGGATGAAGGCATCGATCGCGCGGTCGAGCTGTTCGCGCGTATGCGCGGCACTGATCTGGGTGCGGATGCGCGCCTGCCCCTTGGCCACCACCGGGAAGAAGAAGCCGATCGCGTAGATGCCTTCCTCCAGCAGCCGCTCCGCAAAGCGCTGCGCGAGTGGTGCGTCGTACAACATCACCGGGCTGATCGGGTGCACGCCGGGCTTGATGTCGAAGCCGGCATCGACCATGCGGGTGCGGAAGTAGGCGGTGTTCTCGCGCAGGCGTTCGCGCAGTTCACCGGCGGACGACAGCATGTCGAATGCCTCGATGCCGGCGGCCACCACGTGCGGCGGCAGCGAATTGGAGAACAGGTACGGACGCGAACGCTGGCGCAGCAGCTCGATGACGTCCTTCTTCGCGGTGGTGAAGCCACCCAGCGCACCACCCATTGCCTTGCCCAGGGTACCGGTGAAGATGTCGATCTTCTCCATCACACCCTTCACTTCGGCGGAGCCGCGGCCGGTGGCGCCGAGGAAGCCGGTGGCATGGCATTCGTCGATGTGGACCAGCGCGCCGTACTTCTGCGCCAGCGCCGTGATCTCGTCGAGCGGCGCGATGAAGCCGTCCATCGAGAACACGCCGTCAGTGGTGATCATGATCGTGCGCGCGCCATCCGCTTTGGCCTGCACGAGTTGCGCTTCCAGATCGGCGATTTCGCAGTTGGCGTAGCGATAGCGCTTCGCTTTGCACAGGCGCACGCCATCGATGATCGAGGCATGGTTGAGCGCGTCACTGATGATCGCGTCGTGTTCGTCCAGCAGCGGCTCGAACAGGCCGCCGTTGGCATCGAAGCAGGCGGCATAGAGGATGGTGTCCTCGGTGCCGAAGAAGTCGGCGATGGTTTTCTCGAGCTGCTTGTGCAGGTCCTGGGTGCCGCAGATGAAGCGCACGCTGGCCATGCCGAAACCGTGCGTATCCAGCGCATCCTTGGCCGCGGCGATGACGTCCGGATGATCGGCAAGGCCCAGGTAGTTGTTGGCACAGAAATTCAGCACCGTGCGGCCATCGGCGAGGGTGATTTCTGCCGACTGCGGGCTGGTGATGATGCGCTCGGATTTGAACAGGCCGGCGGCACGGATCTCATCGAGGGTGTCGGCGTAACGCTGGGTCAATTCCACGACAGCACCACCTTGCCCGACTTGCCGCCTTCCATCAGGTCGAAGCCCTTCTGGAAATCGTCGATCGGCAACTGGTGGGTCAGCACCTTGCCGAGCGGGAAGCCGCTCAACACGAGTTGGGTCATCTTGTACCAGGTCTCGTACATCTTGCGGCCGTACATGCCATGGATGGTGAGGCCCTTGAAGATGATCTTGTCCCAGTCCGCACCGGCGCCCTTGGGCATGATGCCGAGCATCGCGATCTTGCCGCCGTGGTACATGCAGTCGAGCATGTCGTTGAAGGCGCGCGGGTTGCCGCTCATCTCCAGGCCCACGTCGAAGCCCTCCATGTGCAGGTCGGCCATCACGTCCTTGAGCGAGGTGTTGGCGACGTTGACCACGCGGGTCGCGCCCATGTCGGCGGCCAGCTTCAGGCGGAAGTCGTTGACGTCGGTGACGACGACGTTGCGCGCGCCGATGTGCTTGCAGATGCCGGCGGCGATCACCCCGATCGGGCCGGCGCCGGTGATCAGCACGTCCTCGCCGACCACGTCGAATTCCAGCGCGCAGTGCGCGGCGTTGCCGTAGGGATCGAAGAACGCGGCGAGCTCGCTCGGGATCTGGTCCGGGATCGGCCACAGGTTCGATGCCGGCATCACGATGTATTCGGCGAACGCGCCATCGCGGTTCACGCCGATGCCGACCGTGTTCGGGCACAAGTGCTGCTTGCCGGCCCGGCAGTTGCGGCAATGGCCGCAGACGATGTGGCCTTCCGCGCTGACGCGCTGGCCCAACTGGTAGCCGGTCACACCCGGACCGAGGTCGACGATGCGGCCGACGAATTCATGCCCGATCACGAGCCCTGGCTTGATGGTGCGCTGGCTCCACTCGTCCCACAGGTAGATGTGCAGGTCGGTGCCGCAGATGGCGGTCTTTTCCAGCTTGATCAACACCTCGTTGGGACCGGGCGTCGGCACAGGCACCTGCTCCATCCAGATGCCCTTGCCGGTCTCGCGCTTGACCAAGGCCTTCATTGTTGCCTGCGACATGGCAGTCCACCGTGCTGGAAAGGCCGACATTCTACTGCCGTGCGCATGGCCGGCCCGCGCCATGACCGCCGGCACACGCGCCTTCACGGGCGACGGTGATGTAATGGGAAATTGATCCGGATCGAGGAAAACCTGAATGCGCTTGCGCCCCGCTGCCCTGACCCTCGCGATCACCCTGACCGGCGGCGTTGCACACGCCGACGAAGGCATGTGGATGCCGTCGCAATTGCCGCAGTTGGCCAAGGAACTGCAGGCCGCCGGCTTCAAGGGCGATCCGGCCGACTTGGCCAACCTCACCAGGCACCCGATGAGCGCGGTGGTCTCGCTGGGTGGTTGCACGGCGAGTTTCGTGTCGCCGCAGGGTCTGGTGGTCACCAATCACCATTGCGCGCTCGGCGCGATCCAGCTGAACTCCACTGCGGAGCGCAACCTGATCCAGGATGGCTTCATCGCCGCGACGATGGCCGATGAACCGTCGGCGGGGCCGGCGGCGCGAATCTGGGTGACGGTCGGGTTCGATCAGGTGACCGATCGCATCCTGGCCGATGCGAAGGGCAAGACCGGACGCGCGTATTTCGATGCGGTGGAATCGGCGCAGAAGGCCGCGGTCGCCGCCTGCGAACAGGATGCAGGCCATCGCTGCAGCGTGGCGAGCATGTACTACGGCCGCGAGTACTACCTGATCAAGCAGCTCGAACTGAAAGACATCCGCCTGGCGTACGCGCCGCCACGCGCGATCGGCAACTACGGCGACGACATCGACAACTTCATGTGGCCGCGCCACACCGGCGACTTCACGTTCTATCGCGCCTACGTGGGCAAGGACGGCAAGCCGGCGGCGTACAGCAAGGACAACGTGCCGTACGCGCCGCCCGCGCATCTCACCGTGTCCACCGCGCCGGTGAAGGCGGGCGATTTCGCGATGGTCGCCGGCTATCCGGGCACGACCTTCCGCCATCGCGCCGCATCGGAATTCGCCAACCAGATCGAATGGCTGCTGCCGACCCGCGTCGACATCGTTGGCGGCATGATCGAGACCATCGAGGCCGCGACCGCGGGCGACAAGGCCAAGCAAGTGCTCTACGCCTCTACCCTGGCCGGGCAGAAGAACACGCTCAAGCGTGCGCAGGGCGAACTCGATGGCCTTCGTCGCAGCGACGCCGTGCGTGTGCGCGCCGCGGATGAGGCGGCGATGCTGGCCTGGCTGGCGAAGCAGCCGAATGCATCCGCGCTGCAGGCCGACATCCGTGCGATGCAGGCGCAGTTGGACGCGGGGCAGGCCACTCGCGACCGCGATTTCCTGTTGCCGCTGCTGCGCCCGGGGCTGCTCGGTTCCGCGGTGACCTTGCGCCGACTGGCGATGGAGCGCGGCAAACCGGATGCGCAGCGCGAGTCCGGTTTCCAGCTGCGCGACGAGGTGCTGATCGAAGGCGGCATGAAGCAGTTGCAGCGCCGCTACGATCCGGAGGTCGAGAAGGCCACCTTGCGCTATGCGCTGAAGCGCTATTACGCGTTGCCGGCGGCGCAGCGCATTGCCGAGTTCGATGCGGCGTTCGGCGCCAGTGAAGCGATCGCAAGCAGCAGCCTCGATGCGATCTACCACGCGACGAAGCTTGGCGTCGAAGCCGATCGCCTGGCATTGATGAAGGCGGCCCCCGACGCCGTGTTGGCATCCAGCGATCCGCTGATGAAGCTGGCGGCCGCGTTGCAGCCGGCGTTGTTGCGGCTGGAGGAAGAAGGCAAGCGGCGCAGCGGCGAACTGATGCGCTTGCGTCCCGCCTACATGCAGGCACTGATCGGCTATCGCAATTCGCAGGGCAGGGCGGTGTATCCGGATGCGAACTCCACCCTCCGCGTGAGCTACGGCAAGGTCAGTCCGCTCAGCCCGCGTGACGGCATGGACTATCGACCGCTGACCACGGTCGCCGGCATCGTCGAGAAGAACACCGGCATCGAACCCTTCGATGCGCCCAAGCCGCTGCTCGACGCCATCGCCAAGGGCGACTTCGGCAGCACCGTCGATCCCACGCTGAAGACGCAAACCGTCGACTTCATGACCAACCTCGACACCACCGGCGGCAACTCCGGTTCGCCGGTGCTGGATGCCGAAGGCAAGCTGATCGGCCTGAACTTCGACAGCAACTGGGAAGCGGTGAGCGCAAGCTGGATGTTCGATCCGCGTTACAAGCGCGCGATCCATGTCGACATGCGCTATCTGCGCTGGTTGCTGGCCAAGGTGTATCCGGCACCGCACCTGCTCAAGGAAATGAACCTGCCGGCCGAGTGAGACGACTGCCGGGCCGGCACTCACGCAAGAAACACCGAACGCAACAACCGACGCACACTGCAAGGGAACGACAAATGCGCAAGACGATGCTGGCCACGGGAATCGCCGTGGCAACGATGGGAATGGCGGCGTTCTCCGCGAATGCGGACGAGGGCATGTGGGTACCGCAGCAGTTGCCGGAGATCGCCGGGCCGCTGAAGCAGGCCGGCCTGAAGCTGGACCCGAAGCAACTGGCCGACCTCACCGGCGACCCGATGGGCGCGGTGGTGTCGCTGGGCGGCTGCACGGCGAGCTTCGTGTCCCCGCAGGGCCTGGTGGTGACCAACCACCACTGCGCCGCGGGTGCGATCCAGCTCAACTCCACGGCGGAGAACAACCTGCTCGAAAAGGGCTTCAACGCCGCGACCACCGCGGATGAAGTGTCGGCCGGACCGAATGCGCGCATTTTCGTGCTGGACGAGATCACCGACGTCACCGACCAGGTGAAGGCCGCGATTGCCGCTGCGCCCGGCCCGCTGGAGCGCACCAAGGCGGTCGATGACCTGGAGAAGCAACTGGTCGCCGCCTGCGAGGCCGATGCCGGACATCGCTGCCACCTCTACAGCTTCATGGGCGGCAACACCTATCGCCTGTTCAAGAACATCGAGATCAAGGACGTGCGCCTGGCGTATGCCCCCCGGGCAGCGTGGGCAACTACGGCGGCGAGATCGACAACTGGATGTGGCCGCGCCACACCGGCGACTTCTCGTTCTACCGCGCCTACGTGGGCAAGGACGGCAAGCCTGCCGCCTTCAGCAAGGACAATGTGCCGTTCGTGCCGAAGCGCTGGCTGCAGATCGCCGACCAGCCGCTGCGCGAGGGCGACTTCGTGATGGTGGCCGGCTATCCGGGCAGCACCGCGCGCTACGCGCTGGCCGCCGATTTCGACGCCACCAGCACCTGGACCTATCCGACCATCAGCAGGCGCTTCAAGGAATTGGTGGCGATGGTGGAAGCCGCCGGCGCCAAGAACCCCGACATCGCGGTCAGGTACGCCGCCTCGGTGCAGGGTTGGGGGAACACGCTCAAGAACTACGACGGCCAGATGGAAGGCTTCAAGCGCATGGGCGCGTCCGCCATCAAGCGCGAGCGCGAGCAGGCGGTGCTTGACTGGCTGAAGTCGCGTGGTGCCGATGGCGCGCAGGCGCTGGCCGCGCACGAAACGCTGGTGAAGCTGGGCGACGACGCGCGCAAGACCCGCGAGCGCGATTCGGTGATCGGCAATGTCGGTGGCGCGCTGGGCGGCAGTGCGCTGACCCTGTATCGCCTGTCGGTGGAGCGCGAGAAGCCGGATGCCCAGCGCGAATCCGGTTTCCAGCAGCGTGACCTGCCCGGCATCGAGGGCGGCATCAAGCAGATGGAGCGCCGCTATGTGGCGGAGATGGATCGGCAGATCCAGCGCTACTGGCTGATGCAGTACATCGCGCTGCCGGCCGACCAGCGCATCGCCGCGATCGACGCATGGATCGGCGGCAACGATGCCAAGGCCGTCGATGCCGCGCTGGATCGCCTCAACACCAGCAAGCTGGGTAGCCTGGACGAGCGCATGAAGTGGCTGTCGGCCGACCGCAAGGCGTTCGAGGCCAGCACCGATCCGGCGATCCAGTACGCGGTGGCGATGCTGCCGACCTCGCTGAAGCTGGAGGAAGACCGCAAGCTGCGCGCCGGCGAAACCATCATCCCGCGCGCCACCTACCTGCAGGCCGTGGCCGACTACAACAAGGAGCAGGGCAAGGCGGTGTATCCGGACGCGAACTCCTCGCTGCGGATCACCTTCGGCAACGTGATGGGCTACACCAAGCCCGGCAGCAGCAAGGCTGAAGAGTCCTTCACCACGCTGGAGCAGGTCGCGGCCAAGGCCACCGGCAAGGATCCCTTCGACGCGCCGCAGGTGCAGCTCGATGCGATCAAGGCAAAGAAGTATTCGGGCATGGCCGATGCGAAGCTCAAGACCGTGCCGGTCAACTTCCTGTCGGATCTCGACATCACCGGCGGCAATTCCGGTTCGCCGGTGCTGGATGCGCACGGCAAGCTGGTCGGCTTGGCGTTCGACGGCAACTGGGAATCGGTGGCCTCGAACTGGGTGTTCGACCCGACGGTGACCCGCATGATCTCGGTCGATCAGCGCTACATGCGCTGGATCATGCAGGAAGTGATGCCAGCACCGCAGTTGCTGAAGGAAATGGGCGTCGCGCCGAAGATGTAACGCGACCGCCCGCATGCCACGGAAACGCCGGCCTCGTGCCGGCGTTTTCCTTTGCAGGCGTCAATCGCGGAAGTCGTAGTCGAAGGTGTAGAAGTGCTTGCCGTCGACGATGTCGATTGCGATGCGCCCACTCAGGCCGACGAGTTCGTCGGTGCCGGTGTCGGGCACCACGGTCAGGTCCAGCGAGGGCTTGCCGCGATCCATGATGCCGTTGTGCTGGGCAAAGAAGCTGCCGCGGCGACCATCCAGCGTGCCGATGATGCGCTCCATCGCCACATAGGCACCGGAACCCGCCATCGGCGACATCACCGCCAGCATGTGGACCACGCTGGTCGCATCGAGCGGGCCGTGGAAGCGCTTTTCGAAACGCGAATGGCCGACGGTCGCGCCTTCGCCGATTTCCAGCTCGTCCTGTGGAATGCGTTTGACCTCGAACTCGCCTTTGGCCTGCATGGGTATCTTCCTGAAGGGAGGGGCAGACAGGCTAATGCGTCCGGCGTAAAGCGGCGTGCAACCTGATACGCTGGTGCATCGCAACATAAGTGATGGGCGCTCCACCATGAAGATCCTGCTTGCACGTCATGGCGAGACGCCGTGGAACGCCGAGGGCCGCTACCAGGGCCAGGAAGACATCGCGTTGTCGGAGGTCGGCATTGGCCAGGCCACCGCGCTCGGTGAGCGCTTGCGCGACCTGCCGATCCAGCGTGCGATTGCCTCGCCGCTGTCGCGTGCGCGCCGCACCGCCGAACTCGCATTGGGCGTGGATCGCGCCGGCCAGTTGATGTTCGATGGTGGCCTGAAGGAAATCGCCCACGGCGAGTGGGAAGGCCTGCTGGCCAGCGAGATCGACCAGCGTGATGGCGAGCGCCTGCGCGCGTGGCGCGAGGCCCCGGACACCGTGCAGATGCCGGGTGAGGGCGGCGAGTCGCTGCAAGAGGTGCTCGATCGCGCATGGCCGGCCTTCGCGCGCGCCTGCGCCGGACTGGGCGAACACGACACGCTGCTGGTCGTTGCGCATGACGCGGTCAACCGCGTGCTGCTGTGCCGGATCCTGGGAATCCCGCTGTCCAAGTTGTGGGGTTTTCGCCAGGCACCGACCACGATCAACCTGCTGGAAGGTGCGTCGGTCGATGCGCTCGAGGTTGTCCGTCTCAACGATTGCAGCCACCACACCGCGCTGTTCGGCGAGGCCAAGCACCGCGCGTTGTAAGCGCCTGCTTTTCAGGGAACCGGAAAGCCCCTCGCGGCTTGCCACAGCGCGTACCAGGCATCCTTCGGCAGTGGCATTGCGCAGGCGTCCGCGGCAGCGCGAATCCTGTTGACATCTGTGCTGCCGATGACCACGCGCGTATCCGGCACGCTGGCGACCCAGCGCAGCAGCAACGAAGCGGCATCAAGCCCGAATTCATTGCCCAGCGACTGCAATGCGTCGTGCAATGACCCGGACGATTGCAACAAGCCACCACCGCCCAGCGGCGACCATGCCTGCACTTCGGCACCGCGCGCGCGGGTGGCGTCGAGCGTGCCGTCCTCGATGACTGCGCTGCTGGCCAGCGACAGTTCGACCTGGTTGCCGGCGATATCGAGCCTGCCGTCGAACAAACCCAGTGCCTGCGCGCCGAAGTTGGACACGCCGAACGCACCGATGCGTCCCGCCGCCTGTTCCTCGCGTACCCAGTCGGTGATCGCGGCTGGCTCCAGCAGCGGGTCGAAGCGATGCAGCATCAGCACCTCGACATGATCCGTGCGCAGGTCGCGCAGGCTGGTGTCCAGCGCCGCGCGCAGGTGGCGCACCGAAAGGTCGTAGTGCTGTACGCCGCGCGGGTTGCCGGGGCTGCTGGTGCGGACGATGCCGACCTTGGCCAGCAGTTTCAGCCGCTGGCGCAGGCCGGGCCGCGATGCCAGCGCGTCGCCAATCAGCGGATTGGTGGCATGGTCGCCGTAGATATCGGCAAGGTCGAGGGTGTCGATGCCGGCGTCGAGCGCGCCTTCCAGCAAGGTCGCCACGCCGGCGGGCGACAGGTTCGCGCCCCAACTGCCGAAACGCATGGAACCGAGGATGGGCGCGGGCTGGCTCATGTCAGGGTGTCGCTCGGCAAGGAGGAGGCCGGATAATAGCGGCATGCCCACGCGTCCCCTGAGCGACTGGCTCGCATACATCGAACAACAACATCCCACGCGCATCGCGATGGGCCTGGAGCGCGTGCGTGAGGTGGCCGCGCGGATGTCGCTCGGCAAGCCGGCGAAGCGCGTGATCACCGTCGGCGGCACCAATGGCAAGGGTTCGACCGTCGCCTTCATCGAAGCCATCGCCCGCGCGCATGGCTGGAAGACCGGCGCCTACACCTCGCCGCACCTGCTGCGCTACAACGAGCGCGTGCGCATCGACGGCGCAGACGTAGAGGACGACGCGCTGGTGGAAGGCTTCGAGGCGGTCGAGGCCGCGCGCGGGGACACGCCGCTGACGTACTTCGAATACGGCACGTTGTGCGCACTGTGGTTGTTCGCGCGCGCGAAGCTGGATCTCGTCGTGCTGGAAGTGGGCCTGGGTGGGCGATTGGATGCAGTCAACATCGTCGATGCCGACGTGGCGGTGATCACCACGGTCGACCTCGATCACCAGGACTGGTTGGGCGATGACATCGAATCCATCGGGTTCGAGAAGGCAGGCATCGCAAGACCGTTCAAACCGCTGGTGCTGGGCGATGACGACCCGCCGGCCAGCGTGTTGCGGCATGCGTACGCGATCGGTGCGCAGTCATGGCGGATCGCCAACGACTTCTTCGCGGAGCCGGTCGATGCCGCGACGTGGCGCTGGCGCGAGGTCGGTCATGCGATGACCTTGCCGCGTCCCGCGCTGGATGCGCCGGTGCAGTTGCGCAATGCGGCGTGTGCGGTGGCGGCTTTGCGCGCGCTGCCGGGCCGTATCGAGCGCCAGGCGTATGCGGAGGGCATCGCCGATGCACAGGCGATCGGCCGCCTGCAGCGCTTTCTGCGCGAGGGCGTGGAGGTGGTGGTGGACGTGGGCCACAACCCGCAAGCCGCGCGCGCCTTGGCCGCATGGCTGCGCGCGCAGCCGCGGCGTCGCACGATTGCGGTGTATGCGGCGCTGGCCGACAAGGACGCGGCGGGCGTGGTCACTGCCCTGGCCGGGCAGGTCGATGGCTGGCAGCTGGCCGGACTGGCCGATGCCGGGCCGCGTGCGCAGGATGCCGCAGCCCTGCGGCAGCGCCTGGCCGGCACCGAAGCCGCCAACGCCGAGGCGCATCAACACCCCGCCGCCGCGCTCGAAGCCGCGGTGCAGGCCGCCGCACCGGACGGGCGCGTGCTGGTCTTCGGTTCCTTCCACACCACCGCGTTGGCGTTGCGCTGGCTGAACGGCGTGGCCTGAGCCGCGCGACGGGCCGGTATAATTCCGGCTCCCCCGCCGTCGCTGGTCCCCGGTATGCCGATGGATGCCTCGTTGAAGCAGCGCCTGGTTGGCGCGGTCGTGCTGGTCGCGCTGGCGGTGATCTTCCTGCCGATGCTGGTCAAGGGCCCCGCGCCCGACAGTGGTGTGTCCGATGTGGCGCTGGATGTCCCCGCAGAGCCGGGCGATGACGACGGCATGGTCACCCGCGACCTGCCGCTGGTCGCGCCCGCAGGTGTGTCGGAGGGTGGTGCGACCGGCATGCCTTCGACGATGCCGGATGCGGCGGCGCCCAGCACGCAAGGCGGTGCATTCCCAGCCACGGCTGCGGGTGACCACGCGGTCAGCTTCGGCAGCTATGCCACCGCGGCGGACGCCGACAAGGTGATCGCCGCACTGAAAGCCGCCGAATTGCCGGGCTACCGCGACACCGTGACCCTCAACGGTCGCCAGGCCGAGCGCGTGCGCATCGGCCCGTTCGCCGACCTCGCCGTGGCCGAATCCGCGCGCCTCCGGGCCACCCAGGTGAATCCGACGGTCGGTGCCAAGGTGATCGCGCTGGATGCCAAACCGGCGGCTCCGCCGTCGCTGGCTCCCGCACCATCGACCACGGTGGCTGCCACGCCGACGGCACCGGTCAAGGCCGAACCGCTGCCGCCCGCCGTCGCGAGCAAACCGGCCGCGCCTGCGGCCAAGCCCGCCATCGTGGTCGACGCCAAGCCGATTGCAGCTGCGCCGAAGCCGGCTGCAACCACACCGCCGCCGGCCAGCAAGCCCGCCGACACCAGCAACACCGGATTCGCGGTGCAGGTCGGCGCGTTCGCCGATGCTGCGGCCGCCACTGCCTTGCGCGACAAGCTGCGCAGTGCCGGCTTCAACGCCTTCACCGACAGCGTCAGCACCGAAGGCGGCACCCGCACCCGCGTGCGCGTGGGGCCGGCGATGAACCGCGCCGAGGCCGATGCGCTGAAAACGCAGGTCAAGGCCAAGGCCGGCATCGACGGCATCGTCCGCCCGCATCCCTGATCCACTCGCTCGACATCCGTCGTCAGAAACAGGAAACAACCCATGTGCGGCATCGTCGGAATCGTCGGCCACAGTGAAGTCGCGGCCCAGTTGTACGACGGCTTGACCGTGTTGCAGCACCGCGGCCAGGACGCCGCGGGCATCGCCACCGCGGACGGCGGCAAGTTGCACGTGCACAAGGGCAATGGCCTGGCGCGCGATGTCTTCGACGAGCCGGCGATGGCGCTGCTGTCGGGGCGCGTCGGCATCGCCCATTGCCGCTACCCGACCGCGGGCAGCGAGGGCAGCGACGAGGCGCAGCCGTTCTACGTCAATTCGCCGTTCGGCATCGCGCTTGCCCACAACGGCAACCTGATCAACACCGACGCGCTGCGCCGCGAGGTGTTCGAACAGGACCGCCGCAACGTCAATACCGAATCCGATTCGGAAGTGCTGCTCAACGTGTTCGCGCACGAGCTCGATCTGCAACGGGTGCTCACGCCGGATGCAGTGTTCCGTGCGCTGGAAGGCGTCAATCGCCGTGCCAAGGGCGGCTATGCGGTGGTCTGCGCGGTGCTCGGCCTGGGCCTGGTGGCGTTCCGCGATCCGCACGGCATCCGCCCGCTGGTGCTGGGCAAGCGCGCGACCGCGCAGGGCGACGAGTACATCGTGGCGTCGGAGTCGGTGGCGCTGGACATCCTCGGCTTCGACCGCGTGCGCGATGTTGAGCCCGGCGAATGCATCGTCATCACCGCGCGCGGCGAGCTGTTCGCGCAGCAGTGCGCGCAGCCGCAGGAACACGCGCCGTGCATCTTCGAGTACGTGTACTTCGCGCGGCCCGATTCGATGATCGAGAACATTTCGGTGCACAAGGCGCGCATGCGCATGGGCGTGACCCTCGGCGAGAAGATCCTGCGCGAGCGGCCCGACCACGACATCGACGTGGTGATCCCGATTCCCGACACCAGCCGCGATTCCGCGCTGGAAATCGCCAATGTGCTGGGCGTGAAGTACCGCGAGGGCTTCATCAAGAATCGCTATGTCGGCCGCACCTTCATCATGCCGGGGCAGGGCGAGCGCGCGAAGTCGGTGAAGCGCAAACTCAATCCGATTCCGCTGGAATTCCGCAACCGCGTGGTCTTGCTGGTGGACGATTCGATCGTGCGTGGCACCACCTCCAAGCAGATCGTGCAGATGGCGCGCGATGCCGGCGCCAAGAAGGTTTACCTGGCGTCCGCCGCGCCGCCGGTGCGCTATCCGAACATCTACGGCATCGACATGCCGTCGAGCGAGGAACTGGTCGCGCACGGCCGCAGCGAGAAGGACATCGAGCAGTTCCTCGGCTGCGACTGGCTGATCTACCAGGAGCTGTCCGACCTGGAAGCCGCGGTGGCCGGGCCGAAGTTCCCGGGCCGCAAGTTCGACAGCTCCTGCTTCAGTGGCGAGTACGTGACCGGGATCGAAGCCGGCTATTTCGAGCGCCTGCAGCAGTTGCGCTCGGATGATGCGAAGAAGACGCGCAGGGCTTCTTGATTGCGCCGTCATTCCCGCGAAGGCGGGAATCCAGCGTCTTTGCTCTTCGGAGTGATTGCGCCGATCTGCACGAAAGTCACTGGATTCCCGCCTTCGCGGGAATGACGAGCAAACGCAAGCATGATCTCGCTCTTCGCCGCCGCCCGCGCCTGCCTCGATGCGAGCACCCCGGACGACAAGCCAACGCTCACCCATGAAATGGCGGAAGCCTTCGCACGCGGCGAACTCGTGATCGATGCCGATGCGCCACTGCCCGAGCCGATCCGCATGCCCGGCCGCCCAGAGCGTCCGCTACTCGTGCATCCGCGCGACCTGCCGCGCCGCGGCTTCGGCAGCAACGAGGGCCGCGCCGCCTTCATCCACGCGGTCGCGCACATCGAGTTCAACGCCATCGACCTCGCCTGGGATGCGGTCTATCGCTTCCGTGGCATGCCGGAGACGTACTACGCGGACTGGATTGCGGTCGCGAATGACGAGGCGCGCCATTTCGAAATGCTGCGCGGGCGGCTGAAGGAGCTCGGCCACGACTACGGCGACTTCGGTGCGCACAACGGCCTGTGGGAAATGGCCGAGAAGACCGCGGGCTCCGGGCTGGCGCGGATGGCGCTGGTACCGCGCGTGCTGGAGGCGCGCGGACTCGACGTGACGCCGGGGATGATCGTGAAGCTGCGATCGCTGGGCGATACGGTTACCTCCGAAATTCTCGAAACGATCCTGCGCGAGGAAGTTGCTCATGTCGCGGCCGGATCGCGTTGGTATCGCTGGCATTGCGAACGCGAAGGCGTCGAGCCACGCGGCAGATTCCGCGAACTGCTGCGCGAATACGCGACCGGTGTGTTGCACAAGCCGTTCAATAAGCAGGCGCGGCTCGAGGCGGGGTTCGATCTCGAAGAACTGGAAAGCCTGTTGGCTGAGGCTGGTTGAGTTTCATCCGCGGCGGAGATGTTGTGCGGCACACTTCGCGGTACTCGTCCCGGAGGATCGCCATGAAATTCACCATCGCGTCGTTGTCGTTGTTGCTGGCCGCCTGTACTCCGTCGCAGCCGCCGGCTGAGCCCGCGCCACCGGTAGAAGCCGTTGCGCCTGTCGCGCCGGTGACACCGGCACCGCCCGCTGCCGAGGCGCCTGCTGCCAAGCGAGTGGCCGGTCAGGAAAACGCGGATCCGCTACAGATATTCCGTGCGTTCGGCACCGAGCCGTTCTGGAACGTCAATGTCGAAAACACCAAGCTGACGTACACGACGCCGGAGGACCAGACGGGAGTCGTGATGGAGGGGACGCGGCGAGCACTCGCCGACGGCGTGGAGATTGCTGGCCAGCACGATGGCAAGGCATTCGTCGTGACCATCAGCAGCGGAACCTGCAGCGATGGCATGTCGGACAACACGTACAGCCTGGAATCGACGTTCCGCTTCGGCGAAGTCGACTACAAGGGCTGCGGCGAAGCGGCTAAATAGGGAAAAGAAAGACGAGGGAGCCGGGTGTTCGGGTAGCGGCATTTCGAGCCGCGCAGCGAATGCCCGGCTTCCTCGTCGTCGTCCTACAACGAAGCGAGTTCGACGCGGTCCGCGTTGACCCGCAGCACCGAGCCCTGTTCGTACCAGTCGCCCAGCACGATGCGGGTGTTGCCGTGGCCTTCGTCGTGGATCGCCGGGCGATGGGTGTGGCCGTGGATCATCCGGCGCACACCGGATGTTGCGAACAACGCATCGACTGAGTCCTTGGCCACGTCGCCGACGACCTCTGCGGTGCCGGCACTCACCAGTTCGCCGTAGCGTGCCTTGCTCGCAGCGCGTGCCTGCGTGGCAAAGGCGAGCCGGGCCTCCAGCGGCTGGGCAAGGAACTGCGCCTGCCAGCGTGGATCCCGGGTCTGCGCGCGGAACTGCTGGTAGGCGAGATCGTCGGTGCACAGCAGGTCGCCGTGCAGGATCACGGTAGGCGTGCCGTGCAGATCGACGACTACGGGCTCATCGAGCAGGGTCATCCCGCTGCACGTGGCGTACTCCGCTCCGAGCAGGAAATCGCGGTTGCCGTGGATGAAATAAGCGGGCACACCCGATGCGGTGAGCGACCGCAGCTTTTCGGCAACGAAGCTGCCGGCTTCAGAGGGATCGTCGTCGCCGACCCAGGCTTCGAACAGGTCGCCAAGGATGTACAGCGCATCGGCGTTGCGCGCCTCGCTATCGAGGAAGCGGCCGAACAGCTCGGTGATCGCCGGTCGTTCCGGATCGAGGTGCAGGTCGGCGACGAACAGCGTGGTCATGGGCGAAGTGTAAGCGCTGCGCGTTCGCCGGCTAAAATACCCACATTCCGTTCGATGTCGCGCCCATGACCGTCCGCACCCGTTTCGCCCCGAGTCCCACCGGCTACCTGCACATCGGCGGCGCGCGCACCGCGCTGTATTGCTGGCTGGAAGCGCGCCGCAAGGGTGGCGAGTTCATCCTGCGGATCGAGGACACCGACCGCGAGCGCAGCACGCAGGGCGCGATCGACGCCATCCTCGACGCCATGCAATGGCTCGGCCTGGATTATGACGAAGGTCCGATCTACCAGACCCATCGCCTCGGCCGTTACAAGGAAATGGCTGAGCAATTGGTGGCCTCGGGCCATGCGTACTACGCCTACGAGACGAAGGAAGAACTCGAAACGATGCGCGCGGCCGCGATGGCCGCCAACGAGAAGCCGCGCTACAACGGTGCCTATCGCGATGCGAACGCGGGTTGGCGCGACGATCCGAATCGGGTGATCCGCTTCCGCAATCCGCTCGACGGCGTGGTGGCGTGGGAAGACAAGGTCAAGGGCCGCATCGAGATCGCCAACGGTGAGCTCGACGACCTGGTGATCTTCCGCAGCGACGGTTACGCCACCTACAATTTCGCGGTGGTGGTGGACGACATCGACATGCGCATCAGCGACGTGGTGCGTGGCGACGACCACGTCAACAACACCCCGCGCCAGATCAATATCTACACCGCACTCGGCGTGCCTGTGCCGAACTTCGCGCACCTGCCGATGATCCTGGACGAGCAGGGTGCCAAGCTCAGCAAGCGCACCGGTGCCGCCGACGTGATGCAGTACCGCGACGCCGGCTATCTGCCACATGCGCTGTTGAACTACCTCGTCCGCCTTGGCTGGTCGCATGGCGACCAGGAAGTGTTCTCCATCACCGAGATGCAGGCGCTGTTCGACCTCGCCGACGTCAACGCGAAGGCCGCGCGCCTGGACATGGCCAAGCTCGGCTGGCTCAACCAGCAGTACCTGAAGTCGGACGATCCGGAGTCGGTGGCGAAGCACCTGGTCTGGCACCTCGAGGAGGCTGGCTATGACCTGGCGAAAGGCCCGAAGCCGGCCGACATCGTGATCGCGTTGCGCGAGCGCGCGCAGACGCTGAAGGAAATGGCCGAGAAATCCGCAGTGTGGTTTGGTCCCCTGACCCAGTACGACGAGAAGGCGGTCGCCAAGCACCTGACCGCGGCCGCGGCCGAGCCGTTGGCCGGCATGCGTACGCGCCTTGCTGCGTTGGATGCGTGGAGCGTGGAAGCCATCGAAGCCGCGTTCCATGCCACCGTCGAGGCGTCCGGACTCGGCATGGGCAAGATCGCGCAGCCACTGCGGGTGGCGATCACCGGCACCCAGGTCAGCCCGGATATTTCGCACACGATTTTTCTTGCCGGACAGGATGAAGCCATCCGTCGCATCGACGCCGCCATTGCGAAAATTCCGCTTGAAAGCGCGTCGGCCGGCACCTAGATCATCGCCATGGCCAAGTCGCACGCCTGCAGCAGTCCCGACCACCACGTGCACGATGCCGCCGGCTTCGTGGCGGCGGTGGAGCGCGCCTGCAGCGAACGCGGGCTGCGGCTGACCGAGATCCGCGCGCGCGTGCTCGGGCTGGTCGCCGATGCCGGCAAGCCGATCAAGGCCTACGACCTGCTCGACAAGGTGCGCGAAGGCGAGGGCGCGGGTGCCGCCGCGCCACCGACGGTGTATCGCGCGCTGGATTTCCTGCTGGCGAACGGTTTCATCCACAAGCTGGAATCGGTCAACGCGTTCGTTGCCTGCCACCATCCGAATGCCGCGCAGCATTCCGCGCCGTTCCTGATCTGCGATGGCTGCCACAAGGCGGTCGAGCTGGAGGACGAACACGTCGTCGCCACCCTCGACGCGCAGGCGCGCGCGCTGGGTTTCAGCCCGCAGACGCAGACCCTGGAAGTGCACGGCCTGTGCGCGGAGTGCGCGGTCAAGTAGAAACGCCTGCCCCTGAGGGAGGCAGGTGCCGATCGACCGCAGGGGTGGCGACGATCAGAAGAACAGGCGCACGCCCAGCACCACGTTGCGGCCCGGCAGCGGCACCACGTCCTTGAGGAACGAGGTGTGCGGGCGTGCCTCGCGGCTGCTCAGGTTGCTGCCATCCACGAAGACTTCCCACTCGCGGCCGCTGGCGGTGTCGATGTGCCAGGCGACATGCGCGTCGACCAGGGTGTAGCCGGGCGTCGCGTCCTCGAACGCAGCCACGTCGTCCTGCTTGAGGTAACGCACCGCGCCGATGCTGGCGCGCCAGCCGTCGCGTTCCCAGCGCAATTCACTGCCGACGCGCGAGGGCGCGATCCGCGGCAGGTTGCCGCCGGTCGCCACCTGCGCGTCCTCATGGTGGAAATGATCGCCATGCGGAACATCGACTTCGACCAGCGTGGTGCCGGGCGCATCGGCCAGCTTGCCGCGCACGGTGTCGGCGAACGCGCCGAGCGTCCACAGGCCGCTGTCGCCCTCGGAGATCTGCCAGTCCACGCGCGCCTCCATGCCCGAGAACCGAGCGTTGTCCTGTCGCCACACGCGCGCTGGAAAGCCCTCGACTTCCAGGTCGGTGTCGGCCAGGTAGACGAAGTCGTCGTAGCGCGCATGCCACACGGACAGTTGCGCCTCGACCGGGCCGCGATGCAGGTGCATGCCCAGTTCGATGCGTTCCGCAGTTTCCACGCCGAGCGCGGCGTTGCCGAATTCGAAGCCGCCGGTGGCGACATGCAGGCCCGATGAATACAACTCCTCGGCAGTCGGTGCGCGCTGCGCGCGATCCAGCCCGAGGTTGAAGTGCAGTGCGTCGTTGACCTTCCAGCCCAGTCCGGCGGAGAAACTGGTGGTCTTGAAATCGCGATCGGGCGATGCGGTGGCGGTTTGGTCCACATCGACACGATTGCGATCGTGACGCAGGCCCAGGTCCAGCTGCAGCGAACCGAATGCGCGCTGGCCGATCCAGAACAGGCCGGTGTCGCGCGACACCGAGCCAGGCACGAAGGCTTCGTCGCCGACCGCGACGAAATCGCGATCGCTGGCTTGCAGTCCGAACGCGCCCTTCCAGCCGGCGACCGGTGCATGCACCAGTTCCACGCGGGCCTCGCGGCTGTGGTTCTGGAAGACCGTGCCGACGTCCGCGCCCTCGAATTCGGTATGCGTGTAGTCGGTATTGGCGAATTTCACCCGCAGCGATTCGAACGGGCCGAGGTCGTCGATGCCGCCGCGCAGTTCGCTGCGGCGCTGGTCCATCACGATGCGGACATCGCCTTCCTCGTGATGTTCTTCTTCGCCTTCGTGATCGTGGTCGTCCTCTTCGTCACCGTGGTCATGGTCAGCCTCTTCGTGGGAATGGTCATGCCCGCCGGGAATGCCGTAGGCGGTGTTGTAGAGGCTGTACGACGCACCGATGAAACCGCGTGCGCCGATCCAGGACACGCCGAGCGCGGCGCTGTCGGTGCGCACCGCACTGTTGCCCAGGATGCCGGCGTCGGCGGGATCGGGCGTCTCGCTTTCCTCGGCCAGGTGCGCAGCGCTCTCGGCGAAACCGGGGATCGAATAGTCGCCGGCCTCGCGATGCAGCGCATCGAAATGGAACGCGAAGGGCCCGGCGTAGCCATCCAGCCGGAACATGCCGGTGCGCTCGTCGTTGACGCTGCCACCGCGCAGTTCCGCACGGCCTTCGAGCGGCGCGTCGGGGAGAGCGTCCGGTATGCGCCCATCGACCACGTTGACCGCGCCGCCGATCGCGCCGCTGCCGTAGAGCAGGGTGGCCGGACCTTTCAGCACTTCGATCTGATTGGCCAGGAAGGGTTCGATGGTGACCGCGTGGTCGACGCTGACCGTGGACACGTCGCCGGAACTCAGTCCGTCGCTCAGGACCTGCACGCGCGCCCCGTCCAGTCCGCGGATGATCGGCCGACCCACGCCGGGGCCGAAGTTGGAGGACTGCACGCCCGGCAGTTTGGCCACGGTCTCGCCCAGGGTGCCGGCCTTGGCTTCGTCCAGCTTGCTGCCGGCCAGGACCTCGACCGGAGTGGCCAGGGTTTCGGCGGTATCGGCCAATGGCGTGGCGCGGACTTCGACCGCCGCCAGGTCTTTCGGCTCATGGTCATGCTGGGCGTGCTGCGCGTCCTGGGCGCGCGCAGTGGGGATGAGGGCGAGGGCGAGCGCACTGGCCAGGGCGGCGTGCTTGAATGCGTGGGAAGACGGAGGCATGGAAGGGAGCACTGTGATGACGATGAAAGATGTTATAACATATCAAAATCGGATCCCCGCCCGTGCCTGAAGTCACCCCTGCATGAGTCCACGCCTGCACGCCCTGTTCGATCGCCTTGGTGCCACCGGCGCGCTGCTGTGCGCGATTCACTGCGCCTTGCTGCCGGTGCTGATCGCGCTGTTACCTTCGCTGGGCCTGTCGGCCGCACTGGCGCCGGCCTTCGAGGTCGGATTCGTCCTGTTCGCCACCCTGTTCGGCTTGGCAGTGCTGGTCTGGAGTTACCGCCGCCACCGCGCCATGCGCGCGTTATGGCTGCTGATCCCGGGGCTGGCGGTGCTGTGGATCGGGGTCTTGTATCCGCCGCTGCACCATTCCGTGGTCCCGCATGCGGTGGCGATGACTTTCGGCGGCACCCTGGTCGGCCTGGCTCACCTGGCCAACCTGCGGCTCAACCACGGCCACGTCCACGACGCGACGTGCGCCCACGGGCATTGACCGGGGTGCGGTGCAACGCCGTGCTAGAATGCCCGGCTTCGCGCGCGTCGCGAACCTCAACACACACGAACACACTCGAATCGATCCAGGAGCAACACGATGGGCAAGGGCGACCGCAAGACTGCCAAGGGCAAGCGCTACAACTCGAGCTACGGCAACGCCCGTTCGCACGCGACCACCAAGGTTGACGGCACCGCGGCGGCACCTGTCGCGAAGAAGACCGCGACCAAGACCGCGGTGAAGGCACCGGCCAAGAAGGTCGTTGCCAAGAAGGCCTGATTCCGCCGCATCCACGGATGCGCGATCAAACCCGCGAAAGCGGATCTCGAAGGAAACCCCGCCATGGCGGGGTTTTCCCGTTATGGGGGGCTATTTTCCTGCGCCGGCCTCGATCGCCGTCCAAGCGCGCAGCAGGTTGCCGCCCAGGATCTTGCGGATGTCGGCGTCCTTGTAGCCGCGCGCCTGCAGGCCTGCGACAAGATGCGGGAAGTCGGCCACGGTCTTGAGTTCGGGCGGCAGTTCGCCGTCGACGCCGTCGAAGTCCGAGCCGATCCCGACGTGGTCGATGCCGAGCAGCTTCACCCCGTAATCGATCTGGTCGAGCACCTGCGCCAGCGTGCTTGCGCGGGCGGGGTGTGCTGCGTCCCAGTCCTTGCCGAATGCGGCGCGGTCCTTCGGTGGCTGGCCTTGCGCTTTCAGTGCGGCATTGCCGCGGTCGAAGGCGTCGATCGCGCGGAAATACGCCTGAGTGTCGGCGGCGCTGGCCGGGTCGATGAAGGCGGTGCCGAACGGAACCTGGATGACGCCACCCTTCGCGGCCACGGCCTTGGCGACCGCATCGCTGATGTTGCGCTCGAAGTCGGGGGTGAAATGGCGGAATGCGGAATGGCTGGCGATCACCGGCACCCGGCTCAGCTTGATCGCCTCCATCGCCGATGCGTCGCCGAGGTGGGAGACGTCGACCATGATCCCGACCCGGTTCATCTCTCGCACCACGTCGCGTCCGAACGGGCTCAGGCCGTTCCACGTCTTCTCGAGCGCGTAGGAAGAATCGGCGAGCCGGTTGTTGGCGCTGTGCGCCAGGGTGATGTAGCGCACGCCGCGGTCGAAGAAGAACTTCACATTGGCCAGATGGTCACCGAGCGGCGCGCCGTTCTCCATGCCCAGGGGCAGCAGCACGCGGCCGCCTTCCAGCAGGCGGCTGACATCGCGTGGCGAGGTGAGGATCGCGAACTTGCCGGGATGCCGGTGCACTAGCGCCTCGACGCCGTCGATCATCTGGTTGGCGACGTGCCACGCGCTGCCGTCGGCATCCTGTTTCGGCGAGGTGTAGATCGACATGAACGCCACGTCCAGGCCGCCCGCGCGCGACCTCGGGTAGTCGAATTCGCGATCCTTCGCTTCCACGCCGAGGTCCGCCCACGTGTCCATCAGGATGCCGGGGGCGTCGATGTGGGTGTCGACGATGATCGCGTCCTGCGCCAGTTTCGCCGCGGCGTCCTGCGCCTGCGCGATGGGTGCAGCAAGAGCCAGCGAAGCGAGGATCGAAGCGGCGAGGGCGGCATGGCGCATGAAGGTCTCCATTGATTCAGACGAGCCGGCGACCACCGGTATGTGAGGCGTGCAGCAATTGCCCGCCAAGCCAATAGCACAGCGCGGCCGGTTGTCGCACGTGCCAGTGGGCGAAGTCGGCGCGCAGGCCCGTGCGCAACACGCCGCGATCCTGCAGGCCGAGCGCGCGCGCGGCGTTGATCGTCGTGCCACGCAGCGCTTCTTCCGGCGTCAATTTGAAATGCGTGCAGGCCAGTTGCATCGCCTGCTGCAGTGATAGCAAAGGCGATGTGCCGGGATTGCAGTCGGTCGCGACCGCCATCGGCACGCCGTGCGCGCGCAGCAGGTCCAGTGGCGGCAGCACCGTTTCACGCAACACGTGGAATGCACCGGGCAGCAGCACCGCGACGGTGCCGGCGTCGGCCATCGCGCGCACGCCGGCCTCGTTCGTATGCTCGATGTGGTCGGCGGACAGTCCATGGAATTCGGCCGCCAATGCCGCACCGCCGCCATCGCTGAGCTGGTCGGCATGCAGCTTGACCGGCAAACCCAATGCGCGCGCAGCCTCGAACATCCGCCGCGTCTGCGCGGAAGAAAACCCGATGCGCTCGCAGAACGCATCGACCGCGTCGACCAGACCTTCGCCATGCAATGCCTGCAGCCAGCCGATGGCGGCATCGATATAGCCATCGGCATCGTCGCGATATTCCGCGGGTAGCGCATGCGCGCCGAGGAAGGTGGTTCGCACGCCGATGCCGAGCGTCACTCCGATGCGCCGCGCGACGCGCAGCATCTTGCGCTCGTTGTCCAGGTCCAGGCCATAACCAGACTTGATCTCCAGCGTGGTCGCGCCGTCGGCGATCAGCGCACGCGCACGCGGTAACGATTGCGCGAGGAGTTCGTCTTCGCCGGCCTCGCGCACCGCGCGCACGCTGGAGAGGATGCCGCCACCGCTGCGCGCGATCTCCTCGTAACTCGCGCCCTGCAGGCGCAATTCGAATTCGCCGGCGCGATCGCCGGCGAACACGAGATGCGTATGGCAATCGACCAGGCCCGGCGTGACCAGGCCTTCGGCTTCGATCACCTCATCGGCGAGCGACGACGCATCGCCGGGCAATCCGCTGCGTGGCCCGACATACACCAGCAGGCCATCCTTCCAGGCCAGCGCGCCGTCTTCGACCAGGCCGTAGCCGCTGTCGGTATCGAGGGTCGCCAGGCTCGGGCCCAGCAGGAGGCCGTCCCAGCGCTCAGTCGCCACCACCGCCCCGTCGCCCCCACCATCGCAACCGTCGTGGTGCGAATGACCGCTGTCTCCACCACCGCCGCCATTGCCGGAACCGTAGCGGCGGCGCAATTGCAGGATCAGCACGACGGCCAAGGCCATTGCTGCCAACGTCATCCCGATCACCAGCATTCCGTCCATGCGTGAAGCCTACCGCAGGCCACGGCGGGTTTGCGCGACAATGCGCCGATGCACACGCCGATCACTTCCATCGCGACCCGCAGCGCGCGTGGCTGGGCCCTGCCCGGCATCGTCAACCTGCATTCGCATGCGTTCCAGCGCGCGATGGCCGGGCTGGCCGAACGCCAGACCGATCCCAATGACTCGTTCTGGACCTGGCGCGAAACCATGTACGCGATGGCCGCGCGCTTCGACCCCGACCTGCTGCATGCGGTCGCCTCGCAGCTGTACGTGGAAATGCTCGAAGCCGGCTACACCACGGTCTGCGAATTCCACTACCTGCACCACGCGCCCGACGGTGCGCCCTACGCGCAGGCCGATGCGATGTCGCAGGCCTTGCTGCGCGCCGCGCGCGACACCGGCATCCGCATTACCTTGCTGCCGGTGCTGTACATGACCGGCGGCTTCGACGGTCGCCCGCTGTCCGACCGCCAGCGCCGCTTCGGCCACGACGTCGATGCCTACCTGCGATTGCTCGACACCCTGAGGGCGGGCGAGTGCGACACGGTGCGCATCGGTTGCGCCCTGCACAGCCTGCGCGCGGTGCCGTCCGACGCGATGCATGAGGTGCTGACGGCGCTGCCTGCGGCGTCGCGCATCCACATCCACATTGCGGAACAGTTGCCTGAAGTCGAGGAATGCGTGGCACTGCGTGGCGCGCGGCCCGTGCAATGGCTGCTGGACAGCGTGCCGGTGGACGCGCGCTGGACGCTGGTGCACGCGACCCATCTGGATGAAGAAGAAGTGCGGGACATCGCGGGCAGCGGCGCCACCGTGGCGATCTGCACTACCACCGAAGCGAATCTCGGCGACGGTTTTTTCCCGCTGCATGATTACCTGGATGCCGGTGGACGCTGGGGCGTCGGTTCGGACTCGAACAGCTCGGTCGATCCGGTCGAGGAACTGCGCTGGCTCGAATACGGGCAGCGCCTGCGCGCGCAGCGACGCAACATCGCCTCCAGCATGCGCATGCCCAGCGTCGGTGCGACGTTGCTGAGTGGCGTGCATGCGAGCGCGGCGGACAGTACCGGTTTCGATGTCGAAGACCGCGTCGTGCTGGATGCCGACGCACCGATCCTGGCCGGTGCGACCGATGGCGACGTGGTGGATCGCTGGCTGTTCAGCGGCAACCGCCCGCTGGTGCGCGATGTCGAAGTCGCCGGCGTGCGCGTGGTCGAGGATGGCCGGCATCGTGATCGTGATGCGGTGGCCGATCGTTATCGCAAGGCGATGAAGGCACTGCTGACTTAGAACGACACGCTCTTGCTCGTCATTCCTGCGAAGGCAGGAATCCAGTGTCTTGGCTGGTGATGGATTGAAGTCACTGGATCCCTGCCTTCGCAGGGATGACGGCTTTCGCCGGGATGACGGGATTTTCAGAACAGCCCGCCCTGTTCCGCAGGCAGCGCGCCTTCCAGCCGCAGCAGGAATTCCTTGGTCGGCAGGCCGCCACCGAAACCGACCAGTGCGCCGTCGGCGCCGATCACCCGATGGCATGGCAGCACGATCGGCAGCGGGTTGCGTCCATTCGCGGCACCGACTGCGCGCATCGCATTCGCATTGCCCATGCGCGCCGCGAGTTGCGCGTAGCTGATCGTGGTGCCGAACGGGATGCGTGCGAGTTCGCGCCACACGGACACCTGGAAGTCGGTGCCGCGCGGCGCCAGCGGCAGGTCGAACGACGTGCGCGTGCCTGCGAAGTACTCGCCGAGTTGCGCCTCGGTCGCCTGCAGGATCGCGTTGTCGCCGCCGTGCCAGTCGCCGGTGTCGGCGGGGTGGCGGTTCTCGCGGAATTCGATGTGGCGCAGGCCGTGGTCGTCCGCCGCCAGCATCAGCGGCCCGACCGGACTGTCGATGCGCCGGCACAGCATCAGCGATCGTCCTGGAGGGCAGGCAACAGCGGCGCGATGTCGCCATCGTTCGGTGCCGGGGTGATCCGCAACAGGCGCGCCAGCAACGGATAGACATCGACATTGTCGAAGGCCGGCAAGCGCACGCCGGTGCGGAAAGATGGCCCGACCGCAGTGAACACCGCACGCATGCCGATGTCCTCAGGCGCGAAGCCATGCTCGCCCTTCAATGTTGTCGGTGTCGGCCAACGATGCAGCCAGACACGCCAGCCATCGTCGGCCTGGCAGACGATCGCCGGGATCCGCGGGTTGCGCCCGAAGTGCCAGCTTGCCGGGGTCTCTCCCTTGCGCCAGCACTGGAAGTGGTCATGGCGACGCACCAGCGCACGCTCGACCTCGGCCTCGCGGCCCGGGCGCGCGCGCAGCCATGCCATCTGCCCGACCGATTCCACGTCCATCGTATCCGCCGGCACGATGTCGTCGAGATAACGCGCGTCTTCGGCGCGCACATCGGCCATGCCGTGGTCGGACAACACGATGAGATCCACGCTCTCATCGAGCCCGCGCGCGCGCAGCCCGTCGCGCAAGCGCGCAAGCCCGGCATCGACCGTGGCCAGCGCTTGCATCGCCGGCTGCGAGCGAGCGCCGGCCGCATGCGAGGCCACGTCGTACTGCTCCAGGTAGAGCGTCAGCAAACGCGGCCGTTGTGCGGTCGGCAGGTCCAGCCACGCCAGCACCTGATCCACGCGTGCATCCACCGGCAGGGTGCCGTCGAACTGTTTCCAGTAACGCGGGCGTTGCCCGGCGATCTCGGCCTCGGAGCCCGGCCAGAACATCGTCGCCGCGATCCCGCCCTGCCGCTGCAGCGTGGCCCAGATCGGCTCGCCGCCGTACCAGCGGCCGTCGCGCGCGCTGGCCTGCTTGGACACATAGCGCCCCAGCACGGCGTCGTTGATGTTGTTGTTGACGATGCCGTGGCGATCCGGACGCAGGCCCGTCGCCAGCGTGTAGTGATTCGGAAAGGTCAGGGTGGGATAGCTCGGTTGCAGCCAAGCGGCCTGCACGCCTTCGCGGGCGATCGCATCGAGCACCGGCATGCGCCCAGTGCCGGGCACCGCGGCGGGCAGGCCGTCGATCGAGACCAGCACCACGATCGGCGCGGGGCGGGACGCAATCGGGGTGGCGCAGCCCTGGACGATCAGCAGCAGCGCCAGCAGACCGGCACGGAACAGGAATGACATGGGTCGATGATAACGGAGGCGTGCGACAGCCCGGCGTCCGTACCGCTGAGTCGAGCCGGGTGCCGGTGCGATAATCGCGGCTTCGCTTGCCTGCAGGAGCCGCCCACGATGTCCAGCCGCGTCGATCCGTCCCGCGTCATCCGCGCCCCACGCGGCAACCAGCTGACCTGCCGCTCGTGGCTGACCGAAGCGCCGTTCCGGATGCTGCAGAACAACCTGGATGCCGAGGTCGCCGAAGACCCGACCTCGCTGGTCGTCTACGGCGGCATCGGCCGCGCCGCGCGCGACTGGGCCTGCTACGACAGGATCATCGAAACCCTGAAGACGCTGGGCGATGACGAGACCCTGCTGATCCAGTCCGGCAAGCCGGTCGGCGTGTTCCCCAGCCATGCCGATGCGCCGCGCGTGCTGCTGGCCAATTCGAACCTGGTCCCGCATTGGGCCACGTGGGAACACTTCAACGAGCTCGATAAGAAGGGCCTGATGATGTACGGCCAGATGACCGCCGGCAGCTGGATCTACATCGGCAGCCAGGGCATCGTGCAGGGCACCTACGAAACCTTCGTCGAGATGGGCCGCCAGCATTACGGCGGTTCGCTCAAGGGCAAATGGTTGTTGACCGCCGGACTCGGCGGCATGGGCGGCGCGCAGCCGCTGGCCGCGAGCTTGGCCGGCATGAGCAGCCTCAACATCGAATGCCGCCAGGCCAGCATCGATTTCCGCCTGAAGACGCGCTATGTCGATGAGCAGGCGACAGATCTCGATGACGCCCTCGCGCGCATCGCCAAGTACACGGCATCCGGCGAAGCGAAATCCATCGCACTGCTCGGCAATGCCGCCGATGTGCTGCCGGAACTCGTGCGTCGCGGCGTGCGCCCCGATTGCGTCACCGACCAGACCAGCGCGCACGACCCGGTGCATGGCTACCTGCCGATCGGCTGGACTGTCGTGCAGTGGTTGGCCGAACAGACGGCGAATCCAGACGGCGTGCGCGATGCCGCCAAGAAATCGATGCGCGTGCACGTCGAGGCGATGCTCGCCTTCCATGCCGCGGGCATCCCCACCGTCGACTACGGCAACAACATCCGGCAGATGGCGAAGGACGAAGGCTGCACCAATGCATTCGATTTCCCCGGTTTCGTGCCCGCGTACGTGCGGCCGCTGTTCTGCCGCGGCGTCGGCCCCTTCCGCTGGGTCGCGCTGAGCGGCGATCCCGAGGACATCTACAAGACCGACGCCAAGGTCAAGGAACTGATCCCCGGCGATGCGCACCTGCACAACTGGCTGGACATGGCGCGCGAGCGCATCAGCTTCCAGGGCCTGCCGGCGCGCATCTGCTGGGTCGGCCTGGGCCTGCGCCACAAGCTGGGTCTGGCCTTCAACGAGATGGTCCGCAATGGCGAACTCAGCGCGCCGGTGGTGATCGGCCGCGATCACCTGGATTCGGGTTCGGTCGCGTCACCCAACCGCGAAACCGAGGCGATGAAGGACGGCAGCGATGCGGTGTCCGACTGGCCGCTGCTCAACGCGATGTTGAACGTCGCCGGTGGCGCGACCTGGGTCAGCCTGCACCACGGTGGCGGCGTGGGCATGGGTTACTCGCAGCACAGCGGCGTGGTGATCGTCTGCGATGGCACGCCGGAAGCCGACAAGCGGATCGCGCGGGTGCTGTGGAACGATCCCGGCACCGGCGTGATGCGGCATGCGGATGCGGGCTACGGGATCGCGAAGGAGTGCGCGCGGGAGATGGGGTTGAAGTTGCCGATGGTGTAGAGGAGTGTTCGCTCGTACCTTGCAAATCAGTAGTGACCAACGCGGTCGTATGCGCTTTTCGGCTGGGAGGGTTGAGTGCAGATTGAATCGCTGAAGTTCGAAGGGGACGTATTGCTTTGTCGCCGACTGGGTTGGTTTTTCAACAGTTCGCCCTGTCAACGTCATCATTGGTCGAAACAACACGGGTAAATCGCATCTTCTTGAGCCCGTGCGTATTTCATGCGCTGGAATCAAGAGCGCAAACCAGTGGGACCTTCTCTGCTCAGGCACGTTGGATGAGCAATCTCTGCGCGGCCGTTCCGAAAATATCTCCGAAGGAGATCCGAGAGGGAATCGCTGGACCAGCCATGGCCAGCAATTCATTGATGTTCCCACCTTCGCCAATGCCATGATGGCGAACGCGTGATCCACTGAACGAAGCCCGATGGTCGATCGGCCTTGCCAGGATGAGCGCGGTTCTTGCGCGTGCCGGCGAGTGCGCGGCTAGATGGTGTGCGTGTACTCGAACACTTCCGGCCGAACGAACCGCGCGAATCGCCTGGTTTCGGCATCAGGCGTTAGGCGTTTCTCCGCCTGTCGAATCCTATTCGAAACCGACTCACTCGCCAGTCCGGTGGAACGCCGCGAACGCATTGGCGAGTTCTTCCGACTGCGCTTCCAGGCTGATCTGAGCCACCACACCGCGGACAAGCGGCTTGTCGATCTGAGTGAGTGCGAACTCTTCGACCGGGATTTCTTCGAGGAGTTGCTCGAACGGCGGACGCTCGCCGTCGGGCATGGTGTCCCACAAGGCGCGGAGATGGACGCGCATCGCCTGTTCGATGCCGGCGTCCATTTCCGTGGCGGTGAGCGATACCCGGTTGCCTTGCAGTGTGGGCGTGCCATCGGCCAGGTACACGATGGCGTAGACCTCGCCCAGGTGCGAGTCGTCCGTCCACGCCACGATGCCGAACGGTCGATCGTCCATGAGCTGGCGAGCGGGGGAGTTGGTGTAGATGCGGATCGGCATGCTGGCCCTGGGTATTGGAGATGCCCGGATCCTAACGAGTGGCGCGAAAGTGCCGGATGAAAGCGCCGGGTCATGCCGTTCATGCAGCTGAAGTGAACCGTCAGGCGGAATGCTGCGGAATGGTACGGCGGCAATGTCCATGACCGGCATTTTGTGCAACGCTCGGCACGCCAACAGTCCCTCTGCAATTCCAGCCTGCTCGACTCGGCATCGAGCCGCTCCATCAACGAGGCACCGCGTGATGATCGATGTCCTGATGCCTGAGCGCCTGCGCTATCTGCTGCAGAGCCTGCAAATCAACGAAGCCCTGCGCGAGCTGAATGCCACGACTGGCTATCGGTTCACTGCGGTCTACCGGTTCACTCCCTCGGGCGCGGCCAATCTGGCGATCTTCGATCGCCAGTCGGACGCACCGGAATCGCTGCTGGTCGTCCCCGAAGGTGCGTCGTACTGCGGGATCGTCCGCGATTCGAGGAATGCGTTCCTGGTGACTCGTTCACTGGAAGACGGCCGCATCGTCAAGCATCCTGCCCGTGAAGTCGTTCAGTCGTACTGCGGGGTGCCTCTCATCGGCGAGGATGGGGAAGTGTTCGGAAGCCTCTGTCATTTCGACTTCGAGCCACGCGTGGTGTCAGACGACGTGACGGAATTGATGTCCGAAGTCTCCCGCTATCTGTCGCCGGAGAGCGGGATGAACGAGTTGGCGGAGACCGTCGCGCAGCGCATCACCCGCCTGGGGCAAATGGCCAGCGCGATGCGCGACGCCGCAAAGGATCCGGATGAATTGCGGGAAACGTTCGACATGTACGCGCAGCCGGTCAGGCTCCAGGCGGAAGCGTTGAATCCCTCTGTGCGCGACGCCATGGAACAACGGGTCAGTGCGCTGCTGGCGTCCATCCTCGGATCGCCCCTTCGGGCTTGAGATGCAGAGGCTCTGCGTCGGCGCGAGAGCCAGGTCTTGGCCGGCGATTGAAGCTTGCAATGCATGCGGCGCGACCGGGGACGCGACGCTTTGTCCAGGCCGTATTGTCACCTGAGAACGCACCAGCATGGGGACAAGTCAGCGGATTGGCTGCCGCTGAAGCGCATGTAGAGCGCCGCTCACGTGCCGCGCTTCTTGAGTTGCCCGTCAAGCATCGTGGCTGCTTGGGCATGCCGTTCACGGAAGACCGGTGCGCCGTTCATGTGCAACGAAGTGCTTGAAGCCCAAAAGCGGATTGCGCGAGTACCATGGGATGCACCGTAGCCGGCCTGATGCGTCACGCGACTGCGATCACGAGTTCACACTGGCACCTCGACGGCAGCCGGCTCTCAGCTTGCCGCTCGCAACTGTTGAAGGGATATGCAGGAATGCCCCGCATGAAATGGAATTCCGCATGACAAGTTCACACCGCAGCTGGTGGACTCGCGCTTCTGGCAGCGTATTCATCGGTTTGCTTGCATTGCTGCTGGTACAGCCAGTGCCGGCTTCGGCCCAGCTTTTGCAACCCACCATCAGCACCGTGGGCGGTGGTGGGGAACCCGCATCCGGGAACGGTGATGGTGGCGCTGCCACCAGCGCGCGCATTTCCGAGCCGGTCGGCATTGCCGTCGATGCCGTGGGCAATCTCTATGTTGCGGAACGCTATTCGTTCACGGTGCGCAGGATCTCCCCATCTGGAGTGATCACCACGGTTGCGGGGAATGGTACCCAGCCCTACAACGGGGATGGAATTCCGGCCACGTCTGCAGGCATGGATGTCCGTGGCATCGCGCTGGATGCCGCCGGAAATCTGTTCATCGCGGACGGCTCCAACAAGCGGATCCGGAAGGTGGCGAGCAGTGGTGTCGTCAGCACTGTGGCTCGCAGCGGCCTGGCATTTCCGTCCAGGGTGGGGCTGGATCGCCAAGGCAGAATATTCGTGATTGATGGCGCACGCGTCCTGCGCGTGGATGCGGGCGGCAATGCGCAGCCGTTCGCCGGCAATGGAGATTTTGGCCAGGGCGGCGATGGCGGACAGGCGCTGCAAGCCCAGTTGGAGAACCCGACCGGGCTGGCGTTCGACGCGCAAGGCAACGTCTACATCGTGTCCGGGGAACGCGTGCGCAAGGTCGATGCCGGCGGCATCATCACCACGGTCGTCGGTGGTGGGCACTTCAGACTCGATCCGGTCGCCACCAGCCAGCGCTGGCTGTTTCCTCGTGGTGCCGGATTCGATTCGCGTGGGAATATCTATGTTGTTGGCTGGAACAATACCGTCCAGATCATCAATGCTTCGGGTATCTCGGAGAATGCGGTTGGAACGCTTCCGCTGGCGTTCGCAATCATCGCCAGCGCGCCCTTCGGGTTTTCGGGGGATGGCGGCCCGGCCCGCGCGGCGATGCTCTACGAGCCCGAAGCGATCGCCATCGACCAGTACGACAATCTCTACATCGCGGATGCCCGCAACAACCGCATCCGCAAGGTCACGCCGGTACCGACGCCGCGGACGCCGATCGGCATAAATGCATTCGCGCCCTATCGAACCTATTCCGTCGGCAGTTACGGACGTTCGATTGCGGTGGCGGACGTGACCGGGGACGGCCGGGACGATGCCTTGATGTTGACGTCCGACTGGGGCCCGCAGGCACCCGAGCCGGCGAACGACAACATGTTGAACCTGTTTGTTCAACAGCCCGACGGAACGCTTTCGGCACCGCTGAAATATCCGCACGGGGACAACGATTTCGTCAAGGCGGTTGCGGGTCCGGCCACCGGTGACCTGAATGGCGACGGTCGCAAGGATGTCGTGGTCGGGCTGATGGACGGCATCCGCGTATTCCTGGGACGTGCCGATGGCCTGGCGGCTGGCGTCCAATACAAGGGAATACCCCGCGCGCAGCCTGTGCACAGCCTGGTCGTGGTCGACGTCAATCACGACGGAAACCCGGATGTCGTCACGTTGAGCGGTGGCCGTGCAGAGGGCGGGAGTTACCCGGATGATTTGTACGGTTTCCTCTACTACTACGGGAATGGATCAGGTGGTTTTGGTTCGCCGCAGTTCATCGCCATGGCGGACCAGCACAGCTGGGGGCGGCTGCAGGCGCACGATGTGGACGGAGACGGTCTGCAGGACCTGATGGGGCAGTGGGCCGATACCTACCAGACCGTGGACGGGATGTGGCATTACCGGGCCGGGATTGCGTGGAAGCGGCATCTTCCGGGTGGTGGCTTCGCAGCTACCCGGTTTGCATCCATCGAGGACGCTTATTCGTTCAGCGCCACCTTCGCCGTGGGGGATTTCACTGCCGATGGCCGCAAGGATGTGGTCATGGCGCGTTCCGCCAACGCACCAACGGCGGCCTATGCCCTGCTGGCGCAGGATGCCTCCGGCGACTTCAAGGAGGTGCGCAGGTGGCAGTCTTACGATATTCCGCAGGAAGTGCGCGCCGCGGACATGAACCAGGATGGCTATCAGGACCTGCTGGTAATCCACTCGGGATGGCACGCCATCGGCTACCACCCGGGGAGCTGGAAAGGCCTGGACGTCGAGGTGAAGTACTACGTGGATGAGTCCTCCAATCAGGTCCAGCCGGCGCTCGCCGTGGGCGATCTCAATGGCGATGGCTGCCGCGATGTGGCGATGGGGGATCGCAATTTTGGTCTGGTCGTACTCGCGGGGACCCGTTGCTTCCGCCGGCTATCGGGTGGCCAGCCACGCGTGCCGCCGAGGGAAAACCCAGCCACTACCCAGTCTCCGAGCTCTGCTGATGCGATCGCCGCTGATGTGACCACGCCCCCGGAGACCCAGTTGCCTGTCGATGTCTCGCCCCGCAGGCGCATGTTGGCGTTGCTGTTTGCGTTGATGGCGCTCATCGGGCTTGCTGGGTGGCTGTTCTGGGGGTTGAACGGGTTCGGGAAGTCTTTCTGGGTTTGGCGTGGGCGCTGATGGACGCTGGCCTGCCGGCCCCACTCTCCGCGTTGGGCACGTTGATGCCCACATGGGAATGCCGCAGGAACGCACGATGAATCCACGCATGATCCTCGGCGCAGTTTTCCTGACAGGCGCATTGTTCGCCGGACCCGCCATTGCACAGGCACCGGCTTTGACCGACGAGGCCGCGAAGCAGGCGGCCAGAAATTACCAGCAGTATTGCGCGCTCTGCCATGGCAAGGATCGCGAGGGCCACGTCAACGACCACGCGCCCTCGCTGCGCTCGCAGTCGTTGCTGGAATCCGATCCCGGCACCATCGGCGAAGCGATCGGCTACGGCCGTCCGGGCACGCCGATGGGTGGCTATCTCAACGATGTCGGCGGCCCGCTGAAGCGCCGTGACATCGTCGACCTGACGCTGTGGCTGGCGGAGACCGCCAAGGTCAAACCGTTGGAAGAGGATGAGCATTACTTCGACCGCGTGGCAGGCAACGCCGCCGACGGCGCGAAGGTGTACCAGCAGCAATGCGTCACCTGCCATGGTGCCAATGGCGAGGGCGGCACCGGCACCGCGCTCTCCAACCCGGCGATGCTGGCGCTCACCAGCGACCGTTTCCTGCGCCATGCCATCGTCAACGGTCGCCAGGGCACGCCGATGCCGGCCTTCGCCGGCACCCTGTCGCCCGCCGACATCGACAACGTCACCGCGTTCCTCCGTAGCCGCTCGACCGGCTGGAAGGCTGACGCGCGCGAGCTGCGCAAGCCGCCGCCGCTCGGCAAGTACGTGATCAATCCGAAGGGCAAGCCACCGGACTTCGGAGAGCTGAAGGAAGGCCGTTATCTCAGCGCGGCCGTGCTCGATCGCGAACTGAAAGCGAAGCGCCGGATGATCCTGCTGGATACGCGGGTGACCTCGATGTGGCAGATGGCGCACATCGAAGGCTCGGTGCCGGCGCCGTACTACGCGAACCGCGCGGAAGTGGTGTCCAGCCTGCCTCGCGACGGCACCTGGATCGTCGCGTATTGCGAATGCCCGCGCGCCGCTGCGGACTCGGTGGTCAAGTGGCTGCGCGAGGAAGGCAAGTTCGCCAATACCGCGGTGCTGTACGAAGGCATCCAGGGCTGGGTCAGCCTGGGCTATCCGGTGACGGCGGGCGACGCCAGCAAGCCCGCTCCCTGAATACCCGTGCAGCGACCGGCAGCGAAATCACGCGTCATCGACATCGCCACCCACACAGTCGCGCCGTGGCCAAGGACGGCCACCTCCCCCAGTCAGTCGGGAACGCAGGGCCTCGTGACCAGGCCCGACAAAAAAAGCAGGCATCGGCCTGCTTTTTTGTTGCGCGCGCCGGAGCCATGTCGGAAGGTTCGCCTGGCGGCAGGCCGCGAGCGCATCGCCTATCCTCGGGCCACGCCTCCGGGATCCTGACCGCATGCCAGCAGCCGACACCACCACCCGGCATGACCTCCGCCGCTCTGTCTCGAACACGCTGAAAGGTTCGGCCGGCAATCTGGTCGAGTGGTACGACGTCTATGTGTACTCGGTGTTCGCGGTGTATTTCGAAGCGAAGTTCTTCTCGCCCGACGACAAGAACGCGACGTTGTACGTGTGGGCGATCTTCGCGATGACCTTCCTGATGCGGCCGATCGGGGCGTGGTATTTCGGCCGCTTCGCGGATCGCCGTGGGCGGCGGCTGGCGCTGACGGTGTCGGTGACGCTGATGGCGGCCTGCTCGTTCCTGATCGCGATCACGCCGGGTGTGGCGACGATCGGCATCGCGGCCCCACTGATATTGCTGCTGGCGCGGCTGGTGCAGGGATTCGCGACGGGCGGCGAATACGGAGCCAGTGCCACTTACATGTCCGAGGCCGCGATCCCCGGGCGTCGCGGTTTTCTCTCATCGTTCCACTACGTCACTCTGGTGGGCGGGCATGTGCTGGCGCAGGCCACGCTGCTGGTGATGCTGAAATGGCTCGAGCCTGCGCAGATCTCCGATTGGGGATGGCGCGTCGCGTTCGGGTTGGGCGGAATCGCGGCGCTCGTTGTGTTCTGGTTGCGGCGCTCGATGGACGAATCGCTGGACGCGGCATCGATCGACGCGGTGCGTACAGGCGCGACCAACACGTCCGGCTCCTTGCGTGAATTGTTCGTGCACCAGTGGCGGCCGCTGCTGCTGTGCTTCCTGATCACCGCGGGCGGGACGCTGGCGTTCTACACCTACTCGGTGATCGGGCCGAAGATGGTGCAGGCGCAGTTCGCCGGCGGCGACGTGCTCACCGGCACCGTGATCAACCTCGTCGCGCTGACCGTGCTCATGCTGCTGCAACCATTGGGCGGCTGGCTGTCCGACATCGTCGGGCGCAAGACATTGCTGGTGTTCTTCGGGACCGGCGGCGTGCTCTACACCTGGTTCCTGGTGTTGCACCTGCCGCAGCAGACCGGCTGGCTGCAGGCCTTCGGCGTGCTCACCCTTGGCTTCGTGATCCTCACCGGCTACACCTCGATCAATGCGGTGGTGAAGGCGGAACTGTTCCCCACCCACGTGCGTGCGTTGGGCGTGGGCCTGGGCTACGCGCTGGCCAACTCCGCCTTCGGTGGCACCGCGCCGCTGCTGTACCAGGCCAGCCTGCGCAGCGGCCACGTCGAAACCTTCGTGATCTATGCCACCGCAGTGATCGCGGCGTCGCTGCTGGTGTATGTGTGCTTCCTCGACAACCGCGGACGCAACTGGCTGGATGATGCGGACGCGATGCGCGGACGTTGACTGTTTTCTGGAATTACCCCAACGGCGCACAATGCAGACCTCACGATGACTCCGGATATCCGATGGATACTGAAACCCTGATCAAGGCTGCGCTGCGCGATGCCGGCTACCGTGCCGACGCCATCGGTTCCGCGTTGCCGCGAATCATCAAGATCCTGCAGGCGGAGGACGTGCGCATCGAGATCGGCCGCAGCCTGACGCGCAAGGAACGCGAGTACGTGCGCGTGCAACTGGAGATCGGCCTGGACGTGCCTGAAATCGTGGCGGGCCTGAAGGGCTGACGGAAGCCTGGCTTGCAAGGCGTGCTGGTGGCTTGGCCGCGCCTGAACGCGCCCGCCGTTGTTCCGGGTATGTCCGGGAGACGCATATGGTCACGACAGATCGGCTCTACCGCGCGCTGCTGATCATCGCGCTGGTGCCGGTTTTTGCGGTTGTTCATGCGCAAACGCCAACAACACCGGTGTCTGCAGCCGCCCCGGCAACCGGGGAAGGCTGGCTGCTGCCCGGCACGTTCACGCAAGGCACCTCGCTGGCAGCCCTGGAAGCGCGCTTTGGTGCCGACAACGTGCGCCGGGTGACGCCGGATGCCGACGCCCACGCCTGCGAGGCGATCCTGTTCCCCGATGATCCGGAGCGCCGCGCGCACGCGTTCTTCTACGACTGCGAGAAGCTCGACCAGCTGCGCAGCATCGAGATCCGGGACCGACAATCGCGCTGGCGCGGCAAGGGCGGCGTGCATGTCGGCATGTCGTTCGACGAATTGCGCGCCCGCAATGGCAAGCCGTTCGGCTTCAGCGGCTTCGACCAGGATGGCAGGGGCGCGGTGCATGACCAGTGGAGTCCGGCGACCGAGGATGACGCCACACTCGGCAAACTGGATGTCGAGGAGGGCGACCGGATGTACTTCGACGTGACGCTCGGTGTTCGCGCGGACGTGTCCGCTTCGGCCAGGCGCATCGTGCCGCGCGACGAGTACATTGCCAGCGGCGATTCGCGCATCCCGCAGTTGGCACCCTTGCTCGAAGTCACCGGTTTCGGTGCTTCGACCAGCCTGGATGACGAGTGGGATTGAGCGCCGCGCGCCTGCGCACAACTCACCAATCGGTCGGCGCGTAGTCCTTCAGGAACTGACCCCACACGTGTTCGCCGGTATTGATGCCGTGGATGATCGGATCGACGATGCGGGCCGCGCCATCGACGATGTCCAGCGGCGGGTGGAAGCGTTCCTCCACGATCTTGCGCGCGGCGATCTCGGCGGGATCCTCGTCGGTGACCCAGCCGGTGTCGACGCTGTTCATGTGGATGCCGTCGCCGTGGTAATCGGCGGCCGCGGTGCGCGTCATCATGTTGAGCGCGGCCTTGGCCATGTTGGTGTGCGGGTGCTTGGTGGTCTTGAAGTTGCGGTAGAACTGCCCTTCGACCGCGGAGACATTGACGATGTGCTTGTCGCGTTCCGGCGCGCGCAGCATCAACGGCTTCAATCGTGCGTTGATGATGAAGGGCGCGACCGCGTTGACCAGTTGGGTTTCCAGCAACTCGACCGCCGGCACTTCGTCCATCTGCAAGCGCCAGGAATTGCGCCCGCGCAGGTCGATCTGCTGCAGGTCCTGATCCAGGCGGCCTTGCGGGAACAGATGCGCCTGTCCCAGGAGTTCATCGGCCAGCAGCGGCACTTGCGAGAGTTCTGCGGCACGCACAAGGCCGGCGACACCGGCGATCTCGTTGCGGCCTGCCTGTAGCGATGTCGTGTCCGCGCCGGGCAGCAGGTCGGCGCTGCGCAGGCCTTCGTAATTGCCCAGCAACTTGCGCACGTCGGCGGGCATGGCCTGCAGCGCGGCGGTCTCGCCTTCCATCATGTGCGCGTAGAACGCGGGCGGGCGGCGCACGGTCTGGCAGGCGTTGTTGATGATGAAATCCAGGCGCTCGCGGGTGGCCAGCAACTGCATGCAGAACGCTTCCACGCTGGGCGTGTGGCGAAGATCCAGGCCGAACACTTCCAGCCGGTCGCCCCAGTTCTCGAAGTCGGGCTCAGCCGCGTAACGCGCCGCGGAATCGCGCGGGAAGCGGGTGGTGACGATCAGCGATGCGCCCGCGCGCAGCAGCTTCAGGCCGGCCTGGTAGCCGATCTTGACCCGCCCGCCGGTCAGCAACGCCACGCGCCCGCGCAGGTCGGCGGTCTCGGTGCGCTTGAAGAAATTCAGGTCCGCGCAGGTCGGGCACAGCTGGTCGTAGAAATGATGGATGTGCGTGTATTTCTGCTTGCAGACGTAGCAGTGCAAAAGCTCCGGCGACACGTTGTGGGCGACGGGATCGGAGGCGTTGTTGCGCGGATCGTGCAGGCCCGCGGCTTGCGGCGGGAAATAATTCGGCGTCGTGAACACCGGCTTGCGGCGCAGGGTTCGGATGCCGGTCTGGTCGAGCAGGGCCTCGGTCGCGCGCGCCTTCTCCTGCGCACGCTCGCGGGCCAGGTCCTTCGACTTGCGCCGGCGCGCACGCGGTTCCGGATGGTGGACCAGCGCCACCGCCTGCAGCAGGCGTTCGCGATCCGCGGCCGGCCACGCCTCCAGCACGTCGCGGTCGGCGATGATTGCGTCGAGCAGGGAAAGCGCGGGTTGCAGGCGGTCGTCGGGAGCTGCGGTGTCGGTGTTCATCGCCGACTCGTCATCGGGATTCGGTGTCGCGGTGGTGTTCAAGGGCGGATCCGTGTTGCGCGCCACATGGGCGATCAAAAAGAGATGGACGCGAGACTCGCGTCGGTCGATGCCCGGCATGCGGGCAGGGTGCGGTATCGCCGCGCGGTTACCAGACCAGGTCGTCGGGCACCTGGAATTGCGCGTAGTAGGCATCGTCTTCCGACGTCGATTCGGCGGCTTCGCTATCCGCGGCCTTGCCGTGGTCGAGCACGATCAGTGCCGCATCGCGTTCGCGCACCTTGTCGCCGGCGGCGCGCGGCAGCAGTTCGTAGCGGTCGCCCTGGCGCGCGATCACCAGCGCGCCGGAGGCGAGCTGCTTGCGCAGGGCCTCGTCGACCAGCAGGGTGCGGATCGCGCCATCGGCGGTGAAGCGATACTCGATGTCACCGCTGCGCGGCACCTTCTTGTCGGCGATGATCTGCCGCGCCTGCGCCGCCAGTTCGGCGCTGCGTGCCTTGACCTTGCGCTCCATCTCCAGTGCCCGGTCGCGCTCGGCCTTCTCGGCACGCACGCGTTCCGCTTCCCGCTGGATGTCGGTGGCCGCCGCTGGTGCCTTGCCGTGTTTCGCCTTGAGCTGCTCGCGGGCGACCTCGGAGACCTTGGACTTCTTGACCAGGCCCGCCTTGAGCAGCTGTTCCTGGAGCGGGTTCGGCTTGGCCATGTCGCGGTTTCGTATCGGGGATTGACCGTCCATCATACCTGCCGAGCCCCGCAGCCCTGTTCATTCCCGCGCCCATGCAGCCCTTGAAATACCTTGCCGGTTACCCGCCCACGTGCTGGAGCGGGTGCATGCGCTGATCGCCCAGGATCGGTTGGGCACCATGCTGGCGGCGAAGTACGGCCAGACCCATGCGATCCGCAATGACGGGCAGCTCTACGAGTACGTGCAGGATCTCAAGGATCGCCACCTGCGCAAGTCGGTGCCGCTGGGCCGGGTGCTGTACGACGGCAAGCTGCAGGTCATGAAGGATGCGCTGGGCACCCACACCACCAAGTACCGCGTGCACGGCGACCGGCTCAAGGCCAGCCGCGAGATCCGCATCGCCAGCGTGTTCCGCGATGCGCCCGCCGAGTTCCTGAAAATGATTGTGGTGCACGAACTGGCGCACATGAAGGAAGCCGAGCACGACAAGGCGTTCTATCGCCTGTGCACGCATATGGAATCGGATTACCACCAACTGGAGTTCGATCTGCGGCTGTACCTGACGCATCTGGAAATGCCCCGGCCCTGAGCGAGCATTTGCGCCGGGCGAATGCAGCGGCTTGGATGGATTTTCCTGGCTCAGGTACCGGGGCGTTGCAGCGGCTTGGGCTCTGCGACTTCCTCGCCGGGCTGGGCCTTGCCAGACATCTCGGCACCGGCGTCCGGGGCGAGCCGCAGCATCATCCATGCCGAACTCGCCGATACCAGGCCGACGGTCAGGAACGCGAAGGTGAAGTTGATCGCGGCGTCCATCGGCTGCCCGCTGGCGATGCTCGCCACGGTCAACGCGTAGCCGCCGATGGTCACGCCGATCGCCAGCGCCACCTGCTGCGCCATCCCGGCCAGGCTGCTGGCCTGGCCCATGCGCTCGGGTTCGATTTCCGCGTAGGTGATCGCGTTGAGGCTGGTGAACTGCAGCGAACGAAAGCATCCACTGGCCAGCAGCACCCCTATCAGCAGCGGATAGGGCGTGTCCGCGCGGAACAGGCCGAAGACGCACAACAGCGCCGATGCGGCCAGCGCGTTGGCGATCAGCACCGGGCGGAAACCGAAGCGGCGCAGGATGCGCGCCGCCAGCGTCTTCATGAACATCGCACCGGCCGCGGACGCAAAGGTGATCAGGCCGGATTGCAGCGGGTCCAGTCCGAAGCTGAGCTGCAGCATCAGCGGCAACAGGAACGGCGTAGCGCCGATGCCGATGCGGAACAGCGAACCGCCGAGCACGCCGACGCGGAATGTCGGCAGCTTCAGCAGGCCAAGGTCGATCAGCGGATGCGGGTGGCGACGCGCATGCAGCACGTACAGCGCGAGGCCGGTCATCCCTGCGAGCAGGCAGCCAACAGCGACCTCGGTGCTGACCAAGTGCCGGCCCAGGCTGGCGAAACCGAACATGGTCAGCGCCAGCCCAATCGCGGACAGCGCGAAACCGCGCACGTCGAGCGGCTTCGGTTCGCCACGCAGCAACGGGATGTGCCGCCAGGCCAGGAAAATCCCGAGCAGGCCCATCGGGATGTTGATCAGGAAGATGTAACGCCAGTTGCCGTAGGTGGTGATCAGGCCACCGAGCGGCGGGCCCATCATCGGCCCGAGCAGCGCCGGCACCGTGAGCCAGCTGAGCGCACGCACCAGTTGCGCCTTGGGAATGCTGCGCAGGATCACCAGCCGGCCCACCGGCACCATCATCGCGCCGCCCATGCCCTGCAGGAAGCGCGCCGCCACCAGTGCGCCCAGCGAGCCCGACGTCGCGCAGCCGATCGAGCCGAGCAGGAACACCCCGATCGCGACCATGAAGGTCGGGCGCGCGCCGAACCGATCCGCCACCCAGCCACTGATTGGAATGAACACCGCCAGCGCCAGCATGTAGGTGGTCAGCGCCAGCTTCAGCGCCACCGGCTCGACCCCGAAGTCCAGCGCGATCGCCGGCAGCGAGGTCGCGATGGCCGTCGAATCCATGTTCTCGATGAACAATGCGGTCGCGACGATCAGCGGCAGCAGGCGTTCGCGTTTCACTGTGCAGGGGCGGGCCGTGACGGGAATGAGCGGTCATTGTCGCCCACGCAGCGTGAGCGGCCCGGCTCGAAAGCGAGGCGCGATGCCTCAGTCGCTGCCGTTGCCCTGTTCCGGCCGCCGCGCCGCAAACCACGCGAACACCGCGGCAGTGAAGAACATCAGCAGGCTGTAGACCGCGGCGGGGATCGACATCGTCGCGTTCTGCAGCACGTTGAGGGCGATGAAGATCGCCAACGTGCCGTTGTGGATGCCGATTTCCATCGCGACGGCGATTGCCTGCCTGCGCGGCAGCCGCAATGCGCGCGGCGCGGCGTAGCCGGTGGCCATGCTGGCGAGGTTGAACAGCAGGCAGACGATGCCGATGCTGGCGAAGAACTGCAGCAAGGTGCTCCATTCCTTCACCACCGCGACCACGATCAGCAACACCAGCACCAGCACCGACAGCAGGCGGATCGGCTTCTCCATGCGGCTCGCGAAGGTCGGCGCGCGCGCGCGGACCAGCATGCCGAACGCGACCGGCAGCAGGATGATCACCGCGACCTCGATGATCTTCTGCACCGGCGGCGGCACGTACTGGCCGCTGCCGAGGAAGAGCTCCAGGGACAGGTTGAGGATGACCGGCAGCGTGAGCAGGCAGAGCACGCTGTTGACCGCGGTCAGGGTGATGTTGAGGGCCACGTCGCCGCGCGCGAGGTGGCTGTAGATGTTCGCGGTCGCACCACCCGGCGAGGCCGCCAGCAGCATCAACCCCACCGCGAGTTCCGGCGGCAGCTTGAACAGCAGCGCAAGTCCCAGTGCGACCCACGGCAGCACCGCGGTCTGCAGGAACAGCCCGGTCAGCACCGCGCGCGGATAGCGGGCAACGCGGCGGAAGTCGGCGAGGGTCAGCCCCAGGCCAAGCCCGAGCATGATCACGCCCAGCGCAAGCGGCAGCAGCAGGCTGGTCAACATCGAAGACTGCATCGGCGGATCCCCTCGCGTCGCATGCATTGGCATGCGCCCCCGGTGCAGGATCGCGTGCCTGCCACGCGAGGTGCAAGTGCGCACTCGTCGACGCGGCGATCGGGGTCGATAATGGCCGCTGCCCGAAGCCGCATCGATGCCATGACCGAGATCGCCATCCTCACGCCGGATCCCGCGGATGTTTCGCACACCACGCTGTGGCCGAAGGTGCTTGCGCGCCTGCAACGCGCGCTTGACGCGGCAGGCATCACCGTCACGCCCACGCCATGGACGATGCATGCCGATGACGCGAGCGCACTGCGCGGCTTTGCGCGGGTGTTGCCCTTGCTGGCATGGGCTATCACTTCGACCATGTGCGCTGGCTGCGTGCCTGCGCCACTTGGCAGCGCGAGGGCATCGCAATGGCCAACCCGGCCAGCGTGCTGGCGTGGAACTCCGACAAACGCTACCTGGTGGAACTCGCCGCGCGGGGTGTGGCGCTCCCGGCTACGACCTTCACCGATCATTTGCAGCAACACGTCATCGAACGGATGTTCGACGCGACTGGCGTCGACGAATTGATCGTCAAACCGGCGATATCCGGTGGCGCGTGGAAGACCGTGCGCGTGCGTCGTGGCGATGCCATCGAGCCGGGCGATGGCACCACCATGCTGGTGCAGCCCTACCTGCCGACCATCGAGCACGAGGGCGAAACCTCGCTGCTGTATTTCGGCGGCGTGCTCAGCCATGTGGTCAACAAGCGCCCGGTGGCGGGCGAGTTCCGCGTGCAGGAAGAATTCGGCGGCGTGTATCGGGTGCTCGATGATCCGCCGGCTGGTGCGGTCGCCTTGGCCGAACAGGTGCTGGCTGCGATCGATGCGCCGTTGCTGTATGCGCGCATCGACGTGGTCCCGGATGCCGATGGCCTCTGGTTGCTGATGGAAGCCGAACTGATCGAACCCGATTTCTACCTGGGCAGCGACCCGCAACAGGGTGCCGGTTTCGCCCGCGCATTGCGCGATGCCCTCAACGATGGAGCAACCGCATGAAAACCCTGCGCATCGATTTCGTGTCCGACGTGGTCTGCCCGTGGTGCGCGATCGGCCTGGCCTCGCTGGAGCAGGCGCTGCAGCGCATGCAGGGCGAGGTCGCCGCCGACATCCACTTCCAGCCGTTCGAACTCAACCCTCAGTTGCCCGCGGAAGGCGAGGGCATCGGCGAGCACCTGCAGCGCAAGTACGGCATGTCCGAGGCGCAGCTCGCCGAAAACCAGGAGCGCATCCGCGCACGCGGTGCCGAGCTCGGCGTGGTGTTCGACTTCAACGGGCGCAGCCGGATCTTCAACACCTTCGACGCGCATCGGCTGCTGCACTGGGCCGGGGTCGAAGGCGGGCAACGCGAACTCAAGCATGCGTTGCTGCGTGCGTACTTCGCCGAAGGCCGCAACGTCTCCGACCACGCCACCTTGGTCGACATCGCCAGCGCTGCGGGCTTCGATGCGGCGCGTGCCGCGGCGATCCTGGGCTCCGACGAATACGCCGCCGACGTACGCGAGGCCGAACAGTTCTTCACCCGCAACGGCATCAACGGCGTGCCGGCGGTGATCATCGAACGCAAGCACCTGATCTCCGGCGGACAGCCGGTCGAGGTGTTCGAGCGTGCGTTGCGCGAGATCGCCGCCGGTATGCCGGGCTGAATCGGCATTCCATCATGCGGAAGTGAATGGGGCTATTCGCGGTATGCGTTTTGGCGCGCGTTGCATGCCGTTTCCGCACGTCGCACTGCAGCAAGACACCGGGGACATTCACGGTATCTAGGACATGCCATCGCGTCATGACCCATGGACACGTCCGGGCATGCGCGCAGGCGTGGAGGGTCTTCGATCCATCCGCCGTCCATTCGCACCCTTGGGGAGGGTAGGCATGCTGGCATTGCTGATCGCGGCGACATTGCAGGTATCCGCGGGTTCGAGTTCCGGAATCCCCGTCACCTTCACCCAGGACGACGCCCGATGGCCGGTCGTGGTCAGCGCCAATGGCGTAGTGTCGCCGGGCAGGGATGAGCTGGTGTTGCGCCTGCGCGGCATCGAGGTGGCGGACCAGCCGGCGAACCCGAGCACGATCCCGTACAGCAGTTACCGCGTCTGCCTGGTGCGCCAGTCGAGCGGCGACACGTACGAGACCGCCGGTTGCTCGGCATCGGTGAAGATCAAGGCGGTGGCGCCGGAATCGGACAGGAGTGTGTCGCTGTCCGGCCAGAAGCTCACCATTCCTGCTCCCGGCGCGACCTCGCTGGAAGGTCATTGGCTGGTGCTGGAAATGGAGTCGCGGCCGGTGCAGGGGAAGACCTACAGCGTGGCCTCGCATTCGCAACGCTCGCTGTTCGGCGCGATCGGCAGCATGTAGGCGCACCCCGCGCCTGCAAGCCGGGCGCGATCAGCGCGGTATCACCAGCGGGATCGCGTGTCCGCCGGGGGTGATGAGGATGGCGTCGGCAATCGCGCCGTCCACGAAATCGGCGCGCACCACGCCCTCGCCCTTGCTGCCGACCACCCGCACCCGGAAGTTCGGGTCCATCCGGCCATCGGTCACGTCCACGCCGTAGCCGAAGAACGGCAGCCGGATCGAGGACACCTGGCCCACTTCATCGGCGACCACCGGATGTCGCTGGATCAGCGCTTCCAGCCGCGTGTACGAGCTGGTCTGCTGCATGGCCCACCAGGCGGCGATGATCAGTCCGCCGAGCATCGCGAGTGCGTACAGCCATTTGCGGATCCAGCTCAGCATCGGCGGCTGCCTGTGGTTGGAATGCGCCTGCGAGGGTAGCCGAAACCCGCGCGCAGGGCAGGTCGCGATGCCATGCTCAGGCACAATCGGGGCGCGCTGCACGGCGCGGAGGACAGCACGGCACATGATCGTTCCCGAACATTGGGCCGAAGCCCGCGAACAGGCCCGCCACAACGACCGCATGGTCACCGTGCGCCGCTACGGCTGGTCGGATGAGAGTGTCCATGCCGCACAGTCCCATGCGCAGGCGCGTGCCCGAGAGGCGCTGGACGCGATCCTGGCCGGCGCAGCATTGCCCCGGCGCGAACTGCGCACCAATTACGGCACCGCCGGCGTGCCGATCCGCGAGCAGATCGTGGCCCGCCACGGCGATGTGGTGATTACCCGCAACAGCTACGGCGCGTTGTGCCTGAACACGCCGGACGTGCTGTTCGCCGATGTCGACCTGGCCGAGCGGCCCACCGGTTGCGCGCTTTCCATCGGCGCATTGGCGATCATTGCGGCGGTCGCGTTCGCCGTCGGGCTGTTCGCATGGCACTGGAGTGCCGGCATTGGCCTGGCGATCGTGGCGGCGTGGAGCCTCAATCGGATCATCCTGCACCGGCAACGGGCGGCGTTCGATCGCGACGGCGGCGCGGAGGCGCGCGCACTGGCCTTGGTCGATGCGTTCGTGGCGACGCATCCGGATTGGCACCTGCGGGTGTACCGCACACCGGCCGGCTTGCGCGTACTGGCGATGCACCGCACCTTCCAGCCGCAGGACGACGATGCCGCGATGCTGTTCTCCGCGCTGCAGGCGGATCATCTGTACACGGTGATGTGCAAGGTGCAGCACTGCTTCCGCGCGCGCCTCACGCCAAAGCCGTGGCGGATCGGCATCGACCAGCGCATCCGCCCGCCGGTCGCGGCATGGTCGGCGGAACAGGCCATGTTGCCCGAGCGGCTGGCGTGGATCGCACGTTACGAAGCCAGCTCCACCGGGCATGCCGCATGCCGTTACCTGCGCTCGCTCGGCGACACCACGCGCATCGACCCGAAGGCCGAGCACGTGCGCGCCCTGCACGACGCGATGGCGGGTGCGGAGAGCGATCTGCCGCTGGCGTGATGAGCGGCGATTACTTCCGATGGGTGTAGAAGCCGTCGCCGCTTGTTCGTCGACATCGAAACCACCACGATTCCCGAGGCACCGCCATGACCCTCGCGCTCTACGGACACCCGTTTTCCTCGTACACGCAGAAGGTGCTGATTGCGCTGTACGAGAACGCCACGCCCTTCGAGTTCCGCTGCATCAGCCCGGAGACCCCGAGCATGCCGGCGAATGGCTGCGGCGCTGGCCGTTGCGCAAGTTCCCGCTGCTGCTGGATGGCGACCGCCAGGTGGTCGAGACCAGCATCATCATCGAGTACCTGCAGCTTGCGCATCCGGGTGCGGTCCGTTTGCTGCCCGATGATCCGGAGTCGGCACTGCACGTGCGTTTCATGGATCGCTGCTTCGACCTGCACGTGATGAGCCCGGTGCAAGCGGCCGTCGGAGGTGCACTGACCGGCGATGCGACCAAGCGCGACGACATGCGGGCGTTCGCGGCACAAAAGCTGGAGATGGCCTACGGCTGGCTGGAAGGGGAACTGGCCGGTCGCACCTGGGCAGCTGGCGATGAGTTCACCCTTGCGGATTGCGCGGCGGCACCCTCGCTGTTCTATGCGGACTGGACGCATCCGATCGGCGACGACTATCCGCTGCTGCGTGCCTATCGGTCTCGCCTGCTCGCGCGGCCCTCGTTCGCCCGCACGGTGGAGGAAGCGCGGGCGTTCCGTCCGCTGTTTCCGCTGGGTGCACCGGATCGGGATTGACCCGGTCGGAGTGCAGCTTGGCATGGGCTTGCCTGCATCGACATCGGCCCCATGTCGATTGCAACCTGCCCGCAAGCACATCATCGGCCCGCATGCCTGACCTCGCGTCTTCCCCACGTCGCCGTCGCTGGTGGTGGTCGCTTCCCATCCTTGGACTGACCGCCTTGACCGCATCCCTGTGTCTGCACGCCTCGATCGGCGACTACGCGAACTCCAAGCAGTTCGCCGACGGCAAGTTCCGCAACACCACGCCCAAGCCCGCCGATGTGGCGGAGCCGGGTGCCAGGGTGATGTGGGATTTCTTCTTCAACAAGCCGAACAACACCGAGCCGCACGCGCCGGTCCCGGTGCATATGCTGACCCGCGCCGAACTGGATGCAGCGCCCGACCGCAGCCTGTACCGGCTGGGCCATTCGACGATCCTGATGAAGCTGCGCGGTGGCTGGTGGCTGACCGATCCGGTGTTTTCCGAACGCGCATCGCCGGTGCAATGGGCTGGCCCGAAGCGCTTCCACGCACCGCCGATCTCGATGCAGGACCTGCCGCCGATTCGTGGCGTGCTGCTTTCGCACGACCATTACGATCACCTGGACCATGCGGCGATCAAGGCGCGGGCAGGCAAGGTCGAAGTGTTCCTGGCACCGCTCGGCGTGGGCGACCGCCTGGCCGAGTGGGGCGTGCCGCAGGAGAAGATCCGCCAGTTCGACTGGTGGCAGGGCACCGACATCGACGGCCTGCGCCTGACCTTCACCCCGACCCAGCATTTCTCCGGCCGCGGCCTGCGCGACGGCAACCGCACGCTGTGGGGTTCGTGGGTGATCGTGGATGGCGAGCGGCGCGTGTTCTTCAGTGGCGACAGCGGCTACTTCGATGGCTTCGCCGAGATCGGCCGGCGTTTCGGCCCGTTCGACCTCACCCTGATGGAAACCGGCGCCTACAACGTGCAGTGGCCGTACGTGCACATGCAGCCGGAGCAGACCGTGCAGGCGCATGTCGACCTGCGGGGGAAGTGGCTGCTGCCGATCCACAACGGCACCTTCGACCTGGCGATGCATCCGTGGTTCGAGCCGTTCGAGCGCGTGCTGGCGCTGGGTGAAACAGCCGGCATCGGCATCGCCACGCCGATCATGGGCGAACGCATCAGCATCGATGCGCCGCATGCCGGCGAGCGCTGGTGGCGGCCGGTGGTCGCGACGGAATCAGCCGCGCGCTGACGCCGGTTCGCTGCGCCCAAGCAGAAGGGTGGCGATGCCGATCGCCAGCAGCATCCCGGCGAACTGCGCGAATACGAAGCCGGCCACGTCGTCCGGGCGGATGCCGGCAAAGGTTTGCGTCAGCGACCTCGCCATGGTCACGGCGGGGTTGGCGAACGATGTGCTGGCGGTAAACCAGTACGCGGCGAAGATGTAAGCGGCGACCAGTGCAGGGATCGCCTTCGGGCGATGGCGAACGCCAAGCAGGATGGTGAGCAGCAGGCCGCAGGTCGCCACCCCCTCGCTCAACCATTGCGCGCCGCCACTGCGCACGCGCGTGCCGGGTTGCAGCAGTGCCTGCTCGAACATCGCATGGGCGAGCAGCACGCCGGCGATCGCAGCCAGCACTTGCACCACGATGTAGGCCGCGGCATGTGCGCTGCTCATCTCGCCGCGCAGGCGCATCGCCAGGGTGACCGCCGGATTGAAGTGCGCGCCGGAGATCGGGCCCAGCGTTTCGATCAGCACGTACAGCATGCCCGCGGTGGCCGCTGCGTTCGCGAGCAGGGCGATGCCGTCGTTGCCGTTCGACAGTGCCACGCCCATGATCCCGGAGCCGACCACGGCGGCGAGCAGCAACATGGTGCCGAGCGCCTCGGCCAGCAGGCGGCGATGCAGTGGCATCACTGCGCGGCCAATGCGCGCAGTTGGTCCTGCAGCGACAGCCGATCCAGCTTTTCCATCGGCAGCGCGAGCAACAGGCGCAGGCGCTGGGTGATCGCTTGTGCTGTCTTCGCGAACGCCTGGCGCTTCGCCTCGTCATCGCCTTCCACGTGCGAAGGATCGGGGAAGCCCCAATGCGCGGTCATCGGCATGCCCGGCCAGTACGGGCAGGTTTCGCCGGCCGCGCTATCGCAGACGGTGATGACGAAGTCCATCTTCGGCGCATCGGGTGCGGCATACACGTCCCAGCTTTTGCTGGACATGCCGCTGGTGTCGCAGCCGAGCCGTTGCAGTGTTTCCAGCGCCAGCGGATTGACCCGCCCCATCGGCTGGCTGCCCGCGCTGTAGCCCTTGAAGCGGCCATGCGACAGATGGTTGACCAGCCCTTCGGCGAGGATGCTGCGGGCGCTGTTGCCGGTGCAGAGGAACAGGATGTTGTAGGGCTGCGTGGTCATGGCCAGTGTCTTCGGTGGGGGAGGGTGTCAGCAGCAGGTGGATTTCGGCGCGCAGCAGGAGGCTGCGATTGCTGTCGTCGCGGGCATCGGTGCCATCGCCTGTACGTCCGGTGTGCACGACCCGCCATCGGTGGCGCAGGCGGCGTCGGCACCGTGATAGGTGGTCGCTTCGCCGAAGCTGTGGAAGGTTTCCCAGCGCGTGCCCTGCGGATCTTCGGTCCAGGTCTTGTCGGACTGCGCATAGCAACAGATGGCTGCGTTCTCGGGGATCAGCGAACCGCCTGCGGCTTCGAGGCGCTTGCCGAGCGCGACCAGTTCCTCGCTGCTGTCGACCTGCAGGCCCAGGTGGTCGATGCCGGGCGTGCGTCCCGTATTGGAGATCGCGAAATTGATCCGCGGATCCTCCAGCATCCACTTTGCGTAGTCGGGCTTGCGCACGACGGGTTCGGCACCGAACAGTTCGTTGTAGAAGCGGATGCTGCCGGCAAGGTCGGCGACATTGAGATGCACATGGAAGCGGTTCACGGCTTGGCTCCTGGTTTGCGCGGGGGCAGGCGGTCGCCGGCCCGCAGTCCACCGCGCCGGCGCAACAGTTTTCGGTGAGGTAGGCCAGCAGGGTGTTCATCTGCGGGTAGTTGGCGCGCACGCGGATGACGCGGCCTTCGCGTTCGTCGTCGACCAGGCCGGCGGCCCGCAACACGTTGAGGTGTGCGCTCAGGGTGGCGGGTGGCAGGTCGAGGAACTCGCGCAGTTCACCGACCGACAAGCCATCCGGGCCGGCCTGCACCAGTTGGCGGAACGCGGCCAGGCGGGACTCGTGGCCAAGCGCGCGGAGTGCGGAAAGAGCGGCGTCGGTATTCATGATTCCATATTTCCAGAAATATGGAATTGATGCAACCCGGGCTCGGGCGTGGATCGACCGCCTGCTAGCTCGCGCGCGCGCCGATGAAGCGCAGGCCCACGCCGGGCTCGGTGGCGATCCAGCGCGGCGCGGCGGCGTCGTCGCCGAGTTTCTGGCGCAGCTTGCCGACCAGCACGCGCAGGTAATGGGTGTCGTGTTCGTGGTGCTTGCCCCACAATTCCTGCAGCATCTGCGGCTGCGTGACCACCCGCCCCGCGTGCTGCACGAGCATGGCGAGCAGTGCGTATTCCTTGCGTGCCAGCGCGACCGGCGCGCCGTGCAGGAGCACTTCGCGCATCGCAAGGTCGATGCGCAGCGCGCCATCGTCGAACACCGGCGATGGATCGCCGGCGGCGGTGCGTGGACGCAGCAACGCGCGCACCCTCGCCATCAGCTCCTGCACGCCGAACGGCTTGGTGACGTAGTCGTTCGCGCCGGCATCGAGCGCGCGCACTTTCTCGTGTTCGTCGGCGCGCACGGTGAGCAGGATGACCGGCACCTGCGACCATTCGCGCAGGCGCGCCAGCACTTCATGGCCATCGATGCCGGGCAGGCCGAGGTCGAGGATCACCAGGTCGGCGCCATGCGCCGCCATCGCCTGCAAGCCGGCTTCGCCGTGTTCCGCGGTTTCGACCCGGTAGCCCTGCGCGCGCAGGCTGATCTCGAGGAACCGGCGGATCTGCGGTTCGTCGTCGACCACCAGCACGCGCGCTGGGACAACGGCGCTCTCGCCGGTGGATGGGTCGCTCATGGCGTGGATGGTGGTTGCATGCGCGGCAGCAGGATGCGGATGGTGGTGCCGCGGCCATCGTACCCCGGCAAGGCTTCGACGCTGCCGCCATGCGCGCCGATCATCCCCTGCGTGATCGCCAGGCCGAGGCCGGTGCCCTGGCGTCCACGATCGCCGCGCTCCACGCTGAAGAACATGTCGAAGATGCGCTTGCGCTCGTCCTCGGGGATGCCGGGGCCGCGATCGGCGACATCGATGCGCAGCACGCCGTCGATGTCGCGTGCGTCGATCGCGATCGCCTCGCCAGCAGGCGAGAACTTCGCGGCGTTCTCGATCACGTTGAAGATCGCCTGCTCGACCAGCGCGGGATGCACCCAGAGCGGGGCGAGACCCTTGGCCAGGTGGAGCTCGAAGCGCACATCGGGCTGATAGCGCTGCAAGCGGGTCGTCGCCGAGCCGATCAGCTCGTCCACGCCGATCCAGTCGCGATTGAGGGTGAGCCCGCCGTGGCCGAGGCGGGTCATGTCGAGCAGGTTCTGGATGTAGCGATCCAGCCGCTCCCCCTCCAGGCGCACGGTGTCGAGCAGGCTGTGGCGATCGTCCTCGCCCATGCCGCGGCCGTAAGTGTCCAGGGTTTCGGCGGCGCCGACGATCGCCGCCAGTGGCGAGCGCAGGTCATGCGACACCGACGACAGCAGGGCGGAGCGCAGGCGTTCGGTCTCGCCGGTGACACGCGCGTCCTCCAGGTCCGAGACCAGCCGCGTGCGCAACATCGCCTGCGCGATGTCGTCCGCCATCGCCTCCACCAACCTGCGTTGTTCGCTGCCGAAGCGGTCGGTGCCGGCTGGGAAGCGCAAGCCGACCAGGCCGGTCGCGCCCTTGTCGCCGGCCAGCGGCTGGAACCACCACTCGGCATTGCCCAGGGTGTCGGTGAAGCGTCCGGCCGGTTGCCGATGCTTGAGCGCCCAGTCGGCAGCGGCGCGATCCTTTTCGGACAGCGGCTGCTGGCCGGCCATCTCCGGTGCGACGTCGCCTGCATGCACGATGGCTTCTGCGCCGATCGCCTGCTTCAGCGCGTGCCGGCCCGCCGCTGCGACCTGGCCGAGATCGGCGGCGACCGCCAGTTGCCGACTCAATGCCTGCAGGGCGGTGGCATGCGCGTTGGCCGCTCGCAGGGCGACCACCTGCATGCGCAGGCGCGAGGCCAGCCGACCCGCGACCAGCGCGGCGGCCAGGAACAGGAATACCGTGGCGACGCCCTGGCGTGCGCCGATGAAGAAGGTGAAGCGCGGTTCGATGAAGAAGAAGTTGTAGGAGAGGAAACACAGGCCGGCGGCCAGCACCGCCGCGGCCATGCGCGTGCGCGAGGCGACCACCACCACCGCGACGATGAACACCATCGACAGGTCGTCGAGGCTGATGAAGCGTTGCGCCACCCAGGCGGTGGCGGTGGCGAGCACGGCGGCAGCCACCGCCAGTCCTGCGTCGGTACGCGTGAGCAGGGTGCCGACGTCGTGCAACGAGCGGCGCGACTTCGCCCGCGCTTCCGGCGTGCTGACGATGGTCAGCTCCAGGTGCGCGGCGCGTTGCAGCAGTTGCTGGGTCAGTGTGCGGTTGAACATGCGCGCGAACGGACGCTCGCGGGTGCGACCGATCACGATCGTCGATACGCCACTCCGGCCCGCGTGGTCGATCAGTGCATCGACGATGCTCGGCCCATGCAGCAGTTCGGCTTCGCCACCCAGTCGGCGCGCCAACGCGAACGCGCGGTCGAGCTCGCGTTGCGCAGCGTCGTCGAGCTGGGCACCGGATTGCACGCTGACCACGCTCCACGGGGCATCGCGGCGCTCTGCCACGCGCCGCGCCACCCGCACCAGGTAGTCGGATTGGCCGCGTCCGTCGATCGCCACCAGCACCCGCCGGCGCAGCGAGCTGCCGGGCAGGCCGCGCGCGGTCTGCGCCTCGCGCAGGTCGCTGTCGACGCGATCGGCCGCGGTCTGCATCGCCAGTTCGCGCAGCGCGGCGAGGTTGGAAGGCGAGAAGAACGACTGCAGCGCATGCGCCGCCTGGTCCGGCATGTACACCTTGCCCTGCTGCAGGCGCTCGATCAGTTCGCGCGGCGGCAGGTCGATCAGCTTGATGTCGCGCAGGCGGTCTAAGACGAGGTCCGGCACGGTCTCGCTGACGCGCACGCCGGTGATCCGGTGGATCACATCGTTGAGGCTTTCCAGGTGCTGGATGTTGACCGTGGTGTAGACGTCGATGCCGGCATCGAGCAGTTCCACCACGTCTTGCCAGCGGCGTTCGTGGCGGCTGCCGGGCACGTTGCGATGCGCCAGTTCGTCCACCAGCGCCACCGCCGGCTTGCGCGCGAGCAGGGCGTCGAGATCGAGTTCCTCCAGCGTGCGGGCCTGGCCGTTCGACGGCTGGTACTCGCTGCGGATGCGCGGCAGCAGTTCGAGTCCTTCCAGCAGCGCCTGCGTTTCCGCACGGCCGTGGGTTTCGACCAGGCCGACCACCACGTCCACACCCTGCTTCTTCAACTCGCGCGCGCGCGACAGCATCGCGTAGGTCTTGCCGACGCCCGGGCCGCGCCCAGGAACAGGGTCAGGCGGCCGCCACCCTGGCGTTGCAGTTCGCCGAGCAGGGCGTCGGCCTGGGCGCTGCGTTGGCTCTCCATGCGTGCAGTCTATGCGGGCGCGGCGCTGGTCAGCGCGCCAGCGCATCCAGCGCCAGGTTGAGCCGCAGCACATTGACCCGCGGCTGCCCGAGCATGCCGAACTGCGGGGCTTCCGTCTGCTGCGCGACCAAAGCCTCGACGGTGGCGATGTCGATGCCGCGCGCGCGGGCGACCCGTGCGACCTGCACTTGTGCCGCACGTGGCGGCAGGTGCGGGTCCAGTCCGCCGCCGGATTGGGTGACAAGCTCGGCGGGTACCTGCGCTGGCGCGATGCCTTCGCGATCAGCGACCGCCAAGGTCAACTCGGCGATGCGCTTGTGCAGGTCCTGATTGCTGCGCGCCATGTTGCTGCCGGCCGCCGCCATCGGATCGTAATTGGCGGCGGACGGGCGCGTTTGGAAGTAGCGTGCGTCGGCGAACGGCTGGGCGACCAGCGCGGAGCCGATGACGTGGCCGTCGCGCTCGATCATGCTGCCGGTGGCGGTCACCGGAAACAGCACGCGTCCCAGCGTGGCCCCGGCCAGCGAATACAGCAGGCCAAAGCCGAGCAGGATGACGATGGCGAACAGCAGCGGCGCGCGCAGGCCGACGTGGTCTTGCAGTGGAATGGTCGTGTTGGTCATGGACATGTCCTCAGGCACTGGCAATCAGGGGCCAATCGTCGCGGCAAGCGCGAGGTCGATCAGCTTGATGGCGATGAAGGGCAGCAGTACGCCGCCGCCGCCGTACAGCAGCATGTTCCGGCGCAGCAGCACGGTGGCGCTCGCCGGGGTGAAGCGCACGCCACGCAGGGCCAGCGGGATCAGTGCGGGGATCACCAGCGCATTGAAGATCAGCGCGGCGAGCACTGCGTTCTTGGGGCTGGACAGGCCCATCACGTCCAGCGCCGCCATCGACGGGATCGCCGCGGCGAACAGCGCCGGCAGGATCGCGAAGTATTTCGACACGTCGTTGGCCAGCGAGAACGTGGTCAGCGCGCCGCGGGTGATCAGTTGCTGCTTGCCGACTTCGACCACCGCGAGAAGCTTGGCCGGGTCGCTGTCGAGGTCGACCATGTTGCCGGCTTCCTTCGCGGCCTGCGTGCCTGAGTTCATCGCCAGGCCGACGTCGGCCTGGGCCAGTGCAGGCGCATCGTTGGTGCCGTCGCCGACCATCGCGACCAGGCGGCCACCGGCCTGCTCGCTGCGGATCCGCGCGAGCTTGTCCTCCGGCGTGGCCTCGGCGATGTAGTCATCGACGCCGGCCTCTGCGGCGATGGCGGCGGCGGTCAGCGGGTTGTCGCCGGTGATCATCACGGTCTTGATGCCCATCGCGCGCAGCCGCGCGAATTTTTCCTTGACCCCGTGCTTGACCACGTCGGACAGCTCGACCACGCCTAGGGCGAAGCGACCTTCGCTGACCACCAGCGGGGTGGCGCCCTTGCGCGCGACCTGGTCGACGCGTGCCTTCAGTTCGGCGGGCACCTCACCGCCGAGCGCCAGCACGTGGCGGCTGATCGCATCGCCCGCGCCCTTGCGGATCACACGTGCGCCGCTATCAAGGTCGACACCGGACATGCGCGTCTGCGCAGTGAACTGGATGAAGTGCGTCGTGCCGGCATCGAGCTGGTCCGGGTCCTGCATCGGCGTGCCCTGTTCGCGGGCCAGCTTGACGATCGACTTGCCTTCCGGCGTGGGGTCGGCCAACGACGACAGCAGCGCGGCTTCACGCAACTGGTCGGCGCTGATGCCGGCCAGCGCGTGGAAGGCGGTGGCCTGGCGGTCGCCATGGGTGATCGTGCCGGTCTTGTCGAGCAGCAGCACGTCGACATCGCCGGCAACTTCGACCGCCTTGCCGGATTTGGCCAGCACGTTCGCCGACAGCGCGCGGTTCATGCCGGCGATGCCGATCGCCGGCAGCAGGCCGCCGATCGTGGTCGGGATCAGGCAGACCAGCAGCGCGATCAGCAGCAGCGGATCGACCTTGACGCCGACGAAGGCGCCGATCGCCGGCAGCGTCGCGCAGACGATCAGGAACGTGAGTGTCATCGCCGCCAGCAACATGGTCAGCGCGATTTCGTTCGGGGTCTTCTGCCGGTTGGCGCCTTCGACCAGGGAAATCATGCGGTCGAGGAAGCTCTGCCCCGGCTCCGCAGTGACGCGCACCACGATCTCGTCGGACAGCACCTTGGTGCCGCCGATCACGCCGCTGCGGTCGGTGCCGGCTTCGCGCAGGACCGGCGCGGATTCGCCGGTGACCGCGGACTCGTTGATGGTGGCGAGGCCGTGGATGATCTCGCCATCGGCCGGGATCAGTTCGCCGGCGGAGATCACCACGAGATCACCGGGACGCAGGTCGGCGGCCGCGACCTGCGCTTCCGCGCCACGCATCGCAGCCGAGAAACCCTTTGCATCGGCGAGCCTGCGTGCGACCAGATCCTTGCGCGCACGCCGCAGCGATGCCGCCTGGCCGCGACCGCGCGCCTCGGCCACCGCTTCGGCGAAATTGCCGAACAGCACGGTGACCAGCAGGATCGCGGTGACGCTCCAGCCGAAGCCGGCCGGTGCCGCGCCGACGGCGGTGATCAGCGCGGACAGCAGGGTGCCACCGAGCACCACGGCCATCACCGGGCTCTTGACGATGTGCCGTGGCGCGAGCTTGAGGAAGGCATCGCGGATCGCGGTGCGCAACGCGGCGGCATCGAACACGGTCGGATGCTGGCCGCGCGGCGGCTTGGCATCGAAGGTCTGTTGGATCATGGGGTGGTTCCTCCATGCACCAGGCTCAGGTGCTCGGCCACGGGGCCAAGCACCAGCGCGGGCATGAACTGCAGCAGGATCACGATCACCGCGATCACGGTGAGCGCGAAGGTCGGGGTTTCGATGTGCAGGCTGCCGGGGCCTTCCGGCGTTGCGCGCTTGCGGGCGAGGCTCGCGGCCACCGCCAGCGGCACGATCAGCGCGGGATAGCGGCCGAGTGCCAGCACCAACGCGCAGCTGAGGTTCCACCATTGCGTGGCATCGCCGAGGCCCTCGAAACCGGAGCCGTTGTTGGCGAACGCTGAGGTGTACTCGTAGAAGACCTGGCTGATGCCGTGGAAGCCGGGGTTGGAGTTGCCGGTGAACTCCGGCATCGCCAGCGTCAGCGCGGTGAAGCCGAGCACCACCAGCGGCTGCAGCAGGATCAGCAGCGACAGCAGGCGGATTTCCTTCGCTTCGATCTTGCGACCGAACAGTTCCGGTGTGCGCCCTGTCATCAGCCCGGCCAGGAACACCGCCAGCAGGAGGTAGACGAGGAACTGCTGCAGGCCGCAACCGATGCCGCCCCAGATCGCGTTGACCAGCATGTTGCCCAGCGTCACCAGCCCGGTCAGTGGGCTGAGCGAATCGTGCATCGCGTTGACCGAGCCGTTGCTGGTCTGCGTTGTCAGGGTCGCCCACAGCGCCGAAGCATCGGCACCGAAGCGCACTTCCTTGCCTTCCATCAGTGCGGCATCGGCGGTCATCGCCGAATGGCGTTCGAGCAGCACGCTGGCACCGGTCGACAACATCGACATCAACAGCATGCTGCCGAACACCAGTGCGGTGAATTTCCTGCGGCCAGTGAACGGGCCGACCATGAACGCGACCGCGACCGGGACCAGGATGATCGCCAGCATTTCCAGCAGGTTCGAGAACGGTGTCGGGTTCTCCAGCGGTACCGAACTGTTGGGGCCATACCAGCCGCCACCGTTGGTGCCGAGTTGCTTGACCGCGACCATCGGCGCGACCGGGCCAAGCGGGATCTTCTGTTCCTTCATTCCCGCGCTGGCGTCGATTGGTGTCGCAACCGGCCCTGCTGCGAGCGTAGACGGGACGCCTTGCGAGGTCAGCAGCACGCTCCACAACAGGCACAGCGGCAGCATGAAACGCAACGTCGGACGAATGAGGTCCGCCCAGTAGTTGCCGACGTCGGCGTCGCCGGAAGCGTTGCTTGCTTCGGCTGGGCGCACGACCGCTCGCCCACCCATCAGCGCACGCAAGGTGGCGACGACCAGCGCCAGCCCCATCATCGGCGTGATCACCTGCAGGCCGACGATGCCGACCATCTGCGACAGGTAGGACAGCTGCGCCTGGCCGGAGTAGTGCTGCTGGTTGGAGTTGGTGAGGAACGACACCATCGTGTGCAGCGCGGTATCCCAGCGCATGTTGGGGATCGCATCGGGATTCAACGGCAACCAGGCCTGGGTCATGAACAGTACCCACACCAAGCCGCCGACTACGACGTTGCTGAGCGCGAACGCCTTCGCGTAGCCGCGCCAGGTCATGCCCTGCGCCGGAGTGGTGCCGAGCAGTCGATAGATCGGTCGTTCGATCCAGCCGAACACGCGATCGCCGCGCATCGGTTCATCGCGCATCACCGCGGCGAGGTAGCGCCCGAGCGGCCACCCCAGGCCGATCGCCAGCGCGACTACAAGCAGTGCTTCGGTCATCGTCGTGTCTCGTCAGAAACGATCCGGATACAGGATCACGTAGAGCAGATAGGCGCAGGCCACGATCACCGCGACACCGCATACAAGCGCAAGCCAACCAGGCATCGTCCGCTCCTCAGAAAGACGCTTGCAGCGCGGCTTCGACGCGGCTGCCGGTGTAGTCGTCGCCGAAGATCGCCTTGGCGTTGTTGTCGGTGGCATGCACGGTCAGGCGCGCTTCGAGCGGGCCCTTGACGCCCCACACCGCGCTCAACCAGCCATGCGTGTAGCCGCTGCGCGCGACCACTGCGTCGTCGAGGAAGTAGTGCGCCGCACTGGCTTCCAGGCGCAGGCGTTCATTGATCGGGACCTTCGCGCCGACCAGCGCGTAGATGCCGTCGGCGTCGTAGCCAAGCGCTTCGTTCGAATAGCCGAACGAGGCCCAGTAATTGCCCTTCCAGGTCAGGGTGCCGTTGAGTTCGGTCCAGTCGAGGTCGACCGCGGTCGACGGATAGCGGTAGTGCAGGAGATTGGCATCGACCGCCCAATCCTCGGACAGGGCCTTGCCCCAGCCGACGGTGACATCCAGCTCGGTGTTGGCCTCGGATTCCGGCGCGAACTTGACGTTCGAGCCCCAGACCGAGGCATAAAAGCCGGCCGCGCCGGCGACCTTGAAACCGACCTGTACGGCGGGATCGCCCTGTGTCTGGGTGCTGCCGCGCCACACGTAGTCGGTGGTCAGCGTCGCATTGCCGTTGATGTCGGCGGCCTTCGCCTGCGAGCCGAAGGCCATCAGGCCGACGACGACGCACACGGCGGTGAAGAGGGGTGCGCGCGCTTCGCGTGCACGGAAGATGTTCTGTTTCATCCAGCAGCTAGGAATGGTCATCGAGGCCGGTCTGGCCACGACGCAATTCTCGGCAGCTGCCGCGTAAAACCTCTATTCGCCGGGCCGCGTGATCGCGTAAAGCTTGCGTAAAACCCCGATGAACCGATGTGCCGCACACATGGTGCGCACAAGATCGACGCGAGCCGTTACAGCATGTTGACCCGGAACTTGCGGCCCTTGATCTTGCCGGCGCGCAACTGCGCCAGCGCGTGCTTTGCCTGCGCGCGGGCGATGGCCACATAGCTGCGGGTGGCGAACACGTCGATCTTGCCGATCGCCTCCTTCGGCAAGCCGGCATCGCCGGTCAATGCGCCGACGATGTCGCCGGGTCGCAGCTTGTCGGTGCGGCCGGCATCGATGCGCAAGGTGATCATCGCCGCCTGCGGCACGCCGCGTGGCGGGCCGTCGAGCGGGGCGATGCGCTCGTAGCGGATCGGGTTGCCCTGGCGTTCCTCGACCAGCGCGGCGCGCCCGCGTTCCTGCGGCGCAACCAGGCTGAGGGCGAGGCCATCGCGCCCGGCGCGACCGGTGCGGCCGACGCGGTGCAGGTAGGTGTCCGCATCGGTGGGCAGTTCGTAGTTCACCACCGCGCCGATGTCGTCGATGTCGAGTCCGCGCGCGGCGACGTCGCTGGCGACCAGCACGCTGCAACTGCGGTTGGCGAAGCGCACCAGCACTTCGTCGCGGTCGCGCTGCTCCATGTCGCCGTGCAACGCGAGCGCAGTGAAACCGTAATGCGCCAGCGAGCCGACCACTTCCTCGGTGTCGCGGCGCATGTTGCAGAACACCACGGTGGATTCTGGCTTGAATTGCAGCAGCAACGCGGCCAGTTGCGGCGCGCGGCGAGCGGCGTCGACCTCGAAGAAATGCGCGCGGATCGCCGCCGGCTGTGCGCCGCCATCGACGCTCACTTCCAGCGGCTCGCGCAGCATTGCCTTCGCCAGCGTGCGGATGGTGTCCGGGAACGTGGCCGAGAACAGCAGGGTCTGCCGGTCCCTGGGCGTGCGTTTTACAAGTGCGCGGATCGGTTCGTCGAAGCCCATGTCGAGCATGCGGTCGGCTTCGTCGAGCACCAGCGTTTTCACCTTGCGCAGGTCCAGCGCCTCCTTCTGCACCAGCTCCAGCACGCGCCCGGGCGTACCGACCACCACGTGCGGCGCATGCGCGAGCGAGGCCAGTTGCGGCCCCAGCGGGATGCCGCCGCAGAGCACCGACAGCTTGAGGTTGGCGATGCCGGTGGCGAGCTTGCGCAACTGCTTGCCCACCTGGTCGGCCAGTTCGCGGGTGGGGCAGAGCACCAAGGCCTGCGTGCGCACCGCGGTGGCATCGATGCCCTGCAGCAGGCCCAGTCCGAAGGCCGCGGTCTTGCCGCTGCCGGTCGGTGCCTGTGCGATCAGGTCGCGGCCTTCGAGCACCGCCGGCAGGGCCTGCGCCTGGATCGGAGTCAAGGTGGTGTAGTCGAGTGCATCCAGTCCGGCTTGCAGGGACGGGTCGAGTGCCAGGTCGGCGAAGGTGCTGGGCGTGTTCATCCGTGCATGATCGCAGGTTCGCCGTGTCGATCCACGGCGCCGCCATGCGTCGCAGGTAACATCCGCCCGAACGCAAGGAGGCCTCATGCAACCGACACCCTCGCAAGACGCGCCCGCCGTCGATCTCGCTGCGCAATCGCTCTGGTCCAGCCTGCGCGAGGCGATCCGCGGCACCAATGCGGACTATACGAAGATCCCGTTGCGCCGCGCCGTGTTCCTGCTGGCAGTTCCGATGGTGCTCGAGCTGGTGCTGGAATCCACCTTCGCGGTGGTCGACATCTTCTTCGTGGCCAAGCTGGGGGCGTCGGCGGTGGCGACGGTCGGGCTGACCGAGAGCTACCTGTTCCTGTTGTATTCGCTGGCGATGGGGCTGGCGATGGCGGTCACCGCGGTGATCGCGCGGCGCGTCGGTGAAGGCAAGCAGGAGGAGGCCGCAGTTACCGCGGTGCAGGCGATCATCGTCGCGCTGCTGGTGTCGCTGTTGCCGGCGATCATCGGCATCGTCTACGCCCAGGACCTGCTGCGGCTGATGGGCGCGGACGCGTGGAGCATCGAGCACGGCTATCGCTACACGCAATGGATGCTCGGCGGCAACGCGGTGATCATGCTGCTGTTCGTGATCAACGCGATCTTCCGCGGCGCCGGTGATGCGGCCATCGCGATGCGCGTGCTGTGGGTCGCGAACGGCCTGAACATCGTGCTGGATCCGCTGCTGATCTTCGGCTGGGGACCGGTGCCGGCGATGGGCGTGGAGGGTGCGGCGATCGCCACCAACATCGGCCGTGGCGCGGGCGTGCTGATGCAGCTGTGGATCCTGTTCCGCGGCGGCCAGCACATCCGCGTGCTGGGCTCGCAACTCGCATGGCATGGCGCGGTGCTGTGGAACATCGTGCGCACCTCGCTGGGCGGGGTGGGGCAGATGCTGGTGGCGATGACCTCGTGGATCTTCCTGATGCGCATCCTCGCCAGCATCGGCAGCGAGGCGGTGGCCGGGGCGACCATCGCGATCCGGGTGATGATGTTCACGATGATGCCGGCCTGGGGCATGTCGAATGCCGCGGCCACGCTGGTCGGCCAGAACCTGGGCGCGCAGCAGCCGGAACGCGCCGAGGCCTCGGTCTGGCAGATCGGCTGGTACAACATGGCCTACCTGGTGATGGTCGCGGTGCTGTTCTTCGCGTTCCCGCAGGCGATCGTCGGCATCTTCAGCGCGGACGCGGGCGTGATCGCGGTCGGCGCGGAATGGCTGCGGATCCTGTCGTACTCGCTGTTCGTGTACGGCTGGTGGATGGTCAGCGTGCAGGCCTTCAACGGTGCCGGCGATACGACGACGCCGACCTGGATAAACGTGGTGTTCTTCTGGCTGATCCAGATCCCGCTGGCCTGGTACCTTGCCCTGCACCTGGGCCTGCAGGAAACCGGGGTGTTCTGGGCGGTGTTCGTGTCCGAAACCTCGGTGGGCTTGTTCACCCTGTGGCTGTTCTCGCGCGGGCGCTGGAAAGCGGCGCAGGTGTAGCGAGACTCCGGCTTCATTCAGGCTTGCCTGCTAGCCTCTGCCGAACCCCGCCGGCAGCGCCGCATGTCGCCCGTCCAACGACGCCATCGAATCCCCGCGCTGCTCGCGCTCTGCCTCGGCATCGCTTGCTTCTCGGGCTGCGAATCGCAGCGCACGCCGGAGCAGGTCCACGCCGAATTGCTGCGCAAGTTGCCGGCGACCTTGCATGACCGCGACGGCTGGGCGCGCGACATCCAGACCGCGTTCACCGCGCAGGACATCGATCCCAGCACCAGCAACCTGTGCGCGGTGCTGGCGGTGGTCGAACAGGAATCGACCTATCGCGCTGACCCGCCGGTGCCCGGCCTGGGCGGCATCGCCATCGGCGAGATCAAGCGCCGCGCCGCGGCGAAACGCGTGCCCGAATTCGCCATCGATGCGGCGCTGAAATTGCGCGCGCCCGATGGCCGCACCTATGCCGAGCGCCTGCAGGCCCTGCGCAGCGAGCGCGAAATGAGCGAGCTGTTCGAGGAGATGGTCGCGCGCTTGCCGCTGGGCAGCGGCAAGCTGCTGGCCGGTTTGAACCCGGTGCGCACCGGCGGGCCGATGCAGGTGCGGGTGGATTTCGCCGAGCGTCATGCGCGCGGCTATCCGTACACCGTCGAGGGTTCGATCCGCCATGAGGTGTTCAGTCGTCGCGGTGGGCTGTACTTCGGCATCAAGCACCTGCTGGGATACCCGGCCGACTACGACAAGCCGCTCCATCGATTCGCCGATTTCAACGCGGGCTGGCATGCCAGTCGCAACGCCGCCTTCCAGCAGGCGGCGGCGATCGCCAGCGGCAAGAAGCTGGTGCGCGATGGCGACCTGCTCACGCCGGGTGCGTCGATGCAAAAGCCCGGTGCGACCGAGGCCGCGTTGCGCAGCATCGACATGTTGCTGGGCATGGACGCCGCCGCGATCCGGGCTGATCTGAAGCGCGGGAACAGTGCCGGTTTCGATGAAACCGCGTTGTATCGCGCGGTCTTCGCGATCGCCGATCGCAAGGGCAGCGGCAAGCCGGTCGCGCGCGCGCGAGTGCCGGACATCGCCCTGGAAAGCCCCAAGATCACCCGGCCGCTCACGACGGCGTGGTTCGCCGGCCGGGTGGAATCGCGCTGGAACGCCTGCATGAAACGCTGATGCGGCTCAGCCGCCCGGTTGCAATCGCAACAGCATCAGCCCGTACACCAGCAGCGAGAACACCACGTAGGCGGCATCGACCAGGCGCTTGCGTTGCGGGTTGTTGCGGCTGCGGGTCACGTCGATCAGGAACTGCCGCAGCAGGAAGGTGTAAAGGATGTAGTAAAGGAACGGGATGACGTGGACCTGCCACGGATAGTCGTCGATGTGCTTGCCGAAGCGCGCCAGTATCCAGCCGATCTGCGCATGGATGCCGAGGATGCCCAGCGCGGCATTGACCAGCATCCACTGCACCTGGTCGCGGCCGAAGATCACCAGGTAGAACACCATGTACACGATGATGGCGATGCCACCATGCATGTACAGGAAGCTCAGGTCGGGACCGTCGGTCGCGTAGGCCATGAAGAAGCCCGACAGGCCGAACATCAGCATGTGGATGCCGAAGAACAGGTAGATGAACATGCCGGCCTGCTCGCGCATGCCCGGCAGGCCCTTCGATTCCGGTTGCTGTTGATCCTTCATTCGATCCTGCCCCTGCGTCGCTTCGTCAGGTAAACGCAGGCGGCCTTGCCTGCCGGCCTTGCAGGCCGATGCGCGGGGTCAGGGCAGAAGCAACTGCAGCAATGCGACCGCCACCGCGCTGGTCACCAGGAAGGCTGCACTCACTCGCGTGAGCGCGCTCCACCAGCCGATGTCGACAAGCGCACGATAAGCGCAGGTGCGCGCCCACAGGTACCAGAGGCAGCCGATCGCGATCAGGACGCCCCCTGCGGCTTGCGACCAGCCATGTTCCACGCGGGCGACCAGGATGCCGACCGACAGCATCAGCACGAAGGGCGAGACCAGGAAGGCCTGCACCGAGAACGGCGAGCGCAGGGTCTCGCGGGTGATGGCCTTGCCTTGCTGCTGCAGGATCGAGAGTGCGGCGACCAGCGCGAAGGCGCAGAACACCACACAGCGCGTCAGCAGGAGGGCTTGATCGCTGCCCAGCAGCAGTTGCGACACGGGTGTGTCGGTTTCCAGCGAAGGGACCCGCGACAGCATCTCCAGCCCGTGCGCGATGACCACCGACAGGATCAGCATCAGGACCGGGCTGATCGTTTCGGTGAACTGGCGCTCGGGTTCCTGCTGCAATTCGAGCTCGGTGTAACGCGCGATGGCGGCCGGATGCCGCAGTACCCGCCAGAACGTGCGCGGATAGAACACCAGCCAGCCGACCAGTTCGTAGAGGAATTCTTCAAGCGAGCGCAGGATCCGCATCAGGTCCATGCGCGGCTCCGGATCATGGCGGGACGTCGTGCGTGGATCATGCCGCTGGCGTGCAGCTCAGCTTGTTGCCGAAGAAGTCCACGCTGGCCTTGCCCTGGTGCTCCCAGAATTCCACGCCATCCGCCGCATAACGCGCGCCACTGGCGCTGGGCGCGGCCGGGACGATGGCCTGGTCGCTGCCCCAGGTCAGCACCGCCGCACGCGGCTCGTCGTTGTAGAAGGTGGCGGTGAAGGGCTTGCTGTTGTCGTCGCAGCGGAACTCGACCGCGGACGGGATCGTCACCAGGCCGTGCTGGATGCGCAGGTCGACGATCCGCTCGATGTAGGCCTCGCGCACGCAGGCCGGCTTGTCGTCGGCCTTCCAGCACTCGTCGCGGCCCTTGATCCAGCCGCGCTCGGTGGCATGCAGTGTCGCCTTGTCGCTCGCCTTGGCCAGCGCCCGGGCGAAGGTGTCGGCCAGCTGCACGTCGAGCGCTGCCAGCGCCGGATCCTTGCAGACCATCTGTTCGAATTCGCCGGTCGAGGTGCTGCAGTCGAAGCTGGGGGACACCGCGACTGCCGCAGCCGCATCGCTCGTGGCGGGCGGCGCCGGCCCGGATGCAGGCGCGGGTGGCGGGGATGCCGCATCGACGGGTGCGGCGCCTGGCGTTTCCGTGCCGGCGCTGCAGCCCGCAAGCAGGAAGATTGCGAAGGCGAATATTGGCGATGGCCGCGTCATGGGACGGCTCCCGGGGTCGGAGCAGGCAGCATAACGCGGCCGCGCAGGTCAGGCCTTGAGGTCGAGGGCGTTCTCGAACGTGCCGAAGATCATCCGCTTGCCGTCGAACGGCAACGGATTGTCCGCGCCCATCCGCGGGTCTTCCATCATCTTCTGCATGCCGGCGTCGCGGGTCGCCTTGTCCGGCCATTCGATCCACGAAAACATCACCGTCTCGTCGTCCTTCGCGTCGACCGCGCGGTAAAAGTCGGTGAGCTTGCCGTGCGGCACGTCCACGCCCCAGGCCTCGACCACGCGCAGCGCGCCGAACTCGATGAAGATCGGGTCGAAGCGCGCCGCATAGTCGATGACCTCCTGGCGTTTGGCGGTCGGGGCGGCAATCACGAAACCGTCGATGTAGCTCATGGGATTCTCCTTGGTGGTGGGCGGCCTGCCATGGCCGTCACGAGGACGTCGCGCGGGGAAGTGCGATTTCGACATGCCGCGGCGAAAGCCTGCGTGACAGTTGCGTTGGGTTCCGTTCGATGGCACCGCGCCCGGAAGTCGCAGGATGCTGTCGAATGGCCGCGCGTATGAACCTCAGGCGTCGTCGCGGCCTACGTAGTCGTCGAACACTCTCCTGCGCGACAACGGCATCCGCGCCTGTGCGAGCAAACCGACCGGGACGGTCTGGAGTTTCATCACCCCGTATTCGCTCGGCCACTGCCCGCGCGGCGGCAGCTTGAACGTGCCCATCAACCGATCCACCAATGGCAGGTGGATGGCGTAGTTCACGTCGATGTAGTCCGCGTGCCGTGCGTGGTGCCAGTGGTGATAGCGCGGGGTGACCAGGACCTGCTCCAGCCAGCCGAAGTCCAGCCGCAGATTGGCATGCGCCAGCACCGCCTGCAGGCCGACCAGGATCACGTAGCCATTGACCGCCGCCGGTGCGAAGCCGAGCACCACCAGTGGCATCAGGACCACGCTGCGGGTCAGCACGATCTCCAGCAGGTGCATGCGCGAGCCGGCCAGCCAATCCATGCGTCTGGTCGAGTGATGCACCGCATGGAAGCGCCAGAGCCATGGCGTGTTGTGGTACGCGCGATGCAGCAGCGCCTGCGCCAGGTCGGCCACGAACACCGCCAGCAGGAACTGCAGCCACACAGGCAGGGACTGGATGGCGTTTTTCACGGTCTGCGAGGCCACCAGCGCATCGACCATGCTGGTCGATGCGGTCACCGCAATGAGCACGAACTGCACCAGCACGTGGCCGATGAAGAAATAGGCCAGGTCCGTGCGCCATTCCGCGCGCAGCGGCGACATCGGCAGCACCGGCAGCATCCGTTCGATCGGGATGAACACCAGCGCGGAGAAGAACAGCGAGATCACGAACCAGTCCAGCCCCAGCGAGAACGGGGTGGAGTCGATCGCATCGAAATGCACGGTGGCACCGCCGAGCACGACGGCAATGGCTGCGCTGCCGACACCGAGCATCGCCACCCGCCGATTGCGCCCGCGCAGGATCGCGAAGGTGCCGGTGAGGAAGGCCGCGACCAGTCCGGACAGCAGCAGATGGCGCGCGAAGACCTCGCTGTAGACCGCGCGGAAATCGCGGCTGGTCAGCAGCTCCGGAAAGTGGAAGCAGAGCACGCCCAGCAGCGCCGACAGGCCGAGGCCGGCCGAGATATGGGCCAGCCAGGAACGTGATGGGGGCGAGGCCGGCGCGCTGGTCATCGATGCACCCTAGCGGGCGTCTGCATCGCCGACAACATCACGCCCGTCACGGCGTGGTTCATCGCCGGTTCCGTGGATCGGCCTGAATGCGCCCTAGACTGAGCCATCCCCGCCGCCCCCACGGTTCGATGCGCCTCCACTGGATCCTGATCGCGCTTTGCCTGCTGGCCAGTGCCTGCAGCCGCCAACCCGGCCCGACCCTGACCAGCGCGAACGCGGAGGCGGAGCTGGACAGCGGGCCGGTGGTACAGCGCAAGCCACAGGATGCGATCGACTGGTCGCCGGTGCGGCTGGAGGCCGGCGATGCCTGGATCGATTGCAGTGCCGACTACACCCTCGGCGGCGGTCGGCCGTTGCTGTCGCTGGCCTACGAAGACCTGCGCCGCAGCCTGCAGGATTGCCGCGCCACCGGCTTGATGCGGCTGCGCTACAAGGGCAAGGTCACCGCCAGTTTCGCCGCGCTGATGGAACGCAGCGGCAAGGTGGCCGGCGACCTCGGCATCGGCAAGCGCATCCTCGATATCGATTCCGCCGGCGGTCACGTGGAGGCCGCGATCCGCGCCGGCGATGCCATCGGCGAGAACGACTGGACGATCTGGGTGCGCGGCGATTCCGCCTGCCACAGCGCCTGCGTGCTGCTGCTGGCGGCGGGCGACATGCGGGTCATCGCCGGGCCGATCGGCATCCACCGGATGATCCGCCTGCGCTCGTCGGCGACCTCGCGCAAGGAGCTCGGCGAGGAGCTGCGCACGGTCAGCGACGAGCTGCGCAATTACCTGGAACGCAACGGCGCGTCCGACAAGGTCTACGACCTGATGACCACGGTGCCCAATCGCACCCTGCGCATCCTCAGCGTCGAGGAGCTCGACCAGTACGGCCTGTCCGGCGCGAACGCGGTGGAGGACGACCTCAACCGCATCCGCTTGGCACGGCGCTGCGGCACCGATTTCCTGCAACGCCGCGATGCCTTCCGCCGCGCTTACGACGCGCATTGCGCGCAGGCCGTCGATGGCGAAACCCAGGACGTCGATCAGATGAACGACTGCGGCCTGGCGCTGCGCGGGCGCTTCGGTTTTCCCGGCGAGCAATGCGCCGACGAAAGCCCGATGGCCGAACTGGATGGCGCGATTCTGATGCCGCGCATTGCGCAGGATGTGCCGGAAGAGGCACCCCCGGACCCCACGCCCACCGAGCAGCAATCGCCTGCGCCCGCCACCGGCAATGCCAAGCCCGCCAGGGCGGTGCGGGTTGCGCCCGACTCGGACGACGCCCCGACACCGCACGGTCCGTCCGCCGGCGAGGATCCCGCCGCCGAGGCAACCGAGGAAGCGGCCGCCGCCGAGCCGGACGATGTCTTGCCGGATTGAGTGGTGATCGCCGGAGCGAACCGGTGTCGGGTTGAACGAACTATTGGCGCTCACCGACCTCGGCGAAGATTCGTCTCAACTCGGTGAATGACCCGTCTTGAGCCAGTGATGCATGGCTGGCTGCGTCCGAGACTCTCCATTCGTGTCTGGGCAAACGGCCCACGAGATCCCGGATGCTCTGGATGGGCGCATTCTCGTCACCTTCGCCGTGATGGACGTACACCATCGGTGCGTTGGCATACGGGATCGAGTCCCATGGCCCCAGAAGCACCTTGAAGTCAGCCCATGCGCCATGCGCCAGATCGCGGGGTAGGCCCCAGGTACCGAGCGTCTCCATCGCATCCTCGTGGCTGTTTGTGGCGAAAAGTTCGAGGAGTTGACGCGTTGGCGGCGATGTCACCGTGCGGGTGAACGTTTCCGGAGTGCCCATGGATGCCAGCAAGTAACACCCCATGACCAAGCCGGGGTTGTTGCACGAGAAGTGCAGTGCGAATGGCCCTCCGCCGCTACCGCCCATGACATGACAACTGTCGATGCGGTTGGCGTTCAAGTACTGCCGGGTTCGCCGTGTACAGACGTCGAACGAAGGCTGGCATTCGTCGACGTCGTACCAGGGGCGTGTCGGGCAAATCAGTCGAACGTTCAGTTGATTCGCCAGTTCGGAGAACTCACTCCCGGCTTCGCCCCGTTGCGGTGTTCCCATGAAAAACACGAGAGGGACTCCCGCCTTGTTGCCGAACTCATGGAATTTCATGAAGCCTGCTCTTGTCTTCGATCAAGGCCCGTTCGATTGCTGATGCGGTGGTGCCCGGGAGCAGGGCAAGCGATAGAACGGGGGAACCGCGAACAGGCATCACGTCACTCCTTGGCGGTCTGGCGCAGCGTCGATGCCAGCGGCAACAGCCATGCGGCCTGCAAGGCCGTCGCCAGCAAGATGCCCTCGACGTCGAGTTGCAGCAGGCCGGACAGGATGCCGGCCACCTGCACGATGCCGATCGCCACGCCCAGCGCCGCAAGCCACTTCTTGCCGCGACGACGCAGCGCCAGGCTCCACAGCATGAAGGCGATACCGGTCGCGACGACCGCGCAGGTCGCAAACGCCTGGTTGATGTCGTGGGTGAAGTGGAGCAGGGAGGCGTCCGGCGTTGCGCCGCCGGACAGCAGGCGCGGCGCGACGAAACCGCTCATCATCGCCGCGACCAGGTTGCAGGTGCTGGCTAGCAGATAGATGGCGAAGGCCAGCGACGCCGTCGCCGACCAGCGCAGCCACGCGCACAACCCGGCCAGGCCGGTCGCCAGTAACGGAAGGCAAGCGATGGCGATGCCGTGCACCAGGGTGTTGACCGCCCGCATGCGGCCGTCCGGATCGTCGGCGAGCTCGTGGCCGGTGGGATGCATGACCAGCACCAGCAGCGGCAACAGCACGCCGGTCATCAGCAAGGCAGCGGATTGGCGAGGCTGGATCATGGTCGTGGCTTCTCCTTTGGTCGACGTCGGATGGTGCCGTCTCAACGCGCCGCTTCCAGTCCGCGCGGCTTGCGTCGTCCGTTGATCCACGCACCGATCCAGGTGTTGCGCACCAGCAGGTCGTAACTGGGCAACAGGATCGCCAGCGTCGCCACCAGCACCAGCGCGAACTCCGCGAACCACGGCCACTCCACCCGCGACATCGCGACCTGCAAGGCCATCACCAGCGGCAAGTGGGCGATGTAGATCCAGTACGACGCATCGGCCAGGTAGCGGCGCAGCGGACTGTGGCCGGACAGGAAACGCAGACCCAGGCCGACGATCGCGAAGGTCCAGCTCCAGGCCGCGACGGCGTAGGCGATCGCATAGGCGATGTCGGCGATCTCGCGCGTGGTCGGGACCAGCTTCGGTGCCAGCCCGACATGGAGCAGGCAACCGACGGTGGCCGAGATCGCGATGGACAGGTGCAGCGGCCAGTGCGCCGCCCAACGCTGCAACAGCGCTTGTTGTCGATGCAGCAGCCAGCCGAAGCCGAACGCGCTGCCGAACGCGACGCACGCGGCCAGGCTGGGATACAGCGACTGGTCGGGGGTGGGAATGCCGAACCACGCGAACCATTTCGGATGGGTGATCAGTGCTGCAGCCAACGGCAACGCGAGCAGCAGCGGGCCGACCGGCGACGCCAGCACACGCACGGCGGTATCGGCCACATGCTGCGCGAATGCACTGCGGCCCAGCGTGACGCGCACGATCAGCGCAGCGATGTAGCAGAGCAGCAGCACGTACAGGAACCACAGATGGGTCAGCGGGAAATTCCGCGGCGACAGTGGTGGCGTTGGCGGCGCGGGCGGCATGCTGCCGTTGTTGACCAGCCAGGCATTCCAGGCGATGACCGCGACGATCGCCATCAGCATCGGGAACCACAGCGAGGCCAGCGGAATCGCGATGCGGCGGGCACGATCGCGCATGAAACCGAGGCTGCCCAGCCGCTCGCAGGCCATCCGCGCGAACAGGCCGGCGACCAGGAAGAACAGCAGCATGCGGAACATGTGCGGCACGTAGAACAGCAGGCCGGCGAATTCGCCGGGCGAGGCGTCGCTGACGACCCAGAAATATTGCGCGCCGGGGATCCAGGCCATGCTGGCATGCACGACCAGGCCGAGCAGCAAGGCGATGGCGCGGACCGCGTCCAGGCCATGCAGGCGTTCGCGGGGCGGGTGGGCAAGGGCAGCTTGCATCGGGTGTTCTCCGGATTCGGGATGTGCAGGGCCGCGCCGCAAGCGCTGGGCTTGCGACCGGGGTCGGTTGTTCAAAGGGAGGCCGGTCGTGCCGGCTCCGGAAGACGCGATGGATCAGGAGGACATGCAGCGTCGTTGCCGGACGCCGCAGGCCGGGCTCACTCGCGCTCGAAGCGCTCCAGGTCCTCGTACACGCGCAGGCTGCGGCGGATGCCGTCGGCGCCGTCGTCCATCCGCGCCAGCGGGTCGCGCGGACCGCGGGTGCCGCGTGCCGCCCACAGCCAGGTGGCCAGGGTTCCGATGGTGCCGATCACCAGGCTGATCCAGATCCAGGTCGGCGTGGGTGCCGGCACGCGCTCCGGCGACAGGCCGGCGAAGCCGATCACCACCAGCACCCAAAGGACCCACCACGGTGCGCCGCACAGGTTGGAATTCAGCACCTGCACGCGCAGCAGCAGGCGCAGCCGCTTCTGGATGGCCAGGACCGGCAAGGCATAGTCGAGCGTGGTCGCCAGCCCGCTGACGATGCCGGCCAGGGCGATATGCAGGATGCCGAACGCATGCAGGGCGATGCCAGCGGCGAGCAGGCCCGGCACGTCGAGGTTGTTGTGCCAGCAGCCCACGCCTAGCAGCACCAGTCCGATGCCGAGCATGGCCTGCAGGGCCATGCCGAACAGCAGCGGACGTAGGTTGCGGCGCGCCTGCGCCTGTTTCTGCCCGCGCAGCAGTTCCAGTTGCAGTGCGTCCTGGCGGGCCAGGCGGGCGTCCAGCGTCTGCCAGGCGGATTTGATGTCGTCGAGGTCCATGGTCATGTCCATTGTCGTGTTCGGGTCCGATGTCGGAGAGGTCACAGCTCGTCGCGCAGGCGTTGTTTCAGCCGGCCGATCTTGGTGGAGACATTGGCTTCGCTGATGCCCAGGATCTCGGCGATCTCGCGTTGCGGGCGTTCGTCCAGGTAGAGCAGAAGCAGGGCGCGTTCCAGCGGTGGCTGGCGGGCGATGAAAGCCTGCAGCAGGCGCAGGTGCTGTTCGGATTCGTGGTCCGGGGCGAGTGCACCGGCCATGTCGTGCAGGTCTTCGTCCAGCGGCACCGCGTCGTGGCGATTGCGCAGCGCCTGCACGCGCACGTGGCTGATCGCGACGTTCAACGCGACCCGGTACATCCACGTGCTGACGCTGCGCGCCGTGTCGTATTTCGGCCAGGCATGCCACAGCTGTGCGGCGATCTCCTGCGCCAGATCAGCGCGATCTTCCGGCAGGCGCGCATAGGTATTGGCGACCTTGAACACGATGCCCGCATGCTGTTGCAGCACGCTGGAAAAGGCCTGGTGGCGATCGTTCCCGGTCATTGCGGCGATGGTCTCCATGGCGTCCCCGGTGCGTCCGTCGCACCCCTCGACACCATGTTTCGCGTCAGCGCGCGGAATCTCACACGGAGACCATGAAAAAAATCAGGTGGCCACGACCCGGATCACCACGTCGTCGACGCGAACCTGTTGCCCGGCACGAATTTTCGCGGTCTTGCGCAGTTCGGTGGTGCCGTCGACCTCCACTGCGCCGGTGGCAACCAGTTGTTTGCCGGCACCGCCGCTGTCGCACAGGCCGACCAGCTTCAACAACTGGTTGAGTTCGACGAAGTCGCGGTCGAGTTCGAAATCGATGTTCTGCATGAGTGCTCCTGATCAGGGCAGCGCGACGCGCGCGCGCTGCCCCTCGCGTTCCACCACCACGCCATCGCGCTCGATGGCGATGACCTGCACCTCGCCGTTGCGGTCGCCCTCTGCCATGCGCTGGCCGTTGAGGATCACGAAGCGCTTGTCCGCGCTGGTGTCCCACATGTGCATGCTCAGCTTCACGCCGGACATCGACGTCGCCGTGGGCGCGGGCGCAGGTGGCGGAATGATCACTGGCTCCGGCGACACGCCGCGGGCAGGTGTCGGCGTCGGCGGTGGGATCGCCGCGACGGTGGGGGCGACCACATCACGTTGCGGCGTTTCCGTCGCTTGTGCGGGTGCTGTCATCGCGGGCGCGTCAACCGGTGCGCGCGGCACGACTGCCGGTGCCGCCGCCACGGGTGCGGGTTCGACGATGGCAGCATCGATCGGCGGTGTTGCGGGTTGCGCCGCATCGCGATGCCCGGCCAGCCACCATGCCAGTGCACCCACGACGATCGCGGCGAGCAAGGCTGGCCATAGCCATGCGGGCGTGGCATTGCGGGCGCGCAGCGGTGCCGGCGGGAGCTCCATCGCCACGTCGGGCGTGTTGCCGCGACGGCGTTCGGCTTCCGATTTGCGCAGGGCTTCGAGGATCAGCGACATCGGGTCAGTCCAGGACGCGGAGCAGGCGTGGGCCGGGTGGATCGTCGGCCAGTGCCATCAGGGTGAGCGGGCCGGCGATGCCGTCCGCGGGCAGGCCGCGTGCGTCCTGCAACTGCCGCACGGACGCGCGCAGCGCATCGTTGTAGGGCACGCCGGGCGCGACATTGCCGGTGGGCGAGAGTTGCTGGCGAACCCAGTCGACCGCCGGGCCGGTGCTGTCGGGGCGCAGCGGCGCGGACAATATCGCCGGGCCGCGCCACAGGCCGGCGTAGTCGCCATTCCAGCGCGACTGCAGCACCACCCGGTCGAGGTCGATCGTGCGCGTGCCGATGCGCAAGCGCGCGTTGCGTGCGTCCGCACCCAGCAGCACCGCCCATGCGCGCGCGCGACCGTCCTGCAGGCGCAGCAGGATCGGGCGGTCGAGCGCGAGCAGGGTGTCGAGCCGCGCGCGGCCCTGCACGCAATGGACCTCGGCCTGCGCGATGGGCGTGCACGGGCCCGCGGGATCGACGGTGATGGCGTCCGCCAGCAGCGACCACAGGCCGAGCAGGTGTTGCCAGGCCGGCAGCGGCGTGTCGCCGGTTGCGCCCAGGAGTTGCGCGAGCGCCGCGGCATCGAGGGTGTCGACCGTGGCAAGCGATGCGGCGGGGGTGGTCGATGCCACGCGCGTGGCTGCCGGCGCAGCAGTGTCCACGGCGGATCGGTCGCGCCAGGCCCAGCCCGCGACCAGCGCGATCGCGATGACGCCAACCGCGGCCGCCAGCCACGGCCAACTGCGACGCGCCAGCACTGGCGGCAACACTTCATCGGCAGCGGCATCGACCAGTTTCGCGTCGATGAGGGTGGCGTCGCGTGCGTAGCCCGCGAGCAGCGCGCGTTCGGCGATCACGTTGACCAGCCGCGGCACGCCGCCCGCGCGCGCATGCAGGCGCTGCACCGCGCCGGCATCGAACGGGAAACGGGTACCGCCGGCCACGCGCCAGCGATGGCGCAGGTAGGCCCTGGTGTCTTTCGCATCGAGCGGAGTCAGGTGGAAGCGCGCGGTGATGCGCTGGGCGAGCTGGCGGAGCTCCGGCCTGGCCACCATCTCGCGCAGTTCCGGCTGGCCGAGCAGCAGGATCTGCAGCAGTTTCTGGGTGTCGGTTTCCAGGTTGGTCAGCAGGCGCACCTGCTCGAGTGCATCGGCCGGGAGGTTCTGCGCTTCATCAATCAGCAACACGACGCGCAGGCCTTGGGCGTAAGCGTCGAGCAGGTAGACATTGAGCGCATCGACCAATGCTTTCGCCGAACCGCGCTTTCCTTCGATATCGATGCGGAGTTCTTCGCAGATCGACTCAAGCAGTTCGATCGCGTTCTGACGCGGATTCAGCACCAGCGCGATCCGCGCGTTCTCGGGGAGTTGCTCCAGCAGCAGGCGGCTGAGCGTGGTCTTGCCGGTGCCGACCTCGCCGGTGAGCTGGACGAAGCCGCCGCCGCCGCCCTTGTCGATCCCGAACAGCAGGTGCGCGAGTGCGTCGCGGTGGCGCTCGCTGAGATGCACGAAGCGCGGGTCCGGCGTGATCGAGAACGGCGCTTCGTGCAGGCCGTAGTAGCCGAGATACATGCGGTGGGCGTCGACGGGGAAGCCGCTAGCCTGCCATGGCACGCGTCGCTAAGCGAACCGCGCCGTTCAGTCGGCGATGCGGTGGCTTTCGCTGACGGCGGCCTGTTCGGGATGCGCGGCGGGTTTGCGCCGACCGGCCATGAGCCCCTGCGCGAACACCACGCCCAGGATGATCGCCACGCCGGCGTAGAACTTGCCGCTGAGTTCCTGCTGTTCGCCGAACAGGATCGCGGCCAGCACGATCGCATAGATCGGTTCCAGGTTCACCGACAGCTGCGCGGTGAACGCGGAGAGGTGCCGCAACGCGACCAGGCACAGCGCGAACGGGAACAGGGTGCAGGCCAGCGCCAGCACTACCAGCCAGAACGCGTCCATGCCGCTGGGCACCAGCAGCAGCGGGCCGGCGAAGGCGGGAACCAGCAGCGGCATCACCGGTGCGAGCAGGGTGAGCGTGATCGTGCCGGCACCGAGTTCCAGCGCGGTCACGGTGAGCGAGTCGCCGCCATCGACCATGCGCTTGTTGAGGGTGCCGAACAGGGCGACGAACAGCGCCGAGACCACGCCGGCCACGATCCCGGCATGCATGCCCGCGGGCACGCCGCCGACCACCAGCCAGATCCCCGGCAGCGATGCCAGCCCGAGCAGCAGGTCGCGCGGCTGGAAGCGCTGGCGGGTCAGCAGCGGTTCGACCAGCGCGGTCATTGGCGTGGCGAAGGCGATGCAGGTCGCGGCGACCGAGGCGTTCGACAGCTTGATCGCGCCGTAGAACGTCAGCCAGTGCAGGGCGACCAGCGCACCGATGCCGGCATAGGCCCAACGATGTCGCGGCGACATCGTGCGCACCCCGCGCCAGACCCGCGGCAACAGCGCCAGCGCGACGACCACGATCAGCATTCGCCACCAGACCAGCGGCAGCGCGGGCAGGGTGATCAGCTTGCCGAGGATTGCGGTGAAGCCCCACAGCAGCACGCACAGGTGGATCTGCCACAGCGCGCGGGTGGTGTCGCGGTTGCTCATGCGCGCATTATCGCCGGACGGAGGCGACGCCATGGGCCGCGAGTATCTCGATTACCTGCATGACCTGTTCTCGGCCTTTGCGCCGGTGACGACCCGGGCGATGTTCGGTGGGCATGGGGTGTATCGCGATGGCGTGATCATCGGCATCGTGATCGGCGAAATCCTGTACCTCAAGGTCGACGAGCAGACGCGCCCTGCGTTCGAGGCGCAGGACTGCGCGCCGTTCGTGTACGAAGCGAAGGGCAAGGCGGTGCCGATGAGTTACTGGACGGTGCCGGACGAGGCGCTGGACTCGCCGCAGGACTTCCGCCCGTGGGCACAGCGCGCGTGGGAGGCAGCGTTGCGGAAACCGAAACCGAAGCCGAAGAAGAAGGCGGCGAAGAAGAGCGAGACCATCAAGCGTTGAGTTAACCGAGCGAACCGCTCTGCTCGTCATTCCTGACTTCGCAGGAATGACGAGCAAAAGTTGGAGCTGTCCAGACATTCATCAAGAGTGCCGGATGTCGTTTGCCACCGTTTCGGTCCGCTTCTGCTGCGCCCGCCCCAGCCAGATTCCCAGCATCGCCCACGCCAGCGCCAGCGGTACCACCACGCTGACCAGCCCACCCAGTGCCAGCCCGAGCTTGCCGAGCAGGCCCTCGGTCTGAGCGCCCACGACATCGCCGGTGCGGTAGACGAAGGTATCGATGAAGGCCTTCGCCTTGTACTTGTCCTCGCGGCTGATCACGGTGAACAGCGCTTCGCGCGCGGGACGCGTCATCCCCCGCTGCACCGCCTTGTTCAGTGCTTCCAGCAGGATCAGCGCGGCGAAGGATCCGAAGATCGCCAGGCCGATGAAGCCCAATGCATTGGCGATCGGCAGCAGGGCCAGCGCGAAGGCCAGGCCGAAGCGGCGGATGATGTGGCCGGTCAACGTGAGTTGCAGCAACAGCACCGCGACCTGCGTCCACATGTCGATGTCGGCGAGCAGGCCGGTACGCGCGTCGAGGTCGCTTTCGGCGGCGGCGACCATCTGCAGGCGGGTGAAATAGATGAAGGTGGCGACGATCGTCATCGTCAGCACGTAGCCGGCGATGCTCATCAGGTAGCGCGACGCGAACACCGCGCGCAGGCCGGCCCAGGCGCTGCCACCGATGCGCTGCGATTCCTCGGTTACGTGCAACGACGCGGTGGTGTCATCGGGCGCGTGATCGCGGCGGATGCGCACCAGCACCCATGCCAGCATCGTGCCCAGCGACAGGAAGCCCGCGGCAAACAGCAGCAGCACGGGCGTGCCGAGCGGCTCTGCAAGCTGCGAGGCCAGCCATGGCCCGAAGATCGCGCCCAGCGTGCCGCCCACCGCGATCAGCGCGAACAGACGCTTGCCCTGTTCGCTGCTGAAGCGGTCGGCCAGCAGCGCCCAGAACACCATGGTCACGAACAGGTTGAACACGCTGAACCAGACGTAGAACACCTGCCCGCTGCGCGCACCCACCGCGCCCGGCGCGAACACCAGCAAGGCCCAGAAGGCGACCAGGCTCAGCGCGAAGAAGCCATAGGTCGCGCTGATGAAATGCAGGCGCTTGAACCGGCTCACCAGCCAGCCGAACACCGGGTTGACCGCCAGCGTCACCACCGCGGTGCCGATGAACAGCCAGCGGATGCTGTCGATGCCGCGCTCCATGCCCAGCGCATCGCGCGCCGGGCGCAGGATCATCAGCGCGGTGAGGATGCAGAAGAAGAACAGCGTGGCCACCAGCACCGGCGCGAGTTCGCCGCGACGGAGGTTGAACAGTCCGGCAATCCGCGCGCGCATCGACATCGGCTCAGGCGAACAGCGCGACGAGTTCGGCGTTCTGCGACGCGCTCAACATTGGCCCGATGCCGCCCTTGAGGTTGTCCGCCTGCCGCTCCGGCTTGCCGGTGGCCGGGATCACCACGGTCACCGCCTCATCGCTGATCGCGAAGCGCAGGAACAGCTGCGCCCACGAGGTCGCGCCGATCTCTGCCGCCCAACCGGGCAGCGGCATGTCCTTGCTGCGCGCGAACAGCTTGCCGTCGTCGAAGGCGCGATTGACGATCACCGCGATGCCGAGCTCGCGCGCGACCGGGAACACCGTCTTCGCCGCGGCCGGTGCCGAGACCGAATAGTTGATCTGCACGAAGTCGGGCTTTTCCTTGCGCATCAGCTCGGCAAGCTCGGCATGCGCGGAATCGCGGAAATGGGTCAAGCCGATGTATTTGGTCTTGCCCTGCGCCTTCAGTTCGCGCGCATACGGCAGCGCCTCGGCGAGGTTGCGCAGGTTGTGGACCTGCAGCAGTTGCACCTTGTCGGTGCGCAGGCGGCGCAGCGAATCCGCCCATTGCTGCTCCAGCGCGGCGCGGCTGTCGGCGGCCAGCTTGGTGGCCAGGAAGCAGCGCTCGCGCCAGCCGCCATCGGCCAGCAGGGCACCGACCACGTCCTCGGCGTTGGAGTAATTCGGGGAAGTGTCGATGACGCTGCCTCCGCCCTCGAAGAACACCTTCACCACGTCCTTGAGCGCGGCGAACTCCGCCGAATCCAGCGGTACCTCGTAGCTGCCCGAGGTGCCAACGCCGATGGAGGGCAGCATTTCGCCGGTGGACGGAATCGCGCGGCTGAGCAATACGCCACCCAACGGCACATGGTCGGCGATGGCACCGGTTGGTTTGGCGCGTGCCGTTTCCGGACGCTCCTGCGCGCAGGCCGCCAGCGGCAGTGCGGCGAGCGCGGCGCTGGCGAGCGCAGCGCGGGACAGGAACTGGCGGCGGGTATTCATGGCGTGCTCCTCCGGGGATGGACATCCAGCCTGCACAAGGCTGCGTTAAGCCGTTGCCGAGGCGAAGTGCCGGACGGCACATGCCGGCGGTTGCGGCTCAGCCGCGTGCCAACTTCGCCTGCAGCGCCATCGCCGCCGCCGGGTTGCGTTCCTTGGCGGCACTGATGAACTGGATGAAGACCTCGCGAGGCGTTGCGGGTGCCGCGTCGTCGACGATCTTCGGCAGATCGCCGGGCTCGCCGCCGCCTGCCCACAGGCGTGCGCGTGCTGCCCAGGCAGCGAGTTCGCCTGCCGGATAGCCGGTGGCGATGTCGCTGCGCGAGCGCATCAGTCGCGCGTACACGAAACCGGCAGTGACATCGGCGAACGAAGGGTGCTCGGGCGAATCGGTGAACACGGTGGCGAAGCCATGGGTGCGCGCCAGCGCGATGAAGTCGGCATCGATGAAACCGGCATCGCGCACGTCGAGCACATGCCGCAGCGCACGGCCATCGGCTTCGCGCGGCAGCAATTCGCAGAAGGCCTGGAACGAAACGCGTTCCAGTTTCAGGCCGGCATCGAACTGCCACAGCAGCGGACCCAACCGGTCGCCGAGTGTGCTGATGCCGCCAATGAAGTCCTCGACCTGCGGGCCGGTCTTCGCCAGCGCCTTCGACTGCATGATCCGCATCGGTGCCTTTGCCGAGAACACGAATCCTTCCGGCGTTTCGTCGCGCCACTTCGCATACGTCGACGGTTTCTGCGCGCCGTAGTAGGTGCCGTTGATTTCGATGCAGCTCAGGTGGCGGCTGGCGTATTCCAGTTCGCGACGCTGGACCAGGCCCTTCGGATAGAAGTTGTCGCGCCAGGGCACGTACGTCCAGCCGCCGATGCCGATGCGGATGCCATCCACGGGCTCGACTTGCCGCGTGGTCCAGTCATTGGCGTCGGCGGCGGTGTCGGGGAACAGGTTCATGCGTCGGCGTGTTCCGCCCACGGGTCGTAGCTGCCGAACCACCAGTAGTGGCCTTCCGGATCCTTGCAGGCGTAGCCGCGGCCGCCATAAGGCTGGTCGGCGATGTCGATGACGATGGTTGCGCCGGCGGCGACGGCGCGCGCGTAGTGCGCATCGGCGTCGGCCACGACCACGCAGGCGCTCTGGGTTTCGCGGCCGCCGATCTCGTCGGGCTGGACGATGGCCTTGCCCCATTCGCCGGCGTTGCTGGTCGAGCCCAGCATGACCATGCCGTTGCCGTAAACCAGCTGCGCGTGATGGACGGTGTCGCCATCGGCATACACGGCATTCTTCTGGAAGCCGAAGGCCTCGCACAGCCAGTCGATCATCGCCAGCGCATTGCGGTAGCGCAGGCAGGGAATGATGGTGGAGGTCGTGTTCGCGGGCTGGGACATGGCGAAGCTCCGGATGCGGGAAACGCGAGCGTACATCGCCCGTGCGATGCCGGCAGGCGTGACCTGTGGCCATCGACGCCGCCCGCCATGCTGGCGATACTCGCGAAATTGCACCCAAGGGATTCCGCATGCGCCTGCTTCCGCTCGTCATCGCCCTGACCGTCGCGCTTGCCGGCGCACCCGCGCAGGCGCAGCAAGCGCCGCCCCCGATCCGGATCGGCGACACCATGGCGCCGCTGGCCGCGTCGCTGCCGGATGCCGCGCGGCTGGCGCGCTTCGATGCCTTCGTCGAGTCGGTGCAGAAGCAATTCGACGTGCCCGGCGTGGCGGTAGCGATCGTCAAGGACGGGCAGGTGGTGATGCAGCGCGGCTACGGCGTGCGCAAGCTCGGCGAGCCCGCGAAGGTCGACGAACACACCATGTTCGCCATCGCCTCCAATACCAAGGCGTTCACCGCGGCCGCGCTGAACATGCTGCAGGACGACGGCAAGCTGAAGACCACGGATCGCGTCATCGACCATTTGCCGTGGTTCCGCATGAGCGATCCGTACGTCACTCGCGAAATGCGCATCCGCGATTTGCTGGCGCATCGCAGCGGGCTGAGCCTGGGCGCGGGCGACCTGCTTTACTGGCCGACCAGCAGTTACAGCACGCGTGAGGTCGCCGAGCGTTTGAAGGATGTGCCGCTCACCGGCGGTTTCCGCGAGCAATACGCCTACGACAACATCCTGTTCGGCGTGGCCCAACTGGTCGTCGAAGAGGCCTCCGGGATGCCGTTCAAGCAATTCCTGGACAGCCGCATCTTCCAGCCGCTGGGCATGGCCGAGACCCGCTACAACAGCGACGACCTCAAGCCCGGCGACAACGTGGCCACCGGCCACGCCAAGTTCGATTTCAAGGACCTGCGCCCGGTGGGCGTGACCAGCTGGCGCAACGTGTCCGGTGCCGGTGGCCTGTATTCCAGCGTGCACGACCTGTCGAAGTGGATGAACGTGCAACTGGCCGGGGGCGTGATCTCCGGCAACGGCGACAACGCCAAGCGCCTGTTCTCGGAGGCCCGCCAGCGCGAGATGTGGACGGTGCTGACCCCGATCCCGGTCGGCAAGCCCTCGGTGCCCGGACTCGCGCCGATGGCACCGAATTTCATGGGCTACGGACAGGGCTGGAACCTGTCCGACTACGCCGGCGAGCGGCTGGTCTGGCACACCGGCGGCTGGCCGGGGCAGGTGTCGCGGCTGACCCTGGTGCCCGGCGAAAACATCGGCGTAGTTGTGCTGACCAGCGGCGAGGTCGGCCAGGCTTTCCACGCGATCACCTATGAGGCGCTGGACATGATGCTCGGCCGCGGCGGCAACGACTGGCTACAGGCCTACGCGGAATCGTTCGCCAAGGCGCAGGGCAATGCCGACGAAGACTGGCAGAAGCACGTGGCTGCGCGCGACGCGACATCGAAGCCGTCGCTGGCGCTGGTGAAATACGCCGGCACCTACCGCGACCCGTGGTACGGCGACGTGCTGGTCCGCCAGGGGCCGAAGGGGCTGGAGATGCAGTTTTCGAAGACCGCGGAACTGCTGGGCGACATCGAGCACTGGCAGCACGACACATTCATCGTGCGCTGGCGCGACCGCGGTCTGAACGCGGACGCCTTCGTCAATTTCAGCCTGGATCCCGACGGCAGGATCCGCGAGATGCGGATGGAGCCGATCTCGCCGCTGACCGACTTCAGCTTCGACTTCCAGGACCTGCGGCTGGTGCCGGTGAAGTAACCCGCGTCAGCCGCCCGCGGCGTCCGCCGCGGCGGCTTCGGCACGCGTGCCCGGCTTGCTGGCGTGGCGTGGGATGTGGTCCTCGTCCAGCAGGGCTTCGATGCGGATGAAGACTTCGGCGCGCGAGAAGGGTTTCTTCATGAAGTCGTCGGCGCCGATGCGCTGCACGTAGAACTGCTCGGTGGCCTGCGCATTGCCGCTGATCATGATGATCGGCAGGTGCTTGGTGATCGGGTCGCGGCGCAGGGTGCGCAGCGCGTTGAAGCCGTCCATGCCGGGCAGGACGATGTCCAGGAAGATCAGGTCGGGCACTTCGCGACGGGCGATCTCGATGCCGCTTTCGGCGTCGAACGCTTCCAGGACCACCAGTTGGTTCTGCTGCAGCATGCGCTTGAGCAGGGCGACGATCGTCGGCGAGTCGTCGATCACCAGCACGCGCGTGCCGGGGCGGGCATGGCGGCGGTTGCGCTCGCGGCGTTCCGGGCCTTCGTGGTCGGGCTGGGCGGGTTCCGCGGGAGTCGGGGCCGCCTCGGCTTCGGCGGGCGCGGGTGCCTCGACGGGGACTGGGGTTGCAGGCTCGCGCGCCACCAGCGCTGGGGCGGTGGGCTGGACGGGTGCAGGTGCCGGTGTCTGGTTCGGCACCAGCCCCGGCGGCAACACCAATGGTTTCGCAACCGGCTTGGCGGCGGCCGGCTTGCGCTTGAAAAGATCGAAGAAGGCCACGCCGTTCCCCCTGGTTTGGCTCGGCCAGAGTTTAACCGAACGGCTTGCCCGGGCGGACCCGGGCAGCTGGCAGAAGCGGGATCAGCGGCGCGCGTGCTGATCTGCGGCCAGTGCGGACATCGCGTACAGTCGGGCGATGCGGCCCCAGGCCAGCGCCGCGGCGATGCCGCAACCCAGCAGCATCGCCAGCAGGAAACCGCCCAGGCTGTCACCGCCGGCGAACTGGCGCAGCCAGGCGAACAACAGCGCCAGCGCCAGTCCGATCACGGTGGTCACCAGCCAGGCCAGCAGCACCGCAACGGGTCGCCGGCACAGCAGCTTCAGGCCGCGCCACCAAGCCTTGATCGCCGAGCGCAGCCGGCCATCGGTGGCCAGCCAGCCGCGGCCGGCTTCGAGGCTGGCGTGGGCCAGCACGAACAGCACGGCACCGACCAGCAAGGCGATCTTGCGACCGCTGGCGAGCCCCGAGCCGTCGATCGCGTCTGCGTGCGCCGATTCGTTGGCACCAAGGATCATCGACATCACCAGCAGGGCCAGGCCCAGCGGGACCACCGACCACACCAGCATCCGCAGCATCGGGCCGTACTCGGCCACTGCGCCGCGCAGCAGGTCGCCGAAACCGGGGCGGGTGCGCGAACGGATCGCCGCGATGGTGGCGCCGGCCAGCAGCGGCGACAGCAACAGCATCAGGATCGCTGCGATGGTGGTGCTTTCGCCGAGCACGCCCAGCGGCGCGTTGCGCGACATCAGCAGGTCGAGCAGCAGGGTGGGGGCTTCACCGTTGGCGATCGCCTTTGCATGCGACGAATGGTTGAGTGCCTCCGCCAGCCAGTTCCATGCGGGCAGGGCGGCGATCAGGGCGCAGCCCAGGCTGGCGCCGATCCACAGCAGCCACAGGCGCCATTGCATGGCACCGCGCAGACCGTCGCGGAGGGCGGAGCGGACGGGAAGCGAAGTCGACAGGTGGTTGGGCATGGTCGGCACCTCAGACGAAGGACAGCAGCGCGAACAGCGACTGCAGGAACGAGGTGAAGTCGCCGAACCAGCGACGCGCGGCGCTGCCGTCGGCCTCGACCGTGCGGCTGTCGTTGAGTTCGGAGACATCGGTGCGGATCAGGTCGTCCGGATCCAGCTGCGCCGAGACCGCCTTGGCCGCGGTCACGAACTCGAAGCGCTGCCAGCTGCCCTGCGCGGTCACCGGCAGGTCGCGGTGGCTGCCGTCGGCGAAGCGCACGCGCAGGACCTGCGGCACCTTGTTGCCGTCGCGGCGCACGACCACGCGGGTCTTGTACGGGAACGCGCCCTCCCATTCCTTTGCGGTCGGATGCTTGGCCTTCCACGCGCTGCGGCGGTCCTCGACGGCCTTGTCCAGCGCCTTGCTGCCGATCAGGATTTGCTTGCCGGCATGCGTCCAGTAACCGGGCTGCGGCAGCAGTTCGGCGGTCTGGATGCTCTCGACCCGATCGTCGACCCGGCCGGTGCCGTAGATGAAGGCATCGAAATTGGCATCGACGATGTCGCGGCGGCCGGTGCCCTCAGCCAGCGCCTCGCGCAGGTCGGCGACCGACGGGTGGCGGAACTTCCAGCGCTGGTAATACAGCTTCATCGCGCGTTCCATCGCCGGCGTGCCCACCAGCGCCTCGATCTGGCGCATCACCGTGGCGGTGCGCGAATACACCGTGCCGTAGCTGCCGCTGGACAGCCTCGACCAGCTGTTGCCGCCCAGCGCGTCGGCCGGGTCGCCCAGGTTCGCGCCGATCCGCTCCATGTCGAACGGGGTCAGCGTGGTGCCGATGCCGAGTGCGCGCAGGAACGGCAGGGTCAGGTGCAGGTCCTGCTTGCGCGCGGTCATCATCCGCTGGTCCCAGTACTCGTTCATGCCCTCGTCGAGCATCGGCTCCTCGAACTCGTTCGAGGCCAGGATCCCGTAGAAATAATCGTGGCCGAACTCGTGAATGGTCACGAAGTCCAGGGCGAAACGCCCTAGCGTGCCGGGCTCGTCCTGGCGCGTGCTGTCGGCGGTGAAGAAGGTCGGGTACTCCATGCCGCCGGCTTCGTCCGCGCCGTACGGCGGGACCACCGCGGTGACCGTGCCGTACGGATAGGGACCCAGCGTGTCGGAGAAATACTTGAGCGAATCGATCGTCGCCTGCAGCACCGGTTCCGCGTTGGAGGCGTAATCCGGGGTGTACAGCACGCTGACCTGCACCGGCCCGTTGGGTCCGTTCCAGGTCTTCACCAGCGGCTTGGCGTAGCGGCTGTCGGCGGTCCAGGCGAAGTCGTGGACGTCATGCTGCACGTAGCGATGGGTGACCTTGCCGGCCTTTTCCACCGGCGTGCCGGTGAGCGCGCCGGTGGCACCAATGGTGTAGCCCTTGGGCACGGTGAGGCGCACATCGAAGCTGCCGAAGTCGGCGTAGAACTCGCTGTGCAGGTGGAATTCGTGGGCGTTCCAGCGCGGCGCGGCGGCACCGCGCTCGCCCGGCAGTTCCAGCACCGCGACCTTCGGGAACCACTGCGCCACCAGGTGGAAGGTGCCGTAATAGCCGGTGCGCGCGACCACCCGCGGCAACTGGCTGAAGAAGTCGATGTCGAGATTGGTCGTGGCACCTGCCGCGACCGGGCGCGGCAGGTCGATCCGGACCACGCTGCGGTCGGTCTTCGGGCCGCCGTCGGGCTGGACGAAGGTCCATTTCGCCGCCGCGCCGTCCTGCACGACCTTGTCCAGGCGGATGAAGCCGAATTCACCGTCCTTGGTGTCGACGTTGCTGCGGAAGCCGCTCTCGCTGGCCCGCTGCTCGGTCATGAAGGTGCTGCCGGGCCCCTCGAAGCCGTTGAGGTACAGGTGCACGTACAGGCTGCACACCGGCTGCGCGCTGCGGTTGCGCCAGGTCAGGACCTGCTTGCCGTCGATGCTGTGCTTGACCGGGTCGAGTTCGGCATCGATCGAGTACGACACCGTCCGGTTCGACAGCGTCGCTTCCTTGCCGGTGCGCGGCCCGCCCCAGGCATCCGCGGCACTGGGCACGCGGACTGCGCCGGCATCGGCCCCGGCCAATGCAATCGCCGGACACGCGCCCGTGGTGGCGAGCGGGGCAGGAGAGGTGGCAGGCACCTGCGCATTGGATGGCAGCGTCCAGGCAGCGCTGAGCGCAAGCAATACGGCGGCGGCACGGAAACTGTGCATGGGCGGGTCCGGCGGGAAGCGAAGCAGAATCCCTAGCGTGTGCGATCCGCAGGGGCGTGGCAACATGCCGACAGTCACGAATCCGGGGAGATATCCGCATGACCATCCACGCAGGCGGCTGCCATTGCGGCGCGATCGCATTCACCCTGGAAGGCGACATCGACACGGTGATCGATTGCAACTGCTCGATCTGCCGCCGCCGCGGCCACCTGCTGGCGTTCTTCCCGCGCAGCGCGCTGATCCTGAAGACGCCGGACGCCGATATCGCCAGCTATACCTTCAACAAGCACGCGATCCGCCACCGCTTCTGCCCGACCTGCGGCATCGGCCCGTTCGGCGAAGGCACTCATCCGAAGACCGGCGAGGCCACCGTCGCCGTCAACGTGCGCTGCCTGCCCGATGTTGACCTGGCCAGCCTGACCGTGATCCCGTACGACGGTGCCAGCCTCTGACAACCCCGCCCGGCGCATGCAGGCGTTGGCGGTTCGACCGGGCGAATGCCCCTGCGATGGAATGACGATGGCGACGAGTCGAGCGCGATGGTGTCTGGTTGGCCTGCTGGCGTCGCTGGTGGCCTGCAGCAAGGGAACCCCGATTGCGGCGGAGGAGGCCGGGGCTGCAGGGGCTCCGATGCGTGCCCAGTCGATGGCGGATGCGGCATCCGCGGAACCCGCGGCGATGCTGGCCTACGAGCATGATGCCCGGATCGAGCTGCAGGCCGACCGCATCGCCGCGCGCCTGCAGGAAGCACGCAATGCCTGCAACAGCCGCCGCTTCGGTGCCTGCGTCGTCCTCAATGTGCAACAGCAGGGCGGCGAGCATGCGTCGGGAACGCTGGGCATGCGGATGGCGCCGGCGGCGGTGGAGCCGATGATCGCCTTGGCCAGCGCGGGCGCGCGATTGGGCAGCCGCAGTACCCGGGCCGAAGACCTGGCCGTGGTCGTGCGCGACAACAGCCTGGCGCAGGATCGCTTGCGCAAGGAACTCGTGCGCCTGCAGGAATTCCAGCAGCGCCGCGATCTGGCGGTGGCCGACATGATTGCCCTGTCGCAGCGCATGGCCGAGGCCGAAGCGCAGTTGCAGGCCGCCGAGCAGGAAGGCGCGCAGCACCGCCGGCGCATCGATACCCAACTGCTGACCCTGCAGTTCCAGCCGCCGGGCAGCGAGGCCGGCCGCAATGAAGTGGCGCAGGCGTTGCGCGACTTCGGCGGCATCCTCTCGCTGGGCACCGCGTGGCTGATCCGTGCCGCTGCCTTCCTGATTCCGCTGGTTCTGGTCATTGCCGTGCTGGTGGGTGGCGTGCGCAGATGGCGCGCACCACGGAGGACAAAGGGTTAGGCGATGCGCGGAAAGAGAGTGTGGTTGGGATTGGCCCTGCTGGCCTGCGCGCCGGCGATGGCGGCCTGTCCGCCGCCCGGACAGGATCGGGCCAGCCTGGAAACGTTGAAGTTGGCCGGTTTCGCGGTGGCGGAAGCGGCCGGCAAGCAGGCCATGGCGATGGGCTTGATCGATTGCCTCGGCGATCCCGATCCGCTGCTGCGCGATGGCATCGCCTTCGAGGCCTTGCAGCACTGGATGCGCGCGGGCGATTTCGATGCTGCAGTACTTCGTGGCCTGCGCGATGCGTTGTTCGCACGCCTCGAAGCGCCGGATCCACAGGGCGTGTCGCGGCCGTTCGCCGCGCTGGTGCTGGCCGAGGTGGCACGCACCGACCGGGTCGCGCCATGGATGTCGCCGACCGAGCGCGACGCGATGCTGGCGCGTGCCACGGCGTATCTCGGGTCGGTGCAGGACTACCGCGGCTTCGAGGCCGGGATCGGCTGGCGTCACGGCGTCGCCCACGCTGCCGACTGGCTGCTGCAGCTGTCGCTGAACCCGGCGCTGGACGCCGCGCAACTGCAGCGCATCCTCGATGCGCTCGCGTTGCAGGCCGTTCCGGCATCGGGCCATGCCTACGTGTTTGGCGAGTCCGACCGGCTGGTGCAGCCGGTCGCCTATGTGGCTCGCCGCGGCATGTTGACCGAAGCCGCCTGGCAGACGTGGTTGGATCGCCTGACGGCGAGGCTCGGCCCCATGCCAGCGAGCGGCGACGCAGCCTGGCTGGCGCGCCGGCATGACCTCAGCGCGTTCCTCGCTGCCCTCTATATCCAGGCGGATGCGAGCCAGAACGAGGCGCTGCGCGCGCTGAAGCCGCTCATCGCGAAGGCGTTGCTCGGCGGCTAACCGGCGTCACTCGCCGTCGCCGTCTTCCTCGAACTCGACCAGCATGTCGAGGTCGAAGGCCAGCGCTTCGACGGCCTCGCGCACACGCCGGGCAGTCGATTCGTTCGGCGCATCGACCTCGATTTCGTGCGCGCTGGGGCCCTGCAGGTCACTCAGGCCGGCCGAACTGGAATCGGCATCGTCCATCCGCGGCATCAGGTCGGCGACTTCCTCGACGTGTTCGATGCCGTCCAGGCTCTGCAAGAGGTTGGAAACGGCGCGGACATCGTCCTCGTTGCCGGTCAGGCGGATGCGCAACAGGGGCATGGGCGTGGCTTCCTTCGGGGGAACCGCAGGCTAGGCGGCACCAGGCGAAGGCCGGGTGATGGCGCTGGACGCTGGCGCATGGCCGCGGGTAGATTGCCGTGGTCGCGTTTGGGGAACGCGACTCCGCACGATCGCAGCCAAGGGCGTCAATGAAGACCACTACACCGACCGTCAGCGTGGAGGCCGCGCTTGCGCATGGCATGCGCATGCTCGAGCACGATCCGCTGATGGCCTCCGAGCAGGCGCGGCAGATCCTGCATGCTTCCCCGGTGATCCGGTCGCGCGATTGTTGCTGGGGATGGCGCACAACGCATTGGGCGAACCGTTGCGCGCCATCGAGATCCTGCAGCCGTTGTCGGTTGAGCAGCCTGCTGCACCGCGGGTGTGGATGGAACTTGGCCTGGCATTGATCGCGCACGATGAGCCGCAGGCGGCGAGCAATGCACTCGCGCAGGCAGCACGCCTGCAACCCGGTCTGCCCAGGGTATGGCTGCATCTGGCCTTGTTGCTGGACGCGGCGGGCGATCGCGGGCGCGCGGCGCATGCCTATCTGGCGCATGCACGCAATGGCGGGCAGGACCCGCAGCTGCTGGTCGCCGGCGAGGCCCTCTCCGGCGGTCGCCTGCCCGAAGCCGAGGACGCCCTGCGCGACCGCCTGCGTGAATTCCCGACCGATGTGGCGGCTTTGCGCATGCTGGCCGAACTCGCTGCACGCATTGGCCGCAACGAGCAGGCGATCGAGTTGCTGCATCGCTGCCTGGAACTGGCTCCGGGTTTCGCGATGGCGCGCCACCAGTACGCATTGATGCTGGATCGCGGCAATCGCCACCAGGAGGCATTGGTCGAGATCGATGCGCTGCTCGGCGACGATCCCGACAACCAGGGGCTTCGCAACCTGAAGGCGGTGGTGCTGGGCAAGTTGGGCGACTACGGTGATGCGATCCGCCTGTACGAGTCGATCCTGCGCGAACGGCCCAAGGATGCGCGCATCTGGATGAGCCTGGGCCACGCACTCAAGACCGAGGGCCAGACCGATCGCGCGATCACCGCCTATCGGCGTGCACTGGAGATCGATCCCGGCTTCGGCAGCGCCTGGTGGAGCCTGGCCAACCTCAAGACCGTGCGTTTCGATGCGCACGACATCGCCGCGATGCAGGCGCAACTGCAACGCACGGGGCTAGCCGACGAGCAGCGTCTGCAGGTGGAATTCGCGCTGGGCAAGGCGCTGGAGGATGCCGGCGATTACCAGGCGTCCTTTGCCCATTACGAACAAGGCAACCTCCTGCGTCGCAAGCAATTGCCCTACGACGCCCGCCAGGGCACGCAGCGTCGACGCCGCGCGCAGATGGTCTATACGCCGGGGTTCTTTCGCGAACGCGCCGGCAGCGGCGATTCCGATCCCGCACCGATTTTCATCGTCGGCATGCCGCGTGCGGGCTCGACTCTGGTCGAACAGATCCTGTCCAGCCATCGGCAGGTCGAAGCGACGATGGAACTGCCCGACCTGATCACGATCGTGCGCGACCTGCGCGCGCGCAAACCGAGACCGGAAACCACGTCGTACCACGACATCGTCGAAGAACTCGCCATGCCGGAGTTCCGTGCGCTGGGCCAGCGTTACCTGGAGACGTCGAGGGTGCAGCGCAAGCTGGGCCTGCCGTTCTTCATCGACAAGATGCCGAACAACTTCGCCCATGTCGGCCTGATCCAGTTGATCCTGCCGAACGCGAAGATCATCGACGCGCGCCGCCATCCCATGGCCTGCTGCTTCTCCAACTTCAAGCAGCATTTCGCCCGCGGCCAGGCCTTCAGCTACGACCTGGGGGACATGGGGCGCTACTACGCCGACTACGTGGCGCTGATGGCGCACTTCGACGCAGTCATGCCCGGACGCGTGCACCGGGTCATCTACGAAGACATGGTGGCCGATACCGAAACCCAGGTGCGCGCATTGCTCGACTATTGCGGGCTGGCGTTCGACGAACGCTGCCTGCGCTTCTTCGAGAACGACCGCCCGGTGCGCACCGCCAGTTCGGAGCAGGTGCGCCAGCCGATCTACCGCGAGGGCGTGGACCAGTGGCGGCACTTCGAGCCCTGGCTCGGGCCGCTGGAACGCGCGCTCGGCCCGGTCCTGCAGCATTACCCGGCACCGCCGCCGGGCGTTCCACAACCATAAGGCGGACCACCGTCATTCGCAGCCAGCAAACCGGGGAACACGACATGCACGCAAGCAAGCGCAACAGCCGCAAGACCGTTTTGCCCAGTCCGCACCGCCGCCTGCCGCTGGCAGTCGCCATCGCGATGGTGATGTGCGCGCCACAGGCATGGGCGCAGGATGCCGCCCCGGAGGGTCAGGAGAAGGACGCGCGCACCCTCGACACGGTCACGGTGACCGCGCAGAAACGCGAGGAGAACCTGCAGAAGGTGCCGATCAGCCTGCAGGTGCTGGGCAACACCCAGCTGGAGCAGCAGAACGTCTCCGACTTCGACGACTACGCCAAGCTGATCCCCAGCCTGACTTACGGCACCGCCGGCGGCGGCGTGTTCTCCGGCCCCGGCTTCGTGCAGGTGTACATGCGCGGCATCGCCAGCGGCGGCGACGGCAACCACTCCGGTTCCCAGCCCAGCGCCGGCATGTACCTGGACGACCAGCCGATCACCACGATCCAGGGCGCGCTGGACATCCACATGTACGACATCGAGCGCGTCGAGGCGCTGGCCGGTCCGCAGGGCACGCTGTACGGCGCCAGTTCGCAGTCCGGCACGGTGCGCATCATCACCCGCAAGCCGGATTCGTCGGCGTTCTCGGCCGGCTATTCGGTGGAAGCCAACGGCATCGACGGCGGCGGCTTCGGCCACGTGCTGGAAGGCTTCGTCAACATCCCGATCAGCGACCGCGCCGCGGTGCGCCTGGTCGGCTGGCAGAAGCACGATGCCGGCTACGTGGACAACATCCGCGGCACCCGCACCTATCCGACCTCGGGCATCACCGACGACAACGCCGACCTGGCCGAGGACGATTACAACACCGCCGACACCATGGGCCTGCGCGGCGCGTTGCGCTTCGACATCAACGACAACTGGACGATCACCCCGCAGCTGATCGCGCAGAAGCAGAAGGCCTACGGCAGCGCCGGCATCGACCCCAACACCGGCAACCCGGACATGGGCTACGACGCCTCCAGCGGCGACATGGCGGTGAAGCATTTCTTCCCGGAATCGTCCAACGATCGCTGGCACCAGGCGGCGCTGACGGTGGAGGGCAAGATCGGCAACTTCGACCTGACCTACGTGTTCTCGCAGCTCAAGCGCGATGTCGATTCCGAATCCGACTACAGCGACTACGGCTTCTGGTACGACACCCTGGCGGGCTACGGCGCTTATTTCTACGACGACAACGGCGACTACATCAATCCGGCGCAGTACATCCAGGCGACCGACGGCTACAAGCGCACCAGTCACGAGCTGCGAGTGTCCTCTCCGCAGGAGAACCGTTTCCGCATGGTCGCCGGCCTGTTCTGGCAGCAGCAGAGCCACGACATCTTCCAGCGCTACAAGGTCGACAACCTCACCCAGGATTTCTGGGTCAACGGCTGGGAAGACACCATCTGGCTGACCGCGCAACAGCGCAAGGATCGCGACGAGGCGGTGTTCGGCGAACTGTCGTTCGACATCACCGACGCGATCACCGTGACCGGTGGCATGCGCTGGTTCAAGGCCAACAATTCGCTGAAGGGCTTCTTCGGCTACGGCGACGGCTTCAGCGGCAGCACCGGTGTCTCGCAGTGCTTCTCCAACGAAGCATTCAACGGCGCGCCCTGCACCAACCTGGACAAGCGCGTCAGCGAGCGCGACTCGCTGGGCAAGGTCAACCTGACTTGGCAGATCGACGACAACAAGATGATCTACGCGACCTGGTCGGAAGGCTACCGGCCGGGCGGCATCAACCGTCGCGGCACGCTGCCGCCGTACACGTCCGACTTCCTGACCAACTACGAGTTGGGCTGGAAGACCACGTGGGGCAATGCCTTCGTGTTCAACGGGGCGCTGTTCCGCGCCGATTGGGAGGATTTCCAGTTCTCCTACCTGGGGCAAAACGGCCTGACCGAGATCCGCAATGCCAACAGTGCGCAGGTCGATGGCCTGGAGCTCGACCTCAGCTGGGCGGCCAGCTACAACCTTCAGATCAGCGGCGGCTTCGCCTGGTACGACGCCAAGCTGACCCGCAACTACTGCGGCTGGATCCGTCCCGACGGCGAACCGGAAACGGTCTGCCCGCCCGGCACGCTGAATCCCAACGGCGATCCGGTCGATGGCCCGCAGGCTGCATCCGGCACGCGCCTGCCGATCACCCCGAAGTTCAAGGGTGCGTTGAATGCCCGCTACACCTGGGACCTCGCCGGCGGAGAAGCCTACTGGCAGGCCTCGGCCTCGCACGTCGGCAATCGCCGGGTCGACCTGCGCGAAGCCGAGACCGCATTGCTCGGCACCCTGGCCGCGTACACCACGGCCGATGTTTCGGTGGGCTGGAGCAAGGACAACTGGTCGATCGACCTGTTCCTGAAAAACGCCTTCGATGAACGCGCCGAGATGAGCCGCTTCGCCCAGTGCGCCGCGCTGACCTGCGGCAACCAGCCGTACACGGTGATCGCGCAACCGCGCACGTTCGGGATCCGCTTCAGCCAGTCGTTCTGAGTCGGGCGAGCGTCACCAACAGGAAGGCCGCCCTCGCGCGGCCTTCTTTTCTCCGATACGCGAGGGGACATGTTTCAGAGGGCGATCGCCGTCGCCGGATCCGTGGCCGGATGCAGCCGGCGTTGCGCGTGCTCGACCGCGAGCAACAGCATCGCCGGCGAGACGTAGCGGCGATGCGCGCCTTCGATGCAGGCCATGTAGAAACGGCCGAAGAGGTTGCGCGCCTGCACGCGCGTCCCAAGGGTGATCCGCGCTTCATCGCCCGCAATGCGCACGCCCACGCAGGAGCGGAAACGCAGGTGGCGGTCGTCGGCGCCGAGCAGGACCTGAGCATGCAGTCCGCGCGGGTCGGTGGCCTGGTCGAGCACCGGATGGCGACCGGCGAACAGGTTGTCGCGATTCGGCGAAAGCAGCGACGACACCGGGCACCCCAACGGCGACGTGCGCAGGCGCAGCGGGCGTACCAGCACATTGCGCAGGCGCATCAGCCAGCTCACGCCGGCCGGTCGATTGGCCAGGAATCCTTCCAGCACATCGGCAAGCAGGTCGCTTGCCAGTTGGCCACGCAGGTTGGCGGCATGCAGCACCACTTCGAAGCTGTCCTCGTGTTCGAATCCTTCGCTCAATTGCGAAGACAGCAACGAACCCGCGGGCGGTGATGCGAGTTCGGTCACTGCACGGCCGCGACGGGCGATGAAACCGCCGGCGGTGCGCCACGCCTCTGCAAGTCCGCGCAGGCGTCCGGCGGCGCGACGAACGACGCTGCAGCCCGAATCCAACAGACCTCCCGGGGGGCCGTCCAGCGACAGTGCAATGGTTGGTATATCCCCGGAGCACGGTGGATGCGCGTGCAGATGGGCGAGCACGGTATCGGGCAACAGTTCTGTCAGGCCGGGGATATCGGCCTTGCCGGAGGCCACCAGCATGGCCAACGCAGGATCGTCGATGCCCCGCGTTCGTCGGTATGGCAGGACAGGGCGAACAGCGCGGGATGACCCGGTTTCAATGGCATGAATCGGTGCCAGGTGCCGCCGCCGAAGCGCACGGTGAACAGGCAGTCCGGCGGGATGTCGACATGGTGCAGGGCGTCGACGAAGGCGGTCGGCGAGGCTTGCATCGCCGCATCGGACACGGTGGAGAAACACAGCTGCGTGCCACCGCTGCCGGAGATCGCGGTGAACACGCGGTGGCCTGCATGGCGATGGAACGGGTGGCCCTCTGGTCCGACCGCGAACGAGAACAGCGCGGTGGATTCGCCGCGGGCGAAGTCGGTGGCGGCGATGCTCGCGGAGGGCTCGTCGAGCGCGTCGATGAAACCGGCTTGGCCATGCTGGCGCTTGCCGGTCTGGCGGAACAGGTCATCGCCGGCACCATGGCCGAGTTGCGCCACCAGGCTGACTTCGACCGGCAGGCGTCCGTGGCGGTGTTCGATGCGGGCGGTGGGGAACCCGCGGGCGGGGCGGGAGACGGTGGGCATGGCGTGCTCCTTCGGGAGAATCCTTCGATCAGCGCGCCTTTGCCTTCGTCTTGGCGCGCGACTCGCGTTTCAACGGACCCGCCGTCGGGCAAAGCTCGAAGGCGAAGCCGGTCAGCGTATTGACGAGGTTGTCGCCGTTGAGGCGATACACGATGAACTGGCCACGGCGCTCGCCCGAGACCAGCCCGGCGGCTTCCAGCAGGGACAGGTGCCGGGAGATCGCGGGCGCGGTCATCGAGAAGCGTTCGCCGATCTCCCCGGCGCTGAGTTCGCCTGCAGACAGGTAAGCAAGGATTTGCCGGCGTGCCGAGGACGAGAGGGCTTCGAAGATGCGATCCGCGCTCATGTGCAATTCAATGATTAACTATTTCGTTAATCATTGAAGCATCGGACGTGCTTGTCAAGCCCTGCAAACAGGAAGGCCGCCCGGAGGCGGCCTTCGTCCATCAGTGCCTGGGCGTCATCACTTCGCCGGCGTTGCCCGCACCGGCAACGGCACGTTGCACAGGTCGATGTGGCCGACCGGGATCGTGTAGAAGCCGTCGACGCGGTTGCGGCGGGCCTCGGTGGCATCGATGAAGGCCTGGCTGTCGGTGCGCAGCAATTGCAACGGGGTGCGCTGCGCTTCGGGCACATCGCTGGCGAGCTTGATGGAGAGGATCGGCGCGCGCTGCTCGGGCTTCTCGTAGAAGCCCATCGGTTCCGGGCCGCGCGGGATGACGCTCAGCAGCTCCATGCCCTTGACCACCCGGCCGACCGCGCTCAACTGGCGATCCAGCGCACGCGGTGCCTGTCCGATGGCGACGTAAAGCTCCGCGCCGATGCTGCTGTCGGGGGCGTTGTTGCGGCCGGCACCAAGCATGCCGTAGCAGTGGGCCATCCACGCCTTGCCTGTCTTCGGGTCGCGCGCGGCGGGCATGCCGTCGATGAAACCGACCTCGGGTGCCCAGCCGTCGATGTCGGGCAGCTTGTCGAAGCGCGCGCCCTTGGCATCGCGGGTGAATTCGGCGGGCAGCTTGGTGCGGGTGCCCGAAGGGTAGGCCTTCGCCTTTCCGGCTTCCTCGCCCTCGGCATCGCCGAACTGGACCACGAAGTTGTCCTGCGAGCGATAGATCGCCAGGCCATCCCAGAAGCCGCCCTTGGCCATGGTCTTGATGTTGGCCACGTGCTCCGGCGCAAAGCCCGGTGCGAGCTCGATGACCACGCGACCGGCCGGCAATTCCATGTACAGGGTGTTGGCCGGGTCGAGGTCGCGCCAGGCGCTCGCCGGCGCGGCATCGATGATTTCCTTGGCGCTGCGGTATTTGGGCTTGGCGGCGTCCTGCGCCAACGCGGGCGCGACGATGGCGAACGACAGGGCGATGGCGAGCAAGGCAGGGCGCATGGGGCATCCGGAATACGGGAAAGGCCGAAGCATAGCGTCCGCATCGGGTCGGGCAACGGGTGCGTTGATCGGGCTCTAATGCGATGACGTGACTACTGGCACATTCGCTATATCGAATTGAATACTAGTGTTCGTTCCAACATAGCCCCCGGCGAATCCGCAGATGGACGAAGCCCTGTTACGGAAATTCCACAAGGAGCTCAGCGCCGGCACGGTGTCGCTCGCCTTGTTGGCGGTGGTGGCGGCCTCGGTCGAGCCGATGTACGGCTACCAGATCGCCAAGCGGCTGGAGCAGACCGGCGACGGCGTGCTGGCCGGCAAGCAGAGCGCGCTGTATCCGGTGCTGCGCAATCTCGAAGGCGCCGGCCTGCTCGACAGCTTCGTCGAGCCCTCGGTCAGCGGGCCGCCGCGCCGCTACTACCGTGCGACGCCTGCCGGCCGCGACGCCCTGGTCGACTGGACCGCCGCCTGGCGCGCCACCCGCGATTCCCTCGATGCCGTGCTCAAGGAAGCCACCGCATGAACGCCATGCATGACCTGCCCACCACCATCCCCGCCTACCTGGAACGCCTGCGCCGCGCGCTGGATGGCTGCGACCCGGCGCTGGCACAGGACGCCCTGTACGACGCCGAGGACTACCTGCGTTCGGAACTCGCCGCCAATGCCGGCAAGTCCGAGGCCGAGGTGATCGCCGCAGTCGCCGGCAGCTACGGTGCGCCCGATGAAGTCGCCGACATCTATCGCGACACCGAGACCCGCGTGCAGACCGCGCTGCGCGCGCCGCCGCCGCCGCCTCGCAAATCGCTGCTCGGTCGCTTCTTCGGCGTGCTGGTGGATCCGCACACCTACGGCTCGCTGTTCTACATGCTGCTGGCGCTGGCCACCGGCATCTTCTACTTCGTGTGGGTGGTAATGGGCCTGTCGCTGTCCGCGGGCCTGGCGATCCTGATCATCGGCATCCCGTTCTTCATCCTGTTCATCGGCGCGACCCGCATCCTGGCGCTGGTGGAAGGGCGGCTGGTCGAGGTCATGCTGGGCGAGCGCATGCCGCGCCGACCGCTGTACAGCGACAGGAGCCTGCCGGTACTGCAGCGGATCGGCGCGATGTTCACCGACCCGCGCACGTGGGGCACGATGCTGTACTTCGTGGCGATGCTGCCGCTTGGCATCGCGTACTTCATCGTCGTCGTGGTGACGATGAGCATCGGCCTGGCGCTGATCGCCGCACCGATCGCGCAGGCGCTGGGCTACGGCACCCACATCCACATCACCCACACCGGCTGGTTCGATCCGACGTCGCCGTGGGCCTGGCCGTTGCTGGTGCTGGCGGGCCTGCTACTGGTGTTCGCTACCTTGCACCTGGCGCGACTGATCGGCCGCATGCACGGCAAACTGGCCAAGTACCTGCTGGTTCACGGCGCCGTGGTCTGAACCACGCTGCTGCTGGAAAGAAAAACGCCTGCATCAGCAGGCGTTTTTTGTTCCCGATGCCGGATCCTCGATGCATGCTCGGGTGCCGACCAAGTGGGTGCTGCAAGCCCGCGTCAGCGTTTCTTCGATGCCGACTTCGTTGCTAGCTTCTTCGCTGCAGGCTTGGACACGGACACCTTCCTTGCGGCGACCAGGTTCTTCGTCGCGACCGCTTTCTTCGGCGCGCTCGCTTTTTTTGCGGCAAGCTTGGACGAAGCTGACGTCTTGAGTGCGAACAAGGCGTGCTGCACGGGCTGATCCACCGGCTTGGCCGCGTGGTCGGCGATGAACGCACGCACCTGCGGATACACCTGCGTCCGCCAGCGGCGTCCGCTGAAGATGCCGTAATGGCCGGCGCCGGGCACCGTGACGTGCTGGCGGTCGGCGGCGGGGATGCCGGTGCACAGCTTGTGCGCGGCGCGGGTCTGGCCCTGGCCGGAAATGTCGTCGAGCTCGCCCTCGATCGTCAGCAGCGCGCAATCGCGGATCTTCGACGGATCCACGCGCTCGCCGGCCACGTCCCACAGGCCGCGCGGCAGCAGGTGTTCCTGGAACACCGTGCGGATGGTGTCCAGGTAGTACTCGGCCGGCATGTCCAGCACCGCGTTGTATTCGTCGTAGAACTTGCGATGCGATGCCGCGGAATCGAGGTCGCCCTTCAGCAGGTCCTGGTAGAAATCCCAGTGCGAGGTCTGGTGCCGCTCCGGGTTCATCGCCACGAAGCCCATGTGCTGCAGGAATCCGGGATACACACGTCGGCCGTGCCCGGGGTAATTGGCCGGCACGTTGTGGATCACGTTGTTCTCGAACCACGACAGCGGCTGGCGGGTGGCCAGGTTGTTGACCGAGGTCGGCGATTCGCGGGTGTCGATCGGCCCGCCCATCATCGTCATCGACTTCGGCAGCGGTTCGCCGTGCGCCGCCATCAGCGAGACCGCCGCAAGCACCGGCACCGTCGGCTGGCAGACGCTGACCACATGCAGGTTGTCGGTGCCGATGTGGCGGATGAACTCCTGCACGTAGGCGATGTAATCGTCGAGCTGGAACGGGCCGGCCTCGGCCGGCACCATGCGCGCATCGGTCCAGTCGGTGATGTAGACCTTGTGGTCGGCGAGCAGGGTTTGCACGGTGTCGCGCAGCAGCGTGGAGTGATGGCCGGACAACGGCGCCACCACCAGCACGCTGGGGTCGTCCTTGAGGTCGCGCAGCTTGTCTTCGTTGTCGGTGAAGCGCTTGAAGCGCAGCAACCGGCAGAACGGTTTTTCCACCGCCACGCGTTCCACCACCGGCACGGCCACGCTGTCCACCTCGACCTGGTGGATGCCGAACTCGGGCTTTTCGTAGTCCTTGCCAAGCCGGTACATCAGCTCGAAGGCGGCGGCAGTGCGCTGCGCACCCGGCACCGAGGCCAGCCAGCTGTCGTTGGCCGAGTACATCTTGGCGCCGGCATCGGCAAAGTACGTGTAGGGCGCAAGCCCGGCACGCCAGAATTCATGCAGTTGGTAAAGCAACATGCGTCCGCCAGCCCCTGTCATGCATCAAGTGATGCCGCATTGCAGCATAACGTATCGGCCGGAGGGGGCCGTGACCGCGGTCGCGCTTCGGCTCAGCCCGGCAATTCCAGCGCGGTCGCCTGCCCGGCCAGGGCCGGCGACAACCAGCAATGCGAGCCCAACGGACGCAGGCCGAGCGCACGCAGCCGCGTCGTGTAGAACGACGCCGGCCGCGACTTGAACTCGTGGTCGTCGCCCACCGCTTCGTCCTCGCGGGCGAAGGCTTCGATGAAGGCCACGCCGCCACAGAGTTCGGCCAGGGCGGGCAGGCCGCGCTCAAGTTCCCGGGTTGGCAGGTAGTGCAGCACGTCGCTGCAGACCAGCAGGTCGGCGGGCGGGCAGGGACGCAGGAACTCGAAGTCGGCGAAGCGCGCCAGGTGCAGGTTGCGGCGGCGGCCATGGCGGGCGATCGCGTACTCGCTGGCATCGAAGCCGAGGTAGGCCAGCTTCGGTCGCAGTTTCAGCAATGGGGCGCGCCACGCACCTTCCCCGCAGCCGATGTCGATGACGCTGCGGATCGGCCGCTCCAGGTGGTATTCGGCGGTGGCGACGGCCAGCGCGACCTTGCGCGCGAGTCGCGCCGCACCGCCAATTTCGCGATTGCGGTACCAGCGGTCGAAGTAGGCGCGGTCGTAGGTCTTGGTCATCGTGGCATCCTAAAGGCTTCGCCGCGCACGAGAGCAACCCGATGGCCTACCTGCTGACCAAGACCGCGCACCTGGTGTTCGTGATCGCATGGATGGCGACGGTGTTCTACCTGCCGCGGATCCTGGTCAACATCGCCGAAGCGGGCGACGAGCCTGCGGTTCGCGCGCGGCTGGTGCTGATGGGCCGGCGCTTGTACGGCTTCGGCCACACCATGTTCGGCATCGCCGTCGTGCTCGGCGCGGTCCTGTGGCTGCATTTCGGCTTCGGCGGTGGCTGGCTGCACGCCAAGCTGGCGTTGGTCGCAGCGTTGCTGGCGTATTTCATCGTCACGGGGCGCTGGCTGAAGGGGGTCGATGCCGGCCGCAAGTTGCCGTCGCCGACGGCGTTGCGCTGGTTCAACGAGGCACCGGTCGTGCTCTTGTTCGCGATTGTCTACCTGGTGCTGGCGAAGCCGTTCTGAGTATCTGCTTCTGTGGAGGGGCTTCAGCCTCGACTTTGCATCATCCGGTCGCGGCTTGCGCCACTCCTACAGGATGCCGATACGCCAACCGCCGCTGATTGAATTCAGCGCGGTTTGAAAGCCTCGACCGCCGGCAACTCCACCGGCACGCCATTGGCATCGCAGAGTTCCTTCGCGCACAGCGCCTCGCGCAGGCGCGGGGTTGCTTGCGCCGCGAAATGGAAGATCGCGTTCTGCTCCACGCTGCCGCGGATCGCGTCGCTGCCGGGGCCGCTTGCCCAGATGCCGACGTCATCGCCGCCGTGGGTTTCGTTCGGCAGCGGCACGGCGGACTCCTGCATGTAGTCGGGGTGCTCGGTGTCCACGCCGCGCAGGTCGGGACGACCCTCGGCGGGTTCGTATTCCTTGCCCATGTGCGGGTAGTGCTTCGGGCCGGCGGCTTGCGAGCTGCTGGCACCGGTGTAGCCGGGTCCGTTGGCATAGCTGAGCGTGGTGTAGGGCAGCCCCAAGCCGTCGTTGACCAGGCCGCCCTCATCGTCCTCGCCGCTGCCGCCGCGCACCTTGCCGAGGATCGGATTGCCTCGATGCGGATAACCGACGAAATTCAGCACGTGCGAGTGATCTGCAGTGACGATGAGGAGGGTGTCCTCGGCCGATGTTGCCTCGCTCGCCGCGCGCACGGCGTCGCTCATGGCCACCGTGTCGCTGAGTGCGCGGTACGCATTGCCGTAATGGTTGGCGTGGTCGATGCGGCCGGCCTCGACCAGCAGCACGTAGCCCTCGCGATTGCGCGAGAGGCGTGCGATCGCGGCGCGGGTCATCTCCGCCAGCGACGGTTCGCCGGCCACGTCCTTCGGGCGTTCGTATTCGAACTGCATGTGGTCGGGTTGGAACAGCGCGAGCAGGGGCTTGTCGAGTGGCGCGGCGTCGAGCTGCGCCTTGTTCCAGGCGTACACGCCGCCGCGGTGGCGCGTCTTCCAGTCGGCGATGAGGTCGCGGCCGTCGCGGCGCTCGCCGACCTTGTCGTCCTCTTCCGGATCGCGCTGGGAGGCGGGCATGAAGTTCTTGCGGCCGCCGCCCATCAGCACATCGAAGCCACGACCGAACGGGGTCTCCACCAGTTGCCGGGCGATGTCGATGCAGCCTTCGCGCACGGCTTGCGCGGGCAGGTCGCTGTCGTTCTCCCAGTTGCGTTCCGGTGAGTGGGTAAAGGTGGCACCGGGGGTGGCATGGGTGACCCGCGCAGTGGTGACCACGCCGGTGGCCATGCCGTTGCTCGACGCGAGCTCCCACAAGGTCAGCATCGGCGCGGCCAATGCACCCGCGCAGTCCTTGCGCTTCGCCCCTTGGCCGATACTGAGCACGCCGGCGCGGGTCTTCACCCCGGTGGCGATCGCGCTCATGGTCCCGGCCGAATCCGGCGTCTGCGAGTCGGTGTTGTAGGTCTTGCTCAGCGCGGTGGCCGGGAAGGTTTCCCAGGCCAGCCGGTTTTCCTCGCCGCTACCGCCCTTGCGCTGGCCTTCGAAGATGCGCGCCGCGGCCACCGTGGTCAGGCTCATGCCATCGCCGAGGAAAATGATCACGTTCTTCGCCCGGCCCTGCATCGCGCCGCGTGCGGCGGCCTGCGATGCGCCATCGCGGAACCACCACGCGGCGGTTTCGCCGGCGGGATGCGCGATCGACGGCACCGGCACGTCGATGCCGGTGGCGCGCGCCGAAAGCGCTTGTGCCGATGGGGTTTGGGTGGGAGCGCTGGCGCAGGCGGTGAGGGCGAATGCGCAGGCGAGCGGAAGCCAGGGACGGTGTGGGGGGAATGGCGTCATCCACCGATTATGAACGTTCCGCATGTCGGTCGTGCTTCAGTGTTGCACCCCGGGCACTGCCACGTTCGAAGGGGCTCGGGTATGGTCGCGGTCTGCCTCGCTGGGTGACCCGCATGTTCGAGTGGTGGTTCCGCATCAAGTTCTGGAAGCGCGTGGTCGCCGGCTTCGTCCTCGGGGCATTGGCCGGCTGGGCGTTCGGTCCGAATGCGGAGACCTGGTTCGGTCCGCTGGGCGATCTCTACGTCACCCTGATCAAGATGATCGCGGTGCCGCTGGTGTTCTTCGCGGTGATCAATGCGGTGGCCTCGCTCAGCGGACAGAAGTCGATCGCCGCGTTGGCCGGGCGTACCTTCCTGTGGTTCGCGATCACCGCGGTGCTGGCGGTGGGCGTGGGCCTGGCGTTCGGCTGGATTCTCAAGCCCGGGCTCGGCGTCGGGGTCTTGCAGATTGCGTCCGATTACAAGGAAAAGCAGGTTCCCGGCGTGCTCGACATGCTGCTGAACCTGGTGCCATCGAATCCGTTCCAGGCGCTTGGCGGTGCGGCCAGTGCGAAGACCTCGGATGGCATGACCGTGCTGGTGCCGCGGCTGGGCACCGTGCTGCAGGTGATCTTCTTCGCCGGCGTGATCGGGTTCGCGATGGTGAAGCTGGGCGAGAAAGTCGCCGGCATGCGCAAGCTGGTCGGCGAGGCCAGCGAAATCATGATCCAGGTCACCCGCTTCGTGCTGGAGTTCACCCCGATCGGCACGTTCGGCCTGATCGCGGCGCTGGTCGGTGGCTACGGCTTCGAGCAACTGCGGCCGTTGCTGATGTTCGTGGTCGCGCTGTACGTGGCATGTGCGTTCCACATCATCGTGGTCTATGGCGGCTTGTTGATGGCGCACGGACTGAATCCATGGAAGTTCTTCCGCGGCGCTGCGCCGGGCATGCAGGTGGCGTTCGTGGCGTCCAGCAGCTTCGCGGCATTGCCGGTGTCGCTGCGCAGCGCCACCCACAACCTCGGCGTGGACAAGGATTACGCCGCGTTCGCGGTGCCGCTGGGCGCGACCATCAAGATGGATGGATGCGGTGCGATCTACCCGGCGCTGGCGGCGGTATTCATCTCGCAATACGCCGGCATCGAGTTGTCGCTGTCGCAATACCTGATCATCGCGCTGGCCTCGGTGCTGGGCAGCTTCGGCACCGCCGGTGTGCCCGGCACGGCGGTGATCATGGCCACGGTCGTTTTGTCCGCGGCTGGGCTGCCGCTGGAGACGATCGGCTATCTGTATGCCATCGATCGCGTGCTGGACATGATGCGGACGATGACCAATGTCACCGGGCAGATGCTGGTGCCGGTGCTGGTGGCGAAGCAGACCGGCATGCTCGACCGCACTGTCTACGAAGCCGCATCGACCAATGTGGGCCTGGACCAGGCCGACGCACCGCGATGAGCGACAGTGGCATCGAGCTGATCGAGCGGTTTCCCGGCATTGCCGATTACCGCAGGTTGCGCGAGGCGACGGGTTTGTCGCCGAAGTCGGAGCCGGCGGCTTCGCGCGGGCTCGCCAGCACGACTTACGGGGTCAGCCTGTTGCGCGACGGCGAGGTCGTCGGCATGGGCCGCATCGTCGGCGATGGTGGCTGCTTCCACTTCGTCGTCGACATCGCGGTGTTGCCCGAGCTGCAGGGCCGCGGCCTGGGCAAGCGGATCATGGGCGCGCTGGACGCCTGGCTGCGCGCGAATGCCGAGCCCACCGCGCACGTCTCGCTGTTCGCCGATGGCCAGGCGAAACATCTCTACGCGCAATACGGATTCGCCGAGTCCAGCCACTCGGTGGGGATGTTCTATCGGGTCTGACGCTGCGCACGCGGCCATCGCAGGCGCGGCGTAGCATGGCCACTTCCGACGGAGACCACCATGAGCGGACAGCAGCGCCAGTTGATCATGCGCTTCCTCGCCGAACCGACCGACGTGAACTACGGCGGCAAGGTCCATGGCGGGCAGGTGATGAAATGGATCGACCAGGCCGGCTATGCGGCGGCGGTGGGCTGGAGCGGCAAGTACAGCGTGACCGTGGCGGTGGGCGGGATCCGTTTCGTCGCGCCCATCCGGATCAGCGACCTGGTCACGGTGGAAACCACCCTGGTCCATACCGGTACCAGTTCCATGCACTTCGCGGTGGACGTGCGGGCGCGCGACCCGATGCACGACGCAGGCGAGCGCTTGTGCACGCATTGCGTGATCGTGTTCGTCGCGCTGGACGGCGTGGAGGGCACGCCGGTCGCGGTGCCGGGCTGGATTCCGCGCGATGAAGAAGACCACCGCCTGGCCGAGTACGCGATGCAGGTGATGGCGCTGAGCAAGGACATCGAGCAGACCGTGGCCCGATACCGCGAGGCCGGCAGGAAGGCCTGAAACGCAGACGCCGCCCGGAGGCGGCGTCGGCAAATGCAGGTTTGCTTCAGGCGCCGGTCGCGAGCCGCCGGGCCTGCAGGTACTTCTGACTCCAGTAACCGCTGTCCATGCTGGACACGGTGACGTCGCGGCCGGTGCGCGGGGCGTGCAGGAACTTGCCCTCGCCGATGTAGATCCCGACGTGGTCGACGCGACCGCGCTTGCCGAAGAACACCAGGTCGCCTTCGGCGAGGGCGGTGCGATCGGCGACGGCGGTGCCTTCATTGGCCATCGAGCGCGATACGCGCGGCAGGTCGATGCCGATCGTGCGGAACACGTAACCGACCAGACCGCTGCAGTCGAAGCCGGCTTCCGGGCTGGTGCCGCCCCAGCGATAGGGCGTGCCCAGCAGCGAGAACGCACGCTGCAGGACGGATTTGATGCGGCTGGACGTGGTCGGTGCGTTCTGCGCGCTTTGCAGGGCGGCGATCTGCGCGACCAGTGGGGCGTTGTCGGGGCTGGCCAGGTCGACCGTGGCCACGGCATCCAGCGGTGCCTGGGTGGCGACGGTCACCGAGGGCGCGGCATCGGCCGGCGGCGCGGTGGGGGTGATCGCCATCGCCGGGGCGGCGCAGGCGGCCAGCGCCACGGCGAGGAACAAGGTGTATCCCCGGCGGGCGGGGTGGGCGGCGGTATGGCCGTGGGGCAGGGTCGCTGTCGTCACGCGGTCATCACGATTTGAAACCAGGGGCGACTATGCCCGTCGATGCCGTGTGAAGGGTTCAAAAATCGTTAGCTGGACGCAAATGAATGCGAGGGCCGGTCACAAAAATAGCCGTTTGGCCTATTCATCTTGATGAAACGCCGATGATCGCAAGTCCTTGAATCACAAAAGCAATCGCCTTGCACCGGTGTAATGGTCGCGCCACCAGCTGCCGTCGAGCCGGTCCAGGCGCACCGTGCCGCCGCTGTTCGGAGCGTGCACGAAGCGGCCCTCTCCCACGTAGATACCGACATGGCTGACCTGGCCGCCACTGCCGAAGAACACCAGGTCGCCACCGGCCAGGCGGTCGGTGGCGATCCTCGGTCCTTGGGTCTCGGCGAGCTCTCGCGATGTCCTTGGCAGGCGCAGGTCCAGCATGTCGCGGAACACGTAGTTGACCAGCCCGCTGCAGTCGAAGCCGCCCTCCGGGGTGTTCCCGCCGTAGCGATACGGCGTCCCGACCAGGCTGATCGCGCGCATCAGCACTGCATTGGCCTTCGCCGGGTCCGCGGGTTGGACGACGGGCCAATCGCGCTGGGGCGTTCGCTGGCTCGCGCTCGGGCGGACGTTGCCACCGCAACCGGCCAGCAGCAGGGCAGCCAATAGCGCCAGCAGGGCATTGCGCGGATAATTCCGTGCGCCATGCGCACCCGGTCGCTGCTGGCAGTCGGCTGGTCCAATCATTCGCGCAGTGTTCCCGCATCGCCGTTCGGCGGCAAGCGCGCAACTGCACCAAGACCGAGAGCACCCATGAAGATCGAAAAAGACCGCGTCGTCCGTTTCCACTATGCCGTTGCCGAGACCGGCCAGGAGTCGGTGGAGAACTCGAAGGACAGCGGCCAGCCGCTGGCGATCCTGTTCGGCCACGGCAACATCATCCCCGGCCTGGAAAAGGCGATGGACGGCCGCGAGGCTGGCGACAGCTTCAAGGCCAGCGTGCCGGCCGCAGACGCCTACGGCGAACGCCGCGACGGCCTTGGCCAGCGCGTGCCCAAGAAGCATTTCGGGGCGCAGAAGCTGGCACCCGGCATGCAAGTCGTGCTCAACACCAACTTCGGCCCGCGCGCCGTCACCATCGAGAAGGTGGGCATGAGCGTGGTCGATGTCGACCTCAATCACCCGATGGCCGGCAAGGACCTGGAGTTCGACATCGAGATCGTGGAAGTCCGCGAGGCTTCCGCGGAAGAATTGGCGCACGGCCACGTGCACGGTGACGGCGGCCACCAGCATTGAGTTGACCCGCCATCCCTGCGAAGGCAGGGATCCAGTGTCTTTGCTGTTGATTTGAGGCCACTCGCACTCGGCACGTCGTCTTCCGACGGTAATGACCAGCAACGTTCGAGCGAATGGCCCGCGCAAGCGGGCCATTTTCGTTGAGGCCGAATTGCTGCGGGCGATGCGCTACGCTGCCGGCACGCAACTGGGGAGGGGCGTTCCATGTCGGGCATGAAGGCGGTGGGGCCGGTCTCTGCGGGCGAGCGGGTGGAAGTGATGGACGTGCTGCGCGGGGTCGCGCTGCTCGGCATCCTGCTGATGAACATCGAGGCCTTCGTCGGTCCGATGATGGAATCGATCACCGGGGTCAACCCGCGTTTCAGCGGCATCGACCGCTCGGTGGACGCGGCGATCTACGTGCTGGTGCAAGGGAAGTTCATCGCGATGTTCTCGCTGCTGTTCGGCATGGGTTTCGCGGTGATGCTCGAACGGGCGAATGCCGGCGGCCGGAGCGGTACCGCGCTCTACGCACGTCGCCTGCTGGCCCTGTTCGGCATCGGCCTGGTGCATGCCTTGCTGATCTGGTCCGGTGACATCCTGCTGACTTATGCGCTGCTTGGCTTCGTGCTGCTGCTGTGCTTCCGGCGCACGCCGGTCTCGCGCCTGCCCAGGTGGGGCGTGGCCCTGTACCTGTTGCCGTTGCTGCTGACGTGGGCGATGGCGGGCTTCGCGACGCTGGCGCAACAGGATCCACAGGCGATTGCCGAATTCCAGAAGGGCATGGCTACGCAAGCCCGGCAGATGGCCGCGCTGGTCGATGGCCAGCGCCAAGCCTTCGGTGCTGGCACTTATGCCGAAGCCGTGGCCCAGCGGGCCACAGACACCGGCGCGATGCTCGGGTTCCTGGTGTTCTTCGGCCCGACCCTGCTTGGCGTTTTCCTGTTCGGCGCTTGGTTCATGCGCAGCGGCACCATCCCCCACAGCGCGGCGCACCTGCCGCTGTTCCGCCGCCTGCGCAATCTTGGCTTCGGCATCGGCCTGCCGCTGATGCTGTGGTCGGCGTGGACACATCCCACCATGAGCTTTTCGCAGATGAGCATCGGCAGCGCCGCCGCGCAGACCGCGGCACAGGTCGCCAACCTGCTGTTGATGCTGGCGTACCTGTCGGCGATCGTGCTGGCGATGCAATTGCCTGCCTGGGCGAAACGCCTGCGCTGGCTGGCACCGGCGGGGCGGATGGCGCTGACCAACTACCTGATGCAATCGGTGGTGTGCACGCTGGTCTTCTACGGCTATGGCCTGGGCTTTTTCGAGCAGTTGCCGCGCGCGTGGCAGCCGCTGTTCGTGCTGGCGCTGTTCGCGCTGCAGGTCGGCTTCAGCCATTGGTGGCTGGCGCGCTACCGACTCGGGCCGATGGAATGGCTGTGGCGGTGGATGACGTATGGCCAGCGGCCTGCGATGCATGTCGCCTTGTCATGAGCGAGGCTGACGGACAAGCCCGCAAGCCCGGATAATGCCGGTTTCCATTCAGCGGACCTGGACATCGTGAGCGCAAGCGGGCAACCGGAGTCAATCGATGTGCTGGTGGTCGGTGCCGGGGTATCCGGACTGGCCACCGCATTGGCGCTGTTGAACGATGGCCGCGGCGTCACGGTGATCGATGCCGGCCGTATCGGCGGCGGTGCCTCGCATGGCAATTGCGGGACGCTGACCCCGAGCCACGCAACGCCGCTCGCCGCGCCGGGCACGATCGCCAAGGCGATGCGCTGGATGTTCAAGAAGGATGCGCCGCTATTCGTGCCGCCGCGCTTCGACCCGCTGCTGTGGCGCTGGATGGCCGGGTTCGCCCTGCGCTGCAACCTCCGCGACTGGGAGGCCAGCGCGCGCGCGAAGTACACCATGCTCGCCGACTCGCGCCTGCGCGTGCAGCGCTGGATCGAGGACTATGGCCTGGACTGCGACTTCGTCGAGAGCGGCGAGGACTACGTGTTCCGGGACCAGCGCACGATGGCCAGCGAGATGCACGAGATCCCGTTGCTGCGCGACCTCGGCATCGACGTCGAACTGTTCGATGGCGCTGCGTATGAAGCCCAGGAGCCTGCGCTGAAGCCCGGTGTGGCCGGCGCGATCCGCTTCAGCGGCGATGCCGCGTTGCGCCCCGACCGTTATGTGGCGGAACTCGCGCGCGTCGTGCGCGAAAGCGGCGGACGCATCATCGAGGATTGCGCCCTGCATTCGCTGGAAGCGGGCAATGACGGCGTGGTCGCTATCACGGCGCAGGGCAGGCTGCACGCACGCGATGCAGTCATCGCGACCGGGGCCTGGTCGCCGCGCATCGCCCGTGAGATCGGTCTGCCGTGGCTGCGCAAGGCGATCCAGCCCGGCAAGGGCTATTCGATGACCTACAGCCGGCCAGCGCTGGTGCCGAAGCGGCCGATGATCCTGCATGGGCCGTCGGTGTGCGTTTCGTCCTGGCCGGGCGGGTTCCGCCTGGGCAGCACCATGGAATTTTCCGGTTACGACAGCCGCCTCAACGAACAACGGCTTGGCGCACTGGAGCGCGGTGCGCGCCAGTTCCTGCACGAACCGGTCGGCCCCGAGTTGCGCGAAAAATGGTTCGGCTGGCGGCCGATGAGCCGCGACGACATTCCGTTGCTCGGCCGCGCGCCCGGCCACCGGCACCTGTGGCTGGCAGTGGGCCACGGCATGATGGGCGTGGGCATGAGCGCGGGCACCGGCCAGTTGCTGGCCGACCTGATCGATGGTCGAACCCCGGCGATCGATCCCGCGCCATTCGATCCGGCACGCTTCGCATGAGCCGGCCATGAGCGACGTGCATTCCAGCGAAATTTTCACCCTGCATCGCGGCACTGCGCCGCTGCTGCTCAGCCTGCCGCACGACGGCAGCCTGATCACGGAAGCCTTGCAGGCGCGAATGACGCCGCGGGCGCGCGTCGCACCCGATACCGACTGGCATGTGTCGCGGCTGTACGACTTCGCCCGCGACCTGGGCGCATCGATCCTGGTGCCGAAATATTCGCGCTACGTGATCGACCTCAATCGCGGCGAGGACGATACCAGCCTGTATCCCGGTCAGAACACCACCGGTCTGGTGCCACTGGTGCGCTTCACCGGCGAGCCGATCTACCTGCCAGGCCGCGAACCCGATGCCGATGAGGTCGCATCGCGCATCGACACCTATTGGCGGCCGTATCACGCGGCGTTGCGTGGAGAACTGGATCGCCTGCGCGCCGCGCACGGGCGCGTGGCGTTGTGGGAAGGCCATTCGATCCGCGGCAGCGACCTGCCGTTCCTGTTCGATGGCCGCCTGCCGGATCTCAACCTGGGCACTGCGAATGGGGCGAGTTGTTCGCCGGCCCTGCAGGCGCGCATCGAGGCCGAACTCGCGTCGCAGATCGACTATGGCTGGGTCGCCAACGGCCGCTTCAAGGGCGGCCACATCACCCGCCATTACGGCACGCCGGCAGGCGGCATCGACGCGGTGCAACTCGAGATCAGCCAACGCACCTACATGGATGAAGACAGCTTCGCCTACGAGCAAGCGAAGGCAGCGCAGCTGCAGCCGCTGTTGCGCGCGTTGCTGGTGGCGACGCTGGCACCCTGAACGACGAAGGGCGGCTTGCGCCGCCCTTCGGGGAACCTGCGGATCCTGCGTCTACTTCGCGCCGGGACCGATGTGTTTCACCAGGAACGCTTCCATGCGGGTGTAAAACTGGGCGATGTTTTCCGGCTTGTAGAAGCCATGACCTTCGCCCTGGGCGACCATGGTTTCGACCGGCACGGCGGAATCCTTGAACGCGTTCTTGAGCGCGTTGAACTGGTCCATCGGCACGCGCTTGTCGATCGAGCCCTGCGCCAGGAATACGGGTACCTTGATCTTGTCGACATTCTGCGCAGGCGACCACGCTTTCAGCACGGCCGCGTCGGTTCCGAGCACCCGGTCCAGATAGCGATTGCCCGAGGCGCGGTAGGTGATATCGCCTTCCTTCTTCATCACCTGAAGGTCGTAGACGCCGACGTAGCCGATCGCGCACTTGTACAGCTCGGGATAGCGGATCGTCTGCATCAGCGCGGCATAACCGCCATAGCTGGAGCCGTAGGTGCAGATCCGTGCGGGATCGGCGACCTTGTTGTCGACGGCCCATTTGACCC